>NZ_JARZHH010000034.1 GCF_029946515.1 Polyangium sp. 6x1
GGGGGCGCGGAGGTGAGCAGCAGCGCCGGCGCCAGCTCCGGCTCCGGCATGGGCGGCATGGGCGGCGCGGGGGGCGCGGGGGGCGCCGGGGGCGGGGGCGGGGGCGGGGGCGGGGGCGGGGCCCCGCAGTGCACGATCGCCTTGCAGGACGATTTCGACGACGGGATGACAAATTCGGCGAAATGGTCGAACTACGCGGAAGGCGCCGGCACGTCGATCGCCGAGTCCGGGGGCAACCTGGTCGCGACGATCGGGGCCGGGGCCGTCGGGTACGCGGTGCATTACTCGACCGAGGCGTACGACATTTCGAATTGCGCCGTGTTCGTCCAGGTGCTGGAGGTCCCGAACCCGACCCTCCAAGCTTTTGCATCGCTCCAGATCGGCACGGAGCTCGATAACGCGATCGAGATCGTTTCCTACCAGGGGACGCTGTACTTCCACAAGATTCTCGCCGGCAGCTTCACCGATGTGGGGTTCCTCGATTACGATCCCCAAGAGCACGCGTTCTGGCGCATTCGCCAGCAGGACGGGACGACGTTCTGGGAGACGTCGCCCGACGCGCAGCAATGGACGGTGCAGGCGAGCGCGCCGAACCCGCTGCCCCCCGGAGATCTGTACGTGGCCCTGGTCGGAGGAATCGACGAGGCGGCGCCAAACCCAGGCCGGGGGCGCTTCGACAATCTCAACATCCTGCCCTGACGCGGGCAGGTTTTCTGCGCCTCACTGCGATTCGACGCTGATCACGTTGCCCCTCGCGTCCTCGGCCACGGCCCGGACGCGGAGCAATCCGCTCGTCACGGTGCCGACGAGCCCCGTGAACGTGAAATCGATCTCGTAGGAGGGCATCGTGTTGTTGTATTTTTGCGGGCGCACGAGGATGCCCTCGTTGTTCGGGTCGTCGATGACGACGTCGGATTCGCTCGACGTATAGGTGCGATTCCAGGCCTCGATGTCGTAGTCCCGCTGGGAGAGGGGCACGAGGTCCTCGAGGATCTTGCCCGCGTCGGCCTCGAACGTGGCGACGGAGACGCGGCGGAGATCGAGCTCGCCCGCGGGGATACGCACCGTGATCGTGACCTTCGGCTCGAGGGGATTCGTCATGTCCACCTTGCCGATCTCCAGCGTGGGCGCGCCTTTGTCGGCGTAGGGCAGGACGTCGAGCGGGTGGACGCAGTCCGCCTTGTTGTCGCCGGGCTTGCGAATCTCGAAATGCAGGTGCGCGAAGCCATTCGAGGCCTTGCCGCTCTGCGCGATGACCTCGCCCGCGTCGACGCTGTCCCCGACGTCGACGTCGACCTCGGAGCAATGCACGTACGTGCTGAAGTAGCCGCCGTGATCGATCTTCACGAGCATTCCGCCGGCGCTCGTATTTTCCTGAATCTCGCTGACCCGGCCGGCGGCGATGGAGGAGATGTCCGTGCCCTCGGGGACGGCCATGTCGATGCCCCGATGAAAGTCGTAGACGTCGTCGTCCGTACGGACACGGGGGCCAAAGGTGGATGAGAGCGGAAAATCACCGTCCGTCGCGCCGCTGATCGGCCAGACGACAGGTCCGTCAGCGCCGCAGCCGGCGAGGACGAGCGCGCTTGCAGAAACGAGGATGGACGTACCCCGCAGCCATAAGAATTTCATGATTGTATGATATCATTCGTCACCGGCTGCGGGAGGGAAATGCGCTTCCCAGGGCCGGCCGTTCAGGGCAACGCGACGCCCTGGGGCAGCTCTGCGCGAAAATTCGGCGCAAGCAGATCCCGCGCGAGCTGGACCTCGACGAGATCGAGGACCGGGCTATCCGCGACTTTGCGCAAACGCTCCTGCGCCGCCGGATCCCCCGACGCGCGGCGTGCCATGGCCGTGTAAAACTCCGCCTCGACTCGCTGCGCCGGGTTCTGCGCAGACGCAAAGAGGGCCTCGTCCGTCATGCGCCCGAGCGCCCACTGCGCGAGCTTGACGACCCACGCGTCACGATCGCCGTTCGTCGCGAGCGCACGCGTGGCCGTGTCGTCCGGCGCCGCCTTGAGCTCCCGTTCGAGGAGCAAGAGCCATAGGCCGCCGTAAATGCGCTCTTCCTGATCGACGTCGGCGTCGAGGCCCTGGCGGACGGCCGCGCGCGCCGCGTCGAGGTCGCGACGCACGAGCGCGCGCGAGGTGACTTGCAGGATGGTGGCGCCGAGCGCAGGGCGATCGGTGGCCGCGACCGCGAGGGCCCGATCGGACGCGCGTCGCGTGGCCTTGGCGTCGCCGTACGCCTCGAGGACGCGGGCGAGCAAGCTCTCGGCCCGCGAGCGCGTCCCCACGTCGCCGCGCTGCTTCTGCGAGGCGAGCGCGGCCGAGAGCGCCTCGGCGAGCTCGGCCTTCGCCGGGCCTTCGGCCCCGAGGTCGCGCTGAATCTCGAACGCGAGCAGGTGCGCCTCGGCGAGGTCGGCGAGCGCGACGCGCGCGTCGGGCGCAGCGAACGCGCGGCGCAGGTTGTCGAGCGCGGCCGCGGAATCCTTGGCCTGACGATCGGCGCGCGCGACGCGCACCCACGCGGCGACCGAGGGATCGCCCTTCGCGGCGGCCACGAAGAGCGGGCGCGCCGCGGTGAGGTCGCCGCTGCGCACCTCGACGGAGGCCATGAGCAAGCGCAGGCGCGCCGGCGTGGGTTCGAGGGCGGCCTGCGCGATCTCCGGGCGATCGGCGGCCGCGAGGATCGGCGCCGCGGCGCGGAAGGTGCGGCGAACGGCGTCGACGTCGCCCGCGTCGGCGTCGGTGGCCATGGCCTCGTAGACGATGCGGTTCGCGGCCGCGACGAACCTCGCGCTCGGCTGCGCGCCGAGCGCGCCCGCGAGCACGGTCGGCGCGCCCTCGGACATGCCCATGCGAACGAGCTCCTCGGCGAGCAACGCCGCCATGCGGAAGTTCTTCGGGTCCTTGCGGTACGCTTCGAGCACGCTGCCCCAGACGCCCGCCTCGACGAGGCGCGGATCGAGCCGCTCTTCGCGTTCGTCCTCGTCCTCGCCCGTCGGCGCGCCCTCGCTCGCGAACGCCGCGGCGACCATCTCCCACGCCTGCGCGTCGCCGTCCTCGGAGGCGACCATGAGGCTTCTGCGAAGCGAAGGCTCGGTGATGAGCCGGACCTCGGAGCTCTCGATGCGCGATAACGCGCCCTGCGCGTCGCCGTGGCGGATGAAGATCGACGCGAGCATGACCGCGCCCGTCTCGATGGAGCGCGCGGCTTCCATGGCCTCGGCGCGCTCGGGTCGCTTGCCCGTCTGCCGGAAGATGCGGTTGATCTCGATGCCACGATTGACCCACGCCTCGATCGCGTTCGCCGCGGCGTCGAGCGTCTCGCCGGAGGGGTCGACCATCGCGCGCGCGGCCAGGTAACGCGCCTCGGCGCCGAGCCGCACGCCGGGGCTGCCCGCGTGCGTGTCGCCCATCCAGCGCTCGAGGTTCGAGAGGTGCTCGTCGAGCTCGGCGCGGCCGGGCGCTTCCTTGCCGAGCGCCGCGGCGCGCATGCGCATGAGTGCGTGCACGCGGCCCTCGTCGCCGAGGTTCGAGAGGTAGCGGATCGCGCCGTCGAGCGCGCGCGCGCCGGCCGGATCGACCATCGCGCCTTGGCCTTCGCCGACGCGGACGAGGTAGAGCGCGCCCATCACGCTCGCGGTCCCTCGCTCGGGCTCGCCGAGCGCGAAGCGTCGCTCGGCGTGGGCGAGCTGGCGGCGCACGACGCCCGCGACGGTGCCGAGCCGCTCGGGCGTGCGTGAGCCGTCCGAGAGGACACGCGCGAGCGTCGCGGCGAAGTCCGCGTCCTGGACGTCGGCGGGTTTGATCGGGCCCTCGACGACCTGCACGGGGGTCTTCGTGGGCTTCACCGAAGTCCCGCAGCCCGCGGCGCCGGCGGCGAGGAGCGAGGCGAGGATGGCTCGGGCGAACGCGCGCGCGCGGGGCGTAGATCTCGAAGGCATCTTCGCGGAGTGTACACGGCGGGCGCGAACCTGCACGAGGCGACGAGGGCCCCTCGCCGCAGAAGCAGGCTCGAAACCGGCGTAGACGAACCGAGCTCGGAGCGCTTACGTCTTCGTGTTCGGCTTGTGCCCGAGCAGCTTGCCGGCGAGCTCGTCGCCAAGCTCGTTCGCCATGAGCTTCTCGACGATCGACTCGGTCTCGCGCCGCTCGTTCTCGCCGTTGTACTGGAACTCGATGCCCATGCCGGCGGGCGAGTCGGGCGTGGCGTCGACGGGGCGCACGATCCACTTGACCCGCCCGCGGAGGCGCAGGGGCTCGGCCAGGTTCTTGATGCTGAGCGCGAAGACGAACTCGGTGTTCACGTCGAGGGGCCGATCCGTGCGGATGAACGTGCCGCCCTTCGAGATGTTGCGCGTGTAGTCGGCGAAGAACGTGTTGAGGCGCTTGTACTCGACGTTCAGCTCGATGGCCGCGCGGCCTCCGGTGGTTCGCCGGTCGCTCACGGGAGTAACCTATCCCCAACGTCGCGAGACTACAATCCGGGCATGCACTGGAAGGAGAGGCTCTCCTCGCTCAAGCGGGCCGCCGAGGACGTGGTGTTCGGGGCGCGGACCGTAGGCCGCGTCGCGATCCAGACCAAGATGCCGAGCCACGTCCACTGGGCCGGGCTCGAAGCCGCCGCGCGCGAGCTCGTGCGGACCCGCAAGGCCGCGCCGCCGCTGCTCTTTCACTTCATGGCGCACAACGATCCCCACACCGTGGGCCTCGTCGGGCTCCACGCGCTGCCGAGCGGCAGGCTCGTCGAGGAGCGCGCGTACTCGTTCGCCGAGATGAACGAGCGGCTGGAGAGGATCGCCGCGGGGCTCGCCGAGCGAGGCGTTCGGCCGGGCGATCGGATCGCGCTGATGGTCAAGAACCGGCCGGAGTTCGTGCTGCTGCAGATCGCCGCCGGGAAGCTCGGGTGTGGCGCGGTGAGCTGTTCGTACCGGTCGACGCCGAACGAGCTCGAGTACGTGGCGACGCACTCGGGCGCGCGCGCGTTGTTCTTCGACGTGGACGTCGCCGACGCGGTGCGCGAGGTGGCGCCGAGGCTCACGCAGATCGGCGCGGAGCGGTGTTTTTCGGTGGGCGGCGCGGCCGAGCCGTTCCCGACGCTCGAAGCGCTGGTCGCGTCGGCGAAGGGGCCGCCGCCGAGGCCCGGAGACGAGCCCGCGGTGGTGATGTACACGTCGGGCACGACGGGCAAACCGAAGGGCGCCGTGCGGCAGTTCGCGAAGGGCGCGACGAGCGCGGCGCTCGCGTTCATCGGGGAGACGCCGATGCAGGTGGGCGAGGTGCACCTCGCGGTGTGCCCGCTCTATCACGCGACGGCGTTCGGGTTCCTCACGATGTCGTACCTCGTCGGCAGCACGGTGATCGTGCTGCGCGACTTCCGGCCCGAGTCGTTCCTCGAAGCGATCGAGCGCTACCGCGTGACCACGACGGCCGTGGTGCCGACGATGCTGCATCGGATCGTGGAGCTCGGGGAGGAGAGGATCCGGCGCTACGACACGTCGTCGCTGAAGGCGATCTTCACGGGCGGCGCGGCGATCTCGGTCCCGCTCGCGAACGAGGTGCTCAGGATCTTTGGGGACAAACTGTTCAACTTCTACGGCGCGACGGAGACGGGCGTGGTGACGCTCGCGAAGCCGGCGGATCTGCGCGCGGCGCCGGGCACGATCGGACGCGTGATCCCGGGCGCGGAGGTGCGGCTCTACGACGAGAGAGGGCGCATCTGCGGCCCCGGCGAGGTGGGCGAGCTCTACGCGCGGAGCGGGCAGCTCTTCGCGGGTTATCACGCCGACGACGCGGGCACGCGCGACGCGATGCGCGACGGGTTCTTCTCGGTCGGCGACCTCGCGCGCAGGGACGAGCGCGGCTACTTCTTCCTCGAAGGCCGCAAGCGCGACATGATCATCTCGGGCGGCGTGAACGTGTATCCGGCCGAGGTGGAGGGCGTGCTGCACGATCATCCAGCGGTCGCGGAGGTCGCGATCGTGGGCGTCCCGGACGAAGCGTGGGGCGAGCGGGTGCGCGCGTTCGTGGTGCTCAGGGCGGGCGCGAGCGTCGCGCCGAAGGAGCTCGAAGCGTTCGCGCGCGCTCGGCTGTCGGGCGCGAAGGTGCCGCGCGAGTTCGTGTTCGTTCCGTCCTTGCCGCGCAACCCGACAGGCAAGGTGCTGAAGCGCGAGCTGCGCGCCATGGCCCTGTGACGAGCGCGGAGGATTGGTGTAGGACGGCTCCATGGTCCTCCGCGTTGGCTTGCTCGTCGGACGTGAGCGCTCGTTTCCCGATGCCCTGATCGCCGAGGTCGCGCGGCGCGACGCAGGCGTCGTGGCGAGTTACGCCGAGCTCGACATCACCTCGATCGATCGGCCGCCGCCGTACGACGTGCTCGTCGATCGCATCTCGCACGAGGTGACGTGTTACCAGCCCGTGCTGAAGCTCGCGGTGCTGAACGGCACGCGCGTGGTGAACAACCCGTTCTGGCGGATCGCCGACGACAAACTCTTCGGGACGGCGCTCGCCGCGCGGCTCGGCGTGCGCGTGCCGAGGACCGTGGTCCTGCCGTCGAAGTCGTACGGCGAGGGTGTGTCGAGCCAGACGCTCTGCAACCTGCGCTTCCCGCTCGACTGGGAAGGCGCGGCGCGCGAGCTCGGCTTTCCGATGTTCATCAAGCCGCACTGGGGCGGAGGCTTCCGTGACGTCTACCGCGTGAGCTCGCTCGAGGAGCTCTGGCAGGCCTACGATCGGACGGGGACGCTCACGATGATCGCGCAGGAGGCGATCCCGTGGTCGCAGTACGTGCGGTGCATCGTGATCGGCAAGGAGCACGTGCGGCCCGCGCTCTGGGATCCGCGGCTCGGTCACTTCGACAGGTACGTGCGCGCGAGCGAGACGATGCCCGCGCTCGAACCCGCGCTGCTCGCGCGGTGCGTGGAGGACGCTCGCTCGCTCTGTCGCGCGCTCGGCTACGACATGAACACGGTCGAGCTCGCGATCCGCGACGGCGTGCCGTACGCGATCGACTTCATGAACTCGGCGCCCGACTTCGACATCACGTCGCTCGGGCCCGAGCACTTTCCGTGGGTGGTGGAGAAGATGGCCGACCTCGTGATCCGGCTGGCCCAGGAGGGGCCGCCGAAGCCGGCGATGAGCTTCAAGGACGTGATGCGCTGATCACTCGGCGTCGGCGAGCGCCTCGTGCGCGTCGGCCTTCGTGGAGATCGGCCTGCGGGCGCTCGGCGGCGGCGCGAGGCGCTTGCGCTTGATCATCTCGACGAGCGTCGTGCGATTCAGGCCGAGCAGGCGCGAGGCGCGGTTCTTGTTCCAGCCCGTGCGCTCGAGCGCCTGGAGGATCATGCGCGTCTCGAACTCCTCGACCGCGGCGCGCAGATCGAGCCCCTGCACGGGCAGGGCGCCGAGCAGGAGCGGCGCGGCTTGCGCCTGCGCGCTGCGGATCTCCTCGGGCAGATCCGAGACGGTGACGTAAGGTCCTTCGGCAAACCCGACCGCCTGCTCGATCGCGCGATCGAGGCCGCGCACATGATCGACGAACGCGTGCTCTTCGAGCCGCGCGATCGCCTCGGGGGAGATGCCGCGCAGATCGCTCCGGCGGGCGCGCGTCGTGTGGAGGTCGAAGAAGTGCTGGATGAGCAGGGGCCGGTCGTCGGCGCGCTCTTGCAGGGTCGGCAGATGGACCGTGGTCGCGGTGAAGAGCGCGCAGAGCGCGGCGTGACAGCTGGAAGGATCGAGCGGGCGCTCGGCGGTCGCGATGAGGCGCGTGTCGCCGCGGTTCGAGATCGCGGCGAGCTCTTCGGCGAGGCCTTCGGGGAGGCGATCGATCCCGACGACGACGAGCGTCCCGCCGCGGGCGCTCTCGGCGGCGGTGCGGAGCGCGGCGTCGTCGATGGGCGCGCCCTCGTCGGAGAGCACGACGAGCGGGCCCTGGGCCGCCGTTTCGTGGAGGACCCGGGCGAAGAAGCGCTTGCCGGTGCCGGGCTCGCCGACGAAGAGCATCGGCGCGCGGGACATCGTGAGGCCTCCGATCATGCGGACGACCTCCTCGATCGCGGCGCTCTGCCCGACGACGCGGGATCCCATGGAGACGAGCGCCTGGCGCACGGCGCGGGTCTGCGAAGAGGGCTGGGTTTCGTGGTTGTGCTGGTCCAGCGTGGCCGTCGACATGTCAGGAACTCCCCGATGCTGAAGTCAGGTCCGGAATGGACATCAGCAAGCGACATGCCAGCCAAGGAATTGGCGAAGTTTCGCAGATTTACATCGGATGGGGGGGTCGTGGCAGACCCACGCTTGATTTTGTAAGCTACCGAAATGACGTGTGTGTCGATCCTATGACGTTCCGTCAGGAGGGTCGTGTGTGACCCATGGGGGTCAGCCCCGACCCCCCTTGCGAACGCGCCGGACGAAGGCCGCGACGCCGGCGAGGGCGGCGAGGGCGAGGCCACCCGAGGCGGGCGTGGGCGCGTCGCCGCCCGCGGCGCGGCAGGCGCAGCCGCTCTCCTGCGAGATGTCCTGCGACGGAGCCACGGGGCCGCCGAAGCCGACGCCCTTCAAGACGATCTCCTGCACCGGGTCGTTCGGGTCGTTCGAGGCGATGAACAACGTCGCCTCGAAGGGGCCGTTTTTCCTGGGCATGAAGCGCACGGCCGTATCCGCCGTGACGCCCGGCTCGATGTCGAGGCTCGGATCCCACGCGGGGAAGAGCTCGGGGCTGCTCGACACGATCGTGACCTTCGCGCGCGCCTCGCCCGCATTCCACAAGCTGAAGCTCTCGAGGCTCTTCTGGCCGACCTCGATCTCGCCGAAATCGATCTCGGTCTTCGGCAGCACGACGTCGGGCAGCGGGACGTGCACGCGTTGCTTGGGGAACGACCACTGCGTCTCGGTGATCGGGAACGAGATCGGGATGTCGACGAGGTCGAACGCGAAGTTCTGGCCGAGGATCTCCACCCACATGCCCGGGATGAGGTGGATGATGCCGTCGTAATCGATGTGCCCCTCGGGATGCACGTCGAGGTCGATCGAGGGGCCGTTCAAATACTCGGCCTTCGTCTCGCCGCCCTCCTCGGTGATGTCGCCGCCGGCGACGCTCTTGCCCTCGGCGTTCTCCACGACGATCCGCTCGGTCGTGTACGTCGCGGCGAGCTCCATCTGCACGTCGACCTTGAGGCCGCCGTCCACGAGGACGCTGGGGATGCTGATGATGTCGCTGAGGCCGACCTCGATGATCGTCTGCGGCGTGGTCTTGCTGGCGAGCGTGGCGCCGGGCTTCCAGCCCCACGCGTCGAAGACCTGTTCGCCCTCGACCTGGAAGTCGATCTGCGGGATGTACGGGATGTCGCCGACCCAGTCGTACGGGATGCCGGCGATCTTCACGTGGAGCTGCGCCTGCGCGCCGAGCTCGACGCCGTAGTGATACGAGAGCAAGCCGCCCTCGGGCGCGCCCGGCGCGCGAAGGAGCAGCGCCTCGGGCCAGCTCGTCTCGAGCGCGCCCTTGAGCGAGACGCGCGTGGTCGCATAGACGCCCGCCCAGAGGTGGACCTGAAGCGGCGAGTTCGCCGGGACCCACCCCGTGTCGAAGCTCCATTCGATCGGGAGCGTGTCGCTGTGCGAGAACGCGATCGGGGCGGTCTTGCACCAGTCGGGATCGACGTCGCAATCGACGGCGACGACCTCGGCGCGTGCCGCGCTCGGAAAAACCGCGACCCCGAGGGCGAGGGCTGAGGCCGCGAGGAAATATTTCTTCCAAAGAAAGCGCGTCTTCATGGTCGCGGTGCATTATCGCCGCGATGCGCGGCGAAAGCCATCCGCGAAGCGCGCCGCGCGTCTACCGCGCGCCCGCCATCGCGCCGATGGCGATCGCCACGGCCGCGAGGACGAGCGCGATGAAGACCCACGGTACAGGGCGTCCCGGGCGTTCCGCGGGGGGCTTCGCGATCGGCGCGGGCTTGGGTTCGAGCGCGACGGCCTTCGCGACGGCCGTGCGGAGCTCGAGCTCGGTGTCGCCCATGGCAAGAGCGTCGGCGTCGACGACGGCCGCCGGCGCGATGACGTGATGCCCGTCCCGCGCGGAGGAGAGGGCCTCGGCGAAGGCGCGCGCCGTCTCGTACCGCTCGTCGGGGTTTTTCGCGAGGGCGCGGTGGACGACGGCTTCGAGCGCGGGCGGGATGTCCCGATCGGGGCTCGACGCGCGCGGCGAGGGGACGGGCTCGGTGAGGTGCGCCGTCATGGCCGCGATGGGCGTTTTGCCCGTGTACGGCGCGCGACCGGTGAGCATCTCGAAGAGGAGGACGCCGGCGGCGTAGATGTCGCAGCGATGATCGAGCTCGTCGCCGCGGACCTGCTCGGGCGACATGTACTCGGGCGTGCCGAGGATCATGTTGCGCTCGGTGAGCGAGGTGCCCGAAGGATCGCGGTGCAAGGCCTTTCCGAGGCCGAAGTCGACGACCCAGACGATGGGGACGCGGCCGGTGCCGAGCTCGCCCTGGATGATCACGTTGCCGGGCTTGAGGTCGCGGTGGACGAAGCCACCCGCGTGCGCGGCGCCGAGCGCGGCGCAGATCTGGAGCGTGATCTCCACGGCCTCCTCGATCGAAGGCCGGTGCTTGCGCAAGGTCGCTTCGAGCGAGAGGCCCTCGATGTACTCGAGCACGAGCACGGGCAAGCCGTCGTCCTCGGTGACGTCGAGCAGGCGCACGATGTGGTTGCCTTCGAGCTGCTTCAGGATCGAGGCTTCGCGCGTGAAGCGGTGCGAGAAGAGCGGGTCGAAGCAGAGGCTCCGGTGGATGACCTTCAGCGCGACACGCGCGCCCGTCTCGCCATCCGCAGCGACGTAGACGATGCCGCTCGCGCCCTCGCCGACGACGGACTCGACGGTGTACCGCGAGGCGACGACGGTGCCCGGCGCGAGATACTCGGCGTCGGAGGAGACCGGGGCGCGCGTCTCGCCAGACTCCACGCCTACCGACCTCCCACGGGCGCGCGGCGCGGCGCAGACGGAGCCGCGGACGCGGAGGCAGAAGGGATCACGGCGGGAGGCGGCGCGGCCGCGCCGAGCGTGCTCGCGCTCGTGCAGGCACGAACGATCTTCGGCGAGAGCTCGATCGGGTCGAGGACGAGCGCCGGGTCGGCCTCGCGCCAGGCGAGGCAGGAGGTCTCGGCGAGGCCCTGGGCGTCGAGCGCAACGTAGGCTTCGACGAGGCGCTGGTGGATCTGGGCGAGCTGCGTGCGCGAGAGCTCGCCCGAGCCGAGCATGCGGCTCGCGCGGGCGACGGCGTCGACGTAGCGGCCCGTGCGCACGTCGGCGGCGAGCTGCGGCAGCTCGGTCTCGGCGCGGCGCTGGGCTTCGCGCGCGCGGCCTGCGCCTTCCGAGCGGACGAGCGCGCCGGCGCTCGCGGCGAGGGCCTTTCCTTCGGTCGTGAGCTCGAGCTCGGTGAGCGGCACGAGCACCACGTCGCCGCGCTGGAGCGACTCGCCGCCGAGGCGGTTGTAGCGATCGAGCATCCACGCCTTGTCGCGCTGTCCGAGGAAGCGGTAGGCGACGGTCAGCGTGGAGTCGCCCGGTCCCGCGACGTAACGCAGGTTGTACGGGACGCGGATCTCCTGGCCTTCGGTGGGCTGGATCCAGGGCTTGGCTTCGTTCGCGAAGGCGAGGACGTCGCTGCGCTCGGGGTGGCCGAGCAGCGTGTCGGCGAGCGAGGTCCAGGTCTCGCCGGCGGCGACGCGGTGGTGCCCGACGGACGGGATCTCCAGGCGCATGCCGGGCACGATCGACAGGCCCCTGCCTGCGTCGAGGGAGTTTGCCGCGACGAGGATCTGCTCCATCTCGACGCGGCCGTACACGCGCTCGGCGATCTGGGCGAGCGTCTCGCCGGAGCGGACGACGTGCGGGAACGCGTCGGCGTGCCTGGCCGGAGCGAGCGTGAGGGCGAGCGCGGCCGCCACGCACGCGAGGGGGATCCCCCACGGCCTGCGCTGGCGACCGTGACCTTTGCGAAGCACGCGCCGAGCGTACCAGACGGACGCTGGGTGGCGAACGGTTACACGAACCTTTATACGAGCGGAGGGTATGGGGGCCGACCGGAGCCCGTGGGGCCAGGAGGTGCTCCAGCAGGGACAGGCTCTCCTGCTCCTCGGGATCTTTTGAGCTACCTCGTCAGGACAACGTGCGTGGCCTGGGCCGTGGAGACGTGCTCCGTGCACGTGTAGCCGAGGCGCACCATATCGATGCCGGCGAGGAGGTGCTCGCCCCGGCCGAGGAGCACGGGGGAGATCGCGAGGTGGAGCTCATCGACGAGCCCCGCGGTGAGGTATTGGCGAATGGTGGCGACGCCGCCGCCGAGTCGGACGTCCTTGCCCTGCGCCGCCTCCGTCGCGCGTTTCAGCGCGGCATGGATGCCATCGGTCACGAAATGGAACGTCGTTCCGCCCTCCATCGTAATGGGCGCGCGCGCATGGTGCGTGAGCACGAAGACGGGCACATGGTAGGGCGGGTTTTCCCCCCACCATCCCTTCCAGCCGTCGTCGGACCAGGGGCCACGCATCGGCCCGAACATGTTGCGGCCGAGGATCCAGGCGCCGACGTTCTCGAAGCCGCGCGCGGCGAAATCGTCGTCGACGCCCTCTCGGCCCACCTCGTCGCCGATCAGCGCTCCGGCGAAATCGGCGTGGATCTTCTGGAACGTCCGCGTGCCGAAGACCCATTTGTGCAGCGCGGGGCCGCCAACGCCCAGCGGATGGTCGAGACTCTGGTCGGGACCGGCGCCGTACCCATCGATCGAGATCGAGAATGCGTTCACCCGAAGCCTGGACATGCGCGTACCTCCTCTCGGCACAGACATCACCTGCGCCCGTTGGGACAAACCGTCTTCCGAGGGGGCGACGAACGAGCCAGGGCCGGATCGACACGCCCGCGACTTTTTTTTCGCTTGACGGTCGTCACACGGCGGGAGCGTGAAGGGTGCGCCGAGACACCACGAACGGGTGCGCTCGAGCGTTGGGGATCAAAAGGGGAGCGGACGGGAGCGGGCGGAGCCCCTCACCGTCACGCCAGGAGCTGTTCGAGCAGGGACAGGCTCTCCTGCTCCTCCGGGTCGACGTTGCCGTCGGCCTTGATGATGCGCCGGGCGGCGTCTAGCACCATCTGCCGGTGCGCGCGCGGGATCGTGGCCGGGTCGACCTCCTCGGCGCGCGGCGGCACCTTCAGCCAGCCTTCGACCTGCTTCGCCTCGTCGGGATCGAGGTGGAGCTCTTTGACCATCTTGTGGACGAGGGCGCGCTCCTTGGGCTTGATTTCGAGGTCCGCCCAGGCGAACGAGCACACGAACCGCATCACCTGGAGACGATCCTCGCGGCTCAGGTTCTTCAACATGACGGTACTCTACCAGACCTGGTCAGGGCGGTGGGGGAACGTCTGCAGGCGCGGGTGAGAGCGCGGCGAGCGCTCCGGACGGCCTCCACGCGAGGGCCGCGAGCAAGCAGAGGATCGGCGTGATCACGACGTGATACCGGTCCTCGCCGAAGAAGATCGCGTGCGTGAGCGCCACGGTCCCGACGGCGAAGACGAGGTAGGAGACGGTCGCGTTGCGGGCCGGCGCGCCGGGGAGCGGCAAGGCGCCGAGGAGCACGATCAGCACGGCGAGCGGCCAGAACGGATGCGCGTCGGAGAGGATCCCGTGGAGCACGACGCCGACGACGGCGAGGAGCGCGGCGATCTGCGTGAGGCGCGCGCGGAGCGGCAAACGCCCGAGCGGAGAGGCCACGAGGCCGAGCGCGGCGAGCGCGAGCAGCGCGACGTGCACGGCGGTGAGCACGGCGCGGCCCGTGGCCTTGCGGGGCTCGGGCCAGGCCGCGGGGTTCGCCTCGCCGAGGTAGCCCATCGGGAACGACTCGTGGTCGAAGGTGTGGCCGAGCTTCTTCGGGACGAGCGAGAGCCAGCGGATCGGGTCGTTCGTGATCCAGCGCAAGCCCTCGTCGCGCCAGCATTGATCCTGCTGGACCTGGCCTGTGACGACCTTGCAGCCGTCGCTCGCGCGGAGCGTTTCGAAGCGGCCCGTGGCGCGCGGGGAAGCGCCGATCGCGAGGTTCCACCCGGCATTCGTCGAGACGAACGCGCAGCCGTCCATCACCCGGCAGTTGCGCGCGGTCCAGGGCAGGACGACGAGCACGGCGGTCGTGAGCGCGAGGCCAGCCGTGATCACACTCTTCTTCCACGCTTGGAGGCTACGCCCGGACAAGCCGGGCTGCGCCCCCAAACCCCCGAGCCTCGCGCGGAGCGCGCCGTCGCCGCCGAGGGCGAAGAACCCGAGCGCCGGCGCGCAGAGCAAGCTCTGCGGTCGGACGAGCGTGGCGAGGCCGAGCGTGAGGCCCGCGAGAAGCGCGCCCCGGAGAGGTTTTTCCTTCGCGTCCCGCGCGACGAGCCACCCGGCCGCGACGAGGCCGAGCGCGGCGAGGGGCTCGGTCATCACGAGCGCGGCGTAGACGATGAGGCCGGGATCGAGCGCGCAAAGGAGGCCCGCGGCGCGGGCGCGGTTCTTCGTCGTCGCGTACCGCGCGAGCCTGTGCACGAGCACCGCGACGAGGGCGCCCGTGACGGCGTTGACCACGGGCGCGGTCGCGGGACCTGCGCCGAAGAGGCGGTAGAAGATCGCGAGGAAGCCGCTGTAGCCGACGGGGTAGTGGCACCACGGGTGCCAGACGCGCTGGCCGCCGAGGACGACGTCGTCGGAATAGCCGAGGCCCTCGGCGATGCGGCGCGCGCCGAAGTCGTAGTAGTGCCCGTCCCACACCGGCTCGCGGGCCCAGGCGATGGCGACGTAGAGGCGCGGCAGGAGCGCCAGCACGAAGAGGGCGGCCGAAAAAAGCCGGTCCCTTGCTTCGTCCGCAGGCTTATCCACTGCCCCTCGCGCGTCCCAGGGAGAGATCCCGCAGCCTTCGCGAGTACGTCTTCGCGACCTGCGCCGGGTCGAGCTTCAGGAACTTCGCGATCTGCTGGACGAAGCCCTGCACGTACACGAGCGCGGGCAGGTCCCCGAACGACTCGTTCTCGATCGCGACGAGGTGCGCGACGTTGATCTTCGTGCGCTGCGCGATCTCGGTGATCTCGATCCCCTGCGACTCGCGCACCTTGCGGAGGAGCGCGCCCGTGAACTGGGTCTCGGCATTGATCTCCCGCGCGAGCTCGGCCTGGAGCATGGCGAGCTCGGCCATCTGCGCGGCGTTGCTGCTGCGCTGCGGCACCACCGTGGCGGGCGTGTCGTCGGGGAAGGTGGAGAGGTCGTAGGCGCGGCGGCGCACCGGATCGAGCAGCGTGTCGTGCGCCTCTTCGATCCGCGCCTGCACCTGGCGCAAGACTTCGGGCGCGACGACGGAGCAGAGCGGCAGGCTGCCCTCGCGGAAGATCTCGCGCTGGCGCTTCACGGCGCGTCGGATCTCGTCGTCGGCCGCGGTGCGCGGCACGCCGAGGACTTCGTAGAGCGTGGCGGGCAGGGCGGCGGCGCGCTGCTGGGCCGCCGGCGCGCGCGGGGGGAGCGCGCCGCCGCGGGTGCTCTGTGCGGCGAGCAGCGCGAGGATGCGGCGCGCGACACGCTCGATGTTGCGCGCGCTCTTCGAGGTGGGGCTGTCGATGAGCAGCGGCTGCCTGCGCCGCACCGTGAGCCACACCGCGTCGTCGTGCTCGATGTGGCCGAGGTAGTCGAGCGAGATGCCGAGGAAGCGTTCGGCGATCACGGACATGCTCATGCCGAGGTCGAGGTCGGAGCGCAGGCGCGTCTGCCCGACGACGAGGTGCGCCGCGACGCGCAGCATCTCCTCGGCCGCGACCTTGGCGACGCCGTCGTCGTAGCGCTTGATCTCGGCGACGATCGCGGGCGGCGGGGCGAGCGGCGGCAGCGCCGCGATCACGCGCTCGACGAGGCGCAGCTTGAAGCGCTCCTTCGTGAGCGCGCGCCGAAGCACGCGCAGGTAGAGCGCGCGGGCGAAGCGGTAGGTCGTCTCGATCGCGAGCGGCTCGGGTGCCGTCACGCAGATCCCGACGTCGGCCTGGAGGAAGAGATCCAGCGTGGAGGCCGTCGTCGAGGCGCCGAGGTTCAGGAGGACGTAGTCGACGTCGAGCTTCTCGATCTGCCGTGCCCAGTGCGATCCGCGGTTCGGGCGGATCGGCGTCGCGGTCATCGGATCGTAGGCCGTGGGCAAGAGGCGCAGGCCCGGGACGATCGTGCTGACGGGCTTGGCCTTGCCTTCTTCGAGGGCCTCGCTCGTCACGAGCGGCGGCGTCTCCAGGCCGAGCACGCCGTGCAGGTTCGAGCCGAACGGATCGGTGTCGCAGACGACGACCTCGCGGCCGAGCTGGGCGAAGTAGACGCCGAGGTTCACGGTGAGCAGCGTCTTGCCGACGCCGCCGCGCCCGCCTCCGACGGCGATCACCCGCCGCGTGCGTGCGCCCGAGGGCGACTCGATCATGGGCGGCGGCGGGATCGTGGGTGTCAGCCGCTCGTTGTCGTCGTCTCCGGGCACGGGCACGGCGGGACGTGTACCACAGGATCCGACCGATCGGCTCCGAGCGCTTGACCGGGACGCGCTCGCAGGCCGACACTCTCGGGCGCGGGGGTGCCATGTCGACGCCGGACTCGGAGATCGATCGAGCCTACGCCGCTGCGCGGTTCGCGAAGATGACCGATGAAGAGCTGAGCTCGGTCGTCGGCTCTGCGCGCGAGGACTACACGGAAGAGGCCCTGGAGCTCGCCGCCGCGGAGCTGCAAAAGCGAAGCACGAGCGTCTATCGGGGGAAGGTCGATCCGGGGGAGCTCTCGATCGCGCGTCGGGCGCAACAGGACCCGCGCCACGAGTTCTCGTGGTTGAACTACTACCCGGCGCTGCTCGGCATGGGCGGCGTGGGGACCGCGTTCATCGCTGCCCAGGCCTTCTGGGAGGGGAGCAGCAGCCTCATCGTGCTCCTCGTCGCCGCGTTGCGGTGCTCGTTCGTGGTGACGGTCGCCGTCTTGCTCTCGCGGCGGCACGCGTTCGGCTACTACCTCCACTGGGTCCTGCCTGCTGCGGCGATCTTCGTCCCCCACGCGCCGTTCGCGCTGTTCTGGACGGTCGCCAATCAGGTCTACCTCTATCGGAACCGGCGTGTCTTCCTCTCCACCGAAGAGCCCATCCGCCTTCGTTGAGGGCCCGCTCGCCGCCCATCTCGACACGACGCCCGAACCGGGTTAACCGCCTCGCATGGCCAAAGTCCGCCCCTTCCGCGCCTTCCGCCCCCCGCCCTCCTTGGCCCCCGAGGTCGCGAGCCCGCCGTACGACGTCATCTCCACGGCCGAGGCGCGCAAGCTCGCGGAGGGCAACGCGGCGAGCTTCCTGCACGTCTCGCGGCCCGAGATCGACCTCCCCGAAGGCACGGACGAGCACGACGACGCGGTCTACGCCATGGGCGCGAAGAACCTGGCGACCCTCATCGCCGAGGGTGCGCTCGCCCAGGACCCCGAGCCGCACCTCTACCTCTACGCGCAGACCATGGGCGACCACCGGCAGATCGGCGTCGTCGGCTGCGCGGCGGTCTCCGAGTACCTCGCGGACACGATCAAGAAGCACGAGAAGACCCGGGCCGACAAGGAAGACGACCGCACGCGCCACATCGAAGAGCTCTCGGCGCACGACGAGCCCGTCTTCCTCACGTACCGCAAGGACCCGACGATCGACGCGCTCGTCCGTGCGTCGACCGAGGCGCCGCCGATCTACGACTTCACCACGAAGGACGGCGTCGGCCATCGCTTCTGGGTGCTCGGCCGCGACGCCACGCGCGCCCTCGAAGATCGCTTCGAGCAGATCGCGTGTCTCTACGTGGCCGACGGCCACCACCGCAGCGCTGCCGCGGCGCGCGTGCACCAGACGTTCCGCGGCGACGGCCGCGAGCACGACGTCTTCCTCGCCGTCGTCTTCCCGCACGACCAGATGAAGATCATGCCGTACAACCGCGTCGTGCGGGACCTCGAAGGCCGCTCGCCCGAGGCGATCCTCGAGCGCCTCGCGTCCGTGATGCAGGTCGAGCCGCGCCCCGACGGCCTCGCCGCGACGCCGCCCGAGCCGCGCACCTTCGGCGCTTACCTCGCGGGCAAGTGGTACCTCCTCCGCGCCCCGGAGGATTCTGCGCGCGCCGAGGATCCGGTCGCCTCGCTCGACTGCTCGATCGCGCAGGACCTCCTGCTCGGCCCGATCTTCGGCGTGAAGGACCCGCGCCGGGACAAACACGTCGACTTCGTGGGCGGCATCCGCGGCTACGGCGAGCTCGAGCGTCGGGTCGACGCGGGGGATTTCACCTTGGGCTTGCACCTCTACCCGACGCAGATCGAGCAGCTCTTCGCGGTGAGCGACGCGGGCCTGCTCATGCCGCCGAAGAGCACCTGGTTCGAGCCGAAGCTCAGGAGCGGGCTGTTCGTGCACACGTTCTGATGCGCCCGGCTGCTTGCCGAGTGGCCTTTTACGTGGAAACGAGACGCTGACCTCGCCGATGCCCCTCACGCGCCGACAAGCCCTCGCCTCCGGCCTCGCCCTCCTCACGCTCGGCGGTGGCGGCTACATCTTCTGGGCGGCATCTCGTTTCCCGCCGGACACCACGCCCGAGGGCGCCTACCTGCGGATTGCGTTCAACCTCTCGCAGGGCGACGCCCGCACCTGCTTCCATTACCTCGAAGACTCCGCGCAGCACGCCGCCTACAGCATTCGCGATTACCGCAAGAAGGCGAGCGAGCGCATCGCGCAATCCTACCCCGAGCCCGAGCGCACGCGGCTCGTCGACGCATACCGGACGCACGCGACGGCGGAGGACGGGGCGGACGTGTGGGTGGATCTCGCGACGAAAAAGGGATTCGTGACGCGGCTCCGGCGAGATTTGTCGGGAATGGCGAAGGTCGAAATCGTGGGCGAGCGGGCGACGGTGGAGACGGCGCGCGGAACGCGGTACGGGTTTCGGCGTCGCGAGAATGGGATCTGGGGGCTGACGCTGTTCACGGCGGATCTCGTGGCCGAGTCGGAGCGCGCGGCGCGGGATTGGGATATCGTCGATCGCGCGGCGAAGGATTACGAGCGGGGGCGGTAGGCAGGCCCCGTCATTCGTCCTCGACGACGCGAATGGGCAGCCACTTGAACCCGGTCACGCCTGCGTCCTTGAAGATGCGCCAGACCTTGGGGGTGACGAGAAAATCGGGTTGCGAGAGCACGGCCGTCTTCAGATCGCCGTTCCACCGCGCGATACCGAAACGCTCCCACATCCGGTTGACGTCTTGCGCTCCGACGAGATCTTGGGCGTGGTACGCGAGGCGCAAAGGTTCCTTGAGGGAGACGTTGAACTTGCTGCGCCCGCAGGCCTTGCACACCTTGCCCCGTTCGACGCCCGTCGAGCGTGAGGACATCGGGGGCAACGTGTGCGACGCCCACATCTGCCTCCATGACAGCTTGGTCTGCCGCATATCCTTCTGCCTTGCGTACACGCTCCGGAAGGAGAGGCCCGAGAGCCCGGCGTTCTCGAGTGTCTCGGCGAGCCGCTCGTCGACCAGGATCTCGCCATAACTGCCGACGGCGCGAAACTCCCCGAGCTTCGGCATGCTCTCCTGGCTCGTGCCATCGAGCACGTATGCGGAGGTTTGACGTATCCCCGCGCCACACGTCGGGCACGCCGTCGAGATGTCGAAGTCCGTGCCGAACCGAGGGCCTCCGAGGACCTCTACTTCCCACGTGCCGATCGCAATGATGAGGGGTGCCGCTTCGAACTCCTCGTCCGTGTATTCGTCCCAGCGATCCTCGAACCATTGGACCTTGTAGGCGAGGAGGAGCTGGAGCAGGAGGGGCAGGCGGGGATCGTTCGCGTCCAGTCGGACCTCGACGACGGGTCTCCGGATCGGCCATTCTTGTACCTCCGCCACGTCGGGTCCGCAGCCCGAGGGCGAAAGGACGGTCTGCTCCCCACCCGGGACATCGTTGCTATCGAAGTGCAACAGAAACTTGGTTTTCATCGGCTATGTCCTGCAGGGCTTCCGTTTGGATCAGTCCAAGAAATAGTGCTCGATCGCCTTCAGCCAGTGCGGTTTCAATTTGTAGGACTTCTGGTATGCGTCCCAGAGCTTGGCCAGCTCGCGGGGAGGAATGCCTCTCGTAGCATCGCGTAGAGTGGCCGTAAACATACTGTGCTCCTCGCTCGAAAGGATGACCGACGGCCCATCCAGAGGGTCGAGACCGATGCCCTCCATCTTGGCCGTCTCGTAGATATGGTGCGCTTGCCACTTTCGCCCATGCTTCCCGGTGAAGTGCTGCATCACGCGATAGGGCCCGATCACCTCTGCCTTCGCGAGCGCCTGCGTCAGCTCCTCTCCAAACTCCTCCGCCAGGTACTTGGCGGCATCCTCCGACAGATCGCTCACGTCCTTGATGACGACCTTCTCGCCGCGTGCCAAGGCCTCCGACGTCGCCTTCATGAACCTGTTTCCGAGCGCCATCGCGACCGGCGAGAACATCACGGCTGCGGCCGCCGCCTGGAGCCTCGGGTCGTTTGGCCCGTCGGCATTCATCCCGCCGACGATCCCGTATTCCTTCCCGTCGGGCCGATGGAGGTCCTCGTTCATTTGCAGGTTGAAGATCGCCCCCGCGATCACCACCTGCTCCAGGACCGCCCCGGCCCGCGTCTTCTGCTTCCGCGTCGGGCAGCCCTCCTTCGTCTGCTCGCACGACGTGACGGTCAAGGGCTTCCGGTCTTCCGTCTCCACGAGCTGTGGGAGCGCGCCGCCTCGGTCCTGGAGCCCGTGCTCCTTGTCCGCCCACTTCGCCTCCCGTTGCGGCAGGATCGGTTCGCTCGACAAAACACCTTGTCGCGGCAAAACGGGATCTTGCCGCCTCGCCGGAGGCGGCGGGCCCTCCTTCGGCTGCGGGAGGCGATGCTTCTCGACGCGTTTCTCGACGCTGCCCTCGTCGCCCCCGCCTTTGCGTTCCTCGTCGCCGCCGCGCTTGCCGCCCCCTTTGCTCGCGCTCCCGTCCTCCGCTTTTTTCTCCTCTTTCGGCGCATCCTTCGCCGGCGCCGGTTTCGGTCGCGGCGGCGGTGGCGGGCATTTCAGCGTGTTGTACGGGATCGGCAAGACACGGACGCTCTCTGGCGGGGCATAAGGGTCGAAGGTGAACGTGGCGCGCCCTTCGACCTTCCGCGCGAACTCCGCTCGGCTGCGCGTGGTCCACACCGTCGCCGACCCCTCCTCATAGGCCCACTGGGTCAGGCCGGGCGGGACGTCCGGCGGCTTGACGCAGACGCGGAACTCCAGCGCATGCGCGGCCGAGGCGAAGAAGAGAAGCGGCAGCGGCAGCAGGAACGAGGTGAAGACGCCACGGCGCATGGGACCTCCGCGCCGAGGGTACCAGCCCTGCGAGCCCAACTGGAAGCTCCCTTGCCTTGTCGTGGTAGCCCATGATAC
Source organism: Polyangium sp. 6x1 (assembly GCF_029946515.1). Classification (GTDB taxonomy): domain Bacteria; phylum Myxococcota_A; class Polyangia; order Polyangiales; family Polyangiaceae; genus Polyangium. The sequence goes on from NZ_JARZHH010000034.1 coordinate 21,462, forward strand.
CGTCCCAGCCATTCTCCATGGCCTTCAAGAACCTCCAAACCGAAGAAATGCTCCAGGTCTCCGCCACCTGGACCGACCCCGAATCCCCCGCCCGCGCGGCCATTCTCTCCATCCCCGACCTCTCCGCCAAGCTCCCTCGCATCGACGAGATTCATTCCATCCTCGCCACCGCCGCCCAGCCGTCCAAGAATCCGCGGCTCGACGAGATCAGCGCCGAGGAGGGCAAGATCGACCTCCGGCACGACGCCATCATTCGAGGTGTTCACGGCTATCTCACCTCCACCGCCGAGCTGCTCGGCGGCGAGGCCGGGGCCGATTTGATTCAGCTCCGCGACGTCCTCGTCCCCGACGGACTCCCCAGCATGCAAAAGACCTATCGCGCGCAGGCGGGCCAGGCACAGCAGCTCGCCGAGCGTCTGACGCCCGCAATCACATCGCGCACGAATACCATCTTCATCGGCCATGGGCCTGCGCAGAGGTTCCTGACGGAATACCTCCAGGAGTGGATTGCGCTCGGCAAGCATCTCGGCGAGCTCGAAGACGAAAAGGGCCGCCTCCTCGCCGAACAATCCGAGCTCGCCTCCGGATCGGCGCTCGTGAAGGCCCGCAATCGGTGGATTCGTGTCGCCAATTCCCTCGTCGCCGACGGCGAGCTCGCCGAGCTCGCACCCGCGACGGCGGCGCTGGTCTTCGGACCTCTCCGGGACGCCGAGAAGAAGGCCGACGCGCGAGCGCGGAGCGCGACCGCCGCCAAGCAAACCACGAGCGCGCCGGCGCAGACCCCCGAGGCACCCTGACGAACCACGCGACCCGCCGGTCCGAGCCGCTCCCACGCCGCACGAAACCACCCAAGAGCCGCGCCGAGCCGCCTTCCAGGTGGTTCGAAACCACCTGAAGCCCCCTCGGGACCGCCTCCTCGCGTGATTCGAACCACGCGGCAGCCAGTTCGATCCCCCTCCCGCGTGGTTCTGTCACCATACCCGCCCCCATGCCCGCCTACCGCGGCCGATTCGCCCCTTCCCCCACCGGCGCCCTTCACCTCGGCAGCGCCGCCGCCGCCCTTTTCTGCGCCGCCGCCGCCAAACAAGCGGACGGCACCCTCGTCCTCCGCATGGAAGACATCGACCGCCCGCGCGTCGTCCCCGGCGCGGCCGAGGCCATCCTCGACGACCTCGCGTGGCTCGGCCTCCGCTGGGACGAATCCCCCGTCTATCCACGCTTGGGGGCTACGCTCGGACAAGCCGAGCTACGCCCCCAAACCCCCAACGGCCCCTTCGCGCCGTACGTGCAATCCGAGCGCCTCGCCCTTTACGAAGCCGCGATCGACGACCTCGCCGCGCGCGGGCTCGTTTACTACTGCGATTGCTCCCGCGCCGAGATCGCCCGCGTCGCCAGCGCGCCGCACGCCGGCGAGGAAGGGCCACGGTATCCCGGCACGTGCAGGCGCTTCGGCATGCAGAAGCGCGACTTCCGCCGCCCGCCCGCCGTTCGCCTCGCCGTGCCCGACGACGACCGCGCGATCGTCACCACGAACGATCGCGTCCTCGGCCCCTGCACCGAGCACGTCGGCGCGGTGACGGGCGACTTCGTCCTGCGTCGCGGCGACGGCGTCTTCGCGTATCAGCTCGCCGTCGTCGTCGACGACCTGCACATGCAGATCACCGACGTCGTGCGCGGCGGCGACCTGGCGAGCTCGTCCGCGCGACAGATCCTCCTCAGCAAACTTCTCCGCGGAGCACCTCCAACGTTCGCCCACGTCCCCTTGCTCGTCGCCGATGACGGCAGCCGCCTCGCCAAGCGGGACAAGCTCATGGCGCTCCGTGATCATCGCGACGCCGGTCGCGACCCGCGCGCGCTCGTGCGCGCCATCGCCCGCGCGTACGGTCACGACCTCGGCGACGCCGAGGCGCCGCTCGAAGCCCTCGCCGCCTCGCTCGATTGGTCTCGCTTGCCTCGCGAAGCGGTGCGCGTGTCGGCGATCGTCGCACACGTGTGAGCGACGTTTTGCGATGCGTCGCCCCGGCTCGCGTCGGCTGCGGTAGGATGGCTCGCCGATGCACCGCGAGAGCTCCGCCACGTCCGATGCGCTCCTCGGAGCCGTCATCGACAAGCGCTTCCGCGTCATCCAGTACCTCGGCAGCGGAGGCGTCGGTCACGTCTACGTCGCCGAAGCGCTGCGCGGCGGACGCAACGGTCCTCGCGTCACGGTGAAGGTGCTGCGCCCCGAGCACCAGTCGAACGACATGCTGCGCGCGCGCTTCCACCGCGAGGTCGCCGCCGCGACGCGCATCGTCGATCCGCGCGTCCTCCAGATCCACGACTGCGGCACCCTGCCGAACGATCTGCCGTACTTCGTGGCCGAGCTTCTCGTCGGGCTCGACCTCGCCGACACGCTCTCCTACGCGCGCACGCTCACGCCCGCCCGCGCCACGCGCATCGCCGTCGACACCGCCTTCGCCCTCGCCGCCGCGCACACGTCCGGCGTCGTGCATCGCGACGTCAAACCGGAGAACATCTTCCTCGTGCACGCGCCGGACGGGCGCGAGCTCGTCAAGCTGCTCGACTTCGGCTTCGCGTGGATCGACGGCGATCCTGGAGGCGTCGGTTCCTTCCGCCTCACCACGCGGCGCTCGGCCGTCGGCACGCCCGAGTACATGCCGGCGGAGCAGGCCGCGGGCGACGTCGCGCAGCCGACCGCGGACATCTACGCGCTCGGTGTCGTGCTCTTCGAGATGCTCGCCGGCCGTCCGCCGTTCGTCGGTCCGGCCGCGGTGGTCGCCGAGAAACACGCCGTCGAGCGCCCGCCCCAGCTCCGCATGGTGAACGCCGCGCTCGAAGCCTCGACCGCGCTCGAAGCGGTGGTCGTTCGCGCGCTCGAGAAGGACCCGAGCCGCCGCTACGGCTCGGCCGCCGCCATGGCCGAGGCCCTGCGCGACACCCCCGAAGGTCGCTGTTTACGGTGAGAATGCTAACTTGTCTGCGCTGGCCATTTGCCCCCGGGGCCGTCCCCTGCTAGACGCGGTGAATCCTCTCGAAGGGCGGCCCTGGTCGTGCGCAACGCTCGGGCGAGCCGAGCAAAACTCCCACGAGCCGCATGGAAGCCATGGGGCGAACGACCCCCTCCCCTCTGAATCCCCTCCCTGATTACGCCGAGGCTGACCTCGAGCCGAGCTACACCATCGGCCCGGCTCCGCTCCCGCCGTCCGAGCCTGCGCGTCGTTACGACGTCTCTTTCGACGAGGCGCGCATCGACCCGGATGTGCAGAAGGTCCTTCGGCGCCTCACGCGGCACGGCCACGAGGCTTACCTCGTCGGCGGCTGCGTCCGCGACCTCTTGCTCGATCGGAGCCCCAAGGACTTCGACGTCGCGACGAGCGCGCGGCCCGAGGAGGTGCGCGAGCTCTTCCGCAACTCCCGCATCATCGGCCGACGCTTCCGCCTCGTGCACGTCCTCTTCCAGGGCGGCAAGGTCATCGAGGTCGCCACGTTCCGGCGCAACCCGAAGGACGACGGCGACGAGTCCGCCGAGCTGCTCATCCGCAGCGACAACGTCTTCGGCGTCGCCAGTGAAGACGCCATGCGGCGCGACTTCACCATGAACGCGCTGTTCTACGACATCGAGGCGCGCCAGATCCTCGACTGGGTCGGCGGCATGGCCGACGTCGAGCGCCGCGTGGTGCACACGATCGGCGACCCCGAGACGCGCTTCCGCGAAGACCCGGTGCGCATCCTGCGCGCGCTCAAGTTCGCAGGCAGGCTCGGCTTCGCGATCACGCCCGACGTCTACGACGCGATCGTCTTCTGCCGCGAGTCGCTCGCGCTCGCCGCGCGCCCGCGTCTGTCGGAGGAGATCCTGCGTCTCTTGCGCGGCGGTCAGGCGCGCCGGACGATCTACCTCGCGTGGGAGACGGGCGTGCTCGACGTGCTCCTGCCCGAGCTCTCCTCGCTGCTCTACGACGAGGATCGCGAGGACGGGCCGGGTGTTCGGCAGTGGCGCTTGCTCGAGTACATCGATCGGCGCACCAACGAGGAAGGCCCGCTCGACGACACCGTCCTCTGGACCTTGCTCCTGCTCGAACCGCTCAAGGAAGCGTGCGACGGCGCGCGCGACCGAGGCGCCGCCGTGGCCGATTTCCTCGAACCGCTCATCGAGCGGCTCGCGCTCTCGCGCAGGTACGCCGACGGCATCCGCCGCATCATCGGCGTCATGCCGCGCCTCTCCGCCGGCCGCGCCGGTCGTTTCGCCCGCACCGAGCTCTTCCAGGCGGCCCTGGACGTCGCGTTCGCCGACCTCACCGCGCGCGGCGAGCCCACGGCCACGCTCGAGCGGTTCCGCGGCTCGGCCCCCTCGACGTCGCTGCCGCACCACCACCATCGCGAGCGGCCGCATCCGTCGCATCGCGGTCGGCGGTAAGACGACACCCTCACCCCTCTCCCTCGCGGGAGAGGGGAGAAGATGCGGAGGATCCATGCCGAGCTCGAACGACGCGGACGATCTGCTCTCGCGACTCGATCGCCTCGAATCGGTGGAAGCGCTCCGCGCGCTCAAGGCGCGGTACGCGGTCCTCGCCGACCGTTGCCTCGGCGCGCCGAGCCACGCGAACGCCCTCGCGCTCGCGGACCTCTTCACGGACGACGCCGCCGCCGACTACGGCCCGTTCGGCGTGTTCTCCGGCAAGGAAGAGCTGCTCCGCGCTTTCGCCGAGGTGCTGCCCGCGGGCACGCGCTGGAGCGCCCACCACGTCGTGAACCCGGTCCTTTCGGTCCAGGGCGATACCGCCGAGGGCACGTGGTGCTTCCTGGTTCACCGCATCCCGCGCGACCCGCCCGACGCCGCTCGGGCCACGGTGTTCGGCGGCTACGAAGAAAAGTACCGCCGCGTAGGAGGCGTCTGGAAGATCGCCTCGCTCGTCGTGCGCTACTCCATGCCCTGACGCGATCTCCCGCGCGTTCCGTGGAACTTCCGCGCCCTTCGTGGTTCACTAGCGGAACGTCATGCGCGTGGCTCCTTCCCCGCTCCCCGCCCGCTCGCGACTTCAACGCGCCCTCGCGCGCCTGCCGTTCGTGCCGTTCGTCCTCGCCGCCACGATCGCCCTCTCGGGCACGGTCGACGCGCAGCAGAGCACGATCCTGCACGAGTTTCTCCCGCCCGATCCGCAGGAGAACCTCTCGTTCAACACGACGACCATCGACGGCGATCTGCCCGCCGCGGTGCAGACGCCGAGCGGCATCGCCACCGCGCCCGATCCACGCAGGCCGCCCGACGCGCGCAACCTCTACGGCGGCTCGACCACCGACGACACACCCGAGTCCACCTACGAGCCCGACCGCGACACGCGCCGCCCCAACGTCGAGAACTACGAAGACCCCTTCACGCCGTCCACCGCGCCCTTCAAGCGCCTGCGCGCCTTCGACGCCGTCCTCGACGACTACACCCTCGCCGTCCGCGACAAGACGCTTCACCCCGTCGCCATCGGCGGCGCGCTCGCGCCCGGCGAGGAGACGTTCTACGGCGACTTCTCCGTCGGCCTCGTCCCCGATCAGCCGGTGCGCATCCCGAACGTCGGGCCCGGCTCGCGTCTGCTCCGGCTGAGCTCGAACCCCGAGACGCGCATCGAGGTGCTCCGCGACGGCGCCGACAACTGGTTCGTCCGCGGACACGATCGCAAGGAAGTGCGCCTCGTGGTCCAGCTCGGCATCCCGCGCGCCGCGTTCGGCAGCGCGTTCGCCGACGTCGGCTGGACCGAGCTCGAGCGCCTCGTGCCGCCGCAGCCCACCGCGCACCGCGCCGCCTTCGCCCAGGTCGCCGACGCGATCGGCATCTCGCGCGCGATGCGTCCGCGCGACGTGCTCGAAAAAATGGTCGGCTACTTCCGCTCGTTCGAGCCCTCCGACGATCCGCCGCGCGGCCGCGAGGACATCTACCTCGACCTCGCGCTCACGCGCAAAGGCGTCTGCCGACATCGCTCGTTCGCGTTCCTCGTGACCGCCCTCAACGTCGGCCTGCCCGCGCGCATGATCGTCAACGAAGCGCACGCTTGGGTCGAGGCCTTCGATGGGAACATCTGGCATCGCATCGACCTCGGCGGCGCCGCGCTGAACATGGAGGCGCAGCAGGATGATCGGCCCGCGCATCAGCCGCCGGCCGATCCCTACGCTTGGCCAGAGAACCAGGACTCCGGGCAGGAGATGGCGGACCGCTCGCGCCAGAGCGGCGGCCAGAGCGGCAACGCGCAGAACGGCGGGACGAACGGGAGCGCGCCTTCGCCGAGCGCGACGACGTCCTCCAGCGCGAGCCCGCCCGAGCCTGCGCCGAGCGCCACGGAGCCTGTCGATCCGAACGCGCCGCCCGCGGAGATCACGGTGGGTGAGGTCGGCCGGGACGTGCGTCGTGGTTTGCCCGTGATCCTGCGCGGCGAGGTGAAGAGCGGCGGCAGCGCTTGTCCGAACGTGCGCGTCGACGTGCTCTTGCGCAGCTCGACCGCGCCCGAGGGCATCGTCGTCGGCTCGCTCTCCACCGACGATCGCGGCGGGTACAACGGGCCCGTCGTCATCCCGCGCGAGCTGTCGCTCGGCGAGTACGAGCTCGTCCTGCGCACGCCGGGCGGCGCGCGTTGCGGGGCAGGGGAGACGAAGTGACCGCGCGGGGCGAGCCGTAGGTGTTCGTCGAGGGCGCGCCACGCCTCGCCGTGGGGGCTGCCGTGATCGATCGCGGCGAGGACGAGCCGCGCATCTTGCTCGTCCGCCGCGCGCGCCCTCCGATGGCCGGGACGTGGTCCTTGCCGGGGGGACGTGTCGAGCCGGGCGAGCGGCTCGAGGTCGCGGTCGCTCGGGAGGTCTCCGAGGAGTCGGGGCTCGTCGTCAGAGTTGGTCCGCTCGTCGAGGTCGTCGAGGTCATCGATCCCCCGTACCATTACGTGATCCTCGATTACGCATGCCTCCGGACGGGCGGCGACCTACGGGCGGGGGACGACGCGAGCGAGGTGATTCTCGCGCGCGTGGACGATTTCGTCCGTCTCGGCGTGACGGAGGCCGTTCGGCGCGTCGTGACCCGGGCGCTCGTCTTGCGATGAGGTCGAACGGCGGGATCGTCCGGGCGCCATGCCAGAGGCCTGCGCAATCCCCGTGCAAGGGCCGCGCATCGCGAAGGCGGCCCTTCGTTCGGAACGGATGAATTGCATGTGAGGGACGTGGGAATCTGTGCGCCACGCCGGGCCTCCGTGGCCCATCGATTGCACCCCCAACCTTCGTGCGCATTCTCGAAGTCGACCCCGGCCGCTGGCGCGTCGAATTCGACAGCGGCCTGGGCCTCGAAGTGGTCTTGTTGTTCAGCCGCACCGTGGCCTTCTGGCGATGGGGCGGTGAGCTCTTCGCGGAGGTAAATATCGGGGAGTCATGAAGGCGAGTGGAATTGCAGAGGAGATTCCAGAAGAGCCTGCCCGATGGCAGGCTCTTCCTGTTTTCGGCGCGGAAGCCAGGTGTGGTAGCCTCGTCGCCCGAAGCGCATGACGAGAGCACGACGAGCGTTTTTACGAGTCACGGGTGCGGCCACGTTTGCCTTGCTCTCCGCGGCTTGTGGGGCGGGCAAGGGCGTGGGCCCCGGCGTGGTCTCGGGGCCGGCGACGATCTCCGCGGGGTATCGGGAGCCGCCGCGCGTCCTGTCGGGGCAGCGCTGCTTGCGCCTCGCGGACGGGCGGGTGGCGGTGGCGTCGGTCGGGCGCGGGGCGGATCAGGTGATCCTGCAGGCGAGCTGGACGTCCTCGGAGCCCGTGCTCGATTACCTGTGTCGCCGCGAGGACGTCGCGCTCCTTTTCCGGGATGGCCGCGTGGTCCTTCGCAGCCTCGACGCGCGCTACGGCCCCGAGAGGCCTTACAACGACTTCACCGACGGGGGCGTCGGGTTCGAGGCGAAAGGCGGGACCCGTCTCGCCGAGGTCGTCAGCCGGGACTATGGGCTCGTCTGCGTGACGGGCGACGGCCAGGTGCGTTGTCCGCGGGACATGAAGGCGATTTACGGGGAGCTCGAGGCATACGGCCCCATCCGGACGCTGTACGCAAAGGGCCGGGCCGCGCTGCTCGCGGACGGTCGATTCGTCCTCGGAGGCCCCGGACGCCCGACGAACCAGGTGCTGCTCGATCGGGTGGTCCGGGTGTCGATGGCGGACTTCGGATTCAACAGCCTCGTCGGGTGCCTGGTGCGCGACGACGCGAGCGTGTGGTGCTGGGGTCGGAACGATTTCGGCCAGCTCGGCGACGGCACGCGCGAGATGCGCGACATGCCCGTGCGGGTGGTCGGATTGCCGCGCGTGGTGGATGTCGCCACGTCCGGCGAGCACGCCTGCGCGATCGACGAGCAGGGCGACGTGTGGTGCTGGGGCCGCTCGAAAGACGGAGAGACGGGCGAGGCGGGCAAGGCCGCGACCAAGGACGTCGAGGTGTGCCCCGTCGACGAGAAGGCGACCCAGGAGGCGCGGAAATGGGCGGAAGAGCATCCCCCGTGCGAGCCGTCCCCGAAATCGAGCTCGCCCGTCGAGGTGGTCGATCCAAATGTGCCAGTGCGACGACCCGACGACGCATGCGCGCGGCTTCAATGGAATGCGCGGCGCGCCGGGGAGAGCGTGGCGCCCGTGTACAAGCGCGTCCCCGGTTGCGTGATGCCGGACGACGTCCGCGAGGGTCATGCGATGCCGGTGCGGATCGACGTCGAGGGCGCTGTCGCCGTCGACGCTTCGCCCGGACGGACGTGGGCGGTGCGCCGGGACGGCGTCATCGTGATGTGGGGAGCCGACGCGAGGGCCGGCGGCGCGCCGCGCATGCAGGCGTTTCCCGTGGAGAAGAGCGCGGGCGCTTCTCCTAGTTCGCGCTGACGACCTCTTTCCGCGCCGCCACCACCCAATCCCGCGCCTCCCATCCCCGCTCGTTTGCCAGCACCACCGGCACCGGCCGATAGAGCGCCGTCGCTGTCACCGTCGCGCCCGGACAACCCGCCGGAAGCACGAACGAATGCAGGCTCGTGACAGGCGTGAGCGGCGGCAGGCGATTGTCGCTCACCATGTCCACGGCGCGATAATGCGGGACGAACCGTGCTCCCTCCGCGCCCATGAGCACCCGCGCGAACGCCTGCCCCGGCGCGCCCGCGAGCGCCGCCGCGCCCGACCCGTCCATCACCTCCGCCCCGAGCCCATTCCCGAGGAACACCCGATCCCCCGGCATCACGTCCGCCTGTCCCGCCACCACGATTTGCCCGTTGCCCGCCGAGAGGATGTTCAATTCCGCGACGGGCACGCGCATCGGAATGCCTTTTTCCGCCGGCGAGAGCGCCGGATCCGCGAAGAAGCCGATTCCCGGATAGTCCAGAAACGTCCCCGTCTCCCGCACCACCCGCAGGACCTGCCCCGGCTTCGCGCGGGCCGCGCCCTCCGGCCAGGACCATTGCGTCCCCGTGACCGACACGTCCTCTCCGAGCACGCCCTCCGCCCACGCGCCGCCCACGTCCGGCACCGTCGGCCCCGCGCTCGCCACGAGCCGCTCGCCGCAGGCCTCGGCGCGAACCAAGAGCACGAGCGCGCGCATCGGCTCGCCCGTCGGCAATGCGTGCCCGCATCCCTGGTTCGAGAGCGTCACCGACACGTCGACCACGCCCCCCGTCGCCTTCGCCGTCATCCACATCCCGAGCGCCAGATCCAGGAGCCGCGGCGTCCCCGCGAGCGGGCCGCGAAATGCATGCGATCGAATCTGCTCCGGCGGGCGCACGAATCCAAACGTGATGCCGCCATTCTTCGGCGTCGTCTTGTCCAGCGTGTTCCAGAGCCCCTCGTTCGGCGGCATGTGGCAATGCTGGCAAGGCGCGCCCGCCTCCGCCCACGGGCTCGCCGACCACTCCGCGAACGTCGAATGCACGGGCAGGCCGCCGGGGAACCGCGCCGGATCGACCGTCTGGCCCGGCAAGAGCGCCGGCTGCGCCTGCTCGTGGCAGCCCGCGCAGAACGTCGCCTCCGAGAATTTCGGCTGATAACTCCCACCCATGAACTCGTTCGGCACGTCCGGCAGCGGCCCGAACATCACCTGACGGAGTTTTCCGAGGGGGTCGTTCGAGACTTTTTCGCTCGGCCGCTGCAAGACGAGCCGGCCCGCCGTCCCCGGCGGCTTGTCGAGGTCGATGTCGCTCACCTTGTGGCACGTGTCGCAATGGTTTCCATTCTCGAACGCGATCCCCGTCGCCTCCAGCAGATCCCGCCCGCCCGCCTTTCCGTCGAGCCCCGCCGCGTGACAATCGGCGCATGCGCCGAATTGGGTGGGTTTGTCCGCCGCGGGCAGGGCCGGATCGTCGCAGGCGAGCGCGCCCTTCGCGCCGCACCCATTGAGATCCGGCAAGACCCCGCCGCCGAGATAACAACGCGGCGCCGTATCCATCATCGTGCCCGGCACGAGGCCCTTCCGCCATTCGCCGCCCGCCGCCGCGCACGACGCCGCGTCCGCGTGCGCGCGCGTCGTTCCCGCATAAAGATCCTGCACGAGCGGGTCGCGCGTCGCCTTCGCGTGCGCCGATTGCTGAAATTGCGCGACGAGCGTCGTGTGACAATGCCCGCAGATCGCCGTCGTCGCGTCGAGGTTCTCGTCCCCGACGCCCGGCACGCCGAATTTGTAGCCGTCGGCATTGTCCGGCGGCGCCGCCTCGTGAAGGACGAGCTCGATCGGCCCCTCGGGCAGCGCGTCGAATTCGATCCCGGCGCTCCGATAGCCCACCTTCGCAGCGACCACCGTGGGCGCGCCCGGGATCGACGCGGAGAGCTCGATCGAAAACGCGCCGTCAGGCCCCGTCACGAGCGCGGGCGCGCCGCCGCCTTGCATCACGATCGCGCCGGCGAGCGGCGACGCGCCGTCCGTCACCACGCCCGTGACGGTGAACACGTCGGGAAGCGCGCCGCCCGCGCCCGTCGTCGGGCCCACCGTCGCCGAAGACGACGACGACGACGCCACGGACGCCGCCCCGCCTTGCCCGCCCGCGCCACCTGCGCCCGCGGGGTCGTCTCCACCACAACCGGAGAGCATCCGGGTTGCGGCCGTGGCCGCGATCCAGGCCGAGGCGAGACGCGCATGTTTGCCGGGACGCCACATGCACCCGACCCTACCACCACGCTCATACGTTTGCGCGAGACGCGCCTTCGGGGGACGCTCGGGGCATGGATGAGGATGTGCTGATCGCGCGGGCGTCACGCGCCCCGTGGTTGCTCGTCGCGACGGACTTCGACGGCACGATCTCCGACATCGTGCGCGAGCCGGAGCACGCGCGCGGCAGGGACGACGCGCTCGCCGCGCTTTCCAAGCTTTCTGTCACCCCCGGCGTGGGCGTGGCCGTCGTCTCGGGGCGCGACCTCGAGAGCCTGCGCGCGCGGACGGCGATGCTCGGGTCGATCTACCGCGTCGCGGAGCACGGAGCCTTCATCGAAGAGCCCGACGGCAACCTCCTTCGAGCGCCGAACGGCCTGCTGTCGGACGAGATCATCGATCGCGTCGCGCACCGCGCCGAGGCCATGGCCGCGCGCGTGCCCGGGATGCGCGCCGAGCGCAAGGTGCGGAGCGTGGCCGTGCACGTGCGCGAGGTCCCGCCCGCGTCGCGCGAGGCTGCGGCGGAGGTGCTCGCCGCGTTTCGCGAGCTCGCCGCGGCCGAGGGGCTCGCGGTGATGGACGGACGGCAGGTGGTCGAGGCGCATGATCCGGCGGCCTCGAAGGACGACGCGCTCGAACGGCTCCTCCGGCAGTTCGCCGAGGACACGTTCCTGATCTACGCGGGAGACGACACGACCGACGAGGGCGCGATCGCGCTGGCGCGGCGGCGTGGTGGGGCGGGGATTTACGTGGCGTCGGCGGAGCGGCCGACGCCGAGCGTCGAGGCGGACCTCGTGCTGCCCGGCCCCCGCGCGTGGGTCGACATGCTCGCTCGGATCGCGTCCGCTCGTTCCGCTTGAACGAGGCCGCCTGACCGGTGGCTCCTTGCGCCTTTCGCGCGCGAAGGATCCTGCCGATTGGGATCTCTCTAATGGACGCGGCGGGTGTAGCCCTTCCAGTACTGCTCGCGGAGCACGAACTTCTGTAGCTTGCCCGTCGCCGTCCTCGGGAGCGCGGGAACGAAGTCGATGCTGGTTGGACACTTGTAGTGAGCGAGGTGCTCGCGGGTGAAGGCAATGAGCTCTTCCGCCTTCACCGACTTGCCGGCGCGGAGCACGACGATGGCCTTCGGCGTCTCTCCCCACTTCTCGCTGGGGACACCGATGACGGCGCACTCGAGCACCGCCTCGTGCCGATAGAGGACGCCCTCGACCTCCGGGGACGAGATGTTCTCGCCGCCGCTGATGATCACGTCCTTCTTCCGATCGACGATGTGAACGTTCGCGTGCTCGTCCCAGACGGCGAGATCACCGCTGTGGAAGTAGCCATCGTAGATCGCCTTGGCGGTCTCCTCGGGCTGGTTCCAGTAGCCTTCCATGACCACGCTCGAGCGGACGGCGATCTCGCCGATGCTCGTGTTGTCCTGCGGAACGGGCTTCCCCTCTTCGTCGACCACCTGGAGATCGACGCCCAGCACCTCGGTCCCGGCGCGGCCGCGCCGCTCGAAGTTCGCGCCGCCGGGGTTGTAGAAGTCCGGCACGTTGACAGAGACGATCGGCGACGTCTCGGTCAACCCGTAGATCTGGATGAACTGCCATCCGAGGACCTTTTCGAGGTGCTCGATGTGCGCCACCGGCGGCGGAGCGCCGCCCACCCACATGCGCGGGCGCGTCGTGATGTCGTAGCTCGCTCGATCGGCAAAATGGATGATCGTCGAGAGCACCGCCGGCGCTCCGCACAAGAAGGTGACCTTCTCGTCCGCGATGAGGCGGAAGATATCGCTCGCGACCACGGCGCGGAGCACCACGTGCGTTCCGGCGAGCGCGGTGATGGCAAAGAGGCCGCCCCAACCACTCGCGTGGAACATGGGCAATGTCCACAGCTCCACGTCGTCATGGTGGAGCCCGCCGAAGATCGCCAGGTTCAGCGCGTTGAGATAGCAGTTGCGCTGGGTGAGCATGACACCCTTGGGCCGCGCCGTGGTGCCGGACGTGTAGTTGATCGAGAAGACGTCATCCTCCGAGACGTCCACCGGCGGCGTCGCCGTCGTGGGCTCGAGGCCCGTGAGCGCGTCCCAGTCCTTCCATCCCGCCTGGGCGAAGGACTCCGCCGCGCCGCCAGCGACCACAAAGTGCTCGACGCGGTTCAGGCTCCCTCGGATCGGCTCGATGGCGCGCACCTGATCGTAGTCGGCGATGACGACCTTCACGCCCGCGTGATTGATGATGTACGCGTGCTCCTCGGGGGCGAGTCGGTAGTTGAGCGGCACCAGGATCGCGCCGATCTGGCTGACCCCGTAGAACGCCTCCAGGAAGTAATGGGAGTTCGGGCTGAGCATGCAGACGCGATCGCCCTTCTGCACCCCGAGCCTCCGCAGCGCGTGGGCGAGCTGGTTCACGCGCCCGTGGAACTGGCGATACGTGAAGCGCTTCGAGCCATCGATCACGCCGACCTTGTCGGGATAGAGCTTGCTGGCGCGCCGCAGGAAGTCGTTGACGAGCAGGGGGACCTTCATGGTCCGCAAAATCTACCGCGCAAACGTGGGCACCGTCGCCCTCGAACATGCGGTCGCTCGAGAGCCCTCGTGCATGCGGGCGTGAAGGTTTGGCTCCGTCGTCGAAGCGCGTGCCTCGACGAGGGCGCCGCGGTGTGGTGGGGTGGCTGCTCGAAGGAGGGCGTTGCGGGGGGGCGGGGGGCAGAAGAAGGACCGCTCGGTGGTCCGACCGGAGCCCCCCACCGTGGACCCGTCACTGACCGATGAGCGCCTTGATCTCCTCGGCGATCTTGTCCTCTTCGCCCTCGCCGTAGCCGGCGTGCATGTGGCGGATCGTGCCCGTCTTGTCGACGACGAACGCGGTCGGCATCTTGGGCGGGCTGTAGGCCTTCGCGGCGCTCTTGTTCTTGTCCCAGACGACCGAGAACTTCACGCCCGTCGCCTTGACGAACTCCTCGAGCTTGGCCTTGTCCGTGTCCTCTTCGTCGACGCTCACCGCGATGACGCTGAGGTCGCCGCCGAACTGATCGACGAGCTCCTGGTACTTCGGGAACGACTTCTTGCACGGGCCGCAGTACGTCGCCCAGAAGTCGATGATGGTCACCTTCCCGGCGGCTTCCTTCACGCTCTTCGGGCCCTCGCCGGTGACCGCCTCGGCGGTGAACTCGGGCGCCGGCTTCCCGACGAGGTCGCCCTCGGCGCCTCCGGTCTCTGCACCGCCGCCCGACGCGGCGCCGCCGCCGCACGCGGCGAGGGTGAGCGAGAGGGCCGCGCCCATGACGAGCGCGCTGAGGGTGCGGACAATCGACGATCTCGAGCTCATTCAGGTCTCCTGGTTTGCTAACACGGCGCTCTTTGCGCTCGGAAACTGCGGCTTCGGGCCTCTTTCGCGCGAGCACGACGGGCCCTTTGAACCGCGCGCACGGCGCGAGCTTACCTCAGCCCAAACCCACCCAGTCGACTTTGTGACGAACCAAGGGCACCATGCGAGGCCATGTCCGCGAGAACCTCGCCCGGGGTCCGGTCGCGCCGTACCCTCCGCGCCGCCCTCGCCCTGATCCCCGCCCTCGCGTTTGCGGCGTTTGCCGGCTGCCAGGTCAGCGTTGGGGACCAGGCGTGCACCGAGCAGTCGATCGTCAACGACAAGGACGACGCTTGTCCCTACGGCCCGCCCGGAGGTCCCAAGGTCCGCGAGACCGGCTGCCCCGAGCTCACGATCCTCGACCCGTCGGCGTGCACGACCGCGCCGAGCTGGGCCGAGGTCTACTCGATCCTCACGGGCCCTTCGGCGGGCTGCACGATCGGCGGTTGTCACGGCGCGGCCCCGGGCGCGCGCGGCATCTTCCTCTCGCCCGACAGCTCCGACGCGTTTTACGATGAGCTCAAAGGGTACTCGGGCGCCCAGGGGTATCCCTACATCAACGAAGAGGACCCCTCGCGCTCCTGGATCCTCTGCAACCTTCAGGGCACGCCGGGCGGCGGCGCGCCGATGCCGCCTCCGAGCGGCCTGTCCGACACCGACTACGCCATCATCGAGCAGTGGGCGCTCTGCGGCCTGCGCCGAACGGGCGGAGGCAGCGGCGACGCCGGGCCGTGACGCGGACCCCCTCAGAGGGGAGGGGACGCGCGATGCTGCATGGGGATGAGGGAATCGTTCTTGACGCGGGGCGAGAAAAACCCCGTTATACAAGAGAAAACCGGAGCTTCCCGCGATGCTGAACGAAGACACCTCTGCCTCGCTCGTCGTGCGCGCCGGTCGCGCGCTTCTCGTGGTCCTCGTGCTCGGCGGAGGTCTCCTCGCGAGCACCGGCTGTGCGCCCGTCGCGCCGTATGAGCGCGGCAAGCTCGCGCACCCGACGATGACGGCCGCCGACATGTCCGGGTTCGGCGAGTCGCACCTGCGCGCCATCACCGAGGGCGCGGTCGGGGGCAGCGGCGGCACCGGCAGCGGTTGCGGCTGCAACTGATCTCCTCCTCCCAGCCGAAGGTCGCCATCTTGTCGGATCCTTTTTTCTGGGGACGGGGCTATCGTGGCTTCCGCGTGATTCGCCGCCTCGCACAAGCCCTCCTCGCCCCGCTCGTCGCCGCCGCGATCACCTTGGCCCCCGCGCCTGCGAGCGCCGCGCCGAACGACGAGGAGGTCGAGGTCCTCGTCCAGACGGTGCTCGAGGCGAGCTACAAGGAAGGCAAGTACAAGGAAGCGCTCGACACGCTGAACCTCGCCAAGCAAGCGTGCGCGAAGAAGACCGCTTGCAGCACGAAGGTCCGCGCGAAGCTCTACGTCGCGCTCGGCACCGTGCTCGCGGGCGGCATGAAGAAGCCTGCCGACGCGAAGGCCGCCTTCGCCACCGCGATCAAGGAAGACCCGACCATCGCGCTCTTCCCTGAGTTCACCTCGCCCGAGATCGAGAAGGCGTGGAGTGAAGCGCGCTCCGGCGGCGCCTCGAGCGGCGGTAGCCCGGACACGAAAGACCCCAAGGCCGCGGCCGGCGCGTCGGGTGGTTCGAAGAAGCTCAAGGTCACGTACGACGGCCAGGCGCCGGCGCGCGGCTGGCGCACCGGCGAGGGCTCGTTCTACTACGAGCAGGCGATCCAGGCCGAGAAGGCGCGCGAGTGGCTCGACTGCGCCACGTACGGCCGGGCCTCCTACGAGGCCGAGGATCGCACCTCGACGCTCTTCCTCGTCGCCGGGTGTGAGGCGCGCGCGGGCCTCTGGGTCGAGGCCCTCGCCGACTACGAGGCCACGGTCGAGGCTGCGTCGCGCAAGAACATCCGCCAGATGAGCGCGCAGGCCCAGCGCCGCGCCGACGAGCTCCGCGCCAAGATCCCGAAGATCGTCGTCCAGAAGCCGGCGAACGCGACGGACCTCAAGATCCGCTTGAACGGCGCCACGCTCAGCGAGGATCAGCTCGGCGCCGAGATCCCCGTGAACCCCGGCGAACGTACGGTCGTCGCGACGGGCAAGGTGAACGGCGCCGAGCAGTCCTTCGAGCAGACGGTGAACGTCGCCGAGGGCGAGACGGCCACGGTCGAGGTCAAGCTCGTGCCGAAGGGCAAGGCGATCGACCGCGCGCTCGTCAAGTGCATGCAGGACGCGCAGACGCAGGACCAGTTCGACGACTGCATCGCGAAGAGCCGCAAGCTGCCCTTGAACCTCAAGTTCGGCCTGGAGTTCTCGGCGTACCACGACTCGGACAAGGTCGACGTCGTCAGCCCGACGGTCTTCTTCAACGTCGAGAACCCGACGAGCGGCTGGGGTTTTGGTGGCTCGTTCCTCGTCGACGTCGTCACGGCCGCGTCGACGGACATCGTGGCCACGGCCTCGCCGCGCTGGACCGAGCAGCGCTACGTGCCCGCGCTCGGCGGCCACAAGAAGTTCGGCGACGTCGACGTGAACCTGCACGCGGCGATGTCGATCGAGCCCGACTACCTGGCGACGAGCGTCGGCACCACGGTCGCGATCGACCTCAAGCAGAAGACGGTCACGCCGAGCCTGAGCTACGACTTCTCGTACGACATCGCGGGCCGATCGGGCACGAGCTACGAGGTCTTCTCGCGGCGCATCCAGCGCCACGCGCTCGACCTCGCCTCGTCGTTCGTGCTCGACAAGAGCTCGATCCTGACCACGAACTTCAGCGCGGTCATCGAGTCGGGCGACAGCTCCAAGCCCTACCGCTACATCCCGACGTTCTCGCCGGACATCGCCCCGCGCGTCTTGCCGGGACAGTCGCTCGCGACGGTGAACTTTTACAGGAACCCCGAGCGCATCCTCGAACAGCTCCCGCTCAGCCGACAGCGCTTCGCGCTCGCCGCCCGCTACGCGCACCGCTTCTCTGCGAGCACGCTGCGCGCCGAGGAGCGGCTCTACGCCGACAGCTGGGGCCTCAAGGCCACGACGACGGACCTCCGTTACCTCTTCGACGTCGGCAAGAACGTGCGCATCTGGCCGCATTTCCGCTTCCACGCGCAGACGGGCGCGGCCTTCTGGCAACTCGCGTACGTGGCCGAACGGACGCCCACGGGCCTGCAAGTGCCTGCGCTGCGCACCGGCGATCGCGAGCTCGGGCCGCTGCTCGGCGTGACGGGTGGTCTCGGCACGCGCATCGCGTTCGGCGAGAACAAGAACTGGGGCCTCATCGCGAGCGGCGACGTGATCTACACGCGTTTTTTGAACACGCTCTTCATCCTGCAGCGCTTTGGTTACTTCGGCGCGCTCACGCTGGAGGTCGACGTCGAATGATGACGGTCCGAACCGCCCTCGCCTCGTCGCTCCTCGTCCTCGGCGCGATCGGCATGTTCGTCGGCTGCGGCAACCGCGCCGTCGACGAGCGCATCGCCGCGCTCGGCGACGAGGACCCGAACGTCCCCGTCGGCGAGTTTCATCGCCCCGGACAGCCTTGCCTGCTCTGCCATGGCGAGTACCTGCGGGAGCACCCGATCATGAGCGTCGGCGGGACGATCTACGCGTACCCGACGCAGACAGCCGAGCAAAAGCCGCTGCCCGTCAAGGGCGTGAAGGTCAAGCTGACCGACTCGTTCGGCGAGCAATACGAGGTCGGCACGAACTGCGCGGGCAATTTCTTCGTCGAAGCGGAGAAGTGGGACCCGGCATTTCCGCTGCGCGCCGAGATCGAGTACCCGGTGCCCGGCGCGCTGGAGAGCACGAAGCGCGTGGTCATGTCGACGCGCATCAGCCGCGACGGATCGTGCGCGGGTTGCCATACGAGCACGCGGACCCAGGGTTCGCCCGGGTGGGTGACGTGCGCCGAGGCCGAGACGGAGCCGCCGTTCCCGCCGCAAGACGCAGCATGCCCGGGAGCCCCGAAATGAACACACGACGCAAGGCGAGCCTTCTTTGCTTCGGCGTGACGCTCTTCGTCGCCGCTGGTTGCGGCGATCTGGGCCCTGCGGTGAACGAAATCGCGGCGCCGCCCTTCGACCCGACCTCGTTCCGTGCGGTCTCGGCGGTCCTCGAGCGCCGCTGCGGCACGCTCGATTGTCACGGCCACGCCGCGCGGCCGCTGCGGCTCTATGGGCAATACGGGCTGCGCCGGTACGAGGAGCGCAATTCGCCGAACGTCGAGAACTACGACGAATACTATTCGGGCGGGAAGGAGCCGACGACGCTGGCCGAGCTGGAAGACAATTACCGCTCGATCCTGGCGCTCGAACCGGAGCTTTCGGCGAAGGTCTTCGCGAAGACGGCGGACCCCGAGGTGCTGTCGATCGTGCGGAAGGCGCGATTGCGCGAGAAACACAAGGGCGGGCTCTTGTGGAACAAAGGCGACCCCGGGGACGTGTGCATGGTCAACTGGCTGACGGGGAATACCGATACGACGCAGTGCGAGGTCGAGCTGGGTCACCCCTGAGTCCGTCGGCCATGGACGGCTGACGACCCCGCGCGGCTGCATTAGGCTCCCTCCTGAGGACATCATCCAGGGGAGGGGCTCATGATGCGTGCTCGATTGGCGGGTATTCTCGCTCTCTCAGGCTTTCTCGCGATTCTCGGGTCTTTCTCGCCCTCGGCGCGGGCCGAATCTCGGCAGCAGGCCAGGGCGCAACGCGCGCCGCGGGCCAGGGCGACATTTCACGCGAACATCGACGCGCTCACGCGGCAGAACCAGGCCTATCGCCGGGTGCTCTTCACCGCGAAGCGGATGCAGGTCGTGGCCATGAGCATCCCGCCGGGAGGCGACATCGGGGAAGAGCAGCACAAGCATGTCGAGCAGGTGCTTTTCCTCGTCGAGGGAGAAGGAAAAGTCGTCGTCAATGGCGTCGCGTCGCCGTTCCGGCCTGGTGACGTGGTGCTCGTGACGCCCGGCGTCCGCCACAATTTCATCAATACCGGCAAGACGCCGCTCAAGCTGTATACGCTCTACGCGCCCCCGAACCACATCCCCGGGCGGGTCCAGCAGACGAAGGCGAATGCAGAGGCGGACCGCGAAGACGAGGCGTTCGGCGCGCAGGTTCGGTGAGGTTGTTCGTCGCCGGTCCGCCACGTCGAAATGTAGTCGCCGCCGCTCGCCTCTCGCCCCTTCCGTCCGGAACGAGGATCTGGAAAAACCAGGGGTGATCTGGTTCGAATTTTTTAATGCGGGTGCCGCATCGCCGTTAGCAGGGCGACGTGCGTACCACTTTTTCGCCGCCGAGAGCATGCTGCGGGGCATCATTGCACTGGATTCTGGCGTCGACCTGAGAGAGGCTGTCTTCCAGACACCCTACGGTCGGGGCCTCGGGGCGCCGGCCATTCCGCCTCTCGCGAGGCATGGAGACCGTGCTCATGAATCAACGCCTTCTCGTGATTCCGCTCCTTCTGGCCTCGTTCGCCTTGGGCTGCGGCCACTCCGAGGCCGAGTGGAGAGCGCAGCTCGCCAAGTACAACGAGCTTCAGGACTCCAGCGAAGCAAAGAAGGCCGAGCTGGAGAAGCAGCTCGCCGAAGCCAAGCAGCACGTTGCCGACCTCGAGAAGCAGCTCCAGGACGCCGGCGCGGACGTGAAGAAGATGAGCTCGACGCTCGAGGACCAGGAGAAGGCCCTCGCCGAGTACAAGGCCCGCGCCAAGCAGCTCGAGGCCATCAAGGCGCGCTTCGACCTCCTGCGCAAGAAGCTCGACGAGCTGACCAAGCTCGGCCTCGCGGTCAGCATCCGCAGGAACCGCATGGTCATCTCGCTCCCGGGCGACGTGCTCTTCGATACGGGCAAGGTCGAGCTGAAGAAGGAAGGCGAGGACATCCTCAAGAAGGTCGCCCAGGTCGTCAAGGCCGACAAATCCCTGGTCGATCGTGATTACCAGGTCGCTGGTCACACCGATAACCAGCCCCTCAATGGCGGCCCGTACCAGGACAACTGGGGCCTGTCCTTGATGCGCGCCCGCTCGGTGCTCTTGTTCCTGGTGGGCAAGGGCGGGGCGCTGCCGCGCTCGCACTGGAGCGCCGCGGGCTTCGCCGACACCGACCCGGTGGCGAACAACGGCACGAAGGACGGGCAGCAGAAGAATCGGCGCTGCGATCTCATCGTCGTGCCCGACGTCGACGAAATGATCGATCTCACCAAGCTCACGAAGGAGTGAGCGCCCGGGGCCGCGCCGCGGCTCCCTTCACTCGGCCGCCGGTCACCTCCGAGGTCCGCGCCCCTGGCGGTCTGCGCGGGAGCCACATGCTCCTGCCAGAAACGTGACCCGGGTGACCGAGCGGTACTATCGTCCCCCACCATGAATGTTCGAGGGACGTTGGCCGTGATCGCCGTGCTCGCGGCGGCTGTGGCCGGGACCGTCGCTTCCCCCGCTCGCGCCCAGAATGCCCAAGCCTCCGCCCGCGCCAGACAGCCGGTGATGGAGGTGATCCGCCGGATCGATCAGCGCCTACGGACCACGCGCTACGTACACGTCACGCGTGTCGACGAGCGCGTGGGGCGCTACGATTTCGACTGTTCTGGCATGGCCGCGTGGGTGCTCTCCCGAGCGGCCCCTTCCGCCCACGCCGCCGTGATGCGGCGCAACGGGAATGGTCGCCCGGTGGCCCGCGACTACCATGATGTGATCGCTGCCGCGCCGAAGGATCGTTCGCGCGGACCATGGCTGCGCGTGGCGCGAATGGCCGACGTCCGCCCCGGCGACGTCCTTGCGTGGCGCAAACCATCCACCATCGTGTCGCAGAATACGGGGCACGTCGCGTTCGTCGTCGCGCCCCCGCAGCGGCTCGATCGCGCCGGCCACCGCTATCTGGTGCGTATCGTCGACGCGACGTCGATTCCACATGGCGACGATACGCGCGCGGAGGGCAAGCGAACCGGTTTCGGGTATGGCACCATGCTGCTGTACCTCGACGACCCGCACGGCGAGCCCACCGGGTTCGGCTGGTTTGGCTCTCCGAAACGTATCGATTTCCGCACGCATGTCGCGATTGGTCGCGCTGTCTTGTAGCGACAGCGAACGGTCCGCCCTCATCCCTCCTCTCCGCCGGCGGCTTTTTTACTCCCAAGATCCTTCTTGTGGATCGAATTTGGCGAAAGACTCCGACCCCAGCGCCGCTTCCGAAGCCCATTGCGAGATCTCGAAGATGGCGTCGCTCCCTGCCGGGCACGAAAGAAAGAGCGCATAGGGTGTGAGGAGCGCCTCGGCACCGAAATCGGAGGAAAACAGACGGCCTCGTTCGGTCTTCTTCTGTTCTTCCCACCCGAAGGCGAGCCGCTCGGTCAGCTCTTCCATTTCCGCTTCCGCGAAGCGATCGAGGACGTGCTCACCCAGCGCCTCGCGTTCGAGCGCTTCGAGCAGCTGACGTGTCTTCGTTTTGAACTTCGTCTGGATCCGGCGCGGGAGGATGTAAACGGCGTAGCTCATGAGGGGGCATTCTAAAGGAGTGCGGCGTGTCATCCAATCCGTAGCATTGGGCGTCGCTGGCTCCACCTCCCGCGCGTCTTCATGTATGAGCCGTCTTTGTTTGTTTTACAACATCAACAATAACGTTGTACTTGTCTACAGTAAGGTTCCACTTGATTGTGCCTCACGAAATGTGTAGTAAGCGATGGGTCTGTGCTGCGGCTAACTGCTGTTCATGAGGGGAGCGCCATGCCGCAGTCGAACGACGATCGCCCGTCGCGGTGATCGCTTGAGGAGCACCATGGACGTCGCTACTTTCTCAACCGATAACGCTCAGAGCCTCAACGTCGGCCGATCTTCAATCGGCTCGAACACTCAGGTCCCCAACGTCGGCCTATCTTGCAGCCCTGCGCCGGTCGTCTTCAAGGACACGCTCTACGTGTTCCACCAGGGCTCTTGGGAAAGTGGTCAGGTTCGGTACACCACGAGCACCGATGGGGGCACCACGTGGAGCCAGGACACGCAGATCGGCGGCTTTAGCATGTCGTATAGTCCGTCCGGTGTCGTCTTCAACGACAAACTCTACGTCTTCTACCACGGAGGCGGTAAGAACGGCCAAGTCTGGTACACCACCAGCACGGACGGTAGGAACTGGGTTGCTGACAAGCGGATCTCCAATGTCGGCATCACCGAAAGCCCTTCCGCGGTCGTCTTCAGGAACAAGCTCTACGTCTTCCACCAGGGAAGCGGAGAGAACGGCCAAATCTGGTACACCAGCACCACGGACGGTAGCACGTGGGGCGCCGATACGCAGATTTCGGGCGTCGGCATGTCTGCGGCCCCCTCGACGGTCGTCTTCAATGATCGACTTTATCTCTTCTACCAGGGCAAAGGTGCGAATGGCTTGCTGTACTACCAGACGTTTGACGGATCGAACTGGTCCGCTTATGTCACGATGTCGAACGTTGGCATAACGGCGAGTCCTTCTGCGATCGTGTTTGGTACCAGCCGCCTCTATGTCTTCCACCGTGGGGGCAGCCAGACCGGTGAGCTCTGGTTCTCATCCACCACCGACGGTTCGAGCTGGTTCGCCGACCAGAAGGTCAACGGCGCCAGCGCCTCCTGGAGTCCAGGGGCGGTCGAGTCCATGGGCATGCTCTCGGTCTTTTATCAGGGCGGGGGCAACAACGGCCAGCTCTGGACGTATGTCCACGATAAGATGGAGATCGTCAAAGTGGAGTACGATCTGGACCAGGCCCAAACGACGGACAGGCACTTGGCCGTCATGTATACGACAACCGTCAACAATGACACCGATGTGGAGCAGACGCCCCAGACGGAGTTGGCCGGGTCCACGGAGGAAACCTCCTACTTCGAGAACAGCGAGACCTCCACCATCACCCTGGAGGCCGGCGTGCAGTTCATGGCGGCGATCCCCGTGGTGAAAGGCGAGGTGAGCGGCGCGCTCACGCTGGGCCTCTCGGAGGAGTCGACCCGAACGTACGGCGAAACGACGACCATCAAAAAGGCGTACAAGAGAACCGTCCCCGTGACCGTCCCCCCGCACTCCTCGGTGGAGGTCACCCTCACCGTCGAGAAGTGCACCCTCGATGTCCCCTACACGATGACCTTGCGCTCGAAGGACGGGATCGAAACGACGTGCCAGGGGATCTGGAAGGGGCTCACGAGCTGGAACGACGACGTCACGTACGGGGACCCCACGCGCCTGAAGTAGGCCGGTCGTCTCGCGCGGTGAGCAGGGCCTCCCGTTGCCCCCCGGCGGGACGCACGCGCAGCTTTCCGACCAGAAACGACAAGAGGCCGGCGCACGGTTCGGTCATGACGAACCAGCGAGGCCGCCCGGACGAATCCAGGCTCCCGCCGACGGTCATTCGCTGAAAATCAACAATCACCTCCGAGAACCATCGAATGGGAGGCCCGCGCCTCACCCACCGGCGAGGCACTCGGGATTGCAGCGCTCGGCGATGCAACCATCGAGTCGCGTGGCGTCGTCGGAGGGCTCGAAGATCTCGCCGCACCTGGCGAGGCAGGTCTTGAGCATCGCAGCACGGTCGCTGTCTTCGAGCACGGGCATTCCGGCGGGAAGCGGCATGCGGCATCCCATGCGGCACCCGAGCGCCTGGGCCGCGCCGGCGGTGAAGGCCACAGGCGGAGAACAGCAACGAGACTGGACGCACGGAGCACAGGACGCGGACAGGCTCTTCGTCATCGTGCATTCGGCGACAGGCGCGGGGCTCACCGGCGCCGGGGGCGCCTCCTCGCTGGGCATGCTCGTCGAGGCCGAGGTGGGCGCGGGGGTCGGGGCGGCGACGGGGCTCGGCTCTGAACCGCCACACGCGACGAGGAAAACGCCCAGCACAGGTACAGGATGAAGTTTCATGCGCGCACGCTATAGCACTCTCGCGCGGGTCCACCGCCGCGTCGTCGACCATCGCAGGCGCCGCAAGCGCGCCGACCGAGGCGGTGCGCAGGTTCATGCCCGGGCAGCGCATTGAACCCGTGGACGAACCTTTCTCTCCCAGGCAACGACCGGAAACGACAAGAGCCCGGCGCACGGTTCGGCATAACGAACCAGCGAGGCCGCCCGGACGAATCCAGGCTCCTGCCGCCAGCCGGCCCCCGCGAACTGGCACGAAACAGAAGTCAACGGCGCAAGTAGCGTTTACATGAGCGGGGCCCCCTTGCACGAGGGGGCCCTCGCGGCGCTCGGCAAGGCGATCGAGCGAGCACGCCGCAGGAGCCTGCAGGGCTTGAGCGGCGCTCGCGCTTTGACGCTCAGGGCGTCGTACCGGCGATATGTGCCTTCACAAACTCATAGGCCAGATCGCCGATGGGACTGCATAGGTCTCGACCAGAAGAAATGGACGCCAAGAAGTGAACGCCGCCCCAGTTACGGCTCATTCCGCATATTTCCTCGAATTGCGTCCACGTCGCGAAGCTCAACGTGATATCCTGCGCCGGTGTGATGCCCGGCTCCACGAGCGAGGAGCCCTGGGGGATCGACACGACCCATCCAAGATTGTCGCTCCCGAGGAAACGGCGGCTGGCCTCTGCGTGCGCGGCGCAGAAGCACGCTGAGCCGGACGGATATTCGGGGTGATCGGCGACATTCAAGTAACTCTTCCACTGAGAGGCTGGGAGATCGGTGACCGTGCCCTTGCCAGGACCACCCCACGCTTGGACGGGTGTATCTCCATAAAGAACGCGAATCGCCGTAAAAGGCCGTACGGCGTCGTAGCGAAGTTTTTCTTGCCAAGTGGCGATGCCGCCGTCGAATGCCGCAAGGTTGACAAGGAAGTCAAGCTGAACGAACTCGTCCAGCGTAAGCCCATGGGTCGCGGCGGCGAAGGCTGTCGAGGCCCCGAGACTACGGATCTTGTCATTGAAGAATTCCGCAGTCATCTTCTGCGCGTCCGTCAGTGCCGCTGAAACCTGTAGCACCTGGTCGGCCTGTTCCTTGTAATCGGCGAAGCCGACACCCTTCCCGAACCCATTCCCTTTCCACCTGCTCATGAACGGCGGTGGTGAGAAAAATATGCTCGGATCGGCGTAAGAGAACGGCGTGGTAACGCTCCACTGCGGGGTCACGAACTGCTGCACCAGGAAAATCCCGTTACCCGTCGTGGTAATGTTCGGCTGCCACCGCGAGGCATCCTTGACGACGTAGGCTGTATTGACGGGTGAGTAGCCCAGATAATCGGCGTAGGGCTGGCAATTGTAGAGGCAACCGCCCTCATCACCGAGCTGGTTCATACCGTCATGCTCTCTGGCGCTCACCACTGCTGCGCCCGCCACATTGCCTATGCCGACCGCTGTCGTGATGTCCGTGGAGGTATCGTTCGGGTCGAGACCAACCGAAAGCAACATGTCGGTCCACACATCCGCCTCTTTCGGAATGAGGCTGTTCAGTGTGCGATATGATGCATACAAGAGTGCGATGTTCTTGTTGCGGTTCGTCACGGACTCCCCGGGCGGCCGCCGTCCAAGGCGCGAGTATACCCCCACCGTGGTCGGACCGTAGGGAGCAATGGCATCGAACCATGCTGTCGTAGTGACCGCTGTGACGCGAAGAATCAGCGACGCGTCACTCGGGCTCACGGTCGATAAAATCACCGGAGCCGCGGTTTGCACGACGACCTCGAGGGCGGCGTTTCCAGTGTCCAAATCGAATGCGCTCGCCGGCCGCGCAGAATGTATGGCAGCAAGCGCGAGTCCAGAAGCGAGTAATGTTTTAATGATGTTTGTGGAACGCATACATCCCCCTCTATTGATTTTTCGCAGTGTTGCGCGTTTTTCGGTTCGTGCAAGCCGCTTGTTGCGCTGGCTCGAAATCGCGTATTGGTTGTACGTTATTGACGCTTTCGACCGTTCCTGAGCTATGGATGGCCCGCCGTTGACGGACGATCCGCCCCTAACGCGTCTAGGACAAATGAGCCAAGAGTTCCGCCTCCTCGGACGTGCCCGCGCAGGACTTCTGGTCCGTCGTCGTCTACGATCCGCAGACGCGCTCCGAGCTCCAGACGAGCCAACCGTTTCCGAGCAAGAACAGCCAGCGGAGTGAACTCGCAAGGAACACGGATGGCTCTTATGACCTCTATTTCGGGCCGAAGCAGCCGCCCGAGAGTCCCCCGAACAACGAGATCGATACCATCGAAGGAAAGGGGTGGTTCGGTATGCTCCGCCTCTACGGGCCGCTGGCTCCCTGGTTCGAAAAGACGTGGCGCCCTGGCGAGATCGAGCTGATACGCGCCGCATCCCCCGGCGCAACAGGCCTCTGATCGCGCCAGGAAACGGAAATGAGACCTCAGCTCTGCGTTTCTTGATCAACGCGCGACGGCGACGCGACGGCGCGAGAGCGTCTCGGAGAGGCTCTCGTGGAAGTGCTTCCTGTACTCGACGCGAAACCGCCCCGCACTGCCGAAGCCCATCAGGCGGGCGAAGCGCGCGGCGAAGGGGAAGCAGGGATCCAAGACGCCGGAGGGGTGAGGCGCCGGGGGGCGGTTGCTTTCGCACGATTTCCCTCCCGCGATGCGCCCTGCCACCTCGCGCCCCCTTCTCGGCCTTCGGCGGATCGACTATTCTCTTGAGCTCATGGTGCGAGCCTGGATCGTCCGCGCCACGGCTCGGGCCCTCGTCCTGGCCTCGCGCTAGGACCCCGCCCGCCGCGTCGCCGTTCGATCCGTTCACGGTGCTCGTCCGTATTGGGGAGCCATTTCTTCTCATGCTCAGGAGCTCGTCATGCGCATTCTCGTTCTCATCCTATCCTTGTTCCTGCTGACTGCTGCCGCGCCGACACCTGCGCTTGCCACCCCCTCGGTGGTCGTACGGCCCGTGGCCTTCACGGTCACGAACCCATTGGAGCTCGGTGTGCTCCGGACGGTGCGGGGCTCGCTTTATCTCCCCGCCAACGCCCCCCTGTGCCGGAAGTCGGTGATGCTCCTCATCCCGGGGCTCTCGTACGGCGCCTGGGCCTACGACTTCCCGCTCGAGCCAGACACGTACTCGGTCGCGCGCGCCCTGGCGTCCCAGGGCTTCCCGGCGGTCGCCATCGACAATCTGGGTTATGGCGCGTCGGATCACCCCAATGGCTACACCCTCACGGTGGAGTCCTACGCGGCGATGACGTCGCAGATCGTGACGCAGCTCCGGACCGGTCTGTACCAGACGTCTTTGCTGTCCTTGCCCATTGCGTTCACGCGGGTCGGGCTCATGGGCCATTCGGCGGGCACCGAAATCGCCGAGCTGACGGCCGGCCTCTTCGGTGGTGTCGACGTGGTCATTGCCACGGCGTACACGCACGTTCCCACGCCGCGCATCTTGACGGACTTCACCACGGGGGACACCGTGCGCGCCGCTCTGTCCGATCGGGAGTACTTCGGTGGGACGCCGGAGCAGCGGACCGAGTACATGTACAATCTCTCCGTCGCGGATCCGGCCGTGGTTGCTCTCGACACGGCGATGGCCGAGCTCACACCCTCGGGCGAGATTCTTTCCATGAGCTCACAGCCCTCGCGGCTGGTCATGCCCCTCATTACCGCGCCTGTGTTGCTGGTGCTCGCGGAGCAGGACATTCTCTTCCCGCCGGACGTTTTGGGGGTGCCCGTGGGCGAGCTGGAGCTGGCCCTCTTTGCCTTGTCGGGGGACAAGGAGCTCTACGTCGTCCCCGACGCCGGGCACTCGTTCATGCTTCACACGAATGCGCCGGAGACCAACGCTGTCATCGTGGATTGGCTGTCCGAGCGAATTCCGGCTTGCTAGCATTTCGCCGTCACGCTGGTCGACGGAGATGGGGCGCAGCGGTGTTTGGTGTCGATCGCGAGCCTGTCGATCGCTTTCGAGGTTACCTCCGAGCCCTGCTCTTCCCCCGGATCCGTGGACAAGTACGTTTGTCCACGGGAGCGGGGGAAGAGCACTGCGACGAATGCGGGGCCATTCGTCGCGAGCGCGTGGTCAGCGGGCCGCCACGCAGTGCCAGCCGCCGGCGGCGATGGCCTTGATGCCGGTGAGCTCCGGCAGCTCGACCAGCTTGTCTCTGGTGGTGATCAGGGTGCCGTCGCCGAGCTGGCCCCAGTTGTTGGCGCCCCACATCCGCACCGTGCCATCCCGTAGCAGCACGAGGCCGTGCCAGCCGCCGGCGGCGATGGCCGTGACGCCGGTGAGGTCGAACGCCCTCTCCGGCGTGGCGCTGTACCCGACGGTCGGGCGGTTGGCAAGCTGGCCCCAGTTGTTGAGGCCCCAGACCCATACCGTACCATCCTCGAGCAGCGCCATGCTGTAGCTCTCGTCGAAGTCGGCATTGGTGCTGGCCGCGATGGCCTTGACGCCGGAGAGGTTCAAAACCTTCACCGGCGTGTCCATGCTGGCGCTCACGGTGCCGTTGCCGAGCTGGCCGAAGTTGTTTTGCCCCCAGGACCACACCGTGCCGTCCTCGAGCAGCGCCAGGCTGTGCCGCCAGCCGGCCGAAATGGCCTTGGCCTTGACCCCGCCGAAATCCGAGATCTTCACCGGCACGGGCTTGCTGGTGGTGCTGGTGGTGGCGGCGTTGCCGAGCTGGCCGTTGCCGTCGTAGCCCCAGGCCCAGATCTCGCCATTCTCCAGCAAGGCGAGGCCGTGCCAGCCGCCGGCCGAGATGGCCTTGACCCCGCGCAGCCCGACCACCTCACCGGCGCCCTGAATGCCGACGCTGCCGATGCCGAGCTGGCCATAGTCATTGCGTCCCCAGGCCCGTACGGTGCCATCCTCGAGCAGCGCCAGGGATTGCCAGGTGCCGGCGCTGATGGCTTTCGCGCGCAGCCCGAGCTTGCTGAGGTGCGAGACCTCCACCGCTTTGGTCGGGGTGGTCGTGGTGTCATCGCCGAGCTGGCCGAAGTTGTTGGCGCCCCACGCCATCATGGAGCCATTCTCCATCAGCGCCAGGTTATGCCAGCCGCCGGACGCCAGGGCTCGGACGCCGTAATCGGTGAGGTGCGACAGCGTCATCGGCTTATTGCGGATCGGTTCCGCGTCGCCGTCCGCCTGCCTCCAGTTGTTGGCCCCCCAGGCCCAGTCCACCGACAGCGTGGGTGTCACCACGGTGCCCGGCTTGAGAAGCTCGCCCGTGAGGGTCCGGGACAGCCCGCCGTCCTGCGACAGCCACGCGCCGCAGCGGAAGATCCACTCCGCGCCGGTCGCCTCGTCCTTGATCAGCACCTTGTCCAGGAACCAGGCCGCGGCGTCGCCGGTGTTATCGTGGCGAATGGTGACGCTCTGCAGATCTCCCAGATCCGGAGACTCGATAGGGAATCTACGGGTCGTGCCGACTCCGAAATCGCCCGCGAGATTCTGCTCGGGGGTGGCGCCGAGGGCGCCCTTGAGGGTGATGTAGACCTTGGCGCGCGTGTCGGCGTGTTGCTTGGTGCCGGTGATCGCGGTGACCGTATAGCGTTTTGAAGACATCGTAGCAGTCCTTGCTTTGCCGTGCGCCAACGAGGGTGTCTCGTTGCTTACGGTGCCGCCGTACCTCAGGTCGGTTTTCCAGTCACGGCTTTTGCCGAAAGAGCAGGAGATCGGCGCCCGGTCCGGGGGGTGACGGAACCGACCTCGGAGGTGGGGTTCGAGCTTCGCGCGGCGCTCGGAGCCAACGCCGAGGTTCCCTTCGAGGCCCGCGCGGAGCTCCAACCCGACCTTCGAGGTCACCTTCGAGGTCCGCGCGGAGCTCCAACCCGACCTTCGAGGTCACCTTCGAGGTCCGCGCGATGCTCCGAACCGACCTCCGAGGTTCCCTTCGAGGTCTGCGCCGAGCCGCGAACCGACCTCCGAGGTCACCTTCGAGGTCCGCGCGGCGCTCGGAGCCAACCTCGGAGGTCGGTCTTCGTATCCCGACGCACTTTCTCTTGCCCCTTGCCAGCCCTTCTGTGCGAGCTGTACAGTCCCGTACCATGACAGCATCCGTCCGTGACCTACAGATCGGGGAGATGATCAGTGTCTCTGCGCACTGGCTCGCTCCCGAACACAAGCCCGTTCTCCTCTCGATTCCGGAAACCGCCCCGCTCGTCGGTCGGATCGAGATCGTGCACGCGAACCTCGTCGCGGCGCGCGATGGCGACACCTCGTCGTCCGCGCTCCGCGCCCTCGGCGAGGAGGCCGAGGGGCTCGACGATCGGCACGATCACCTCTCGCGCACCCTCTTTTATTCGATGCTCGCGGCCCAATATCACGAGCTCGGGAAGGCCGTGCCCAATGAAGCGAGGGCCGAGGCCATCGAGAGCGCGCGGGAGGCGCTTTTTCCGCATCGTCTCAGCATCGTCTCGGCCTCGTACCAGGCGGAGGCGGGCAATGCCGCGCAGATCGCGAAGCTCGCCGAGGGCGAGCTTGCCCCCCTGCTCGAAACCATTCACGTCGACAAGGACACGTCCGCGAAGGACGTCGCGCTGAAGCTCGGGGAGACAGGAAAGCAGCTCGGGGCCGTCGAGAATCAGAAGCCGCAAGCCGCCGCCGAGGCGCAAAAGAATGCCATTGCGCCCGCCGAGGTCCGAAAGCGCATGCGCGCGTGGGCCACGCTGGCCGAGACGATCCTGGCGAACCTCGAACAATCGATTGCGCCCGCGGCTGCGGTGGACGCCATCCGCGCGCCATTGCTCGCGGCGGCGGAGAAGGCGACGGCGCGGAGGCGGGCAAAGCGAGCGGCGAAGGGGAAGCAGGGGGCCGAGACGCCGGAGGGTTGAGGCGTCCGGGGGGGGGCGCGGTTGACGTTCTTGTCGACCCCGTGGGAGCATGTCCCTGTGAAACCGTTTTTCCGCGCCGCGGCGATCGGGCTGATCGCCCTTGTTCTCCCGAGCTGTTCGATCATGGATCCGGATGACCGTCAGGCGCTGCGTGATCGCCTCGCCGGGATGATGCCTGAAGACATCTTCCAGTTGCGTAAAGGGGCCATGAACGGGAGGGGGATCCTCTATTTCAAAGAGAGGCCAAGCAACGATAAGGTTGGCAAGCTCTACTGCCGTGAGTATGTCGAGGGTCAGTGGCAAGATTGGAAGGGGGACAAGGAATGGAGGGTCGACGACGTCCTCGACTGTCTCAGAAATGATCCCTTCAACGTGAGCTATCTCGACTGCAAGGATCAGTTTCTGTCCACGGAAACTACGTTGAAGAAGGGCGATATCATGGCGCAGCAGACCCCCGGCAAGGATGTGGAGTGCCGGTTCGAGTTCGATTGGCGGTACGAGCCCGACATCCTCCCCGAGGAGCTCTGGAAGGCCGAATCGATCTCGTTCGACGAGATGATCGACTTCCTGGTCAGCCTCCCCGCGCCCCCACCGGGCTTCATTGCGCCCGAGCTCGCGCCCTTGCTTTGCCCGCTCGGCGCAGGACCCGGGTGGGGGTGCCCGAGCGATCCGTACACCGAGACCGATCCGCCGGAAGGGGGAGGGTGACGTGAAGCGGGATCGAACCCTCGACCCCAAGCCCATCGCGAAAGGGCCGAGCGCCGCGCTAGAGGAGGAGCTCACGCGCGAATCTTATTACGTGCAGGACATGGCCGAGAAGGTTGCGATCGCGCGTGAGAAGGAAAAGCTCATCCAACGGGCGTTTTGTGATCCCGTCCCGGCGGAGGACCTGGAATGGGCGCGGCTCCACCGCGAACGAGCTGCGCGGAACTTGGAAGCGTCACGGTGGACCAACGCGGGGCAATGGGCGTACGAGGCGTATGTCGCGAGCGCGGGCGGCACGTTCGAGGGCCGTAGCGTGCCATGGAACAGCCGCGAGGTGCATCACGAGCCATGGTGCGACTTCGGTGACCGCGTGGCGGGCGCCCCCGAAGGCGAGAGCAACGAGGAGACTCTGGTCGCCGCGCTAACCTCATTTGGAAGCCGCACGGGACAGCAAGCGCCGACACCGTCGGAGCACTGGCTCGCGGCAGCCCGCGCCGTTCGAACGAATTGGGCGGACAGAAAGGCGCGCGCCCCGAAAGCGCCCCTCGAACCCGTGATAGGATCGGTCGTCCCTCCGGGTACGAAGGAGCGAATCCGTGAGCTCCGGATGAAGCGAGCCGAGCTCAAGATCCTCCCGCTCGCGCCAGGCCCCTCCGCCGCGCGCGAGGCGGAGCTCGCGCGCGAGCTTTATTGCACGGTCGATCCTGCCGAGAGGGAGGCGCTGCTCGCGGCGCTCCTGGAGCTCGACCGCCGGGCGAAACAAGACCCCATCCCCGAGGAGGACGCGGAATGGGCCCACGCCCATCGGGAGGGTGAGCGTGGCCTCCTGCGAAGGATACGCGCCGCGCGCAAGGACATTGCCGCCGAGCTCGCCTACCGCGCGTATTGCGAGACCGAAGGCATACCGGTAGACGAGAGGGCGCTCGCGACTCGCCTCCCGGACGAGTTCTACTGGGTCGGCGATCGGATGATCGACAAACCCGAGGAGCCCGAGCGGGAGACGCTCGCGGCGGCCCTCGCCGTGTATGCGGCCTGCACGCGAAAGGAGCCTCCGCGCCCCTCGGAAGCCTGGCTCGCCGCGATCCGCAAGGTCCGCGAAGTTATGCCGAAGCCCCAGAAACCATGAATCCCCGTATCATGGTCACGCTCTGCGCGCCCATCCTCGCCGCGTCCCTCCACGCCGGCACGGCCCACGCGGAGCCCAATGCCTGGCAATTCGACGTCAAAGCCTCCTACGTCGTCCTCGGCGACCACGCCAAACGCTCGACCGGCGGCCTCATGCCGTCCCTCTCCGCCCGACGCACCATTGCCCTGCGCGAAAACCTATCCCTCGGCCTCGGCGCTCATTTGGGTGCCTTCGGCCTCTTTCGTGACCCGGCCTGGATGGGCGTGCTCGGAGGCCCGCTCCTCAGCGCCAGCCTTCGACCTCTCCGCGCCCCCGTGTCCTTCGAGCTCGCCGCGCACCTCGATTTCGGCCGCGTCCCCATCTGCAACGCGTGGGGACTCTGTTCACGGTATCTCGGCCTCTTTCCCGCCATCCATCTCGGGCTCGCGTACACGCTCGCGAACCACCTCGCCCTCGTCGCCGCCTGCGGCGTCCGCCTCCTCCGCACGCTCGCGTGGACCGGCGTCAGCGTGGAACCCGCGGTCGCCGGCAGGGTTTCCTTCTGAGGGACTTGTCAAGGCCCAACCGAGGCTCGATCCCCTACGCCCCGCCCGTCCGCGCGCTCTCCTCGGGCGACGTGGGGGTCTCCGGCGTCGAAGCCGCTTCGGTCCGAGATTTCCACAGGTGATGGATCAGGCAGATCGCAGAAATCGTCCACGCGATCTGCGCGGCTCGATGCTCGGGGAAGCGGCGGAGGAGCTGGAACATGAGCTCCCACCGCCGCGACCATTCAAACGGGCCCTGGATCTGCTCGCCGGGGATGAGGCAAAGCACCCCCGCGATGAAGCTGCACCAGGCCAGGGTCTTCCGTTCCGTAGCGTCTAGCATGTGATAGCCCCGCGCAGGATACCCGCGCGCGCGCCGAGCCTAACGCAAACCGCCCCGCGAGGGGAAGGGGAGGCAAGGGAAGAGGTGCGGCGGGCGAGAATTCGCGCTAATGGGGGGACGCCCCATGAGCTCCGCCACCGGAACGCCGCCCATCGACGCCAGCACGGCCCCCGAGGCCCTCGAAGAAGCGCCAAACGAGGCCTCCGATGCCGCGCCCGCGGGCTCGGCCGAGACGCCGAAGGGCCTCGGGTGGCTCACGTGGCACCTCCAGGGCTACTGGACGATCATCCGCGACGTCTACCTCTCGATCGACCGGCGGACCCTCGGCTTCGCCCGGATCATGCTCGGCTTCCTCCTCGTCATGGACCTCCTCCGGCGCACGCCGGACTGGCTCCACATGTACTCCGACAAGGGGGTCCTACCGACGCACGTGAACC
This sequence comes from Polyangium sp. 6x1, assembly GCF_029946515.1. Taxonomy (GTDB): domain Bacteria; phylum Myxococcota_A; class Polyangia; order Polyangiales; family Polyangiaceae; genus Polyangium. The sequence goes on from NZ_JARZHH010000034.1 coordinate 55,741, forward strand.
TCTTCCGGCCGCAGGCCTGGGGCGCCTTCACCCTCTTCAATGCCTTCTCCACCGCCCCGGAGCTCTGGGCCCTCTGGGCGATCCTCCTCGTCACGTTCACCTGCGTCCTCGTCGGCTACAAGACGCGGATCGCTCACGTGCTCGCCGCGATCTTCGTGGCCAGCATGAATGGCCGGATTCTCCTCATCGAGAATGGCGGATACGTCGTTTTCAACCTCCTCGTGATGTGGACCGCGTTCCTCCCGATGGGGGACCGCTTCTCCGTCGACGCCCTGCTCGCCTCGATGCGCCGTCGGAGCGAGGCGAACGCGGACGAGCTCAACGACCGCACCGACGTCATCGATCCGCGGCGCCTCACGCCCCACGTCTCCCTCGTGGCCGGCGTCGTCCTCCTCCAGATCGCCGCCATTTATTACTTCAACGTCATTCACAAGACCGGCGCCGCCTGGAAAAACGGGACCGCGGTCCATTACGTGCTCTGGGTCGACCGCATGGTGACGCCCATCGTGGCGTTCGCCCGCCAGATCACGCCGCCCGCGCTCCTCATCGTGGCCACGAAGTTCGTCCTGATGGCCGAGGCCACGATCCCGATCTGCGTCGCCACGCCGCTCGGTCGCACCTGGGCTCGCAGGCTCGCCGTCGCGCTCATGTGCGTCCTCCACATCGGCTTCGGCGCGACGTTCGTCCTCGGCCCCTTCGCCTGGGCCATGTGCGTCTTCTCCACGCTGCTCTTCACCTCCGACGACTGGGACCTCGCCGTCCGCACGATGCGCCGCACCCACCGCGCGCGTGTCGTCCTCTTCGACGCCTCGTCCGGCGCCTCGCTCTGGCTCTGCCGCGTCTTGAAGCGCCTCGACCGCTACGAGCTGCTCACGTTCCGCGCCGAGGAGGGCCTCACGCGTGGCATCGCCGTCGAGCGTCCGAAGGACCACGTGCGTCTCGAACGGAGCGCCGCGCTCGCCGACATCATCGCCGCGTTGCCGCTCGGCCCCGCGATCGCCTGGCTCCTCCGCGTCCCTGGCCTCTCGCACCTCGTCGACGCGATCTGGAACGCCGTCACGGCCCGCGACGTCTCGCGTTTCTTCGGCCTGCGTGTCCCGCGCGCGCCGGGCGTGGTGAAGAGCGCCGAGCCCTCGCCGCTTCGCCGCAAGGTCGGGCGTTTCGTCATCACGCTGCGCGAGCTCGCGATCGTCGCGATGCTCGCGGGCGCGGTGAACCAGGCGATGGTCGAGCTCTGGGTCGTCAACCGCCGCGTGAAGGTCCCGCATCCCGAGCCGCTGCGCGTCCTCGCGCAGAAGATGCGGTACCTCCAGGGCTGGTTCATGTTCTCGCCGAACCCCGTCATGGACGACGGCACGATCATCGTCGACGCGAAGACCATCGACGGCCGCTCGATCGACCCGTTCACCGGCAAGCCGCCGGAGTTCGACCTCACGAAGGCGCAGAGCCTTCGGTACAACCAGATCTGGAGCGACTACTTCAACCGCATGCACCTGCCGGCGAACGCGGCGTACCGGGACGCGATGCGGGACTTCATCTTCCGCTACCCGGAGCGCACGGGGCGCCCGGAGGACGCGATCGTCTCGGGGGACGTGTACTGGGTGCAGGACATGAACCCGCCCTTCGGCAAGACCGAGTCGTACAAGCTGGAGAAGAACAAGCTGTTCTCCTTCGAAAACCCCGCCACCCGCGGCCAAGCGAAGCCGTGAGCGTGAGCGGACCGTCGAAGGCGAAACTTTCGTCTTGACTCGTGAAGCTCAATCAGTAGAGTCCCGCGAGTCGCTGACGGGCCTGTAGCTCAGTTGGGAGAGCGCTAGAATCGCACTCTAGAGGTCGCAGGTTCGATCCCTGTCAGGTCCACCAAGACCAACCCGCAGCGAGATGACGCCGTGTTCCGAACTGGAACACGGCGTTTTTCGTTTTCCATGCCCCCCGCTCCCGCCGGGAATGCGCCGGGCCGAGGCCGGCGCGCTCGGAAACGCGGGAAAGGAACTGCGCGGCGGACGTCGTTCGAAGGCTTGCGACCGCCTGCTCGCCTCCACAGGTTCGCGATCGGACGGCACGAGGGGGGAGGTCTGGGCGGACCCCTGCGCTCTCGTCGTGCCCATGCACCGCCGCGGGTCATCACCCGCGAGCGACCGAACAAGGGGGGTATCAGAATGAAGAAGCAGCTCGTTGCGCTCGTCGCGGCCGGTTCGGCAGTCCTCGGCACCGCTTCGCAGGCCGATGCACAGCCGTACGACCTCATCGAGGCACCAGAGGGCGTCGAGATCCGCGGGCTCGTGTACAACGGGACCGGTTGCCCGCAGAACTCGGTCGCAGGCACCCTCTCCGCGGACTTCAAAGCCTTGGAGCTCGTCTTCGGGGCCTTCACCTCCGAGGCGAGCCCGGTCGGCTTGCCGAGCGAGGCGCGCAAGTTCTGTCAGCTCACCGTCGATCTTGGCTTCCCGCAAGGGTACAGCTTCTCGATCGTCTCGGCCGACTACCGCGGCTACGCCGACCTCGAGGCGGCCGTCGTCGGTACGCAGACGTCGAGTTACTACTTCACCGGCGGCCTCGGGTACTCGTTCCGCACGAAGCTCGTCGGTCCCTTCTCGGAGAACTACTTCCGCCGCGACAACCTCGCGCTCGAGGCCGCCATCTGGTCGCCGTGCGGCGCGTCTCGTCCGCTCAACATCAGCACGCAGGCGGCCGTCTCGACGCTCGCGAACCGCGCGGGCAGCGGCCTCATGACGCTCGACTCGCTCAGCCTCGTCGTGCGTCAGACGTACGGGATCATCTGGCGCAAGTGCTGACGCCCTCGTGAACGAATGACGGGCCTCCGGACGAACGTTCGTCCGGGGGCCCCTTCGTTTCAGGTCAAACCTTCGAGGTGGCTCCGGTCGTTGATGCAGAGGATCCGCACGGTGTCGCCCTGGCGGTCGACGCGCTGCACGGAGCAGTTGTCCACGCGGAAGACGACGGGCGGCGGCGCCTCGGCCGGGACGCCGAGCAGGTGGTAGAGGAGCTGGTTGATGGCGACGCCGTGGCTCACGAGCACGATGCGACCTTCGGCGCCGCGGGCGAAGAGGCCCTCGACGAAGCCCGCGATCCGGGCCCGGCAATCGGCGTTCGACTCGCCGCCCGGCGGGCGGTAGAGCGGGTCGCGCGCGAGGAGCGCCCGCCACACGTCGGGGTGGCGCGCCTCGAGGTCGGCGAACGAGGTGCCGGTCAGATCGCCGAAGTCGCGCTCGCGGAGCGCGGGGTCCGCGACGAGCGGCAGGCCCGTCTTCTCGACGAGGGGCGCGGCCGTCTCCAGGGCGCGCGGCAGGTCACTCGCGTAGATCGCGGCGACCGGCTGCTCCGCGATCCGCCGCGCCACGGCGTCAGCCTCGCGGCGCCCGCGCTCGGTGAGCGGCGAGGGGCCGTGCCCCGTGAAGAAACGATCGCGGTTCCCCTCCGACTGACCGTGGCGAACGATGATGAGTTCGATGTGCATGGTGCGAGAGCGCTCTGCCCCTTGGCGCGCAGCATAACGCGCCCGCGCGGGTGAGGACCACGAGCCGCACGACTTGATGCCTGCAGGCATCGATATGAATTCTTCTTCATCCAGCAGGATCGGGCCTCTTGTCGGGGTGACGCGTGCATCGACTGCTGGTACGGAACTTGATGGTAAACCTGGGTTGCATCCGATTGCTTGGAGAGGACGCATGAGAAGAAGAACGGCCCTCAGCGGCATCGTCGCCACGCTCATCTGCGGGGCGGCGAGCACCGCGAGCGCAGATCCCGCGCTGCGTTTCCAGGTCACCCAGCGGGGTGACTTCGTCTTGATCGGCAACACGCTCGCGCAGGACTGCGGGCCCACGGTGCCGCCGCTCGTCCCGGCGCCGGTCGTCGGCACCCTCGGCGCCTGCGGCACGAACACGAACGACTCGGCGCCCGACGTGTACTGGCAAGCCGACGCGCCCGGGGCCGGTCAGGCCACGGCCAGCACGATGGTGGGCGCGAGCGCCGCGCGGACGACCGCGGTTCTGAGCATCCCGATCGGGGCGACCGTCACGCACGCGTACCTCTACTGGGCGGCGCGCAGTTCGACGGGCGTGGCCGATCTCAACGTGACCCTCGACCGTCCCGCGCCGTTCCCGAACGCGTTCGCCGAGGACGTGGCCGCGCTCGACTCCATCGCCGGCGACCCGCTCTCGAACATCGACGAGTACTACCAGTCGGTCGCGGACGTCACGGCGCTCGTGCAGCAGTACGGCTCGGGCCCCTACCGCCTCGGCGGCGTCGACTCGGTGGCGCTGACCAACCTCAACAACAACTCGGTGTTCGCCGGCTGGTGGATGGTCGTCGTCTACGAGCTCCAGAGCGAGCCGCCGCGCAACATCACGCTCTTCGACGGCTTCGACGAGATCAGCAGCGAAGACGTGGACGGCATCACGGCCACGATCTCCGGCTTCAACGTGCCGCTCGCGGCCTACAACGCGAAGCTCGGCGTCGTCGCGTACGAGGGCGATGATCAGCAAGGCGGCGACAGCCTGAGCTGGGACGCGAAGCTGCTCTCCGACGCCCAGAACCCCGCCAGCAACTTCTTCAACGGCACGCGTTCGAGCCTTGGCGCGCCCGTCTCGGTGATGGGGGATCTGCCGCAGCTCTCGGGCATTCCGCGGAGCATGAGCGGCATCGATCTCGACATTCTCGACATCACGAGCATCGTCACGCCCGGCTCGACTGATGCCAAGCTCGTCGCGAAGACGTCGAGCGACGGCTACATCCTCGGCGGCTTCATCACCGCGATCTCCACGCTCAAGCCCGACTTCACCTCGTCCGCGAAGAGCGTCTCCGATCTCAACGGCGGCGTGGTCAACCCCGGCGACGAGCTCGAGTACACGATCGTCGTCAGCAACACGGGCGACGACACCTCGAAGGAGACGGTCCTCACGGACAAACTCCCCGCCGAGGTCAGCTACGTGCCCGGCTCGCTGGAGATCGTCACGGGCCCGAACATGGGCGCGAAGACGGACGCGACGGCCGACGATCAAGGCGAGTTCGACGCGGCTTCGAGCACGGTGATCGTTCGCCTCGGCGCGGGCGCGGATGCCACCGTCGGTGGCAGCCTCAACGTCGGTGAGACGACCTCGATCCGCTTCCGCGTCACGGTGAACCCCGGCGTCGGCGGCAGCATCATCAACCAGGCCGTCATCAACGCGAGCGGCACGCAGGGCGCGCCCTCCGAGGACACGCCGACCGACGGCAACGGCGGCGATCCCGGCGCGCCTCCCACGGTGATCATCGTCGACTCCGACGGCGACGGCCTCTCGAACGACGACGAGAACGGCAGCGGCACCGATCCGAACGACGCCGACTCGGACGACGACGGCGTGATCGACGGTGAGGAGCCGCAATGGAACATCGACTCCGACGGCGACGGCCTCATCAACGCGCTCGACCCCGACAGCGACAACGACGGCTTGCTCGACGGCACTGAGCTCGGGCTCGACTGTTCGAACCCTGCGACCGACGCCTCGAAGGGCGCGTGCCGCCCCGACGCGGACATGGGCGCGACGAAGACCGATCCGCTCGACGCCGACACCGACAACGGCGGCGTCTCCGACGGCTCCGAGGATGGAAATCTCAACGGGCAGATCGATCCCGGCGAAGGTGATCCGAACGTCCCCGCCGACGACAACACGATCGCCGACACCGACGGCGACGGCCTCTCCGACATCGTCGAAGGCACGCTCGGCTCGGATCCGAACGACGCCGACAGCGACGACGACGGCGTGATCGACGGCCAGGAGCCGAACCCCTCGATCGACACCGACGGCGACGGCGTGCCCAACGTGCTCGACGCCGACAGCGACAACGACGGCCTTTTCGACGGCACCGAGCTCGGGCTCGACTGTTCGAACGCCGCGACCGACACGAGCGCCGGCACCTGCAGGCCCGACGCGGACATGGGCGCGACGACGACGAGCCCGATCGACGCCGACACCGACGACGGCGGCGTCTCCGACGGCTCGGAGGACGGGAACCTCAACGGCCAGATCGATCCGGGCGAGGGTGATCCGAACCTTGCCGCCGACGACATCACGATCGTCGACACCGACGGCGACGGCCTCTCGGACATCGTCGAAGGCACGCTCGGTACCGATCCGAACGACGCCGACACGGATGACGACGGCGTGCCCGATGGCCAAGAGCCGAACCCGGCCGAGGACACGGACGGCGACGGGCTCATCAACGCGCTCGATCCCGACAGCGACAACGACGGCCTGCTCGACGGCACCGAGCTCGGCTACGACTGCAACGGAGCCGGGACGAACACGGCCGTCTGCGTGCCCGACGCGGACATGGGCGCGACGAAGACGAGCCCGATCGACCCGGACACGGACGACGGCGGCGTCTCCGACGGCTCGGAGGACACGAACCTCAACGGCCAAATCGATCCGGGCGAGAAGGATCCGAACGATCCGAGCGATGACAGCACTGTCGTCGACACGGACGGCGACGGCCTCTCCGACGATCTCGAAGAGACGCTCGGCTCGGATCCGAACGACGCGGACTCGGACGACGACGGCGTGCCCGACGGCCAGGAGCCGAACTTCAGCATCGACACGGACGGCGACGGCGTGCCCAACGTGCTCGACGCCGACAGCGACAACGACGGCCTGTTCGACGGCACGGAGCTCGGCAAGGACTGCTCGAATCCGGCGACCGACCAGGCCGCGGGTCACTGCGTGCCCGACGGCGACATGGGCGCGACGAAGACGAGCCCGATCGACAAGGACACCGACGGCGGCGGCGTGTCCGACGGCTCCGAGGACGCGAACCTCAACGGCGTCGTCGATCCGGGCGAGGGCAACCCGAACGATCCGAGCGACGACAGCACGATCGTCGACACGGACGGCGACGGCCTCTCCGACGATCTCGAAGGCACGCTCGGCTCGGATCCGAACGACGCCGACAGCGACGACGACGGCGTGATCGACGGCGAGGAGCCGAACCCGAGCGACGACTCGGACGGCGACGGCATCAAGAACGTCGTCGATCCGGATAGCGACAACGACGGCTTGCCCGACGGCCTCGAGATGGGCAAGGACTGCTCGAATCCCGCGACGGATCCGGCGGCGAACATCTGCAAGGCGGACGCGGACAACGGCGCGACGACGACGAGCCCGATCGACGCGGACACCGACAACGGCGGCATCCCCGACGGCGTCGAGGACGCGAACCACAACGGCACGGTCGACGGCGGCGAGACCGATCCGAACGATCCGAGCGACGACGTCGACAAGGAATGCGCGGTCGACGCGGATTGCGGCGGCCCGACGAGCGGCATGGTCTGCAACGGCAGCAACGCTTGCGTCGAGGGATGCCGCGGCGTCGGCGGCAACGGTTGCCCGTCGGGGCTCGAGTGCTCGTCGACGGACAGCACCATCGGCCAGTGCGTGAATCCGACCGGCACGGGCGGCGCGGGCGGCGAAGGCGGCGGCGGCACGGGTGGTACGGGCGGCGCCGCGGATGCCGGCGTCACGCTTGCTGGTGGTTGCGCGGGTTGCGCGGTCGCGACCGACGACGACGCTTCGCGTGGCATGCTCGCGGCGCTCGGCGTCGCGCTCCTCGCGTTCGGCCGTCGCCGCCGGCGCGCCTGAGCCCACGAAAAAGGGGCTCGGCCTTCGGCGCCGAGCCCCTCCTTCCCCCCGTTCATCTCTCCAAACGCGGGCTCACTTGCAGCAGAAGGTCACCGCACCTTCGGGCGTGAGCTCTCCCGTCGGCTGGCCGCCCTTCGCGGTGCAGTTGCCGCTCGGCGTGGCCGGGACGGCCTCGATCGACCACGAGTTCGAGTCGAGCTGTCCGGTCACGTTCCTGCACGTGTCGCTGTCGAGCGCGATCGGGGCGGTGCTGGCGCCTTCTGCCACGCAGTTGTCGAGATCGTGGAAGCGGTACAACCCGCCTGCGCACGTCGTGCCGGCCTCGCACGTGCACGCGCTGCACGCGCGCGTGTCTGCGGCGCTCTTGTAGCTCACGACCTGGGAGAAGCCGTCGGGGCAGGCGTGTTCGCCTTCCTGCCGGATGCAAAGGCTCTCCGTCGCCGCGGGCTTCGGCGCGCACGCCGATCCGGCGCCGCAACCGCCGTTCGAGGTCTTGGCGGCGCACGCCGTGATCTTGCCGGCGAAGGGCTCCTTGTTCTGGAGCTCGCTCACGGAAGGCGGACAGCTCCCGGGCGACGTCACGGTCGCCGCCCCGTTCAGGCGGCAAGCGAGCGCGCCTGCGAAGCCGAGCAGGTTCGTCGGTTTGGCGCAGGTGGCGCCGTTCTGGAACGCGCCCGACCAGTTGTCGCCGCCGCCCAAGCACATGGTCAGGTTCGGATAACACTGCAGGCCCGGCATCGAGCACGCCGCGCCTTGCACGTCCCCGCAGGTGCACGCCGAACACTCGGCGGCGCCCGCCGGATCCGTGAAGAGCGCCTCGGGCGCCGAGCCGTTCGCGCAGGCCCCGGGCGCCGCGTCTCCTTCCGCGGTCCACGCGTACGACCAGCCCGACGGCGCTTCGTCGACGCAGGCAAACCCTGCGGTGCAATCGTCGTCCGCGCAGTCGACGTCGCCGTCGTCGTCGTTGTCCGCGCCGTCGAGGCAGTTTTCGGATCCGGTCGTCCCGGCGCCTGTACCGCCTTGCCCGCCCCCGGCGCCGCCTGCGCCGCCTTGCCCGGCGGAGCCCCCCGTGTTCGTGCTGTTTCCGGCCCCGGCGGAACCGCCGGTCTGGAACACGTCGGACGTATCGGTGCCGCATCCGAAGAGCGACGCGCCGAGGAGGGTGAGCGCGCCGCCAGCCAGGGCGGTGGAGGCGACGACGGAGAGACGCAATGTGCGACGAGGCCGAACGCGGGTGAACATGGCAAGCTCCCGGGTTTTCGAAGGATTCAGAGAGCCCCGAGAGATATCGTGAAACGTGGGATTCGAGAAGGATCGTCGTGGACGCTACCCGCGTCCATTGCGCGAGGGGGCGAGTGCCCTTAGCATCCCGGCTCCCCGGACCCTCGCGGTTCTTTTTCGATGACGATGGCCTTGTCTGCGGTCCCGCGTGCTTCCCAGGTCCAGCTCGTGCCGCCGCGCGCCGCGCATGCGCCGCTGTGGTTCGGCTGGCGGAGCGAGACGCACGCCCAGCGTCACATGCCGATCGAGCCCTGGTCGGTCGACGCGCTGCGCCGCCGCCTCGTCGCGTCCACGCCGGACCTCGCGGACCCCGAGAAGCAGGAGCACCGCTGGATCGTGCAGTGGCAGGACGAGTGCGTGGGGATCGTCTCGATCCTGCGGCCGAGCTTTCGCCTCGGCCACGCCGAGCTCTCCTACCACGTCGCGCAGGCCCACCATCGCCGGGGCATCGCCCCGCAGGCGGTGGCGGCGCTCATCGATCGGGTCTTCGAGCAGACGGACCTCGCGCGGCTCCACGCGTACATCAGCGAGCCGAACCGCCCGTCGCGCAGGGTCGCCGAGAAGCTCGGCTTCGTGCACGAGGGCACGCTGCGCGAGCATTTCATGATCCATGGCCGCCGCGTGGATCAGTGCGTCTACGGCCTGCTCCGTCGCGAGTGGAGCTCGTCGCGCAAGCGCTGAGCGGAGATCAGCCGAGGACGGGGTACTTGCGCTCGTCGTAGAGCTCGCCGAGGCGCTTGCGCATGCGCCCGACGACGAGATCGAAGCCGGCCTGCACGATCTCCGGATCGGAGGCGTGGTCGGGCCCGAGGTCCCTTCCGAGCTCCTCCGAGAGGTGGATCGGGGGCAGGACCTCGGTCGTGATCTTCGCGGGCAGCGGGATTTGCGGCAGGAACGGCAGCGCCCAGACGCCCCACGGCAGCCCCGCGACGACCGGCCAGATGTCGGCGGATCGCACGAGCTTCGGGATCCCGATCTTTTTCGCGAACGCGTGGCCCCCCGAGAGGACGACGACGGTCTCGTGCGAGCCGGCGGAGACCACGGGCGTGATGGGCAGTCCCCAGCGGATCGCCTGCGCGATGAAGCCTTTGCGGCCGCCGAGGTCGATGTTTTTTCGGTCCCAGAACGGCCGGAACGATTCGCGCGCGGCGCCGGGGAAGATCAGGACGGATTGCCCGCGCTCGAGCACGGCGTCCATGGCCTTTCGATCGGCGCGGAGCAGCCCCGAATCCGCGAGCAGCCTGGAGAACGGATCCCACAGGCTGTGCAGGAGATCGTGCGTGAGGACGTAGAGCGGACGATCGAATCCGAAATGGTCGTACCAGTGGACCCCGAGGCAGAGGCCATTGATGGGCAGAACGCCGCCGTCGTGGTGGGTGACGATGATCGTCTGGGACGACGGGAGCCGCTCGGCGCCGCGAATCTCGCTGCGGAAATACGATTTCACGATCCGCGAGATGATGCGGTGCGAGCGCCGGACGACGTCTTTCTGGATCTCGGGGAAGGAATGTCCGTATTTTCGGGAGGTTCGCGACGCGCTCGAATGCTGCGCGACTTCGGATTTCATGCAGGGGCCGTCCGGGTCATGTCGGGCACGATCACGGAGCCGAAAAAGCCCTCGATCGTCCGGACGACCTCGTCCGGGCATTCGATCATGGGCAAGTGGCCGCACCCAGGAATGATCCTCATTATAACCTTCGGTAGCTTGGCTGCCACCTCCGCCGCGCTCTCCTGAGGAATCAACCGGTCCCGCTCGCCCCATACGACCAGGACTGGCATGCGAAAGAGGTGCGCGTTTTCCAGGATCGTCGGGGACACCAGATCTCTCGCGAGGTCGTGGAACACCTTCGCCATTTCATTCATGGTCGGGTGAATCGGCCTATCGAGGGAGTCTTTCACGAATTTCTCGGTATACGCGTTTCTCGCGACGAACACGTGGTCGAGCATCGGCATCGCCAGGCGGTCGAGCGTGCGCGACAAGAGCCACGGCTGAAGGAGCGTCTCGGCGAGCCACGGAGTCCCGGGCGGGTACCTCCGCATCCCCGCCGCGCCGATCAGCACGAGCCGCTCGACCCGATCCGGCGCCGCGAGCGCCGCCTGCGCCACGACCTGCCCCCCGGCCGAGTGCCCGACGAGCGTCACCCGGCGCATCCCACGCTCATCCAACCATTCCAGGAGTGTATCGGCGTACCCCGCGACCGTGTTTCGCGTCCTCGGTTTGTACGAGAGCCCGCAGCCCGGGAGATCGAGCCCTGCGACACGAAATCGCCCGGCGAAGGGCTTCACGACATGCTCGAAGTGCGTGAAATCACCCACGAGTCCGTGGACGAACACCACGCACTCTCCCTCTCCTGCGTCGAAGTAAGCGACGTCCCCACGCCGGAGCGCGGCGAAGCGCGTAGGGAACGGAAAGGACTGCGAACGCCCCTGGCCCTGACCACCGGATACGACCACGGGCCGGAGGGTACTGACGGACCAGGCGACGTCGAGCGAAACCATTCGGCTGGTGTGCGTCCGGTCGATGCATGAGCGCTTGCCGAACCCGTGAAAGATTGCCCACATCACGAAACCGCAACGAAGGAAAGCTTTTTCCTGGGGCGCAACGTGGGGGCTCGACGGCGCGCTCACATGGAAGTACATACGCCGCTCGCTCGGCCTCGATCCGGGGCTGGAACGGGCAAGATGACACCTCCTCGAAATCGGCGAAGGTCGGCCTCCCCTCGGGTGGAATCGGAAAACCACGGCGAGCCGGGCTTCGTGCTCGCAAGCCGCGACGCGCAGATCGATTGGGTCTTCGAGATCCTCTTCGGCAAGGGCGCGCTCGACAGGGACGATGCGGTCGGGCAAGCGCTCGACGCGCTCGTCCTGCTCGGCCTCGTCGACGAGGAGGACGAAGCGAAGAAGGCCAAAGCGCGCGTCGCCGTCGAGCGGGCGATCGACAACGGCCTGCGCGCGGGTCGCTTCGATCGGCCGAAGCGCGGCCAGATCCGGGCCATTCGTACCGAAGCGAAGGATTACTCGTCCGAGGATTGGACGCTCTGCCTGATGAACGCGCTCGACCGCGAGCCGACGGATCGCGACGCGGCCTTGCGCTTCGCGGCCTACTGGGCCGCGTCGAACACGGGTCTCGCCTTTGCGCGTTTGCAGCGCGGCGGATCGATCCTGACGGGGCTCGACGCCGCGCTCGAGTCGGCCTTGCGGCGGGGCAGCTTCCTCGACGTGGGCGGCGGCTGCGTACGCAAGGTCTGACAACCGATCGCTTCGTGGTACGTTCCGCGCCATGTTCGGCCGGATCGGCGTCATCGCCCTGAACACGTACCGCGAGTCGGTGCGCGCGCGCATCTTGCTCGGGCTCGCGGTCATGGCCTTCTTCGTGTCGCTCTACGCGCTCGTGGTCGGCGCCTTCACGCTGAAGAACGCGCCGCGCGTCGTGAGTGACCTCGGCGCGGCCTCGATCTCGATCTTCAGCTTGCTCGTGGCGATCGTCATCGGCGCGACCTCGCTCTACCGCGAGCTCGAACAGAAGACGCTCTTTCCCATCCTCGCCCGGCCGATCCGCCGGAGCGAGTACCTCGTCGGCAAGTACCTGGGCACGCTCTTGACCATCGCGGTCTTCGTGATGGCCGACGCGGGCCTCGTGCTGCTGCTCAGCGCGGGCCTCGGCGCGGGCGAATCGGCCGCGCACCTCTATCGCATCGTGGGCGGGGCGTTCGGCTGGCTTTTGCTCATGGTCCTCGCCGGCTGGCGAATCCCGGCGATGCGTACGTACGGCGTGATCCCGTGGGCCGCGGGCATGCTCGTGCTCGGCGTCGCGCTCTCGGGCGTCGCGCCCGACGAGCGGCGCGTGGTGCTCGCGTCGAGCGTGCTCACGCTCCTCGAGATCGCGATCGTCGCCGCGGCCGCCACGCTCTTCTCGTCGTTCTCCACGCCGTTCCTCTCGGCGCTTTTGACGCTCGGCGTATGGATCGTGGGCCGGCAGGCCGACAGCCTCGCGCGGCTGCCCGTGAAGCAATTCGGACAATCGATTCACGATTTCGGTGTCGCACTTTCGAAGATCGTCCCGAACCTGCAAATCTTCGTCCCGCCGCGCCCGCTGCTCGTCGGCGAGGCGATCGACGTGAAGCTCTCCGGCTACCTCGGCATGGCCTCGCTCACGTCGCTCGGCTGGTCGCTCGGGCTCTTGGCTGTGGCAGCGCTCGTCTTCAACGAGCGTGATTTCCTGTGAGCGACGCGGCGGCTTCTCCCTCGATTTCTCCCGCGCGCGCGCGCCTCGTCGCGCGGATCGTGCGCGCGCTCAACGCCGTGGCGTTCGTCGGGCTGCTCGTCGGCGCGGTGACGGCGCGCGTCGTGTGGTCGGGCGAATCGGAGATCGCCGAGAGTGCGGCGGCCTTGCGGCGCGGCGACGCCTACGAGGCCACGGTGCGGGCGCGCAGGGCCGCGGGCTGGTATGCGCCGGGCGCGCCGCACGTGCGCGTCGCTTACGAGCGGCTCGCGTCGATCGCCACGACGGCCGAGGGCCTCGGCGATCGGGATCTCGCGCTGCTCGCCTGGCGCGGCGTCCGCACGGCGGCGCTCGAGACGCGCTGGCTCCTCGTGCCGCACAAGGAGGACCTCGACCGCGCGAACCTGGCCATCGCGCGCATCGAGGCCGCGGCGCCGCGCCCGCCGGGCACGCGGACCGAGCCGCCGCAGCGCATCGAGGAGAGGCAGCTCGCGGCGCTGCTCCGCGACGAGGCCCCGCGCACGTCGTGGGTCGTGCTCCTGCTCGCCTCGTTCGTCGCGTGGGCGGGTGGCGCGGCGTGGGCCGTGCGCCGCGCGAGCGCATCACCGGACGGCCTCGACCTCGCGCGGGCGCGCGCGGGCGTGCTCGTCGCGCTCGCGGGCGTGGCTTTGTGGGTGCTCGCGCTCTGGCGCGCTTGATTCAGGGTTTGGCGGCGAGGCCCATTTCCGAGGCGACGGCCGTCCCGGGCGAGGACGCGATGACGGGCGCGGGCAGGAGCTTCGGCCGCGGCTGCGCGCCGTGCGTGGCGTCGGCGAAGGCCACGAGCGCGTTCGTCTGGACGTGCACGCGCTTGGCGAGCGTGCGCGCCCCGTCGGCGGCGATCTTCCCTTGCTCCTCCTTGTGCGAGCGGCCCGCGCCGATCATCTGCTCCTTCTTCGACACGTGGAGCGGCTCGCTCACCGAAAACAGGATCGTCCCCGTGCGCACGTCGAGGAAATCGGCCTGGGCGATCCCCTGGCTCTCGACCGTCACGCCTGGCGCGAGGAACATGCCGAGCACGGTCGGATAGAGCCACGCCCAGCCGTTCAGGTGCGTGCTGTCCTCGAAGCGCTCCGAATAAAGGACGAGATAGCGGAGCCGGTAGCGGGCGGCGATCACGCGCAGGCCCTCGATACCGCCCACGTTCGGCAGATCGGTCGAGATGTCCGTGACCTGCGAGAAATGGGGATTTCCCGCGAGCGCCTTCGCGAAATGGTGCGACGCCGTGTTGCGCAGCCCGAGGGACGGCGATCCTTTGGGGTCAAATGGTTCCGCCAGGGGAATGACGCCGATGCGGGCGGGGAGCTGCAGGTCGATCGGCGCTTCGAGCACGGTTTGCAGGTCCTGCTCGGTGAGGGCGCCGGTGACGTCCTTCGTGAAGTACGAGCGCTGGAGCGCGGGCGCGGCGGGCGCGACCATTTCGGGCCGCGCGGCCGCGTAGGCCTGGGGCTCGGCCATCGGCGAAGGCGCGCCGCCGCAGCCGGCGAGGAGAGTGAGCGAGGCGAGGACGGGGGCGATTGTCGAGGCGAGGCGGGTGCGGGCGATCATGGCGGGTATCCGTTCTCCGTGGCGTGTGCAGAAGAACGAGGCCCGCGGCGCCGCCTTACACGGCGATCTTCAGGCGCGCGCGAGGGGGGCGAAGAGGAGCTGCCTGTAATGGGCGAGCTCCTCGATCGATTCGCGGATGTCGTCGAGCGCGCGGTGCGTCTCCTTCTTCTTCGGCGCTTGCCGTTCGGGACACCACCGCTTCACGAGTTCCTTCAGCGTGGACACGTCGATCATGCGGTAATGCAGGTGGCCCACGAACGCGGGCATGTAGCGATCGAGGAACTCGCGGTCCTTCCAGACGGAGTTGCCGCAGAGGGGCGCCGTCCCTTTCGTCACGTGCTTCTGCACGAAGGCGAGCGTCTGCGCGGCGGCGTCGTCGAGGGTGACCGTGGAAGCGGGGATCCGCTCGAGCAGCCCCGAGCGCGCGTGCAGATCGCGGACGAAGTCGTTCATGGTGGCGAGCACCTCGGGCGGCTGGTGGATGACGAGGTTCGGCCCCTCCTCCACGACGCGGAGGTTACAGTCCGTGATGATCGTCGCGATCTCGACGATCGCGCAGCGCTGTGGATCGAGCCCGGTCATCTCGAGGTCCACCCACACGAGGCGGTCCGACGGTTCGGCCATGGGGCGGAGCATAGTCAACGAAGCCCGTCCCCCGCCAAGTTTTGACCCGCCCGGCTCGCCCGAGCGGAGGAGCGCGGCCCCGAGCACGTCGATCGGTGCCTTCGCTCGCTCGCGGATGGACTACCCTCCCGGCCATGGCCCGTGCGGCGCACCCCGAAGAACACGCGCATCACGACCACGCGCATCACGACGGTCATGATCACGACCATGATCACGACCACGACCACCACGATGGTCACGATCACGACAAGGGTCACGCGCACCACGACCACGACCACGGGCACGCGCACGGCCTGAGCGAGCTACGGCGCACGCCGATCCGGCGCCTCGTCGTGGCGTTCGCGATCACCGCGGGCTTCATGTTCGTCGAGGCGATCGTCGGCTTCCTGTCGGGCAGCCTCGCGCTGCTCGCGGACGCCGGCCACATGCTCGCGGACGCGGCGGCGCTCGCGCTCGCCATGATCGCGCAGCGCATCGCCTCGCAGCAGCGCACGCGCGCCCGCACGTACGGCTATCGCCGCGCAGAGGTGCTCGCGGCCTTCGCGAACGGCGTCGCGCTCGCGCTCACGGCCGTGTGGATCTTCGGCGAGGCCGTGCAGCGCTTCCAGGAGCCGCGCGCGATCGACGGCACGGCCATGACGGCGACCGCGGCCGTGGGCCTCGTGGTCAACCTCGTCGCCGCCGCGGTGCTCTCGCTCGGCGACAAGGGGCACAACATGAACACCCGCGCCGCGCTCGCGCACGTCCTCTCCGACGCGCTCGGCTCCGTCGGCGCGATCGTGGGCGGCGTGCTCGTCCTCTCGCTCGGCTGGACCCGGGCCGACCCGATCATCAGCGCCGTCATCTCGCTCTTGATCTGCTGGGGCGGCTTCAAGCTCGTGCGCGACACCTCGCACGTGCTCATGGAGGGCAGCCCCATCGAGGTCGACATCGCGCACGTGGAGGAGACGCTCCTCAAGGTCCCCGGCGTCGTGGGCTTCCACGACCTGCACGTCTGGTCGATCTCCGAGGGCTTCGACGTGCTCACGGTGCACATCGTCATCGCCCGCGGCTTCCACGGCACCGACGTCGTCCAGGCCGTCGCCGCGCGCATGCGCGAGGCCCACGGCCTCGAGCACTGCACCATCCAGCCCGAGCCCTCCCCCGAGCCCCAGCTCGTCTCCCTGCGCCGCAAGTCTTCGACGGAAAACCCTTCGACGTCAAACGAAGGGAAGAACTGACCGTCACGACCCCGAGAACAGCTCCGTCACCCAGTACGACCCATCGGTACCCCGCGCGACAGCCACCCCCACGCGCGTAAAACGCTCGAGCAGCAGGTTGCCTCGGTGCGACGGGCTCGCCCAGAGCGCGCGGTGCGCGTTCGGCAGCGAGCTCGCGCTCGCCACGTTTTCCCCGGCGATCGCCGCCTGGATCCCCGCCGCCTCGATGCGCTTGCGTGGATCGCCGCCGCCCACGTCGTGGCCCACGAGCCGCGTCTTCATCATCTCCTCGGAGTGCGCCCGCGCCACCTTGTCGAGCGCCGCGTCCCGCACGAGCGGCTTGCGACCTTCGGCGATCCGCGCCGCGTTGATCATGCGCAGCATCGCGTCGGCGTCGTCCTTCGCGCCCGCCGCGGCCTCCTCGCCCGGCACGGCCGAACGGACGAACTCGCTCGGCGGCTTCTGCCCGGCGTAGATCGTCGTCTCCAGCACGGGACGTGGCCCCGTCGACACCGTCGCGAGCACCTGCACGAGCCACGCGCCGGGCTGGTCCACGGAGAACGTCGAGCGAATCTTCCCGCCGGAGAGCGAGCTCGGCACCGTGCGCGGCGCCGCGCGTGGCCCGAGCAAGACGACCTGCACGCCCGAGGCCGGCACGAGCATCGTCCCTTCCACCGTGATCCACTGCCCCACGCGCGCCGTCGTCGTCACCGGCGCCATGTCCGCGAGCGCGTCGAACGTGATCACCGTCGCGACCGACGCCCCTCCTTCGCCGTCGATCTTCGCCACGCCGCACCGCCGCGCGCCGAGCGAACGAACCCCGCTGATCCACCCCTTGAAGCGCGTCTCCGTGTCCGCGTCGTCGAGGTTCTGCCCGGACAAGGACCACGCCTTCGGCCACACGTGCGGGTCTCCCGCGGCGCGCAGCGTGAAGGCGAGCTCGTCGGCCGTCAGCGCGCTCGCTCCGTCGAGCTGGCGCCGCGCCACGATGCCCGCGACATCCATGAGCGCGCTGTCGGCTGGCCCGCAGAGGTTCAGCAGCGCGGCCTCGCGCGGGCCGGTCTTCGCGGCCGGGTGAGGGGAGGAGACCGTGGGCTTCCAGGAGACGCGCAGCGCGCCGGCTTCGGCGGAGGCGACGAGCGGCAGCGCGAGGGCGGCGAGGGCGGGCAGCGAGCCAGCGAGCGCGTGGAGGAGGGACGGACCTCGGTGCAATCGGCGCGAAGGAGCGTTCATCGACGATCTCCGGGTGGGGTCAACGCGCCGCCGTGTACACCCCTTGCGCGGGGTCGGCGACGAGCGGCGCGCCGAGCATCGTTCGTTCGACGTAGCGCACCATGGCCTGATGCACCTCGCGCGGCGCCCCTCGCGCCCGCTCGGGACGGTGCCGGCCGAGGATCTCGGTCATGACGTAGCCGCCGAGCCCTTCCTCGCGGGCGACGTCGAGCAGCTCCTCCATGGCCGGATCCACGGCCGCGCCCTCCTTGGACATCCGCGCGGCCACGTACGTCCCGATCGCGGACTCCAGGCAGATGAGCTCTTCCATCATCGTCAGGTGGTAGGGCACGTCCTCGGGCTGCTCGAAGATGCGCGCGCGGACCTCGGGCTCGTAGCGCATCACGGCGCGGCATCCGGCGTAGATGCGCCCGGGATCGCCGCCCGAGGAGCCGACGTGGATCGCGCCCACACTGTCGACGTCGAGGAAGACGCGGAAGAGCGGCAGGCGCGTGTGGCGCGAC
Source organism: Polyangium sp. 6x1 (assembly GCF_029946515.1). Lineage (GTDB taxonomy): Bacteria > Myxococcota_A > Polyangia > Polyangiales > Polyangiaceae > Polyangium. The sequence goes on from NZ_JARZHH010000034.1 coordinate 74,024, forward strand.
GAGGCGAGGCCGTTCGAGAGCCTGTCGGCGAGCTCGATCGCCCGACGTGAGGCGGGCCAGAAGGCGATGGCCTCGGCGAGCCTGCGGCGCGCCTCGTCGCGATCGTTTCGTTTCTCGGCGAGCTCGGCGAGCCGGAGGTGCGCCGTCGCGAGCGTCGGGTCGATGCGGATCGCGCCCTCGAAGGCCTCGCGTGCTTCCTGCGGCTGGTTTTGCGCGACGAGCAACTCGCCGAGCTCGAGGGCGATTCCCGCGGCCTGCGTGTGCCCGAGCGCCGCGCGAAACGCCTCGGCGGCGGCCTTCGCCTCGCCCGCGTCGCGCTTCGATCGGGCCGTCGCGAGCGACGCCTTCGCCTCGTCCGAGAGGGTCACGGGGGTCAGCGTGAGCGCGCGGTCCTTGCGGCTCACCTCTGCCGTTTGCCACGGATCCGGCTCCGCGGCCGGGGGCGGTCCGTATTGCGCCACCAGGTTCGCGAGCTCCGGCGCCGCGTCGTCGAGCGTGTAGAGGCGCGGCGATTTGTCGATCACCGAGACGATCAACGTGGAGAACCGCAGCGTCCTCCGGACATCGTCGAGGCGCGCGGGGCCCGCGTACTGAAACCGATGCAGGTCCGGGTAGACGCGCGCGGCGGGCGTTTGGATCGGCGTATCGACGGGCGCGAGCAGGGCGCGCTGCGCCGCGGAGTACGCCGGGAGCCACGCCGGCGTGTTGCCTTTTGCCTGCGACTCTGCGGCCGGCGCCGTGGGGGCGGGCGTCATCGGCGCCGCGCCGGCGCAGCCCACGCCGCCGAGCGCGAACGTCACGAGCGCTGCCCGAGCTACGCCACGCATGCCTTGGGTGGTAGCAAATTTCCGCGCGCCTGTCGCTCCCTGGTGCTCGCGGCAGTGACCACGTGAAAGGGGCCGTCTCTTCGGCATTTCCGTGGTACGCTCGGGTCGCTTGGGCATCGAGGTCAATAAAGGCGCCAAGGTCGGCTTGATGACCGTCGCGCTCGCGGCGGCGGCGTGGGGCGCGTTTCGCTTCATCTCGCCCGATGCGGGTACGGAGAACGGTTATCGCGTCTGGGCGTACTTGCCCGACGTGACCGGCGTCGCGCCGCACTCGCGCGTGATGATCCAGGGCATCCAGGTCGGCACGGTCGACCGCATCTGGCTCGACGGCGGCAAAGCGCGCGTCGACATCAAGATGTTCCCGACGGCCCCGCTTTTCGACGACGCGGCCATTGGCAAGCGCGCGACGAGCCTGATCGGCGAATACTACATCGTGCTCGCGCCCGGGACGGAAGGTTATCCGCGGATCCCCGATCGCGGGCAGATCAAGAACTACATCGAGGAGCCCTCGATCCAGTCTTTGCAGGGGCAGGTCTCGGAGATCTTGAAGGACGTCAAGACGGTGACCGAGTCCTTGAAGGGCACCGTCGGCAGCGACACGGGCAAGGATCAGCTCGAAAAGATCCTGAAGAACCTCGCCGAGGTGACCGAGGCGCTGAACGAGACCGTCAAGGAGAACCGCACGGCGGTCCGCGACACGATCACCAACATCAACACGATCACGCAGAACTCGCAGCCGAACATCAACGCGATCCTCGACAACTTGCGGCAGGTGACGGGCGACGTCCGCAAGATGACGAGCGCGAACGGCGAGAACGGCAAAGCGGGCGAGCTTCGCAGCGCGGCGGCGCGCATCGACAAGGCGACGACTTCGCTCGAGAGTGCGCTCTCGCACGCGGACAACGTCGCGGCGCGAATCGATCGCGGCGAGGGGACGCTCGGCAAGCTCACGAAGGACGAGACGCTCATCAACGAGGTCGAGAGCGCCGTCGGCGACGTGGGCGAGCTCGTCGGCGGCATGGGCCGATTGCAGACGATCGTCGGCCTGCGAACCGATTACAACTTCCTCGCGAACACGATCAAGAGCTACGTCGAGCTGCGCTTGCAGCCGTCCGAGGACAAATATTACCTCATCGAGCTCGTCAACGATCCGCGCGGTCTCACCACGTTCGAGCAGATCGACGTCGACACGACGAACCCGAACGACCCGCCGCATTACCGCGAGATTCGTACGGTCACGACGAACGCCTTCCGCTTCTCGTTCCAGTTCGCCAAGCGATTCGGTCCCTTCACGGGCCGCTTCGGCATCAAGGAGTCGACCGGCGGCCTCGGCCTCGATTTGCACCTGCTCGACGATCGATTCGAGCTCCGGCAGGACCTCTTCGGCTTCGGCGAGCAGATCTCGCCGCGCTGGAGGGTCGCGCTCGCGTACGAGTTCATCCGCAAGTTGTGGCTGCTTGGTGGCGTCGACGACATCCTGAACGCCGACCGGCGCGACTACTTCATTGGCCTTCAGCTCCGCTTCAACGACAAGGACCTGAAGACGATCCTGCCGTTCGCGCCGCCCGTGTTCTGAGATCGCGAAGGGTGCGGAGCCCGCGCCGCACCGATCTCTCCGCACGTCGCGCCCGCGGCGATCGCTCCGCAGCCGATTTTCCGCGAAAATCGCGGATCTCGCGCTCGAACGGCCTCGGCACGGACTGTGCAATTCCTCCTCGCGAGCGCCGAGACAGGCGCTGTCCCAAGGAGCCAGCCATGATGCACGTCCCCTCGTTCTTCCGCCCCCTCGCCGTCGCTCTTTGCCTCGCTTTTGCCGCCGCGCCCACGGTCGCTTTCGCGGGTGAGAACAGCGCCCCGGCCGGCGCCAAGGCCAAGGACGAGGCGGGCAAGCGCAAGCGCATCTCGTTCCCGATCCAGGCCGATCAGTTCGCGAAGCACATGGAAAAGCACATCGAAAAGGCCCGCGCGCGCATGGAGAGCCACATGAAGGAGAAGAACCTCCCCGAGGCCGACCGCGCCGCGCGCCGCAAGGCCTTCGACGCGAGCGCGACCGAGGTCCGCGCCGCCGCCAAGCGCGTCGCGCAGGACGGGACGGTCACGAAGGAAGAGGCCAAGGAGGTCCGCAAGGTCGCGAAGGGCCTCAAGCAGGGCGGCCACGACAAGAAGAAGGGCCGCCACCACGGCAAGAAGCCGGAAAAAGCCGCTTGATTCGCCGATTTTCGCCCCACGCCGTAGCCCGCTGAGCCCCCCGCCGCCCACGCCCGCCTCGACCGGAGGCATCTGCTGTACTACTGAACAACCGCACCCTGCGGCCCGGTCGAGGCGGCTCCAAAAAGTATCCCGCGCAACGTCGCGTACGTTCGTCCTCTTGGAACCTCGCGGGCCGGTTCGTCGGCGGATCCTGGGCCGAACCTGGATCGCGAGCCCCGTTGACATGGACTGAAAATTCGTTCAGTATCCGGCGCAGGTCGCGCCTCGCCCGGACGTGCTGCTCGGGCCTGTTCGCGCGCCAGGGATGTCGCCATGGCTCCGCCCAGCGCCAGTCATCGTGTCGTTTGCCTCGGAGTGCCCGGAGCGCCGCAGCTCGGGTGTGAAGAGGCCAATGCCCGCGACGTGTTTCACCTGTTCACCGGAGCGCTCGGGCCCCCGGGCACCGTGGCGACATGCCTCGTCGGCGACGACGCCACGAAAAAGGCGGTGAATCGCGCATTCGACGCGGCTTCACACGAGAGCACGCCGTTTTTCATGGTGTATTTCTCGGGCAGGGCGAGCGAACAGGGGCTCCACGTCGCGGATGGGTGCATCGGCGCCGACGCGCTCGCTCGCCATTTCGAGCGCGTGGCCGCGCCGTCCATGCTTTTCGTCCTCGACCTCGTGGTCGGGGCGGTCCCTGACGAGGACGTCGTCCCCAAATGGGTCGAGGCTGTCGCGCGGGCGCGCAAAGGCATGCGCGTGGCGGCGGCGCGCGCGACGCGGATCGGCGCGGGTACGGAGGGCGCAGGACGAGCGCGGTTCACCGGCGCGTTGCTCGAAGCGCTGCAAACCTCGGATGGCGACGTGGAGTTTCAGGGCGCGAAGTACATTTCGGACATGCGAGCGCTGGAACAGTCACGGGCGATTCTGCAACGACGGTGGCATGCGACGCACCTGCCCGTTCGAATGGGTCCATTCGGGGATTTTCCGCTCGCGCGCTGCCAGGCCGCCGCAGGGGTCGGCAAAGGCAGCATTCGCGGGGTCGCGGCCGGGACACGACTGTCGGCGACGGTGCGCTATTCGATCGAAGGTCGCGCGCACGTGCCGACGACGCTGCATTACGCGCTCGAAGACACGAGCCACGAGGTGCTCGGCGAGGGCGAGGTGATCGTGATCCCCGACGGCGACGTGTTCGTGGGTCGTCAGCGCATTCGGCTGCCGTCCCGCGTGCTCGCCGAACACACGGTCTGGGGGCCGACGCTGGAGCTCGGGGAACGGGTTCACGTGCGGTGGCGGCTGACGCTGCGGGATGCTCGCGGCCGCACGCTCGATCGGAGAGTCTTCGGCCACGAATATGCGGCGCCGCCGAAGTCCGGCCGCCGTTCGCGGGGCTGAGGGGCGCGGCGGCCGGCCGGCTACGAAGCGCCTCCCGCTGTGCTACAAGCCGTCCGATGCCTCGCGCGCTCCCCAGCACGGCCCTCATCCTGTCCCTCGTCCTCGGTGCCACCGTGGCCGCGTGTCAGGGGTGCCGTACGCCTCCCGCCGTCACCGCCGAGGAGGACGCGGCCCCCGGGCAGCCGACGATTCGCCTGTACCTCCTCAGCACCATCGCAGGCGCGATCGAGCCGTGTGGGTGCACGAAGGATCAGCTTGGAGGCGTCGATCACCTCGCGGCATTCCTTCGCGCGGAGTCGACCGCGGCGCCTTCGAGCCTGGTGCTCGGCGCAGGTCCGATGCTCTTCGGCGAGCCGACGCTGCGGCCCGAGGAGGTGACGCAGCAGTCGTGGAAGGCGGAGACGCTCGCGGCCGCGGCGAAGGAGATCGGGCTCGTGGCATGGGCGCCGGGCCTGAACGACTGGGCCGCCGGCGGCGCGTCACTCACGAAGTACGTGTCGACCGCGGGATCGGCGCTGCTCGCAGGCAACGTCGAAGGCGCGGCCGGCGTGACGGGCGTCGTGGTGCGCGAGGTGTCGGGCGTGAAGGTGGGGATCATCGGCGTGTCCGAGCCGCGGGATCGCGCGGGGAAGCTGCCGGAGGGCATCACCACGAAGCCGACGCTCGACGCGATGAAGGCGGGTGTCGAGGAGGCGAAGAAGCAGGGCGCGCGCGTGCTCGTGGGGCTCGCGGCGATCCCGCGCGGCGAGGCTTTGCGGCTCGCGGACGCGATCCCGGATCTCGCGGTCCTCGTGCTCGGCAAGCCGCAGGAGACGGACCACAACAACGACGCGCCGAAGCCGCCGATGCGCGTGGGGCAGACGCTCGTCGTGGAGACCTCGAACCATTTGCAGACAGTGGGCGTCGTGGATCTCTACGTGCGGGCGCGGGACGCGGAGGTCCTCTCGTTCGCGGACGCGAGCGGCATCGAGCGCGCCGAGGAGCTCGTCGTGCTCGCGGGGCGCATTCGCGACCTCGAGACGCGGATTCAGTCGTGGGAAAAGGGCGGCAAGGTGAAGGCCGAGGATCTCGCCGCGCGCAAGGCCGACCTCGAGAAGCTCCGCGCCGAGCGTGCGAAGCTCGAAGAGCCGAGCCCCGCGCCGAAGGGCAGCTTCTTCCGGTACAAGCTCGTCGAGGTGCGCGAGAAGCTCGGCGTCGACGGCGCGATGGCCACGAAGCTCGTCGATTACTACAAGCGCGTGAACGAGCACAACCGCACGGCGTTCGCGGACCGCAAGCCCGCGCCCGCGGCGGCAGGGAAGGCGAGCTACATCGGCATCGAGGCGTGCACGGTTTGCCACGACGAGGAGCGCAAGGTCTACGACGGCACGGCGCACGCGAAGGCTTACGCGACGCTGGCGAAGGACTTCAAGGAGTTCAACCTCGATTGCGTGAGCTGCCACGTCACCGGCTACGACAAACCGGGCGGCTCGACGGTCACGTACGTGGACAAACTCAAGGACGTGCAATGCGAGGAGTGCCACGGGCCCGGGTCGCTCCACGCGAGGAAGCCGGACGCCGAGGGGCTCATCATCCTGAAGCCGGATCCGCAGTCGTGCGTCTCGCAATGCCACCACCCGCCGCACGTCGAGAATTTCGACCCGGTGGCGAAGATGGAGCTCGTGCTCGGGCCGGGGCACGGCAAATAACGTATCGCGCGGTCGCGGGATGCGTCGGTTTGTCGACGCTCCCAGGAAAAACGTTTCTCTTGACGGGAGCGAATCCCGTCTCCGACGCGGTTTGTCCTGTTTTCAGCCGCGCACGGGCAGCCCGGCGTTCATCATGACCCGCGTCAGGTGGTCGTCGCCCTCGTCCAGGACCGGCTGCGCGCGCAGCACGACGCGGTCGCGGAAGCGGTACGTGCACTCGATCGACGAAAGGCCCGCCATGTCGAGGCGTTCTTCCAGCTCGGGGAGCTGGAGCCTGCGCACGGGTCCGTCGAGGCCTCCGCGGGCCCAGGGCGCGCCGAGCGTCTCCACGAGGAACAAGGTGCCGTTCGGCGCGAGCATGGCCGTGAGCTCTTCGAGCGCTCGATCGAGCCACGCGAGCCCGTCGCGCAGGGTCCCGCCGCGTAGCTCCATGACGGGCATGAGCACGCTGCCCACCGTGACGACCGTGGCGAGCGGCGCGATGGCGAGCCCGCCGTCGCCGAGCCCCTGCGCGACTGACTTGATCCGCGTGGAGGACCGGGTCAGGGCCTCGGCGAGCGAGCGCTCGGCGCGGATGATCTTCTGAATGTTCGGCTCGACCAGCGTGATGCGGCCGAGCTCGGGGTATGCCGAGGCGATGAGCCGCGTCAGCTTGCCCGTGCCGGCGCCGACGTCGACGAGGTGATCGTCGGCCCCGAGCGGCGGGAGCGAGAGGACGAGCTCACGGTAGTGCTCGGGTTCCCGCTCGGGCCCGGCCGTGAAGGTGGTGTCGTGCAGGTCGTACCAGTCGGGGTGCTCCCAGGGGGGCAACATCCTCCGAGCGTATCGCGACGCCGCCGTCCGCGCCAATCCCGCACGGCCAGCCTCCGGGGCCCGCGTGCGCCTCGGGCGGGTTCGGCAGGACGCACCCTCGGGTATAGCCTGGTCCGGATCGGACGAAAAAAAACTGCCCCGCGACAAACGTATCGGTTGTCAAACGTGGGCGCTGCTTCTATAGTTTGCCCCGGAACGATGTTCGTCTGGACAACCGACGGCGAGACGCACTGCGCGGGCTTCGACGAGACCGGCGCTCTCTTCGGGGGGGCCTTTGCGCTCGTGCTCGGGGGATTGCTCGTGGCGCTCTTGCCTTCGCCCTGGGTCCTCGGGGGGCTCGGGATCGTCGCCGCGTTGTGCGTCGGCTGCCGGTATTCGATCCGGATCGGGCCGGACGGCATTCGCCTGACGCTCTACCGTTTCTGGCTCGTCCCGGTGCACCGGCGGCATTCGTTGCTCGACGCGGACATCGACATTCATCACGACCTCGATCTGGCGGAGATGACGGGGCTCGTCATTCGCGAGCCGTACGCCGATCCCGGCCTCGACAACGAATCCGACGTGTTCGGTCCCCGGTTCGGCCAGACGCGGCTCTTTCGGCTGCACGCGAGGCTCGTCCTCGCGCTCGAAGCCATGCGCGCGGCCGTGGCGAACGTGCCGGTGCCGCCCGAGCTACGCAATTTCTGGCTCGGGCCGCAGATGGGCGCGTTCGACCTCGTCCGCGCGATCCGCGACGGACGGGGGCGGCTCAGGCGGGTCCGATCCGTCTCGCCCGTGTACGTCGGCGAGGTCGAGGTGCCGCCGGGGTCGACGTTTCATTTCAATGAAGACCGCTTCCTCGATCCGCGCCGGGAGGACCGGCTGCACGAGGTGGTGCTCGGCGGGCCGATTCCGCTGCTCGGAAAGATGGTCCGCCCCGGGGCGAGCCTCGTGTTCGCCCCGTCGGGGCGACTGTCCAGCCTGCGCAGCGCATTCGAATCGGATGTGGAGATCGATGGGACCTGGGTGAACGGGCGGGACGTGCTCTCGTTCAACGAAGACGGCGAGCTCATGGGATTCACGCTGGCGAAGGACGGGCGCGCGGCCGGCCTCCGTTTTCCCAGGGGGAGCCGTTTTCAATGCTGGCCCGGGGACGACCTCTTGCCCCCGCGCTGGACCGTGCGCCTCGGCGGCCCGCTCGTTTTGCCCGACATCACGCTGCAAGCGGGCGAGTCGGTCGAGCTGTCGGACGACATCACGCGGATCACCGCCATCTGCCCGCGCCGCGACCTGAAGGCCCACGGGCTCGTGGTGCGGGCCGGCATCGTGCCGATTCCGCTCCGCAAGGACGGAGTCGTCGATCTGGCTGGCTGCTTGAAGAGCGGGATCTTGCGGCCCCGCGAGGGCGCCGAGGGGCTCCGAGGCTGCTGAGCTCAGGCCTTCGGCATCGGCGGCGTCGGCACGAAGAAACCTTCGAATTCGTCCCAGCCTTCACGCGGGCCGGGGAAGCCGAGCACGGCGAGCGTGCGCCGCGCCGGCTCGACGACCGCCGGCGGCAATTCCTCCTCGATGGGAGCGCCGCCCGGCAGCGCGTCGCAGATCTCCTCGACGAGCGTCGCCGCCTCGACCACGCGGCCGACGTCGCCCGAGAGCTCGCCGCTGCGAGACCGGATCCCCTCCGCCGTGCGCACGAACGCGCGGAGCGTCTCCGTCGCCGACGCGAGCGCCTCGGGGCTCGCCGAGCGGACGGAGGCGAACACGCGGGGCGCCGCGAACATGAAGAGGAGGTTCATGCACTGGGACATCGCATGCGCGACCTCGGCCGCGCGGCTGGCGCTCGCATTCATGGAGGAGCATGGTACCACGGACTTTCGGTGTCGGAAAAGCCCTTCGCCGCGTACAGCACACCCACGACGAGGTACGGCCGTCGCTCCGTCCAGAATGGAGAATGACGGTGCGATCACTCCGTCATCGAGGCAAAGAACTCGTTTGGCAGGTCAAACCTTGCCCAGAGGAGCGTGCTTTTCGGCCGGATGACGGCGCGCATATCCAAGGCGGGCGCCCAGAAAGCCGAAGAGCGCGCCGAGCCCGCCGAGCAAGACGAGCAGCACAGCCCAGGTCGGGGCGGACGGACCCGGCGTGGGCGCCGCCGCCGCGAGCGCCCAGGCGAGGGCGGCCGCGACGAACCCGCCCACCGCGCCCTCCTTCGGCCCCGCCTTGGCGCCGAACCGACCGACGAGAAACCCGCCCGCGAGCGAGGCGACCAAAAACCCCGCGAGCTGCAGGCCGATGAACGCGAGCTGCGCGGAGAGCGGCACCACGAGCTTCGCGTCCGCGGGCGCCGGGACCCCGAGCTCGGCCCGATCGACGAGCCGCGCGCCGAGCTTCGCCGCGATCGCCGCGAGCGGCAGCCAGACGAGGAACGTCGCGACCGCGCCGATCCCGGACCAGTGCCACGGCGGCCGATCCTCGGCGTCCGGCTCGTCCGGCGGCGGCCCCGCTTGCACGAGGGGAAGGCGTCGCTTGTTGTCGGGTGCGCTCACCTAGCTCGGCCTGCGCCAGCGCGCGCGGGCCTCGTCCTGCATGCGGAGGAGCCGGCGCTGCTCCTGGATGAAGCTGCCGTAGGCGCGCGGGACCCGCGAGTCCTTGGCGAGCGCGTAGAGCACGCGCAGCGCCGCCTCGGCGTCGTCGGTGGCGCGGTGCGCGTTGACGAGCTCGATGCCGAGCAGCGCGGCCATGTCGCCGAGCGCGCGGCTGCCCTCGTGCTTGTAGAGCTCGCGCGCGAACGTGAGCGGATCGATCCAGTCGACCTCGCGGCGCATCGCGGGCGGAGGGTTTTCCGGACGAACGGAGGCGCGCTCGAGCTCGGCGAGCAAGAAGCCGCGGTCGAAGACGGCGTTGTACGCGGCGGGGATCGCGCCGCCGAGCGTCGCGAGGATCTCGCCGGCGACCTCGGCGAACGAGGGCTTTCCGGCGACGTCCTCGTCGCGGATGCCGTGCACGGCGGTGGACTCGGCGGGGATCGGGCGGCCGGGGTTCACGAGCCAGCTATGGCGCGCGACCACGTCGCCGCGGATGCCGATGACGACGGCGACCTCGACGAGCCGATCCTGCGCGGCGTTGCGGCCCGTGGTCTCGACGTCGAGGAAGGCGATCGGGTGATCGAGCCAGGGCCCGCTCGCGTCGAGCTCGGAGGCGACGCCGACGGCGCGCACCTTGAGCAGGTGCGCGATGCCGGGGTAGTGCCTTCCGGTCGGGAAGCAGCCGCAGGGATCGGCGACCTTCATTTCTTCGCGGGACCTGCGGAAGCCGCGGGCACCGCGGAGCCTGCCGCGGGCGCAGCCGAACCCGCCGCGGGCGCGGCCGAACCCGCTGCGGGCGCAGCCGAACCCGCCGCGGGGATTGCCGACCCTTCGGGCTTCGCGGGGGCCGGCGCCGGCTTGATGCCCGCGAGCTCGAGGTCGAGCTTGATCCACTCCTCGAGGTCTCCGTAGAGGTCCGTGAGCTTGCCGAGCTCGACCTCACGGCCGTTGATGAAGACCGTGGGCGTGCCCTGGAGGCCGACGCCGTCGGCTTGCTTCTTGTCCTTCTCGATGCGGCCGATCGTGTCGTCCGAGCCCATGTCGGCGCGGAACTTCCCGAGGTCGAGCTCGAGCTTCTTCGCGTACCGCTCGAGGTCCGTCTGCTCGAGCCGATCCTGGTTGTCGAAGAGGAGATGGTGCATCTCCCAGAACTTGCCCTGCTTGAACGCCGCGTTCGCCGCGCGCGCCGAGATCTCCCCGTGGGGATGGCTGCCGAGCGGGTAGAACTTGTAGACGGCCCGCACCTGGCCCGGGAACCGCTTCACGAGGTCGTCGACCACCGGGTAAAACGCGCGGCATGCGGGGCACTCGAAGTCCGCCCACTCCACGATCGTCACGGGCGCGTCGGGAGGACCGAGCTCGGGCGAGCCGTCGGTCACGAGCGTGCGGACCTTCTTCGGATCGAAGCGAGCCGCGTACGCTTCCTCGCGCTCTTGCTTGCTGCGCCCGGCTTGCACCTGTTTGAGGAGAAACTGCGCCGCGGGAAAACACGCCTTGCAGGCCCGCTTTTCCTGGATGCACTGGGTGATCGGGACCGGCGTCTCCGCGCACGGGGCGAGGAGCGTCGAGACCTGTGCCGTCCACTCGCGCCGCTCCCGCGGCGTGAGCTGGCCGAGCTCGATGCCAGGGACGCTCGGATCGGGCGTCGCGGAAGGGGCGGGCTTCGATTCGCTCGGGTCGGACGAACCATGACAGGCGCCGCCGCTCCCGAGGAGGGCCAAGAGGAGAGGCGACCATCGCAGTAGGGCCATCGCGGCGCGAGCTTAGTCGGACCCTTCGCGGGGCGCTAGCCCCGGAGCCCCATCGGCAAACCGGGGTTTGGGGCGTAGCTCGGTTTGCCGAGCGGAGCCCCATCGGCGAACCGGACTTTGGAGCGTCGCCCGGTTTGCCGAGCGTAGCCCCGTCGCGCGACTGGGTGTAGCGTGTGCGCGTGCGGAGCATCTGCTATCGGTTTCCCGACCCTCGGCAGTTCGAGCAGATGATCGGTTCGGCCGGGGATTCCGAGCTCGAGCTCGGTCTTCCTTCCGGCGAATCGGTGGAAGACGGCGAGTGGGTGCTCGCCATCTTCGACGTCGGTCCGGAGCGACGGGCCACGTCCGCGGCAGCGCGCGCCTCGATCGGCCCCGAGGGTCCTCTCCTCGCGTTCGAACCACGCGACTGGCGCAGGCTCGCGGACTTCGCGGCGATCGAGGCGTTCCATCGCCCCTCGTCGCGGCCGCCCGCGCGCGCCTCGCAGCCCGAGATCGAGCTGCCGGCGAGCTTGCCGGCGAGCCTGCCGCGCTCGTGGCCGCCGCGCGCCGGCGAAGGCGCGCAGATCCTCGTCGTCGACGACGATCCCGACATCCGCGACGTCGTGAGCGCGATGCTCGAAGCCGTGGGCCTCGTCGTCACGACACGCACGAGCGCGGAGGAGGCGCTCGAGACCGTGCAACGCGAGCACTTCGATCTCCTCGTGCTCGACTGGAACCTGCCGAAGATGACGGGCATCGAGCTCTGCCGGATGATCCGGCGCGAGCTCAACGTCACGCTGCCGGTCCTGTTCTTGACGGCGAACGCGTCGAGCCAGGACATGGTCGAGGCGTTCGCGAGCGGCGCCGACGACTACGTCGTCAAGCCCTTCCGCGCGCCCGAGCTCGGCGCGCGCATCTTCAGCTTGTTACGCCGGACGATAGCTCGAGGAGCGTGATCTCCGCGGGCGCGCCGACGCGCATCGGCGGGCCCCAGTAGCCCGTCCCGCGGCTGACGTAGATTTGCGTCTCGCCGAGGCGATCGAGCCCCGCGACGAACGGCTGCTGCAGCCGCACGAACATCGTCGCGGGGAAGATCTGCCCGCCGTGCGTGTGGCCGCTGATCTGCAAGCCGACGCCGTGCGCGGCGGCCTCGAAGATCTGGCGCGGCTGGTGCGCGAGCAGCACGAGCTCGCGGTTCGGATCACGTCCCGCCACGGCCTTCGCGATGTCGGGGCCGTGCCCCTTCACGTACGAGCCGCCGGTCCAGTCGTCGACGCCCGCGAGGTCGAAGCTCGCCGCGCCGTCGCCGATCGACACGCGCTCGTTGTGCAGCACGCGCACGCCGAGGCGGCCGAGCTCCTCGATCCACGCCTCCACGCCCGAGTAGTACTCGTGGTTGCCCGTGACGAAGTAGACGCCGTGCTTCGCGCGCAGATCCGCGAGCGGCGCGACATGCTCGCCGAGCGCCTCGACCGAGCCGTCGACGAGGTCGCCCGTGATGACGACGACGTGCGGATCGAGCGCGTTCACGCGACCGACGATCTCCGTGAGCCACGTGCGCCCGATCGTCGGGCCCACGTGCACGTCCGTGAGCTGCACGATGCGCAGGCCCGCGAGCTCCTTCGGCAACCTGCGCAGCGTGACGTTCACCTTGCGCACCGCGACCTCGCCGAGCGCCTCCGCCGCGCCCGAGCCCGCGAGGCCGAACGTGATCATGCCGGCCGAACCCGCGATCGTGCGCGAGAGGAACTTGCGTCGCGCCTCGTCGAGCGGGCGCGCGGCGAGCTTCGAAAGCGCGTGCACCGCGGCGCGCATGGGCTCGCTGACGAGCAGCGTCGAGACGAGCAGCGCAGCCAGGCCCATCCACGTGTACACGACGAACGAGACGATCGTGCCCGCCGGGCGCGGCAAGAAGCGCACGACGAACATCGACACGGGCAGCGCGACCCCGAGCCCGACGAGCACGCGCTTCCCCCACGTCTGCACGCGCCGATGCAGCGCCGGCGCGCGCAGCAGCCGGTGCCAGAGGTAGAAGTGGACCGCCCCCACGAGCAGGGCAAAGACGACGAGGAAGATCGCGTACTGGAGGAGGGAGCGCTGCACGCGCTGGAGAATGCCACGCACGTGCGCGCGGCGCTCCGCCCGGGTCGACCGATCACACTACTTCACACAGACGCCGATCCCGTCGGGGTAGCTGTTCGAGGCGCCCTGGCAGACCATGCCATCGGGGCAGTCGTTGCCGCTCGTGTGGCAGAGCGCGCGACAACTGTTGAAGGCGGCCACGCAGAGGTAGCCCGCGGCGCACGGACACGCGCCGTCGAGCGTGCCCGCGCCCGGCGCCACGCAGCTCGTCGTGCCGTCCTCGCGCACGAGCGTGCACGTCAGGCCCTGGGGGCACGACGTGTCGTCGAGCAGCGTGCACTCCGTCGCGGCGATGCATACGGGGATGGGCAGCGGCGCGGCGTTCGCCGTGTCGTCGGCCATCGGCGCAGGCGCGCAGTACGTGTTCGCGGGACAATCCTCGACCGCGCCGCAGCAGTAGGGCCTGCACGAACCCACGCTCGCTCCGGTGAGCGCGCAGCCGAGCCCCGGCGCGCAGTCGCTCGTGCGCGTGCACGGGTCGCCGGACTTGAACGTGCCCGGCGTCAAACACTGGGCCGACGCGCCCATCGGGGTCGGCACGATCTGGCACGAGACGAGGGGCGTGCCGTCGGGGTTCATCGAGACGCCGCAGCCGATCGCGCTCTCGCTCGACATGCACCCTTCGCCGCAGAGGTGCGTGTACGACGTCTTGCCGTCGGGCGGCGGGTTCGTCGTGGGAAACGGGATGTCGCCCGCGGTCCCGCCCGCGCCGTCGGTCGGGGGCGGCGGCAGTCCTTCGCCGCCGGCCGAGTTCCCAGTGTCCTCGTTACTGAACGAGGCCGAACGCTCGTAGGAAGCGTCGAGCTGCATGCTGCACGCGGCGCCGAGGACAGACGCGGCCGCGAGCGAGGAGAGAAGGAAAAAGGACTGGAGGGAGCGCTTCGTTGAGGCCATGGCAAGGTGGGGTGCGAGCGCGGGAAGGAATGCCCGAGTTTATCACCACCCCTCATTCACGTCCCGTGCCGCGCGTCGCTCGCGCAAGGGATCGACGCGTCATGATCTGGACTCCCGCCCGCAGATGCGGCGCGGACCGTCCGCAGGGACGATGCGAGGCGCGGGGCACCGGCGTCGAGGCATGACGCCCGTGTCGCGGGGCGAGGTCGAGGCACAGCGCATGCGCCCCTCTCCGCTCCCGCGAGCGGAGAGGGCGAGCGTCATGGCGTCGTCGGTTTACTTGGCTTCGACGTCGCGCGTGACGACATTTCCAGCGCTGTCGTAGGCGCGGACGGCCACGATGTGCGCCCCGGGCGGGACGATCGAGGCGATGTCGACGTCGAAGGCCTCGGCGGGCTCGTCGAGAACGCCGTCGCTCGGGAAGAGCGGGCGCCACTCGTCGGAGCCGGCGATCGAGACCTCGATGCGGGCGATGGGGCCGAGGCCGTCGACGACCTCGCCCTTCAGCTTGCGGCCCTGCATCGCGAGCGCCTTGTAGACGGGCGGCGTGTTGTCGACGAGGACCGTGGCCGATTCGAGCGAGTGCTTCTGCACGCGATCGGGCGGGTTCGAGAGCTCGTCCGTCGCCTCGACGAGGATGCGGTAGGGGCCCTCGGGCAGGCCCGTCGTGTCCCAGTCGAGCTCGGGACGCGTGAGCTTCTCGCCCGGCTTCTGCACGCTGCGCCAGGTGTTCTGGCCTTCGAGGCGGTACGAGACGCGGTAGCGCAGGTCGTCCTGATCGGGGTTGTCGACGCGCCACGAGAGCTTGATCGAGCTCGACGGCCGCGGCGACTCGCCGCCCGACGGGACGATGCCCATCTTGCCGCTCTTGCTGCCGCTGTTCTTCGCCGTCGCGTCGATCGAGGTGATCACCGCGCGGGCATTGTCGGTGACGAAGTAGAGCGTGACCTCGCGCAGCACCGCCTTCGGGTCGCGGCTCCATCGCGAGCGAATCTGCACGTAGCGGCCCGGCGGGCTCTGCACGTCGCCAGGCGCGCCGAGGCCCGCCGACCACGCGCTCCACGTCGCGTCGGGCGTCTCGGTGTTGCCGCTGCGCGTGGAGAGCTCGAGCTGACCCTCCGAGCGCCACGCGAGACGACCGAACGATGCGCGCAGGCCCGCGTCGAGCACCTTGCTCGTCCACACCGCGTCGGCGCCGCCCGTGCCCTTGATCTCGCGGAACACCACGGGGTCGGTCGTCGCGAGGAAGCGCTGCTTGCCGCTCACCACGACGGCGCCGATCTGGCGCTCGTCCGTGTCGGCGACGAGGCTCGCGACGTGCGCGTCGTCGACCGTGTAGAGCCGACCCTCGGCGCCCGTGCCCACGTACGGCGCGCCCGCGTCGTCGATCGCGAGCGAGACGTAGTGCGAATCGTTGTCCGTGAGGAGCTGCTCGGCGATGCCGTCCTTGCCGAAGCGGTAGAGCACGCCCTTGCCGGGCTTCGAGGGCCGCGTCGACTGCGGGCCGGGCGGGCCGGTGCGGTTCCGCTTCGGCGGCGCGAAGCTCTCGCCCATCTTGTTCGCCACGACGAACATCGAGCCGTTCTTGCCGAACGCGATCGCCTTCACCTCGTCGGCGTCGAAGTCGTACGCGACCGTCGCGCGGCCCGGGCCCGTGATCTTGTAGAGCAGGCCCTTGCCGTTCGAGCCTGCGTAGAGCGTGCCGTCGTCGGCGACCGCGAGCGAGACGATGTGCGCCTCGTCGCTGTCGAAATGCACCTGCGCCTTGCCCGCTTGATCGACGCGGAAGATCTTCCCCTCGGGCCCCGTCGCCGCGTAGAGCGACTTCGACTTCGCGTCGAACGCGAGCGCCCAGACGTCCTCCGCGCCCGGAAGATCGCCGAACGCCGCCGCGGGACCGCCGTTGCCTCCGCCCGCGGGCAAACGGTAGAGCTTGCCGTCGGGAAACGTCCCCGCGATGACGTCGCCGTTCCACGCGACGACCATCGAGCTCACGGCCATCGCGCCCGTCGTCGCGACGAGCGTGGCCTTGCCGCCGGAGACCTTGAAGATCTTGCCGTCGCTGCCCGTGCCGAGCAGCACCGAGCCGTCGGGCAGCACGACCGAGCTCCACACGCTGCTCGCGTCCTGCACGGGGATCGAGCCGAGCGTGAGGCCGGCGCGCACGTTGCCGTTCGAGTCGACGCTGACGCCCGTCAGATCGCCGCCCTTGAGCTCGTCGATCGTGTCGAGCTGGAAGGTGCGAGTGCCGACGGCGGAGGCCGTCTTCGCGGGAACGACGGCGGCAGCGAGGACGAGCGCGCCGATGCCGAGGCGCGCGATCTTTCCGGGGGAGAGGGATGTCATCGTGAGGCTTTCTTCGGGGCGGGGGAGGATCGTTCTTCTTCGTTCAAGCAGCGAAGCGATCAGCGCAGGACGTTGCGGACCTTCACGCGCACGGTGTCGCGACCGACCATGAACAGCTTCAGCGGCACGGCGGATTGCACCTGCGCGACGAACACCTCGGCCGTGTCGGAGTCGACGCTCGAGCGGAGCGTGTCGAGCGCGCCGGCGGGCAGGCGCGAGGCGATCTTGCCCTTGTAGGCGGCGCCGTTCTCGCGCAGCCGGAACGAGGCGACGAGGCTCTCCGGATCGAAGGTCTGGTTCGGCAGGTTCGCCACGAGCTGCGCCACGTTCTCGGGCGAGGGCAGCGGGCGCTCCACCTCGTAGCCGGGGGCGAGCTCGATCTCGACCTCGCGCCCCGCGAGCTCCGCGGGCACGTCGACCTCGATGATCTTCGTCTCGGTCTTGCCCTGGAAGCGCTGCAACTCGAGCTGGATGTGCACCTTGCCGCCCGCGTCGATCTCGGGCTCGAGGATCTTCGCGCCGCGGAGCGTGACGACCTCGCGCTCGTAGGAGACCTTCACGTCGGTCTCGACGCCTTCGATCGTCACCGGCTCCCAGGGGTTGTTCATGAGCGAGCCGATCGCGCGCACGAGGCGGCCGCGCACGAAGTCCTCGGCGCCGGGGGGGTTGCCGTTGCCGGCGCCGAAGTCCGTCAGCGTGATCGTGCCCCAGCGGCCGATCTTCAGTTTGCTCGTGGCGCGGTAGGTGAGGTCGTTGCGCTCGGAGGCCGAGGTCTCGAACGCGTTGCCGATCGCCATCGCGACGAACGTGGGCGAGAGGAATTGATCATGCGCGACCTCCAGGTTCCACGTCGGGTGCGGGACGCCGCCGGGCGCGTTGATCGTGACCTTCATCGGGAAGACGGGCGCCTTCACGGCCGAGTCGACGACGATCGCGGCCTGGCGATCGTTGACGAGCGCGCCGACGGAGCGCACAGCCTCGCCAATTTTGAAACTGCGGTTCTGGCTCGCCATGATCCAGTGCACGCGCGCGACGGCCGTGGGCAGCGCCTCGACGCCGCCGCCGAGCATCGGATGACCGAAGGCGACGAGTTTGTCGCCGCTCACGCGCGTGACCGTGCCGAGGCCCATCGCGGAGATGTCGCCGCGGATCATCTCGACGCCGATCGCGCCGCCGTCGACGAACTTCGTCGGCGCGTCGGGCGGGGGCTTCGTCGACGTGCCGCCGCCCGCCTGGAGCGGCTCCATCCCCATCGGCCCGAGCAGGTTCTGCGCGATCTTGAGCGACGTCCCCGCGAGGCCGCCGAGCATGATGGGCGTCGAGGCGCGGGCGAGCGCGCTGCCCTCGGGCGGCGCGAGCGCGGTCGCGGCGCGCGCGGCGAGCTGCGTCGCGTGCCCCTGGAGATCGTAGCTCTCGGGCGCGCCGTGGAACATGCGCGCGTGCTTGTCGCGCTTCGGGCGGCCGTCGTCCTCGACCGAGGGCAGCGGGCCCTTGCCGGGGACGGGCATGATCGCCTTCGGGATCGGGCGCGCGAGCTCGTCGAGCATCGACTTGATGGGCGTGACGCCGGCGATGGGCTCGACGCCGAAGAGCCAGCCGTAGGCGTAGGCGCCGATCATCTTTCCATTGAGGTAGATGGGGCTCCCGCTCATGCCGCCGACGGTGCGCGCGACGTCGAGGCGCGGGTGGTTCGGCGTCTTGATGAGGATGAGATCCTGGTTGGGCCGGAAATTCTTGAGCGTGGAGATGACCTCCACGTCGAAGCGCTCGGGGTTCGTCCCGGAGAACACGGTGAGCCCGTAGCCCTTCATGCCGGGTTTGACCTCGGAGAGGGGCAACGTATCGGGCGGATCCGTGATGGCCTCCGCGACGCCGACGCCGACGAGCGCGCTCGTGATCACGCCGAGGGCGAGGCCTGCGGGCACGACGCGGGAGCCGGGGAGGAGTCTGTCGAGGAGCGAAGATCGAGGAGAGGCGGGGCGATCTGTGTCGGGGACGGGGATGAGGCTTCTCGGCACGAGCAGAGCTTAGCGTGAAAATGGAGCGGGGACAGAGCCGCGCGCGTGGATCGAACGCGGGGGATCGCGCCGGGTTCGTGGGAAAGGGCGCCGAAGGTCCGCGAAGTCGAGGCGAGGCGCCTCCGTCCGCGCTACGCTCGGCGCGTGTCCGGCAAGGACGTTGCCGTCGTCGTCCTCCTGATCGTGGGGTTCGCCTCGTTCGTGACCACGCACGTGTGGCTCGCGGGGAGGCTGATTCTCCGCGGTTCGTCGCGCTTGCGCGGGGCGCTCGCGCTCCTCGTGCCGCCGCTCGCGCCGATCTGGGGATATCGGCAAGGCTTCCGGAAAGGCGCGGCGCTCTGGGTGGCTGCGCTCCTCACGTACGTGGTCGCGCGGGTCGTCGCGCAGTTCGCTTGAGCTAGCGCGTGAGGGGCTCGGGCGCCTGCTTGACGTGGCGCTCCCAGACGAGCTTGTTCGCGCCCTCGGCGACCCATCGATCTCGCACCTTCTTGGCGACGTCGCGGTGCTCGGTGGCGACGACGGCGAAAGCCTGGACGAGGCACGTGCCCGGGAAGGACTGGTAGGCGGCGACGGCGCCGACGTAGTCGTCGCGGCCGAGCAAGCTGTCGAGCCTGCCTTCGACGAGGTCGACGATCATGGGCCGGACCTCGGCGCCGACGCTCTGGGTCATGCGGACGCGCTGGCGCTCGCCGATGCGCACGCCGTTCGCGTCGGCGAGGGGCATCGCCATGTCGATGAACTTGGCGAGGCAAGCCTCGGGCTCGTTCGGGCCTTCGATGGTCGTGTACCAGATGGAAGCGACGGCGTAGTGGTCGTCGCCGTACCGATAGGAGGCGCGCGTCGGGTGGCCGAAGATGCGGACCCTGCGCCAGTTTTTCCAGTCGGCAAGGGGGACGTGGAGGGTGTTCCAGAAGTCCTTGCGATGGCCCCAGGGTTCGGCCGCGAGGCGGGCGAGGGCCGCGCTCTCGGGGTCGTCGGCGTCGCCGCCCGGGTTCTCGCGGGTGACGGTCTTGGGGGTCGGGGGCGCGCCGGGGGGCTGCTGCGTGTTCGTCTGGGACGCGCATCCCTCGGCAGCGAGGAGAAGAGCAAAAAGAGGAAGCAAACGCGACATCGACATGGCGAGCCCCTCGGGGTGAGCGAGCCTCAAGGCTAGCAGGTAGACGGAGGCCGCGCGGGGAGCACGCAGGGGGGCGCGCGGGATCGGGGACGTTGCGCGCGGCGTCGGGGAGGCCGCGGGCGAGGTCGGGGAGCTTGCGATCGAGGTCGCGGAGCTCGTGGTCGAGGTCGCGGACGTCGTGGTCGAGGTCGGAGACGTCGTGGTCGAGGTCGGAGACGTCGTGGTCGAGGTCGGAGACGTCGTGGTCGAGGTCGGAGACGTCGTGGTCGAGGTCGGAGACGTCGTGGTCGAGGTCGGAGACGTCGTGGTCGAGGTCGCGGACGTCGTGGTCGAGGTCGGAGACGTCGTGGTCGAGGTCGCGGACGTCGTGGTCGAGGTCGGAGACGTCGTGGTCGAAGGCGTGGACCTTGCGGACGTGGTCTACAGCTTGCCACCACGAAGCCGATCGAGCTCTGCCTGCAGCGCAGCCGCTCGCTGTTCGGCTTCGTCGGCCCGCTTGCGCTCCCCCTCGGCCCGCTTGCGTTCCTCCTTGGCCCGCTTGCGTTCCTCTTTGATCTGACGCTTCGCTTCTTCCAGGGCGCGCTCGTCCTCCTCGCGTCGATGCACGAGGCCGTCCACCATCGACTCCAGCTGGCCGATGATCTCCTCCGATTCCAGGAGCGGCGTGCCTCCGACGACGAACCGCAGGCGGCCCTCCACGAGCATCAATTCGAGCCCCAGCAGCGCGGACGCATAACGCCCTCCCTGCGGCACGATGGGCTGGTAGACGCGCGCCCCCGAGGACGCGAGCCGGTGCCCGCGCAGGCTCAGCCGGCCACGGTCGAAGACGAAATACTCCGGGATTCCCAGCTCGGCGTAGAGCGCGACGTTGCGCTCGTGATCCTTTCGCTTGTCGCCCTCGACGTGCACTTCGAGCACGAAATCGAGCCCCCTGCCTTCGTCGGCGACGACCCACTTGCTCCGCGGATGCGGGTCGACGTCGAGGACGGCCAGGACATCGGGCACGATGCGCGGGCGGTCGGGGTAATACGTCGCGAGCTCCGACGAGAGGTAGACCCTGCGCCCCGTGCGGCGGAAGAAGCGGCCGAGCGCATCGAGCGTGCGCTCCTTGGCCTCGCGGTGCGGGTCGCCCTCGGGCGCCATGATGTCGATGGGGACGTCCGCCGGGAGCATGGCGACGACGCGGCGCCGCTCCTCCGCGGACAGGGAATCCCAGACCTCTTCGGGAGGGGCGCGCGGGTCCTCGGGGTCGACGGTGTACGCGACCGGCTGCCTCATGGGGGGAAACGTAGCATGTCGTGCTTCACGACACGCGCTCTCCGGCCGCTCGTCACGAGGCTCTCGGGGCAGGGCCCGGGGCGCGATAAGATCCGCCCATGATACGTTCATTCCTTCGCGTTTCCTCGATGGGGATCACGGCCGTGCTCGTGTCTAGCTGCGTCGACGATGGTTACGACGAATATGCGCCGAAGCCCCCGCCGAACCTCGCCTGCGCCGCGATCCCCTGCGGAGGCAGCGGGGACGCGTGCGAGCCGTTCGTCATCGAGCCAAACGTCGTCATGGGAGGCTTGAGCTCGGACGCCGAGTCGATCGTCATCCGGCAATACGCGACGCCCGGCTCGATTCGACGCTTGCCGAAGCCCGGATGCTCCGTGCCGCTCCTCGACGTCGGCGGCCTGCGGCTCGAGTGGGCCGTGGTCTCGCACGATTTCCTCGCGTGGACCCAGCGCGGCAACGAGTCGACATGCCTGGGGTCGAATCTCTCCTGGTGCGACCCGAGGCACTGCGAGCCCGACGTGATCCCCGTGCTCGGCGAACAACCCGAATTCGAGAAGCTCGCCGGTCTCGCGCTCGGCGGCGATTACCTTTACTACATGCTCACCGACGGGCTCGTCGGGCGGGTGGCGAAGGGCACGACGAACTACGAGGCGCTCTGGATCGACCCGGAATACAAGGAGGGAATGGCGGCCTCGATGCTCTTCGACATCCGCTACAGCGACGGCCGCCTCTATTTCACGCGCTTCGCGCTGGGGGACGACGTCCCGAGCTCATGCGACGACGGCGAGAAGGCACAGACGGGCGCGGTGTACGCGATCGATCCGTCCGTCGGCGTGGGCGTGGAGGAGAAGGCGCTCGTGAAGGGCATCGATTACGTGACGAGCCTCGACGTCTCGAAGGAATACGTGTTTTTCTTCGCGCAGGGCAGCGCGCTCCTGAACCGCGTCTCGAAGGACGGCGGGGCGTTCGAGTCGTTCGCGCCGAGCGGCGAGCTCGTCTTCTCCGATGCGGCGACGGACTTCGGGCTCGCGGTGTTGCCGCCGATCGAGGTCAGCGGAGATTGGGTCTATTTCGGCGCCTCGACCGCGGGCGGAGGAAAGGCGATCGCGCGGCTGCCCGTGGGCGGATCGAACTGGGGGAGCCAGGAGGCCGAGATCGTCGTGCGGCCGACCGGGCCGTTCCATTTCACGGTCGACGACGAGGCGCTCTACTGGATCGAATGCGAGACGAACGCGGCGTGCTCGAACGGACGCCTCAAGGCGCTCAGCCTCAAGTGAGGACGTAGAGCGACGAGACGGTGTTCGTCAGGTGCAGGTAGGCGACGTCGATGGCGGCGACGTTCTGCCAGCCCGTGATGAGGTTCGTGATCCTGCCGAGCTCGGCCTGGCCATTCTGCGTGTTGTCGACGTGGCCGCTCACGAGGTACGCCGTGTAAGGCGAGTTCGGCAAATACCACAAACGGTCGGTCGCGCGCCCCGCCCCGATACGCTTGTGATCGAGCGTGACGGTGCCGAACACCTCGGTGCCTCGCCCGCCGGAGCCGCCGTCGCGCCACAGGTTTTTGAAGACGCCCTTCGTGATGTTGCTGAAGTTTGCGAGGATGCTCTCGATGCCGCCGGGCATGATCTTGCCGACGACGAAGTGCGGGCTGCCCTTCGCCTTGTCCTTCGGCAGGCCCGGGTAGTTCTTGTTGCCAATCGCCTTCGTTCCGGCCCAGTTGCCGTGGATCACGTTGTAGGGGACGACGACGTCCTCTTTCACGCTCTTGTGCCAGGCGCCGTCCTTGAGGCCCTGCCCTTTGAGGTTGGCCCACCGCGTCTTCACGTCGAGGTTGATACCGGCTTTGTTCACCGCCGCTTCGATCTCGGTGATCCAGTCCTTCAGCGGTTTGCGGTCCTCGGGCATCGAGAGGGCAGCGGGCATGGTGGGCTCCTCGTGGGTTCGTCCTAGCAGAGAAGGTAGCAGGAGACGGAGGTCGCGTGGGGAGCACGCACAGGGGAGGGCGCGAGATCGCGGAGGTGACGCGGAGCGTCGGGACGTCCGGCAGCGTCGGCTCCATTCGATGCGCTCCCGCCATGGAGCGTGATACGATCAAAGGCCCGACATCCCCCGCGCATGAGCACGGACAGCGCCCCCAAGATCCCCGCAGAGCCGGGCGACGTCATCGCGGACAAGTACCGCGTCGAGCGCGTGATCGGGAAAGGCGGCATGGGCCTCGTGGTCGAGGCCCATCACATGACGCTGCCGCAACGCGTGGCGATCAAGATCCTCCTGCCCGAGGCCGCCAAGCAAGGCGACGCCGTGGAGCGATTTCTCCGCGAGGCGCGCGCCGCCGTGTCGATCCAGAGCGAGCACGTCGCGCGCGTGATGGACCTCGGCACGCTCGCGTCGGGTTTGCCGTACATGGTGATGGAGCTGCTCACCGGCGCCGATCTGCAAGAGATCGTGCGGCAGCGCGGGCCCTTGCCCATCGCGCAGGCGATCGACGTGGTGCTGCAAGCGTCGGAGGCCATCGCCGAGGCGCACGTGCTCGGCATCATTCATCGCGACCTCAAGCCCGCGAACATCTTCGTCGGCACGCGGCCCGATGGATCGCCGCTCGTGAAGGTGCTCGATTTTGGCCTCGCCAAGGCGACGAGGGCCGACGCGCTTTACACGAGCCTCACCGCGGCCCATGTGATCATCGGCTCGCCGTTTTACATGTCGCCCGAGCAGATCCGCGGGCTCAAAGGGCTCGACGCGCGCACCGACATCTGGGCCCTCGGCGTCATCCTGTACCAGATCCTCACCGGCAAGCGCCCCTTCGAGGCCGACGCGACGCACGCGCTTTTCCTGAGGATCGGCGGTGATCCGCCCGCCCCGCCGCGCTGGCACAGGTCCGAGATCTCCGCGGGGCTCGAAGCCGTCGTGCTGCAATGCCTCGAAAAAAAGCCGAACGATCGCCCGCAGTCGGTCGCCGACCTCGCGCGGCTCCTGCTCCCGTTCGCCTCCGAGGAGGGGCGCATTTCGGTGGAGCGCATTCATCGCCTGCAAGGCGTCGTGCCGCCCGAGCGCCCGCCCTCGATCGTCGAGGGGACCCAAAAGGGCGCGGCCCTGGAGCAGGCCGCAAGGCAAGCCTTCGGCGAGGTCTCGCTGTCGGACGACGCGATGACGTTGCGACAACCAGCCAAAGCGCCTCCACCCGAGGTGCCCGCCGCGCCGCCCGCGCCTGCGCCCGCGCTCGCAGCACCCGCGGCACACGTCGAGGAGCCGAACGCGCGAAACGGCGCGACGGTGGTGATTCCGAAGGTTGCGCCGATGCCTCCCGCTCCCCTCGTCGAGCCGCCGACGTCGAGCTCGCGTGGGCTCGTCGGGGTCGTCGTGGCCGCGATCGTGGCCCTCGTCGTGATCGCTGCGGTGCTCGCCTCGCGCGCGTGGTGATACCGTCGGCGGGCCATGGACGTCGTCGCTCAAGGTCCGCTCCCCGTCGCCTCGCTCCTCTGGCAGTCGCGTCCCGGCACCTGGGCGCTCACGGTCGTCTGCAAGGCGACGTTCTTGCTCGTGCCCACCGAGGCCCAGCTCGCGCCGGAGCAAGACCCCGTCGTCGAGCAGGACGAGCACTGGGACGACGACGAGTCGCGGAGCCTGCGCGCCGCGAGCGACATGGCCCCGCTCAAGCAACGCGCCGACGTGGTGCTCGTGGGCATGGCCTTCGCGCCCGAAGGGCACCCCACGCGCTCGTTCGTGGCGCGGATGCTCGTGGGCGATGTCGACAAGTCGATCGAGGTCTTCTGCGACAGGTCCTTCTCGCTCGACGGCGTGCTGCAAGAGGGGCCGCGGATCACGCGCATGTCCCTGCGCTACGAGCGCGCCGGCGGAGGGCCGGACACCTGGAACCCCGCGGGCATGCGGCCCGACGCGCGGGATCGGCAAGGCCGCGTCGCCGTCCCCAATTTGCAGCCGCTCGACAAGGTGGTGCGTGGTCCCGGGGATCTGCTCACGCCCATCGGCTTCGGCCCCCTCGCGGCGCGCTGGCCGTCGCGGCAGCAGAAGCTCGGTCGTCACGCAGGTCGATGGACGCCCGCGGAGCTCTCGCGCGCGCCGGCGCCGGAGGACGTGGAGCTCGCGTACTTTCAGGTCGCGCCGCCTGATCAGCAGGTCGACGTGCTGCGCGACAACGAGCGCATCGTGCTCGACAACCTGCACCCGAAGCACGCGCATCTCGTGACGAGCCTGCCGGGCCTCAAGCCGAAGGCCGTGCTCTCGGGTCGAGAGGGCGGTCCACGCGTGATCCCCATGCGCGCCGATACGCTGGTGATCGACACGGAGCGCGCGGCCCTCGTGGTGACGTGGCGGGCGCAAATCCCGCTGCGAAGCGCGCAGGAAGAGGGACGCGTAACCGTCAGCCTGGAGCACGCGGAGAAGGAGCCTCTGCCACGCGAGGAGATGGGCAAGACGGCGGCGTTCGTCCGCGACGAGGAAGGGCCGGCCACGTTGCCCTTCAAGGCGACCTCGCCGGACGCGGTCGTCACCTTCGCGCCGGCGCCGCCGCGATCGCCGCTCGATCGGCCACCTTCGGAGGGGACGATGGCCATCGATTCGGGGGAGCTGCCTTCCCCCGCGGCGGCGCTCCCCTTCGCGGCGACGACGCCGTCGCAGAGCCCGATCACGCAAGGCCCGAAGCCACCTGCGTTGATCTTCGCGACGCCCGCGCCCGAGCCCGCGCCGGCGGCGAGCCCGTGGGCGAGCGGGGTGCCGCAGGTGCCTTCGCCGGAGGCGCCGGGGACGGCAGCACATGCGCGGGAGGGATTCGTTGCTCCTCGAAAGACCATCGGCGAGGCCGTGGTCGAGGGCGGGCTGCCGGTCGCGGTCGCGGCCGGAAGCGCGACGCCTGCCGTCGAGGCGCCGGGCTTCACGGTCGCGTCGGCGACGTATCGAGGCGCGGATCGAGGTGACGTGCTCGTGCTCGCGTGGCTCGATCGGCAGAGCATGCCGCGCGTCGTGCGCAAGCGCGCGTGGCAGCCGATCCTCGACGCGCTCGAGGAGCAGCCCATCGATCCCGAGACCGACGATCCGGCGCTCTCCAGGGATCCGGCCGAGATCCAGGAGCGAGCGCAGGCGCACGTGATCCTCGATCGTGGTGTGCCGGTGGGCTTCGAAGGCCTGCTCGACCTGGCGGTGCGGGCGGCGAAGAAGCGGGGGCACGCCGTGGCGCCGATCGAGCTATGCGAAGGGGATCTCGCGTTGCACTTCGACGAGATCGAGGCGCTGCGGACGACGAAGGCGACGGCGATGCCCTTCGCGCAGGGCCATGAGGCGCTCACGGCCGCCGTCCGGGAGGCCGACGAATTCGTCGGCTCGCCGGGCTACGAGAATGCGCGGGTGCTCGCGGAGCGCATGACCGGCAAGATCTTCGACAAGTTCGCGCTGACCTCACACGCGCTCGCGGGCGACGACCTCGCCAAGCTGGTCGCGCGTTCGCTCGCCGAGGGGCGGCATTACCAGCGGCGCCGATTGCTGGGCGGCTGGCACCTGCGCGCGCTGTTGCACGTGCCGGGCGAGCGGCACCCGATCGTGGTGTACTTGCCGGCGGAGATCGCCGAGCAGCTGCCGCTGTTTTCGCGTTTCCCGGTGCGGCTCCTGGTCGAGGTCCATTTCGCGGTGGACCCGGAGGAGAAGCTTCCGATTGTGCTGCGTGCGGTGGCGCTGGGGCGGGTGGTGCGATTGCCGGAGGGGTGAGGAGCTCACTTCGGCATGGCGGCCTGACCACCCGAGGAAGGTACCCACTTCTTGCACGTGCGGCAGGGGCCGACGACGCGGTTGTCGGGGATGTGGAAGGCGATGAAATAACACCCCCTCAGATCGGGCGCCGTCTTGCCCTCCTTGTAGGCCTCGATGATGCACTCCACTTCCGCGCAGTTCTTGCCGAAGGCCCAGTCGGATCGGTCGGCCTGATTCACGTCGGGGATCCGCTTCCAGATCGAGATGGGCACCTTGCCCTGCGCTCGACCATGGCCGCTCCTCCCGGCGTACCAGCGCTTGGTCTCCGTGTCCCACATCTCGCAAATCACGGTCGTCTCCTTTGTATTGAGCCGCTTCAATAATCTCGGTCGGGCCAGAGCGGCGGCTTCTTCGAGGGACGTCGGCGTGTTCAGGCGGTCCCTGAGCATCTCAACGTTGATCGTGACCTTTTGCGGAGCCAGGTAGGCGCGGTTGGTCCATTCGACGATCTCCTTGAGCTTGAATGGTGTCGTGACGTTCTCCGACCGCGCCAGGTCGACCGCATTCGCGAGGAGCTCTTGTCGGGTGGGGAGCAGGGATTTCCAGCGCACGGATGGGCACGGGACGAGCCCGCTCGGCCCCTCGGCCTCGAACACGAGAGACGAGGCGTTGATCATCCTGCGCGCGGCTCCGCCGACCGACGAGCTCGGCGTGGCCGTCCTCCCCGCGTTGTTGCCGCCGCCGTCGTCCTGCATCATGGCGCATCTCCTTTCGCGCTCGCCTGCGCTGCCTCCTGCCACGCTTCATCTGGAATCCGCTCTTCCAGCAGGGCGATTCGCTCGTCCGGTGGCGTGGCTTCGTCCTCCAGCACCGCGCGCACCGCCGGATGCTCGTGGAACGCCGGCCCCACGACGAGCGAGAGCCCCACGAACGCGGCCAACGTGGACGTCCACGTGAGGCCGAAGCTCCTCCCGCGCGAGATCCCGGACCGGACCGCCGCCCGCAGCGCCGTATCGTCGAGCGCCCGAATTTCTGCCGCGGGATGGGCGCGCAGGAAGGCGAAGATCCGCTCGACGAGCGCGTCCTCCACCAGCGGTTCGAAGGCCTTTCGCTGCCCCCGGCGCAACGTCAGCATCGTCTCACCCCTCCTGCCCCAGCCGCAGAAGCTCGTTCGTGGCGCCCTCGACGAAGAACGATTCGATTTCCGTCCCCAGGATCTCGCTCCGCTGTCGCGGCGTACATGCCGGCCAGAACAGCCGCAGGACGCGCGGGTCATAAAAGCGGAAATACATCCGCTTGCCCGTCTCCTCGTCCTTCACCATGAGCGACCGCCGCAGCCTTTGCCGGACCTCCTTGAACGGCCGCTCGCTCGTCAGATACAGGCCCCAGCTCTCGCCCCACGCGTCCTCCACGAGCACGGGGAGCAGCGGTGATCCCGGCTGGAGTTGCACGAGGTACGGCGCCACCTCGGCGAGGGCCTCGCCTTTCTGGCCTTCGTAGAGCGAGCGAAATTCCTCGTCGCATGCGGCGAGCAATGCGCGGACGCGTCGATCCCGGGCCGCATCCAGAATGGCGAAGAGACGCTTCTCCCGCGACAGCACCACGAGCGCCTCCCGGCGCGCCGAAAGCAGTTCCGGCGAAGGCGGCGGCCCAGGCGGCGCCGGCGGCAGCTCCGACCGGAGATCCTCGCTGCGAATGCGGAACAAGAAGCGCGTCGCGCCGGCGCCGATCCAGGCGCCGTTCTTCAGCTCGGCCTCGTCCACCTGCTTGCCGTCGAGCTCCGTCCCTTGCCGGCTCCGATCGCGCAGGCGGCACGTGGCGCCGTCCCATTCGACCTCGAAATGCGCCAGGGCCATTTGCTCGTCGTGCGCGAGGATCAGATCCGCCCGCCCGCCGCGCCCCACGCAAAATGGCTGCCCCACCGGGAGCCGCACCCGTTGCCCCGCCGATCGCCCCGTGACGATGGAAAGAACGGCCTTCATGGCTCCCCGCTCGGCCCGGCGAGCGAGCTCGGCTCGCATTCCTCGCAGAAGGGCAAACCCAGCGCGGCGGCCAGGAGCAGCACCTGGATCTGCGGCGTCGTGCCGATGTTCACCGTGGCAAATCCGGTGCTGATCACCGCGCCGTCCACGGCCACATCGTCGACGCGCGCGGCCGGCATTCCTCCGATGAACACCGTCTCGCATCCCTCGGCGATCTCGCTCGGCACCTCCTGGCAAAGGATCTCGTCCTCGACCCGCGCGGCCGGCTGAAAGCCGATGATCACCGTCGGGCACCCTTCGGTGATGATGCCCGCGCCGTGGACCTCGCACGTCAGCTCGTCGTCGACACGTGCAGCGAGGGGCATGGCCTAGCTCTCACCTTGGCCGGACGTACCGCCGGCGCCCGTGCTCGAATTCCCCGCCGGCGCGCCGGGCGGCCTGTCGCGGGGCTCGGCCTCCATCGCGTCCTCGGGCGCGTCGGGGGAGGCGCCCTTGCCGAAGGCCGGAAAACCGCCGCTGTTGATGTTGACGAGGAGACCCACGATATCGATGCCCATCGGGTGGAAATCGATGAAGCCCGCCGGTCCCTTGATGGTCAGCCGCAGCCCGGCTTCGAGCACGAGCGTCATGCCCGCCTTGAGGTGAATCTCCTGGCCCGCGTCGAGCGCGTAATCGGTCCCCACCTTCTCCTGCTTGCCCATCTTCACGGTCAGCGAGACCCCGCCGTCGACCTGGCTGCGCTGGTCGAGCTTTACGTGCAAATGGTCCGCCGATTCGATGAGTTGCTTGCGCGCGCCCTTCACCACGAGGTCCGACGCGCCGTCCACCGTCTCCATCTTGTCGTGCTGCGTGCGGAGCACCTCGTCGTTCTTGACGAGCTTGTGCAAATCCCGCTCGGCCTGCACGTACACGCGCTCCGATCCGGCCTTGTCGTCGAACTTGATCTCGTTGTAGCCGCCCGTGGTCGGGGAGGAATGGCTCTTCCACGTGCTCACGGTCATGTCGTCCGGCAGCTTGTAGGGCACCTGCTCGAGGGCGTTGTAGACGCGCCCGGTGATGATGGGCCGGTCCGGATCGCCGTCGAGGAACGTGACGAGCACCTCCTGCCCGACACGCGGAATCGCTATCATCCCGTATCCCGTGCCGGCCCAGCCCTGGCTCACGCGCATCCAGCAGGAGCTACCGTCGTCGTTCTTCCCCTCGCGATCCCAGGGGAATTGCACGCGCACCCGGCCGAATTCGTCGGTATGGATCTCCTTGCCCGGCGGGCCCACCACCGTCGCGCTCTGCACGCCGAAGACCCGGGGGCGCGGGGTCTTGAGCCGGGGACGATACGGCACGGCGGGGTCGGCGAAAACCGCGGTGCCGCTCATCGACCATTCGTCGCCCGGCGCGCCCTCCACGGAAAACCCCGTGACGAGGAGCCGCTGGCTCGGGGCGAGGCTCGGGTGCAGGTGGTCCTCGATCGTGAAGAGCGCGCCCGGGAAGAGATCGAGCGTGTTCGTCTGAAACGTGACGCGGCGTTTGTCGGCGCGCAGCGATTGCAGGCGGCGCGTCGCGAGGTCGGTCCCGTAGCTCGCGTCGTGCCGCGCGACGCCTTTGTCGTCGGCCACCGGCGTGCCCCCGCCGCCCATGGTGCCTTCCACGAGGAACGAGCCCGGGATGTACGTGTATTGCTCGTATCTGGTCTCGGGCCCGGCGGCGGGCGGGGCCTCGCCGAGGAGCTGGAAGGCAGGCTTGCGGAAATCGTGGTCGCGCATCACGTGGGCGCCCGGGCGGACCTCGTGGCCGAGGCGCACGAGCGAGAGGAACTCGCGCTGCGCGGACTGATTCGGGTTGTCGACGAAGGGGATCGGAGGGCGCGGCGAGGCGGCCTGGAGCTTGTCGCCGAACGTGAGCACCGAGCCCTCGCCGCCCTTGTCCGAGAACCAGAACGCAATGCCGGCCTCCTCGAGCAGGCGCGAGAGGAACGTGAAATCACTCTCGCCGTACTGGACCTTGAATTCGAGCTTCGGGTAGAGCCCGCGATCGATCTGCCAGGCGGGTCTCAGGCCCCACTCGCCGAGGAGCACGTCGGCGATGTCGGGGATGGAGAGGTGCTGGAAGATGCGGTGGTTCGTGCGCTGGGTGAGCAGCCAGAGCTCGGGGACGATCTGGAGGTAATAGGTCGAGAGCCCGGTCTCTTCGGTCTGCGCCTGCGATTGCTCGATGTAGCTGCAGACGCCTTTCCAGGCCCGGGTTCCCTGGTCCTTCACATAGGTCCACCCGGCCACGATGCGCAAGCCGGCGGTCTTTCCGACGATCGCCTCGAGGTCGATGTCCGGCCGCTGCGCCCGCGCCACGACGTTCACGTGGAAGAGCTCGGAGATGGCCTCCTGCACGGAGAAGTGGTGCACGGCGAGCGACGCGCTGCCCGACAGTGTGAGCTCGAGGATCGGCATGGGTGGCCGGCATTCTAACCGGTCTCGCCGCGCGCGAGACCATGAAACTCGCTCAGGGGAAGGGGAGCGGCTTGGGGGCGTCGTTCGTGGCGACGACGGCGCGGTGGGGATAGATCTGCGACAAGCGCAGGGCGCGGTTGGCGCAAGCGTAAGGCTTGGGCGTGGCCGGGCGGCGATAAAAGATGCGGACGTTCTCCTGGAGGTAAAACGCCCAGTGGCCGATGGTGTCGCGGTGGCCGAAGACGCAGCCGAAGCCGGCGAAGCCCAGGATTTCACAGTTCGCGTCCCGGAGCTTCTCCTCGGCCTCGATGCGCTCGACATAGGCCTTCACGAGGGGCGGCGTGTACCTGGCGCCGAGGACGTCGCCGCCGATGTAATCGTATTTGTTCACCTCCACGAAGCGGTCTTGTTCGAAGGTGAGGGGCCGGCTCTTGGCGAAGAGCGTCCGCCAGTGCGTCCCGGCGCTGCCCTGCCAGCTCGGGTTCTGGGCCCCCGCGTGGAAGATCTCCGGGGCCCGCGGATCGCCACGAACGAAGACGGAGCAGCCCGTGAGCTCGGCCGTGAAGAAGAAGGGAGGGTTGACGTTCTCGGGGCCTCCCTCGGGGCCGAGGACGGGGTCGATGGGAATGGACATGTTCACCTGACCGCCGCCCGGGTTCCAGGGCAAGTACCAGGTCAAGAAGGAGTCCGCGGCGATCGGGTGCCCGGGCCTGTAGCGCTGGTGGGTGAGCAGGTAAGCGAGGTTCTTGTCGCTCGTCGCGTTGTGATTCTTCGTGATCGTGGCCATCCGCAAGCGATGGGGGACCTTGATCTCGTGACGTTTTTCGCCCGGGAAATGCTCTGCCACATCCGCGTCGTTCAGCGCGAGGCCGCCATCGGGGACGATGGGGTGCGTTCGGGCGAACGCGACGGGGCCCTGGGCGAGGAACTTTTCGGTGCCGGTCGCGCTGGCCATGAGGGTCTCCTCGAGGGGTATCCGGTACGAAAATGCGCGATTCGGGCGCGCCGGGCAAGCACCACGTCCGGTACGCGGACGCGGACGCGGCAATGAGGGCACGTGCGCCCTCTCGAACCTGACGTGGTGTGATCCGAGGCAATGTGACCCGGAGGTGATCGGCGTGCTCGGGGCGCGCACAGCCGGATCCGTCCATGCACCCTTCCGCGGGCCACCTGCCGAGTTACCTCGTCCGTGGAGAACATCCGGACGGGGTCTTCCACGTCCTCTTTGCGGCGGACGTCGCGGGTGACAATGTACGGGTCGTCACGGCATACTTGCCTGACGTCTCGAAATGGGACGCCGAATTCCGGCGGCGGAGGCAACGCACATGATCTGCACGACTTGCGGCGGCGACCTGGAAGAACGCGTCACCGATCTGCCCTTCAAGCTCGGCGATCGGACGATCGTCATCGTGAAGGACGTCCCTGTTCTCCAGTGCCCCGACTGTCACAGCTACCTGCTTCGCGACCCCGTCATGGCCGTCGTCGAGCGGCTGCTCGAGTCGGCCAACCGCAGCATCGAGCTCGCCATCGTCCGCTACGCGGACGCGGCCTGAGGCCCCCGGCGAAACCGGTCGTTGCTCGACTTCGCCGACGGTCGACCCCCAGCGAAGCCGGTCGTTGCTCCCTTTCGCTGAGGGTCGACCCCCAGCGAAACCGGTCGTTGCTCCCCTTCGCCGACGGTCGACCCCCAGCGCAGCCGGTCTCCGCTCGACTTTGCCGGAATGCTGCTCCGATTGCGTCGCGGCTGGTCCCTTTCTCGTCAACAGCCCCGACCGAATTTTCCGGCATGCCCCCAAGGAGGCTCTGCATGGATACCTCGCTCGCTGCGATCTTCGATATCTATTCGTTCTCGCTCGGCCGTCGCCTCTTCGCGATTGCCCAGGTCCGCTCGGCTGCGCTCACCTCCGGTGAGCCGGATGTCGTCACATTCGCCGAGTCTTGCGTCGATCACGACGAGACCTTGCGGAACATGGAAGCGCATTGGGCGGCGCGGGACGAAAAAGCGCCTGCGTTTGCGCCGGAAGCCAAGATCCTCGATGTCGCCATCGACGGCGTCCTCGGCGCCATTCGTGATACCGCCGAACGCCAGGTCGAGGCGTCGGCGCCGGGTGATCCGATCGCGCTGAAAGGCGTGGGCCTGCTCAAGGAGCTGTTTCCTCGGGGGCTCTTCGCCGTGACGTCGCTCCCGTTCGTGGAGGAGCTCTGCGAGGTGGAGCGGATCCTCGCCGCGCTGGAGAGCCCGACGCGCGCCGCGCTCGTCCACGAGCTCGGCCTCTCGCGTTACGTCGCGCGGCTCTCGGACCTCGTGCAGCAGTATCGCGCCGCGCTCGAGAAGCCGCTGCCCCCGCAGGTGACGTTCGCGGAGGTGAAGGCCGCGCGTGCCGAAGGGCAACGGCGAATGCTGCAACTGATCGCCATGATCGTCGGGCGCTACCCCTCGGACGAGCCGGCCGATCGGGCCGGACGTGCGGCGCTGCTAGGGCCGATCCTCCAGCAGAACGAGGCGATCGGTCAGGCGCTGCGCGCGCGTCGCGCCGCGGACGACGTCGACCCGAAGACCGGCGAGCCGGTGCACGCGCCCGCCGTGAGCGAGGCGCCGGCCGTCACGCCGAGCCCCGCCTGACGATCTCTCTCACCCCACCTCAGAGCGCGACTTCGCGGAGCGAGATCCGGTTCTTGTCGAACACGCCGAGCCCGAGATCGCCGGCGATGCGGATGTACGTGGGCTCCCGGCCCGCGTCCTTCAGCGTCGGCAGGCCGTTGTCTTTACGCCATTGCTCGATGATGCCCCAGCCGAGCACGTCCATCGCCACGGGGTCGGTCGTCGCGTAGACCGACTCGTGCAGCACGCGGCGCTTCTTGTTCTTGTCGAGCGGTCCCTCGTCGTAGATGAGCTTGAAGCCGTCGATGATGTGCAAGCGCACGCGGCTCTTCACGACGTCCTGCGCGTAGAGCTCGGCGATCTGCGGGCTCGCGTTGTGCTGGTGGAAGGCGTGCGGGTTGATCGTCGCGCCGTGCGTGATGTTCTTGAGGCAACCCGTGTAGCCGCAGATCGAGTGATCCTTGATCAGGCCGACGTTGATCACGGCCGTCGCCTCGGTGAAGGGTCGGACGAACTTCGTCGGGATGCCCATCACGGTCCGCTCGGGCATCGTCGCGTCCTCGTTCTCGTGCACGGCCGTCGCGATGCCCGCAGGAAGCGCCGGGTCGGGACCCTTGTTGCGATCCCAGATGCGCGTGCCCTCGAGGAACTTCGGGTACTGCTCGAAGATCATGATCTGGCTCGCGGGCACGCCGGCGGCGAGGACACCACGCACGACTTCGAGGATGAGCTCGCGGTTCGTGGCCATCGTCGCGCCCTTCTGGCCCGCGATGCCGTTTGGCTTGATGGCGACCTTGTCGTCCTTGTGGACGAACTTGGCGAAGGCCTCGCCGAGATCACTCTTGCCCGTGAGCTCGGCCATCACGCGTTCGAGCATGAGCTTGGCCGCGCCCTCGGTGGGCCAGAGGCCGTTCGGCTGCATCACGTTCGACTTCGCGACCTTGGCGACCTTGCCGGGGATCGAGAGCGGCACGAAGCCCGCGGGAGGTTGGGCGACGAGGCCCGAGCCCGCGGCGAGCGCGTGATCGGCGCCGAGCAGCGCCGCGCCAGTCAGGGCAGCGCCGAGGAAGGTGCGACGCGAGAAGGCCTCGGGGTACGGGGAAAGACGCGGGTTCGACATGATCACCTGCTCCCGTGCCATCGTAGCGCAGGTCGACCGCGAGGTCCCGATGGCGTCGCCACCCCGCCGCCATGGCGTCGCCACCCTCGCGCGGGCCCTTTGTACTCAAAAATTGACGCGCTTTCCGGCCTCGCTGCTCGTGGCACGAAGTTCGCCGAGGACGCCGCCGAGGAGGCTCTCGGTGGAACCATCGGCAGAGGACGAGAAGCAAGTCGGAGCGCGGGTGCGAGCGTTTCTCAAGGCGATCGGAGCGCGGCTCCGCGGGTCGGCCTGGATGCCGCTCGCAGGGAAAGCCGCGCTCGGGGCGCTCGGGTTCTTGGCGCTCGCCTTCGTGGGTTCGGGCGCGGCCGCGGCGTTGATGCCGCGTCGCGTCGGGGCTTACCTCGGTCCGCCGGCGACGAGCGCGAGCGCAGCGGCGCCAAGGCCGGCGGCGGAAGCGGACGCGGGAGCGGAAGCGGGAGCGAACGCGGAAGCGGATGCGGGGGCGGCAGCGGCAGCGGATGCGGGCGCGGGTGCGGCGGCGGTGACGGCCGATGGAAGGGTGATCCTGAACCTCGCGGCGGAGGAGGATCTGCGGAAGCTGCCGGGCATCGGGGCCACGAAGGCCAAGGCGATCCTCGCGCTCCGGGCAAAGCTCGGGCGGTTCAAGCGGCCGGAGGATCTCCTCCGCGTGAAGGGCATCGGGCGAAAATCGCTCGCGCGGCTTCGGCCGAAGCTCCTCGTCGACCCGCCGTAGCGGACGAGCGATGGCGTGCCAGACTGCGCGCCCATGCGAACGCGCCCCTTCGCC
Organism: Polyangium sp. 6x1; assembly: GCF_029946515.1. GTDB lineage: Bacteria > Myxococcota_A > Polyangia > Polyangiales > Polyangiaceae > Polyangium. Next base: position 109,661 of record NZ_JARZHH010000034.1, read on the forward strand.
GTCCTCGTCTCGATCGCACTCGCCGCGTGTTCCAAGGAGCCAGCCGGGGACTCCGCCGAGCCCGCGCGAACCGGGACGCCCGCGCCTCCTTCGGCCGCGCCGCCCGCGCAGGCGACGCCGCCCGAGGCCATCGCAGCGCCCGATGACCTCGACGTCGCCGCGCTGAAGAAGGCGCTCAAGTGCGCATCCGACGCGAAGAGCGGACCGTGCGCGGTGCTGAACGCGTTCGGCACGTGCAAGCCGTGGAACGCGGTCGTGCCTTCGGGTGACGGTCGATGGATCGGCCGCGGCTACCGCGTCGAGGGCGGCAAGACGAGCGATGAGTTCACCGTCGTCCGCTCGCGCCGCGTGCCGGCGAACGAGGTCGGTCCCGGCCAGCTCCCCGCGAAGGTCGGCATCGGCGACATCGCCAAGCAGGAGGGCCAGGCGTTTTCCCAGGCGGACCGGCTGATCCGCACGCTCGAACGGTCGGACGTCCCGCCGCGGTCGAACATGGCGCTCGAGTACTTGAAGAAGCGCGAGTCGTGGCCCGAGGGGTTCACCATGAAGACCGTCGGGGGCCAGGTGTACGTCGCGTCCGAGGGAGGCGCGTTCGTCTGTCAGGGTCCGAAGCAGGAGCTTTATCTCGTCCAGCGCGCCGCGACGCGGGGCGGAGCGGGAGAGGGGCTCTACGCCACAGCGTATCCCGTGAGCTGGTGACAAAAACCGACTACCGGGCGCGCAGGCCGGGCCGGGAGAGCGAGGGCCGGGCGTGAGGATGCACTGCGCGGCCTCGGGCCTGTGCTAAGGACGCGGCGTGTCCCGCCCCGATGGCCGTAGCCCCGCCGAACCTCGCCCCGTCGAGATCGTCCCGCACTTCCACCGCAACGCGGAGGGCTCCGTGCTCTACCGCGCCGGCGGCACGGTCGTGCTCTGCACCGCGTCGATCGACGCGGTCGTGCCCGCATGGATGGCCGGCAAGGGCAAAGGCTGGCTGACGGCGGAGTACCAGATGCACCCGCGGGCGAGCCGCGCGCGAAGGGAAGCGCGCGAAGGACGCGGCAAGTCGCCGAGCGGGCGGACGCAGGAGATCCAGCGGCTCATCGGGCGCGCGCTCCGGAGCGCGATCGACCTCGACGCGTTCGGCGAGCGCACGATCGTGATCGACTGCGACGTGCTGGAGGCGGACGGAGGGACGCGGACGGCGTCGGTCACCGGAGGCTTCGTGGCCATGGCGCTCGCGCTCGCGAAGCTGCGCTCCGCGGACCAGATCGCGCCGGTGCTGCGCGATCAGGTGGCCGCGATCAGCGTCGGTCACGTCGGCGGCGAGGCGATGCTCGACCTCGTCTACGTGGAGGACAGCCAGGCGCGCGTGGACCTCAACGTCGTGGCCACGGCGCGTGGAGCGATCGTCGAGGTGCAAGCGACGGCCGAGGGCGAGGCGATCGGTCGGCGCGAGCTCGACGGCATGGTCGACATCGGGCTCGCGGGCGTCGAGAAGCTCGTGGCAATGCAACGAAGCGCGCTCGCCGCCGCGGGGGTCGAGCTCGCTTCGCTCTTCCAGGCGGGGAGATTCGCATGAGCGAGCCGAACCTGCCGCTCTCGATCCTCGTCGCCACGACGAACCGCGGAAAGCTCGCGGAGCTCTTGGCGATCTTCGCCGACCTGCCCATCAAGCTCCTTCCGCTCTCGCAGGTGCTGCCCGATCTGCCGCCGATCATCGAGGACGGCGCGACGTTCGTGGACAACGCCTTGATCAAGGCGCGCACCGGGGCCGAGGCCGCGATGATGGTGACGCTCGCGGAGGACGCGGGGCTCGAGGTCGACGCGCTCGCGGGCCGGCCCGGCGTGCGCTCGGCGCGCTTCGCGAAGGAAGGCGCGACCGACTCGGAGAACAACGCGGCGCTGCTCGCGGCGCTCGAAGAGATCGACGACGAGCATCGGACGGCGCGCTTCCGTTGCACGATGGTGCTGCTCGATCCGTGGAACGAGGTCGAGCCCGAGGTCATCTGCGAGGGCCGCTGCGAGGGGACGATCGCGCGGCAGGCGCGCGGCGCGGGCGGCTTCGGCTACGACCCGCTCTTCATCGTCAAGGGCGACGGCCGCACGATGGCCGAGCTCGGCGACGACGAGAAGAACCGCATCAGCCACCGCGCCGAGGCAGCGCGCGCGATGCGGCCCGTGCTCGAGGCGTTGATCGAGAACCGGCGCGCGACGGCGGCGCGCGTGGTGGGCGAGCGGTGAACGGCAAGGAGCGCAAGCGCCCGCCGAAGGTCGAGGAGTGGCGCGGCGTCGGCAGCCTCGGGACGATCGGGCTCGAGGTCGTGCTGTCGATCGCGTTCGGCTACTTCGGCGGCCGCTGGCTCGACGGCAAATTCGGCACCGAGCCGTACCTCGCGATCCTCGGCTTCTGCTTCGGCATCGGCGCGGCCGTGCGGGCCTTCCAGCGCGCGCTGCGCGAGATGAAGGCCCAGGCCGAGCGCGAGGAGCGCGAGCAGGGCAATCCGCTTCCGCGGTACGACACGCCCGACGAGCGCAAGGACGCGCCTGCGATCACGAACGACGGCGACGCGAAGGCCACGAAGGACGACGAAGGCGCGCGTGACGACGACGAGGCCGACGGGAGGCGGGGCGGATGAGCGACGCGGAGAAGCCTTCCAAGCTCGACGCGCCGATGCGCGGGGCGCTCGTCGGGGTGATCGGAACGGCGGTCGTCTTGACGATCGGCTCGTTTGCGCTCGGCGGTCCGCGGTTCGGGATCGGCGTGGCGATTGGCGGGGTGCTCGCGCCGGTGAACCTCTGGGTGTTCGCGCAGGTGGGCGAGGCCTTTTTGTCCCGGCGGGGAAACACGGCGCCCTGGGCGGTCATCGCCACGTTGAAGCTCGCGCTTTTGCTGGGCGGGGTTTGGCTCATCCTGCGCAGCGGGATCGCGTCGGGGCTCGCGCTCGCCGTGGGTTATGGGGCGCTGCCCATTGGGATCACGGTGGGGACGCTGTTTGGCCCAAAGCCCCCGGACGACGTAGAGGAGGGGGACGGGCGGCGAACGACGGGGTCTGGTTCACGAAGTTCGCGAAGATCTTTCGGGGACGCGCCGCGCGAAGATGTGCTAAAGGCGAGGCCCGCCGACGAGGGGGACCCCTCGAACGAGCCCTGAGATCGAGCAGCGAGTACGAGTTCGAGATTGGAGCGCTCCGGTGATGGAGCGACGACGGTCATGCCCGAGCATACTGGTTTTCTGACCTTCCTCCTGGCCCACCTCCCTGGTCTCCGCGAGAACGCGAAGAACCTCGGCCACACGTTCATCGGTCACGAGCCGATGAGCTACCACTCGGTCGAGCCGATCTTCGCGAGCCTGCTCATCATCATCGTGTTCATCGCGATGGCGATGTCGGTGCGCTCGAAGTTCCGGCGGCTCGACGAGTCGGTGATCCCGGACGACAGGCTCAGCCTGCGCACGTTCTTCGAGGCGTTCTTTGGCTACTTCTACGACATGGCCAAGGACGTGATGGGGGCGGAGAACGCCAAGCGGTACTTCCCGCTGATCGGCGGCGCCGCCGGCTTCATCTTCTTCTCGAACGTCTCGGGCCTGATCCCCGGCTTCTCGCCGCCCACGTCCAGCCTGAACGTCACGCTCGGCTGCGCGCTGCTCGTCTTCCTCTCCTTCAACATCTGGGGCATCAAGGAGAACGGCTGGAGCTACATCGCGCACCTCGCGGGCCCGAAGTGGTACCTCGCGCCGCTCATCTTCCCGATCGAGGTCATCTCGACGTGCGTCCGTCCGATCACGCTCAGCGTGCGTCTGATGGTCAACATCGCGGTCGACCACCTCATCGCCTCGGTGTTCTTCGGCCTGGTCGCGATCTTCTTGCCGCTGCCCGTGATGATGCTCGGGCTCATCGTGATCGTCGTGCAGACGCTGGTGTTCTGCCTGCTCAGCAGCATCTACATCGGCCTCGCCACGGAGCACCACCACGCCGGAGACCACTGAGGCGCCCCCACCGGAAGATCCCGGTGGAATCCTCAAAAAGTCCCTAGCCAAACCGTCAGATTCGGATTAGAGCGGGGCCGCCCGAAGCGAAGCCCCCGAGCCCTCGAGGGGCTGGGACCAAGAGTCGGTCCCCCCGAACCCCGTGGGTCGTCTCGATTGATGCATGCAGCCCCCCATGGGGGCGCGTGGCCTGAAAGGAGCAGAATCGGATGTCTCTCAAGAGCAAGCTCACCCTGTCCACGCTGGTCGCCACCGCGCTGGCCCTCGTTCCCAGCATGGCGTTCGCGCAGGATGCTGCTGCTTCGAACAAGTTCGACACGAGCGGCATGATCGCGCTGGCCGCCGGCCTCGCGATCGGCATCGCCGCCCTCGGCGGTACGCTCGGTCAGGGCCGCGCCGCTGCGGCCGCCCTCGAGGGCATCTCGCGCAACCCGGGCGCCGCGGCTCGTATCCAGACGCCGATGATTCTCGGCCTGGCCCTCATCGAGTCGCTCGTGCTCTTCGCGCTGATCATCGCGTTCTTGCTCCAGGGCAAGATCCCGCAGCTCTGATCGGACAGGCCACGCGCGGTTTCACCGGGCCGCGAAGCAGGGCGTCGAGGTAGCTCGGCGCCCTGCTCTGCGCATGTGGCGGTCAACGTAGGTGGCGGAGCATGTCGAGCGCGACATGCCCGAACATCACGAGCACGCCGAAGACGAGGAGCGTGATGCCGAGCGGATCCTTTCGATCCGTTTGAAGCAGCCACGTCCCCGCGAAGACGAAGGTCGCCACGACGAAGCCCGCGAAGAGGCGGCGTCCGAGGCGATCGACCGTCCGCGGGAGGGTCGGATCGGTGGTGCGTAAGGTCAGGCGTCCGAGGCGCAGGTCGTCGAGGACCTCGCGGAGTTGTTGCGGCAAGTCGTAGGCAGCGCCGGAAAGGCGCTCGACGCCGCGCCAGAGCTCCATCCCGACGCGCTCGGGCGAGTAACGTTTGCGCAGGAGATCGAGGAAGAACGGACGCGCGACGCCAAAGACGTCGAGGTCCGGATCGATCTCCTTGCCGACGCCCTCGATCGTCATGATCGCCTTGCCGACGAGCAAGAAGTCCGGCGGGATCTCGATGCCGTACTTGCTCGCGCCGCGCATGAGGTCGCTGATCATCGCGGCCACGTCGATCTCCTTGAGCGGCCTGCCGAGATACTTCTCCGCCAGGACGCTCACCTCGGCGCGGTAGGCGCGCATGTCGACCTTCTTCGTCGGTGTGCCGATCGCGTAGAGCGCGTCCGCGACGCCGAGGTGGTCCTGACGAACGGCGGCGACCATCAGGTCGAGCGTCTTGTCGCGCATCTCCGGCGACAAACGTCCGACCATGCCGAGGTCGATGAGGCCAATCGTGGGGCTGTCGGGATCGCCCGAGATCAAGATGTTCCCGGGGTGCGGGTCCGCGTGGAAAAACCCGTCCTCGAAGATCATCTTCACGACGATCCCGACGGCGGCCTGCGCGATCGCCGGGCCCTTGTGCCCATGGTTGCGGATCTCGTCGTAGACCTTGCCGCCGGGCAGGAGCTCCAGCGTGAGCACGGTCTTCGACGAGGCCTCGCGGTAGACGCGCGGGAAACGCGCGTGCGGATGTCCCGCGAAGTTCCGCGCGAACTTCTCGGCGTGCTCGGCCTCGAGGCCGAAGTCGAGCTCGCTCGTGATCGCGCGATCGAACTGATCGACGAGCGCCGACGGTTGGTACAAGGCCGACTCGGGGATCGTGCGCTCGATGAGCTTCGCGAGCGCGTGCAAGAGCTCGAGGTCGCGCGCCACGGTCGTGCGCACGCCGGGCCGCTGCACCTTCACGACGACCTCCTGCGGGCCATCCGCGTGCTTGAGCACCGCGCGGTGCACCTGGCCGATCGACGCCGCGGCGAGAGGTTTTTCCTCGAAGCGCTCGTAGACGTCCTCGATCGGCGCGCCGAGCGAGGCCTCGACCGCGTTCTTGATCTCGCTCCACGGCAGCGGGTTGACCTCGTCCTGGAGCTTCTTCAGCTCGACGATCCAGTCGTTCGGCAGGACGTCGGGGCGCGTGGAGGCGATCTGGCCGAGCTTCACGAACGAGGGGCCGAGATCCATGCACACGAGCCGCACGCGCTCGGGTAGCGAGATGCGCCGTCGTTCTTCCTCGCCGCGCTTCGCGTCGGCCTCGGGCGCCTCGACCAGCGCGTCGCTCGCCTCGCCGCCCGCGGGGAGCTCGGGCAGGGCTTGCGCGCGTGCGCGACCGCCGAGCCCGAGCCGCTGCGCGAGCTCGCCGAAGCCGTGACGAACGAGCACGACGTAGATCTGGCGCAGTCGGCCGAGATCACGAACAGCGTTGACGATCGAGACCATGGTGAGCGCTCTCTGTCGTGAGGGCTTCTAGCGTACTCGCACGACCGTGCCTACGTCGTGCGTGCTCGGCAAGGCGGCGGTCCATCCTGCGGGCACGCGCGGCGTGGTCCAGAAGAAGAGCCGCTGCGCGTCCAGCGGCGCGAGGTTCACGCAGCCGTGGCTGCGCATCTGGCCGAACGATCGATGCCAGAACGCGCCGTGCAGGCCCACGCCCTTCGCGAAGAACTGCACCCACGGCACGTCTTCCATCCGGTAGTACCGCGTCGCGCCCTCGTCCTCGAGGTTGTCCATGTTCGACGTGAAGAGCTTCGCCCAGATCCGCGACGTCCCGCGCGGCGTCGCCGTCGCCGATCCTTCGCGGCCCTTGCCCGTCGAGACGAGCGTCGCGAACACGGGGCGTTTGCCCTCGTAGGCCACGAGCGTCTGGCTCTCGAGCTCCACGTCGATCCACTTCTCGCCCGCAGCGACGTCGACCTCGGGCGGCGGCGGCGCGATCGTCGGGTGTCGTAGCTCCGACGAGCGGACCCACGCGTTCTCGCCGATGCGCGAGAAGCGCGCGCCGCCCGCGTTTTTCTCCTCGAAGAAGGGCACACGCTCGAAGCGCGCGCGGCTCGACTCCACCTTGCCGAGCGCGCTCGGCGACGAAAACACCTTCGCCTTGTCGACGAGGATCCACGCGAAGGGCAAGGCGTCCGCGGGCGCGTCGGGCTTGATCTCCTCGCCGCGGAACGCGAGCGGCCGCGCGGGGCCGAGGTCGCGCATCGGGATCCACAGCTCGTTGTGGCTGCGGCCGTAGCGCGCGCCCTCGACGACGCGCTCCTCCACGATCGCCACGGCGAACCCAGGTTCGAGCTGCATGTCGGGCGCGCCGATGTCGACCGCGTGAAGCTTTTTGTACGCAAACGATCCGTCGGGGCCGACGAAGTAGTACCGGAAGGGCAAACCGTCCGCGGTCTCGCGAATCGCGCGGTAGCCGGCGTTGACGAACGGCGTCTCCGCGAGCTCGACGGCGTCCTCGCAGACCCACGCGAGCGGGCCGATCGAGAGGAACCGGCCCTTGCAGCCAGGTCCACGGCGCACGGCGAAGATCGGCAGGTGCACGTCGAGCGCGGCCGAGCCGCGGCGAGGCGCGCCTTCCCAGGGCGAGGCGAGGATCGGCTGATCGGCCTTGAGGATCCGCGCGCTCACGATGCCCTCGGGCAGCGGCTCGGTCTCGGGCGCGACCCAGGGAGGCTCGTTCGAGGCGCGGGCGTGTCCGGCGACGAGCAGCGCGGCGAGCGTGAAGGAGAGGAAGGGCGGGGCGTGACGGGTGACTCGCAGGGTTTGTCCACGCGAGCCACCCATGACGACCCCCATCAGCGCATCAGCGGTAGGAGAACCGGACCTCGTGGTCGCAGATCCGGTACGAGTCGCCTTCGCCGATCGCCTTGCGCGTGATGCGCTGGCCGTTGAACTCGACGCCGTTCGTCGAGCCCATGTCGACCATGTAGTACTGGCCGTTCAGGTACTCGACCATCGCGTGCTGGCGCGAGACGTTCGGGTCCTTGATCGTCAGGTCGCTCGACTGCTTGCCGCGGCCGATGATGAAGCGGTCCTTGTTCACGACGCTCCGCTCGCCGCCGTAGTAGGCGAAGAGCGGGATCGCGCCCGGGATGCCACCAGCCGCGGACGGCGCAGGCGCAGGCGGGGCCGGCGGCGGGCCGGGAGGCGCCATGTTGCCGTACGGCGGCGGAGGCGGCGGCGGAGCCCCGAAGCCGATCCCCGGAGGACCGGGCGGCGGCGGAGGCGGCGCGCCCATCATCGGGCCCGGCGGCGGAGGCGGCGGCGCACCCATCATCGGGCCGGGCGGCGGCGGAGGCGGCGCGCCCATCATCGAGCCGGGCGGAGGCGGCGGCGGACCGCCCAGCGACGGCGGGGCCGGCGGAGGCGGCG
>NZ_JARZHH010000035.1 GCF_029946515.1 Polyangium sp. 6x1
CCGCCCGTGCCGCCGGCCGCCACGAAGCCGCCCGCGCTGGCCGCGCCGCCGGTGCCGCCGATGGCCGCGCCGCCCGTGCCACCGCGGTTCGGCACGTCCGGAGGGGCGCCCTCGCTCACGGCCGCCGCCGCCGCTGCGCCCGCTGTGCCTGCGTTCGCGTCTGCTGCCACAGCCACGCCCGCCGCCGTGTCCGTCTCCACGTCCGAACCCGTTTCGCCGTTCGCGTCCGTGCAACCGGCCACGCGCAAGAAGCGACCGCCGCCCCTCACGCTGGCGATCGCCGGGGGCGCGGTCGCGTTGATCACCGCGGGCGCCGTCGTGCTGGTGACCGGTGGCTCGGATCCCGACGCGAATCCCAGCGCCTCGGCCTCGGCCTCGACCTCGGTCAAACCTCCGCTCGCGACGCCCGAGACCCGTCCGACCGACTCCGCCGTCGCGCCCCAGGCCACCGCGCCCGCCGCGCCCGCCGCGGGATACGGCCTCCTCACGGTCGCCTTCCCCTCGGAAGGAAACGTGTACATCAGCGGGAAGAAGCTCGGCCGCACGAACGAGGCGTTCCAGGCGCCGTGCGGGAGCAAGTTCGTGCGCGTGTCGAGCACGACCGAAGGGCGCTATCCGGAGTGGCTCTCGGCAGGGGAGACGGTGCTCGTGCCGTGCCAGGAGTCGCTGCGGATCGAGGTCGTCCCCGGCAAACCGGCGCCACAGGTGCCGCGGAAGAAGCGGCGTTAGTCGGGCGAGGGCGCGCCGGTGCGCGCGAGGCACAAGGCCGTCACGTCCCGCGCGCCCGCCTCGACGAGCGCATCGCGGCAAGCCGAGAGCGTGGCGCCGGTCGTGGCCACGTCGTCGACGAGCAGCACGCGGCGGCCTCGCACGGCGCGCGGGGATCGCGCCACGAAGGCCCGCGCGACGTTCGTGCAGCGCTCGACGCGGCCGAGGGTCGCCTGCTGCGGGGTGTCGCGGAGCCGCACGAGCGCGCGCGCCGCGAGAGGCACGCCGAGCTCGATCGCGGCGGCATGCGCGAGCAGCGCGGCCTGGTTGTAGCCGCGCTCCGCGAGCCTGCGCGGATGGAGCGGGACGGGCACCACGACGTCCACCACCGGCGCCTCATCCCGCACGAGCCCGCGCAAAAGATGGCCGAGCGGGCGCCCGAGATCGGGGCGCTCTTCGTACTTGAACCGTCGCAGCGCGGCCGCGATGGCGCCGCCGAAGGCCGCGAAGGCGAGCGGCTCGCCGGGCACGTTTTCGGTCCGGAGCACCGCCTCCGCGCAGACCGGGCAAAAGACGCGGTCGCGGCGCACGGGCGCGTCGCAGGCCGCGCAAGCCGGGGGGCTGAGCGTGTCGAGCAGGGCGCGGGCGATCACGCGCACCGCGAGGGACGCGAGGAGGAAGGGACGCACGTGGGGCATGACCGAACATCGAGGGCAGCGCTCCGGAGTTGCGTCGGGGCGAACGAAATTCCGCGCAACGTCGCGGAGGTCGCTGCTACGATTCGCGCGAGGTGCTCGCCCGACACGAACCCGATCTGCGCACGACCTGCGCCTCGCCCCCAAACCCTCGGAGGCACGCGTGACGAGCCGCGACGAGTGGCGCTGGACCGACGAGCAAGGCGTGCAGCGGCTCGTGCGAACCGACGAGCTGCGGGAAGCCATCGCGACCCGCGTGCTGCCGTCGTCCGTCCTCGTCTGGCGCGAGGGCATGGACGAGTGGGTCCCCGCCTTCACGCTGCCCGAGTTCGCCGACGCGACGCCCACCACGCAGGAGCCGATCGCGCCGCCTCGCTTCGGCGCCCCGCTCCCCGAGAAGCGCGGCCAGATGGGCACGTTGCTCGGGATCCCAGGCCCGGCCGCGCCGCAGAAGGCGCAGGGCGCCCAGGGCGCGCCGATCGTGGTGCCGTCGGGTGGAGGCACGGAGGCCGCGCCCCCGGGCGGCGCGCCGATCACGCTGCGGCCCGAGTACGGCGGAGCGGCCTTCGAGGCCGCGTTGCCCCGAGGCGCGAACGCGTTGCCCGAGCCGCCGGCCCCGGTTCGTCCGCCTCCGCCCGTCGGACCTGCCGTGCCCGCGCCCGTGGCCGAAGCCGGCCCGAAGCGCCCGACGACGAACGCGAGCGCGGTCGACGACCTCTGGAACGACGTCAACGACGACGAGACGACGAACGTCGGTGACCTCGCCCCGCCCGCCGCGAAGGTGCCCGCGGCGACCCCGGCCGCGGCGTCGCCGAAGCCCGCGATGGTCGCGCCCCGCGCCGCGGAAGGCCCTGCCAAGCCGCCCGTCGTGGTGCCCCGCTCGTCCCCGCCGCCGCCCGTCGCCGCGCCCGTCAAGCCGGCCGAGGGCCCGCGCGGCAAGGCCGGCGCCGGCGCGGAGAACACGTCGATCGGTCCTGCGCCGAAGCCGCTCGGCCCGAAGACGTCCGAATACTCGACCGTGGGACCGGCCCCGATGCGGGCGCCGTCGAAGGTGCTCACGAAGCCCGCGGACCTCGGCGCGCGGCCCGCCGTGTCGCCGAGCCTTCCGCGGCCGGCTGCGGACAAGAGTGCGGACAAGCCTTCGGGCATCCTGCGCCCGTCGGCCCTGCTCAAGCCCGCCGCCGCCGTGCCACGCGCCGGCGCCGCGAAGGCCTCACCGAGCACGCCGCCTCCCGCGCCGATCGAGCCGCCCGTCGCGCAAGCGCCTGCGGCCGCCGCGCTTCCGCCGCCCGTCGCGGCCGAGGCGCCTGCCGTGGCCGCGCCGCAGGAGGTCACGCCTCCGCCCGCGGCGTCGCCTTCCCGCGCCGACGAGCTGCCCCCGGCGCCGCCTCCGCGCGAGCCGAGCACGACCGCGATCCTGCCGCCCGATCTCACGGGCGGGTACACGGGTCCGTCGGGGTACACCGGCCCGTCGATGGCCGGCGCGGTGAAGCTCGCGCACGAGGTCACGCGGACGATCCGGATCGACGCGCTCCAGCTCTCGGATCCCTCGACCGCGCCGCTGCCCGACAAGGAAGCGGCTGCGCATGGTCCGTCCGATCTGCCGAAGACGACGCCGCCGCCGCCGCCCGACGTCGGCGCGCCGCCGATCGCCGCCTTCCCCGGGGCGATGCCGCCACCGGCCGAAGCTGCGGCCGCGGAGCCGAACCCGCCGTTCGCGTACACCGAGACGCCTCGCGGACGCGCCGCGCTCGACGCGACGTCGGACAGCCTTCGCGGGGTCCCGCCCGAGCCGGCGTCGAGCACGCTGCCGATGAAGGTGATCGCCACGAGCAGCGGCTTGCTCGTGATGATGGTGATCTCGGCGTTTTTCGTGGGGCGTTGTTCGGTCAAGCCGACGGTGGCCGGCGGAGGCGCGCGTTCGGTCCTGGCGAACACGGTCCGCGAGATTCGCGACGCGCTCCCGCAGCCGCCGAAGCCTTGCTGGGTCGCCAAGCAGCCCGTGCGCTGGGCGCCCGTGGTTTCGAACAAGGTCCCGTTCGAGCTCTTGCCGCTCGCCTCGGGCAACGTCTCGATCGGCTACGCGAAGAGCTCCGACGAGGCCGTCGGCATCGAGGTCACGCCGTCGAGCGGCCAGGTGAACGAGGGGTTCGTCGAGAAGCTCGGCGGCGAGATCGATCGCGTCGCGCCGACCGGCACCGACAAAGGCTACTTCATCGCGGCGAAGGAGTCGTCGGGCACGCTCAAGTCGCTCGTGCCGGTGCCTGCGGGGGCGCCGTTTTTCCTGGGCGTCGCGGACGGCAGCCTCGCCACGGCCGACAAGGTCGACGCCGCGCCGCAGCCGCTCTGGCCGATCGCGGGGACGGATCCGCTCGACGCCGCGCGCGTGGTGATCGCGGACGACAAGGGCTACGCGCTCTCGTTCCGCCGCGACGGCGCGGTGATGGGCGGCTTCATCGGCCCGGATCGCAAGCCGATCGGCGAGCTCGTGAAGGTCGTCGGATCGGGCGGCCAGGTCGGCAAGCCCATGAGCGGATGGAACGGCCGCGAGGTCGCGATCCTGTTCGCCGATCGCGCCGATGATCAGAGCCCGTGGAAGATCCGGCTCGGCCACGCGCCTTCGGGCTCGATCCCTGCGTCGACCGAGGTGATCGAGCTGCCTGCCGGCGGCCCCGGCGGCGACGCGTTCGCGCCTGGGATCGCGGGCTTGCCGGATGGTCGATGGGTGCTCGTCTGGACCGAGGGATCGGCGGGCGCGCGCGCCGTGCGTGTGCAGACGCTCGGCCCGGATTTCGTGCCCGTGGGGGATCCGATCGCGCTCTCGCCGCCCGCGGGCAACTTCGGCCAGGGCATGGCCGCGGTGGCGGGCGCGTACGTGACCGCGGTGTTCCTCCAGAGGGGCAAGTCGAGCTACGAGCTTTGGGGAGGCGTGCTCCAGTGCGGATGAGAGTGTCGTCGAGGCGAGCGTTCGCGTGGGCCTTCGTCGTGGCGGCGAGCCTGTCCTCGCTGCCTGCGTGCGGGCCCTCGCTGTCGCAGATCGAGCAAGGCAAAGCCATCACCACGAAGGAGGCCGCGCTCGACGACTTCTTCAAGTCCGTCGTCGCGCTGCGCGGCGAAGTCGATCGTGCCGAAGGCGATCGGAAGGCTGCGCGCGTCGAGCTCGTGAAGGCCCTCGGCCTCGCGGAGACGGCGGAGGCCGGGGCCGCGCTGGAGGCGGCCGCGAAGAAAGCGAAGACGCTCGACGAGGCGGGCACGTCGCTGCACCTCGAGCTCACGCCCGACGCGAAGCTCATCGTGCTCGCGCAGAAGCGTGGCAAGACGAGCGAGGATCCCGAGGCGCTCGCGAAGGCCGTGGAGCAATCGGTGAAGGCGTCGCTCGACGTGGCGCGTCGCATGGGCGACCTCGAACAGCGCGCGCGCTTCCTCGACACGAAACGGACGGAGCTCTCCGCGACGCCCGCGGCGAAATCGGGCGACGCCCCGCGCGAGCTCGAAGGCGCGCGGATCGTGCTCGCCGATCTGCGCGGTCGCGCGACGACGGAGGCGGGGCTCGCGTCGTCGTTCGTCGTGGGCCTGGCGATGGCGCTGGAGACGGGCGCGGCCGACGCGGCGCTCGCGAAGTTCACCGGCAAGGCGGCGCGGCCACGGCCCGGCGGCGGGGGTGGCGGAGGCGGCGCGGCTGCGGGAGGATCCCCGGCGCCGAAGCCCAAGCCGAGCGACGATTTCGAGCCCTGACATGACGAGACCCAAGCCCCACGTTTTCGCTGCGGCGGCCGCGCTCGCGCTCTCGCTCGCGAGCCCTCGCGCCGACGCGCAGGCGACGCCCCTGCCCGAGTCGATCCCGGTCGGATCCTTCACCTTCCGCCCCTCGTTCGAGCTCCGCGTGCGCGGTGAGTTCCGCACCGATCCGTTCGACGTCGGCGGCGTGAATTTCACCCGCGGCGCCGTGCTCGAAGACGCGTACGGGACAAACCTGCCGCCGCGCTTCGACGCGCCGACGTACATGACACCGATCTACACGTCGCAGTGGGCGGCGACGTCGCGCGCGCGGCTCGGGCTCGCCGTGGATCGCGGGCCGGTGACGGCGGCGATCGTGCTGCAGGACGCGCGTCCGATCGCGGGCTCCATGGGGAGCGGCGTGCTGCAAGCGAGCCAGCTCGGCACGGGCCTCGGCCTCTTCGAGGCGTACCTCGACGTGCACCGCAAGAACCGCCGCATGTGGTTCCGCCTCGGCCGCCAGCGCGTCGTGTGGGGCGACGGGCGCCTCGTCGGCGAGAGCGACTTCACGCAACGGCCGCGAGCGCTCGATGCCGCGCGGCTTGGTTTGTCCTGGAAGAACATCGACGTCGAGCTGCTCGCCGCGCTCATCGGCACCTCGCCGTTCGGGAGTCTCGGCGGCGTCGGGGTAGCGGGCGGGACGACGGGCTCGGGATCGGCGGGCAGCACGGACACGTCGACGCCCACGACGGTGACGCCGCAGACGGGCAGCCAGCTCTACGGCGCACACGCGGTCTTCCGTATCTTCCCGCTGCTCGCGATCGACGTCACGGCGCTCGCGCGGATCGTCCGCCCGCCGGCCGCCGTCGACCTCACGCCGAGCGACACGTACGTGTTCGACGCGCGTTTCTCGGGCGACTACCGCGGCTTCCGGTACGCCGTCGAAGGCGCGTACGAGCTCGGCCGCGTTTCGAGCTTCGGCGCGAACCGCGACCTGCGCGCCTTCGCGCTCGCCGCGCGCGTCGCGTGGGAGACGGCGCTCCCGTGGCACCTCACGTTCGGCGCGTCGGGCGCGTATGCCTCGGGGGACAACGGCAGCACCGACCCGCTCGCCGTGCAGACGCGCTTCGATCCCATCCTCCCGGAGGAGCGCCCGATGCACGGCCGCATGGGCCTCTACGCGTGGTCGAACCTGATCGAGGCCGGCGGCGACGTCTCGATGCGCCCGACCGACACGCTCTCGGTGAACCTCGGCTACCGCTTCGTCGGCCTCGCCGATCCGAAGGGCCGCTGGACGAGCGCGTCGCTCACTCCGATCGGCGCTTCGGCCACGAACGAGTCGCGCGTCCTCGGCCACCAGATCGACGCGACGGTGGGCCTGCGCGTCTGGGATCCGCTCGTGATCGAGGCCTCCTACGGCCTCTTCCTGACGGGCGAAGGCGCGCGGAACATCCTCCAGGCCTCGAGCCGCGGCCAGCCCGACATGCAGCACTTCGCGTATCTCCAGGCGGTGCTGCGCGCGCCCTAGCAGGCTGTTGATAAACTTGCTGCGCGCCCTGGATCGGCGGTCGTCGTCCTCGGAATACGCCTGTATTCCTGCGTCCTCCTCCCTAGCTCCAGGGCGCTCGCTACGTTTCTCAACAGCCTGCTAGATCCCGCTCCAGCGCCGCTTCGGCCCCGTGTCGACGTGCACGAACCTGTCGCGCTTCCCCGCGTAGGTGCCGAGCCCGCCTTGCCATTTCGCCTGCAGGATCTCGGCTGCGAGCTTCGGGACGGTGAGCCCGTCGACGCGGAAATCGATCGCCATGCCGAGCGTGTGCTGGCTGTGCGATGCGACGTGCCGGCCCTTCTTGCGCATCACCTCGTTGCGCTTGGGGCTCCGGTAGCCGCTCACGATCTCGATCCGCGCGCCCTCGTGTTTCTTCGCGATCGCACGAAGCAGATCGACGAGCCGCGGATCGATGCGCGTCTCCTGCTCGTAGCCGTGGTCCGCGAGGAACGTGGAGAAGCGCTCGATCGTGGGTTCGTCCTCGGTGAGCGCGAGCGTCTCCTGCGTGTGACCGTGCACGATCGTCGCGAGCGGCTTCTTCGCGGGCGAAGCGTTCGCTGCGGGATCCGTGGGGCTCGAATCGATCGAGGGAGCAGGCGCCGCCGCCGCGTCGATCGCGGCGGCGGTGCTTCTGCGTGGGGGAGGGAGGGGAGCTTCGGAGAGGGGAGAGGGGACGGGCAGGGCGAACGCCGCGGCGACGAGGGCCGGCGCGATCGCCCTCCCTTTCACGTGCTCGGCGCGGGCTTCGGGGCGCCGAAGATGCTGGCCGCGCGGCGCTTCTCCTTCGCGGCGCGCTCGCGGTCGGCGTAGGTCGGGATGACGACCTTCTGCCGCTCGGGCAGCTCGCGCCCGGCCACGATCGCGTCGACCTCCTCGGCGTCGAGCGTCTCGCGCTCGAGCAGCGCGTTCGCCAGCTTGTCGAGCGCCTCGCGGTGCTCGTCGAGCAGGCGGCGCGCCTCGGCGTGGCCGTCGAACACGAACTTGCGGACCTCGTCGTCGATCTGGTTGGCGACCGTCTCCGAGTAGTCGCGGCGCTGGCTCGTGAAGTCGCGGCCGAGGAAGACGCTCTCCTCGTTCGCGGCGTACGAGATCGGGCCGATGACATCGCTCATGCCGAACTCGGTCACCATGCGGCGCGCGAGGTTCGACGCTTGCTTGATGTCGTTGCCCGCGCCCGTCGTGAACTGACCGAAGACGATCTCCTCGGCGACGCGGCCGCCCATCAGCACCGCGAGGCGCGCCTTCGCGAAGTCGCGCGACATGCTCAGGCGATCCTCCTTCGGGAGCTGCTGCGTGATGCCGAGCGCCGGGCCGCGCGGGATGATCGTCACCTTGTGCACGGGGTCGGCGTTCTTCTCGAGCAGCTTCGCCACGAGCGCGTGACCGGCCTCGTGCCACGCCGTCGTCTTCCGCTCCTCCTCGCTGATCACCATGCTGCGGCGCTCGGTGCCCATGAGGACCTTGTCCTTGGCCATCTCGAAGTCGACCATCGAGACGAGGTCCTTGTCCTGGCGCGCGGCGAGCAGCGCGGCCTCGTTGACGAGGTTCTCGAGATCGGCCCCGACGAACCCGGGCGTGCCGCGGGAGATGATGTCGAGGTCGACGTCCGGACCGAGCGGCACCTTCTTCGTGTGCACGCGGAGGATGCCCTCGCGGCCGCGCACATCCGGACGGTTCACCACGATGCGCCGATCGAAGCGGCCGGGCCGCAGGATCGCGGGATCGAGGACGTCCGGGCGGTTCGTCGCGGCGATGATGATCACGCCCTCGTTCGACTCGAAGCCGTCCATCTCGACGAGCAGCTGGTTCAGCGTCTGCTCGCGCTCGTCGTGCCCGCCGCCGAGGCCCGCGCCGCGGTGCCGGCCGACGGCGTCGATCTCGTCGATGAAGATGATGCAGGGCGCGTGCTTCTTGCCCTGCTCGAACAGGTCGCGCACGCGGCTCGCGCCGACGCCCACGAACATCTCGACGAAGTCCGAGCCCGAGATCGAGAAGAACGGCACGCCCGCCTCGCCCGCGATCGCCTTCGCGAGCAGCGTCTTGCCCGTGCCGGGCGGGCCCATCATGAGCACGCCCTTCGGGATGCGACCGCCGAGCTTCTGGAACTTCTTCGGATCCTTGAGGAAGGCGATGATCTCTTCGAGCTCGTCCTTCGCCTCGTCGATGCCGGCGACGTCGGCGAACGTCACCTTGTTCTGCGACTCCGAGAGCAGCCGCGCGCGCGATTTGCCGAAGCTCATCGCCTTGCCGCCGCCCGCCTGGAGCTGCCGCATGAACAGGTAAAACATGACGAGCAGGAAGACCATCGGCAGGATGGTCACGAGCGCGCCCGACCAGAACGGCGACGCGTCCTCCTTCTCGAAGGTGACGGCGACCTTGTGGTCGACCAGCGCCTTCGTGATCTCGTCGGCGTTGTCCGGGCCGATCGTGACCTTTTTGACCTTCGAGTTGCTCTTCGGGTCCTTTACCCAGAACGTGTATTCACGATCCTTGATCGAGACCGAGTCGACGTGCGGGTCCTTCTCGCGATCGGCCTGAACCTGGCTCATGAACTCGCTGAACGAGACCTGCGTCGCGGGCGGGCGATCGGGGCTCAGGAACTGCCAGATCACGAGGAACATCATGATCAGCAGGACCCAAAGCAGGAGCGTCTTGTGCGATTGCTTCACGAGGATCCTCGGGTTGCCGGCCCCGATCTTCTCGGGACGAGCAGACTGCGTCCAAATGTAACGCTTCTTTGCACCAGCATGCCACGCGGTGGCATGCCCGTCGATGGAAGCCAAGCCGCGCCGTCCATTCGGTACGGCCGCGGGATGATCATTTCTTTTCGTTAAGGACGATCTTCCCCGCTGGGAAGGTCACGTCGAGCTCCCGCCCCCCCTTCATACGAATCTTCACAATCCGAACGCCCTTCTTTTGGGCTCGCTCGATCGTCCACCGTTGCGCCCGGCCGAAGTTGCTCATCGGGTCCTCCGCCGGACAGACGTCGTGGAGCATGTCCGCGAGGGCACAGAGATGGTCGATGATCCGCGGTGATAGCTCCTCCAGCAGCGGAATCAGCTCGCGGCGCACCCGGACGCGCGTGAATCGAGGGTCGAGGTTCGAAGGGTCGCGCGCGTGAGCGATCGCGTGGCGATCGAGGTGAAGCAGGACGTCGGCCCGGCGCGCGCGGACGAGCGGACGCACGAGGTCGCGCGGCGCCTCGGGTCCGCTCGGCGGCACGGGCGCAGGCGCGCGTGGTTCGAGCACGGCGAGCCCACGCGGACCCGCGCCGCGTAACAGGCGCAGGAGGACGGTCTCGGCCTTGTCGTCCGCCGTGTGCCCCGTGGCGATCACGGCCGCGCCGCATCGCGCCGCAGCGTCCTGCAGCGCTCGATGACGCGCCTCACGCGCCCGCGCCTGGAGGTTTCCTCCGGGCTCGACGTCGAGCCGCGTCACCTCGAAAGGAACACCGAGCTTCTCGGCGAGCGCGGCCGCGAGCGCGAGCTCGTCCCGCGCCTCGGGGCGCAATCCATGATCGACGCCGTGCCCGATCACCTCGTGGCCGATCGTGCGGCGGAGGAGCGCGAGCACGTGCAGGAGCGCCGTCGAGTCGGGGCCGCCCGAGCAGGCGACGAGCACGCGATCGCCGCGATCGAAGAGCGCTTCGTCGCGGATGGTGCGCTCGGCGAGGCGCCGTAACGAAGGCGGGTGCGAGGGCTTGGTCAACAGAGCTCGAAGGCCTTGCAGAAGACGACCTCGTCACGCGCGTCGAGGTCGGGCTCCTTGTGCATCACGTGCGGATAACCGAGCGAGCAACGATCGCCTTCCGGATCGTACTGCGCGCAGTCGCCGCACGTGAACACGAGGCGAAAGCGGCGCGCCTCCTGTCGGAGCCGGTCGTCGACGTGGTGGATCATCCTGCGAGAGCGTAGCGCACGCGAGCGCTCAGCGCGCCCCGCGGCGACGCACGAGGCGAGCGACGGTCTCCACGTGGCTCGTCTGTGGGAAGAGCTCGACCGTCTCCAGGTGCGTGAGCGCGAAACCCGCGCGCACGAGCACGCCGAGGTCCCGCGCGAGCGTCGCCGGATCACACGCGACGTACACGACGCGATGCACCCGCGAGGCCGCGATCGCAGCCGTCGCGCCCTCCGCGCCGGCCCGCGGCGGATCGAGCACGACGACCTCCACGCGCGGCGGGATCGGGTACGCGTCCGCGTCCACGGCGACGACCTTGCCCGCGAGATCCCGCGCCGCGAGGTTCTCCCGCGCCGAACGAGCCGCCGACTCGTCCGACTCGACCGCGACGAACGACGCCGCCCCACGCGCGAGCAGGATCGACAGCGTGCCGCTGCCGGCGAAGAGCTCGAGCACGTGCCCGTTCGTCGCCTCGCCCGCATCTCCTTGCGGTGCGTCCACGTCCGCGCGGGCGAGCTCCGCCACGCGCCGAGCGAGCAGCGCCGCGCCGCGATCCGAGGTCTGCGCGAACGATCCCGCCGCGATGACGAGCGGCGCGCCGTCCACGCCTTCGAGCACCGGCCGCGGATCGCCGAACACGGCCGGCGTCTTCGCGCCCTCCATGCGCACGCGCGCCCCGGCCCACGCGCCCTCCGCGACGCGCCGATCGATCGCCGACCACGCCGCGGGCGCGATCTCGCCGCGCCACGTCACATCCACGACGAGCCGCCCACCCGCGCCTCGCGCGACCTGCACGTCGCCCTCGCCCGACGAACCCGCGAGCGCCGCCGGGATCTCGTCGAGCGCGCCGGCGATCGACGACGCGAGCACGATACAGGTCGGCGTCGCGACGAGCGCGTGCGAGCCCGGCGCGCGATATCCGATCCGCACACGACCTCGCTCGCCGCGCACGTAGAGCCGCGCGCGCGTGCGGTAGCCGAGCGGCTCGGGCGCGGCGTGCACGTGGATGGCGGGCGGCGTCTCACCCGTCGCGTGCGCGACCGCGCTGCGGACGATCTCCGCGTGCGCCGCTTCCTGCGCGCGCGGCGTGAGGTGCATGAAGTCGCATCCGCCGCACGCCTCCGCGTAAAGGCACGCGGGCTCCACGCGCTCGGGGCTCGCCTCGATCACCCGCAAGAGGCGTCCTCGCGCGGGCCGCGTGTTCCTGTCGACCTCGGCCTCCACGCGCTCGCCCGGCGCGGTGCCCGGCACGAAGACGGCCGTGCGATCGGCGAGCCGAGCGACGCCCGCCCCACCCGCGGCCAGGTTCTCGATGTGCAGGATCTCCGGCGTCGGCGCTTGCTTCGGCCTCGCCGGTTTGTCCCTGCGGTCCGGCTTTCCAGCGAGACGCGTTCCTTGCGACATCGCAGGAGCCTACGTCACGACGAGCGTACGCGCACCGCCCGCCCCGTCCGGAGCGAGCGGCCCGCGTTCGTCTCACTTCATCGACACGCGTTGCGCGGTCACCTGACCGGACACGACGATGACCGAGACGACCTTCGTCATGTCGCCCTTCTTGAGCGTGACCCGGTGCGAGCCCGGCTTGACCGAGAGGTGCACGATCGGCGAGGGGCCGAGCGAGCGTCCGTTGTCGAGCACGTCGTCGCAGAACGGATTGCACACGATCGTCAGGAAGCCCGGCTCGCCGGCCGCGGCCGCTGCGCTCGCCGTCGCCGTGGGCGCAGCCGCGGGCGCGGTCGTCGTCGTCTTCGCCGTGGCGGGCGCGTTTCCGCCTGCGGGGCCCGGCGCGGGCGTGGGCGCGGCCGTCTCCGTTGGCGCGGCCGCGGCCGTTTCGGTCGGCGCGGGCGCGGGAGCCGGCGCAGGCGCGGGCACGGCGACCGTGCTCGGGATCGGCGGCGTCTCGGGCACGGCCGTGACCGCCGGCTGCGTCGCCGCTTCCTGCGGCTGCTTCAGCTTGAAATACACGAGCACGCCGATGCCGATCACGCTGAGCGCGACGAGCGCGACGACGAGGACGAACACGCCCGTGTTGCGCTTCGGTCCGCCTTGCTGACGAGCCGCTTCCTGCTGCGCCATCCAGAGCGCGGCGGGATCGGGGCGCGGCAACGACATGGCGGTCTCGATCTGCGACTGCGCCACGCGCTGGCCGTATTGCTGCGGCACATGCGCGTTCGGGTTGCTGATCGGGGGCTGGTAGCCGGGCTGCTGCTGCCCGTACTGCGGTTGCGGCGGCTGCTGCCCGAAGCCGAAGCCCGGCTGCTGCTGCGCCATGCCGCCGTTGAAGCCCGGCTGCTGCGGCGCGGGGTACCCGCCGAAGCCCGGCTGTTGCGGCGCGCCAAACCCTTGCCGCGGCGGCCCCGGATCGGGGAGCTTCGCGTTCGCCGGAAGCGCGATCGTCGCGTTGAGATCGTCGGCGTCGCCGGGATACCCGCTGTTCGGCAGCGCCGCGGTGCGCTCGTTTTGCCCCGAACCGGGCATGCCCGCGGCGGGCAGCGGCGTCGTGAGCTGAGGCCTCTGCTGCGCTTGCGGCGAGGGACGCCCTGCGCTCGGCAGCGGACCTCCGTGTGCCTTCTCCAGGTGATCGCGCGTCGCGACCGTGGTCGGCACGTCCTCGTCGTCGTCCATGAGCGACGCGGCGGCCATCTGCTGCGAGGCCGACGAACGATCCTCGGGCGCGGGCAGCGGCGCGGGCGCGCGGTTCGCGATCGGCTGCGCCGCCGACTTCGACGGCGCCGTCCCGCTCGCGCGGCCGCGACGATCGTCGTCGTCGTCCTCGAGCAGCGAGTCATCGCTCAGCCCGCCTTGCGCGCGGAGCTGATCGACGTTGACGGTCGACGTCACCTCGGCGGCCCACGCGAGGTGTGCCTCGCGTTTGGCGATGCGATCGGTGAAGACGTGCCGGACGAACTGCGCGACCTCCTCGGGTCCGACGAACGCTCCGCTCTGGTTCAGGTAGACCTGCAGGGCGCGGGAGAACTCGCGGGCCGTCTGGTAGCGGTCCTTCTTGTTCTTCGCGAGCGCCTTCATGACGACCGCCTCGAGGCCCTGCGGATAGCCGCGCACGATCGTCGAGGGCAGCGGCACGATGCAGGCCTGCACCTTCTCGAGCGTGTCGAGATCGGTGTCCATGCGGAAGAGCCGCTGGTTCGTCGTCAGCTCCCAGAGCACGACGCCGAGCGCGAAGATGTCCGTCGTGCGATCGACGTCCGCGCCGCGCACCTGCTCGGGCGACATGTACGCGAGTTTGCCCTTGAGCGTGCCGGCGCGGGTCGACGCGAGCCGGTCGGCGACCTTCGCGATGCCGAAGTCGACGACCTTCGTGTAGCCGTCGTACGTGACGAACAGGTTGTGCGGCGTCACGTCGCGGTGGACGAGACCGAGGAGCTGACCGTTCTTGCCGCGCAGCTCGTGCGCCGCGTGGAGGCCCTCGGCCGCGTCCGCGCAGATGCGCGCCGCGAGCTCGGGGCTGATGTTCATCCGCTTCTCCTCGGCCCGCCGCATGACCTCGCGCAGCGGCTCGCCGTGGAGGTACTCCATCGCGATCCAGTACGTGTTGTCGTCTTTGCCGAGATCGAAGACCTGCGCGACGTTCGCGTGGTTGATCCCGGCCGCGATGCGTGCCTCGTCGAGGAACATGTCGACGAACTGATCGTCTTCGACGAGGTGCGGGTGGATGCGCTTGATCGCGACCCACTTCTGGAAGCCGCCGGGGCCGTCCATGCGCGCCAGATGCACGCTCGCCATGCCTCCGACGCCGATCTCGTCGACGACGCGGTATCGTCCGAGGAAGAAGGTCCCGGGCTGCTGCTGCTTCTCCGGTTCCTTCGAGCGGAGGCCGGATGAGGAGGCGGGGGCGCTCCTGGTGTTCGCCGGTGCCGGACCGCCCGGTCGCGAAGCAGCGGGTCGAGGCGGAGGTTGAGCCATGACGCGTTGATTGAATCCTACCGCGAAAACGATTCGATTTTCCATGCGCCCGGAGAGAGCGCGTGGACGCTTCCGGATGTTCAGCGGGCGAGCACGCCCTCGCGCCCACGTTTGGGGGCTCGCCCGCGCAAGCCGAGCCAGGCCCGCAGACCCCCGCGGGGTGGGCGCCTACCGAAGCGCCTCGGACTTCAGGGGAAGGGCTGCCCGGGCTGGCCGCGCTCGAAGTAGAAGCGGAAGAAGCCCGTCACGCGCGATTGCAGCTCCTTCGGGATCTCGTTGGCCGGCGCGTCGACGGGGGCGTCGCGGGGATCGCCCATCCACACGTCGAACTCGGCGTCGGTGTACTTCTCCGCGGCCTCGGCCTCGTTCGGATCACCGCTGAACAGCGAGTGAAACGTGACCGTGCCATCCACGGCGTAGAGGATCACGTTCTGGTTGTGGCAGGAGCGCTGGAGGTAGAGCGCGACGTGGATCGCCGGCTGATCCTCGGGCGGCGGGGTCGGGAAATCGGAGCCGGGAGGCAAGACGCCCGGCGAGAGCGTCACGTCGAGTGGCTTGCCGAGCAGCTCCTCGCGCACCTTGCCCACGTCCTCGACGAGGACCGCGATCCCGTCGGACACCTCTTGCAGATCGGTCCCGCGCTGCACGCGCATCTGGAGCGTCGATCGGTACGGCACCGCCGCGAAGAAGTCGGGCCGCAGATCGTAGGCGTCGAACCAACAATCCTTCGCGACGAGCGCGTCGCTCTTGACCTCGCCTTCGCCCTGCCCGAGCGAGCAGCCCATCGCGCCGAGCGCGAGCAGCGACGCGACCCCGAGGCAGAGACGCGCCCTCACGCCGCGCCTCCCGCGCTCGCGTGAATCGCAGCCTTGATCGTGGCCCCGCCGCAGACGCGATCGCCGTCGTACGCCACCGCGACCTGCCCGGGAGACACCGCCTTCACCGGCGTGCGGAAGCGCGCGACGAGCACCTCGCCTGCTTCCGGATCCAACACGCGCTCGATCGTCGCGCGTTCTCCCTCGTGACGCGCGCGCACCCGCAGGTCGGCTTCGAGCGGGAACGTCACGTCGTCGCTCCACGCGCCCGCTTCGAGCAGCGCGCCCGTCGCGAGCAGCGCGTCCTCGCCGCCGAGGCGCACCGCGCCCGACTCCGCGTCGATCCCGACGACGAACGCGGGTCTTCCGAGCGCCACGCCGATGCCCTTGCGCTGGCCGATCGTGAACCGATGCACGCCCTCGTGGTGCCCCACCGTGCGCCCTCGGTCGTCGACGATCGGACCCGGACGAACCCGCTCGCGCCCCGCCCGGTTCTCGACGAACGCGCCGTAGCCGCCGGCCGGGACGAAACAAAGCTCCTGGCTCTCGCCCTTGTCCGCGCGCGGGATCTTTCGCGCGTGCGCCTCGGCGCGCACCTCTTCCTTCGTCGCGTCCCCGAGCGGCAGCACGAGTTTTCGCAGCTCGTCCTCGCGCAACATGTGCAGGAAGTAGCTCTGATCCTTGACGCGATCCTTGCCTCGGTAAAGGCGTCCGCGTCCGTCCTCGCCGACTTCCGTGCGCGCGTAGTGGCCCGTCGCGATGAACGACGCGCCGAGCCGCTCCGCCAGCGGGAAGAGCTCGCGCATCTTCACCGAGCGGTTGCAGGCGACGCAGGGGCTCGGCGTCTCGCCTTCGAGGTACGCGTCGACGAACGGATCGACCACGTGCGCGCGGAAGAGCTCCCGGCGGTCGAACGTGTAGTGCGGGATGCCCAGGTGATCCGCCGCGCGCCGCGCGTCGTGCTGGTCCTCGGGCGCGCAGCAACGACCCCGCTCGCTCCGGTCGTCGGGGTAGTCCCAGAGGTGCAGTGTCACCCCGATGACGTCGTAGCCTGCGTCGCAGAGGCGCGCCGCCGCCACGGAGGAGTCGACTCCGCCGCTCATGGCGACCACGATCCGCGTTCCTTTCGTCACGGGGCCCAGCTTAGCGCCGAAAAGCCCGGCGCGCGCGGCCGAATCCCGCCGGACGGCCGGGCCGAGACGCGGCACCCGGCACCCCCAGGACGAAACCGACCGGCCGGGCCCCTTGCCACTTGGCCCGCCGGCGAGCGCACGTGATACGGTTTCGCCAATGCCCCGAGGGCTCGTGCTCGTGATCGAAGACGACGAGTGGGTCAGCAGCCTGCTCTCGGGCGCGATCCGTGACGCAGGCTACGACGTCATCGTCTGCAACACCGCGCAAGCAGGCCTGGATACGGCCTGCGATCGCGAGCCGGACTGCATCATCTGCGACATCGACCTGCCGGACAACGACGGCTACTGGGTCGCGCGGAACGTCCGCACGCAGCCGTCGCGCGTGTCCGTGACGCCGTTCCTCTTCCTCTCCGCCCTCGACGATCAAGAGGCGCGGCTCGAAGGGTTTCACGTCGGCGCCGATGCGTACATGACGAAGCCGTTTCGCGTCGACGAGGTCGTCGCGCAGGTCGGCGCGCTCGTGCAGATGGCGTGGCGTCTGCGGCAACGTCGCAACTCGCTCGTCTCCGTGCCGCCCTCGTCCGCGACGGAGACGACGGCGATCCAGGGCGATCTCAGTCAGATGTCGATCGCCACGGTGCTCACGGTGCTCGAGCTCGAGCGACGCACGGGCGTCGTCGAGGTCGTCAGCAAGAAGCGCAAGGTGCAGCTCGACGTCGCCACTGGCTTCGTCGTGACCGGCACCATCGGCGGCACGACGACCGACGCGATCACGATCCTGCGCAACATCCTCGGCTGGAAGGTCGGTCGCTTCTCGTTCGTCCCGCAGCCCGATCGTCCGCCGACCGGGAGCGCGCAGCCGATCGGTCATCTCTTGCTCGAAGCCGTGCGCCTCGAAGACGAGAGCATCCACAACGGCGAGCAACCTCGTTCGAGCAAGGCCGCGCCGTCCACGCGCCTCTCCGCGCCCTCGATGGGCGGGCCTCCGTCGCGACACACCGACCTCGGTCCCCCGTCGTCGAAGGCGCTCGCCGAGCCCGCGAAACCAGTGCAAGCAGCGCGCGCACACGCGCCGGTCGCGCAAGCGCACGACGACAGCGAGACCGATCGGAAGGCCTACTACGACTGGGCCGACTTCGGCATGGACGAGCCCGTGGCGCCGCCGCAAAGCGCGAACCGCGCAGGAGCGGCGCCGGCCTCGCAAGAGCTCGTCCCCGAGTCCGCGTACGGCGAAGAAGCGCAGCTCGTCGAGGAGCCGGAGCAGCTCACCGATCTCTCCGCGGAGGCGTTCGACGAGGTCGACGTGTCGCCCGCGTCCGAGTACCAGCTCGAAGAAGAGGACCTCGATGGCGCGCCCGCGTATCGCCCGAACTGGGGCAACGCGCCGCGACAGCCCGGCGTGAGGCCTGCGCCCGCAGCCGCGAGTCCGCAGCGACCTGCCGCGACGTACGGGGCGGGGCCGGTTCGTCCGGGTGCACTCGCGCCGCGCTCGCCGGGCGCGCCTCCGCCGCGCCTCACGCCGGCCGCTCGACCTGCGGTGTCCCCGGGGTTGCCCGGTCCGCCGCCGCGTCAACCCGTGCCCACGCGGACCGCGGGAGGTTTGCCCGGACCACCGCCCCGCGCGCCCGGCGGGGCAAATCGGCTGCCTGGGCCGCCGCCGCGACAACCTGTCGCGCCCGCGCGCACGAGCGGCGAGTACACGCGCCCGTCGTTCCCCGGCCCCGCACCCGCGGCGCGCCCGCCGGTCCCGGGACACTCGAAGAGCACGCCGCCGCCGCTGCCGAACCCGGGCACGGGCACGGGCCCCATCCCGCGCTCGCCCACGCCGCCGCCGCGCCAGGCCACGCAGACGCGGCCCGATCTCAGCGAGAGCGGCGTTCGTCCGGCCCCTCCGCCGCTCCCGCCGCGGCAGACGGGCCCGGTCAACGACAAGAAGCGCTGAGCGCGTTCGCCGCCGCGGCGAGACGAATGCTCAGGCGAGGTTCTGCTCGGGATCGTTTCCCGGATCGTGATCACGCAGGTACCCGAGGTTCACCGCGTTCACGATCGCGTGCGCGATCAGCGGCCCGACGAGCGAGCCCGTGGCGGCGAAGATCGCCCCGAGGATGAGGCCCACGGCCATCGCCCACGCCGTCCAGACCCAGCGGCTCGGCCCGCGCATCTGATGCAAGAGGCCGAAGAGCACGCCCGAGCCGATGACGCCGATCACCGCCGTGAGCAGCCCGCGGAAGAGGATCTCCTCGCCGAGGCTCGACAGGCCCGCGAGGATGAAGATCTGTCCGACGGAGAGATCCTTCGCGACCGGACGAAGCTCGCCGTGCAGGCGCCTGGCCCACGAGAACCGGCCGACCGCGAAGCGCGTGCTGGCCACGAGGATCGTGGCGAGGACGATGCCGGCGAGCGCGCTCGCCAGGGTGCCGACGGTCGGCGTGAGGCTGAGCCACGGGTCCGGATGATTCCAGGGCGTGCCGTCTCGGAGCGCCAGGGCGAGGGCGGTCGCGAGGCAGGCGAGGAGTGCATAACCGGCGGCCACGCTCCACGCTTGCGCGCTCCGGCCCGTCCGGGCCCAACGTCCCCGCATGTCGACATGTTGGCACGTCCCCGCGTCGCCGGGAAGCGAGCCGTCCGGGTCGGGCGCCCGTCCGCGTCCGACGGGCCCGCAGCATCGATCGGTGCGCTCTCCTCTGGCCGTGGGACCGGCCCCGGACTAGATGCGCCCCAGATGCACGCGACCGTGTTCATCATGCCGGCTCCGAAGGGCGCGAGGGCGACGCGCAGACGTCTCGCCCGCGTCTCGCCATGACGAGCGGATCGGCCGAGGGTCGCTGCGTCGCCTGCGGCACCGACGTCCCCGCGGAGGCCGCGGTTTGTCCGCGCTGCGGGACGTCGCAACGCATGGAGGTCTGTCCGCACTGCGGGGCCACGGCGGGCGCCACGCGCGACGCGGAGCTCAGGTACCGCTGCGACGTCTGCGGAGGCCCGCGCGTGCCGCTCGGCACGAAGAAGATGCGGCGCAGCGGCAAGGAGATCGGGGCGCTGAAGCGCGCCGAGCTCGCGCGGAAGGGGCGCGCGAAGAACCGCGCTGCCGCGGCGTTCACGGGCGTCGCGCTCGCGGGGACGATCGGCATCCTCGCGATCTACGGCCTGCTCGGCGTCGTCGGCGTGGTGAACCCGGGCTTCGGGTTTTTCCTCGCGAGCTTGCTGACGGCCGGCCCGCTCGCCGGGCTCGTCGCGTGGCTGCTCGCGCGCTCGCGGGCGCGAGGCAAGGAGATCGAACCTGCGCTCGACGAGGCGTGGCTCTCGGTGGCGGCGGACGTGGCCGCGCAGATCAAGGGGCCGGTCACGGCGCGCGCCCTCGCCGATGCGCTCCCCATCGCGGAGTCGCAGGCCGAGGAGATGCTCGCGCTGCTCGAAGCGCACGAGATCGTCCGCAACGACGGGAGCCTCACGCGAATGCGGATCGGCGCCTCCGCGGACAAACCCGACCTCGCCGCCGTCGAAGCAGAGGTTGAAGCCGAGGCGGAGGCCGAGGCGCGCGCGCCCGGCGTCACGCGCGAGAAGCTGTGATGCGCGAACGAACGAAGCCGAAGCCCGGCGAGCGAACGAAGCCGAACGAGCGAACCAGGCCCGACGAGCGAACCAGGCCCGACGAGCGAACCAGGCCGAGGGGGCCGGCGAAGCCGAGGGAGCAGGCCAAGCCCAGCGAGCCGACAAAGCCGAACGTGCGGCGCGCGCTCTCCCACGTCGGCGGAGAGACCTCCGTCGAGGGAGATATCG
Source organism: Polyangium sp. 6x1 (assembly GCF_029946515.1). Classification (GTDB taxonomy): domain Bacteria; phylum Myxococcota_A; class Polyangia; order Polyangiales; family Polyangiaceae; genus Polyangium. Next base: position 20,216 of record NZ_JARZHH010000035.1, read on the forward strand.
AGCGAGGCACGGCGCTCGTCAGGGCGCTCGACGTCCCGCCGTCCGAGGTCGCCGAGGAGGCCGCGCGCGCGCACGTGCACGGCTTCCACAGCTACCCGGCGCGCATGCACCCGGTCACCGCGGCGCGGCTCGTCGAGTCCTTCTCGCGCCCCGGCGGCGCCGTGCTCGATCCGTTCTGCGGCAGCGGCACGGTGCTCGTCGAAGCGCGTCTCCTCGGTCGAAAGGCGATCGGCGTCGACGCGAACCCGCTCGCCGTGCGCCTCGCCGCGCTGAAACTCCGCGACACCACCGAGGCCGAGCGCGCCGCGCTGGTCGAAGCTGCGCGCGCGGTCGCGCTCTTCGCGGACGAACGCCGCAAGGCGAAAAGCGGCCCCACGCGGCGATACGGCCCCGAGGACCTCGCCCTCTTCGACAGGCACGTCCTCCTGGAGCTCGACAGCGTGCGCGCCGGGATCGATCGCATCGAGGAGCTCACCGTGCGCGCCGAGCTCGAGCTCGTGCTCTCGTCGATGCTCACGAAGCTCAGCCGACGCACCTCCGACACGTCTGAGCGTGAGCTCGAACGACGCATCGCCTCCGGCTACCCCGCGCGCCTCTTCGTGCGCAAGACCGAGGAGCTCGTCGCGCGTCGCGCCGAGGCCTCTGCGCGCCTCGCCGCCGCGCCGCGCGCGCGTGTCCTCGAAGGAGACGCGCGCCGCCTCGACGGCATCGACGATCGCTCGGTGGATCTCGTCGTCACGTCGCCGCCGTACCCGGGCGTCTACGACTACCTCGCGCACCACGAGGCGCGCCTTCGCTGGCTGCGCCTTCGCCCCGAGCGCTTCGAACGTGCCGAGATCGGCGCGCGTCGCCGCCTCGATCCGATGGGCCCCGAGGAAGGTGTGGCGCGCTGGGAGCGCGAGATCGGCGACACCCTCGCCGCGCTCGCCCGCGTCATGCGCCCCGAGGCCGCTGCGATCCTCCTCCTCGCCGACAGCGTCGTCGCGGGCCGCCCCGTCTACTCCGTCGACGTGATCCGCCGCGTCGCGCCGCGCGCGCGCCTCCGCCTCGACACCGTGGCCTCACAGCCGCGCCCGCATTTCCATGCCCCCACGCGCCGCGCCTTCGCCACGCGCCCGCGAATGGAGCACGCGATCCTGCTCGTCCGCTCGTAGCGCCTGCGCCGCGTCGCCACGAACTGTCCTCGTTGCGCCCTCGTGTGGCAGGATGGCTGCCGGCTTCCCACGGAGACGTTCGAGATGCGTAGTTTGACGGTCGCGTTGGTCGCGGTTTCTCTTTCGATGTTCGGCTGCAACAAGGGCAGCGACGGCGAGGCGACCGCTGCGGAGTCCGAGGGCGCGATCGGCGTCGCCGAGTGCGACGCGTACGTGAAGAAGATGGAGGCCTTCCTCGACGGTTTGCCCGAGGAGGCGCGCGCCGCGCGTGAACCCGGCTTCAAGGCGATGCGTCAAGCGTGGCGCGACGCCGCGCAGGCGCCCGGCGGCAAGGAAGGGCTCGCCGCGACGTGCAAGGAGAACCTCGCGAACGTGCCCTCGAAGTAGCGCGCGTTCAGGCGAACGTGGGCAGCTCGGCCGGGTAGTGCTCGCGGAGGAACGACGCCCACGGAGGACGGCGCTCCACGTGGAACACGTCGCCCGCGAGGATCGACGTGATCAGCCTGCGGATCGTCTGTCGCTGGTTCGGCTCGAACAACGTCTCGCGGAACTGCCCCGCGTAGAAGCTCTGCACGACGCCCAGGAACAGATCGACGGCGTACCGCACGTTCGCCTCGTACGTGGCGAACGCCGCGCGCGAGACGTCGCCCGTCGTGAGCGCGTGATCGATCGCCTCGGCCGCGAGCGCGGCGCCCTTGATGGCGAGGTGCGCGCCCGTCGAGAACAGCGGATCGAGAAACCCGCCCGCGTCCCCGACGAAGAGCCAGCCGTCGCCCGCGAGCTGATCGATCCGGTACGAAAAATCGGCCAGCGCGCCCACGGGCCGCAGCCGCGTCGCGTCGCCGAGGATCTCGCGCGCCATCGCCGATCGCGCGAACGTACGATCGTAAAACGATTCGAGCGTCTCGCCTTTTTGCTTCTGCCGCATCCACTCGGACGACACGACCACGCCCACGCTCGTCACGTCGCCGCGGAACGGGATGAACCAGAACCAGCCGTGCTCGAAGATCACGACCTGGATGTTGCCCTCGTCCTCTCCGCTCGGCCGGAACGTGCCGCGGTAGTGCGAGAACAACGCGGTCTTGTCGAGCCGCGCAATGTTCGCCTTCCGCCGCGTGCGTGAGGCCAGGAGCGTGTCGCGCCCCGTCGCGTCGACGACGATCGGCGCGAAGAGCTCCACCACCTCGGCGGGGTTCAGGAGGTTTTTCGCGCGCACCCCGACGGCGCGGCTGCCTTCGAAAAGCACGTCGGTCGCCTCCCACTGCTCGCGCACCTCGGCGCCGAGCTTGCGCGCGTGCTCGAGCAGCACGTGATCGAACTCGGCACGCGGGACCTGATAGGCGTACGTGAACTTCGGATCGAAGCTCTCGGCGAAGCGATACGTGCTCTCGCGCTTGGTCGCGCAGCAGAGGAACCGCGCGCCGTACTTGCGGAGAAACCTCCGATCGAGCTCCTCGTCCACGCCGAGCTCGGCGAAGACCTCGCGCGATCGAGGCAGCAGGGACTCGCCGATGTGAAACCGCGGGAACTTCTCTCGCTCCAGCACGAGCGCCCGCCGGCCGCGCTTCGCGAGGCTCGCGGCGAGCGTGGAACCCCCGGGCCCGCCCCCGAGGATCAACGCATCCCACCCATGATTCGCCATTGGCCCTGGATATCGCGGCCGGTCGGCCTCGCCAATGCCCGGGTCGACGACGGGCGTGGCTTCCGTTAGAGGTGCCTCGTGATCCGGGTCGAGTTCCTTGCGAACGAGCTCGGCTCTGCCGCGACCGCGGACGCCGAGCCGGGGGATGCGCTCGTCGACGTCAGCGACGCGTGCCGCGCGCCCGTCTCGTTCTCCTGTCGCTCCGCGAGCTGCGGCACGTGCCGCGTCGAGGTCCTCGAAGGCGCCGCGCTCCTCGAACCACCTTCGAGCGACGAGTCCGAGGTGCTCGACATCTTCGACGCGCCGCCTTCGCAGCGGCTCGCTTGCTCGGCGCGCCTCGTCGCTCGGGGCGAGGGGCTCGTGCGGCTTCGGTGGGCGGGGAGTGACGAATGATCGACGGTGCGGCGTGTCGTTCGCGTCTTCGTCAGTCGAAGACCCACGCGCCGCGCAGGCCTCGGGCGAGGCGCCACTCTTCTTCGCGTCGCGCGATCCAGGGCGCGAGTGCCCCGACGGTGAAGGCGAGCGTCAGGCCCGCGAGGACGTCGATCGCGTAGTGCCAGCGCAGGAACACCGTCGAGAAGATGATGTTCGCCGCGAAGAAGCCCGTCACGAACGCGGGCCAGCGCCAGCGTCGATCCGTCTTCGCGTTATGGAGCGCGTGCAGCGTGAACCACGTCGGCGCGGCCGTGTGCAACGAGGGGAAGATGTCCTTCATCGCGCTGCCGGCCTGCACCGTGTCCCAGACGCAGCCCCAGAAAAACCCGCCGTCGATCGGGCCCTTGAACTGCTGGGCCAGATACTGGTGCGGGCCGTAGCCGGGCACCGCCATGTAGCCGAGCTGGCCGATGCCGAAGACGAGCAACGTCCCGATCGCGAACGCGCTCGTCCGACGGCTCGGCTTCGTCAGCCACACGCCGACGACCATGTAGGTCGCGCCGATGAGGAAGTAGCTGAAGTAGAAGAACGAGAACCACTCGACGACCGGCCGCACGTTGAGCGCTTCGAGCACGAGCGCAGGCTCGCGTCCGAAGATCCACTCGTCGATGCGGAGCAGCGTCCCGTCCACCGAGTCGGGCCGCACGACGGGCAAGAGCCAGCGCAGCACGAGGTAGTTCTGCAGGAGCACGCCGACGATGCTCACGCGGTAGACGATCTTCCGGACGAGCGGCGGGATGCCCGGGATCACGCGGCCGATCAGCACGGCGCCGAGGACGACGCCGATGCAGAGCTCCGTCGTCCGGGCGCACGACACCTGCTCGGCCGTCGCTTGCCGCTGCGCGAGCAGCAGCCGCACGACCGTCAGGTAGACGAGCAGGATGACGTCCTGCACGGTGAAGCTACCGAGCAAAAACTTGAACCACCCGCTGCGCACGGCGGTGATCTGCGCGGGGGCTCCCTCGACGTGCTCTTCGGAGGCACGCATGTCCGACGGGCTCCAGAGTCCGTTTTGGTGCGTGGAGGTGCTCACTTGTTCTCTCCGCGTCGCCGTGATCCAGCGACGAACCACGACGCCGCGGGAGATGACGCGGCGGAGTCTAGGGGGGAAGACCCATCAGGTCGAGGCTTCATCGCCATGAGATGTGCGGCGGGCTCAAGCAAGATCGGCGCCCGTCGAACATGCGCGAAACGTCGAGGTTTTGTCGAATTCGAGGGAACGACGTAGGGCGGGAAGGACCTCGGCGCGTAGCCGGATGCGCTGTCGTCTCGCTCTCGGAAATCCTCTACGCACCGGCCGCGTCGTCGTGACCGTCGACCGTGCCTCCGTCGCTCGTGTCCGCGTCCGCGTCGCTCGTCGGCGCGCCCTCCCCGACGAAGCGGAAGCACGCGCCGGCCCGGCAAACGAGACCTTCGCCGCACTCCATGTCGCTCTGGCAGCCGGGCTCCTCGGGCGCGCCGAGCGTGCATGCGAAGAGGCTCGTGGCGATCGGCGTGCAGGCGACGAGCCGCACGAAGAGGCGTCGCGCGCGCATGCCGAAAAGCACACCAGAGCGCCTGCCGCGCTGCAAGCCGGCTCGTTCGTCGCGACGTCCGCTAGGATGCGGGGCATGCGCGTCGCACGAGCGCTGCTCCTCGTGACGTCTCTCTTCGTGGGGCTCGCCTGCGCGGCGGAGCAGAAGGGCTCCATCGGCGCCGTGCTCTCGCGGGACAACGACACGGGCGCGCTCCACGTGCGCGACGTCTCGTCTGGACTCTCCGCCGAGCGCGCGGGCCTCTTGCCGGGCGACGAGCTCGTGATGATCGAGGGCCGCTACGTGCGCGACCTCGACGCCAAGGAGATCCGCGCGCTCTTGCGCGGCGACGTCGGATCGTCCGTGCGCCTCACGATCGTGCGTGGCGAAGAGGTCCGCCGGGTGCGCGTCGAGCGCCGCGCCTTGCTCGACGCGAAGAAGGAAGAGCGACCGCGCACCGAGACGATCGCCGAGTGACGGTTCGTCGCGCCGGACTTCGCCTCGAACGAACGCGGGGCGCTCACTGCCCCGAGAGCTTGTGCACGTCCTGGTGGTGTTTGTCTGCGTAGAACGAGAGCACGTCCACGGCGTCGCGGATCTCGCTCGGGTCGAGGTGCTCGATCCGGTACTCGACGCTCAGGATGATGTCGCCATCGTCGTCGACCGAGTACTTGGCGAGGTTGATCTCCCGGTTGAGCTTGAGCAGGCGCGTCATGAGCGCCTCGGCCATGTCCGGCTCCTCGGGCAAACGCGCGTAGGGGATCACCGCGAACGTCACGAAGAGCGGTTCGAGGTGTACGAACAGCGGAAAAATCCGGTCCTTGCTGCGGAAGCGACTGCGCAGCGTGGCCTCGGACAGCCGCTCGACCGGCCATCCTTGCGCCTCGAGGACGGCGCGGATCTCATCCAGGGTCATCGGGTCGCTATCATCAGGGTTTTTCGCGATGCGGCAACGTGAATAACGTCTTTGGTTCGCCGTCCACTGTCCCGTGCCGCCCTCTTCCTGGAACGCGATGCTCGATGCTGCGGTGCATCGTGCGTGCGTGCGGGGCGAGCCTGTCTGTTCGAGAGCGACAAGCTCCGGTATACGAACACGCAAAGGCCAGGAGGAACCCTCGAGACACGTCGCGAACGAGGGTCGGAAGAACCGAGACGGAGGCTTCTCATGATGCAGCGAAGAGCGATGATGAAACTCCTCGGCGCCCTGACGGTCCTCGTGGGGATCGGCGCGTCGCAGGATGCAAGTGCCGCTGAAGTGATCAAGATCGGCACGCTTGCGCCGAAGGCGAGCCCCTGGGGGCAGGTGTTCAGTGTCTGGGAGAAGGCCGTCAAGGAGAAGAGCGGCGGCCGGCTCGAGCTGCAGTTCTTCTACAACGGTCAGCAAGGCGATGAAGGCGCGATGGTCGGCAAGATGAAGGCCGGCCAGCTCGACGGCGCCGCGGTCACGGCCGTTGGTCTCGGCAAGATCTACAAGCCCATCCTCGCGCTCCAGATGCCGGGCCTCTTCTCCTCGTGGGCGAAGCTCGACGCCGCGCGCGAGACCATGCGGCCCGAGTTCGAGAAGGGCGCGGCGGACGCCGGCTTCAGCATCATGGGCTGGGGCGACGTCGGCCAGGCGCACCTCATGACGAAGGGCGTCGCGGTGCGAGCGCCCGAAGATTTCAAGGGCACGAAGCCCTACGTGTGGCGTGACGACGCGGCGATGCCGGTGTTTTTCCAGGTCATCGGCGGCGTGACGCCCGTCCCGCTCAACATCCCCGAGGTCCTCCCGAACCTCAACACGGGCGCGGTCAACGCGCTCGTCGCCCCCGCGCTCGTCGCCGAGCAGCTCCAGTGGGCGTCGAAGCTCGACACGATCGTCAGCGACTCGTCCGGCTTCGCGGTCGGCGCGCTCGTGCTGACGAGCAAGAAGCTCGACTCGCTCCCGGAGGACCTCAGGGCCGTCCTCAGGGACACGGGCAAGATCGCCGCCTCCGCGCTCACGAAGCGCATCCGCAGCGAGGACGACGCCGCGTTCGCCCGCCTGAAGGGCAAGATGACGGTCGTCGATCTCACGGCCGATCAGAAGGCCAAGTGGCAAGGCCTCTTCAAGCAGGTGCGTGGTCGCCTCGCGCAGGGCACCTTCTCGCCCGACCTCGTCGCGAAGCTCGAAGGCCTCGGCGGCTGAGAGATTTCCAGAGACATTGTCGCGTGCGCCGGGTCGCCTCACGTAGGCCCGGCGCTTCGCTTTTGTCGTATTCGGCGCGTTGACGGTACATCGTCCACGGCGTATGCGTACGCCCCGTCCGTCTCAAGGAGCATCAGGAGCATCCATGCGCCGTTATCAGTTCACGTCCGAGTCCGTCACGGAAGGCCACCCCGACAAGATTTGCGACCAGATCTCCGACGCCATCCTCGACGGCATCCTCGCGCAGGATCCGACGGCGCGTGTCGCTTGTGAGACGATGGTGAAGACCGGCATGGCGATCGTGGCCGGTGAGATCACGACCTCCGCGTGGGTCGACATGCCCGTGGTCGTCCGCAGCACGATCAAGGACATCGGGTACACGGACTCGTCGATGGGCTTCGACTACGAGACGTGCGCGGTGCTCACGGCGATCGAGAAGCAGAGCCCGGACATCTCGCGCGGCGTGACGGAGGGCGAGGGCCTGTTCAAGGAGCAGGGCGCGGGCGATCAGGGCCTGATGTTCGGGTACGCGACGGACGAGACGCCCGAGCTCATGCCGGCGCCGATCTCGTTCGCGCACCGCATGGCGCGCAAGCTCGCCGAGGTCCGCAAGTCGAAGAAGGTCAACTGGCTCCGGCCGGACGGCAAGACGCAGGTGACGATCGAGTACGAGAACGACGTCCCCGCGCGCATCGCGGCCGTCGTGCTCTCGACGCAGCACGGCCCCGACGTCAAGCACAAGGAGATCATCGAGGCGATGCGCACGCTCGTCATCGACAAGGTCCTCCCGCAGAAGCTCGTCGACAAGAACACGAAGTTCTTCATCAACCCGACGGGCCGGTTCGTCATCGGCGGCCCCTACGGCGACGCGGGCCTCACGGGCCGCAAGATCATCGTCGACACGTACGGCGGCATGGGCCGTCACGGCGGCGGCGCCTTCAGCGGCAAGGACCCGACGAAGGTCGATCGCTCGGCCTGCTACTACGCGCGGTACGTCGCGAAGAACGTCGTCGCGGCGAAGCTCGCGGCGCGCTGCGAGGTGCAGATCGCCTACGCGATCGGCGTCGCGCAGCCGGTCGGCGTCCACGTGAACACCTTCGGCACGGGCCGCGTCGCCGACGAGGTGCTCGAGAAGTACATCCTCGAGAGCTTCGACATGCGGCCGAAGGCGATCATCGAGCAGCTCGACCTGCTCAAGCCGATCTACCGCAAGACCGCGGCGTACGGGCATTTCGGCCGGGACGACTTCTCCTGGGAGAAGACGGATCGCGCCGCGAAGATGGCCGACGATCTGCTCCGCCCGAGCGTGTCGGCCACGAACGGCTCGGCGCACGCGAACGGCAGCAACAAGAAGGATCAGAAGAAGCGCAAGAAGGCTTCCTCGGCGTCGCCCGAGGCCTGAGCGCGGGCGCGCCCGCGCCGCATCTTCTCCCACATTCGCCCCTCTCGGCTCCCTCCCTCCAGCACGACGCGAGCGCCCCGAGCGCGTGACAGCCTGCCGGCCGTTCGGCTAGTCTAGGCATGCTTGCGCTCGCCGTGTCCATCGATACGCGCGTCTTCCTTTCCCCGACGTATCGCTCGCTCGACGTGGCCGATCCAGCAGGCCGTGGGTCGACGACGGTGACCGTGAGTCCCCGAGGAATCCTTTTGCATCACGAGGGCGTCGTCATGAAGCGGTCGAGAACATCCACTTGGTTCGGGCTCGTCGGGTTGTGCGTCGTCGCCGCTGCGGCGGCGGGCGCATGCGCCGCGGGCGGCGGCAGCGGCAACACGGGGGCGGGAGAGGGCGGCACAGGCGGCACAGGCGGGCAGGGCGGCTCCGCCGGCGGCCAAGGCGGGGACGTCCTCATCACGACGAGCAACTCGTCGAGCGGCACCGGGGGCGCGGGCGGCGGCGCTTGTGATCAAGGCTTGCCCGACGCGGACAACGACGGTGACGGCTACACCGAGCTCGAAGGCGACTGCAACGACTGCGACGAGTTCGTCAACCCGAGCGCGGTCGAGGTCATCGCGGAGCCGGACGAGAACGGCATGGTCCCCGAGCCTGCGGACGAGGACTGCGACGGCACGGTCGACGTCATGCCGCCGGCCTGCGACAGCGGCCTCGCGCTCGCCAGCCTCGATCCGGCCGACGCGGCCAAGGCGATGGGCATCTGCAGGTTCTTGAAGAGCGCCACGTGGGTGCTCGCGGACGGCAGCCCCCCGCCGGTCAACGCGGCGCAGCTCGCGAACTTCCACCTCGGGCATGGGCTCGTCCCGAAGCTCGGCACGAACAACAACCCCCAGGAGGGCAACGCGATGCTCTTCCTGTCGTCGGGCAAGGCGCGGGACAAGGGCGACGCGGACGCCACGTACCGCACGTTCGACAAGGGCTACACGAGCAACGCGCCCTTCGGCTTCCCGAAGCCGAGCCCTTCGTGCCCCAACGTGACCACGGGCCTCCCGCACGACGCGACGGGCCTCGAGATCGAGGTCGACGTCCCCACGAACGCGCTCAGCGTCTCGTTCGACTTCCAGTTCTTCAGCTACGAGTGGCCGGACTTCCTGTGCCGCGAGTACAACGACTTCTTCATCGCGTACATGATCCCGTTCCCGATGCAGCAGAGCGACGGGAACATCGCGTTCGACATGCTCGGCGCGCCGATCAGCGTGAACAACAAGTTCTTCGAGGCGTGCGGTTGTCCGGGCAACCCCGTCGGGCCCACGGGGGAGTGCATCGCGAGCACGTTCTCTTTCAAGTGCTCTCTCGAGACGAAGCAGCTTCTCGGCACTACGTTCGAGAAGGACGAAGCGAACATCGGGTGGACGCACGGCTCGACGGGGTGGCTGCGTACGACGACGGCCGTGACCCCGGGGAGCCCGATCCGGCTTCGCCTCGTCACGTACGATTCCACGGACGGTAAAGTCGACTCGTCCACGTTGATCGACAACTGGCGCTGGTCGGGCAAGCCAGGCACGACGGTGACCGAGGTCATCATCCCGAAGTGACGCGCCCGCGCGTGTCCGGAGCGTCTTCTCCTTCTCGGCGCTCCGGACGCGATCTTTGTTCAAGATCTCCCCGGCATGGGTACACTTTGTCGCCACCGTCCGTGCGCGCGGGGTGTGCGGCTCTGTGTTCGCGTTCGGCTTGGCTTGTCCTCCGACGAGCGAGGATGGAGAAGGATCATGAAGCGTAGCCATCTTGTTCTGTTCGGTCTCGCCGCGGTTCTGGGCGTCGCCGCGGCAGGCACCGCCGGTTGTGGAGCGACCGGCGGTCGCAACGTGTTCAACGACGGTGGGGCGGGTGGGGACGACTCGGCGGGCGAAGGCTCCGGAGGCCCTGGGCACGGCGGCAATGGAGGTTCGGACGGCGTCGGCGGCAGCTTCGTCGGACCCGGCGCGGGCGGCTCTGCGGGCGGCGAGGCGCAGTGCAGCAACGATCAGAACGTCGACAACGACGGCGACGGGTTCTCCGAGGCGCAGGGCGACTGCAACGACTGCGACGTCAACGTCTCGCCGGGCTCGATCGAGGTCGCCACGGACGCGAGCAATCCGGAGGCGAAGCCCGCGGACGAGGACTGCGACATGGTCGTCGACAACGTCGCGCCTGCGTCGTGCGACGACAACATCGCGCTCGAGGACACGGATCCGCAGAACGGCGCGCGCGCGCTCGACCTCTGCCAGTTCATCACGCCGGCCGACAAGAAGTGGGGCGTGCTCAGCGCGCAGTACGTGCGCGCGAACGGTGGCCCCGCGTCGTACACGAAGCACATCGGCATCCAGAGCGGCTTCGGGCCGAACGTGAACGTGCAGAAGGGCACGCGCATGCTCACGCTCTCCTCGGGCTACGCGCGCCTGCCGAACCAGGCCGGCGCTTGCGGCGGCCTGAGCTGCAGCCAGATCGGCGCCGGCATTGCGCCCGCGGGCTTCCCGCAGGACGTGCCCGGCTGCGCGGGCGACACGGAGATCAACGACGACGTCGGGCTCGAGGTGAAGATCCGGTCGCCGAAGAACGCGACGGGCTACAAGTTCAAGTTCAAGTTCTACTCGATGGAGTTCCCCGAGTACGTCTGCACGTCGTTCAACGATCAGTTCATCGCGCTCGCGACGCCGGCGCCGATGGGCTCGATCAACGGCAACATCTCCTTCGACAAGAACACGAACCCGGTCAGCGTCAACATCGCGTTCTTCGACGTCTGCGCGTACGACTCGTTCTATCCGCAGTTCACCTGCCCGCTCGGGCCGGGCGAGATGGAGGGCACGGGCTTCGGCACGTGGGACGAGGCGGGCGGCACGTCGTGGCTCCAGACGCAGGCCCCGATCAAGGGCGGCGACGAGGTGACGATCCGCTGGGCCATCTGGGACACGGGCGACACCGCGTGGGACTCGACGGTCCTCGTCGACGGGTTCGAGTGGGTGGCGAACGGCGGCACGGTCGTCGTCGGCACCGATCCGATCGAAGATCCCACGTGAGCTGAGCGGCTCGCTGCGACGAAAAACGCCCTGCCATCGCGGGGCGTTTTTCTTTTGGGGTCGAACGATCGATCCTCAGCAGGCGAGCAGGTCGGCCATGGTCGCGCCTTCGAGCGGGATCTCGGGCAGGCCTGCGTCTCCATGCGCTGCGATGCGCGCGAGCGCCCAGCGCGGCGCGAGCACGTCTCCGCCGAGCCAAGCGCGCCGCGCGCCTTCGGGCTCGACCGCGGATTCGATCCAGCCGATCGGAACACGCGCGGCCGGGCGGAGGATCAGGCCTTCGGGGATGGGATCGAGCGCGCGCTCGATCGGCGCGAAGGGGCGCGTGTCGAGCGCGTCCGCTCCGATCGCGGGCGTCGTGATCGTCGTGCGTGTCCGCAAGGCATCGAGCAGCGCATGCGCGAAACGATCGAGGTCGAGCGGCGCGTCGGTCGAGAGCCCGGCGAGCGACGCGGGCTCCTTGCCGAGGAACCGATCGACCTCGCCTTCGCTCTCCGTCGTGATCTCTCGCGGCAACGCGATCGCCGCGTCGTACCCGACGAACGCCTCCACGAGGACCGCGCCGGACGCCGTCACGTCGAAGCCGAGCAGCGCCGCCGGTCGCCGACGCAGCGTGATCCATTCACGACCGAAATAATGCGCGAGCATTCCTGCGCGGGTGAACGCTCCGAGGAGCGGGCGCACGTTGCGGTTCAGCAGCGTTCTCGGCGTCGCGTCCGTGACGAGCGCCGCGACGTGCGGCAACGCGAGCGTGATGACGAGGCCCCGACCGCCGAGCCACGCCGCTGTCCCCGTCGTCGCGCGGCGCAGGATGGGGATGCCCCTCCGCGCGCACGCCGCGAGGTCCAGGACGCGGCCTGCGCGCTGCGCCGCGCCGAGCACCACCGCCGTTCCGTCGACCAGGCTCAGCCCGAGGTGCGCGGCCTGGGACTGCTCGGCCCGCCCGACGAGCGCGGGGCCGAGCGCGAGCGCTTCGACGATGGGGCGCTGCGTCAGCTCGATCCCATGCATTTTCGTCCTGCTCCGGTTGACAGCCTCCCGAGGGCCGCCTAAACCTTCCGTTAGGTAACCCTAACGCGTGCGTGAGGGTTGGAGTTTTGGATGCCGGTTCGCCACCTACCTTTAGCGCGGGGCTTCGAGAGAGGTGCTCTTCCTCTCCCGGATGGCGTTCGTGCGCCGGCTGTGCCGCCGGTCGAGGCGGGGCTGGTTTTACCGGAGATCGACGACGAGCGGGACGGGCAAGGGGGCGAGCGCCTCCTTCAGGTCGGTGACATCGCGCGGGCCGTCGGCAAGACGGTGCGGGCGATTCACCACTACGAGGAGGTGGGTTTGCTCCGGCCGCACGCGCGTTCGAAGGGTCGGTATCGGCTCTACGATCGGGCGGCGGTCACGCGGGTCCGGTGGATCGGCAAGCTGCACGATCTCGGCCTCAGCCTCTCGCAGATCCAGGAGATCGTCGCGTTCTGGGAGAGCGCGCCCTCGGCGCCCGAGGCGATGGCGCGGGTCCGGTCGATCTACCTGCAGAAACTCGAAGAGACGCGCGCGCAGATCGCGCGGCTCTCCTCGCTCGAGCGTGAGCTCGTGGCGAGCATCGACTACCTCGACACGTGCGACACGTGTGCACCCGACGAGCTCGTGGCCGCTTGCACGGATTGCGCTGTGCATGATCGGACGCAGGCCGAGCCCGAGCTGGTGGCCGGAATTCACGGTGGAAACGGGCATTCCCGAGGTGGCGTGGACCGCTAGAGGGTGCTTCGAAGAGAGACGAAACCGATGTCGATCCAGATCCCGATTTACATGGACTACCACGCCACGACGCCGGTCGACCCGCGCGTCGTGGAGGCGATGCTCCCGTACTTCAACGCCCGGTTCGGCAACGCCGCCAGCCGGAGCCACGTCTTCGGGTGGACGGCGGAGGAAGCGGTCACGCGCTCGCGCGAGATCCTGGCGAAGCTCGTCGGCGCGTCGAACCCGAAGGAGATCGTCTTCACGTCGGGCGCGACCGAGAGCAACAACCTCGCGATCAAGGGCGTCGCCGAGCTCTACAAGGAAAAGGGCAACCACATCGTCACCACGGTGATCGAGCACAAGGCCGTGCTCGACACGTGCAAGCGCCTGGAGAAGCAGGGGTACGAAGTGACGTACCTGCCCGTCGGCAAAGATGGGCGCGTCGATCCCGACGACGTCGCGAAGGCGATCACGGACAAGACGATCCTCGTCTCGGTGATGCTCGCGAACAACGAGGTCGGCACGGTGCAGCCGATCGCGGAGATCGGCAAGATCACGCGGTCACGCGGCGTTCTCCTGCACTCGGACGCGGTGCAGGGCGTGGGCAAGGTGCCCTTCGACGTCGAGGCGATGCACGTCGATCTCGCCTCGATCACCGCGCACAAGATGTATGGGCCCAAAGGGGTTGGTGGGCTCTACGTGCGTCGGTCGAAGCCGCGCGTGCGCCTCGTCGCGCAGATGGACGGCGGCGGGCACGAGTACGGCATGCGCTCGGGCACGCTGAACGTGCCGGGCATCGTGGGCTTCGCGCGGGCCGCGGAGATCATGCTGGAGGAGGGACGCGCGGAGAGCGCGCGCATCCTCGCGCAGCGCGAAAAACTCCGCCGGCGCATCACGAGCGAGCTCGACGAGGTCATCGTGAACGGCTCGCTCGAGCACAGGCTCCCGGGCAACCTCAACGTCTCGTTCGCGTTCGTCGAGGGCGAGGCCCTCATCATGGCGATCAAGGACGTGGCGGTGTCGAGCGGCTCGGCTTGCACGAGCGCGAGCCTCGAGCCCTCGTACGTGCTGCACGCGATGGGCATCGGCGACGACCTCGCCCACTCGTCGATCCGTTTTGGCCTCGGTCGCTTCACCACCGACGAGGAGGTCGACTACGTTGCCGACCTCGTGATCCGCAAGGTGAACAAGCTCCGCGAGATGTCCCCGCTCTACGAGATGCACAAGGAAGGCATCGATCTCGCTTCCGTGCAGTGGGCCGCGCATTGATTTGAGGTAGGAGAGTTTCGAGCCATGGCATACAGCGAGAAAGTGATCGAGCACTACGAGAACCCGCGCAACGTGGGCACGCTCGACAAGAACGACGAACACGTCGGCACGGGGCTCGTCGGCGCGCCCGCGTGCGGCGACGTGATGCGCCTCCAGATCAAGGTCAGCGACGCCGGCGTCATCGAGGACGCGAAGTTCAAGACGTTCGGCTGCGGCTCGGCGATCGCCTCCTCGTCGCTCGCCACGGAGTGGCTCAAGGGCAAGACGATCGACGAGGCCGAGCAGATCAAGAACAGCATGATCGCGGAGGAGCTCCACCTGCCGCCGGTGAAGATCCACTGCTCGGTCCTCGCCGAGGACGCGATCAAGAGCGCGATCGCCGACTTCCGATCGAAGCAGGCGGCGAAGAAGGCCCTCGCGGGCCAGTGACGGCGCCCCTCGGGACGGCGGACGGAGGACGTACGATGAACGCGACCAGCGAAGTTTCGCAGGGCAACCAGACGGAGCAGCGAGCGCCCGCGCCCGCCGACGCGAAGAAGACGATCGGCGTGACGACGGCCGCGGTCGAGGCGATGCGGACGAACCTCGCCAAGCGCGGCACGCCCGACGCTGCGATCCGCGTGGGGATCCGGGGCGGCGGCTGCTCGGGTTTTTCGTACGTCATCGAGTTCGACGACGACGCACCCCGCAAGGGTGATCTCGTCCTCGAGTTCCCCGAGGAAGGCAAGAGCACGGCGCGCGTCTACTGCGACAAGAAGAGCATCCTTTACCTCGGCGGCTCGGTGCTCGACTGGGAGAAGACCCTGATGTTCCAGGGCTTCAAGTTCAAGAACCCCAAGGAAGCGAGCCGTTGCGGCTGCGGGCACTCGTTCACCGTCGGGTGAGCCCGCGGCGCGGCGGGTGCTTTCCACCGCTCCTCCCACGATGATCGATCCCTTCCAGACGCTGGGCGTCGAGGCCCGCTTCGACCTCGATCCGGACGAGCTCGCGCGCCGGCATCGTGACCTCTCGCGCGCGCTCCACCCCGACCGCTACGCGGGCGCGCCCGCGGCCGAGCGGCGTTTGTCCCTGTCGCGCGCGATCGAGGTGAACGACGCCTTCCGCGTCCTGAAAGACCCGATCCGCCGCGCCGAGGCGCTCCTTCGCCGCGCCGGCGTGCCCGTCGGCGAGACCGCCGAGCCCAAGCCGTCGCCCGATCTCCTGATGGAGATGATGGAGCGGCGCGAGGAGCTCGGCGACGCGCGTCGTCGCAAGGATCTCGTGGCCGTTCGCGCGCTCACGGAGGCGATCCGCGTGCGTGAGCGCGAGGTGCTCGCGTCGATGGGACGCCAGTTTGCAGTTTCCGATCCGGACTCGACGAAGCTCGCGGTCGTCCTGCCCGAGCTCGGTGAGCTTCGTTATCTTCGGCGCTTCCTCGACGAGGCGAGCGCGATCGAGGAAGAGCTCACGACCTGAGCCCTGAAAGTTCGTCATGGCGCTACTCGAAATCTTCGACCCCAAGGCGGCCCCGAGGCCGATCGGCATCGATCTCGGCACCACGAACTCGCTCGTCGCGCGCGTCCGTGACGGCAAGCCCGTCGTCATCGCCGACTGCAACGCGGAGAAGCTCGTCCCTTCGGTCGTGCACTACGACCCGCGCGGCCGCGTGATCGTCGGCGCCGACGCGCAGCGCCTCGCGGTCGATTTTCCGCGCGAGACCATCGTCAGCGTGAAGCGCTTCATGGGGCGCGGCGCCGACGATCCGGAGACGCGCCGGCTCGGCACGTACGAGTTCGTCGAGCCAAAGACGCCCGAGGAAGCGAAGAGCGTGCGGTTCAAGGTCCAGGGCCGCGCCGTCACGCCTGTCGAGGTCTCGGCCGAGATCCTCAGGGTCCTCCGTTCGCTCGCCGAGGACGAGCTGCGCTCCGTCGGCGGCGCGGTGATCACGGTGCCTGCGTACTTCGACGACGCGCAGCGGCAGGCGACGAAGGACGCGGGCAAGCTCGCGGGCCTCGACGTGCTCCGGCTCCTCAACGAGCCCACCGCCGCGGCGCTCGCGTACGGCCTCGAAAACCAGAAAAACGGCCTGTTCGCCGTGTACGACCTCGGCGGCGGCACCTTCGACGTGACGATCCTCCTGCTCGACGACGGCGTCTTCCAGGTGCGCTCGACCGGCGGCGACAGCGCGCTCGGCGGCGACGACATGGATCGCGCGCTCGCCGAGCGGCTGCTCCAGGATCTCGGCGTCGCTGCGGAGAACCGCCCGCGTGAGCTCGTGCGGCTCGCGCTCGACACGGCGCGCAAGATCAAGCACGGGCTCACCGAGAACGATCGTGTCGAGGCCGAGATCGAGGTCCCGGGCGGCACGCGCAAGCTCGCCGTCACGCGGGACGAATTCGAGGCGCTGATCAAGCCGATCGTCGAGCGCACGGGCGTCGCTTGCCGGCGCGCGCTCCGCGACGCGGGCGTCTCTGCGGAAGAGCTCGACGGCGTCATCCTCGTCGGCGGCTCGACCCGCGTGCCGTACGTGCGGCAGTACGTGGAAAAACTCTTCGGCAAGCCGCCGCTCTGCGACCTCGATCCCGAGGAGGTCGTCGCGCTCGGCGCCGCGATCCAGGCCGACATCCTCGCAGGCACCAAGGAGCGCGCCGACGAGGTCCTCCTCCTCGACGTCCTTCCGCTCTCGCTCGGCCTCGAAACGATGGGCGGCGTCGTCGAGAAGATCCTCCCGCGCAACACCACGATCCCGGCCGGCGCCAGGCAAACCTTCACCACGTACGCGGACAACCAGACCGGCTTCGATCTGCACATCGTCCAGGGAGAGCGCGAGCTCGCCACCGACTGCCGCTCCCTCGCACGCTTTGTCCTCAAAGGAATCCCGCCCATGCCGGCGGGCCTCGCGCGGCTCGAAGTCACGTTCCGCGTGGACGCGGACGGCTTGCTCAGCGTGACCGCGAAGGAGCTCACGACGGGCGTCGAGCAAAAGGTGGAGGTCAAACCGAGTTACGGCCTCACGGACGAGGAAGTCGAGGCGATGCTCATGGCCGCGCTCGATCACGGCGAGGAGGACCTCGAAAAACGTCAGCTCATCGAGGCGCGCGTCGAGGCCGAGCGGGTCGTGCTCGCCACGAAAAAGGCGCTCGTCGCCGACGCCGATCTGCTCGAAGGCGACGAGGAGCGCGCGCGCATCGACGAGGCGCTCGCCGGGCTCGAAGAGGCCATCCGTGGCACGCGCGCGCCGATCATCCGTGGCCGTACCGAGGTCCTCGACGAGGTCACGCACGGCTGGGCCGGCAGGCGCATGGATCGTGCGATCGCCCGAGCGATCGCGGGCAAAGACGTGACGTCGATCGAGAGCACCGTGGCGAAGGCGAGGGGCGTCGAGGCGCACCTCGCCGAGCACGCGGGGCATAACGCACCGGACGGCGGCGCCTCCGGGACGGGGAGCTGATGGCAAAGGTACGGTTTCTGGCGCACGGGTCGACGTACGACGTCGAGGTACCGATCGGGACATCGCTCCTCGAAGCGGCGCGCAAGGTCGAGGCGCCCGAGGGCTCGGCGTGTGGCGGCGTGTGCGCGTGCTCGACGTGCCACGTCTACGTTTTGCGCGGCAAGGAGCTGCTCTCCGACGCGGAGGAGGAAGAGGAGGACATCCTCGACAAGGCCTTCGACGTGCGGCTGAACTCGCGGCTCGGCTGCCAGGCGAAGATCCAGCGTGAAGGCGACATCGAGGCGGAGATCTCGCGCGAGAGCCTCGACGCTTTCTACAACGAGCACCCGCAGTACGCGGATCCGCGCAAGAAGAAGGCCTAGCGTTCGTTCCCGAGGGGGACGCCTCGCGTCCCCCTCTCGGCCAGGCGAAGCCCGGCCGATTCACCCCCCGAGGCGAGATCGCTGCGCGATCTCGCAGAGCTAGCGCTCTCCGCTCGCGTGCTTCGGCTTCGCGTCGGGCAGCGCGGGGGCGCGCTTTGCTCGTTCGACGTTCGCGGCCACCTCGTGGGCGAGGTCGCGCGCCGCGTGGGCGAACGCTTGTGCGGCTTCGCGCGCAGGCTTCGTCGAGAAGATCGCGACGACGTGCTGCGCCGACGTCTTGCTCCCGACGGGGACGAGGAAAAACGCGAGGCTCCCGAGCAGGAGCACGACGCCGTTCACCAGCCGCTTGACGAGATCACCGAGCACGTGGGGCCGACCGTAGCCCGCCCGACCTCGATCCCCCCAATTTTCGGCCGCGATCCTTGCGAGCGGGTAAGCTCCTCCTGCGATCGCGGCCTGCTTGAACATCGGGGGGCGCGGGCGCACCTTAGGCGGAGCTGGCCAGCTCGGCCACCCAGCGACTTGCCACCGTGACGGACGCACCCGGAACCTCGCCCCTGACGCCCAAGCCCACCCAGGCCGTGGAGCGCGCGCCCGAGGGGGCCCTGAGCCCTGCCGTCGTCTGGCAGATGGTCCGCAAGTACTGGTCCACGGCGCTCGGGGCGGCGCTCGTGGTCTCGCTCGCGGCGACGTTCAATACCCTCGGCCAGGTCAAGATCTACCAGGCGCAGTCGACGATCCTCTTCGACCCGAACCCGCCGCGTCCCCTCGGCCAGAAGGTCGAGAACATCGTGGATCTCGGCGCGGGCAGCTTCTGGGACAACCGCGAGTATTACGAGACGCAATACAAGATCATCCAATCGATGAAGGTCGCGTCGTCCGTGGTGAGCGAGCTCGGGCTCCACCACGACGGCGGCTTTCTCGGCAACCTCCCGCCCGGGACGCCCGCGCCGGATGCGAGCGTGCCCGAGGAAATGGCGGCGGAGGCCCTCCGCGGCCGGATCAAAGTCGAGCCGATCAAGGAGAGCCGGCTCGCCGTCGTCAAACTCGAAGACGCCGATCCGCAGCGCGCCCAGCGAATCCTCAACGTCCTCGTCGATACCTACGTCCAGCAAAACCTCGACGACGCCGTGACCTCGACGGCGACGGCTGCGGATTGGCTGCGCAGCCAGCTCGACAAACTCAAGGTCGACCTCGAGTCGAGCGAAATGGCGCTGCACGAGTACAAGGAGACGAAGAACATCCTCTCCGTCGCGATCGACGATCAGTCGAACATGCTGCGCGAGGAGATGAAGCAGCTCAATGACACGCTGACGTCGGTCCGAACGCGGAAAGAAGAGGTCCAGGCGCGGCGGGACGAGCTCGCGAAGGTGAAGGGGGAAAACCCCACGGATTTGCCGGCGAGCGAGCTTTTGGAGAGCCACGTCTTGATGGGCCTCCGGACCTCGTACGAGGAGGCGATTCGCACGCGCGACGGCCTTCTCGGCGAGGGCAAAGGGCGCAATTACCCCGACGTGAAGGAGGCCGACGCGCGGGCCGATGCGGCGAAGAAGGCCTTGCTCGCCGAGGTGAAGAACATCCAGCGCGCCCTCGACAAGGATCTCGCCGTCCTGAAGCGCCAGGAGGCGGGGCTCTCGGGGCTCTTCGAGCGGTCGAAGAAGCAGGCCCTCGATTTGAACCTGCTCGAAATCGAGTACAACCGCCTCCGCCGCTCGAAAGAGAACAACGAAAAGCTTTATTCGCTCGTCCTCGAACGCACGAAGGAGAGCGATCTGGCGCGTGTCCTCCGCGTCAACAACATCCGCGTCCTCGATCGGCCGCTCGTCCCGCGCGCGCCGGTGCGGCCGCAGGTCACGCGCAGCATCGCGATTGGCGTGTTTCTGGGCGTCCTGCTCGGCATCGCGACGGCGCTCGCCCGGGGGCTGCTCGACCGCAGCTTGAAGACGCCCGACGAGGTCGAAAAAGACCTCGGCTTGCCGTTCCTCGGCCTCCTGCCCGAGATCGACGAGAATGGGACCCGGCCCGGCTCGTATTCGCCGCGGCGGCAGCGTGGCAAGCCCGTGCGCGTGGCGAACTCCGAGCTCATCGTGCACGAGCATCCGACGAGCGGCATCGCGGAGGCGGCGCGCACCATCCGGACGAACCTGCTCTTCATGGCCCCGGACAAACCCTACCGCACGCTGCTCGTCACGAGCGCGGGGCCTTCGGAGGGCAAGACCACGGTCGCCACGTGCATTGCGATCGTCATGGCCCAGGCGGGGCAGAAGGTCGCGCTCATCGATTGTGATCTGCGCCGGCCGCGCGTGCACCGCGTCTTCCGCAAGACGTCCGAGGTCGGCGTGACGACGGCGATGCTCGACGATTCGCTCGACGAGGCCGTGCTCGACACGGACGTGCCGAATCTGTGGGTCATCCCCGCCGGCCCGATCCCGCCGAACCCGGCGGAGTTGCTCCACAGCGAGAAATTCAGGAAGTTCCTCGACGACGTGAAGAAGCGCTTCGATCGGGTGATCATCGACAGCCCGCCGATCGTGCCGGTCACGGACGCGGCCGTCCTCTCCACGCTGGTCGACGGCACGGTGCTCGTCGTGCGCGCGTTCAAGACGACGAAGGACCTCGCGCGGCACGCGGTGCGCGCATTGCAGGACATCGGCGCGACGAAGGCGGGCGCGGTGCTCAACGCGGTGAACTTCAACCGCGACGAGTACAAGTATCGATATTATTACTATCGCCGCGAAGGGTATTACGAGGGCGAGGAAGCCGCGGCGGCGCGGCCCGCGCGGAAGGCGGCGCGGGCCAAAGCGGCGGCCGAGGACGAGCACGGCGCGGGGAGCGCTCCGCCGACTTGAATCGACCGGCCTCCGCGGCCCGCGGCGCCCTCCTCGTCGCAGCGGCCTTCTTCGCGAGCAAGCTCCTGCTTTGCCCCCTGCAGAGCGGCGACTGGCTCTCCCGCCCTCTCGGGGACGACGCCTATTATTACCTGACCGTCGCGCGGAACATCGGAGCGGGGCAGGGGATCACCTACGACGGCGCCGCGACGAACGGCTTTCACCCGCTGCAGATGGCGGCGTGCGTCGTGCTCGGCCTGATCACGGGCTTCGACCAGCGGCTCGCGCCGATGGCGCTCGTTCTTTTCAACCTGGCCGTGTTTCACCTGCTCGGGACGTGGCTGCTCGTGCGCCTCGCGTCGCGCCTCGGGCCCGTGAGCTTGCCGCTCGGGCTCTCGCTCGCGGTCCTCTGGAATGCATCGGCCGCGGGGTTTGCGAGTTATAGCGGCCTGGAGACGCCCCTCGCGCTTTGTGGCTGGCTCTGGCTCCTCACGACCTTGCACGATTATCACGCGGGCCCGTCCCTCCGCGCCGCGGCTTGGCTCGGCGTGGCCGGGGGGTTTGCGTTCCTGGCGCGGAACGACATTGCCGTCCTCTGCGGTCTGGCCGTCCTTTCCACGGTTTTTCCGCGGATGCTCGGCGCCTCCTCGGCCGGGGCTCCGCTCGGGGAGCGGGCGCGGCTCGCGTCGATCGCGGCCGTCGTCATGGCGCTCCTCGCCGCACCCTGGCTCCTCCGAAACCTCGTCCTTTTCAGCTCACCCATGCCCCAGAGCGGCGCCGCCGAGGCCGCGGGTGGCCTCTACGACATCGGTCGAATGGCGCAATGGCGCGCCGTCGCCGTGTCCGCCGTCGTCAATCTGGCCGTCGCCAACATCCCCGTCGATTCGCCCGCGTGGCTCGGCCACGTCGTGATCCTCCTCGGCGTCCCCCTCGCGCTCGCGGGTCTCGTGCTCCTGTGGCGCGTCGAGCATCGAGCTTCCACCGTGCTCCGGTGCGCCGCGGCGGCCTCGATCCTCCTCGTCCTCGTTTATGGAGGCGCGTTTGGCGCGACGCACATGGTTCGGCGGTGGCTCGCGCCGCTCGTGGTGGTGGGGATCCTCGGGGCGACCGCGGTGTTCGCCTCGAAGCGCCCGCGCGCCCTGCATGCGTTCGCAGCCGTCACCGTTTTGTTTTACGTCGCGAAGCTCGGCGTCGAGGTGCGGCGCATTTCGAGCGGCGGCGGCAGCTTCCGCACGAATACCGTGGAGCTCGCCGCGTTCGTCGCAAGTCAGCCGGCCGGGACGCGGATCGGCGCGCTGCAGAGCGGGCTCCCGGGGTGGGTACGTCCCGGCGTCGTGAACCTCGACGGCAAGATGAATCGACGCGTCCTCGCGGCCATTCGGGCCGGCGACTTCGCCACGTGGCTCGCCGCCTCGGACCTCGATATCGCGGTGGATCACGGTTTCTTCGGGCGGGACCTCGATCCCGCCGTCCTCGCCCGGTTCGATCGGTGCGTCGGGGCGCACGGCCTCATCGTGCTCCGGCGGCGAAGCGGGGACGCGGTCGCCTCGAATCCCTGCTCCGGCGTGCATTCGCAATAGCGGCGAAAAGCCCGGACGTGGCTCAGAACATGTCCATGTCGGCGTCGCGGTACTCCCACCTGCGATAAAGCGAGAGGTCCGCGTTCGACGTCGCGATCGCCACGATGGGCGTCGTGGAGCGCCTCGACAGAAAGCCCAGCGAGGCGAGCGAGCCCCCGATCCGGGCCGAGCGCGCGATCGTGTAGACCTGCTCGAGGGAATGGCGGCGGGCCTCCATGGCGCAGGCCGCGAAGAGCGCCCGGGGCGCGCCGCGGCTCCGCGGGGCGACGAGAAAATCGCCGACGTGCAGGCGTTGCGGCTCGCCCGGGATGGGCAGGCGGGCGGCGGCCCAACCGCGGAGCGTATGGCCCTCGTCGAGGATCCGCACCTCGATGTATTCGCGCCGCGGACGCGACAGGCGCCAGCGGACGTACGCATGCGGGCGTTCGAGCACGCAATCGGAATCCGCGAGCACCCTCGCCATGAAGCCTTGCCATTCCTCTTCGCCAGGAGGTCCGACCTCGTAGCGGTAGCGGCCGAGGCGCAGCGGCAGCATTCGATCGAACGCGGCGCCTACGCATGTCGCGGCGAAGACGCCCGGCGCGCCGAATCGCGCGCCGAGCGGGCCCCAGGACACCGGACGGGCGGATCGGTCCACGGAAAACATCGCCGAGAAGCCGAGCCGGCCCAGATAGATCCGCAGCGCGGTCTCGTTGGGCCAGCCGAAGACGGCTTCGTGACCACGCGCGCCCGCGGCCTCGACGAGAAACCGGATCAATCGCTGGAAGAGCCCTTTGCCACGGTAGTCGGGGTGCGTGAACGCGCTGCTCAGGATCGCGGCCGAGACGCGCCGCCCCTCCACGCGAAGGTGCTGCGCGGCGAAACCCACGTAGCCGACCAGCTTGTCGCCGTCGAACGCACCCGAGAGGAGCCCGTCGTGCGTGGGGTTCTGGAAGAACCACCAGTCCATGAAATCGGCGTCGAATTCCTCCGGCCGCACGCCGTGCAATTGCGCGAACGACGCGACGTGCTCCCTGACCTCGCCGCGCGCAATGGCACGAACCAGAATCTCCGTCATGGCTCTCCTCAGGCGCGGCGGTGCAGGCTCGCGCGCAAGCGACGCTCGACGCGGAACGTGAGGAGCCGCCGCGCGACGGGCGAGAGACGATAACGATCCCGCGGGCTCTGCATCGACGCGCTGATCACGTCGCGATAAAGCCAGAAGATCGAGGTGGCGTCGTTCCGCGCCGGACCAAAGCTCGAACACGCGGCCTCGTAGCCGGCGCGGCGCACGGCGCGGACCACGCGCGCGGAGAGCGAGCCGCCCGGATAGGCGAAGAGCGTGACGGGCCTGCCGAGCAGATCCTCGAGATCCTGCCGGCTCCCGCGCAGCTCGTCTTCCAGGCGCGTATCGTCGAGGCGCACGAGATCCGGGTGCGTGCGCGTATGCGAGCCGATCGTCATGCCCGCGTCCACGAGCGCGCGCAGCTCGGCCGGGCCCATCCGCTTCGCGCACGAGACACCTTTGCGGAGGTGTTCCGTCGTGACGAAGAACGTCGCCGGGATGCCGAGCGCCCGCAGGATCGGCAAGGCGTGCTCGTGCTGGTTTCGCCAGCCGTCGTCGAACGTCACGAATGCCGAGTGATCGTCCTCCGCGCGGCCGTCGTCGATCTGGCGCACGAGATCATCGAGCGAGCCGAACCGATAACCCCGCCGCTGAAGCTCCTCCAGGTGAAACCGGAACGCCTCGGGGCTGTGCCGGAAAAAGAGCCCATCCTCGTCGGAGAGGCCCGCGGCGTCGCCCTCGGGCAGGATATGATGATAAAGCAGAATCACCGCGGGGCAGCCTTGGCCATCAAAAACTGGCCGTCAAGTCGTCTCCTCACGTCCCCGACGCGGCCTCGAGCGCCGGTGTTTCGGCTGCCGCCGCTTCCGCAAGCACCCGCGGCGCGAGGCGACTCTTCACGCGCGCGAGGCTCGCCTCCACCATGTCCGTCACGACCTGGAGCAGCACCTCGGTCTGCGGCGAGACGTCGCCGAAATCGCTGCGCAGGCCGAATTTCAGCTCCGCCCGCGCCGCGTCGTCCCGGCCGATCGGATAACGCGCCGACACAACATCCCGGCCGTAGGGATCCTCGTCCGTGGGGTTCGTCCAGCGAAACGCCGTCGGCTCGCCTTCGGTCACGGGGAGGATCTCGACGTACGCGAGCTGCCCGTCGAGCGCGAAGAGCCCGAGCGTGGAGAGAACGTCGGCCTCGGACCGCGCCGCCTCGAAGCGCGCGGGGAGCCGCGGCAAGAGCCGCCGCAAGATCTCGCTGTCGCGCGAGCGCAGCCTCTCTTTTTGCCGCCGCCGCCCGTGCACCTGCTCGAAATAGCCCACGGCGCGCACGAGCCCGATGAACACCACGCTGCTCGCCACGAGCGCGAGCCCCACCTGCCAGCTCCGGCCGAGCGAGATCCCGATCGCCGCCACCGTGAGCAGCACGCTCACGCCGTAAATGATGAGCACCGCGCGTCGATGCGTGATGCCCATGTCGAGCAGGCGGTGATGGATGTGCCCGCGATCCGGCGAGAACAGCGGCCGCCGCTCGAGCCAGCGCCGCACCATCGCGAAGAGCGTATCGAAGATCGGCACGCCGAGCGCCACCACGGGCACGAGCAGCGAGACCGTGGTCGACGCCTTTTGCGTCGCGCCGATGAGCGACGTCGCGGCGATGACGTAGCCGAGGAAATAACTCCCCGAGTCGCCCATGAAGATGCGCGCGGGGTTGAAATTGTAGAAAAGAAACCCGATGATCGCGCCCATCATCGTCGCCATGAAGAGCGCCGGCAGCGTGCCGAACGACAGATACGCGACGACGAAATTCGTCAGGGCTGCGAAGAACACGACGCCCGCGGCGAGCCCGTCGAGCCCGTCGATGAGGTTCACCGCATTCACGATGCCCACGATCCAGAGCACCGTGACGGGCAGGGCGAAGATGCCCATCGACAGCTCGCCCACGAAGGGCAAGGAAATCGCCTCGATCCGGAATCCGCAGGCGAACGCGAGCACGGCCACCACGAGCTGCGCATAGAGCTTGTGCAGCGCGCGGAGGCCACGCGTGTCGTCGATCGCCCCCACGCCGCAGAGGATCGCGCCGCCCGCGAAGAGGCCGATGACCTTGCGCACGTCCTGGGTGAACGCCTGCGCCACGACCGATTGCACGAAAAACAGGCCCACGAGCGGCGCGAAGAACCCCGCAAAAATCGCGAGGCCGCCGAGCCTCGGCGTCTCGTGGCGGTGCACGTGCCTGCCGCCGGGCCGCGAGACCGCGCCGAGCCGGAACGCGAGGAGGCGCACGAGCGGCGTGAAGATCCCACTGACGAGCGCCGAGAGCGCGAACGCCGCCAGGTAGGTCCTCATGCTCCGATGCCTCCCATCATCGCTGGATCTTGGTTGTCCGGTGGGTCTTCCACATTCAAGGCCGACGCGCGAGCGGCGGCAGAGCGTTCGACGCCTCCTTCAACAGGGCGCGGTAGCGGGCCGAGGATACGGGACGATCGTACCGTTCGTCGAAGATCCTGCGGGCTCGCGTGCCCTTCTCGTCCCAGACGGCCCTCCGCGTGACCGCGTCTTCGAGCGCGCGGCACAGGCCCTCGACGTCGCCGGGGCGGCCCGTCCAGCCGAGATCGTCGTCGCGCACCACGCGGGCGACCTCGCAGCGCGGCGGTCCGAGGTAGAGCACCGGCCGCCCCGCGGCGAGCGCGCCGTACAGCTTGCTCGGGACGAGCAAGCCTTCGAGATCCTCGCGCAACGAGACGAGGTGGACGTCCGCGGCCGAGAGGCTCTCGCCGATCGCGTCGTGGGGCTGATACGGCAGGAAACGCACGTTTTCGAGGCCCTTCGCCAGCGCCTCGGCCTCGGCGCGCCGCACGCCGTCCCCGATGAACAACACGACGAGCTCGGGCAACGAATCCTTCAGGCGCCGCGCGGCCTCGACGAACGTCCGGACGTCGTGACCGATGCCGAGGTTGCCGCTGTACATCGCCAGGAATCGTCCGTCCAAACCATGGGCTTTACGAAAAGGATGACCCTCGCGTTCGCGGGGCGACACGAGGCGGCCGTCGGACCAGTTCGGCAGGACGCGGATACGCTCGCGGGGCGCGCCTTGCGCGACGAGGCGATCGGCCATGCCTTCGGAGAGCGCGACGATGCGGGCGGCGGCGTGGTGCGTCGCGCGGCCGAGGCCGAGCAGCGCGAGCGACGCCGGGCCACGCGGCGCGAGATAACCGAGCTGGATCGCGGCCTCCGGATAGACGTCCTGCACCCACGTCACGAGCGGCAAACGGCGGGCGAGGGCGACGAGCGCGCCGCCCGCGGCGATCATCGGCGGGGTCGTGAGCACGAGCAGCACGTCGGGTTTGGCTTCGCGGGCGGCAGCGAGCACGCTCGTGGCCCAGAACGAAAGGTAATCGGCGAGGCGGCCGGCCATCGTGGCCTTGCCGAAGCGCGTGGCGAAGGGCCGCACGACGTCGACGCCGCGGATGTGCTCGCGAGTTGGAAGGGGAGGTGCGTCGCCGCCGAGATATCCGCCGCGGCTCGCAATGACCGTCACGTCGTCGCCCGCGGCGGCGAGGTCCTCGCAGAGCTCGGTGAGCAGCTGCGACGTGGCGGCGTGGTCGGGGGCATAAAATTGGTTGACGGCGACGACGCGCATGCGAAGGGGATCCTGCGGGCCCCGGACCATGCCGGCTTGACGCTGCCCGCTTTCGATCGTTACCTTTCGCCTCCGCGCGACCTGGGCGCAACGGAGAAATGAATGTCGCGTCTCGTCTTGGGCATCAATTCGGCGCACGGGGATGCATCGGCGGCGCTGATCGGTGAGGGGGGCATCCTCGCGGCGATCGCCGAGGAGCGGATCAACCGGAAAAAGCACTGTGCAGGTTTTCCGCGCCTCGCCGTGGCCGAGGTCCTGCGCCTCGCGGGGGCGACGGCGCAGGACCTCACGGACATCGCGGTGGCGCGTGATCCGCGGGCGAACGTGGCGGCGAAGGTCGCGTTCATCGCGTCGAGGCCGTTCACGGGCGTGCCGAGCGCGGTGAAGCGGCTCGCGGTGCACCGCGAGGTCGCGACGAGCGGCGGGCTCGTGGCCGAGGCGCTCGGCGTCCCGGAGGCCTCGATCCGCGCGAAATTCCACCGGGTCGAGCATCACCTCGCGCACGCGGCGAGCGCGTTCTACTGGTCGCCGTTCGACCGCGCAACGGCGATCACCTGCGACGGCGCCGGCGATTTCGCGACGAGCCTCGTCGGCCTTTGCGAGGGCAATCGCATCCAGATCTTGCGAAAGAACCTCTGGCCGCACTCGCTCGGCGTGTTTTACACGGCCGTCTGCCAGTTCCTCGGCTTCGACAAGTTCGGCGAGGAATACAAGGTGATGGGTCTGTCGGCGTACGGCGTCAATCGATTCGCCCGGGAGATGCGTCGCCTCGTGCGCTGGGATCCGGAGCAGGGCCTCCGGCTCGATTTGACGTTTTTCAGGCACCACAAGTCGAGCGAGGGGATGGAGACCGTGGACGGCGCGGAGATCCAGATCCCGCGGCTCTGGTCGGACGCGATGGCCACGCTCTTCGGCCCTGCGCGCCGGCGCGAGGAGCCGATCACGGATCGGGATCGGGACGTCGCGGCGTCGCTGCAAACGCGGTTTGAAGAGGTGTATCTCGCGCTCGTGGGGGACGCGGTCGAGCGGACGGGCGTGCGCAGCGTGGCGATGGCGGGCGGGTCGGTGCTGAATTCGGTCGGCAATGGTCGAATGATCACCGAGGGCTGGGTCGACCGGGCTTATTTCCAGCCCGCGGCCTCGGACGACGGCACGGCCGTGGGCGCGGCGCTCTGGGTGAAGCACGGCGTGCACGGCGAGGCGCGGACGCCCGAGGTGAAGCATGCGTACTGGGGGACGAGCTTCCAGGACCACGAAATCGAGGCGGCGCTCGTGCATTCGGGCCTCCCGTTCCGCAAGCTCGGCCGGGACGAATTGCTCGCGGCGGCGGCGCAAGCGCTCTCCGAGGGCAAGATCGTCGGCTGGTTCCAGGGCCGCGAGGAATGGGGCCCGCGGGCGCTCGGCAACCGCAGCATCCTCTGCCATCCGGGCTGGCCGGGGATGAAGGCCACGCTGAACGCGCGC
This sequence comes from Polyangium sp. 6x1, assembly GCF_029946515.1. Taxonomy (GTDB): domain Bacteria; phylum Myxococcota_A; class Polyangia; order Polyangiales; family Polyangiaceae; genus Polyangium. The sequence goes on from NZ_JARZHH010000035.1 coordinate 48,917, forward strand.
ATCAAAAACCGCGAGCCATTCCGCCCGTTCGCGCCCGTCGTGCGCCTCGAGAAGCTGAGCACCTGTTTCCGCGGGGATCACGAGGTGCCGTTCATGATCATCGTCTACAAGGTCCGCCCGGAATGGAAGGACAAACTCTCGGCGATCACGCACGAGGACGGCACGGGCCGCGTGCAGACGGTGCGGCGGGCCGAGAACGAGCTTTATTACGACCTGCTCGGGGTCTTCGAGGAGAAGACGGGGGTCCCGGTGCTGCTCAACACGTCGTTCAACGAAAACGAGCCGATCGTGCACACGCCGGACCAGGCGATCGATTGTTATCGGCGCACGAGGATGGATGCGCTGGGGATCGGGTCGTTCTGGCTGGAAAAACCGGGCGGCGAGAGCTGACGGCGTTGCGGCGGGCGCGCTAGGTTGTCGGTGGAGGTTCGGTCATGGCGGAGCCGGCGGGGAAGCTCAAGGTCACGTTCGCAAAGTACCTCGCCCTCGAAGAGGCGAGCGAGACGAAGCACGAGTACCTGGACGGACAGATCTACGACACGGCCGGGGGGACGCCTGACCACGGACTCCTCGCGGGGAACGTGCTCCGAGCGCTCGGCAACCAGCTCGAGGGCCGTCCCTGCCGGGTACATCCTGCGGACGTTCGCATCCGGATCCAAGCGACTGGCCTATCGACCTACCCCGACGTCAGCGTCATCTGCGGCAAGCTCCAGGTGGATGCCGAGGACAAAAACGGCATCGTCAATCCCATCGTGCTCGTGGAGGTGCTCTCGAAGAGCACCGAGGCCTACGACCGTGGCCAGAAATTCGCGCACTATCGGCGAATTCCCTCCCTTCGCGAATACGTTCTCGTCTCGTACCAGACCAAGCTCATCGAGGTCTACCGTCGAGCCGATGAAGGCGCCTGGATTCTGCATGAGGCGGCGAGCGGCTCGATCGACCTCGTGTCGATTGGCTGCTCGCTGTCCGTGGACGCGGTGTACCGCGGAGCCTTCGAGGAGCCCGAGCTCGCCTCCTGATCCCACGTCCATGCCCCCGCACCTCCGCGCCGCCTTCGTCCGCGTCCCCGGCCAGCGCGACCGCATCTACGTCCACCGGAGCGACGGCACCGAGGTCTCCTGGGTCTTTCCGACCTACGGCGACGAGCTCCCGCACGACCTCGTGCACCTGGTCGTCGAGGCGGCGTTTGGCCTGAAAAAGGGGTTTTGGGGGCGGGTCGACGCGGGCGTGGATCCGGCGCGCATCAACGACGAAGCCAATCGCAAGGGCGGCGCAAACAAGTACGCGGGCTTCGGGGACGACCTCGCCGAGCTTTTGCTCGCCGAGGCGCTCGCGGGCGCCCGATGGTCCTCTGCGGAGGACGCCGACGCCGCGATCCTGGAGGTCATCGCCTCGAATTGCGCCCGCGCGGGCGTCGAGGCCGCCCCCGTGCTCGCGCCCGAGCGGGTGCGCGAGGCGCGACGCGTGCTCTCCCGTCTCCGCGAACAATGGCGCGCGTTTGCAGGAAAAGGGACGCTCACGCTCGTCTTCGACCCGCAGGATCCGGCGCGGGGCTTTGCAGCGCTCCTGGACGCGTGACGCGGCGCGAGATTGCGCCGCCCGTCCGCTTCGTGGTACCTTGCGCTATCGCATTCACGCCAAGGAATGGCATCATGGCGAAATCGCTTGGTATTTGCTTGATGGTCGCGGCGCTCCTCACGGTGGCGTCGCTCGCGCGCGCGGAGGAGCCTTCGCCCTCGGCGCCGTCCGTGTCGTTCAGCTACGATCCCACGTTCCTCGCGGCCGGGCCGCGGATGTGCAGGCCCGGCGCGGAGGTTCGTTGCGCCTGCCAGGATGGCCGGCCGGGCACGCAGACCTGCGATTCGCGCGGCATCTTCTCGCTTTGCGCGTGCGCTTCGGTGACGATTGACCTCCCGCAGGTCCCCGTGGTCTCCGCGTCCCCCGTCGAGGTCGACCTGGAGAAGCTGCGGCGGCCGAAGAAAAAGAAGAAGCGCTCGTCCGGCGTGGGGCTCCTGATCGGCGGCGCCATCACGCTCGGGATGGGCACGGCGAGCCTCGCCTGGGGCATCGATCGCGTGCGGGACAAGGGAAAAGACCCGCTCGGCATCGTGCTCATCTCGACGGGCGGAACGGCCATGCTCGTGGGTTTGCCGCTCACGATCGTCGGCATCGTTTTCGTGGCGACGCGCTCTTCGAGCCCGGACAAACCCACGAGCGCGGCGCGGAAGGACGAGACCAAGGTCCGCTTCCAGCCGACGGCGGACGGATTCGCGCTTTCGTTCTGAGAGCGGCGTCCCTACCAGTACAGATGAAGCACGAAGACGTTCCGGCCTGACGGCGTCTTCGTAGGCTCGATGCGTGGCACCGCGTCGCCCTCGCCCGTGTACACTTCCACGAGCGCGCCGTGCTCGGCATGCGCGCTCTCCAGATGGAGATCGAGTCGCTCGCGTCTCTTCTCCGAAAGCTCGTTGTGCGCCCAATCCCCTAGTTTCGATACCAGATGCACGCCGATGACGGACCGAATCGCCGGCGCATCATGCGGAGCGCCAATCACGATGAGCGGTCGCCCGGCGTCCGGGAGCAAGCGTTCCACCGAGACAGGCCCATCCACGATGTGACTCAGCGCCGTGGCGATGAGCTGCACGAGCATCTCGTCGCGGGCGGCGTCCTTCGCCACCTTGCCGCGAACCTTGCGGTGGATGAACTCCGCCACCCGCCCGAGCGCTTTCTCCAAGAATTGCGGGTCCGACCGCGGAATCCGTGTCGGTCCTCCTGCTTCGAGCTCGTCCGCGGCCGTCTTGCTCAGCGCCGTGCTCATGCGCCGCTCGTCCACCACGTTCGCGAGCAATGCCGGATCGTCCACCTTCGCCGCCGCGGCCCGCGCGACCTTTTTCGCGACCTCTTTCGACATCCGGCTGCTCGGCGCCTCGATGCCGAGCACCTTCGCGACCTGCCTTTGCACGGCCTCCGGCGCGGCTTCCACCGCCTCTTCCGTCGCCCGGGCCAGATGCCTCCGCAATACGCTCGGCGTTCGCTTCTTCTCGGGCACACTGAACGTGTGCGTGTATCCGTCCTTCGCGTCGTCCGGAAACACCTTGGTATCGAGCACCCAGGGATCCGCGCCCGAAGCATACGTGTACGGCGTGATTCGCACCTTGCCCGAGCGCGGGAAGAGCTCGCCGAGCAGGCAGCCGTTCGGCCACGGGCTGCCCTGGTAGGCCGACGGCGCCGCGAGCTCGACGAACCCGCCGCGCTGCGAGGCAATGCCCCGGCTCTTCGGCTGATGCATGTGGCCGCGCAGGACGAGGTCGAAGACCCGCTCGAAGCGGTGCTCGATGATGTCGCGCTCGAGCTCGTGCAGCTCCTCGAACGGGTGGTGCATGAGCGCGATGGCGGCCCGCGCGCCCTCGTCGGCGATGCGGTCGCCGGCGCGATCGACGTTCGGCTCGCCGAGCCACAGCTTTCCGTGATCGTCGTCGCCTTGCGCGAAAAACGACGAATTGAACGACGCCACCGCGATCCGCGCGCTGCGCACCGTCACGACCTCGACCGTATTCGCGCCGACACCGAGGCCGAGCGCGCGGTCCTCACCGAGCAGCGGCGCGAGGCCCGCGCGATACGCTTCGAGCTTCTGCGCGTGGAATCGCCGGGCGTGCTCGTCCTCGAAGAAGGCAATCGCCTCCTCGTCCTTGTCGAGCGTGCGCCGGAGCCACCGGCCCACGTCGCGGTCGACGTCGTGGTTGCCGGGGACGACGAAGAAATGCGCGGGCGGGACGCCCGTCACGTCGAGGATGTGCCGGAAGAGATCGACCACGAGCTCGAACTCTTCGGGTTTGCCGCTGTGGGCGAGGTCGCCCGTGACGAAGACGAGGTCGAGCGGGAAACGCGCGCGGTCCTGCGCGAGGAAATCGACGAGGCCGCGGAGCACGCGGTCTTGATCGTATCGCTTCACCCGCTGCGGCCTCAAATGGAGGTCCGAGAGGTGGAGGAATCGAATCGGCGCCTCCTCCGAGGGGACGCCGGGCGCGCGCGCGGGCAGGACGCCGAGCTTGCGCGCGATCGCGGCGAGCTCCGCGGGCGCGGGCAGCTCGTACGCCCGCGCGGCCCACGTGAAGAAATCGGGCGCCTTTTGCCGGAGGATTCGCTCCGTCTCGCGGGAGACGACGAGCAGCACCGGGCCCGAGAGCCGCCGCAAGAACTCGCGCTCGGCGTTCAGGAGGCCCGCGAATGCGCCGCCGCTGAACGGGCCCCACGGCGCCGCGGAGAGCACGTACGCGCCTCCCGCGCGCTCGTGCGTGAGCTCGACCCAGCGCGCCGGACCCGTGTCGACGTCACACGCGCCGAGGTCCTCCACGCGCATCGACGCTGTCTGCAAAATGCCCACGAGCAGCCCGCGCGCCTCGTCGAGCGTCGCGTCGGATTCGGCCACCACGACGAGCAGCGACGGCGATCCCTGCGCGAGCGAGAGCCGCGCCGAGATCTCCTCGATGCGCGCCTCCGGCGTCATCCGGCCCAGTTCTCCATTTGCCGGAGGAGCTGCTCCACGGGGTCGGGCAGCGAATACCAGGCGATGCCATTGCGGTATTCGATCACCCAGAGCCCGTAGAGGAGCTGCTTCGTCACGTCGCCCTGTCCTTCGAGGCGAAACTCGCGCCGCACCTTCTCCAGCACCGGCAAGAAGCGTGGATCGTAGGCGCGGCGGAACGACTCGCGCTGGTCGGCGATGGCGGCGGCCACGTCCTGCTCCTCGATGAACGTGCCGCGGCGGACGTGCGCCTTCACCACGCTCGATTGCAAGAGCCGCGCGAGCTCGCGGATGTTCCCGCCCGAGCCCACGATCGCGCGCTCGACGGCCTCGGGCATCACGATCCGCGGATCGATCGGCTCGACGCGCGCCTCGACGATGCGGCGCATGATGCTCACGCCCTGCTCGGAGCGCCTGCGCGTGTTCGTGTGGGGGTTCAGATCGTAGAGACGAACCGCGGGGAGGACCGCGCTGCCCGCGTTGTTGTACCTCTCGGAGAGGACGTTGAACGTCGGCTCGTAGATCAGCGAGATCGGGATCGTCAAAATCGCCGCGCCCGGCGCCTCGACCATCGGCTTCTTCTCATCGCCGAGGAACGCGTCGCGCGCCTGCACGGGCGGGAGTTTGTCGAGGCCATCGAGCAGCACGACGGGCCGGTGCTCTTCGAGATCGTCAAGCAGGCCGGCGAGCATGTCGATCGGCTCGAAGCCCGATTCCTTGATTTGCCGCCGCAGCTCGTCGCGCAAGAGCTTGCTCTCGCGTACCGTGGAGAGCAGCCGGCGGAGCGCTGCGCCGAGGGCGTCGAGGTCGGGCGCGACGGGCGAGCCCAGCAGGCGCTCGAGGGCGCTGCGCAGCATCTCGGTCGTCTTCTCCGAGAGGCTGATTCCCGCTTGTTTCACCTCCGCGACGATCTCGGCTTTGGCCGCGAGGTACATCTCCAGCGAGCCGAGGTCCTGCACGGCCGTCTGTGCTTCGAGGTCGACGAACGCGACGAGCCGCCCCTCGCGCCGCAGCCTGTGGGCGATGCTGAGCAAGAGCGTGGTCTTGCCGCATCCGGGCTGGCCTGCGAGCAGGAGCTTCGCGTTGTCGTTCAGGTCGAGCGCGGCTTCGAGCTCGGCGCGATAGTGCTCGTGCGCTTCCGGGACGTACGACGAGCCGGGTCCGTCGTCGGCGTCGAGGTACGGCCGGTAAATCGGGTCGAAGACCCGGGTCAGCGCGCGGAATTTCGCTCGAGGATCGGGGCTCATGCCGGCACCTCCGATGAAACTAGCGGCCTCGCGGCCGGGGGGCAAGCGGGCGGCACGGTCAGCCCCGCGGCTTCTGCGCGACGAGGAGCTGGATGTCCCCGATCTGCGTGACCACGCTCTGCCGCCGTCGCTCCCACGCGCCCGGGTCGAAATGGCGCAGCGTGCGCCCGAGGACGACGCCGACCAGCACGTTTCGCAGGCGCCGCGCCACATACCTCGGCGCCGAGCGCTCGAACGAGGGCGTCGAATACACGACGTCGAGGCCCGCGGCCCAGACGAGGCGCGAGAGCGAGCCATACGAGAACACGTGAATATGCTCGGGCGGGCAGAACCAGTGCGAGCGCGCCGCGACGAGGCGCTCCGAGGCATCGCCGCAGAGGGGCGTATCGCAAAAGAAAAATCCGCCTGGCTTGAGGACGCGGCGCACCTCGCGCATCGCGGCGTGCGGGTCGCGGACGTGCTCGATCACGGCCCAGGACGTGACGGCGTCGAAGCTCGCGTCCTCGAACGGCAGCCCGCCCTCGGCGTCGAGGTTGCCCGGAAAAACCTTGACGCCGGGCGGGTATTCTTTTCGTACGGAGTAATCGCAGCCGACGGCGTCGAAGCCGGCTTCGAGGGCCTGCGAGAGGAACCCGCCTTCCCCGCAGCCGACGTCGAGCAGCTTGCCGGAGGGCGCATGACGGCGCACGAGCGCGAGCTTCGCGGCGTGTCGTTTCGGCATCTCGCGGGCGAACCGCTCGGCGCCCATGCCGGCCGTGTAGCCCTCGGAAAAACCGGCGTAATGCGTCGCCAGCTCTTCCACCGTGGGCAGAACGTTCGATTGCACGGTGCCGCAGGTGGCGCAGCGGAAACAGGCGATCTCCTCGAAGGACTCCTCCGGCGCTCCACGCGCCCCGCAGATCCGGCACGCGGAACGCGCGTTTTCGCGGGTCATGCTCATCGCGCCGCCGAACGTAGCGGGAGCGCGGCGCCGGGGCAAGCGCGCGGTCTCATCGGACGCGCAAGCGATCGAGGGAAGGGCCCAGCGCGGCGAGCGCGCCCATGGCGAGTTTTCCGAAGAGCGGCGGGCGCGCGCGGGCAGGACCCTCGGCGATCGCGCGCGCCACGGGCAAGAGCCGCGCAGGATCCTCGTCCCGCGGAGCGCCGCGCCGCGCCTCGCCCCGCGCATACCGCAGGAGCGCCGCACGAAGGGATTCGGCGTCCTCCGCGACCTCGATACGCCCCTCCTGCCCGAGGACCGTGACGATCTCGAGCTGGTGGTCATTGACGATTTCGCCGAACCCGGCGCGGCGCGCGGCGACGATCGGGCGATGGCCGCGGCGAAGCGCATCGGCGAGCGTTCCGACGCCCGCGTGGCAGACGACCACGTCGGCCTGATCCATTTCGCGCTCGAATTCCGCGCGGGAGAGGTGCTCGCGTGGCGTGAGCGCCCGCGGACGAACCTCGCTCGGGCCGTGCTGGCAGAGGCCATCGGCGGGCACGGCGAGCGCGGACGTGGCCTCGTCGACCCAGCGGAGCAGCCGGTCGAAGGGGACGAGCGCATTGCCGACGGTGACGAAGATCCTCATCCGAAATGAATGCTCGCCTTCTCGGCCCGCGGGAAGAACCGCGCGAGCGTGTCCCATTGATAGAAGAAATGGTGCGCGAGCGGCGCCATCAGCCGGCCCGTGAGCGTGGGGCGGACGATCGCCGCGGCCGTCTCGACGAACACGACCCGTGCCCGCGTTCCGATCCGCGCCACGAGCGCGACCGGGACCGCCGGGCCCGCGCCGGCCGAGAGCACGATGTCGGGATCCTCGTGGCGCAGGATCCGCGCGGCTTCGAAGAAGTTCAAGAGCACGCGCGCGTCCCGCTCGGCGTGCGCGATGCGGTAGACCCGGGCGAACGGGAAATCCGGCAATGCGGCCTCGTCGTTCAGGACGAGCACGACCTCGTGGCCCGCAAGGACCGGGGCGAGCTGCATGATCTCGGTCAGGTGACCGCCGACCGAGGAGACGACGAGGATCTTCAACGCCGCCTCGCCTCGGCGACGATCGCCTCGTAATGCCCGAGCATCTGCCTCGCAATGGCGTCCCAGCCGAATCCGGCGGCCACGGCGCGCCCCGCTTCTCCCATGCGCCGGGCGCGCGCGGGGTCTTCGAGGATCGCGAGCAGCGCCTCGGCGATCCGCTCGGGCGTGTTCTCGACCCAGGCGCCCGCGCCGCGCTCTTCCAGGATCTTCCAGGGACAAGCCTTGCTCACGACGACGGGCGTGCCCGCGGCGAGCGCCTCGGCCACGACGATCCCGAAATTCTCGCCGTGTGACGGCAGGACGAGAACCGTGGCCGACGCGAGGAGCTTCTGTTTGTCCTTTCCATACACAGGCCCGAGAAACCGCATGCGCGGGCGAGGCGTGACGCGGGTGAGGAGCGCCTCGACGCGCGCTTGTTCGCCGTCCTCGTCCGGCCCGGCGACGAGCGTCTCCACCTCGGGCATGGCGGCGGCGACGCGGGCGAGGGCAGGGACGAGCACGTCGAACCCCTTCACCGGGTGAATACGGCCCAGAAAAACGATCCGCGCCTTCTCGCGAGGCACGTCGGGGAGCGCGTCGGGCAAATCGACGCCGTTTGGTACGACAAACGTGCGCGCGCCGGGGACGTGGCGGAGGATCTGGCTTGCCTCCTCGTCGCTCGTCGCGTGCACGCCCGCGGCGGAGAGGACGTTCTTTCGCTCGACGAGCTCGAAATAGGGAGCCTTTTTCCAGCGCTTCGAGCCGATGGCCCACGGCATGAGCGTGCCCTGCGGCGAGAGGACGGCGGGCACACGTGCGCGCCGCGCGAGGGCCATGGCCGCGGCCGACGAAAACGAGAACAGGGCCGTGACGTGCACCAGATCCCAGCGCGGGATTTCCCGAGCGATGTGGAGCGCGAGCGGCGCGGAGACGGCAAAACGCGTGCGAGGCCTGCGCGGGAAATAGCGGACGGGCACGCCCTCGGCGAGCGTCTTTTCCGCGTGGGGCACGGGCAGATCCCCCGCGCCGTCGGCGTCCGTCGTGACGACCTCGACCGTCACGCCGAGGCCGAGGAGGCGCTGGCAAAGACGGAGCACGCCTTCGATCGGTCCGCCATACCGCGTCGCGGGCCAGAAGCTCGGAATGACGTGGAGGACGCGGAGGGACATGGCCATTCGTCAGGCGAGATCCGCGAGGATGGTTTCGAGCCTGTGTCGATACGTGTGCTCGGCGAGGGCGCGGCGCGCGCCGGCCTCGCGGATGGCGAGCATGTCGGCCGGGAAGCGGCGCGCGTGTTCGAGGTGGCCCGCGAGCTCCTCGTATGTCTCGAAGGTGAGCACTTCTTTCCCCGGATCGAAGCACTGGAGCAGCGTCGGCCGGAACTCCACGAGCTGGAGCCCGCCGGCGCCCGCGATCTCGAACGCGCGGCAATTCAGCGAGTTGCCCTCCGCCAGCGCGAACGTGTTGAGGCAGGCCATCCCCGCGCCGAACACGCGGCTCTTCTCCTCGCGGACGACGTATTTCCCGGAAAAACTCGTCCGGATCTCCTTCGCCGACCAGGGCGGCGGCATGGTGCCGTAGAGCTCGAGCCGCGCGCCGTCGCGGAGCAGGCGCATCAAAACGGCCTGGCGAAACGCATAATAGTTTCCAGCGACGACCACGGCGTCGCTCGTCTGCTTCGCGAGCGGCCGATGCCAGCGCGGGTTCATCGCCTCGTGCAGGAGCGCGCACGTCTGGCCCGCGAGCCGTAGCTTTTTCACGGCGTCCGGGTCCTTGACGTACACCTTGTCCCAGTAGGGATTCACGAGCCCGAACCTGCGGCTGTTCGCCGGCGCGTCGCCCCACCAGAGAATGCGCCGCCCCGGCACGAGCCGGCCGAGCGCGTCGAGGATCTCCGGGTGCACGTCCCACGTGAGCGCGAGCAAGACGTCCGGCCGGCGATTCTCGACGAGGCGGAGGAGCTTTCGATCCTGCGGCAATGGCGCGTCTCCGAAGACCCGCTCTTCCACCATGCGGAGCGCGCGGCGAGGGACCGACCAGTACGCGGCGTGATCGACTTCTTCGGCGCCCAGGACCTCGTGGCCCATCTCCACGAGCGTCTCGGCGACGTTGTCGGCGAAGCCGTCCGCGAATCGAGGCCCGAGGACGAGGACACGCATGGCGCCTCAGGCTCCCTTTCGCAGCCGGAAGAGCATGTCCGACGAATAAATCCCGTCGCGCGTCGCTCCATTTTCCACGAGAAACCACGCCGCGATCGCGCCGCGCATCGCCCGCCACGCGACATACCGGATCGCGCTCTTCACGCCGTGCGGCACCGGGCCGCATTCGCGGAACTCCACGCGGTCGCCCCAGCCTGTCATCGCGGCGAGCTGCGTGATGCTGTTCGGCGTGAATGCGATCTGGTGCGTGATGTCCCAGTATCGCGCCGCCGCGCCGAACGGAGAGACGGCGTTCGGCACCATGCCCACGAGCGCGCCGCCGGGGCGCAGCACGCGGCGCGCCTCGCGGAAAAAGTCGACGAGCCGATCCTTGGGCAGATGCTCGACGATGTTGAAGGCGGTGAGGAAGCCGTAGGAGCCCTCGCGCTCGGCCGCGAGGTGATCGATCACGTCGCCGACGACGAGCTCACCGCGCACGAACTTGCGGGCCTCGTCGAGCTCCTCGACGCAGAGATCGACGCCGCGCGTACGGGCGAAGCCGCGTTGTTCGAGCGCGTAGATGAGCTCGCCGCAGCCGCAGGCGAGGTCGAGGCACAGCGTCGTGCGATCCTCGGGCAGCCATGGGCCGAGGCGGCGCAAGAGGCCCGCGGCGCTCGTTCGGTAGTGCTCGGCGGTCGGGCGGTGGCCACGCGAGGCCGTCGTCTCGTAGTAGCGTTTGGTGATGTCTTCGAGCGACGCCATGTGCGGAGTGCGCATGGTGAAGAAGCCGGAGCGCCGAGGCAAGGGCGCGAACGCGGTTTATCCCGCGCTCGACATGTCGCGGTACTGCGCGACCGTGAAGCGCGCCCAGGCGCCGCGCGCGTCGCGCAGGTGCACCGCCACGGGCTCGAGGGCGCCCCACGCGCGCGGATGCAGCTTGCACTGCATCGAACGCGAGCCGCGGCGATCGACCGCGAAATCGGGCGGCGTGTCGCCTTCGGCCGGCTCGGCCGGGGCCGCGGTCTTCGCCTGCGGTGCGTCACGACCGCCCTGCAAGGCGCGCGTCGTTCGCAGCTCGAGCACCGCCGCCGGCCCGCCCGAGCCCGCGCGTCCGGCATCGAGCGCGGTCGACGTGGGAAACACCGAGCCCGTCCGCCCGGTCACGGCTCCGATCCCCGACCGCAGAATCACGTTGATCCCGGCGTAACTCGTCGCGTGATACAGCGCCGAGCCGGACGCCAGCGTGAGCGCGCCGGTCTTCCCAGGAGCCGCCTGGCGTTGCGCGGCCCCGTTTGTCCGGGCCACCGTGGCCGGATGCGGCGCCCGCTCCTTGCGCGCGCCGGCATTCGCGGCCGATTTCTTCTGCACCGTGGCCGGGTGCGGCGGCCGCTCCTTGCGCGCGCCGGCATTCGCGGCCGATTTCTTCTGCACCGTGGCCGGGTGCGGCGGCCGGCTCGGCCGTTTTCCGGGCTGCGCCGTCGTCGCCGTTTTCCGCTGCACCGTCGCCGGATGCGGCGCTCGTTGCTTTTTCCCCTCGCCCTCGCCGTTCGCCATCGCCGCCTCCTCCGCGTCGTCCGCAGGAAAACTCTACCGCAGCTTCTCGTACACGTCGCGTGGCCCGCGCACCGATCCGCTCACCGGCGTCTTCACGTCGGCGGCCCTGAGCACGTCGAGCGCGAACGCCGAGCATTGCTTCGATTGCAGGTTGAATCGGTGCCGCCCTGCCTGATACTCGGCCACCTTCGCCATCGCCGCCTGCGCCTGCGCCGCGTCGATGGGGTACTCCTTGAGCCGCACCCCGGGTTTTTCAAAGGCCGCCTTGTCGTCATGCACCACGCCGGGGACGCCCGACATGAGCTTGCCGATGTCGCGGTGGGGATCGTAGGAGCCGTAATTCTGCGGCGAAAAACCAAAGGCGTGCCGCTCTCCAGTCGGCTCTTCGAGCGCGACGAAGCTATGGCCCGCGAGCGGCTCCGGGAGGCTCTGATTCTCGTGCATGTACGTCCCGAAAATGAGCCGATATCCAGCGCCCTTCGCCTGCGCGGCCCGCATCTGCAGCGGAGCGACGTTTTGCGCCGGCGGCCCGAGCGCCGGAAATGGGCGCGCGCCCGACGCCATCTTCGGTTGCCCCGTGGCGACGGCCCTTCCCATGCGATCCGCCTCTGCTTCCAGCTCGAAATCCTGCACCACCGCGATTCCGTCGCCCAGCGGGTTCGCCACCCGCCCCTCGCGCTGCTGCACCACGTGCGTCAGCTCGTGCCCGAGGAGCTCCTGGCCCCGCGAGGTGTGTGGCTCGTAAAACCCGGGCGCGAAATGGATGTCGGCGCCCAGCGTGAACGCGATCGCCCCGATCGACGCCGCCTCGCCGCCGACGTGGACCCGCACGTCGGAGAAATCCGCCTCGAAAAAGTTCTCCATTTTGCGCAGCACCGAGGGCGGAAGCGGCTGTCCCTCCCGCGCCCGCTTGTTTTCGAGGAAACCCGCGGGCGGCTCGAAGGCGTGCACGCCCGAGGGCTGCGCCGCGCTGAATGCAGACGGTTCGTCCGCGCCGCGCCTTTGCAGCGGGGCGCCGCGTGTCGTCGCGGCGTGCGGCGGACGCCCGGCGAGCTCGGGGACCGCGCTCTTTCGTTGCGCCACCGTGGCCGGGTGCGGGGGCAGGGACGTCGTGCTGCGCTGAATGGCCTTGGCCGGGTGCGGCGGCCTCGCCGCGTGGGGCCGGAAGAAGGCCTGCGCCAGCATCGACGCCGGGATACGATTGGCGGGATAACACGCCTGGATGACGCCTTGTTTCGGGCTCATGGCGATCGCGTCCGGGCCGCGCGAGGGCCCGGCCCATGTGGAGGGCCCTCCGGGGCCAGATGAGATTGAGCGTACCACCGCACGCGGCGAATCAGCAAAGGCGCTGCATGTTCGGTGCGGCTCCCCCAGGTCACCGTGCTCGCGGCGAGCAGGAGGACGACGAGCGCGGGCACCACGACGAGGGCCGGACGGAAGCGCCGCAAGAGCGCCCGCCGCGCCTCCACGCGCCGCGCCATTTCGGCTTTTCGCGCCTCCTCGCGCTGCGCGCGTGCGGCGGCGAGCGCCTCTTCCCCGAGCGTCCGGTCGACGAGATACACGAGCCCCGCCGCCGTGCTCCGATGCCCGATGGGATCCTCCACGTTCGCGGCCACCGAAAACCAGAGATCGTGCTCAGGCCATCGCGTTCGCATGAATTCCGCGATGTCCGTCGCCAGCGCCGACACATCCGCGTCCACCGCCGCCGCCTCCGCGCGCCGGGCCTCGATCTGCGCGGGCGCCGTGAAGGCCGCCCGATCGGCCGGCAGCATGCGACCATGACGCGCGAAGAGCCGATCCCGCGCCGCCGCGTCCTCGTCGTCCGTGCCCCCGAGCGCGACGAGATCGGCGAAATTGATCTGCACGGCCATGGGCACGTCGCGGGCGTCCATGCCCATGCGCCCCGCGAATTGCTCCACGAAGGCCATCACGGCGTCGATCCGCGCCCGCACCTCTTCCATTTGCGCGGCCGCGGGCTCGGCCGTCCCTTCGCCCGCCGGGAAGATGTCGCCATACGCAGGCACGAGCGAAGGGTGCACGTGCCCCGCGACCAAGCCTTTTCGACGCGGCGGCACGGGCGGAGCCACGCAAAGCACGATGCCTCCGATTCGACCGATCCGCGGCTCCAGCGCGTCCCGCAGCGCCCCGGCTTCGTCCCGCGCCGCGTCCACGATCGCACCAGGCACGTCGATCACCCGCACCGCGCGCTCGCCGATCTCCACGCGGTGCTCCGTCACCGCCGCCGTTGGTGCCGGGTTCGCCCCCGTCTCCACCCGCGGAGACCCGATTCCCTCGGCCGTCACCGGCGCCATGCGGGCATACTGGCTCCACCGCATCCGCGTCCGGGTTTTTCCGGACCGACGCCAGCCGAGCAGCAGGATCGCAGGCTCTCGCTCCCGGTCCGGCGCGGGGCTCCCGCTCATGCTCGCCCCTCGGCGGTCTTCGGCCCGAGGGCGCGGAGGGCAAACCCCGTCACGCGCGCCCGCTCGCCCTTGCCGATCCACTCCACCGCGGGCAAACCTTCGATGTCCTCGGGGCGAATCCGCCCCGTCAGGAAATGCAATCGCTGGTTCGACGAGCCCCGCAGGGGCAGCCGCGCCGCGAGATCGGCCTCGTACCGCCCGTCGATCAGAAGATCGACCTCGGCGAGCAGGGCCCGGGCGTGAGGTCGCACGTCGGATTCGATCTCGTCCCGGGTAAAACCCGAAAACACGACGACGTCCGCGCCCTCGGCCCGGAGCGCACGGCAGAGCGCCGCGAAGCCGAGGGCCTGTTCGAACGGCTCGCCGCCGCTCAAGGTCACGCCGCGCAGGCCTCGGAACGAGCGCACCCAGGACGCGGCCGCATGCACGGAGCACACGCGTCGCGGCGCCGGGGTCCAGGTCCCGGGGTTGTGACAACCTCGGCAGCGGAGCGTGCAGCCCTGCGCCCAGAGGACCGCGCGCGCGCCGGGCCCGTTCGCGCGGGACGGCGCGACGGCGTCTGCGAGGTTGAGCAAAAGGTCCGTCACGACGAACCTTGCCTCCCCGTCACGGCGACGTTTTGCAGGACAACCTCCGCGCCACCTGCGCCGTCGCCGCCCGCGGGCCACAAGGCGCGCCCGTCCTCGCCGTAGAGCTCGGCCTCGACGCCCTGCGCGCGCAGCGCCCCGAGCACGTCCGCATACCCTCCGTGGACGCACGCCGGGCCATCCCATTCCGCGGGCCCGCGCATTTCAATCGAATCGATGTCCGGGAGCGCGGCCCACGACACGAGGTGCTCCGCGATCCGCGCGAAGACCCCGTGATCGTCGGAGAGCTCGGCGACGAACGCCCCTTCGCGCGCGTCGAATCGAACCTCCGAGGCCCGGAGCCCCGCCGCGACGCCGCCCTCGCAGAGCGAAACGACCCGCGCCCGCGCCCGCGCCGCGAGGAGCGCGTCGAGCTCGGCGAGCAGGCTCGCGACATTCGCAGGGCCGTCTTGCGCCCTTCGTCCGGCCAAACCTTTCAGATCGGCCGCGAGCCCCGGGCGGAAGGCTTCGAGCTGCCGCTGCCACGCGGGCGTCTCCAGCACGGCGAGCGCGCACGCGAGCCCCTCCTGCTGGACCGCGAGCATCTCTTCCAGCGTGCGCGGCGAGACCCACGCGATGAGCGCGTCCACGGCCCCGATCCGCGCGGCGTCCGGCTTGCGCGTGAATTCGAGGAGCTGGCCTCGGGCCTGCTCGACCTCGCGATCGAGCCCGAGGCCGAGCGCCACGCACGCCGACAGCAATCCGAGCGTCCGCTCGGTGCGTCGGAGGCACGCTTCCACGGCGGCAGAGCGCGGCACGAGGGCCTGCGGGGAGGGCTTCGTCGCCTCCACCTTCGCCGCTTCCTCGCGCGCCTGTTTCCCGCGTTCGGCCGCGGCCCGCCGCAGGGCCTCCTCGTCCCGCTTGCTCGGCCGGATGCGTAGCGATTTCACCCCGCTCATGGCCCTATCTCCCTTGCCAATCGATCTGGGCCTCGATGCGCTTCAAGGCTCCGTCCTCGCCGCTATCGTCCGCGGGCGGGGAAGGGGGCGCCTCGGCGGGGCGGGGCAGGGGGCGAGGCCTCTTCGGGGGCGCGGGCGGGCGCAGGCACGTGTACTCGAAAATCGGCCCCTGCCCGAAGTGCAGATCGCGCCTGTGCGTGACGAGCCAGCCTTCGAGCTTGCGCAAAAGGCCCGCGCGATCCTCCGGGTCGAGCCGCGGCCCGGCGGTCTCGATCTCCCATTGCGTGAAGAGCGATTCGGCCAGCGCCGAGAAGCTCTGCCGGCGGTCCAGCGTGAGCTCGCAGAGCGCCGTCCGTCCTTCGTCGCGCGTGGTTCGAATACGAATGGTGACCAGCATCGGGGTCCGGGCGGGCCTATCCCTCCGGCGGGACGAGGGTACCAGGCGCCCCGAGGGCAGGGCCAAGAAGCTGGCGAACGCGCGGATTGCGCGGGCGCGCCTCGGCGCGGTAGCATCCTTTCCATGGCACGTCCCGGGATCCGAGCGAGGCAGCCGCGCTCTCTTCTTGTTTCGGTCCTCCTCCTGGCCACGCCGGCCTCCGCTGCGGCCCAGACGGTCGTCGTGAACGAGGTCATGTACCGCCCGTGGAACCAGGGGACAGCGGGCAAGTACGAGTTCATCGAGCTGTACAATCACGGCGCGCAGCCCGTGGCGCTCGGCGGCCTCTACCTCACGGACTCCCAGGACCTCGCGAGCATCTGCGCGGGCCAGGCGCCCGTGGACAACGAGGGGGTCTTCGCCATTCCGTCGGACGTGTCGATCCCGGCCGGCGGGTACCTCACGTTCTGGCACACCGCCATTGCGGGCGTGACGGATCAGCCGGGGAACGTGGTCTATTCGAGCTTCATGTATCGCGGAAACCTCGTCCTGAACGACGACGGAGATCAGGTCACGGTGTTCGGGTGCAATGGTACGAGCCCGGTCGTCCTCACGTCGCTCGATTACGATGCGCTCGGCTTGGCGCAGACCGCGCGGAACGTGTCGCTGGAGCGCAAGGATCCACTCGGCGGGGCGCAGAGCGCCTCCAATTGGGGGGTTTCCCAGGCGCCGGCAGGGGGGCAGATGCCCGGAGGCGGCTACACGCCCGGCGGCACGCCCGGCACGAAGAACAAGATCGCCGTTCCCTGAAAGGGTTGCGTCATGGCGCATGGTTCGCATCGATGGGCGCTCGCCTTTGCGCTCCCCGTCGTCCTCGGCATGGGGTGTTCGCTCGTTCCCCTGCAAGTGCAGACGAGCGGATTCGGCGAGCCCGAGCCGGTTCGGGTCCCCGCGGAGACCCGCGCCGCCGCGCGCGCCGCGGAGGCAGAAGAAGACGATGCGGCGGAGGATACGCGCGTCGAGGAGATCCAGGCCCAACTCACGTCTCTGCGCGCCAGGATCGCGGAGGGCAAGGATTTCGTCGATGACGCCACGTCCTTCGCCGAGCTCGTGATCGAAGCGCGGCGCACGAACGCCGCGCGGGCGGGCAACCTGGACGTCGGCAAGCTCCAGATGGAGGCCGTGGGCTACCTCGACAAGGCCATTGAAAAGGCACCCTCGCTCGCGCTCTTCGACCTCCTCGTCGCCGCCTCCGTGGACCACGAGGCCGACGCCGTCGTCCTCCGGGCCTGCTCGCGCGTGAGGCCGAACGTCCCCGCGGACGATGTCCCTTCGTTCACGGGAGAATGCCTTTATCGCGCGGGAGATGACGCCAAGAAGCTCAAATGGGCAAACGCGACCAGCGACGTCGCCAGGTTCCGCAAGGCCGAAGCCGAGCGCGTCGCCGCCGAGGCCGCGGCGCAGGAGGTCGAACGAAAAGCGCAGGCGAAGACGGCGCGATACGTGGCCGCCGCGGTCTTTGCCTCGGGCAGGTGCAAGTTCAGCAATTGCCTCAAGGATGGCTGGACGACCTCGACGCCCGAGGGCGACGTCGACGTGCGCTGCTCCTTCGGCGACTGCATGAAAGACGGCTGGGAAGCCCGCTTCCCCGATGGCTCGACGGCGCGGACGCGATGCTCGTTCTCCGATTGCATGAAGGACGGCTGGGAGACGAGCTTTTCGGACGGGACCACGGCGCGGACGCGGTGCTCGTTTTCGGATTGCCTGAAGAACGGCTGGGAGACGGACTTGCCGGGGGGTGAATCGGCGCGCACGCGGTGCTCGTTCTCCGATTGTTCCAAGGACGGCTGGACCACGGACCTGCCGGGCGGCCGGCAGGTGCAATGCCGCTGCAACTTCCAGAAGTGCTTCGTCGACGGCGCGACCTGCAATTGAGGGATCCCGCCCCGCGGCGTCGCGAAAAACTTGGCCCGCCGCGCGCGCCCTGCTCGTCTGCCCGGGCGCCTCATGGAGATCCCCGCCCTCGTCCAGAGCCTCGACCTCTCCCGCGAGGACGAAGTCCCTGCCATTGCCTGGCTCGCCGAGAGTTTTGACTCCCCCGAGCCTTTCTGGTCCGCCCTCTTCGAATTCGTCCGTGAAAAAGGCCCTCCGCTTCGGAGCCGCCCGGGAAAACCACAGGACCTCTATCACGACGCCATCTTGCGCCACGTCGCCTCGAGCCGGCCGGCGTTTGTCTGGTATGAACGTTCCGCGGCGCGTTCGCTCTCGTACGCCGCGATCGACGCCCGCGCCTCCGCGTGCGCGGCCGTTTGGGCGCAACGAGGCGCCAAGGCCGGCGCGCCGATCGCGATCGTCCTCCCGCTCGGCCCGGCGTTCGTCGTGACCCTCGCCGCGGCCCTGCGCCTCGGCCTCTGCGTCTCGATCCTCGAACCCGCGGGCGCAGACGCGCTCGCCGCGCGCCTCGAAGCGCTCGGGCCCGCGCACGTCGTCTTCGATCCCGACGATCCGCCGCCGCTCGGCGATTTCGCCGCGCTCGCGTTGCCCCTCGTCGAGAATGGCCCGGCCCTGCGCGCGCCGCCGTATGCGTATGCGCCGGACGAACCCTGCGCCCGGCTCTTCTCCCCGCTGCGCGCGCCGCTCCTCGTCCCCGTGGATCTCCCCGCCGCGCGCGCCCTCGAGGACGCCGTGCGCGACGCCCTTTTCGCCTATCGCATCGGCCCCGGCGACGCCCTCGCGGCGCCGGATTTCCCGATGCAGCAGCACATGCCGGCCCTGCTCCTCTCGACCTGGCTCGCAGGCGCGACGTTCGTTCATCTGCGAAGGGCCGACATCGAAGAAAACCCGACCCTGCTCGAAACATCCCCGATCACCGTGCTCGGCGTGGCCCCGACCGTCGCGGCCCACCTTCGCCGCAAGCCCGCGCGCCTCGCGCGCCTCCGCCACGTCTTCCGCAGCGTCGACGAGCCGCTCGATTGGATCGCCCACAACGAGTTCGTCAAGAGAAACGACCTCACGCGTGTCCCTTCGAGCAACGTCCTCGTCGACGCGGCCAGCGGCGGATGCCTGCTCGTCTCGACCCGCCGGCCCGGCAGCAGCAATGCCCGCGCCTTGCCCGCGCCCGGCCGCCCGTACCTCGTGCTCGACGCCGGGGGCAGCGGCGAGCCCGCGGTGGGCGCGACCGGCGTCTTCGTCCCGCTTCCCGACAAAGAAGGTTTTTTCATTCTCGCCAGCCTCGGCGCCGAGTTTCTTTATGGCTCCACCCTCCTCCCGCGCCGCGCCGCGCGCGTGTATCCGGCGAGCGAGGTCACGGCCTGCGTCTCCAAGCTGCCCGGCGTCGTGGGCGCCGCCGTCGTGCCCGTGCCCACGGGAGAGCCGGGCGCCCGCTGGGCCTTCGTCCTGCTCGTCTTCTCGGGCGCGAACGACGTCTCCGCGAAGGACCTCTCCGCCCTCGTTTCCCGCACGATCCGCGAGGACCTCGGCGAGGACTTCCTGCCCGAGAGAGTCGATGTGTACCCCCTCTACCCCCGGCTCGTCGGCAAGGAATTGGACCTCGACTGGTGCCGTCGGCAATACTCCTCGGGCACCCTCTTGCGGAAGGCGGGCAGCCCCGTCTTCCGTGATCTGACCGCCCTCCGGGCGCAGATGCTCGGGACCGAGTAGGTCTGTCCCGACATACGCCCGGTCCGAGGTCCTCGTCATGCTCGATCCGAACCTCGTCACGCACGCCCTCTCCGGCCCCGGAATGGATGCGACCACCGCGGCCGTGGACGATACGTTGCGCCTCGCTCAAGGGGGCGAGCTGCGCGCCGCCGCCGAGCGTGCTTCTCTCTCGATCGAGGACGGCGCGACCGACGTCCGGCTCATCGCGGCTTTCCTGCTCGGGGTCTTCGCCGAGCAAGGCCCCGCGTCCTTGCCCGCCATCCTCGCGACCACGCGTTTCGCGCTGGCCGGAGGCTTTCGCGCGCTCCGGCCGGTCCAGCGCAAAACGCGCGTGGCCGACTCCGCCTGGACGCTCCTGTTCCGCGGGATTCGCGCCTCCATCGATTTTCACGAAACCAAGCGCGACGCGACGTGGAAGCACTGGGCTGCGACGATCCCGCGTGATTTGCCGGCCAAGACGGCCGCCGAGGCCGAGGAGCTCGCCAAGGCCATCGCGGCCGTCATCGAAACCCCGCAATCCGTGCGTGAGCTCGCCGCGCTCCGCGCGCGCAGCGAGAGCGTCTTCCAGCGCGTACCGCCGCCGCCGCCGCCGCCGCCGCCTCCGCCGCCGGAGGCCCCGCCCGCGGAGCCGATCGAGGAGCAAGCCGTGGACGAGCCCGAAGAGAACGCACCCTCCGATCCCGAGCCTGTGTTCGATTCGGAAAAACTCCACCCCAGCGCGCCGCCCGCGCGCACGATCGAGGTCTCGGCCGCGCTCGAGCAGTTCATCCGCAAGCTCGAAGCGTTCGAGCTGCTCGTGAGCCGCGGCGAGATGGGCAAGGCCGCGATCGTGGCCCAGGACGTGCGCCGCGTCGTCGATCGATTCGATCCGCGCGTGTACCTGCCCGCGCTGCTCGCGCCCCATTTCCGCCTCCTTTCGTCGAACATCGGCGACATCGCGCCCCACTGGGAGGCCGAGGGCGGCCCCGCGTGGCAGGCGCTCGAGCAACTCTATCAGGTCGACCTCGACGCGTTCGTCGGGACCTGACGCATGGACGGGCCGGCGCCGCTGTCCTCCGAAATGCCCCCCGCCCCGCCCGGCGCAGGCCGCGCCGCGCTGGAGGAGGCCATTTCGCGCGCGGCTCCCGCCTTCGAGCTCCCGGCCCTCGTCGCCTTGCTCCGCTCGCGTTTCCCCGAGCGACCTTTACGTTTTTGCAGCCATCCCTCGCTCGCGCTCGAACCCACGCTCGTGCGCGCGGTCGCGTTCTTCGGCGACCATATCGCCGTCACGCTGAACCTCGGCCTGCGCTCGGTCACGACCCCGCTTCCCTCGTATTTCCAGGAGCTTTTCGCGCATCCGCAAGCGGGCCCGTCGCTCGAAGGCGTCGTCGCGCTCGCCGACCATCGCCTCCTCGGAGATCACGCCGACGCGCGCGCGCCCGTGGAAAACGAGCGCCTCGTCGCGCGCCCTCGTTCCCTGCGTCGGTCCGCATTCACGCTCGCCCGCCCCTCGTCGCCGATCACGCTCGGCTGGCTCTTTCGCAAGGTGTATCCCGAGCTCGAAGTGTCGGTGCGTCGCGCCGGGCACGAGCGCCGTTTGCCTGCGCCCGACGCGCGCATCGGACAGGCGACGCTCGGCATCTCCGCGCTCGGCGGCGAGGCCGAGGTCTCGGTGCCCGGCATCGACGCCATTCTGGTGACCGACGCGTCGAGGACCTGGACGAACGCTCCGTGGACACGCGAGGCGCGCGCGCGTCTCTTCGATCACGTCTTGCCCGCGCTCTCCGGCGCCGCCGTGCACCTGCGCGTGCTGCTCGTCGATCACGAAGCGTCGGGCAAGCTCATCGTCCGCGGGCCGGGCGAGCTCGGCTGGGATCCGCTTGCGAAATCGCGGCCTTCCGAGATCCATACGCTCTTCGAGGGCCGCCCGCCCGATCGCCCGGTGTGACGGCAAATTTGTCCCTGGGCGCGCGCCCGTGGAACGGTATGCGCGATTGGAACCGTAAAAGCCCCGAGCCCCCACGGTTCGGTCCTCGGGTTTTCTGCACGAGGGGGGCCCAGGCGTGAACCTACGCGCCGGCGAAGGCATGCCTTGCCTCGATTCCACGAGGTGGTGGGGAAGGAGAACCGATCTTGAGCAAGTACATCCAGGACCAGATCTTCAAGTCCAGGCTCACCATTACCTACCGGACCAACATCACCGGCACGCCGCAGCAAGAAAAGCTGCCCTACCGGGTCCTGGTCCTGGGTGAGTTCGAGGGCCGCTCGAAGCGCGCCGCGGGGCTCTTGCCCGCCCTCTCCGAGCGGACCATTCGCTCGATCAAGCGCGGGACCACCGTGGACGATCACCTCCACGAGATCGTGCCGACCTGGCATTTGCCGAAGGCGCTCTCGCACCTCAAATCGACCTTGCCCGGCACCGTGACGCTCGACCGGATCGTCTGCACGGTCCCGAGCGGCGCGATCGCCCGCAAGGAAGCCGGAAAGTATCCGCTCTCGGGCAAGGCGCATTTCGAGAGCACGCCGGAGGAGAATGGCCTGAGCCGCGTCGAGGGCGAGATCGTCGTGGGCGGCACCCTCGACGTGAAGTCGATCGACGACGCGGGCAACCTCGAGGTCCAGGGCGCGACGATCACGTTCTCCGGCGAGGTCGCCGGCGATACGATCGATCCGTCGACCCGCAAGAAGGTCGGCCTCGTGACGGGCCTCTTGCGCAATCGCGTGGTCGCGCTGGAAGCGGCGAACGTGCCGAAGCCGGAGGCCGAGGACAATGACGACGACGACGCGGCCTCGAAGGGTCGGGTGTTCGTCCTGCCCATCACGACGCCGCTCAAGGTCAGCGCGGAGCGCACGGTGCCCTTCGCGTCGATGAAGGATTTCACGCCGGACGCCGTGGCCAGCAGCATCCCCGAGCTCCAGCGGCTGCGCGTCATCAAGCTGATGATGCTCGAGCTTCAGTCCATGCTGCGCAACCGCCCCGAGCTGCGCGCCCAGATGAAGCGCGCGCTCGCCTCGCCCGACGGGCTCAAGGAGCTCCAGAAGTGGGCGAAAGACAATTACAAGGTGCTCGAGATCTGAGGTCGAGGAGCGATCATGCCTGCAACCAATACAACTCCCAGAAACGCCGACGAACTCAAAGCGGATCTTCTCGGGGCGTTCGGCGAGACCGCGGGCGACCTCAAGGAAGGCGACGCGCTGAAGCTCATCATCAGCGAGGTCAAGCCGGCGGCGCAGCCGAACGGCGGGACGGACGGCGCGCTTTCGCTCGCCGACGATGCGAGCGCCGTCGCCCCGCTCAAGTTCGACGACCGCAACGTCAACATCAATGACGGCGCGCGGTTCATGAACGACCTCGCGGCGCTGCTCGTCAATTGCGACGAGAACCTCTCGCTCTCGCGCGGCGCGGACCTCGATCCGCTCCACGTGTTCGCGAGTTATTCGAACGTCGTGGAGGCGATCGCGCTCGTCGCGCAGAAGGTCGACGAGAAGCTCGGCAAGCACCTCGACGACGTCTTCCACGACGACGATTTCCAGGCCATCGAAGCGGTCTGGCGCGGGCTCCACCACCTCGCGTCCGGCGTCGAGAGCGAGGACGTCATCATCGATTTCCTCGACGGTAGCAAGGACGAGATCGGCGCCGACGTCATCGATCACGACACCGACATCTTCGGCGGCAGCCTCTTCAACAAGGTCTACATCCAGGAGTACGATCGGTACGGCGGCAAGCCGTTCGCCACGATGATCGGGCTCTACGAGTTCGAATCGACGGACGAGGACATCGATTGGCTCCGCGCCATGGGCCGGGTCGCGAACGCCTCGCATTGCCCGTTCGTCGCCTCGGTCGCGCCCACGTTCTTCACGCCCTGCAAGACGATGCAGGAGGTCGCGGAGATCGGCGACCTCGACGCGGTGCTCACGCACCCGCATTTCGGCAAGTACAACGAGCTGCGCGACACCGATTACGCCGCGTACCTCGGCCTCGTGCTGCCGCGGTACCTCCTGCGCCGGCCGTTCGGCCACGCGTACAAGCTCGAGCCGGGCAACGTCGTCGGGTACAAGGAGACGGTCCAGCCGGGCCGCACGGACGACGACAGCCATTTCCTGTGGGGCAACGCGGCCATTCTCTTCGCGAAGAACATGGTCCGCTCCTTCGAGGGATCGGGCTGGGCCCAGCACATCCGCGGGCCCCGCGGCGGCGGCATCGTCGAGGGGTTGACCGTCTTCACGTACGAGAAGAACGGCTACGAGCACCAGCAGCCGCCCGTGGAGATCGCGATCCCCGATTATCGCGAGCTGCAATTCGCCTCGAACGGCTTCATCCCGCTCGTGCACAAGAAGAACGAGGCGGTGGCCACGTTCTTCAGCGCGCAATCGCTCAAGAAGCCGCGCACGTTCGTCGAGGATCTCAACACGAAGAACGCGCACCTCGTCACGAACCTCGCGTACTCGTTCTCGATCACGCGCATCGCGCACTTCGTCAAGCGCATGATGCGCGAGTACATCGGCAGCACGGCCGACGGGCCGTACATCCAGCAGGTGCTCGCGAACTGGCTCGGCGGGTACGTCACGACGGTCGTCAATCCCGACGACCTGACCTTGCGGTTCTATCCGTTCAAGGCCGTGAGCGTGACCGTGGAGGACAAGCCGGGTGCGTTCGGCTGGTACAAGTCGGTCATCTCGGTCCTGCCGCACGCGCAATTCGAAGGAATGGACGTCGAGCTCCGGCTCGAAGCGGCCCTGGGCGGGCCCTGATACGGGATCGAGCATTCAGGAAAGGATGAGCGGCCATGCCGGAATTTCGTAAAGTCCTCGACGTTTATCAGGGCTTCAACTACAAGAAGGACAAGCAGACAGCGGTCGGGTTCATCACGTCGCTGAAGGTCGGGGATACGGAGATCACCGCCGATCTCACGTGCAAGAACCCGATGAACCCGACCGAGGACCTGACGGTCGTCGCGGTCCTGCGCGATATCCTCTGGGAGACGGGCGTCACCGACGCGGTGTATCTGACGGGGCAGATCTCCGCGACGAACAAGCAGAACGTCGCCCTCTTGATCTACACGTCCATGACCAACGTGCTGGTCACGTTCCAGTTCTCCGTCTACGAGTACGACCCGGTGCAGAAGGAGTATTACCTCTGCTTCCACTCGAACTCGACCGACATGAACGGGATCCTCGAGAAGCGTGGCGATGACCTGAACCTCTCGGTGGCGGACGATGCGTCGACCGAGGTGCAGTCGCCCATCAACTTCACCTTCAACACCGGCATCAAGCCCCAGCCCTCGGCGCAATCGCTGCAGGTCGCCGTCGGCAAGGGGAAGAACTTCGCCAAGCTCTGGGGCTTGGCGCAGAGCTAGCCGAGACGAATCGTGGCAGCGCTGGCACGGCCGAAATGGCGGATCGGGCAGGTCCTGCTCCCCGAGCATTTCCTCGGACTCGAGGATGCGCTCTCGGCCGAAGCCGCGCTGCGGGCGAGCCACATTGGTTTGCCCCTCACGGGGATCGCGCGGCTCGAATGGAACGGCGACGATCCCAAGAATGGCGTGCTCTGGGTCTCGGGCCTCTGCGCGGTCCTGCCGGACGGGGCCGTCGTCGATGTGCCCGGCAATGCCCGCCTCAGCGCGCCGCTCGACCTCAAGGCCGTCGGGCGGCGCCGCGTCGAGGTGTTCGCCCACGTCCTGCCTCCGGACGACGAGGCGAACGCGGAGGGCGCGCTCGAACCGCCCTCGCCCAAGGAAATCCCGCGCGTCTTTCTCCGCGTTGTCCTCTCGGCGGAGCCGAGCCTCGAAGGCAGCATCGGCCGGGCGGAGCTCGGCCAATTCGAGGTGACGACCGGGGGCCAGTTCCGCCTCTCGTCCGATTTCATTCCGCCGCTCGTGCGGCTCGGCTCCACGCCTTATCTCGCGCCGCGCCTCACGCGCCTGCGCGGCGAGCTCGCCGAGATCGAAGGCGCGCTCGACGAGCTCGCGCTCGAGGCCGTGGCGCGCGGGGATTCGGCGACGCCGCTCTTTCGCGTGCGCGTCGAGGCCCGCAAGCTCGGCGCGCTGCTCGACGACATGGATCGCGGCGTGCACCTGCACCCGTATCCGGTGTATTCGGCGCTCCGCAATTTCGCGCTGGAGCTCGGCCTGCTCGACGAGCGGGCCGCGCCGTTCTCGCCGCCTCCCTACGAGCACCACGACCTCGCCCGCGTCTTTGGCATCGTGCTCGACGAGATCTCGTCGCGCGCCCGCGTGCCTTTCCCCGAGGAGCCGGCGGTCTCGTTCGTCGCCGAGAATGGGCGCCTCGTGGCGGGGGATCTCCCGTCCGAGGCCCTCGGCGCCTCCGAGCTTTACGTGGTCGTGCTCAAGAATCGCACCGGGGACAAACTGCCGCTCGAAGGCGCCGTGCTTTCGAGCCCGGGGCGGCTCCGCCTCGTGCGCGAGCACGCGCTCCGCGGCATGCGCCTCACGTATTCGCCGAACCCGCCGTTCCGGCATCGGTTCGGCGGGCCGGTGGATTTTTATCGCATCGTGGGGGCGGGCTCGTCGGCGGGCGACGACGCGCGCGAGTGGGGAGCCGTGCTTCGGGAGCGGGCGATCTGTTTTTTGATGCCCAAGGAGCTCGAGGGCTTGCAGGTGCTGCTCTCCTGGAGGCGGTCGTGATAGAAGGGACCGCGGAGGAGGCTGTCGTTGTCGTTCTTCGGCAAGCTCAGGGGCGATCACGAGCCCCGTCTGGAGAGCATCGCGCGCAACCTCGAGGTGTCGCTCAACGCGAAGGGCGGGTATGCGTCGGCGGTCGAGGTGTACGGGCTCGGCCGGTACGACGGCCATTTCGCGACGAAGCCCCTGCTCGACGAGCTCTGCGCCGAGATGATCGGGGTCGTGCGGGCCTACGAGCCGCGGCTCTTCGAACCGAAGCTCACCCTGATCGGCCGCGATCGGGGCCTCTGGGTGCGATTTTCGCTCACGGGCCTCGTGGGGGGACAGCCGGTGACGTACCACGTCTTCTTTCACAGCGTCCTCCGGAACGTCTCCGTGCGTCGCGGGTAGGCCCGGCCGGCGGAGGCGGGCCTTGAAGGAAAAACTCGAAATCACGCTGACGCTCACGGTCGGGGGGACGGCCCATACGATCCCGGGCGGCAACGTGCGGGGTTTTTCTCTGCGGATGGAAGCGTGGGGCGTCTCGGGCTCCGTCGAGTTCGTCATGCAGGACGATTCGTCGTGGGGCGGGAAATACACCGACGACTTGCTCGCGGATTTCGTGAAGGCCGATCTCGGCGAGGTCTCGATTTCGATCAAGCCGGGGCACCTCGAGACCGACACCGAGGCGGACGACGCGGAGCTCGAGACGAGCGGCCTCGTGCTCGAAAAATCGGTGCGCGAGGAGACGACGCAGCGTGTGATGGACGAGCCGGCGGTGCTCTTCCGGCGCTACCGCGTGACGTTCGTCGACCCGGCGCAGGCCCTCTGGCGGCAGCATTTTCCCTGCGCGCTCTACACCGAGAAGGCGTTCAAGGATGTGATCGAGGCCCACAAGGGCGACAAGATCAGCCTGACCTACGATTGGGACGTCATCACCACGACGGCCTCGCAGATCTTCTTCCACCTCGACCCCGCCGCGCGATCGAGCTTTTACGATCTCGTGATCTGGTACGTCCGCCACCGGAACGGCGTCTTCACGTTCGACCACGCCGAGGGCACGTATTCGATCAAGGGGGCCAAAGACACGAGCGGGGAGGCTTCGGAGCTCTTGCTCGACGACCTCTCCTCCATGACCTCGTTTTTCCCCGAGGTCCCGCGCCACAAGCCGCGCGTCCTCAACTCGTACACGGAGAGCACGGCGACCGAGCTCGTCGACAACACGAACGCCGCCACGGGCATCTATCGCGACACGCTCCTCCGCACGCCGATCGCGCAGGACGTCGACGATCGGGTCACGCTGGAGACCGCGCGGCCCCTCCTACCGAAGCGCGAGGTCGAGCTTTCGTTCCGGCGTTTTCCCACGGTGGCCCTTTCCCCGGGGAGCTTGCTCGACATCTCCACGACGGGCGGTCACAGCTCGAATTTGATCGCGGCGACCGAGTCCTTCCGGGTCGTTTTCGTCTCGCTCGAAGCGCGCGCGCTCGAGGAGGGGCCCGAGCCGACCTACGGCGACGCCAAGGCGAGCTTCTCCGTCGAATGCACGGCTCGGCTCGAAGAGAAGAGCGAGGCGCGCGTCCGCTTGCCCTCCACCGTCGATCCGCGCTTCCCCGGTCACCTCGAAGGCAAGGTGGTGAGCGCCGTCGGAACGGATACCGAAATCACGTACGATTTCGCGACGGACGAGGACACCTCGATCGACACGTACACGATCAAGATCCCGCTCTTCGAGAACCAGGAGATCAGGGCGCCGTACGAGCCGGAGAGCGGGGCGGGGAACCTGTATCAGCCGCTCTACAAGAACCAGCGCGTGCTCGTGGCCCTCGATTTCAGCAAGGCCACGGTCGTCCGGATGCTCGACTGGCGCTCCGACGCGCGCGTGGCCAAGGACGGGCAGGGGCAGCACCTCTTCTTCGGGAAAACCTCGACGAACAACACGTCCGTGCTCCACGATTACCAGGACGAAAAGCCCGTCCTGCGCGTGCTCCGCACGAACGACAAGGACACCATTCTCCTCCGCCTGGAGGAGGGCAAGATGACGCTCAAGGTCGAGGAGCAACAGGGGTAATCGGTCATGCCGCTGGTCTGCACCATCGAGATGGACAAGACGGCGGGGATCACCGTGACCGTGGTGAACGGCGACGCCAGCATCACGCAGACCATCGTGATGGACGGGACCAAGATCGAGATCAAGGTTGCCGGCGATTCGGCGACGAGCACGATCACGCAGACGTCGGAGAAGATCGCGATCGCCTGCAAGCAATTCGAGGTCACGGCCGACGAGACGATCACCATGACGAGCACGAAGGCGTCGAGCTGGACGAGCCAGGATACGTTCTCCGTGCAGAGCACGAAGGACGCGACGATCGCCTCGGACGCGAACGTGGCCATCTCGGGCGCGCAAAACGTGACCGTCGAGGGGACGACGAAGGTCGGCCTCACGGGCGCGAGCTCGAATACGTTGACGCTCGAGAGCGCGGGCGCGACCTTGTCCACGTCGGCGACGCTGACGCTCGAAGGGACGAGCCAGATCTCGGCGAAGGGCGCGATGATCGAGGCGAAGGCCGATGCCACGATGAACCTCGAATCGTCGGGGATCGCGACCCTCAAGGGCAGCATGACGAACGTGCAGGGAAGCCTGGTCAATCTCGGATAGGAGGGGACGATGGCAGAGGCCGAGACCTTGAATTCGCTCTTCCTGGAGGAGCTCTCTGCGCTCGACGCGTTCGCCGCGCGGCGTGAGGCCGAAGGCGCGCTCTCGCTCGGCGCCGAGGACCCGGACGTCCGCCGGATCCTCGAAGCGCAGGCCTTTTTTTCGGCGAGGACCCGCGCCGCCGCCCAGCGCGCGACGGCGGCGGCCGTGCGCCGCATCGCCGCCGGCACGCTCGACGAGCTGCTCGTCCCCTCGCCCGCGTCGATGATGGTCGAATGCGTGGTCGGTGAGGAGCGCGTCGAGCCCGCCGTTTTGCCGCGGGGCACGCTCCTTCGCGTGATGTCGGCCGAGGGCAAGGTCGGGCTCTTTTCGATGATGCGGCCGCTCTCGATCCTGCCGATCGACGTCGCGGGCGCGCGGATCGTCGAGCAGAACCGCAGGCTCTTCGTGCGGATCCGCCTCCGCGCCCGGCGCTCCTGGAAGAACGCGGCCACGCTCTCGTTTTACGTGCGGCGCCTCGACGATTATCGCGCCTCGCTCGCGCTGCATGACGCGCTCTCGCGCCACCTCACGCGCGCCTACGCGATGACCGGCGCGGACGGGCCCGAGATCTCCTGCCGCGTCTCCTTCGGCGCCCCGCGCGCGAGCGCCCTCGAAGACGGCGACGATCGTGGCCCGCTCGCCCGCATTCGCTCGTTTTTCCACCTGCCCGAGCAGGAGCTCTTCGTGCAGGTCGAGGTGCCGCAAACACGCGCGGCCTGGGACACGCTCGACCTCTTCCTGGAGCTCGACGAGGAGTTCCCCACGAGTTTGTCGGTCTCGAACGATACGTTTCGCCTGCACGTCGTCCCCGTGGAGAATGCGTGGGTCGATTTCGCCGAGCCGATCCTCTGGGACGGGACGCGGACGACGGCGCCCGTGCGTTCACCCTCGCCGCTGCTCGAAGGCGTCGAGCCCGCGGGGGTGCGCGGCGTCTACAAGGCGTCCGATCGCGGGCTCGTGCCGATCTTGCCCGCCGCGCTCGCGCAGGAGGGCGATACGTACGAGATCGAAGAAGGCGACGGCGTGACCGAGCTCCGGCTCTCGCTCGACGGCGCCTTCGAGCAGCCTTGCAAGGTGCTCGCGGAGGCCCGTTTTTCGCAGCCGGTGCTCTGGTCCGCGTCGCCCGGCAAGCTCGCGCTCGGCTTGCAAACGCGGCATTTGCCGGGCGTGTCATTCCGGCTCGTCGGCAGCATGCGCGCGCCCTCGGAGAGCCCGCTCGCGCAGGATCCGGCGCGTTGCCTCGACGTGCTCTCGCTGCGCATGCGGCCGTCGCTCGGGCGGCGTGATCTCGTGGGGATGCTGGAGATCCTCGGCGCGAGCGGGGACGGGGCCTATCGAGGGTTCGCTTCGCTCGTCGACGAGCTCGATTCGCGCGAGGCGCCGGATCCGGCCCGGCGCGCGGGCGGAATCCGGCGCGTGTATCGGCTCGCGGTGCGGCAAAGGAGCCCCGAGGAGGCGCCGCTCGTGCGGCGGCTCTCGGCGCAGATCGCCGCGCTGCTCGACGCGTGGACGGAGGAGCCCGTGGACGTGGAGATCACGACGCGCCAGGCCGCGGGCCCGCGCGCGCTCTCCGGAGGGACGAAGCCATGAGCGCGGCGGGCACGCTCGATACCCGCGCGTTCGCGGAGGTCGTCGTCTGTATCGAGGATACCGGGCGGATCCTCGACGCGGCCGTGCGAAACAACAAGACGCGCGACGTCGAGGCGCTGCGGGCGAAGCTCCGGCGCAGGCTCGACGATCTCGACGCGAAGCTCGACAAGATCGTCTCGCCGAGCACGATGGAGGGCGTCCTCGTCCCGCTCGTGGTTTTCCTCGACGAACGCGTGCAGACGCGCCTCGCGCGGGAGGGGGACCCGGAGAGCCCGCCGTGGCCGCTGCTCCAGTGGGATCTGCTCGGCGAGACCGACGGCGGCGACGAGTTTTTCGAGCGCGCGGCGCTCCTCACGCCCGAGAGCAAGCCCGACGCGCTCGTCGTGGCGACCTACCTGCATTGCCTGGAGTGTGGTTTCGTGGGCCGTCATTTCGACGAGCCCCAGGAGATCCGCGCCTGGAAGGAGAAGCTCGCCCGGTGCCTGCCGCGGAGCGACGCCCCGGCGCAGACGGCGGCCGCCCCCACGGTCCGGGCCCGGGCCGCGCTGCGGTACGGGCTGATCGCCCTCGGCGTGGCGGCAGGTTTTCACGCGGTTTTTGCCCTCGTCAGCCTTCTGTGGTGAAGTGCCGAGGGAATGGCGGCCGGAGGCAAGGAGAGTGATCCGCGGTCCTCGCTGCTCGCACGATGGCGAGCGAGCGGGCGCCGTCCGTCCGCGCCCCCGCCACCTCCGCGCGCCACGTTCGAGGCCGCGGCCCTCTCGCCGCCTCCGCCGGACGCGGCGGCCCTGCTCGCGTCCGTCGAGGCCGCCGCCATGGGCGTCGTGCCCCCGCACGTCCTCGCGCCCTTCGTAAAACCCCTCCGTGAGGCCCTCGCCCTTGCGCCCGAGGCGCGGGATCCGAAGGCGCTCGCGCAGGCGCTCGATCGGGTGGAGGATCTGCTCGAAGTCTTCCTCTTCGCCGGGCAACGAATGCCCGCGGGGGGCTAGGGCGGCGAGGAGGCGCGCGCGATGCAGCAAGCCGCAGCGCTCGGAGCGTCCTTGAACCCCTGGGTGATCGCCGCGATCGCCCTCGTGGGGGTCTTGCTGCTCATCGTCGGCGTTTATTTGTTCGTTCGGTCCCGCAAGAAGTCTGGCGAGGAGGCTCCCAAGCTGCCCTCGCCGCGCTCGCTCGGCCGGACGTGGGACGATTTCGTGCGTCGCCTGCCGGAGAGCGTGCAGGGCGCGCCGATCGTCGTGGTGCTCGGCGATCGTCGGGCCGGCAAGACGAGCGTGATCCAGACGGGGCTCGCGCGCTCGGGATCGGCCTCGCAGGTCGCGCCGAGTGATACCTCGGACGCGCGCCTGTCGATGTTCGCCGGGCAGCACGCGCTCGTGCAGGAGATCAGCGGCGAGCTGCTCGAAGACACGCGGCCCGAGGCGCGCTCCTCGCTCGCGGATCTCTGGAAGCCCATCGCGCTCCGGGTGCCGGTCGTGCTTTTCGTGATCGACGCGCGCGCGAGCTCGTTCACGCCCGCGGGCCTGCGGCGCCTCGGGGCGCTCGGGCGGGACGTGGTCGACAGGCTCACGTCGCTCCGGCGCGGGCGCGCGCCGCGGGTGCGCGTCGTTCTTTCGCACCTCGACGAGCGCCTCGAAGGGTTCGTCCCGCTCGCGCGTGTCGCCGAGGACGAGGGGCACGCTTCGCAGACCTTGAAGCCCGCGGGCCGGCGCGCGGCGGACCTCGAAGGGCTGCTCGCGCCGCTCGAGCCGTGTTTGTCTTCCGCGATCAAAACGCTCCCGGCCGCGCAGACGGCGGCGGTGACGAAGCTGCTCGCGGGCGGCGGGGGGAGCGTGTTCGCCGCGCTCGAACCCTTCCTCGATGCCTTCGTGGGCAACGCGACGCAGGTGGCGACGCCGGCGCTCGATGGAATCGTCGTGGCGGGTTTGCCCGAGGGCGCGGACGCGGGGATGGTGGGCGCGCCGCTCGGCCTCGACGCGCAGGCGGTTCAATCGGACTTCAATGCCCACGAGCAACGGCGGACGGTCGGGGCGCTCGTCTTGGGGGCCTCGATCGCGGGGCTCATTGGCGGGCTTTATCTGTGGCACTGGCAGGACGTGAAGGCCGTGCCCGCGGCGGTCGCGGGCTTCACCACGCTGCGCCCGCCGCGGAACGTGGAGATCGATCGGGCCGAAGGAAAAGCCGCGAAGGCGCTCCGGGCCGCGCTCCGGCCGCGCTGGTGGCCTTTGCGGTGGGCGTACCCGAACGCAAAAGAGGAGATCGACAGGCCGCGGACCGAACGCGACGGAGGCGGGGAACGCGAGCAGTTCCTCGGGAAGATCCGCGACATCTATCTCCTGCCGGCGGCGAGGGCGTCCTCGCTGCCGGTGCGGCTTTATGCGGTGGCGCTGCTGCGCGCCTCGGAGGACAACGATCTCGGCGAGCTCGCGCTGCGCGACAAGGAGGCGTTCGCGCGGGTGCTCGAGGTGCCGGACAGCGTCGTCGGCGATTACGTGACGTTCTCGTATTCGCAATGGCGAGGCGCGATCGAGGGGCTCGACCAGGGCATCCCGCGGGGCGATTGGGAAGGGTTTCTGGGGTCGCTCGATGAGTCGTTGAAAAAGGGCGCGGTCCCGCCGGCCGAGATCGGCGCGCTCTCGGAGAGCGCCCGCCGGCTCTCGGACGCGCTGCGCGGCGTGGACGACGCGCCCTCGCAGAAGGAGCTCGAATCGCTGCTCCGCACGGAGAGCCCGGAGGACGCGGACAAATTGCTCGGCCCCGGCGGGAGCCACGAGATCCCGGACTGGGCGCAGCAAAAGAGCAAGGAGCTCGAAGGGCTGCTCGGCGAGGTCGACGGAACGAAGATCGAGGTGCCGAGCGCGGAGAACCGGACGCTGCGGCAGATCGTCGGCGATCTCGAGGGGATGAAATGCCCCACGGGAGATACGGCCTCGAAGGAGACGTTCCCCATCGACAAGAGCCGCGTCTATCGCGCGGAGGACTGGGACAAGCTCGTCGCTTCGAGCAAGTCGTCGGCGTACGTGCAGGCATTCGTCGACGACGTCCGCGCAAAGCAGCGCTCGCCGTTCTTCGGGCCGAACCAGGTGTTTCCGGCCGTGGGCGCGAGCGACATGCCGGGGCGCGGGCCGAGCCGGCCTTTGCCGGGCCTCTACACGGTGCGCGCCGTCAATGACGAGCTCGTCCCCGCGCTGACGAAGCTCGACGCGGCGCTCACGGGGGCGTGCGTGCAGCAAGCACCGCGCGACGAGCTCGCGCGGCTCGTGCGCGACGGGATGGACACGTACGCGACGGCCTACCAGAACGCGCTCTTCGGATACGTGCAGGGCTTCGGCTTCTCGTCGGGCTCGCTCGCCTCGCTCCGGACCGATCTGCAGGACATGGCCACGCCGAGCTCGTGGTTCGGCCAGTTCTGGACCACGGTCGCGGAGAATGCGGCGGTCGACCCGGGCAATGATCCGAACCTCGCGATCCTACGCAATGCGCTCCGCTCGTTCGACCCGATCGTGGCGCTCCAGCCCGAGAAGGGCAAACCCGTCAACCTCGACAAGTATTACGCGATCCTCACGCCGCTCCTCGCGTCGCTGGAGGACGGGCCGCTCCAGGCGGCAGGCGCGCCGCTCGGGGATCGATTGCCGCTCGTGGGCAAGCTCGGTTTGTCCCTGCTCGACCCCGACCCGAAGCAGCCGATTCCGCAGGTGAAGGCGTGGCTCGACGCGGCGCGGATCCCGGGCGGGGACATGCGCAGGCCGTTCCTCTTGCCCGTGAACCAGGTCTACGAATATGCCCTGACGAACGTGGAGAAGGCGGTCGAGAAGATCTACAAGAGCGAGATTCGCCCGCTCGGGGAGCCGCTCTGGGTGCGCTTTCCCTTCATGCCGACGGCGAAGGTCGAGGCACAGCCGGGCGAGGTCGACGGGGTGTTCGGCGTCAAGGGCACGATGCGCCTCGCTTTCAACGACGGCGTGGCGCCGGCCGCGCGGCGGAGCGACGGCGGGGCGTGGGTGGCGAAGCGGCCGCTCGATTATCGCGCGGTCGTGCTGCCGAAAGAGGCGCTCGAGGTCGGCGGCTGGTTCGACGAGCTCTCGGGGCTGCTCTGGGACGAGGCGGGCAAACCCAAGGCGATCGCGCTCTCGGTGCGGCCGCACGCGCTGCCCAAGGTGGAGCGGGACGATCGGGTGGCCGTGACGATGTCCTCGCTCAGCGCGGGCGAGACGACCGTGGCGGGGTTCAATCAGGCCCCGGCGTGGAAATCGCTCCCCGTGCCCTGGTCGACGTCGACACCGGCGATCGTGAGCGCCGAGCTCACGGACCTCGCGAGCGGCGGCAAGACGTCGCGCTCGCAGGAGGGGACGGGCGAGGCGTGGCAGACGTTGCGGCTCGTCTGCGAGGCACAGGCGTCGTGGCGGGGATCGACGGTGTCGTGGATGCTCGGCGCGCGCGTGGCCTTCGATCTCGGCTCGGATCCGTGGGAGGTGCTGCTCCCGCCGCCGAACCGGGGGTATCGTTGCCCGTCGCGGCCGCCGCCTTCCACGACGACGCTAAGTGGACAAGCCACGACGCCTCGTTGATACTGCGCTCGTGCGAGGTCACGCCTCCCTCTGCGGCCTGACCGCGCTTCTCGCCTCGGCGCTCGGGGCCGGCTGCGCGTCGTCGAATGCTTCCCAGGTGGAGCTCGTGCTCCGCCCGGCGGCCGACGCGAATGGCGCGCGCTCCGTCTACGTGCTCGCCCGCGCCATCGACGAAAAGACGTTCGGCGCGGAGTCGTACGAGTCCGTCGCGGCGCGCGTGACCACGCCCGACGAGTCGGTGCAGACATCGGTGGTCGTGCTGCCCGGGCAGACGAAGGTGATCAAGCTGCCGGTGCCGGAGAAGGGGACGCTCGCGATTTACGCGCTCCTCGAGAGGCCGGACCGCGACGCTTGGCGGGTGCTCCTGTCGTCACCGCCGCCGGAAAAGATCGAGGTCCGGATCGAGCGCAGCAGGCTTTGCCGTGTCTCGAAATCGGGCGAGGTTTGCGTGCCGGAAGCGCCCTGAGGCCGGGACCCGGGCGAGGCGCCGCCCGGGTCCCCGGTAGCTCGAATCAATCCGTGTTTTGGCTCGGCCGGCCCTGTTCGGCCGGGGCGCTCGATTTCGCGCGGGTGGCGGCGCCCTTCTGGGCGGGGCCATATTGGTAGGTGAAGAGGTCGTCGAGCGGGCCGAGGATCTCCGGGCCCTTCGGGTCGCGCTGTCCACGCCGCCGCGCTTGCGAGGCGATTTCACCGAGGAGCATGGCGAGATCGTTTCCCCGCGCGGCGCGGGTCTCGATGAGCATCTCGGTGAGCTTCTCCGCGGCGGGGACCATGGCGTCGAGCCGCTGGTGCGCGTCGGCGATATCGAGAGCGCGCTGCACGTCCCCCGCGTGGAGCCCCGCGCGGTCGATCTGCTCGGCGGTGAGGCGCTTCAGGTTGGCGATTGCCTTCGCGACCCCCTCGCGAACCTTGA
This sequence comes from Polyangium sp. 6x1, assembly GCF_029946515.1. Classification (GTDB taxonomy): domain Bacteria; phylum Myxococcota_A; class Polyangia; order Polyangiales; family Polyangiaceae; genus Polyangium. The sequence goes on from NZ_JARZHH010000035.1 coordinate 84,714, forward strand.
TGAACTTGAACATTTGCTCGGGGGTGACGTCGATGAGCGCGAGGTCGCTCGCGTCGATGTGCTGGTCGCCGGGGACGGGGTTCTTGGGATCACTCATGGTCGGCCTCCAATGGGGCGGTTTTGGGTTGTCGTGTGGCGATCGACGGGAGAGGTCCCGTCTCGTGCGCCGTGCAGGAGACCAGAGCACGGGATATGCCAGGCGCCCGGCGAGGGCACGCGGAGGCGTCGCGTGCGAGCGAGGCGCGAGGCGTGTGGGCGCGTCTCCGAGGCGCGTGAGCGCAGGAAAATGACGCGTGGGCGAGGAGCAAAGGCGCGCGCAGGGGGGCGGTGAGGCGCGCGCGCGGGAGGTCGAGACGCGCGTGCAGGGCGTGGAGATCGTTCGGGAATGTCTTGAAGGCGTGTGCTCGCGACGCGAAGACGCCTGGGCACGAGGGGAAGGCGCGCCCGCGTGACTCGGAGGCGCGTGCACGCGACCTGGAGACGCGTGCACGCGACTTTGAGACGCGTGCACGCGACCTTTGGGTCGAGCTCAGATAGTGGGGAAGCTCACGTGCAAGGCGGCGGCACGACCGGACATCTCGCGAGATTTGTCCGAACTTGTCCGGATTTGTCCAGACATGTCCGGTTCTCGTGGGCGGGCGTACCTACGGCGCCGGCGTGACGTTGGAAGAGGAAGGAGAAGGAGGCGCGGGCGAAGGCGTTCGCTCCAGAATGACGAACGTCGCGCGCCGGTTGCGTTGCCTCCCCTCCGGCGTCGTGTTCGTCGCGACGGGTGCCGTCGGGCCAAAGCCTTTGATCACGATCCGGCTCGGGTCGATGCTGCGGCGAACGAGCAGATCACGCACGGCCTGGGCCCGCTGCCGGGCGAGCGCGTCGTTGCGAGGCAACGTGCCTCGATTGTCGGTGTGGCCCTGCACTTCGATCCGCGTGATCTCGGGGTGCTGGAAGAGGACCTCGGCGACTTCTTCGAGCATCTGCCGCGACGAGGACCGCAGGGTCGCCCGGCCCGTGTCGAAGAGGAGCTCGCGCAGGAGGACGATTTCGCGGTCGGTCACGCGCACGGCCTCGGGACAGCCGTTTTTCGCGGCCACCTCGCTCGGCGCGCCTTTCTCCTCGGGGCAAGCGTCCACCGCATCTCCGAGGCCGTCGCCGTCGGCGTCGCCCTTCGAATCCGGACGGTTGTCCCGGTATTGTTCGAGCAGCGCCTCTTCCTCTGCGTCGTCGAGCGGGCAACCATTGCGTGTCTCGTCGCTCTGGGGAATGCCGTAGACACGCGGGCAGGCGTCCTGATCATCGATGACGTCGTCGCCGTCGGCGTCGTTCGCGCGCTTGCGGTACACGGACGGGCACCCATTCTCCACGGCGTACACGCTGCGATCGCCGCGGACCTCGGGGCAGGCGTCCTGATCGTTCAAGATGCCATCCCCGTCGCTGTCGCGCAGGCGCTGCGAGAGGAACGGCGTGTAGGCGACCATCGCGACCACGCGGAACAGGGGCGTGCCGACGCCCTCGCTGAGGCCCGTGCCGAAGCTCATCCCCGCCTCGTAATTGTCGAGGAACCGATATCGGCCGTGCAAGGCGAGCTCGATGTTTCGGTTCTGGCTCGTGGCGTCGAGGAGCACCTGCGAAATCGTGAGCTCCGGGCCGATTTGCAGGGCGCGGTCCTGGCCGAGCAGGACCCCGATGCCGGCGCCGCCGGTGAGCGCCGTGCCGAGGACGACGCCGTCGTCCGTCGACCGTGCGTCGCGGATCTCCGGGCCCAATGCAAACGACCAGACCCAGCGATCGCCGAGCTGGCCGCCGAGGAGGACCTGCGGGAGGCCTCGCACGTAGCCGTCGGTGACGAATGCACCGGTGCCGGTGGGAATCCAGAGATAGGCGCCAATGCCGATCTGCAAGGGGTCTTCGTACGCGCCGTAGATGCGGACGCGGGCGCCGAGGCGGATGTCGCCGAAGTCGGGCGTGGTCGGCGAGATGTCGGCATTGCCGGTCTGGACGAGCGCGACGGGCACGTCGAGGTTCACCGCGAGGCGATTCCACATCGAATAGGTGGCGTTCGCGTGGAGGAAGAGCTGCCGGCCGACGACCTCGTAGGCCGTGGCGCCGGCGTCGGTCTCGTAGAGGTAAGGGTTCCGTGCGTAGTCCACGAGCAGCATGCCGTGGAAGGTGAAATCACCGGCCGCGTAGGGGGATTGTACGCCGAGCATGCGATCGCCGGCGAACGAGGGCTGGAATCGGGGCAAGGCGATGTCGGCCGCGCGCGCGGGGGTGGCGAGCGCGAGGAGCGCGGCGAGCAGGAGCGGGAGGATTCGCAGGGGCGAACGCATGAGCTTCGGCGGCGAGGGCAGTCTACCCGAGGGCCGGGCGGATCGGGACTTTTCCGGGTGCGAAGGCCGGTTTCTGGGAGCGAGGGGGCGAGGTTGGTAGTGTGGCGCCTCGAAGCCATGGCCAAGGAGAATCGGTCGCCGAAGGATGGGCTGCCTGGCCGGAGCACGTCGCCGCATCCAGCGACGATCCAGCCGAAGGAGAGGCCAAGGCAGGCCGCCCCCACGCGAACGCCGCATCCGGCGACGGTGTTACAGCGGCAGAACCCCCCGTCGCTCGCCGCGAAGATGCCTCACGCCGCCACAGTGGCGCAGCCGAAGGCCCGGCATGCCGCGCGGGGGATTCCGCCGGAGGCCCTCGTCGCCTTGCGAAAAGCGTGCGGCGTCATTCAGGCAGCGTCGAACGGCCCCTTCGATCCCTACCGGCCCATGAGTTTCTTCCGGGACGAAACCACATCGAACATTCGAGGACGAAATGACAGCGGGGTCGTCTTCGGTGGCACGGTGCAACGCCCGGCGCGCTCGTTCGCGGGCGAAGAGGCGGCGCAGTTCCTGCGGCACCTCTCCACGTACTTTTTTTACTACGCGAACCACTTCTTGGCGAAAGGCGACGCGGAGGTGGAAGCCATGTACACGAACGATCGGATCCTCATCTCGGCCAACAATCCGAAGACGATGGAGCAGCTCTACCAGCAGCTCGTGAAGGAGCCGACGCTGCTCGACGCGATCCGCACGATTCCGAGCACGAGCTCCGATCGGCGCGGCGCCCGCGTGGTCGACCGCTTCCAGGACGAGATGATGAGCCCCGATTTGACCGAGGACGTGCAGTTTCTCGCCCAGAGTCTCGCGATGGTGCCGGTCCGGGAGTCTGTCGAGCAAATCACGATCCGGAACGCCGTGCCGAAGACGGACGTTCTCGTGGAGCCTCATTATCGCGAGAAGCTGATCCTCGTGAGTGGCCTCGGCGTGCACGCCGAGCAGAAGCTCCTGCTCGTGCTCACCAAGTCCCGCCTGCCGAAGACGACCCCGGTCCTCATCCGTGGGAAGAAGCGCCCCTGCTTCGGCTGCTGGTTGTGCCTCTACTTCGTGGCCGACGTGATGGGGTACAACTTGAATTACAACACGCGGCCCGGAAAATCCTGGACCAATTCGATCGATGGTTTGAAGGCGATCATCGACCGGGCGCTCGATATCGACGTTCCGAAACAGCTCATGCGGGCGTGGGGCGACAAGGTGATCCGGCAGTACGAGGCAAACAAGATCCGCTCGCACGTCTCGACGGTGTACGGGACGGGCGCCGAGGATCCCGGGTTCGACAGCGAATCCGACGACGATCTCGACAGTTATTCGTGAGCCTCCGACGAGGCGGCTTCACCCATGCCCGAGCGACCCGCGGCCGCCTTTCTTGTACCGGTCGAAGAGCTTGCGCAGCTCACCCAGCTCGATGCCGTATTCCTTGGCGATTTCCTTGTGCCCGCGTTCGCCCACGAGCATGTGGCCAAAGGCCTCTTCGAGGCGCTCGAGCTCCATCGGGAGCGCGACCGGTTCGACGTGCGCAACCGGCGCCGGCGCAGGGGCGGGCGCCGGCGCGGGGGCAGGAGCCGGCGCGGGGGCGGGCGCTTGTGCCTGGACAACCCCGAAGATGTTCGCTGCCGTGGGGGCGGGCGTCTCGGCTGGCGCGGGTTTTCGTTGCGGCGGGACACGCAGGCGCACCGCGGGATCGCCGAGGAGAATGTAGCCGGCGAGGTCCTGGCGGAGCATCCAGAGGTGCCCGAGCCGCGTCTCGTCGCGCCGGCCTCCGCTCGCCTCGTGATCATAGAGGCTCGTGAGCTCCGTGTTCGCCTGCTCGAAGAATCGCACGAGCTCGCGGAACGCGAGACCGACGCGGTCGCCGCGCACGAGCGAACGAACGACGGACATGAAGCGGGCCGGGCGGGCGATCGGCGAGCCCGCGTCGCGCTCCTCGAAGCTGTAGGTCCAGGCGAGATCGACGTGTCCGAGGAACGCGAGGGGGCCGTTCGGATTCGCGAGCGCGGCGCGGGGGAGCGAGGCAATGAAGGGCGGCGCATGGCGAGGGAGGGCCTTGAGCACCTCCTCGGCCTCGCCGCCGTAATGGCCGAGCTTCTGCAATCGTTCGAGCCAGTGGCGATAGGCGCTCCGATCCGGCGTGCCGCCGCCATAACAAGCGACCATGAACCAGACGCCGCCCGGCGCGAAGGGGCGCTCGCCGAGGTCGCTCGCGGCGAACGTGCCCTCGCGGCCGAATCGCATGGCCCCCTGGCGCGCCCGCTGCTCGGCGAAGCTCTTCCAGCCCTCGCGCGGGGCGCCCGCGCCGTGGCTGACGCTGAAGAGCACGCCCGGATCGGGGCGGGACGCGGCTTCGAGCAGCTCGTCGGGAGAAGGCGCGTCGACGCGGCCGCGCTCTTCGATCGTGCTCACGGGGAATTGCCCGGCTTCGAGGCGGCGGCGCACGAGATCGAGGCCCGGACGCACGAGCGCGCGGTACGTGGCCGCCGTGGCCGCCGTGCCGTCGTGCACGGTATAAAACGTGGCGTGCGGGGGCGTCGCGAGGGCGGCCGCGCGCTCGGCGGCGAGGATCTTGTGAATGTAGGCCTCGTAGCCGCGTTCGTCCGGAAAAGCGAGCCGTCCGACGAACCCGTCCGATTGCTGGACCTGCTGAATGGCGAAGGGGACCTGATCGAGATCGCCGAGGATGAGCTGATACCGCGGCAGATCGACGGCGAGGTCGGCGCCGCGATCGAAGACGTCCTTGCGCCAGCGCGCGGCGCCCGCCATGTCGAGGCGAGAAGGCGCGCGGAAGACCTTGATCTCGTGGCCCCCCTGGGCCGCGCGGCGCGCTTCGAGGAGGGGGCGCGCGAGCTCCAGCAATCGATCGCCCGTTTGTCCTTCGGGTACGATCACGCCCCAGCGCTGGGCCGTGAGGTCGTCCGGGTCGTCGCCCTCGTCCCAGAGGTGCGTCGGTCCGGGGCCCGCTTCGGGGCGCTCTTCATGCTTCGCGGCCGCGTCCGCGGAGAGACCTCCTTCGAGGAAGGCGCTGCCGTCGTCGTCGTGACTCAGGAGGAGGTGGATGTCGTTCGCGGGCATGGCCGTCCTCGATTCAAACCGACGATATCATTTCTGCGGCCCGAGCGTGCCGGTCTTCAGGTCGCGCGTGCAATTGTCGGGGTCGAGGCCTTGCTTCTCGTTGCAGGCGCGGCAGCCTTTGAGCGCTTCCTCTTTGTCTTCGGCCAGGTAACGCTCGCGGAGGGCCGCGGTGGCGCAGTCGTCGTTCGCGCGCTCGAGGCTCGCGACGATGGCGGCGGGCTCGGCGTCCCAGCGCTGAAGGAAACCCTGCGTGTCCACGGTGAGGATGCCATTTCCCTTCACCTCGAAGGCAGCAATGGGGAACGTCGCAGCGGAGTTCATCAGAGCGAACACCTGGCCCGATCCGTCGACCTTCCACACGTCGACGGTGTTGTCCCGGGCCCGCGTGATCACGCGCTCGCCGCGCGCGTCGAACACGACGGAGAGGACCGGCGCCGGATGCGCGAGCTCGACGAACGTGCCGTCGCGCTTCCAGACGCGCACGGTCCTGTCCTGCGAGGCGGTGGCGACGTGATCGCCGTCGGGCGAAAAGGCGACGGCATTGATGGCGCCGTGGTGGCGGCCGAGCACCTTGGGTTTTTCGTGGCCATCGATGTCGACCCACCAGGCGCAGCCGTCCTCGCGACCGAGGACGATGTCGCGCGCGCCGGGGCGGCTGCTCCACGCGACCGAGGTGAAGCCGCCCGAGGTCGTGGAGACGAGTTTGTCGGACACGCCCAAGGAGCCGCATTTCTCGGCGGAGGCCTTCAGGGAGACGGGCGGTCGGTCGGTTTTGCCGAGCTCCCATACGAGCGGCGCGCCCTGGGCGGTGACGCTGACGAATCGATCGCCGTCGCCATTCCACGCGAGCCCGACGACCGGCGCGCGGTGCTGCCGCGGGAGGATCTGCGTGGGAAGGACGACCTGTCTTTCGCGCGAAGCGGCGGCAGGACGATCGTCGATGGGCGTGAGCGCCACGTGGCCCTCCTCGTCGCCCGTGACGATGCGTTTCCCATCCCGGCTCCACGCGGCCGTCTGGATGCGTCGTCGTCCATGGGTGAGCAAGCCGAGCGGGTGGAAGCCTTCGTGAATCTCGGCGTTCGGCGACAGGAGGTACACGGCGAGATCGCCCTCGGGCGTGCGCTGGAGCAGGTGGTCCTGCGTCGGGCTTTCGAGCGCATACGTCACGTAATGCCCGAGGAGCCGCGGCAGGACGGGCCGCGGCAGGCGCGCGAGCTCCCAGATGCGCGCCGTTTCGTCCCACGACGCGGTGAGGAGCCGATGGCCGTCCGGCGAGAAGGCGACGGTGGTGACGTCGGCCTCGTGGCCATTCAGGATCGCGAGCTGCGTGTAGGAGGCGACGTCGGTGGGGCGCGTGGCCGGCTCCTCGCCCCAGATGCGGACCGTGTTGTCGTCGCTGGCCGTGGCCACGATGCGGCCGCTCTTCGGATGAAAGACGGCCTGGTTGAGGGGGCCCATGTGGCCCCGCAGCACGGCGATTTCCTTGCGCGTCGCGACGTCCCAGATGCGCGCGGTGCCGTCCTGCGAGGCGGTGACGATCGCCTTGCCGTCCGGGGAAAATGCGGCCGACGTGACGGGGCCCGTGTGCCCTTCGAGGCAGGCGCGTGTCCCCTTTCGTGCGTCCCAGAGGCAAGCCGTGCGGTCCCAGGAGGAGCTGACGATCCGTTCGCCGTCAGGGGCGAATTCCAGCCACGAGACGACGTCCTTGTGCCCAGTAAAACGGTTTTCCAGGGCGGGGCCGGTGACCGGGGTGAGGTCCCACGTCTCGATCGTGGCGTCGAACGTCGCCGTGGCCACGCGGGTCCCGTCGGGGGAAAAGGCGGCCGTCCACAAGGCGTGCGCCTCTCCGCGCAGCTCGGCGAGGACCCGGGGCTCCGGGCCGGCGACGTCCCAGAGCTTCGCGACGCCATTCAGGGAGGACGTGAGCACGCGGCGGCCCTCGGCGTCGAAGACCGCGGAGGAGAGCGGTCCGTCGTGCCGCAGCACGATCGGTTTGCCCCGGCCATTGCCGTTCCAGAGGTGCGCCTCTCCATCCTCGGAGGCCGTGACGAAGCGGCGGCCGTCCGGGGACCAGGCGGCGTGCCATAATTTTTCCTCGTGCCCGGCGAGCGTGACCTTCGGAATGGGCAGGCTCAAGACGGTCTGCGCCAGCGAGAGGTGCCGGAAATCCGTGAGGAGCTCGGGGAACGCGCCGCTCCGCTCGGACAGGACGGACGCGGCGGCCGCGTGCTGATGGCGCGCGACGAGGTTCAATGCGCCGCCGATGCGGAGTTGCTTTTCGGCCAGGGCGCGCTCCGCGTCGGCATGCTTGTGCGCTTCTTCGGCCTTGATGCGATCCTGCTCGGCCCGCTTCCACGAGGCATCGGCCTCGGCTTTGGACCGGGCCGTGCGGAGCGCGAGGAGCGTCATGGCGACGGCCACGATGACCGCGCCCACGGCGCCGACGATGAGCTTGCGCCGCTCGACGGTCTGCCGTTCGCGAGCGCTCGAGGCTTCGGCCTCCTCGGCGTGCTCGCTCGCCTCGATCATCGCCCGCGTGTCGTCGTCGAGCTCGTCCTCGGCGTGCGCGCGGATCTGCTTGGCATACCCGAGCTGAGCGCCGCGGAGGAGGGCGCCGTGCGCCTTGTAATCGGCGGCCCAGCGCTCGAGCTTGCCCATTTCGACGACGCGCGCGCGATCCTCGGCGAGCCAGGCCGTGAGGCGCTTCCACCGCCGGAGCAAGGCCTCGTGCGCGACCTCGACCACGATGCGGCCGCCCTCGTCCTGCCGCGAGACGAGGCGCGCGGCGATGAATCGTTCGAGCAAGGCCTCGAAGCTCGCCCGCCGCTCGGGATCGGCGGGGAGGATGCGCGCGAGCGGGACGCGGCGGCGCGTGTTCGAGGCGCTGCCCTCGCCGAAATGGGTGAGGCGCGAGAAGAGCCGGCGGGCGAGCTTCTGCGAGGGTTCGTCGAGCTCGTCGACGACGGCGTCCGCCATTCGTTCGAGCGCGCCGAACACGCCGCCGAGCTCCTCGTACCGGGTTGCGTCGAGGGTGTTTCCCTGGCGCTTCTGCCAGAGGAGGTCGAGGACGTATTCGACGAGCGGCAAGGCCGTGGGCTCGGCGCCGACCTCGGCGATGATGCGGCTCGCGAGCCCCTCCGAGAGCGTGAGGCCGACCTTGCGCGCGGGCTCCTCGATCACGGCGCGGAGCTGCGCCGGGCCCATCTGCGCGATGAAGACGCGGTGCGCCTCGTCGTAGGCCACGCGATCGAGCCTTTGGCCCGTGATCTCGTCGAGCACGATCTGCCCGCACTCGCCGACGAAATCGACGCGCATGCTGGTGATGCAATGGATGTTGCCGTCGCCGGAGCAGCGCTTCCACAGCTCGGCGGCGAACGCTTGCCGCTCGGCCCGATCCTGGACGTGCGTGAAGATCTCCTCGAATTGATCGACGACGAGGAGGAAGGGGATGTCCTTGTCGCGGCGCGCCGCGAGCGCCGATTCGAGCGCGGCGAGCGGCGCCGCGCCGGGGCGCATGACGACCGCCTCCCACGCGCCGCCCGCGGCCGTGGCGAGCGCCGTGATTTCGCGGTGGAGCACGGAGAGCGCCTGTTGCGCGGCCGCGCCCGGGCCCCTGCGCCCGAGGAGGTGCGCGAGCCGCTCGATGGCGCGCTTGACGTCCTCGGCGTCCGCGGCGTCTCGCTGTGCGGCGCCCCGATCGAGCAGGCGCGGGACGACGCCGGCGAGGACCATGGACGATTTTCCCGTGCCCGAGCCACCCGCGACCACGAGAAATCGAGGTTTTCCCGCGGCCGCGAGCGCCGCGAGGTCGGCGAGCGCCTCCTCGATTTCGGGGTCGCGGCCGAAGAAGAATCGGCGATGCGCGGCGTGGAAGGCGAGGAGGCCTCGATAAGGGCGAAATGCGATCGGGCGGGTGTCGTCGCCGTCCTCGGGGCGGGCGTGCAGGGTGAGGCTCGCCCAATCGAGCCGTCCGGCGCCCTCGCGGAGGAGGCGCTGCCGGGCGGCGAGGAGCGCGTTTTCGACGGACGAAGGCTCGACGAGGAGTTTGTCGTAAAAACTTTCCGTGAAGGTGATCGCGCCGGCGGCGGAGAGGGGGAAGCGGGAGGCGACGACGGCCTGGATGCCGGCCTGGTGGAGGTTCTGCGCGACGCTGCCGAGGTGATTGCCGATCTGCCCGGGATTGCCGCTGTCGCAGGCCGAGAGCACGACGAGGCGAATGCGGCCCGCGTGCGGCGCGAGGAGCTGCCGGAGCTTGCCGGCGTCGAGCAGGACACGCTCGCCGCTGCCGTCGTCCGCGTCCCAGGCGAGGCCGTGGGTTTGTCCGACCTGGGTGCCGTGGCAGAGGAGGTGGAGGACATTGATGATCTCGCCCGAGGCGGCGGCCTTTTCGAGGGCGCGCGAGAGGCGGCCGAGGGAGAGGTGGTCGATGACGTCGCGGGCGGGATCGAAGGGGTGATGGCCACGCTCGGCGGCGGCGCGCAGGGCATTCGATTGCTCGGCGAGGGGCACGGCGCCGGCGGCGGCGGACCAGCCGAAGAGGATGCGCCCGCCTTCGGGCATGGGCGAGGGATCCTCGGGGCGCGTGGTGCTCTCGGGCCAGGCATAACGAACGAGGACCTCGGGCAACTCGCCGAGGTGCTGGCCGCTCGATTTGAGCGTCAAGAGCTCCCAGGGGAGCGCATAAAGCTCGGCCGCATTCGATCGGAAGGTGATCCGCACGGGATCGCCGCGTGACGACGCGAGGGTGATGGCCTCTTCGTGGCGAGCCCAGCCCGCGGGCGCGAGGAATCGCCGGAGGGCGCGGCCGAGACGCTGGACCGTGGCGGGATCGCAGCCGGGGCGGCGGACAGCGTCGAGGTCGGCGAAGAGCGCGGGCGTCCAGTCGATGGTGACGGTCTCGGCGCCGCCGCCCTCGGTGCGCAGGACGTACGTGACCTCGCCGTCTGGCAAGACAAACGATTCGTCGGCCTGCGCGGTGCGCGTGAATTCGAGGAGCAGGTTCCCGGGCGGCGGCGCGGTCACGGGGGGTTCATCCGCCGGCCATGACCTTGAACTGGCCAGGGCTCAGGATCTGGATCACGCCGCCATAGGAGCACATGAGCTGGCAGGAGTTGTGGAGGGTGGGCAGGCTCTTCAGCATGACCTTGGTGCTGCCGGGGATCCACATGCCCGCGGGGACGGGGACGCAGGGCATGGGCGTGAGCGTGCCCAATGCGGCGGCCGTGGCCGCGGCGACCGTTGGGTTCGCCATCGAGCTGCAAGCTCCGAAGGGCAGGACGTTGGTCGCGGGCACGACGTCGGCGATGTTCGCGGCGGACGCGCTCGCATTGACCATGTTCGCAGGCAGGACCATGATCGAGGCGGGCGCGGCGCCGAAGCTGCACATGGCGGTGGCGCCGGAAGCGATTTGAACGGCCATGGGTCACCCGTGCCCGGAGAGGGGCGAGGTGAGGGTAGCCGGGGGCGCGCGGGAGGGGCCAGTTCTTGGCGCTCTTGCGTGGCGCACGGAGGCGCGGACAAGAGTTCATCGCGGGGTCCGCCGATGCTTCGTCGCGTCTTCGCCTGGTGTCTGCCGCTGATCCTGGTCGAGCGCCGTGGCCAAGGTGGAAGGTGGACGTTTGGCAAGGCGGGCGTATACGTAGGCCACCATGAGACACGTCACGCTCGCGCTTCTCGTCCTCTCGCTCGCTGCATGCTGCAACCTCGGGAACAAGAAGACCTCCGACGAGAGCGGTACCGCAACCTCGCCGACGTCGGCCGCGACAACCACAGCAGCGCCAGCGAAGGCGCGCGAGTTCTCGGATCGTCCCGCCGTGCTCGTCGACGCGAAGGACATCCTCGACGAGTACAAGAACAACGAGGTACGCGCGGACGGGAAGTACAAGGACAAGATCGTGCTGATTCGCGGCAAGGTCGGGGACGTGAAGAAGGACATCACGGACAGCATCTACGTGACCGTGGGGTCGGGGGCCGAATTCGAGATCCCCGAGGTCCAGTGCTTCGTGAAGGACAGCGAGACGAAGGCCGCTGCGGCATTGAACAAGGGCGACGACGTGACGATCGTCGGGCACGTGGACGGCTTGCTCATGAACGTGCTCGTCAAGGATTGCGTCATCAATCCCGACCGTGCGCTCTGCGAGAAAGTGCGCAACTCGGTGGCGCCAGACGCGAAATGCATCACCAAGAAGTCCGGGACCTCCGTGGCGCTGGCCGATGGGACGCTGATCATGCCCCTCTGCGCTTTGACGAAGGAGCAATTCGACCGGGCGTCGACCAAGGCGGTCAACAAGACCGACAACAAGGGCGTGACGCTGAAATCCGAGAAGTCGCTGTGCTTTGCGTTCGTCGTGAGCGACAAGGTGGTGTCGCCCGATCTCTTGACCAAGGTACAGACGGCGCTCGACGCCCTGTAGCACCCGCCATCCGGATGTCGACGAAGAGGCCTTCTACCGTCAGAGGAGCCCGTCCATCGCCTCGGCAAATCGCTTCCCGACGCCCTCCTGCCCTTCCCTTCCGAAATGCACCGCATCCTGGAGCGGAAGGTCGTCCGTGCGGATGCGCGCGACGCCGGGAATCGTGACGGCGCGTTGTTGCTCCTTGACGCGCTCCCATGCGGGGAAGCGTGGATCTTCGGGGCGCGGGCCGAGCTCGGCGAAGACGACGGGCAGATCAGGCGCGGCGAGGTCGCGGCGAAGGTCGGCGACGAAGGTCGCGAAGGCGGCGGCCCAATTCGAAGGATCGGGGTGGGCATCCGCCGCCGTGAGGGCGGGATCCATGGCGTCCGTTTCGCCCTGGAAGAAGAGCACGCCGGAGATCGTGCCCGCGGTGGACGCCGCGCGGGCGCGCTTCAGGCATGAGCCGTACAGGGAATGGTCGCCGAGCTGGCGGCGCCATTCCGCGAGGGACGAGGCGCCCTTCGCGCAAGGGATCAGGCCGATCGGTTGGTCTTTGCGTTTGTCGCGGAGCGCGGCCGCGAAGGCCACGGCAGGGCCGGCCCCCGCGCCGGGGTCGGCGGAGACGTCGTCGATCTGGCCCTCGGCGAAATCGACGGGCTCGCGGCCCTCGTGCCAGCGGCCGTCATTGCCGAAGACGTAGACGCCGGGGACCGGCGCGGGAAGGGGGTTTGGCAAGGACGCGCGGCCCGACATGTTGGATTGGCCGGCGAGGACGAACAGGGAGAGGGCGCCGAGGTGCTCGGGCGGCAGGGTGACGCGGGCGGGGATCGTGGCCTCGGGGCGCGGAGCCGGGGTGCGTTTGTCTGCGCGGTAGAATACGAGCGCGCTGGCGAGCGCGCCGGCGGCGAAGGTAAGGGCGAGGATCGCGGCGGCGCGGAGGTTCGAGCCCATGGCGCGCGTCAGGCGGCCGGCAGGGGCGCCGCGGGCTTCGGGCGGAGCGATTTCGCGAGGCGCCGCGCGAGCCTCTGGGACGGGTCCTCGCAGACGAGGAAAAAGACGTACGCGACGCCGAGCGAGAGGGCCATGAGGAGCGACCAGTCGACGACGTAGCCGAGCTTCAGGCGATAGTATTTCTTGAAGAGCTCCCACGCCGCGAGGTGGACGAGGTAAAGCGAGTAGCTGAAGAGGCCGAGGCGCTCGGAGAAGCGGGGCACGCGCGAGGCGGCGAGGTGCGGGATCTCGACGAGGAGCCACGCATACACGAGGAGCGAGAAGGCGTTGAGGCTCCAGGGATAGCCGATCGGAGAATGAAAGCGGAGCGCGAGGGCGATCGCGCTCGCGAGCCAGACGCCGAGGCGCCACGCCCAGATGCGAGAGCTCGTCCGCGCCGGGCGCTCGTGGATCCGTTCGGCGAGCAGGCAGCCGAGCAGCCAGCAGGGCAAGCCGATCACCCATTGCAGCGCCCAGCCATACGCCGGGTACGGGAGCGCGCGGGGATCGACGAGGACGATCACCGCCGTCGCGAGCGCGAACGCGCCGGCGACGAGCGGGCGAAAGCCGAAGCGATCACGAAGCGCGAGGAGGAGCGGATAGAGCGTGTAATAGACGAGCTCGCACTGGAGGCTCCACAGGATCGACGCGGAGAGGCCGACATAGGGAATGCCGACCGCAGACGAGAGAGCGATCGAGGCGAGGAGGGGAATGCCGATCCGGACGTAGCGGCGGACGAAATACTCGGGCCAATGGGGGCGCCGCGTGAGCGTGGGCCAGTGGATGCAGAGGCCCGAGATGACGAAAAAGACGATGACCGCGGCCGGGCCGTTCCAGGCGACGCCATACGAGGCGGAGAGGAGCCAGGCGACGCGGTGCGTGCGTTCGAGGCCCGCGAGCAAGGGCGGCGGGCCGAGGTGGGAGAGGACGACCATCGCCGCCGCGACGAAGCGGAGCGTGTCGAGGCCGGCAATCCGGGCCGGCTCGTTCGTCCCTCGCACCTCGCTCATCGGCCGAGCTCGAAGAGGCCACACGCATGATGCGCGGCCTCGAAATGCGCAGGATCGGCGTTCTCGACGAGGTCGCCGGCGTCGTCGACGGCCGCGAACGAGACGAGCGAGAGGCCCGCCGACGTAAAAGTGTCGAGGACGGTGCGCGGCGAGAAGATGCGGTGCGCATTGAAGACGAGGCGCTGGCGGCCCATGGGGACCGAGAAATAAAGGCGGCCCCCCGGGGCGAGGATCCGCGCGAGCGAGCGCATCGCTTTTTGCCAGCCGTCCGGATCGATCGGGTCGCCATAACGGCCGAGGCCAAAATGCTCGACGGCGTGCAGGCTGGAGAGGGATTCGACGCTGCCCGAAGGGAATCGATCGAGCGTGGTGGCGTCGCTCTGCACGAACGTGAGGCCTTCGAGCTTGCTCTCGAGGGGGCGGATGTCGACGACCTCGACGGGCATGAAGACGAGCAGGTGCGCGACGAAGCCGTCGATGCGCGAGCCGATGTCGACATGGCGCGAGGGGCGGCGCGCGTGGATCCTGCGCGCGGCCCAGAGGTCCTGGTGGAAATAATGGCCGTTCGCGAGGCCGGCGCTCTCGCGCCAATCGGTGACGATCGGATAGAGCGAGGAGGGTTTCAGCGGGAAAGGGCCGCGGCCGCCATGCGCGGCGTGATACGAGCGGGCGTCGCGGGCAAACCGCGGGAGGCCGCGGGTGATGTCGCGGAGGGCCGCGGGATCGAGGCCCACGAGGCGCGCGGCTTGCTGGAGGCGCGTTCGCAGGGCGCTCATGAGGTCCTCGTCTTCAAGGCGGCGAGGTTTTCGCGGAGGAGCGGGGGCCAATCGGCGATGTTTGCGGGGACCGTGCCCTCGTAGAATCGGCGATTGAGGAAGGCAGGGCGGATCGAGCGGAGGTGCTCGTGTTCCATGGGATGGAGCAGGACAGGGGCGTCGGAGAGGAAAGCGGACCACATGCTGAACGTGCTCCACGCGGAGGGAATGATGACGCGGCTCCGTGCGAGCAAGAGGAGGTCGACGATGGCCGGGCGTTCGGGGGCGCGCGTGGTGCGCGGGAGCGCGAGCAAGGGCGCGAGCTCGTCGTCGCTCGAATCGGAGAAGACGGTGACGGGCACGGGTTCGCCGACGATCGCGCGGATGCCTTCGATGAGGCGCTTGAAATGGGAGAGCGGGGTCGGGCCGAGGGAGCGGGAGAGGTCGTGGCCCGGGGCGAGGGGGCCGAAGTCGCCGCCGCGGACGTGGACGCCGATGAAAGGAGCCTCGGCCTCGTCGAGGGCGCGGCGGCGCGCGGGCGCGAGCATCGCGAGCAGGCTCCGGCGCAGGAAGTCGCGGTGCTCGGCGAAGCTCATGAAGAAGTCGGGCAGGGATTCGTAGACGTAGACGGTGCCACGGCGAGAGGCGCCCTCGGGGAGGCGCGCCACGGGGGGCTCGCGGACGACGCGGCCCGCGAGCGCGAGCGTGGTGGCGTGCGCGAGGCGCACCGGCGAGGGCGGGAGGAAATCGGCGACGTAAATGCGCTTCTGGCGCTCGCCGCGGAGCCACGGGCCGACGCGCACGGCCGCGAAGCCCGTGGTGACGAGGGGCAGGCGGTTGAGCTCCGCGAACGCCGCGGCGCGCGCCCAGACGAGGAGCATGTTGCCGAGGCCGGTGCGCGGCAATCGCGCATGACAAACCGGCGGCAAGGCGTGAGCGAGGCGGGAGAGTGCGGCGGGGATCATGACAGGGCTCGCGCCTCCGAAGGGGCCTCCGCGCGCTTTCGCGCCGTGCGGTCGAGGAGGAAGATCGGGGGGACGAGGACGAGGGCGCGGAACACGACGTTGACCAGTGTGGTGCCCGCCTCGGCCATATCGATCATGTTGAAGACGAGGGCGATGTAAAGAACGAGCCGGATCGGATCTTGCTCGGGGAACGCCGTCGTGAGCCGCCAGAGGAAGCCAAAGAGCGCGCCGAGCGCGCCCATGCCGGCGAGGACGCCGGGGAAGCCGAAGTTCCAGTAGAGCTCGCCGGCGGCGGTCTGGGCGACGGAGGTCGTGGCCTCGGCCTCGGAGCGGGCGGCGCCAATGTAATAGTAGAACCAGCCGCCGCGGGAGACGGTCGGTTTGTCGGGCCAGAAGAGGCGGGGGACGAAGGCGTACGCGAGGTAATCGAAGGTGTCGCCCCAGCGATAGCCGTGGCGCTCGACCTCGCCGTACAGGAAGGACGCGGGGATGGGCTCGAAGGAGCGTTCGAAGAAGGCGGTGGCCTGCTCCTCGATGCCGTCGCCGTCTTCATAACCGCCTTGCGTGTAGGTGCGGACGATGCGGTCGCTCTGGTTTTCCCCGGCGACCTCGGCCGATTGGCGGGCGGCGGAGACGACGGGCGCGACGACGCCGAGGTAGAACACGCTGAGGGCAATGCCGAGGACCGGGAACCAGCGGCGCAAGGGGCGCTGGCGGGCGAAGAGGAGGCCGGCGGGGAGGAAGCTGAACATGAGGAACGCCTTCGACCCCGCGCGAAGGTTGACGACGAACTCGACGGCCGTGCCGAGCGTGAAGAGGATCCAGAACGAGGCGCGCCGGTAATTCGCGCCCTGGTGCGCGACGAAGCCCGTGAGCGCCGCGAGCGAGCCCCATTGCACGAGGCCGCTGAAGGCGCCGAACCCGCCAGCGCCGATGATCGGGCCGATGAATCGCATGAAGACGCCGAGCGACCAGAGCGCCAAAAAGCCCGTGCCCACGGGCGGCGAGCCTTCTCCAGGCCTCGGGAGCGGGCGCATGAACTGGAGCCCCGCGTGGAGACCGAAGGTGCCGAGGAGGTACATGACATACCCGGCCGCGAGCTCGTCCGGATAGATCGTCTGGACGCTGAAACGGATGGGGATGCCGTCCGCGAGCTTGTTGCCGTGGTGGATGGCCGCGAGGCCGAGGGCGATGGTGTTCCAGCCGAAATAAAACGAGATCGGGCTCAGGCCGAGCGGCGCGCGTCGAATCTCGAGGAGAATGATCCACGGAAAGATGACGGCGACGGCGGCGCCGGTGACGTAGAGCGTGGTGGCGGGCGCGTCGGCGAGCCAGAGCGTGACGAAGCCGATGAACACGAGCAGCGCATGGGGGATGAGCGGGCCGTACCGCCGATCGAGGAGGCCTCGCGCGTGGGCGCCCGTGGCGGGGGTGTGGGGGCGTAGCTCGGCCCGTCCGGGCGTAGCCCCCATCGTCGAGCGCCGTGCAAGCGTCGCGTCCATGCGATCGAAGGTTCAGCCGACCTCGGCGGCCGGGGTGTGCGCGGGGCGGCGCTCCGCGGGCCGGTAATCGGGGAATCCCTCGGTGGTCGCGGGCGGCGGCGGGAGCGCGCCGCGGCTCTGGCGCTCGGGTTTGTCGAGGTCCTTCACGGCGAGGAGCTGGCCGCCGGGCGGGCCGTAGGTCTGCCAGAGCGCCATCGCGAGCTGGAGCGGGGCGCGCGGGCCCGGCTCGACCTTGCGGCCGCAACGAAAGCCGAGGGAGCGGAGCTCGGCGGGCGTGAAGGCCGAGCGGTGCGTCTCGGCGAAGGTCCAGGCCTGGACGTCGGGGTCGGGGGTCTCGAGGCGCAAGAAGGCGCGCTCGTCGTGGCCGGTGTGCGGGTCGAGCGATTCGCGCGGGACGGTGATGACGATGCGCTTTCTGGCAATGCGCTCGAACTCGCGGAGGGCGCGCAGGGCCGCGGGTTTGTCGAGGTGTTCGAGGACCTCGATGCAAAGGAGCGTGTCGACGTAATCGTCGGGGTAGGGGAGGGCGTCGGCGCTCGCGAGGACGAGCTCGTCGTAGCTCCGGTGGTGGGCGGTGCGGCGGAGGTTGTGGACCGTGAGGTCGCAGCCGCTGATGAGCTCGGGCTCGTCGAGGCGCGGGTCGCGGCGGTCGTATTCGCGGACCTGGCGGAAGCCGATCGGCGTGTCCTGCCAGCGATGCCGGAGCATGAAGCCATAGACGCCGACGCCGCAGCCGACATCGAGGATCCGGCTGCCCTCGATCTCGTCGAGGACACGCGGGATCATGCCGAGGGGGCTCTGGCCGACGAGGAGCGAGGTCTTCAAGAACGTTTCTCCTGGAGCAACATTTCGAGCGGGCCCACGAGGGGCAGGAGGGCGCGGGAGATCGGGCCCGCATGGTCGCAGAGGGGGCCGAGCGAGGCGCCGAGGCCGATGGGTTTTCCGTGGCGGAGGCGCGAGGCGACCTCGTGGAGGACCTGTTTGTCCGCGCGGAGCGCGAGCGCGGCCTCCTTGACGAGGCGCGCGGGGCCCTGGAAATGGCGCGGGACGTATTTGCGGTGAATGGCGAAGGAGAACGCGTGAATCGGCCAGGGATTGACGTCGACGTCGTGGCCGTCCTCGCGATTGCGTACGCGGACGAGCGGGCGGGCCGCATACGCGACGTCGCCGTGCTCGCAGAGGCGCATCCACATTTCGACGTCGGCGATGAAGCCAAATGCCGGGTCGTAGAGGCCGTATCGTTCGTGCGCCTCGCGCCGGACGAGGGTCAAGGCGCAGACCGGGGAGCTGAAGCTCCGGAGCATGAAATCGAGCCAAACACGGCCGCGCGTGAGCTCGGGCCAGGGGCCGACGTGCACGGCGCCGAGGGGCTGGTCGTCCTGGTCGACCATTTCGAGGCCCGTGTGCGCGAAGAGCGCGCGCGGGTGGCGGTCGAGGAGGTGCACGAGCCCGGCGAGGAAATCGGGGTGGTAGAGGTCGTGGTCGTGGCAGACCGCGATGAGCTCGCCCACGGCGTCCTCGATGCCGGCGTTGAGGTTCGCCGGCATGCGCAGGTTCTTCGGGTTGCGGTGATACTTGACGCGCGGATCGCCGGCCGCGGCCTCGCGCACGGCCTCCTCGGTGCCGTCGCCGCCCGGGCCGTCGTCGCGGACGAGCAGCTCGAAATCGCCGAACGATTGCGCGAGGATCGAGCGCAACGTGGCCCCGAGCAGGCGCGCGCGCTTGTACGTCGGCATGACGACGGAGACGCGCGGAGGCGCTTTTCCTTCCCGCATGGGCGGCCTCGGTGAAAGCTTGGGAGGCAAAGGATCAGTCGAGGCGCCCCGCACGAATGTACTCCACGCTGTCGCGAATCACGGTGTCGAGGTCGTATCGAGGGCGCCAGCCGAGCTCGCCCATGGCCTTGTCGGCGTCCGGGTACTTGTCGTTCGCCTCCTCGAAGAGCGGGCCGAAGAGGGCCTTCGGGTCGACGTAATCGATGCGGCTCTCGGAGGCGGTGATGCGCACGGTGCGCTCGGCGAGGTCGCGGATGCTGATCTTGTTCTGCGGGTTGCCGATGTTGTAGGCCTCGCCGCGGCGGCCCTGGCGCAAGGCGCGGACGATGCCCTCGGCGACGTCGACGACGTGCGTGAAGGCGCGGATCATGCTGCCGTCGCCGTAGACGGTGAGCGGCTCGCCCGCGAGGCACTGCTTGATGAAGCGCGGCAGGACGAAGCCGCCCTTGCCCGACTGGCGCGGGCCCGCGATGTTGAAGGGGCGGATGATCACGGCGAAGAGGTCCGAGACCTTGCACGTGTTGACGAGCGCGATCTCGCACGCGAGCTTGGCCACGGCGTACTCGAGGCGGACCGAGATCTTGGGCGTGATGATCTTGTTGTCGTTCTCCGAGCAGTAGCCGTCGCGGCCGCCGCCGTAGATCTCGCTCGTGGAGACGTCGCAGAGGCGCGCGCCGGAGCGGTTCGCGATGTCGATCACGCGGTAGGTGTCGTCCGTGATGCTCTTCGTGATCTTGCCGGAATGGGCGAGGACGCCGACGGGGCCGACGACCGACGCGAGGTGGTAGATCTCGGCGAACGGCGCGAAGGAGCCACGTGCGAAGTAGTCCTCGACGGAGAGGATGTCGTACGTGAGGCGCGGGTTGTTCACGCGGCGCACGTAGGCCTCGTGATCGAGGGGGCTCGTGCTGAGGTTGTCGACGACGTGGACACGCGCGTCTTCGTCCGCGAGCAAGCGCTCGACGAGATGGCTGCCGAGGAAGCCGAAGCCTCCCGTCACGAGGATGTGTTTGTCTTTCATGTGGCGCTTTCCTTCGTGTCGCAGGTACGGATCATGCGGCATCTCCCCGCGTGCCGCCGAGCTTTCGACGGATTTTCCCGGCGATCCCCCGGGCAGTCTCGCGCTCCTCGGGGGCGAGCGCGATCCAGAAGAGCATGAGCGCGAGGGCGCCGAAGACGGGCGGCACGACGACGGCCCGGACGAGCCCCTCGGGCAAGAACCACCAAAGAACGGCCGAGAGCGCGGCCGGGACCAGCAAGCCGAGGCCCAGCGCGCCAAGGATTTCGCGGGCATACCCGCCGAACCGATCCCCGAGCGCCTGGCAGGCGGCGCGCGGGACGATCCAGGCCGCGAGGGCGACATCCGCGAGGAGCGCGGCCGCGGCGACGCCCCGCATGCCGAAGCGCGGGACGAGGAGGACGGACAGGACGAACACGAGCGCGGCGTTCGCCGTGAGCAGGACCGCGACGCGGCCCTGGCGGTTCGTCGCGAGGAGCGCGGTGGAGCCGACGCCCCAGAAGCCCCAGAGGACGGCCTGCGCGACGAGCATCCCGAGCGTGGGGAAGTCGAGCGTGAGCTTTTTCAAGGTCCACGCGGCGTAGACGGGCTCGGCGAGGGGCAAGAAGCCGAGGAGCGCGAGGCCGATGACGAAGCCCGAGAGCTTCGCCGTGGTGCGGTGCGCGCGCACGAGCCGCGAGGGATCGCCGAGGGCGTCGAGCGCGGTGAGCTCGGGCCAGACGACGGTCGTGAACTGGATCGAGAGCATGCGGCCCATGTTCGCGATGTTGCGGTGGGTCGCGAAGCGAGAGACCTCCTCGCCGCCGATGACGGACTGCACGACGAGGAGGTTGCCCTGGTTGGCGAGGAACTCGCCGAGGCCCGCGAGCAAGAAGAGCGCGCCGGGGGCGAGCATGCGCAGGCCCGCTTTGCTATCGCCGCCGAGGGGCGTGAGGCGAAACCAGGGGTTTTGCCGGTGCAGGTCGCGCACGACGTACACGTCGAGCGCGAGGGCCCAGACGACGCGGGCGAGCGCGACCGCGGGGAAACGCGCGCCCATGGCCATGAGCGCGGCGGGCAGGGCGAGCTCGACGGCGCGCTTCAAGGCCGTGAGATACGCGGCGCGGACGAGCTGGCCCGTGGCGCGGTAGGTGCCACGGACGGCGCCGAGCGGGACGCCGATGAGGAGCTCGATGCCGAGGAGCGCGAGCGTGAGGTACGTCTCGAGGTGCGTCGCGGTGGTGATGCCGAGCCACTTGTCGAGCGGCAGGACCGCGGTGACGAGCGCGGCGAGGATCCAGATGCCGATCGCGAGCGGGCCCTGGAGGCGAAGCGCGCTGTGGAGGTCGGCGAGGAAGAGGTCGTGATCGCCGCGCGCGTGATGCGCGCACATGCGGTTGACGACATGCGACTGGACGCCGAGGTCGGTCATCGTCAGGAACGCGACGAGCGCCGAGAGCGAGGTCCATTCGCCGTACCGCGAAGGTCCCCAGGCGTGCATGCCGATGGGGACGATGATGAACTGGCCGACGTACCCGACGAGGGCGACGACGCTCATCGCCGCGACGCCACGAAGGACACGCTCGGCCATGCCGGGCGCGCCGAGCTTTTCGGTGTGACGCTCGGCCTCCGCGGCGGTCATGCGGCGCCTGTCGCGAAGGCGCGGGGGTGGAGCTCGGCGAGGGCGTCCCAGATGCGCGCGCCGAAGTGGTCTTCGGTGAACGAGGCGAGGACGCGCGCGCGGGCGGCGCGGCCGAGGCGGGCGCGGAAATCGGCGTCGCTGAAGAGCTCGACGAGGGCGCGCGCGAGGCCTTCGTGATCGCCGTAGCGCACGGAGAGGCCGGTCTCGCCGTCGACGATGACCTCGCGCGCGGCGTCGTCGAGGGAGCCGATGCAAGGGACGCCCGCGGCCATGGCTTCAAGGTACACGAGGCCGAACCCCTCGCCACGGCTCGGCATGGCAAAGACGGTGGTGCGCTGGTAGAGGGCGCGGAGGTCGTCGTCGGGGATGCGGCCCCAGAAGCGGACGGCGCCGCTGTCGAGGAGGCCGAGGCGCCTGGCCTGGGCCTCGTACGCGGGGCGCGCGGCGCCGTCCCCGACGATGTCGAGGCGCGCGCCGGGGCACTGGCGACGGACGTGGTTCCAGACCGCGAGGAGCTCGGCGTGGCCCTTGTAGCGCTCTTCGGGATGGATGCGGCCGACGATCAGGGCGGAGGGGCCGGCGTCTTCGGCAGGGGGAGAGGTTTTACGTGGGGGGTCGGGGGCGTCCACTGCGCGGTCGTTGGAAAGGCCGAGCCAGCAGACTTTGCTCGGGGTCGAGCGATGCTCGGGGTTCCATTCGTGGAACCGGCCGAGCGTGAAGGCACTGTTGCTGATCAAAAGATTGGTGCCCCAAAGACCGACGCGCTGGTGGGCGGGCAAGGGGCGCCAGCCCTCGACGCCGTGGAGGAACTGCACGACGGGGACGTTTCGAGGGCGGAGGAGGCGGGCGACGGGGCCGAGGCCGATGTGGGTCGTGAAGACGAGGTCGGCGTCCGAGCGCTCGCGAGCGGCTTCGGCGAGCATGCCGAGGCGCGAGCCGCCGAAGGTGCGGAAGCGTCGCGGCGGGTTCTGTAGGCCAACCTCGCGGGCGACGTCGCGCGGATCGTGGGGCGTGTCGTGCAGGGCCCAGACGTCGAACGCGAGCGGGACGCGGCGCTCCGCGGCGATCCGCTCGAGCTGGCGGAGGAGCTGGCGGCTCACGGTGGGGATGCCGCCGTGGGGCGCGTCGACGAGGTCGGGGCAGAGCAGCGCGATCTTCATGAGCGCGACGCGACGGCGTGGGCCGCGCGGACGAAGCCCTCGGCGGTGTGCGGGATGTCCCAGGCGGCGATGCGGCGCAAGGAGGCTCGTCCGCGCGAGGCGCGCCCGTCGTGCTGCGCGAGGGCCTCGTCGAGGACACGCGTGAGCGCAGGGACGCTGCCCGCGGGGAAGACCCAGCCATTGTCCGGGCCGACGAGGTCGGGGACGGCGCCGACCTGATCGGAGGCGATGATGGGCAGGCCGAGGTTCATGGCCTCGTTCACGGCGAGGCCCCAGGGCTCGAAGCGCGAGGGCAAGACGAAGACGTCGCCGAGGGCATACGCAGCCGGCATGCGCTTCTGGTTGACGAAGCCGACGAAATGGACGCGCGCGGCGAGGGATCGGGCGAGGGATTCGAGCTCGGAGCGGAGCGGGCCGTCACCGACGAGGACGAGGTGGGTCTTCGGGCGCGGGCGCGCGGCGAAGGCGCGGATCAGATCGGAGCAGCCCTTCACGGGGATGAGCTTGGCGGCGTAATTGACGACGAGGTCGTCCGCGGGAATGCCGAGCTCGTCGCGGAAGGCGCGGGCCTCTTCGCGGACGGCGTCGGCCTGGGATTGGAAGAACGAATTGTCGACGGTGTAGGGCGCGACGAAGACGCGTTCCTTCGGGACGCCGTAATGCTCGAAATAACGCGCGGAGAGGGTGCCGATCGCGAGGCCGCCGCCGAGGCCGCGGAAGATCGGGGGCAAGCCGACGCGCTTCGCGAGGTCGATGTGCGGCGGGCGTTCGGCGAGCAGGTTCGATTCGCCGCGGAGCAGGACGGGGATGCCCTTTCGGCGGGCCCGCGCCATGACCTCGTGCTCGGTGAAATGGGCGTAGCCGTGGACGATGATGACGTCGGGGCGGAACGCGGACATGCGCGCGAAGGCGCCGGGGTTCACGAGGCCGAAGAAATGGTCCGCGCCGGGGCGGCGCGAGACGTTCGGCACGAACTCGTGGTCGTACCCTTCGAGGAGAGGGACGTCCCAGCGGATCGTTTGACCGAATCCGGGGTCGCGCGTCTCCTTGACGCCGAAGTCCCAGCAAAAGAAGAGCTTGATCGCGACGTCCTGCCGGGCCGCGAGGGCGCGGTAGAGCGGCGCCTGGTACTGGATGGGGTGCGTCGCGAGGATCGCGATCCGGACCATGGGGGGCTCAGCGTCCTTTCGCGCTGCGCTCGGCGAGCCGCGTCTGGAAATCGGCGACCGTGGCGCGCAGGCCGTCGCGGAGGCTGATTCCCGGCGAGAAGCCGAGGAGCTCGCGGGCGCGGGTGATGTCGGGCTTGCGCTGGCGCGGGTCGTCGGCGGGCAAAGGCGCGTGGATGATTTCGAGCTCCGAGCCGAGGAGCCGCAGGACCTCCTCGGCGAGCTCGCGAATGGTGAATTCTTCGGGGTTACCGAGGTTCACGGGGCCCTCGATCGGTTCGGGGCGGGCGAGGGCGAGGATGCCCTCGATGAGGTCCTTCACGAAGCAGAAGGAGCGGGTTTGCTTGCCGTCGCCGAAGAGGGTGAGCGGTTTGCCCCGGAGCGCCTGGACGATGAAATTCGAGACGACACGGCCGTCGTCGAAGGCCATGCGCGGGCCATAGGTGTTGAAGATGCGCGCGATGCGGACGTCGACGCCCCAGGCGCGGCGGGCGTCGTTGAGGAGCGTCTCGGCGCAACGTTTGCCCTCGTCGTAGCAGGAGCGTTCGCCGATCGGATTGACGTTGCCCCAGTAGCTCTCGGGCTGCGGGTGGACCGTGGGGTCGCCGTAGACCTCGGAGGTCGAGGCGTGGACGATCGTGCAGCGGCGGCCGCGGGCCATTTCGACGAGGCGGAGGGCGCCCATGACGCTCGTCGTGAGCGTGGCGTACGGGTCGCTCTGGTAATGGATGGGCGAGGCGGGGCAGGCGAAGTTGAAGACGAGCTCGGCGTAGACGTGGATCGGCTCGCGGACGTCGCCCATCTGGAAGTGGAAATGCGGGTCGCGGCCAGCGCGCTCCAGGTTGCCGAGGTCGCCGGTCATGAGGTTGTCGATGCCGACGACCTCGTAGCCTTCGTCGAGCAGGCGATCGACGAGGTGAGAGCCGAGGAAACCCGCAGCGCCCGTGACGAGCGCGGTCTTGCGTGCAGCGCCGAGTCCCATGTCAGCAGAGTCCTCCGTCAGATCGTTGCGTCATGGTTTTTCAGGTAGGCGACGAGCGTGGTCAGAGCAAAAAGGCACGGCGCGCCGAGGCCGCGTTCGTCCGTGAGGAATCGGCGCCATCGCTGCGCGACGGCGGGGGCGTCGAGGAAGGGGGCGTGTGTCCGGGCCTCGTCGAGGAGGAGGCGTTCGGCAAAGGAGCGGAGCGGGCCTTGGAGCCACGCGGCGAACGGCGGCGCGGTCGCCGGACGCGCAAGGGTGAGCCGGTATTTGGGGGGCGGAAGGAGAAGGGCGTGCTCGACGACGGCGCGATCGAGGAGCGGCGCGCGGACCGAAAAGCCGAGGCGGCGGCTCGCGACGTCGGCATCGCGTAGGGCCGCGTCCCGGAGGTCGTTCCCGAGGTCGAGCGCGGCGAGGGCGCGATCGGGGCGGAGGGCGCGGCGCGCGAGGGCGGGTTCGAGCTTCTCGGGGATCGTGACCGGGAGGAGCGCGGCGTCGGCGATGTCGGGTGAAACGAGGGCGGCGAGCTCGCCCGGTCGGGTCGTGCTGCGAAGGTCCGTGTACGCGCGCTCGACGGAGCGGCCCGCGGCGAGAAGCGCGCTGAAGCGGAGGACGCGGTCCACGGCGGGGAAGAGGGCGCTCTTGCCGAGGTCCGAAAAGGCCGCCTCGCCCGAGGACTTCGCGGCGCGGAAAGCGCCAGGGAACGAGGTGGACGGTTGATCGAGCGCATCGATGGCCGCCGCGATCTCGTGTTCGTCGGGGGGGAGGGGAGCGTTCGTTCCTGGACCCACGGCCTCGGCGAGTGCGGCTTCGAGGGACGCTGCGGCACGGGGCGTCCGCGGTTCCATCGGCAGCTCCCAGTACGTCGCGCTGCGCGCGTGGCCCTCGCGGTACGTGAGGATCGTGGCGGGCGGGAGGGGCGAGACGCCTTCGAGGATCGTGTCGGGCTCGGCGACGGCGCCCGTGGCGAGGAAGCTCGCGACGGCGCGGCGGGACAAACGTTTCTCGACAAAACCCCCCGCGGCGAGGGGCCACACCTCGGAGGCGAACGCGAGGCGCCCGGGGGCCGTCGCGAAATAGAGCGATTTGAGGCCGATCGGATCACGCGCGAGGAGGAGCGTTCGCTCGTTTGCGTCCCAAAGGCCGAGCGCAAAACCGCCGCGCAGCGATTCGATCGCGCGTTTGCCGCGAGAAACATACGCGGCGAGGACGCCCTCGGGCGTCTCGGTGTCACCTTCGAAGGCGAGCGTGTAGCGACCGTCGGGGGACGTTACGGCATCCGGGGAGAACCGGGCCTCGCCCGGCGCGGAGCCGGGTTTGCCGCTGACGTGCCCGAACGCGCCGCTCATCCCCGCGCCCGCTTCTCCCGGGCCGCGAGCTCGAGATCCGAATCCACCATGCGCTGCACGAGCTCCGGGAACGAAACCTTCGGCGTCCACCCGAGCTTCTCTCGCGCCTTCGTCGGATCCGCGAGGAGGACGTCCACCTCGGCCGGCCGGAAATACTTGGGATCGATGCGCACGAATTCCTGCCAGTCGAGGCCCGCATGGCGGAATGCGAGCTCGAGGAACTCGCGCACCGAGTACGTCTCACCGGTGCCGATGACGTAATCGTCGGCCTGGTCTTGCTGGAGCATGAGCCACATGGCCTCGACGTAGTCCGCGGCGTGGCCCCAGTCGCGGCGCGCGTCGAGGTTGCCGAGCCAGAGGTCGCGCTGCAGGCCATGTTTGATGCGACCGACCGCGCGCGTGATCTTGCGGGTGACGAAGGTCTCGCCGCGGCGCTCGCTCTCGTGGTTGAAGAGGATGCCGTTCGAGACGTGCATGCCGTACGCCTCGCGGTAGTTCTGCGCGACGTAGAAGGCATACGCCTTGGCCGCGGCGTAGGGGCTGCGCGGGTGAAACGGCGTGGTTTCGCGCTGCGGAATCTCGGCGACCTTGCCGTAGAGCTCGCTGGAGCTCGCCTGGTAGAAGCGCGCGGCGACGCGCATCTTGCGCATGGCCTCGAGGAGGCGGATCGCGCCGAGCGCGGTGACTTCGCCGGTGTACTCGGGGATGTCGAAGGAGACGCGGACGTGGCTCTGCGCGCCGAGGTTGTAGATTTCGCCGGGCTGAACCTCGGCGATGATCGACTGGAGCGAGGAGGCGTCGTTGAGGTCGCCGTGATGCAAGAAGAGCCGGACGCCGCGCTCGTGCGGGTCGCGGTAGAGGTGGTCGATGCGCTCGGTGTTGAACGAGGAGGACCGCCGGATGATGCCGTGGACCTCGTAGCCTTTGCCGAGGAGGAGCTCCGCGAGGTACGAGCCGTCCTGGCCGGTGATGCCGGTGATGAGCGCGCGTTTCATGCGGTGTTTTCCGAGGGGAAGCGACCGTGCCCGGGTCCGACCGTAGCATCGGGGGAGTGGGGCGCCAAGATGCGCGCCGGGCCCATGGAAGGCTTGGTTGCGTGGGGGGCGGGCGACGTTCAGGGGGCGGGATTCGGGGGATCCAGGGTCGCCGGAGTCGCGGCTGCTGCTGCTGCTGCTGCCGCTGCTGCTGCTGCTGCTGCTGCTGCTGCGGCGGCGGCGGCGGCGCCCCATACGAACGAACCGGTAGCTCCCCCTGCGATCTCAGGACCTCCGCTTCCCTTCGATGAGCACGACCGGTCCGGGGGTGGGCCATACGCGCTCGAGCTCGAACCCAGCGGCTTCATAGAGCCGTCCGTACTCCGCCGCGGTCCGCTCGCGACCCCCCGCCGTCTGGACCAGCATCTCCAGATCGAGGAGCTTCGCGAAGCTCGGCTCGTTGCCGCTCGCCACGACGAGCTCGACGATGAGCACCTTCGAGGAGGGCTTCGACGCCGCGTGGATCGTTCGCAAGATCTCGATGGATCGCTCGTCGCTCCAGTCGTGCAAGATGTGCTTGAGCAGATAAAGGTCGCCCGCAGGCGCACGATCGAAGAAGCTGCCGCCGACGATCTCGCAGCGATCCCGGACGCCCTTCTCCTCGAGGACGGCGGGGGCGCCTTCCACGACGTGCGGCAGATCGAAGAGCACGCCCTGGAGGTGCGGGTTTTTCGCGAGGATCGTCGCCAGCAGGAGCCCGTGCCCTCCGCCGACGTCGACGACCGTCTCGATGCCATGAAAATCGTAGCTTTCAACGATGAGCGGCGCATCTTCGCGGCTGTACCCGCTCATCGCGCGGCTGAAGACCCCGGCGAACTCGGGGTTGTGCGCCGTATACTCCCAGAAGCCCATGCCGAAGGCCTTCTCGAACCCGTTCTCCCCGGTCCTGACGGAGTGCTCGAGCTCGCTCCACGCCCGCACGTGCGTGGCATGATTGAGCAAGAGCGCGCGCTCGATCGTCGAGGGGTCCCGGAGCGCATTCGACATCGCCGTATTCACGAAGATTCCCGGATCTTCCTCGCGGAAGATCCCACGACTCGCGAGCAAACGCAGAAGCCGGTACACGGACGGCGCGTGGGCGTTCGTGGTCCGCGCGAGATCCTCCACCGAGCGTGGCCCGGAGGCGAGGAGCTCCGCGAACCCGAGCTTGGCAGCGACGCCGACGGCGTGGCTCATCCAGCGCCCCAGGAGCAATTCGATGATCAGCGCCGGAGCATTTGATTCTTGATTCGACACGGGCACCCCTTTTTCGCTCATTGGCGAACGCCACGCATCGTAAACAGGCCCGCGTGCCGGTTGTCAACAGGATGGACGTCCACCGCAGGCATAGCCTGGGCCGAGCAAGAGGCTGGCAGAAGGCGTGCCGTCCTGCGACGGGCGGCACGCCTGGACCTTCATCGCCGTGTGAGCTTGTGCAGGGTGCCGATGAGGTGGTCCAGCTTGATGCGGAGCTCGTCATCCACCTTGTCCACGTACCCGAGTGCTTCTGCCACATCCAGGCATGCGCGGACCTCCGCCGCCGAGCCCATGGCTGTATGCCAACGGGCCCGCTCATTCCTTCCCTGCGAATAAGCGCCTTCGCTCAGATTCAACGGAACGCTCGTCGCCGCCCGCCGCAGCGGCAGCAGCGGCAGCAGCGGCGGCAGCAGCGGCAGCAGCAGCAGCAGCAGCAGCAGCAGCAGCAGCAGCAGCGGCAGCTTGTCCCGAGGGTTGTCCTTTGACAGGGAAGCGCCGTCGGAAGAACATGGCCCTCGCACCGTCATGGCCCCTTCCGACGATTCATCCTCCGCCGCTCGAAAAGGCGCCTCCCCACCTCATGAGCCCGCGGTTGCGCTGATGGATACGGTCGCCGCGCCTTCGAGCACCATGCCGGCCTTCGCTCCACGCGATTGGGCGATGCCCGCGGGAGGCTCCGGCGCCCATCTCTCCTTGCAGCCCGGCACGGTTCTCAAACATTACGAGCTCATTCGCAAGCTCGGCGCGGGCGGGATGGGCATGGTCTTTCTGGCCCGTGACGTTCGCCTCGGCCGCCTCGTCGCCATCAAGTTCCTGCTCGAGCATACGGGGCAAGCGGCGACGCGTTTCCTCGCCGAGGCGCGCGCGACGGCGCAATGCAAGCACGAGAATATCGTCGTCATCTACGATGTCGACGATGCAGAGGGATCTCCGTACATGGTCCTCGAGTATATCGAGGGTCGCACGCTGCGCGAGGCCATGACGGAGAGGGCGCATGACACCACGGCCGTGGTCGTGGAGCTGATGCTCCCCGTCGCGCGCGCCCTCGCCTGCGCGCACGCCATGGGCATCGTCCACCGGGATCTGAAACCCGAAAATATCCTGCTGGCCGACGGCGGTCAGGTGAAGGTGGTCGATTTCGGCATCGCCAAGCAAGTCGTCGCCCTCGACCTCATGCAAACACGGCCCGCCGCGCTCGGCTCGAAGTCCGAAGGACCCGATCTGACGCAGGATGGCGTGCTCGTGGGCACGATGCCGTACATGTCGCCGGAGCAATGGCTCGGCGAGCCGCTCGACGGGCGCAGCGATGTCTGGGCCGCGGGGCTCATCCTGTTCGAGCTCGCGACCGGCGCGCATCCGCTCGCGCCGTTCGAGCTATCGGATCTCGTGGGGGTCGCGAATCTCGATACGCCCATGCCGAGCGCCCGTGACAAGCTCGGCGCGGGTCATGCGCTCGCCGAGGTGATCGATCGGTGCTTGAAGAAGCGCAAGAGCGAGCGAATCGGCTCGGCCAAGGAGCTCGTAGGGCTGCTCGAGCGGCTCGGCAGCGAGACGAAGAAGCCCGCGGCGCTCGCCGAGGACGAGAGCCCGTTCGCGGGCCTCTCCGCATTTCAAGAGTCGGATGCCGCGCGGTTTTTCGGGCGTGACGACGATATCGCCGCGGTGCTCGGGAAGCTCCGCCATCAGCAGCTCGTCACGATCGCGGGAGCTTCGGGCGCGGGGAAATCCTCGTTCGTGCGAGCGGGCGTCATCCCGGCGCTCCGGCGCGTGGGCCACGAGCTTTCGGCGTTCGTCCTTCGCCCGGGGCGGCGTCCTCTCGCCGCGCTCGCCGACGTGCTCGCGTTTTTCGCGGATAGCTCGGGCGACCGGGCGGAAGGCGAAGCCGATCCGGCGGCGATCGCCGAGCTCTTGCGGGCCCAGCCGGGAGCGCTCGGCGAAAGGCTGCGCGCGCGGTGCAGAAAGCGCGGCGGCGAGCACCGCATTCTGCTCTTCGTGGATCAGCTCGAGGAGCTGTATACGCTGGGGAGCGAAGCGTCGGAGCGGGCCGCGTTTTGCGCGTGCCTCGAGGGCGTGGCCGACGACGCGTCGTCGCCGCTGCGGGTGATCGTGACCATTCGCGCGGATTTTCTCGATCGCGTGTCGGAGGACCGGCGGTTTCTCTCGGCGATGACCCGGGGGCTCATGTTCTTGCCGCCCATGACGGCCGAGGGGATGCGGAGCGCGCTCCAAAGGCCGCTCGAGGCGGCGCGTTATCGATTCGAGGACGAGGGGCTCTGCGACGAGATGCTCGGCGATCTCGGAGGGATGAAGAGCCCGCTGCCGCTCTTGCAGTTCACGGCGACGAAGTTATGGGAGGCGCGCGACCGCGAAGAGCGGCTCTTGACGCGGGGGGCGTACCGCGCGCTCGGCGGCGTCTCGGGCGCGCTCTCGACGCACGCGGACGCGGTGCTCTCGGGGATGGGCGTGGCCGAGCAGCGGCTCGCGCGGGCCATCTTCTTGCGCCTGGTGACGCCGGAGCGGACGCGCGCGGTGGTGCGTCTGGAGGAGCTCTGCGCGCTCTCGGAGGAGGCGTCCATGGCCGAGGAGGTGGTGCACCATCTGGCGGACGCGCGGCTGATCTCGATCGAGGCAGGCAGCGAGCGGGAGGGGAAGACCGTCGAGCTGATGCATGAATCGCTCATCGAGCGGTGGGCGAAGCTCGAGCAATGGCTCGACGAGAACGAAAAGGACGCGGAGTTTCTGGTCGAGCTGCGGAGCGCGTCCTCGCAATGGGAGAAGAACGGCGGGGCGCCGGGATTTTTGTGGCGCGACGAGGCGGCCAGCAAGGCGGAGCAATGGCTCGCGCGGAAGACGGCCGAAGGCGACGCGGAGGGGACGCTCGGGCTCGGGAAGCGGGATCGGGGGTATCTCGAGGCGGTCGTTCGGCGCGCTTCGCTGTCGCGGCGGCGGCGCCGGCAGCTGACAGGCGGGATCATGACGTTTCTCGCGCTCATCGTGTGCGTGGTCTCGCTCCTCGGCGTGCAGGCCAGGAGCCAGGCAAGGCGGGCCGATGAAAAGGCCGCGGAGGCCCAGAAGAGCGCCGAGGCGGCCCAGAGGAGCGCGGCCCTTGCGGACAACCGGACCGCCGAGGCGCGCAATGCAAGCCGGATGGCGAGCGCCCGCGAGCATCAGTCCGACCCGACCCTGGTCCTCGCCCTCCTACGCGAGATGGAGCCTGCGGGCGAGCTTCCGCCGCGGTGGCGCGAGCTGGCGCTCTGGGCCAAGCATCAGGGAATCGCCAGCGTGGTTCTCTACCACCAGGATGTCGTCTATTCGGCGGCGTTTAGCCCCGACGGCACGCGCATCGTCACCGTCTCAGGGGACAAAACCGCCTGGGTCTGGAACGCCGATGGCACGGGCAAGCCCCTGCGGCTCGAGGGGCACCAGGATGTCGTCTATTCGGCGGCATTTAGCCCCGACGGCACGCGCATCGTCACGGCTTCTTTGGACAAGACCGCCCGGGTGTGGAACGCCGATGGCACGGGCAAGCCCCTGCGGCTCGAGGGGCACCAGGATCGCGTCTATTCGGCGGCGTGGAGCCCCGACGGCACGCGCATCGTCACCGCTTCAGGGGACAAGACCGCCCGGGTGTGGAACGCCGATGGCACGGGCGAGCCCCTGCGGCTCGAGGGGCACCAGGCTAGCGTCCATGCGGCGGCGTTTGGCCCCGACGGCAGGCGCATCGTCACCGCTTCCTGGGACAAGACCGCCCGGGT
>NZ_JARZHH010000036.1 GCF_029946515.1 Polyangium sp. 6x1
GCGCGGCCATCGGCGGCACCGGCGGCGCGGCCAGCGCGGGCGGCTTCGTGGCGGCCGGCGGCACGGGCGGCGGCGCGAACGCAGGCAAGGCCGGCGGCGGCGGCGGAACCTTGAGCTCCATCACCGTATCCGCGAGCTCCAGCCGCTTGGCCCCGACCTTCCCTGCTGCCGCGGGATCGAGCACCTCCGGCAACGTCGGCGGCACGTCCTTGGGCGCCGGGATTCCAAAACCGGCTGGCGAAGCGTCACCTTTCCCCGCGCCGGGCGTGAAAGGCGGAGGCGGGGGCGCGACCTTCCCCGCGCCGGGCGTGAGCTTGGACGGCCCGGGGACGACCCTCTCGACACCACTCGGGACCTTCAACGTCGACGTGACGACCTTCTCCGGTCCGGTCATCACCTTGGCCGGCGCGGCCATCACCTTGCCCGCGCCGGGCGTGACCTGGGGTGGAGGAGGCGTCACCCTGTCTTTTCGCGCCGTGACCTGATCAGGTTCGGTGATCGCGAGCGCGGCCTTCTCCCTCTCCGCGGCTCCGATCCCCATCGCCGCGAGGCTGATGCCCGAGCGCGACGTCGCGTCGTCGAAGAGCTGGTCGAACAGCTCCTCGTCCGGCACCGACTCCTTCCACTCGCCCTCCGGCACCACGGCTCCGAGCGGCGCCGCGATCGTCGGCTTCGACGGCCCCCGCGCCGTGCGCGCCTGCGCCTGCGCCTGCCGCACCGTGGGCGCCTCCGGCTGCACGTCGGCCTCGGCCTCGACCACCGCGAGCGGCAGCCTCGGCGGCCCTGGCACGCGCTCGGCCAGCGCACGGAGAAGCGGGTACACCGAGGCCGGGGCCGCGTCGCTCGCCTCCGTGGGCCTCTCGGACAAACGCCCCGGTGGCCTCGAAGGCGGCGGCACCGAGAGCCTCTGCTTGCTCGACGGCGGCGGCTTCGCGGGCCGCACCGATTCGAGCGGCACGCGCTTGCGCGGCCCGCCCTCGCCTTCGGCGGCCTTCGACCGTGGCCCCTTCAGCGGCGCGACCTTCTCTTCGAGGTCCTTCTGCCCCTCCTCGATCCCCGGCGCCTTGTTCAGGACGCGCTCGAGCTCCTGACACGACACCTTGCGTTTGTCCGCGGACGGCTCGAGCGCCCCGTCGATCGCGCTCGTCAGCTCCTTCGGCAGATCCGGCCGCAGCGTGGCGAGCGGCTTCGGCCTCGTGCCCACCTCGGGCGGCTTCGTCGCCGCGTAGAGCGACCAGAGCAGCACCGCGAGCCCGTACACGTCGGCCTTCGGCGTCACGCGCTCGCCGCGCGCCTGCTCCGGCGCCATGAACCCCGGCGCGCCCTTGATCACGAACGCCACCGTGTCCGGGCTCCGCCCGAGGATCTTCCCGAGGCCGAACCCCGTCAGCCGCACGTGCCCGTCCCAGCCGATCAGCACGTTCTCGGGGTGCATCGTCCGATGAATCACGGGCGTCGGCGTCCCCTCCTCGTCCTTCGCGGCGTGCGCGTGCGCGAGCGCGCCGGCGAGCGCGCGGCCGAGGAACGCGATCGTCCTGTCGTCGAGCTTCGACTTCTGCCGCCCGAGCACCTCCTGCACACGGTCGAGCGTCACGCCCTCCACGTGCTCGAGCACCAGCACGAGGTGCTTGTCGTGCTCGAAGAAGTCGAACATCCGCTGGATCGACGGATGGTTCAGGACCGCGCAGATCGCCGCCTCGCGCACGAGCTCCTCGGCGAAGTGCGCGTCCCCCTCGATCGTGTTCCGGACGAGCTTCAGCGTGCAGAGACGCGAGAAGCCCATCGGGCCTTCCATGCGTCCGACGTACACGTCCGCCGAGCCCACTCCGGACAACCTTCGGAGCACTTTGTACGCCCCGATACGCTCGGGAACGGGCTCACTCGGGAACATTGGCGCGATCATACCGGAGGCGAGTCGTCTTCCCCAAATCGCAGGCACGCTGTCGGCGGATCCTGTTCGCCGGCGCAGCCTCCGAACGTTGAGGGTGGAAAAATAGAACGAAGCCAGCACACCCCGGGGCCACGAGCGCTTCGCCAAAAGTGTGCTGAACTACATCACTACGATGCGCCTCCACCCGGTGCGCCCCACGACGCGGCTTTCCAAGCGTGCGCGGTTCACGCGCGTGCTCGACAGCCTGGGAGTCCTGGATCGGCTGCTGTCGCTGCGGGCGAGGCTCGCGACGCGATCGCTGATGGTGCTCACGTACCATCGGATCGCCGACGCGTCGGTCGTGGGAGAGCTCGACGCGGACGTGCGCGAGACCGACGCGCACGGGTTCGCCGAGCAGATCAAGGTGGTCAAGCAACACGGCTCGTTCGTGTCGCTGCCCGACGTGCGGCGCTTCCTGCAAGGCGGGCCGCTCCCCCCGAACGCCGTGATGCTGGCCTTCGACGACGGCTACCGCGATTGCCACGACGTCGCCCTGCCCATTCTGAAAAGAGCCGGCGCGATCGCGACGTTCTTCGTCCCCACGGCCTACCCCGACGCGGGCCGGATCTTCTGGTGGGATCGCATCGCGCTCTTGCTCCAGCGCTGCCAGAAGCGCGCGCTCGCGCTCTCGTACCCGTACCCGATCCTGCTCGACCTCGGGCGTGATCCCGTCGGCGCCAAGCGCCTCTTGCTCGGCCTCGTCAAGCGCACGCCGGGCCTCGACCTCGCGCGCTTCTTCGACGAGCTCTCGCGCGCCGCCGACGTCACGCTCGACCCCGCGGAGGAGCGAGCGATCGCGGCGCGCACCATCATGGGGTTCCGCGACGTCCGCGCGCTCGCGGACGCCGGGATGAGCGTCGCATCGCATTCGCACGAGCATCGCGTGATCGCGACGATGACGCCCGCGGAGGCGCTCTCCGATCTCGATCGATCGCGCCGCGTGCTCTCCGACGTGCTCGAACAGGACGTGCGCACCGTCGCGTATCCCGTGGGCCACCAGGTCCAGGGGGCGTTCTTGCGCATCGCGCGCGACGCTGGCTTCGACCTCGGCTTCACGAATGCGACGGGCTATTGCATGCGCGACCGAGCGGACCCGCTCAACGTGCCTCGCATCGCGATGGGCCCGGAGCTCGAAGGCGCGATGTTCAAAGCGCTGCTCATCGCGAGGCCTTGAGACCATGCAGCCCGGACGTCCTCTCCCGAGCGACTCCGATCTGCTCATCGCCGGGGCCCGGTGTTTGCCCCTCCCGCTCGTGGGCTTCCGCCCGGGAAGGTCAGGTGGCTCGTGTCACGCAAACGTCGTCGTCGCACCCTCGGGGCTGCTCTGCTTTCGCTCGCCACGGCCGGAGCCGCCTTTGCGGCCTCGGGTTGCGGCGCGGCACCGAAGGGAAATCCGGCCCGCTCGGCCAACCCGAACATCGTGAGAGTCGCGGGAACCACGGAAGACCCGGCCGTCGTGGAAGCAGCGGACGAGCGCGCCGCGCAGCGCGTCTGGTGCGAGTACCTCGAAGCGCTCTACCACCGCGCCACGGGGGACAACGAGCGCTGGCCGAGCCGGGACGAGTGCATTCAGGCGAAGACGATGGCGTCGCCGGAGATGCTGCGACGCACGGCGAGCTGCTCGCGCGCCGCGCTCGAAAAGTTCGACGGCGATCCGTTCACGAGCACCTACGCGGCCGAGGTGAGCCGCTGCGGCTCGTCCGCGCTCGACGCGGTCGAGGTGAAGGGCGAGGAGATCACGCCGTACGTCACCGCGATCTGCGGACGCATGGCCCGCTGCGGCGAGGCCACGTACGACGAGTGCAGGGGCGAGCTCGGCAATGGCCTCGCGCCGCACCTCGTACGAGCGGTCGGCGCGATGAACCGTCGCGGCCGCATGGCGTTCGAGGTTTGCCTGAAAAACCTCTCGTGCGGCGACGTCGGATCGCAGGTCGTGAGCTGCCTCGAACCCATCATGGAGGGCCTGCTCTGGCTGCCTGGGTGACGCGCACCTGGGTTATGCTGTGCGCGTATGGGTAAAAACGTCATCGTGTCGGAGGAGACGCTCCGGGATCTCCTGGAGGCGCACGCATCTCTTTCGGCCTGGTATTACGAGCTCTCGGCCGCGCTCGCGACGGCCGGGGCCTCGGCGCGGTCGCCCGACGACGCCTCCCGCGCGGCGTTCGTCGAGGGGATCGGCAAGATGTTCCCCGAGGTCGCGCAGGTCGCCGCCTCGATCCGCGTGCCCCGCACCTTCGTCCCGCCTCCGCCCCGCATCTCGATCCCCGCGCCGATCACGGACGATCGAAAGCGCTGACGCTCAGGCCTCCGCGCCCACGATTCGCAGGACGAACCACGCGAGCCCGAGCGCGGCGATACCGAGGCTCAGGATCTTCACGCCACGTATCGTAAGCCATTTGCGCTTCTGCGCCGTGACGAGCAACGGCAAGACGACCGCGAGCACCGCGAGCTGCCCGGCCTCGACGCCGAGGTTGAACGCGAAGAGCGCGCTCGGGATCTGCGGCCGCGGCAGCGCGATCTCCCCGAGCGCGCCCGCGAACCCGAAGCCGTGCACGAGGCCGAAGGGAAACGTGATGCGCCAGCGCTTCTCGGCGTCCTTCACGAGCTGATTCTCGACCCCGACGTACGCGACCGAGAGCGCGATGATCGGCTCGACGATCCGCCCGCTCGGCGCCCAGATCCCGAGCACCGCGAGCCCGAGCGTGATCGAATGCGCCACCGTGAACGCCGTCACGACGAGGAGGAGCGCGCGCAGGCGGCCGCCGACGAGCACGAGGCCGAAGAGGAAAACGAGGTGGTCGTAGCCGAACAGGATGTGCTCGATGCCCATCCGGAAGAAGCCGAAGAAGCCTTCGTTTTCGTGGCTCGCCTTCGGCGCGGCGGGGGCCTTCGCGCCGCCCGGCAGGCCCGCGATTCCGATCTCGCGGTTCGCGCCGAAGAGCACGTGCTCGGTGGGCCCAGCACCCGCGTCGGCGCGCGCGACGTGACGGTGGCCGTACGGGAGATCGTCGAGCACGTCGAGACGCACGCGCACCGCGCGGGGAGACGCGGGGCAGCGGTAGACGACGCGCAGGGAAAAACCGTCCTCTTCCACGAGGAACGCGTCGTCGAGCGTTCCCGGACAAACCCCCTCGCCGGCGCGCACGGAGACGCGCTCGACCACCGCGCGGCCGAGCGCCTCGCGGGCGTGCTGGATCTCCGTCGGTGAAATCGCGCCGTCGCCGTCCTCGTCCATGTTCCGGACGAGCGAGAGCACCTCGCGCCGCGCGAAGACGATCTCGGCGGTGAGCGTCGCGCCGTCGATCTTGTATTCGCCCCGGGACAAACCCACCTGATGGGCCCATGCGACCCGCGGCAGGAGCACGCAGAGCGCGCCGAGCAGCGTGATCAGCGCAGCGAAGAGGGCGCGGGGCCGCACGCGCTAGCCTCCCTCGCCGAGGAGCTTTTTGGCCTCGGCCACGGCGGCCGCGTCGAAGTGCGCGTTCATCGCGAGCGCCTCGCGCACGAGCTTCTCGCCTTCTTTTTTCTCGCCCTGCGCGATGCGGATCGCGCCCGCGTGGAAGAGCAGCGCGGGCTCGCGCGTCCCGTGCGCGCGCGCCACGTCGCTCTCCTTGCGCGCGGCGGCGAAATCGCCTTTTCGATAGAGCGCCCACGCGAGGACGTCGGTCGTGTGGATGCCCTTGCGGACCTTCATCTCCTCGCGGACGAGCGCGAGCGCCTCGTCGTGGTCCTTGTCCTTCGACGCGAGGAACGCCGCGAGCGTGCGCTTGTCGCTCGCGCGGCCGATCTCTCGCACGCGCTTGTACGCCTCCTCCGCGCCCTTCTCGTCACCCGCGGCCGCGCGCGCGTCGCCGAGCAGCCACGCCGTCTCGCAGAGCGGGCTCTTCGCAAACGCGCGCGCGGCGAGCTCGGCGGCGCGCTTCGCGTCGCCCTTCGCGAGCGCCACGCGCGCCTTGCCCACGAGCGCCGGCGGATACTCCGCGACGGCGCTGAGCGCGCGATCGAAGCCCTTGTCCGCGCCGTCGACGTCGCCCTCGTGCCAGAAGACCTTCGCCGCCTCCACGAGCACCCACGCGAACGGCTCGGGATCACGCGGGTCGCTCGCGTCCATCGCCGCGCGGTAGTTCTTCTTCGCCGCCGCGGGATCCCCTTGCAGCCAGCGCAAAAGCCCCGCGCGCCCGTACGCCGGCAGGCTCGGCTTCAAGTCCATGAGCCGCTGCGCGCTCGCAAGCGCCTCTTCGAAGTCGCCGAGCTCGAGCGCCGCGTCGGCCTTCGTTCCGAGCGCGAGCAGATCGTCCGGATCGTCGGCGAGGATCTGAGCGGCAAGATCCTTCGCCTCCACGAACGCGTGGCTGTCGAGCAGCACCGCCGCGCGCAGGTTCCGCGCCGGCCGGTTCTTCGGCTCGCGGCTGAGCACGAGATCCGCGACCGCCCCCGCGTTCAGGTAGTAGCCCGGATCCGACGCATACCGCGCCTTCCGGATCCACGCGCGCCCGAGCAGGATCCACGGATCGATCGGATCGGGCGTCTTCTCGATGCGCTGCACGAGGACCTCGATCTCCTTGTCGACGGCGCTCGATCCGTTCGGTTTTTGCAGGGCGAGCGCGCGCGTCGTCCGCGTCGCGTCGTCCTGCGCGGAGGCCGATGGGGCTGCCGCGGCCGATGGGCTCTCCGCGGGCGTCGCGACTTGCTCGGCCTTGTTGCAGGCGGGGATCACGAGGACGAGCAGGGCTGCGAGGCAGAGCCGGCTCGGGGTTCGGGAGATACGCTCGCTCGGGGGCACGATGGCTTCACGCGCTACGCGCGACGGGCCTCTCCGGCCCGACGAAAACGTATCAAAAAAAAGCCTTGCTGGGCGGCGACCGTCTCTGCGATGCGATGACTACGCATGAGGCCCGCTTTCCTTCTGCTCTTCGTTTTCGGGGTGTTCGGAGGCTGCACGTGCGGAAAGGACGCGGGGCTCGGGGCCGCGCCTTCGGCGAGCGCACAAGCCTCCGCGGCGCCGAGCGCGAGCGCGCCCGCGGCGAACACGTCGTCGACCGACGACGAGGTGCGCCCCGTCTATCCGAAGACCAACGACCCGCCCGATCCGCTCGCCGAGAAGCTCTGCGAGGCGCTGCACGGGCTGCCCACGAAGCGCAAGGCGACGTGCTGCGGACACGCGCCCGGGTTCTCGCTCGCCGCCGAGTGCACGCGCACGTTGAGCTACGCGCTGCGGGAAACGTCCGTCACCGTGGACCCGGCCGCGGCCGACGCATGCATCAGCGCGATCGAGAAAGCGCACGACGGATGCGCGTGGGTCGGGCCGACGGGCGCGCCGCTGCCCGCCGCGTGTGACGGCCTCGTGCGCGGCGTGGTCGCCGCGGACAAACCGTGCCGTTCATCGCTCGAATGCGGCGACGGGCTCCGATGCCTCGGCGTGGGTCCGACGGACATGGGCACGTGTCGCAAGCCGCTCCCCAAGGGGTATCCATGCGGCATCTCGGTCGACACGCTCGCGTCACTCACGCGGCAAGACTCGTTCGAGGCGCGGCACCCCGAGTGCGGCGGCTACTGCGCGCAGCGCCGCTGCAGCGATCTCACGGCCGAGGGCGGCGCGTGCAAGACCGAGATCGAGTGCGGCGCGGGCAAGATCTGCGACGAGGGCAAATGCGGCGCGGGCGCGCTCCCCGGCGAGGGACAAACCTGCAAGGTTGCCTGCGCCGCCGGGCTCCGCTGCGACAAAGGAAAATGCGTCGGGCCGAAGGAAGAGGGCGCGGCGTGCGAGCGCGACTTCGAATGCCGCGGCGGCTGCATGCACCGCGGCGCGAGCAAGGCCGGCACCTGCGGGATGAAGTGCCGCATGTTGTGACGAACCGGCGGGCTAGCTCAACGCCACTGGAGCAGATCCGCGTCCATCTGCGGCGGCGGCGCCGCGGGCTTCGGCGGCGGCGCGGGCTGCCCCGTGTAAGGATCTTTCCCGTCGAGCGGGCGCAGCAGCGAAAGCTGCACCTTCCCCCCGCGCACCGTCACCTTCACCTGGCCCGAATCGAGCAGCGCTTGCACCTTCCGCACCGCGACCGCTCGCTCCTCGGCCGTGCCTTGCTCCGCCGCGCGGCGCGCTGCCCCAATGTCAGGCTCGGCCGGCAGCTCGGTCTCGTGGATCCGCGACACC
Organism: Polyangium sp. 6x1; assembly: GCF_029946515.1. Lineage (GTDB taxonomy): Bacteria > Myxococcota_A > Polyangia > Polyangiales > Polyangiaceae > Polyangium. Next base: position 8,085 of record NZ_JARZHH010000036.1, read on the forward strand.
ATGCCCTCGACGCGGGTGAGCCGCGCGGCCATCTCGGCGATCCGCTGGTCGCGCTCGTCGTCCCGGTCCCTGCGCGCGTCGCGGCCATAGCTCGCTTGCGCCAGGGCCATCACCATGGCCATCTGCTGGGTGAATGCGGCCTGCCGCTCCTCCAGCACGCGGATCTGCGCTTCCCGCGCGGCCGACTCCCGCCGCACGGCGTCGATCTCGGCGAGCGCCCTGTCCTCTCGCCCCGGATCGACGCACCCGGCCCCGAAAGCGCCGAGGCACGTGATCACGAAGCACCTTGTCACCCAGCGACTGGCCATGCCGACCTCCACGAGCCTCCATCGTATCCCGACCTTCCCGCGGGCGAAACGCCCGTCGCTCCCGGCCGCTGAGGTCCTCCGATGAGCGGGAGCATGTCGGGCGGGCATTTCCTGGGTTTTTACGTCGCCGTGCTCGGGCTCGTGGCGCTCGTCCTCGCCCTCTCGCGCCCGCAGATCGCCGCACGCCTCGGTCGCCGAAGGCCCGCGATCGCCGCGGCCGCGACGCTCCTGCTCGCCGCGCTCGCCTTCTTCGGCAGCGGCAGCCGCCGGATCACCCTCCGCACCGCCGTCGGACCGAGCGACGGCCTGCCTGCGCGCCTCACGCAAGCGCACATCGACGCGGCGCTCGCGAAGGGCACGTCGCCTGCGTTCGTCGCGTATGTCGCCGCGCTCTGCAACCTCCCGCCGCTCGACCACCCCGATCGGCTCCGCTCGCGTTTGTCCATGCGGCACGTCTCGGGCTTCGACCTCCCGGGCGAGGGCATTCGTGTCTCGCCTCCGCCGAAGGTCGGCGACCCCTGGATCGTCGTCTCGTACGACGACGCCGAGAATGCCGTGCTCGCGGCCTTCGACGGCGGCGAGGGCATGCGTCGCATGCAGCTCGCGCAGCGCCTCGCGATGGACGTCTTGTCCGAGCTCGTCGTGATCGAGGCCGTCCGCGCGGCGCCCACGGACGCCGAGAAAATCGAAATTCTTCGCGGACAAACCATCACAGTCCCCCGCGCGGCCGAATTTCTGGCGCGCGCGCTCGACGAGATCGCGGCGAATGCGTCCCCCGCGCTGAAGGACGTGATCGCGCCGAAGCGCGCGTACGTGCAAAAATACCTCGACGACCCCACGATGCGAGGTTTGCCCGCGGGCGCGCGCCTCACGCCCCCCGCGCCCTGATCCTCCCCCGAAAAAGCGGAAAGCCCCGCCGGAGCGGGGCCTTCCATGGCAACCGTGACCATCGAAGAGCGGCGATCACTCGCCCTTGCCGCGCGTCGCCCCCTCCCAGGGCGGCGCGAGGTACGGGAACGAGTTCTTGAACGTCGCGTCGTTCGTGTCCACGCCGTCGGCGATCGGCGCGGCGAGCTTGCAGAGCAGCAGGCTCAGCTCGGTATCGGTCACGTCCTCTTCCTTGTTCGTGCCCTTGTTGACCTTGCGGCCGTTCGGGAACCCGGAGGGAATGCCGAGGTCGACGCGCAGCACGTCGCCGATCGCCGTGATGTTGTGCCCGAGGCCGCCGTTCAGGCTGATGATGTCGATGATGTCCGTGCGGTTCGACTTCAGCGCGGCGACGCCGCCGGCGCCCACGCAACCCGCGAGCGGGCCGGCGTAGAAGCCCGCGAATTCGGCGTCGCGCACGATCACCGGATTCAGGATGTACGCGCCGAAGTTCGCGACGTCGTCCTTCGGGTGCGTCCGGTTGAACTTGTCCTTGTCCTGAATGCCGATCACCGCCTCGTTGATCAGCGGCAGGCCGAGGCGCGAGACCTGGACCCACGGGCCGAAGCTATCCGCCGACTCTTTCCTGCGCAGAATGCGGGTCTTGCGGCGGCTCGCCGACGCCCAGACGCCGATCGTCTGGTTGTCGTTCGCCGCGCCGGAGACGACGGCCGTGCCGCCGTTCGCCACCTGGAGCGGGATTTCCAGGGCGATCGTGTGCACGTTGTAACCCGACACGTTGTCGTACGGCGTGCCACCGAGCACCGTCTCGAGGCCCGCGAGATCGAAGACCGCGCCGAGATCCACGCTGAAGCCGTCGTCGCGCGGCCCGGCGAAGACGCGGCCCTCGCCGCCGCCGAGCGCAGTCACGCGCGACGTCGCGGCCTCGTCCACGAAGAACTGCTCGTACGTCTTGCCCATCGGGACCTGATAGGCGATCGTGTTCGTCCGTGGGCCGACGTTCGGCGGGGCGACCTTCGCGTTTTGCACGAGGACCGTCGGGTTCTTCCCATTGACGAGCTTCGTCACCGAATACGTCTGTTCCGAGCCGGAGAGCTGGGAGAAGAACTCCTTGCCGCCGCCGACGGGCGCCTGCAGGTCCCCCGGATCCACGGCGGGATACGCCGACGACGAGAAGCGGATCTGATAGGTCAGCGCGTCGTCGAGGCTGCCCGGGCCGCGCGCGATGTGGACCTCGTAGAGCACGTCGTCCGAGAACTTGTGCCAGTTCGGGCCGGCGGCGGGCTCCTCGAGGGGGATGTAGTTCGCCAGGATCACGAGGTTCCCGCCCTCGACCCAGGCATAAAGATCGGTGTTGTCGGCGCGGGGGTCCTCGCCGATGCCGGGCGCCTCGCCGTGGCTCGAAGCCATCGCCGTGCCCGCCGTCCCGAGAATCGTGAGTGCCGCGAGGGCAGCGCTCGTCCAGGTCATTCGCTTCATCATGATGAGACAAACTCCTTCTTTTTACCCTCTGGCGCTCACGGGAACGTCACGCGGAACACGGTCCCACCATTGGCCGTGCTATCGACGAACGCGAACGTATTGCCGCCCTTCTTGGCGCGATGCAGGCCCGCGGATTCGGTGAACGTGCTGATGCCCTGCGAGAGCAGCGTCGGCGTGTTCGTCCCGAGATCCACGGAGATCACGACGTCGGTGCGCGAGCTCGCGTCGAGCCCGGAGACGAGCAGGGTCTTGTCGCCATCCATGAGCGCGACGCCGCAGGGATACCCCACGGGAATGCCCGAGAGGATCGTCGTCGCCGTGCCATTCGCCGCGATTTCGATGATGCTGCCGAGCCCGTCGCCTTGCACGGTATCGCAGACGTAGACCGCGCCTTCGACGGCCATGGCCACGCCGCTCGGATCCTGGAACGGAGCGCCCTTGGCGACGGTGGAGACGCTTCCACTGCCATCCGCGGCGAGCTTGAAAACGCCGGGCACGCCCTGCGGGTCGTTGCCGGAGAAATAAATGACGTCCTTGCCGCCCTCGTCGCGGACCTCGATGCCGCGCGGCCGATAGGCGTCCGCCGCCGCGATCTCGGAAACCGCGCCGCCGTCATTGGCGATCGTGAAGATGCGACCCCGATCCGCCGTGGGATCTTCGGCGCCCACGTCGGCGATGAAGAGCTTGCCGCCGTCGGTGCTCGTCGCGATGCCGAGCGGCGCCACGAGCGGAGCGCCCGTGAAGAGCTGCGTCGGCGCCGCGGAGTTGTCGCCCTTCGCCTTGAAAATGGCCGGATCGCCATTCACGTCGAGCGCCGTGAAATACACGTCGGCGCCGGCCGGATCCGGGGTCGCGTCGAACGGGCGCCGGGCCGCCGCATTGTTCGAAGCCGTCGCGACGGTGAATTCGCCCGCCCCGCCGCTGCCGCCGGTGCCACCCATGCCGCCGGTGCCACCCATGCCACCGGCGCCTCCCGTGCCCCCCGTCCCGCTGCTGCTGCTGGACGAGCTCGATGACGTCGTCGTGTTTCCGGCCGGTTCGTCACTACAACCCTGAGCGGCGATGGCGACGAAAAGCAAGCCCGTCACGGCGATGGGGCGCAGGAGGCTGTGATGCCTCGTTTCCCTCATGCTTCCTCCTTCAATGGGCCTCCCCACCCAGCCGCCGCGCTTGCAACCCGTGCCACGTTGGAATGAGCGAGTGACACGAACCGCGACGAGGGGATGCGTGGATCGACCAGCGAACCCCTTTATCGGGGTGCGCGGGCTACGCCCGACGCGTGGCCACGGTTGCGCGGATCCTCTGCGTCATTCGCGAAATGGCGTGTTCGCGCGTAGTTGCGCGCGTGAAGCCGCGGACATCGACCACGAACGAGCCTCGATCTAGACTGCGCGCGCCATGTTCGACGTCGCAAAGTCCATCTACACCCAGACCCTCAGCGAGATCCGCGCTGCCGGCCTCTACAAGGACGAGCGCGTCATCACGACGCCCCAGGGCGCGAACATCCGCACGAGCGGCGGCCCCGCGGGCGCCGCGCCGCGCGAGGTCCTGAACTTCTGCGCCAACAACTACCTCGGCCTCTCCTCGCACCCCGCGGTGATCGAAGCGGCCAAGCACGCGATCGACACGCACGGCTTCGGCCTCTCCAGCGTCCGCTTCATCTGCGGCACGCAGGACCTGCACAAGCAGCTCGAAGGCACGATCAGCCGCTTCTTCGGCACCGACGACACGATCCTCTACTCGTCGTGCTTCGACGCGAACGGCGGCCTCTTCGAGACGCTGCTCGGCGAGGAGGACGCGATCATCTCCGACGCGCTGAACCACGCCTCGATCATCGACGGCATCCGTCTCTGCAAGGCCGAGCGCCACCGCTACGCGAACGGCGACATGGCCGCGCTCGAGGAGGCGCTGCGCAAGACGCAGGACAAGCGCATCCGCATGATCGCGACCGACGGCGTCTTCTCGATGGACGGCTACCTCGCGAAGCTCGACGTCATCTGCGACCTCGCGGACAAGTACCGCGCGATGGTGATGGTCGACGACTCGCACGCGACGGGCTTCATCGGCGCGACGGGCCGCGGCACGCCCGAGGAGTGCGGCGTCCTGCACCGGATCGACGTCATGACGTCCACGCTCGGCAAGGCCCTCGGCGGCGCGAGCGGCGGCTTCACCACGGGCCGGCGCGAGATCATCGACCTGCTCCGCCAGCGCTCGCGCCCGTACCTGTTCTCGAACACGGTCGCGCCGCCGATCGCGGGCGCGTCGATCGAGGTCTTCTCGCTGCTCGAGCGCGAGCCCGCGCTGCGCGAGCGGCTCATGTCGAACGCGCGCCGCTTCCGCGAGGGCATGACGGCGGCGGGCTTCACCATCAAGCCGGGCATCCACCCGATCGTGCCGATCATGCTGGGCGACGCGCGCCTCGCCGCGGACCTGGCCGCCGCGATGCTCGACGAGAGCATCTACGTGATCGGCTTCTCGTACCCGGTGGTTCCGAAGGGCGAGGCCCGCATCCGCGTGCAGCTCAGCGCCGCGCACACGCCCGAGCACGTGGAACACGCGATCGACGCGTTCACGCGCGTCGGCAAGAAGCTCGGCGTCGTGGCCTGACCTCCCCACACCCCCTGCCCCCTCTCCCCGCTGGGGAGAGGGGGTGAATGGCCGGATTCGTGCGTCGAATCCGTAGAATCAGTAGCGGATGACGACCTTCGGATAGGTCGTGATCGCCTTCTGGAAGTCTCCCGCGTCGTATTCGCGGAAGTCGAACATCGTCCCCTCGCCGCGCTTCAGGATGACCTCCCAGATGAGGTCGTGGATGTTCGGATCCCGCGACTCGAGCAGGTGCCGCGTGATGTGCCAGGTCTCGAAGATCCGGCGGCCGATCACGCTGTGCAGGCTGATGCCGTCCACGATCAGCCGATCGAAGTTCTCGATCACCGCGTCGCCGCTCTTCAAGCCGAACAGGATCACGTCGCCGCCGCGACGGACCGCGTGAATCGCGTTGTTCACGCTCGAGTTCACGCCGCTCATCTCGAGGGCCACGTCGACGCCCACGCCGTCCGTCAGCTTCCGGATGCGCTCCGTCAGCTCCGGATCGCTCTTGTGCGGTTTGTCCGTCGAACCGTTCTGCAAGTGCGGCCGGAGCACCACGTCCGCGCCGAGCCGCCGCGCCATCTCCGCGTGGCTCTCCATCGGCTCGACGCCGATGATGTAGTTCGCACCCATCGCGCGCGCGACCGCCACGGCGAACAGGCCGATCGTCCCGCATCCGACGATCGCCACGCGCTTGCCGCGCAGGTTCACCTTCGTGCAAGCGTGCACCGCGTTGCCGAACGGCTCCTGGATCGCCGCGACCTCGGGCCGGATCTTCGTGATGTCCGTCCGCCAGAGGTTCTTCGCCGGCAGCTTCACGAGATCGGCGAAGCAGCCGTCCTCGCTGATGCCGATGATCTTGTCGTCGGCGCAGACGTGCGTGTCGCCGATGCGGCACTGGTAGCAAACGCCGCAGGGGATGTGGCTCTCCGCCGTCACGACGTCGCCCACGTCGAGCCCGTATTGCCGCTTCGCGTCCGTTCCGACCTCCACCACGCGGCCGAGCAGCTCGTGCCCGATCACGCGGGACGACTTCTTGTCGCGCTCGAGCGACTTGAAGATCATGTCCTTGAAGGCCGTGCGGAACCAGATGCCGCGGTCCGAGCCGCAGAAGCCGGTCATGATGGGCTTGATGAGCACCTGCGACCGGTCGTGGTAATCGGTCGTCTCGTCGATGCGCGGACGCTCGACTTCGGTCTTTCGCAGGCCCGTGGTGTTGTCCCACGGATCGGTCTCGCGGTCGTATGTCAGGGCCTGCATCGCGTCGCTCACGTTGTGCGCCTCCTCGAAAGACACGTCGGCCAGTGTCGTCGCGGCGCGCGACAGCGCAAGTCCCAAGGCGATTGAAGGCTGCTTGACGCGATGAGCTAACGCAGCTTGCGACCCGGCGGCGGCGTCGTCTGCGAGACAGGCGGGCGCTCACGCATGCATTTGTCGAGGCCCCCTTGCAGCGATGCGTCGAGCCCGCCAGGGAGCTTCGGACGGCCCATCACGTTCACGAAGAGCCTGTCCTGCGCGATACCACCGCCCGGCGCGAAGCTCATCCACACGAACATCGCGCGGCCCTTGATGTTCTCGAACGGCACGCCCGCGCCCATCCCGCCGCGCCAGCTGCGCGAGTCGTGGCTGTTGTAGCGGTTGTCGCCCATCACCCACACCTCGTTCGCGTTGACCTTGAACGGGCCCTGGTGATGGCCACAGATGCCCGCCTTGCACGACTGCCCGATCCCGCAGTCCTCTTGCCCCTTGCACGTGGGTTCGTCGGGGCCGTTCGGGTGCGTGTCGTCGTGCGCGAACAGCGTGAAGTACGACTTGTCCTCGAGGTACTCCACGTAGAGCCAGCCGTCGTTGCCGTAGCGCCCGACGTAGCAGTGCGGCACGAGCCAGCCGTTGATGATCGGGCGGCCGTTGATCGCCTCCAGCGTGTCGCCGGGGGCCGCGATCACCCGCTTGATGAAGTCTTGCTCCTTGTTCTCCGGGAACTTGAAGACCATCACGTCCCCGCGCGTCGGCGGCAGGCTCGAGAAGAGCCGCTTCTCCGTGAAGGGGATCAGCGGGCCGTAGGTCAGTTTGTTCACGAAGATGTGATCGCCGATCATCAGGCTCGGGATCATCGAGCCGCTCGGGATCTTGAAGGCCTCGATCACGAACGCGCGCAGGATGAGCGCGACCGCCACCGCCACGCCAATCGACTCGGCGTACTCGCGCATCTCGCCCTTGCGCCAGCGCGACAGGTGCTCGCCGACCGCGCGGTCGGCCCGCGCGTGCGCCGTGTCGAACTCCGCGAGGTCGAACTTCTCGGCGGTCATCACCTTCTCGAGGCCGTTCAAGGCCTCGTCGAGGCGCTCGCGCTCGGCGGTCCTGAGCCCCTTCTGCACGTCGCGCGCGTTCTGCTTGAGGATACGCCGCGCCTCGTCGACGAGCGCCTGCGCCTCCTCGTACCGCGCCCGCGCTTGCGGCGGGATGTCCTTGCGCCCGACGCCGATCGCGCTCGAGAGCGGGAGCTCGTAGCGGTAGTGCCACGCGAGCATCGCGAAGATCGTGAAGAGCACGATGCCCGCTGGAATCTGCTGCTCCGCGACGAAGACGCGCAGGCCTCCAGCCGAGACGTCGCCGGGCGCCGGGGTCAGGAGCCAGACGGCGAGAATGGCCAGGACAAACGGGAGCGTGACGATCCAGATCGCGTAGAAAAGCCCGCGGAGCCAGGACGGTCCGGCGTTGCCCGGGTTCGGTCGTTGCGAGGGGGAAGGGTCGGATCCCTCCGTCGCGCCGCCTTCTTTGTCGAGGGCGGGCGAGCTCTCGGGAGACCGTTCATCCGGCGTGGTTGCCAAGGGGTTAGCCTTTCTATACGCCGCCCTGGGGCAGGGCAAGGGCGAGAGGCGCCGCGCAGCTCAAGGCGCGGCCCCGACTTCGACCGCGTAACTGACGAGTGCGGCTCGGTCATCACCGGCCACGCTGGGCGGAGCCGTCCTGCCGGCTGCCGCCGTGTTGTCGAAGATCACGTAGTACTGGCCGGCCGGCAGCGGCAGCGGCCTCCGCCATACCATGCCGCTCGATACGGGCTCGTCCAGGACGGGGGGCGCGGGCGGCGGACCGAGCGTCGCGTTCGTCGTGTACTGCTGCAGCCACGCGTCGCCGACGCCGCGATGCACCACGATCACGTCGACCGCGGGCGCGCCGTCGACGGCCACGCTCAGATAGAGCGCCTGCCCCTTCCCCTTCACCTCGAACGGGCCCGCGTAGTCCCGCTGGTTCTGGTGCACTTCGATGCGCTCGTTCACGAGCACGAGGCGACCGTTGTCCGCGGTCTTGTACGGCGAGCCCGGCCGCTGTCCCTTCTCGACGACGCCGAGGCCGAAGTCGACGCTGCCGTCGGGATCACGGATGACCGTGAAGCCGCGGCTGATCTCCTTCTTCAGCACCGCGCCGCCGACCTGATCGAGGAAGCCTTGCGTCGATCCGCCGGGCAGTCCGAAGGCCCCGGGCGCGGGCGGCTGCTCGATGAGGCGCGACGTGAACGTCGTGGCGCTCGTCGCGTGCTCGCGGAAGTACACGTACATCGTGCTGCCATCCATCAGGAAGTCGTGGTCGTACTCGACGGCCGCGCTCGCATCGAAGCCGATGCGCTTCGTGAGGTTCGTCCAGGCGTAGCCGTAGCCGCCGAACTGAAGGAAGAGGTTGCCCGAGGCGAGCTCCTGCGCGGCGCAGGAGAGCGGGAAGAAGCGGCCCGTCGCCGGATCTTCCTCGCGCAGCTTGAGCGGCACGCTGCGCTTCTGCACCTCGCGGCAGATCTGGCCGCGCGCGAACGAGAAGATGCCGCGGCGGAGCGTGAGGTTGCCCGGATCGTTCACGACGCCGGGCATCACCGCGAGCGACGTCTGGCCGCAGCTCGCGCCCACGAAGGAGAGCGCGAAAGCGACGGAGAGGAGGCGCGCTGTGACGGCACGGAAGGACATGGCGGGGGAGGATAGTGCATACGCACGGCCTCGGGCAGGTTTGGGACAGAGCTCGGCTTGTCGGAGCGGAGCCCCAAGCATTGAAAGGAGTGATAGCGTTTTCGCCTCATGTCGAAGGTGGCAGTCCTCGGCGCGGGCGCGTGGGGCACGGCGCTCGCGAAGGTCCTCGCAGACAAACAGAACCCGACGTTCCTCTGGTCGCACCGCCCCGACCTCGCGCTCCTGATCAACGAGCGGCGCGTGAACGAGCGGTACCTGCCCTCGGCCCCGCTGCCGCCGACGCTGCGCGCGACGGCTGACCTCGAAGAAGCGCTCGCAGGCGCCGAGCTCGTCGTGTTCGTCGTGCCCTCGCACGCGATGCGCGAGGTCGCGCGTTTCGCACGCCCGTACATCCCGGCGCGCGCGCTCCTCTGCAGCGCGACGAAGGGCATCGAGAACGAATCGCTCATGCTGATGAGCGAGGTGCTCCTCGACGAGCTCGGGCACGGCATGGAGCGGCGCCTGTCGTATCTGTCGGGGCCGAGCTTCGCGAAGGAGGTCGCCGCGGGGCAACCGACGACCGTCGTCGTCGCGGGCAAGAGCAACGACGAGACCGTCGCGGTGCAACACGCGTTCGCCACGGAGCGGCTGCGCGTCTACCAATCGGACGACGTCGTCGGCGTGGAGATCGGCGGCGCGCTGAAGAACGTCGTCGCCATCGCGGCGGGCGCCGTCGACGGGCTCGGCTTCGGGCACAACGCGCGGGCCGGCGTCATCACGCGCGGGCTCGCGGAGATCGCTCGGATCGCCATGGTGAAGGGCGGCAGCCCCCTCACGCTCGCGGGCCTCTCCGGCATGGGCGACCTCGTGCTCACGTGCACCGGCGAGCTCTCGCGCAACCGCACCGTCGGCTACGAGATGGGACGCGGGCGCACGCTCGACGACGTGCTCACGCACCTCGGCCACGTCGCCGAGGGCGTCAAGACCGCGAAGAGCGCCTACGATCTCGGCGTGAAGCTCGACGTCGACCTGCCCATCACGACCGAGGTCTACCGCGTGCTCTACGAGCAAAAGACCCCGCTCCAGGCGGTCGTCGACCTCATGAACCGGTCGCTGCGCAAGGAATGACGCGCCCGATCGCGCCTCGCGGTCACGATCGATCTCGCGCAGAAGAAGGCAGGAGAGCTGGAAAGGTGTAGACTCTCTGGCGCGATGCTACGTGCGCGTTGGTTCGCTCTCCTTGCTGCAGCTCTTTCCCTTGGCGTCGCCGCGACCGCGGCGGCGCAGAACCCGGTCCCGGATCCCTCCGGTCAGCCGCCTCCTCCGCAGCCCTTCCCGCTGCCGACGACGCTGCCCACGATCCCGGGCCTGCCGCCGCTCGTCCCCCAGCAGCCGGCGCCGCAGCCGGATCCCAACCAGCCGCAGCAGCCGCAGCAGCCGCAGCAGCCCACGCTCCCCGGCCTGCCCACGATCCCGGGCCTGCCGCCGCTCATCCCGCAGCAGCCGACGCAGCCCACGCAGCCCACGCAGCCGCAACAGCCGAACCCGTACGGTCAGCCGTACGGACAGCAGCCGTATGGGCAGCAGCCTTATGGGCAGCAACCTTATGGGCAACAACCTTATGGGCAGCAACCTTATGGGCAACCCTATGGCCAGCAGCCCTGCGTGCAGCAGCCCTATGGCCCGCCGTGCCCGTCGATGCAGCCTGTCGTCCCGATCGTGCAGGATCGGACGAAGCTCGAAATGGGCTACCTCTACGGCGCCTCGATCGCCTGGGGCGTGACCACCGGCATCTGGATCGATCTCGAAGCCGAGACCGAAAACCCCGGCCTCGCGCTCATCGCGCCCGCGCTCTTCGGCGCCGCTGCGCCGACGGCAATGTTCTTCCTCGACCGGCCGAAGATGCCGCTCGGTCGCCCCGCCGCGACCGCGACCGGCATCCTGCTCGGATCGGGCGAAGCCGCGCTCATCTGGGCGCGTCAGTACACCACCGCCAAGGCGGGCGAGGAGTGGGGCCCGAAGCAATATTTCCGCGCCCACGTCATCAGCTCGACCATCGGCGGCGTCGGCGGCTACCTCGCGCATTACGGCCTCAAGTTCCGCCCGCAGACGAGCATGTTCGTCGGCTCGGCGGCGCTCTGGGGCTCGATCGCGGGCGGCGCGTTCGGCGGCGGCGGGAGCAGCGGATCGTGGAGCGCGTGGGCCAACGACGGCGTCTTCCTCGGCGGCGTCATCGGCTACAACCTCGGCATGGTCGCGGCCGCGGGCGTCTCCGCGGTGTGGACGCCGTCGTGGAACCAGCTCGGATGGATGTGGGGCGGCTTCGGCGCGGGCGCGGCCGTCTCCGCGCTCGTCTACCCGTTTTACGCGCTCTCCGACGACGCCGATCCGCGCAGCGGCCTGATCTTCCAGGGAGTCCTCTCCCTGCTCGGCGTGGCCGGCGGCGCGCTCATCGGCGCCCCCGAGTCCAAGAGCCAAACGACCCAGCCGCCCGTGACGACCATGGGCATCGGAAATCACCCCAAGTTCGCGCGCATCCTCGGCCCGACCATCATGCCGGTTCAGGGCCCCGGCGCGGGTGTCTCGCTGATCGGCGAGCTTTATTGAAGCCCGGCGACGTGTAGCCGGGCCTCCTGACATCGAACGGCGCGCCGGGGCCGACGCCCGCGGCAAAAGCGCTATCCTCCGAAACCCCATGCCGACACTGAAGTACTTCGCCGCCCGCGGGGCGCCTCGGGTGTATGCCGTGCACAAGCCGGTCACGACGATCGGCAAGGCGCTCGGAAACGACGTCGCGCTCGCGGGGACGGGTCTCGCGGACCACCACGCGCAGATCTCCTTCGACGGCCGGGACTTCGTGCTCGAAGAGCTCGACCGCGACGGCGACATCCAGATCAACGGCAAGAAGAAGCGCCGCGCGCGCCTCGTCCACGGCGACCGCGTCATGCTCGGCGCTGTCGAGCTCGGCTTCTCGATGTTCTCCGAGGCCCCGAAGACGCGGTCCGACGACGACGGCGAGAACGAGAAACCCGCGACGCCCGGCGTCTCGGCGGAGCTCGCGGGCGTGCGCAAGCTCTACGCGTTCAGCGAGAAGCTCATCAACCGGCGCAGCCTCGACGAGCTACTCGAAGCGATGCTCGACGACATCATCGAGCTCACCCACGCGGACAAGGGGTTCTTGCTCCTCGTCGAGGGCGCCGAGGAGGCCGCAGATCCGGGCAGGGGCGCGCGCCGCGACGGCCAGGGCGAGGAGCGCAAGCTCGGCGTGCGTGCCTCGCGCAATGTGCGGCGTGAGGCAATCACGGACGCGCAGGGCTCGATCTCGGACAGCATCGCGCGTCAGGTCCTCGCCTCGGGCCGCCCGCTCATCGTCTCGGACGCGCTCGCCGACACGCAGTTCGGCCGCAGCGAGAGCGTCATCGCGATGAAGCTCTCGAGCGTCATGTGCGCGCCTCTGCTCTCACAAGGCGAGGTCATCGGCGCGCTCTACGTCGGCAACGACAAGGTCAAGCACCTCTTCGACCGCACGCAGCTCGAGTTGCTCGGCATCTTCGCCTCGCAGGCCTCGCTCATCCTGCAGAACGCGATGCTCCTCTCCGCGCTCCGCGCCGACAAGGCGAAGCTCGAAGCGGAGCTCAAGGACAAGAAGTTCGGCGAGATCATCGGCGCGTGTCCGAGCATGCTCGAGGTCTTCCGCAAGCTCACGAAGGTGGCCGCGACGGACATCAGCGTGCTCATCACGGGCGAGACGGGCACGGGCAAGGAGCTCATCGCGCGGGAGATCCACAGGCGATCGAACCGCGAGGGCGGCCCGTTCGTCACGATCAACTGCGGCGCGATCCCGGAGAACCTCATCGAGAGCGAGCTCTTCGGCCACGTGAAGGGCGCGTTCACCGGCGCCATCGCGAGCCGGCCCGGCAAGTTCCAGGTCGCGGACAAGGGCACGCTCTTCCTCGACGAGATCGGCGAGCTGCCGCTGAACTTGCAGGTCAAACTGCTCCGCGCGCTGCAGGAACGTGTCGTCTTCCGCGTCGGCGATTCGAAGCCGGAGAAGGTCGACATCCGCATCGTCGCCGCGACGAACCGGAACCTCGAAGAGGAGATCCGCGTGGGCCACTTCCGCGAGGACCTCTACTACCGGCTCAACGTCGTGAACCTGTGGCTCCCGCCCCTGCGCGAGCGCGGCGACGACGTGCTCATCATCGCGAAGATGCTGCTCTCGAAGTACGCGGACGAGCTCGGCAGCTCGGTGCGTGGCTACAGCCCCGCGGCGCTCGCGGCGGTCAAGAAATACGCCTGGCCCGGGAACATCCGGCAGCTCGAAAACCGCATCAAGAAGGCGCTCGTGCTCTGCGACAAGACGCTGCTCGGCCCCGAAGATCTCGATCTCGGGCCCGGCGCGGAGACCGCCATCTTGCCGCTCGAGAAAGCGAAAGAAGAATTCCAGCGCAGGTACGTCCTCGAAGTGCTGGAACGCAACAACGGGAACCGCACGCAGACCGCCCGCGACCTCGGCGTCGATCCACGCACCATCTTCCGGTACCTGGAGAAAGAGCAGAACCCGATGCCGAGCGGCGCGGGCGGCACGCCGCGGGATCCTTCCGAAGGCTGAATGGAAAGCACCGAAGCCCGGACCCTCTCCCACCCCTGTCCCGACAAAACGCGCGCCGATCTCGAATGGGATCGGCTGCTCGCGGCGCTCGCCGATCGCGCGGCGAGCGAGGCGGGCAAGCGCATCGCCCGTGATCTCCCGTTCGCCTCGACGCACGAAGGCGTGCTCGTAGCGCTCGGCGAGGTGAAGGAAGCCGTCGACCTCGATCGCACGGCCGAGCCTTTACCCACGGCCGACGTGCCCTGGGTCGAGGCCGCGCTCGATCGCGCGCGCATCGGCGCGACCCTGGCGAATGAAGAGCTGCGCGCCGTGGGTCGATGCCTCGCGGAGGCCGGCCGGCTGCGGCGTTTCCTCGCGGCGCGCAAGGCGCGGCTGCCGCTGCTCTTCCGCGCGTGCTCGACCGACCCGGGCCTCGACGCGCTCGAACGCGACGTGAGCTCTGCCTTCGATCCCGACGGCACGCTCTCCGATCGCGCCTCGCCGCGCCTCGCCGAGCTCCGCGGCGAGCGGCGGAACCTGCGGGAACGTCTCGTCCGCAAGCTCGACGAGATCATGCACAAGCACGCGGACATCCTGCAGGACACGTACTACACGGAGCGCGACGGCCGGTACGTGCTGCCCGTGCGCGCCGACGCGCACGAGCGTTTCCCCGGCATCGTGCACGCAACGAGCGGGAGCGGCGCGACGCTGTTCGTGGAGCCGCGCGTCGTCGTCGACATGGGCAACCGCCTGAAGATGGTCGAGGCCCTCGTGCAGCACGAGGAAGAGCTCGTCTACGCGGCGCTCAGCGCGAAGATCGGAAACGAGATCGACTCGGTCGCCGCCGCCGTCTTCGCCCTCGCGCACGCGGACGTGCGCGCCGCGTCCGCGCGCCTCGCGAAGGATCTACGCTTCACGTTCCCCGAGGTGCCCGCGTCCGAGTCCGTCGGCACGATCCGCCTCGTCGGAGCGCGTCATCCGCTGCTCGCGCTCGACGGCGTCTCCGTCGTCCCGAGCGACCTCGGGATCACGGCAGGACACGCGATGATCGTCTCGGGCCCGAACGCGGGCGGCAAGACCGTGGCGCTGAAGACGCTCGGCCTCGCCGCGCTCTGCGTTCGCGCGGGCTTGCCCGTGCCGGCCGAGGAGGGCTCGCGCGTCGACGTCTTCGAGGTCGTGCTCACGGACGTCGGCGACGATCAGAGCCTGCACAAGAACCTCTCCACGTTCAGCGCGCACGTGCAGAACCTCGCGCACATCCTCGCGGACGCGCGGCCCGGCGCGCTGGTTTTGCTCGACGAGCTCGCGGGCGGAACCGATCCTCGCGAGGGCGAGGCGCTCGCGTCCGCCGTGCTCGACTCGCTCTGCGCGCGCGGCGGCACCGTGGCGACGACGACCCACTACGAGGGCTTGAAGGCGCTCGCGCTCGCCGATCCGCGCTTCGAAAACGCATCCGTCGGCTTCGACATCGCCACGATGAGCCCGACGTTCCGTCTCTCGATGGGCATCCCCGGCGCGTCGAGCGCGCTCGCCGTGGCGCGCCGCTTCGGCATCCCCGGCACCGTGCTCGAGCGCGCCGAGCGGTTCCTCTCGCGCGAGGCCGTGCGCTTCGAAGACATGGTCGCGAAGCTCCAGGCCGAGCGAAACGCGCTCGAAGTCGCGCGCACGTCGGCCGAGCGCGAGGCCGAGATCGCCCGCGACAAACAGCGCGCGCTCGACGAGGAGCTCACGCGCCTGCGCGCCGAGGAGCGCCGCTACGTCACCGAGGCCGGCCGCGAGCTTCAGGAGTCGATCCGCAAGGCGCGACAGGACATCCGCGACGCGCAAGCGCGCCTCCGCGCCAAGCCCACGGCCGACGACCTGCGCGCCGCGGCCCGCGCGATCGACGCGGTCGCCCAGAAGACGAGCACCTTCGGCGAGCTCGAGCCCACCGGGCGGGACGAAGGTTTGTCCCGCGGAACCGTCGCGCCCGCCGAGATCCGCGTGGGCAGCCGCGTCTACGTCCCGCGCCTGCGCGCCGAGGCCGACGTCGTCGAGGTCCTCGCGGGCGGCCAGCTCCGGGTCGCCGCGGGGCCCCTCAAGCTCACCACGAACATCGCGGAGGTGCGCGCGGCGGACGGGGGTTCGTCCGAAAAAACCCGCGCGGGCGGCGGCAAGAAGCGCGTCGATCTCGACGCCGCCGCCGATCCGGACGTCCCCATCCAGACGAGCGAGAACACCGTCGATCTGCGCGGCCTCCGCGCGCACGAGGCCGTCGGCATGGCCGAGCAGTTCCTCGATCGCTGCGTCGGCGCGGGCCGCCGCGTGGCCTTCCTGATCCACGGCCACGGCAAGGGCGCCCTGCGCGACGCCGTGCGCGACGCGATGCGAACGAGCCCCTACGTCGCCCGCCTCCGCCCCGGCGAACCTCGCGAGGGCGGAGACGGCGTCACGGTCGTCTGGCTCCGCGCTTAGCGGGGCGGTGTCCTCCGCCGCCCCCGCCGTCGCGCTTGCCCGCGCCCTTGCCGGGCTCGGGCTTGCTCGCCGCGGCGCGATCGCGATCCACGCGACCGAGATCCTCGGCGATCCGGTCGAGCACGCCGTTCACGAACGCCGACGAGTCCTCGCTGCCGAAGCGCTTGGCGAGCTCGACGGCCTCGTCGAGGATGACCGCGCGCGGCACGTCCCCGCCGTTGATCAGCTCCCACGCCCCGAGGCGCAGCACGTTCCGATCGACCCGCGCCATCCGCTCGAGCCGCCAGTTCACGCTCGCCTTGCGGATGGTCTCGTCGACCTTCGCGAGGTTCTTCTCGACGCCTCGCACGATCTGGTCGGCGTACTCCCGACCTTCCGGATCACCCGGCGTCAAACGCCAGTAGTGCATGATCACGCGTTCGCCCGAGCCAGTGCCCTGCTCGAGCGCGAACAACATTTGCAGCGCGGCCTCGCGGCCGGTCGACCGAGCGCCCATGGTCCCGAGAGCTTTCGATCAGAGCCCGGCGCCGTCGAGGGCCGAGGCGAGCGAGACCATCTCGATCGCGCTCACGGCGGCCTCCCAGCCCTTGTTTCCTGCCTTCGTCCCGGCACGCTCGACCGCCTGCTCGATCGTGTCGGTCGTCAGGACGCCGAACGTCACGGGCACGCCCGTCTGCAACGAGACCTGCGCGATCCCCTTCGTCACCTCGGACGCCACGTAGTCGAAGTGCGGCGTCGACCCGCGGATCACTGCGCCGAGCGCAACGATCGCGCTCACGCTGCGCTTCTCCGCGAGCCTGCGCACGACGACGGGGATCTCCCACGCGCCCGGGACGCGCACGATCGTCACGTCCGACGTCGAGCCGCCGTGCCGCGCGATCGCGTCGAGCGCGCCCTCGACCAGCCTGTCGACGATGAAGTGGTTGAACCGGCTCACGACGAGGGCGAACTTCGCCCCCGACGGGACGACCAGGTGGCCTTCGACCGTGCGCGGAGCGCCGCGCTCTCCGTTGGTGCTCATCCGAATTTCCTCAAGCCTCGCCCTGCATCGACACGAGCGGCACGCGCTCGACCACCTCGAGCCCGAACCCGTCGAGCCCCGCGATCTTCGTCTGGCTGTTCGACAGGAGCCGGAGCTTCTGGCAGCCGAGGTCCGCGAGCACCTGCGCGCCGAGCCCGAACTCCCGCAGCGCCTGCTGCGGCGCGCGCGTCTCCTGCGTCGTACGGCCCTTCGCTTCGAGCTCGGCCCCGAGATCGAGCCGCGGCGGGATGTAGAGCACCACGCCCTCGCCCGCCTTCTCGATCAGCGAGATCGCCTCGCGCAGGTTCGACCCACCCTCGAACGGCGTCGAGCTGAAGAGGTCGGCCACGAGCGCGCCCGAATGCACGCGGCAGAGCGTGGGCTTCGTGCCGTCGACCGTGCCCTTCACGAGCGCGAGGAACTGCCGCGCCTCGCCGATGATCTCGTAGACCGCCGCCGTCCACATCGTGCCCGTCAGATCGAGCCGGATCTCCCGCTCCGACACGCGACGCACGAGCCGCTCGGTCTGCAGGCGGTACTGGATGAGATCCGCGACCGACAGGATCACGAGCTCGTGCTGCGCGGCGAACCGCTCGAGGTCCGGCATCCGCGCCATCGTGCCGTCGTCGTTCATGATCTCGCAGATCACGCCCGCGGCCCGGAGCCCGCCGAGCCGGGCGAGATCTACGGAACCCTCGGTTTGTCCCGTCCGAACCAGCACGCCGCCGCGCCGCGCGCGCAGCGGGAAGACGTGGCCCGGCGTGACGAGGTCCGTGGGCCGCGCGTCCGGCTGGATCGCGACCTGGATCGTCCTCGCGCGATCGGCCGCGCTGATGCCCGTGGTCACGCCCGTGCGCGCCTCGATGCTCACGGTGAACGCCGTCCCGAGGGGCGGACCGCCGCGCCCCGGCGCGCTCATCATCGGCAGCTCCAGCCGATCGACCTGCTCCTCTTCGAGCGTCAGGCAGATGAGGCCGCGGCCGTGCTTGGCCATGAAGTTGATCGCCTCCGGCGACACGCGCTCGGCGGCCATGCAGAGATCGCCCTCGTTCTCGCGGTCCTCGTCGTCGACGAGGATGACCATCCGGCCTCTCCGGATCTCGTCGAGCGCGCGGTTCACGCGGCCGAGGACGGCAGAGTCGATCGTCAGTCGATGCGGCATGGTGCCCCCGCCCTTCTCGCTCGCGCGCGGGTTGGAAGAAGCGGCGAGCTCGTCAAAGGAATCCCCCCGATCGGAGCTTCGCGAGGAGGCGTTCGTCCCTGGATTCGTGGTGGTGGTGCTCATCGTTCTCTGCGACCTCTCCTCCCCACCCCGGCGCATCTTCCGACGAAGACGTAGCGCGCGCCCCGCTCGCGATCGAAAGCTGCCGCGCGACGTAGCGCGCGAGCACATCGACTTCAAGATTCACGGCCTGCCCCGGCCGAAGATCGCCGAGGTTCGTCCGCCCGAGCGTGTGCGGCACGAGCATGACCTCGAACACGACGCGTGACGAGCGCCCCTGCCCCAGATCCGTCACCCGGTTGATCGTCAGGCTGACGCCGTCGATCGCGATCGAACCCTTGTCGGCCAGGTACGGCGCCAGAGCGCCGTCGGTCTCGACCACGAGCCGCGTCGCGTCTCCGCTCGGCGCCCGCTCGCTCACGCGCCCGATGCCGTCGACGTGCCCGAGCACCATGTGCCCGCCCATTCGCCCGCCGAGCTTCATCGCTCGTTCGAGGTGCACCCGCGCGCCGACCGCGAGCGCGCCGAGCGTCGTCCGATCGAGCGTCTCCGACGACATGTCGCACTCGAACCCGGTCGGCCGGATGCGATCGACGGTCAGGCACGCGCCGTTGACGCTGATCGACTCGCCGAGCTCGAGCGGCCCGAGCGAGCATTCGATGAACGCGCGCGCGACGGGGCTGCCGGCCCTCTGCCGGAGGATCCCGATGGTCTCGACGAGGCCCGTGAACATTCTGTTCGGCTCGATCCGGGGCTTACTCTTTGTTGGCCTGCGCGGCGAGCAGCCGATCGACGATCCGCTTCGACTCTTCGCCGAGCTCGGTGAACACGACGCCCATGCCGGGCGGATCGTCGTGCACGCGCACCACTTCACCGACGCCCTCGATCGTCTCGATGTCGTCCATGATCACGGTGAAGCGCAGGTTGACCTTAGTGCCGACCTCGAGTGGTGTCTTCGAGCGGACGAACACGCCCGTGCGGGAGATGTTCGACACGTACTCGTTGATGAACGAGTCGTAGCTCTCGAACTCCTTGTTGATCGTGACGCGCTCGTCCTTGCGCGGGCCGTGGTCAACAGGAGGACGGTCGCTCTCGCTCATGCGTCACCTCATCTGCCGAGCAGGTCGAACTGTTCGAGGTGGTATTCCTTGCGGGGGACGAGCTCGATCCGGCGCGTGAACAGGCGCTCGGCCTCTTGCACGGCGACGCGCTCGTCGTTCTTCAGGAGGTCGACGATCGCCGGGTGCGCGTTGACGATCACCACGTACCCCGGGAGGTTCAGGCGCTCGCGACGGATCTGCCGCAAGATCTCGTACGCGATGCTCTGCTTCGACTGGAGCTGCCCCGTGCCGTCGCAGTAGAAGCACGGCTCGAGCATGATGCGCCCGAGGCTCTCCCGCGTGCGCTTGCGGGTCATCTCGATGAGGCCGAGCTCCGAGATGCGGTTGAACGTGGTCTTGGCCTTGTCCTTCGACAGGAGCTCCTCCAGGCGCTTGCGCACCTTCTCGCGGTTGCCCGCGCGCTCCATGTCGATGAGGTCGAGGATGATGAGGCCGCCGATGTTCCGGAACCGGAGCTGGTAGGCGATCTCCTCGACCGCCTCCAGGTTCGTCGTGAGGATCGTCTCTTCGAGATCGCGCGATCCTTTGCCTACAAACTTTCCGGTGTTCACGTCGATCGCCGTGAGCGCCTCGGCCTGATCGATGATCAGGTGGCCGCCCGAGGGCAGCGGGACCTTGCGCGACAGCGCGCGCTGGATCTCGTCCTCGATGCCGTACGCGTCGAAGATCGGCTCGCCGCCCTCGTAGAGCTCCACGGCGTCCACGCGCTCCGGCATGAACATCTCCATGAAGCGCTTCAGCCGCACGTACTCCTCGCGGCTGTCGATCACAATCTTCTCGATGTCGTCCGTGAACAGATCCCGCGCCGTCTTCAGCACGAGGTCGAGCTCCGTGTAGAGGCACGCCGGCCCCCGCACGACGCTCTCGCGCTTCTTCACGACCTCGCCCCAGAGCCGCACGAGGTAGCCGACGTCGGACTTGAGCTGCTTCTTCGTCAGGCCCTCGGCCACCGTGCGCACGATGAGCCCGCCCTGCGGCGGCTTCATCGACTCGATCGCCTCGCGCAGACGCGAGCGCTCTTTCTCCGAGCCGATGCGCTTCGAGATGCCCACGTGATCGACCGTCGGCAGGTACACGACGTACCGGCCCGGCAGCGAGACGTGGCTCGTCACGCGCGCGCCCTTCGTCCCGATCGGCTCCTTCGAGACCTGCACGAGGACCTCCTGGCCCTCGCGGATCACCTCGCGGATCGGCGTCGTCTTCGAGACGCGCATCGGCTCGTGGTGGCCGCCGTGCGCTCGCTTCGTCGTCGTACGATCGCCCCCGCGATCACGACCGCCACGACCGCCATCCCGGCCGCGACCCTTCTCGCCGCGGTCCCGGTTGCGCCCTTCCTTCGGCGCCCTCGACGTCTCGCGCGCGGTCTCCTTCGGCGCCTCTTTCACGGCCACCGCGACCGCGGCGGCCGCCGCGGCCTCGGGTCGACGATCGCGGGTTCGTCCGGACCGACGCACGCGACCACGCTGCCCACGCCCACGCCGCGAACGTCCGCCGCGCG
Source organism: Polyangium sp. 6x1 (assembly GCF_029946515.1). GTDB lineage: Bacteria > Myxococcota_A > Polyangia > Polyangiales > Polyangiaceae > Polyangium. Next base: position 29,194 of record NZ_JARZHH010000036.1, read on the forward strand.
GCTCCGTCGGCGAGGTCTCGCTCTCGGTGACAGCGCCTTCGACCTTCACCTCGGCCGGCTGCGCCTCCGCGCCTTCCTCGGCCGGCGCCGCTTCGTCTTGCTCCTCGGGCTCCGCGCTCGCTTCGACGGCCAAGGCGGCCTCGACTTCGACTTCGTCTTCCGACTCCGCCGCGTCGTCCGCCTCGTCCTCTGCGCGCGCCTCGTCCGCGGGAGCTTCCTCCGCCGCAGACTCGACCGACGGCTCCTCGTCCGACGTGGGCTCCTCGACGCTGCTCGCCGAAGCGGCGGGCTCTTCTTCTTCGCCCTCGCCCTCGTCGTAGACCTCTTCGACGCTCGGCTCGGCCATCACGTCGAGCGCCGTCGGCAGCGAGATCGACACGTCGCGCTCGGTGCGCACCGGCTCTTCGGGCACGTGCGCCGTGATCTCGGGCGGAGCGTGCGCCGGACGTTCTTCTTCTTCGTGCGCCGTGCCGTGCGTGTGCCGACCTGCGAGGTACGCGTCGAAGTCATCCGGACGGATGAGATCTTCGACGTGCAGGAAGGCCGCACGTTCGAGCCCGATGTCGATGAACGCGGCCTGCATGCCCGGGAGAACGCGGCTGACCCTGCCGAGATAGATGTTCCCGAGGGTCCCCTTCTGCGCATCTCGCTCGATGTGCAGCTCGGCGATGATCCCGTTTTCGATGAGGGCGACTCGCGTCTCGCGGATGTCGACGTTGATGACGAGGAGATTCTTACCCATGCCCACTGGAGCGCCCTTACCGCGCCGCGAGCGAAGGGTTACCACGACAAGCCCGAGCCATGAAGCCGATTGGCTCGCCTTTCGTTCAGGGCTCGTCTTTCGCGACGGACCCGCGGTTCACCGATGCCCCGAGCGGCACGACCGAGCGCCGAGCAGGTCGGCCCGGCCGAACCGCGGAAGTGCAGGAAAGGAGGAAGGTTTCAGCCTCGCTGCGGGGCCGATCCTAGGGGCAGATGCTCGCGCTCTCGGCGCACGAGGTCGGGCAGGACTCGCAGAGGATGCAGGTGATGAGCGTGTTGTACCGCTCGGCGCCGAGGGGGTTGCCCATGGCGCATCCGCTCTGGCAGGAGACGTCGTCCTCGCAGCCGGCCATGCACATGTTGAATTCGACACAGGATTTGTCGCCGAAGCAGCCCTCGTAGGCCACGACGCACGGACCCTTCACCGCGCAGCTCGTGCAGCCGCGGCTGTAATCACCGCACGAGGCGAGCTCGTCGCAGTTCTCGGGCGGCTTGGTCGAAGCGTCGCCGCCCATGCCGCCGCCGCCGCCGCTGCCGGCGGTCGCCGTGGCCCCCGTGCCCCCGGCACCCCCGAAATCTCCGGAACCCCCCCCCGTTTCATCACCCACCGAACACGCCAGGAGGAAGACCAGCGCCGCCCCGAGAATGCCGTTTCGTTGCGCCATAAGTGCAACGGATCAGCGTACTTCGGGGCGGTTCCCTGCGAAAGGGCGACATCGCCCTACATGGACAAGGTATGTCCGACCAGACCGGCGGTCAGGTCACTTCGGGCACATGGCGGCCTGCTGGGCGCAGGCGCTCGGGCAGTTGCCGCAGATGAGGCAGACGGCGACGGCGTTGTAGCCCGCGAGGCCCGCCTGGTTCATCTGCGCGCAGGTCTGCTGACACGCGGCGTCCGCGCATCCCTGGAGACACTGCGCGAGCGCCTTGCAGGCCATGTTGTTCTGGCAGGCCATGATCTCGGTCTGACACGCGCCGCCCATCTGCGCGCAGACCTGGCAGTTCTGGCAGGTCGCGCCCGCCGTGTCGCAGGCCGCGTTTCCGCCGCTGCCGCCGCTGCCGCCGCTGCCGCCGGCACCGCCCATGCCGCCCATGCCGCCCATGCCGCCCGCGGCCGAGGCCGCCGACGTGGTCTTGCCGCCCATGCCGCCTTGACCACCCGGGTCCTCACCGCCCTCGCCGCCTTCACCGCCGTTGCCGGTGCCGCCGCTGCTGCACGCAACGAGCGCCCCGAGCGACACGAACACCGCCGCGAACGTCCACTTCATCGGAGACCTCCAAGGATGTGCGACCCCGGCCTCGCAAGAGAGTAGAGAGGCCGAGGACAAACGCGTCCGTACACGCGCGGCAGCGGCAAGGCAACGCGCTTCGAGGGGCGCGTCGCGAGGGACGGCTAGAGCGGAATGTTGCCGTGCTTCTTCGGCGGGTTCTTGTCGCGCTTGTCACGCAAAAGCTCGAGCGCGCGATCGAGGCGGATGCGGAGCGTCCTCGGGTGGATCACCTCGTCGATGAAGCCGAGCTCCGCGGCCTTGTAGGGGTTCGCGAACTTCGCCTTGTACTCCTCGACGAACCGCGCGCGCGCCGCCGCCGGATCCGACGCCGACTGGATCTCCTTGCGGTAGACGATGTTCACCGCGCCGTCCGGCCCCATGACCGCGATCTCCGCCGTCGGGAACGCGAGGTTGTAGTCCGCGCGGATGTGCTTCGAGGCCATCACGTCGTACGCGCCGCCGTAGGCCTTGCGCGTGATCACCGTGATCTTCGGGACCGTCGCCTCGGCGAACGCGTAGAGCAGCTTCGCGCCGTGCGTGATGATGCCGCCGTACTCCTGATCGGTCCCGGGCAAGAAGCCGGGGACGTCGACGAACGTGACGAGCGGGATGTTGAAGCAGTCGCAGAACCGCACGAAGCGCGCGCCCTTGATGCTCGCGCGGATGTCGAGGCAGCCCGCGAGCACGTTCGGCTGGTTCGCCACGACGCCCACCGTCCGGCCGCCGACGCGCGCGAAGCCGCACACGATGTTCTGCGCGTACTTCTCGTGCACCTCGTAGAGGTAGCCGTCGTCGACGACCGCGCGGACGACGCTCTTGATGTCGTACGGCTTCGAAGATTCGCTCGGCACCATGCTGTCGAGCTCCGGCACCTCGCGATCCGTGGGATCGGTCGAGGGCCGTCGAGGCGGATCCTCGGTATTGTTGGAGGGCAAAAAGGAGAGCAGCTCCCGCACGCGCGCGATCGCCGCGCGATCGTCGGGCGCCGTCAGGTGGCAGACGCCGCTCTTCACCGCGTGCGCCGAGGCGCCGCCGAGGTCCTCCTTGGTCACGTCCTCGTTCGTCACCGTCTTGATGACCTCGGGGCCCGTGATGAACATGTAGCTCGTCCCCTCGACCATCAGGACGAAGTCCGTGATCGCCGGCGAGTACACGGCGCCGCCCGCGCACGGGCCCATGATGGCGCTGATCTGCGGCACGACGCCGCTCGCCAAGGTGTTGCGCAGGAAGATGTCCGCGTAGCCCGCGAGCGACTCGACGCCCTCCTGGATCCGCGCTCCGCCGGAATCGTTGAGCCCGATCACGGGCGCCCCGATCCTCATCGCGAGATCCATCACCTTGCAGATCTTCTGCGCGTAGGCCCCCGAGAGCGATCCGCCGATCACGGTGAAGTCCTGCGCGAACACGCAGACCTTGCGACCGTCGACGAGCCCCCAGCCGGTCACCACGCCGTCGCCGAGGACCTTCGTCTTGTCCATGTCGAAGTCGTTGCAACGGTGCACGACGAACCGGTCGAGCTCGACGAAGGATCCAGGGTCGAGCAAGAGCTCGACGCGCTCGCGTGCAGTGAGCTTGCCAGCCTCGTGTTGCTTGGCGACGCGCGCCGCGCCGCCCCCCTCGAGGGCGCGGCGGTTCATGTCGTCGAGTCGTTCGATCGCGTCTTTCGCGCGGGAGCTCTGTTGTTCGGACATCGCGCGGAGCCCCTACCATGGGCACGCGCGCGCCGCCTCCCCCCGCCGCCCGCCGGCCGAACGGGCGTTGCGCTGGGCGCCCCACCAAGTACGATTTCCTGGCCCGAGCGAGCCCGCGCCTGCGCGGTGACGAGAAGAGCGACGGAAAACAGAAGAGGGGGGCCGCGCTCGCCTCGGGCACACAACGCATGAAGCCCGCCCCGATCTGCGAGGCTGGCGCGTCGGCACCGCCGAGCGCCAAAGACGACGCAACCCCGTTCGAGGAGACGGAGCCCATCGCGCCCGCGCTGCCCGACGGAGGCGCGCGCTACCGCATCGTCGAGCGCCTCGGCAGCGGTGGCACGGGCGTCGTCTACGCCGCCGAGGACCACGCCGCGAGCCGCCTCGTCGCGCTGAAGACACGCAAGGACGACGACGACGATCCGCACGGTAGCCAAGGCCTCTTCCTCCACGAAGCGCGCGTCGCCGCGCAGCTCGAGCACCCCAACATCGTCCCCGTCTACGACGTCGGCCGTCTGCCCGACGGCCGGCCCTTCTACACGATGCGCATCGTCAAGCAGCAGAGCTTGCACGACGTGCTCACGCAGCCCGAGCTGCACCCGAACTGGCCACTCGTGCGCCTCGTCTCCGCGTTCGTGCAGGTCTCGCGCGCCCTCGCCTACGCGCACCGCCGCGGCGTCGTGCATCGCGACATCAAGCCGGAGAACATCCTGCTCGGCGACGAAGGCGAGGTGTACCTGAGCGACTGGGGCAACGCGCGCATGCTCACCGGCATCGAGCCCACCTCGCCGCTCTCGCTCCCGGACGACGATCCCTTCTTCATCCGCGGCGAAGGCGGCTACCCGAGCGGTTTGTCCGGGACCCCGGGCTACATCGCCCCCGAGCAGATCCGCGGCGAGCGCGCGAAGATCGATCACCGCGCCGACATCTTCGCGCTCGGCGTCGTGCTCTACGAGATGCTCACGGGCGAGCACCCGTTCGACGCGCCCACCGTGCTCGGCGTGATCCTCGCGACGCAGACGCGGGATCCGAGGCCGCCGCGCACGGTCACGCCGAGCTGTCCGCTCGTGCTCGAGGACCTCTGCCTCGCCATGCTCTCGAAGGATCCCTGGAAGAGGCCCGACTCCGCCGCGCGCGTCGCCGACGGGGCCGAGGCCTTCCTCGAAGGCGCGAAGGAGCGAGATCGCCGCCGCGCCGAGGCGCGATGGCTCTGCGGGCTCGCGCGCGAGCCGGCCCAGCGCGACAAGACCCTTCGCCTCGAACGCGCGCAGCTCGACGCCGAGGCGCGGCGCCTGCGCGCCGACGTGAAGAGCTACGATCCGATCGATCGCAAGCGCCCCGCGTGGGCGGCCGAAGATCGCGCCGCCGCCGTCGAGCGCGAGCAGGCGCGCGCCATGGCCGAGGCGATCGACCTCTACACGAAGGCGCTCGCGTACGATCCCGAGCTCGAAGAGGCGCGCTCGGGCCTCGCGGATCTCTACTGGGCGCGCGCCGTCGCCGCCGACGCCGAGCGCCGCCACGCGAGCCGCATCTACTACGAGGCCCTCGTCTCCGAGTTCGACGTCGGCAGCTACGCCGCGCTCCTCCGCTCCGACGCGTGCCTCGTGATCGAGACGAACCCGCCCGGCGCGCGCGTCCTCGCCTATCGCTACGTCGAAAAGGATCGTGTCCTCGTCCCGAGCGAAGAGCGCTACCTCGGCCGCACGCCCATCACCGAGGTCCGCCTCTCGCCGGGCAGCTACCTGCTCGTGCTTCGCCGCCCCGGCTTCCGCGACGTCCGTTACCCCGTCCTGCTCCGACGCGGTGAGCGCCACGAGGCCACGGTCAACCTCTACACCGACGAGGAGATCGGCGAGGGCTTCATCTACATCCCCGGCGGCTCGTACATCGCGGGCGGCGACGACGACGCGCCCGACGCGATCGGCCGCGCCGAGCCCTTCGTCGCCGACTTCGCGATCTCGCGCTTCCCCGTCACCTTCCGGCAGTACTGTGACTTCCTCGACCGCATCGAGGATCGCTCCCACGCGCTCGCGCTCATGCGCGCCCCGCGCGACTTCCGCGGCACGGAGGGGTACGTCGTGCGGCGCGGCAAGCACGGCCAGTGGGAGCCCGTGCCCGGCCTCATCGAAGGCGATGCGCGCAAGCAGTTCCCTCACGAAGAGGGGCACCTCCTCGACGTGCCCGTCCTGCTCGTCGACTGGTTCGACGCCGCCGCCTATTGCGCGTTCCACACCGAGCACGAGGGCTTCGAGATGCGTTTGCCCACGGAGCTCGAGTGGGAGAAGGCCGCGCGCGGCACCGACGGCCGCATCCATCCCTGGGGCGATCCGTTCGACCCCACCTTCTGCCTCATGCGCGCCTCGCGCCCCTACCTCCCGCAACCCGAGCCCGTCGGCACCTTCCCGCTCGACGAATCTCCGTACGGCGTGCGTGACATGGCCGGCGGCGTGCGCGAGTGGGTCGGCGACGTGCACGGCGAGCGCACGTGGTCCGAGACCAGCACCGAGCCCGAGCCCGTCGCCGGCGCGGTGCGCGACGCCTCCGAGTGGCGTGTCATCCGCTCAGGCGGCTGGTCGACCACGCACGAGTACACGCGCAGCGCCGCGCGCACGCGCTTCTTCGCGCTCACGCGCGCCACGCACCTGGGCTTCCGCGTCGCGCACGATCTGCCGCGCCGACGCTCGGGCTGAGGTTCGTCCTTCCGAACCCTACTGCGATCCCGCGTCGCCCGCGCCGCCGTCCGCGCCTTCTTGCCCGGGCGGCGTGTATCCGGGCAGCCCCCAAGGCCCCGGATCTTTGCCTTCGAAGGGCTTCACGCCCTCGGGCAGCTTCACCTTCGCGAGCGCCGCGTCGTCGATCTCCACGGCGAACTTCTTCCGGAGCTCCGCTTCGAGCGCCTTCTCGCGCTCCTGCATCTTCTGCTGCAGGAGCTTCACGCGGATCGATCGATCCGCCTCCTGGAGCGTCCGGCTGTGCCCCGCCGTGATGCCGTTCATCCGCACCACGTAGAACCGCCCGTCGGCCTCCACGATCTCGTCGAGCACCGACCCGACGCTGCCGATCTTGAACACCGCGCCGCGGATCGACTCGGGGATCTTCGGGTTCTTGCCGCGCGGATCGTCGAGCGCGCCGACCACGCCGAGATCCCCCGCGAGATCGAGCGACGCGCTCGGATCCTTCGTCTTCGGCGCCGTCACCGAGTGCTTGTAGAAGAGCTCGCCCCACTCGGCCGCCGTCTTGATCTTCGTCGCGTCCTTCAGCACGCGCTCTGCCGCCTTCTTGTCGGACAGCACGATCGCCGCGACGCGACGCCGCTCCGGCTCGCGAAACTCCTCCGCGTGCGCCTCGTAGTACGCGCGCACCTCGGCCGCGGGGATCTCGCCTGGCGCGGGCAAGCCTTTCCGCGCGTCGGCGAGGATCGCGTCGCGCAGGATCTGCCGGATCGCCTCTTCCGTTTCGGGCTGCTTGTCGAGCCCGCGGCGCCGCGCCTCGGCGGCGAGCAGCTCCACGTCGATGATCTCGTCGAGCAGCTCTTTTCGGCGCTCTTTCGTCTGGTAGCGGAGCCTGTCGAACTGATCCATCCGCTCGAGCGTCGCGGCGAAGTCGCCGAGCGTGATCAACCGATCGCCGACCTTCGCCAGTGTCCGCGTGGCCTGCTCTTGCGAGAGCCCGGCCGCGGGCGCCGCTGCGTCCGCTGCGGGCGGCGCCACGGCCTTGTCGTTACAGCCCGCGGAGAGCGCGACGATTGCCGCGACGAACAGGGACGATTGCGCGCGCCTCACCAGCATCGAGCGGCCGGTCTAGCACTTCTTCGATGCGGTTGGGGGGCGGTTCTGCGAGGTCTCCGCGCGGCAGCTTGCCGCTTCTCCGGCCTTTTCCGGACCCGCGCGGACGAGCCCGCCGAGGCCCCGGGGTCGGTCTCGCCGAACGACGCGTTGCGGACGAGGCGAACCGGGGCTACGAGACCCGCGTGACCCGCGACGCTGACCGCGACGACTCGACCCTCCCTCCTCCGCCGAGCCCGGCCCCCGGCCTCAAATATCGCCGCATCGTCCTCAAGATCAGCGGCGAAGCCCTGTGCGGCGAGGGCAACTTCGGCATCGACCAAGGCACGCTCCAGCGCGTCGCCGCCGAGATCGCAGAGCTCTCCTCGCTCGGCGTGCAGATCGGCATCGTCGTCGGCGGCGGCAACATCTTCCGCGGCTTGAAGGGCGCGAGCGCCGGCATGGATCGCTCCCAGAGCGACTACATGGGCATGCTCGCGACCGTCATCAACTCGCTCGCGCTCCAGGACGCGCTCGAAAAGCACGGCGTCCCCACGCGCGTGATGACGGCGATCGAAATTCGCCAGGTCGCGGAGCCGTACATCCGTCGCCGCGCCATGCGACACCTGGAGAAGGGCAGCGTGGTCATCTTCGCGGCTGGCACGGGCAACCCGTTCTTCTCGACGGACACGGCCGCGGCGCTTCGGGCCATGGAGATCCAGGCGCAGGCGCTCTTCAAGGCCACCAAGGTCGAGGGCATCTACGACCGCGATCCGGCGCGCCACGAGGACGCGCAGATGTTCACGAAGCTCTCGTACGACCGCTTCCTCGTCGACCGGATCGGCGTGATGGACTCGACCGCCGTCACGCTCTGCCGTGAGAACAAGCTCCCCATCCGCGTCTTCAAGTTGACGACGCGCGGGAACATCCTGCGCGTCTGCAAAGGCGAAAACATCGGCACCGTCGTCGAGGCGTGATCCTGGCGTCCCCGACGGAGAGTCGTCGGGGAACGCAAGTTGCGCCTTTGCCCGAGGACGGCTAACCTCCCGAGTCCCACCTATGGCACGCGTCACCGTCGAAGATTGCCTCGAGCGCGAAGAGAACCGCTTCGCCCTCGTCGTCCTGGCCTCGAACCGCACCCGGCAGCTCATGAAGGGCGCCGAGCCTCTGCTGAAGACGAGGAACAAGCCCGCTGTGACCAGCTTGCGCGAGATCGCGGCTGGCAAGGTGCACTTCCACCGGAACTCCTCCGAAGTCGTGTACGAGTGGCTCCGCCACCAGCACGCCCTCGACCGCTGATCGCGTCGCCGGGCAGCCCCGGACATGTCTTCTCCTCCGAGCAAACGCCCCGAGCGCATGCGCACGCGTGCACGGCGTGATCTCGAGCTCGAGGCTGGCACCTCGGCTCATTACGAAGACCCCGCCTACTACACCAAGACCTACCGCTCGCGGCTCGACGACGTCCGCTTTTACGCGGACTACGCGGCGGAGCACGGCGGCCCTGTGCTCGAGTACGGCTGCGGCAACGGGCGCATCACGCTCCCGATCGCGCGGCTCGGCCTCGACGTCACGGGCGTCGATCTCTCCAGCGAGATGCTCTCCGACCTGCGCGCGCGTCTCCGCGACGAGCCTGCGGACGTGCGCGCGCGTGTCACCACGAAGCGCGGCGACATGCGGGCGGTCCGCCTTGGCCGGCGCTTCCCGCTCGTCTTTTGCCCCTTCAACGCCTTCCTGCACCTCTACACGCGGGTCGACGTCGAGCGCTTCCTCGCGCGTGTGCGCGAGCATCTCGCGCCGCGCGGCGAGCTCGTCTTCGACGTCTCGATCCCGCAGCCCGAGGAGCTCGCGCGTGATCCTGCGCGTGCCTACGCGGCGCCGCGCTTCAAGTATCCGACGCCTGACGGCAAGGGCATGCCGGTTCGGTATACCGAGCGCTTCGACTACGACCCGATCCGCCAGGTCTTGTTCGTCGCGATGGAGTTTTCGCCGGTCTCGGGCGAAGAGCCCTGGATGACGCCGCTCGCGCACCGGCAGTTCTACCCGCGCGAACTCGAAGCGCTCCTCCACTACAACGGCTTCGAGATCCTCGACACGTGGGGCGACTTCGACCGATCGCCCCCGACCCGCGAGTCGATCACGCTGCTCCTACGCGCCCGCGCCCGCCGCTGATCAAGCAGCCGCAATCACGGCTCCCGCCACGAACCCGCGAGGGTTTCGCATGGAGAGCCGTTTCAGCCTGAACCCGCGGGGGGTGTGAGGGGCAGAGGAAGGACAGCAAAGCAGTCCGACCGGCGCCCCCCACCGGTACATCGGCGTTTTCTAAACGCCGATGTACAACCTATGCGCGAAATTGCGCTCGAGCTTCGCCCGCAGCACCTTCTCGGCTGCGGTCTCGATGTCGTACTCGACTCGTTTGAACTCGAAGCGTTTCACTTCGCTGTCGTAGATCGTGTAGCTCGCGCGGTTGTCGTAGTCGCGCGGCTGGCCGACCGATCCGACGCTCACGATGTACTTCCTGTTCGGGTCGAGCGTGAAGTCGACCGCAGGCAGCTCTTCCACGGTCGTCGGCGTCAGCGCGAAGACCTTGCAGAGGTGCGAGTGGCCGATGAGGGTCAGATGCCCGAGCTCGCTGTACATCGGCAGGCATTCGCGCGCTTGCTCCGGCGCGAAGATGTACTCGAACTCCTCGAGGCGAACCGGTGAGCCGTGGCAGAGGTCGACGCCGATATCCGTCAACTTCTCCTGGTACGGCAGGTTTTTGAGCCAGGCGGCGTTCTCGGCTGAGAGCATCGACGCGTGGGTGTCGAGGGCCTGACGAGCGGCCTCGTAGTAATACGAGTAGTCCATTCGTCCGGCGACGGCCGCGTCATGATTCCCGAGGATCGTTTTTTTGGCGATCTTCCGGACCAGATCGGCGCATTCGTTCGGGGATCCGCCATAGCCTACCGTGTCGCCCAGACAGTAGTAGACGTCGATGCGCTCGCGCCGGTACGCCTCCAGCACAGCACTGAGCGCCTCGTAGTTGGCATGCGTGTCGCTGAAGACTCCAATCCGCATGTGCGTGAGGACCGGAGGGTAGCATGAGGCACCTACCGTTACGGTAGTATTTTCGCAGAAAAAAATTTTCGCTCGGATCGGCCTTTTTTAAAGGGTTTCGTCGCAAAAAACGTTGCCCATCGTTAGAGAACGAACACCAAGATCCAGCGTGTTCTCGCGCTTCGCGAGCGCAGTTCGAGCGCTCGTGGACCCTGCGCTGAAAAGATGGAAGGAAAGCTCGCGTGACAGGGACGAACGGGAAAAGCAACGGCAAAACCAACGGTCACGCGATCCCATCGGCGACCACGCAAGGCGCGAGCGAACGTTCGAGCACGAACATCCGGCCGCCGCCGCGCGCGGTTCAGGACCTCGCGGACTCGTGCGTTCGATTCGTCGAACGCTCCATCGGCTTCAAGCTCGACTTCGAGCCAGAGACCTTGCCCGTGCTCGATCACTACATCGAGAAGGCACGCGAAGAGACGCGCGAGCGCAAGGAGGCGCGCCCGCTCCTCGCGCAGGCCGTCGGCGCCTACCTCGGCGAGATCGCGCGCCGCAAATTCCAGGGCTTCTGGCGCCTCGAAGACGAACACGATCCGCGCTCGTGGCGCGTCGAGCTCGAGCCCGTCTACCTGATCCTGCGACCCATCGAGCTCGCCACGCGCGCGCTCGATCTGCCCCCCACGCCCCCGCGTGACGCGTCGCCGATCCAGGCGCGCAAGGCGGACGACGAGGACGAGGACGACGAGGACGACGAGAGCGAGGGCGCAGAGGCGGCCGCAGAGAGCGAGGCGACGCCGGACGAGATGGTCGCCCCCGATCCCACGGATGACCTCGGCCCCGCGCTTCTCGAGCTCGACGAGGACGACCGAGCGGCCGTCGCCGAGCGGCTCGCCTTGCTCCCGCCCGTCTCCGACGCCGAGTATCACGCCCCGTCGACGCACCTGGAGGTCGTCGAGATCATCGTCGAGACCATCCGCGCCCGCCGCATGGCCGCGGGCATGGAAGCCGACGCGCAGCTCGAGCCCGACGACTACTCCTGAACACGCGTCGTCCTCGCGGGCGCGGCGCGACGCGGCTCGATCCAAAGGATGCGGAGCGAGGGCCGCCCCTCGTGATAATGTCGCTCCACCGTGTGGTGGGTTCTATCTGCGCTCCTCGCGCTGATCGTCTGGGCGCTCTGGTACATCCTCAAGCTGCCGCTCTGGCTGCCGATCGTAGGCACGGTGCTCATCGTGCTCGCCTCGGTCGTGCGGCTCCTCTGGACCCGGATTCGGGCGAGCCGCGCCGCCTCCGCGCTCGAGCGCGCCATCGCGCAGCAAGGCGCGCAGCAGGCGCTCAACGCGCGACCTGAGCGTCGCGCCGAGATCCAGGAGCTGCAGAAGCAGGTCCAGGGCGGCATCAACGCCCTCAAGACCTCGAAGCTCGGCAAGAACAAGAAGGGCGGCGCCGCCGCGCTCTACTCGCTGCCCTGGTACGTGATCATCGGCCCTCCGGGCGCCGGCAAGACGACCGCGCTGAAGCACTCCGGCCTCGTCTTCCCCTTCGCCGATCCTCGCGGCGGCGGCGTCCGCGGCGTCGGCGGCACCCGCAACTGCGACTGGTGGTTCACGAACGAGGCGATCCTGCTCGACACCGCGGGTCGCTACACGACGGAGGGCGACGACCACGACGAGTGGATCTCGTTCCTCCAGATGCTCAAGCGCTACCGCAGCCGCAAGCCGATCAACGGCGTGCTCGTGGCCATCAGCATCGCCGAGCTCATCGACGCCTCCGAGCAGCAGATCGAGTCGACCGGCAAGAAGCTACGCGCCCGTATCGACGAGGTCATGACCCAGCTCCAGATGGTCGTGCCCGTCTACGTGCTCTTCACGAAGTGCGACCTCATCGCCGGCTTCATCGAGTTCTTCGGCGACATCCGCAAGAGCGACCGCGCGCAGGCCTGGGGCGCCACGGTCAAGCTCACCGAGAACAAGTCGAACCCCCAGCAGCTCTTCGAGCGCGAGTTCGACACGCTCGTCCAGAAGGTCCACGCCCGCTCGCTGAAGCGCCTCGCGCAGGAGCGAAACCGCGAGGCGCGCGAGCGCATCTACCAGTTCCCGCTCGAGTTCGCGGGCATCAAGCGCAACCTCACCGAGCTCGTGCAGACGATCTTCGCGGTGAACGCCTTCCAGGGCACGCCGCTCTTCCGCGGCTTCTACTTCACGAGCGGCACGCAGGAAGGTCGTCCGCTCGATCGCGTGCTCGCGCGCATGGGCCACGCGATGGGCATCCGCCCGCCGGAGACCGCGGCGCAGCAGGTCACGGAGTCGAAGAGCTACTTCCTCCACGACGTCTTCATGAACGTCGTCTTCCCCGACGGCGACGTCGCCTCGCGCAGCGCGGCCGAGATCAAGCGGCAGAGGATCATGCGCATCGCCGTCAGCGCCGCAGCGTTCACGCTCGGCCTGATCCTCTCGATCCCGAGCATCCGCTCCTTCGCCCAGAACCGCGAGCTCATGTTCACCACGCAGGAGCGCGTGGAGAACGCGATGAAGATCAACTGGGGCGAAGGCGAGCCGGGCCCGAAGCTCGAGCAGCTCGATCCCGTCTTCAACCGCCTGAAGGAGCTCGACGAGTTCCGCTCGAACCTGCCGCTCAGCTACGGCTGGGGCATGTACCGCGGCGACGAGATCTACCGCCCCACGGTCACCGCGTACGTCGCGCTCCTGCAGACCGGCTTCGTGCTCCCTTGCAAAGGCAAGCTCGAGGCGCGCCTGAAGGCTGCGAAGGGCAAGCAGTACCTGCGCGAGCGCACGGACCTGAAGACGTACCTGATGATGAGCGACGTCGGGAACCTCGACGTCGACTGGGAGACGGGACGGCTCACGGGCCTCTGGGCCGAGATCCTGAAGGCCACGAACAGCACGATGCCGGAGTACGAGCTCAAGGAGCGGCTCGCCAAGCACGTGCGGTACTACCTGGAGCTCGTCAAAGAGAAGAAGGTCCTGCCGCTGCCCGCGGACAAGGACCTCGTCGACAGCGTCCGCAAAACGCTGCAAGCCGTCCCCGTCCAGGACCGTTACTACGAGCTCTTCGTCAACAGCCTGAACGACGAGCGGTACGACGAGGCCGGCGACGATCGCAAAGAGAACCGCAAGTACCCGCCGATCAGCCTCGCCGACCTCTTCGTCGATCGCCCGAACACGACGAAGTCCATCCAGAGCGCCCGGTACCAGAAGGACAAACGCTTCAAGGAAGTCGAGGGGCCCTACACGGACAAGGGTCACTACATCGTGGTCCTCAACGTCGCGAACGCCGAGGCGCTCCTGCTCAGCGAGCAGTGGGTGGCGCCGCTCGGGCCCGACGAGGCGGTCGACAAGATCCCGACGAACCTGAAGCGCCTCTCCGAGGACTACGACCAGCGCTACATCGAGCAGTGGAGCGACTTCCTCGCCGACATCACGATCCCGCCGCCGTCGACCGTGAAAGAGGCGCTCGACCTCTACAACATCCTGCTCAACACGCCCTACCCGTACCTGCAGATCCTGCGCGCGGTCGAGGACCACACGCAGTGGAAGAAGTACAAGAAGGGCGACGGTCCGAGCGTGAACAAGGACGAGTTGAACAAGATGTTCAACACGAAGCTCCAGCAACAGTTCTCGCAGAAGACCGGCGGCCTGCGCATCACGACGAACGTCGACGTCACGAAGATGGGCGAGCGCCCGAGCACGGTGCCGCCCTCGTTCGCGGGCCTCATCTCGTTCGGCGTGCCGCCCGAGAACACGCGCCCGGGTCAGCCGATCACGGACACGCCGCTCCAGAAGTACCTCGACAGCCTCACGGAGCTGCGTCGCGTGATGCAGGACATCCCGACGCCGCCCACGTCGACGGACATGATCAACCTGAGCGAGCAGCTCTCGGATGTGGCGAAGAAGGTCGAAGCCTTCCTGCAGCCGCTCGACGAGAAGGCCAAGGCTCTCCTGCGGCCGCTGCTCCTGAACCCGCTCCGGATCTCGGGCACGCGCATCGCCGCCGTCGGCGGCGGCAACTACGTCGACAAGCCCAAGGATCGGTTCCCGAACCCGTTCCGGCGGTAACCGTCGCAGCTACGCGAGGACGCGCTGCATCTCCAGCGCGTCCTCGTCGTTGTCCGCGTAGTACTTCTCCCGCACCCCCGACACCACGAAGCCGAACTTCTCGTAGAGCCGGATCGCAGGCTCGTTCGAGCGTCGCACCTCGAGCAGCACGAGCCGCACGCCATTCTCCGCCGCGAACGCGAGCGCCGCCTCCACGAGCACCGCGCCGATCCCGCGCCGCCGGAGCTCCGGCGTCGTCGCCACGTTGAGCACGTGAAGCTCGTCCACGACGTGCCACGCGACGAGGAACCCGAGCGCGCGCGACGCCTCCCCCGGCGCTCCGCCCCGCGCGACCCACACACGCGCCCAGGGCCGTTCGAGCTCGTCTACCGGCGAGAACGACGGCCCTGCGAACGCCGCGCGCGCGATCGCCTCGAGCGCCTCCGCGTCCTCGACCTCGCGCGTGGCGCGCGCCACCGACACCTCGAGACGCTCGCTCACTTGGGCACTTCCGTCGGGCAACCGCTCACGATCTGCACCTGCTTCACCTGCCCGCCCTGAAGCCGCTCGCAAGCCTTGCCGAGCAGCCGCACGATCCACGGCGGCTTCCACATCCATCCGTCGGGATCGTTGTACGGCAGGACCTCATCGTCCAGGTACACGTTCGTCATGCCCTCCTCCTCCGGCGGATCCACGATCGCGAACTCGCACGTCACCGCGACCGCCGCGATCTCCGCGAGCACGCCGCCGAGCGATCCGAGCTCGCTCACCGGGTAGTAAAACGGCGCGGTGTCCTTCGGCGATCCGCCCGCGATCGCCATCGCGTCGAGCACGCCCGCGTACGCCTCGCTGCCCGGGATCCCGACGACGAACACCTCGAGCCCTCCCGCGCGAAGCGCCTCGATCGCGGCCACCGTCGCGGGCTCGTCCACGCAGAACGTTGGACCCCAAATCTGTCCAGGCGCGCAGCAGTTCGTCCCCGTGGACAGACATGCCTCGTCGCCCTCCACGTTCGGCTGACAGGACTCGCTCCCGCACGACGCCGATTCGTTGCAGTTCGGACCACCGTCCGTCGCGAGGATCACGTACGTCTTGCCTTCGAGCGCGAGCAGCGTCGGCGTCAGCGCTTCGAGCGTCGGCGAGATCGGCGTGCCTCCGACGGGATTCGTCGCGGTCGTGAGGCGGATCCCGGTGGTCGTGGGCCCGTCCTCGCCCGTGATCGGATCGCCCTGCGTGACGGGAAAGACCTGCTTGCCCGCCGCGCATTGATCCTGCGTCGAACCATGCGCCGGCAGGATCGCCGCGCCCACCTTCACGAGGGGCCCGAGCTTGCGCACGAGACCCACGACCGCGGCCCGCACCGCGTCGTACCGCGTCCCTCCGGGCGCGGGCGCGTTCATGCTCCCCGAGGCGTCGAGCACGAAGTAGAGGTTCGGCGCGTCGACGATCGTCTGGTGCAGCTCGTTGCCGCAGTACCCACCCGCGTCGGGCGCCGGCGGACCGCCTCCACCGACTCCGTCGAACCCGCCTTCGCCGCCCGCATCGGCCACGGGTCGCGGCGGTCGCGGCGGCAAGTCATCGCTCGTCGACCCACACCCTCCGATCGCCGACGCGACCCCCCACGCGCCGAGCAACACGAACGACGCCACGATCCCCCGAGCCGAACGAAGCGCGTGATGGTCCATCACACCCGATCGTAGCAGGACCGGGCCACGCGCTCTCGATCGTCAGGGCTCGCGATAGAACCGCGGGACGCGCCGCGAGATGCTCGTCAGCACCTCCCACGGGATCGTGCCCGTCGTCTCGGCGATCTCCTCCGCCGTGATGACATCACGCCCGAGCGCGCCCTCTTGCTGCCCGAGGAACACGACCTCGTCGCCGATGCGCGCGCCCGGGATCTCCGTCACGTCGAGCATCGTCAGATCCATCGACATCGTGCCCACCATCGGCACGCGCCGACCGCGCACGAGCGCGTGACCACGATTCGAAAGCTTCCGATCGAGGCCGTCCGCGTATCCCATCGGCACGGTCGCGATCACGCTGCGCCGCGGAGCCCGCCACGTGTACCCGTAGCCGATCGGCTGATCTGCTTCGACCGTCCGCAGCGCGACGACCTCCGTCCGCACGCGGATCACCGGCTTGAGCTCCGGCGCGAGGCCGGGCACCGGCGACACGCCGAAGAGCGCGACCCCGGGCCGCACCGCATCGAAGCGCGCCTCCGAGAGCCGCATCGCGCCCGCGCTGTTCGACGCGTGCACGAACCGCGGCGAGAATCCGCGCGCCCGCACGCGGCCTCGCGCCTCCGCGAACCGCGCGAGCTGCTCCATCGTCGGCCCGAGATCGTCGCCGTCCGCGCACGCGAGGTGCGTCATCAGCCCGTCGAGCTGCACCTCCGGCCGACCGTCGAACGCGTCGAGCACATCGTCGAGCTCCGACATCGTCACGCCGAGCCGCCCCATGCCCGTGTCCACCTTCAGGTGCACGCGCACGGGCCGACCTTCGTTCTCGTAGCGCGCGAGCGTCGCGATGCGCTCGATCTGCCCGGCGTCGTAAACGACCGGCACGAGATCCCGCGCGAGGATCTCCTCGAGCCCCTCGCGCCGCGGCCCGTAGTAGCCGCCCATCACCAGGATCGGCACACGGATCCCCGCGTCCCGCAGCTCGATCGCCTCTTCGAGCAGGGCCACGCACAGGCCCGGCATCCCGGCTCGTTCGAGCGTACGCGCGACGGCCGCCGAGCCGTGCCCGTATGCGTCGGCCTTGAGCACGCCCCAGATCGCCGGCTTCGTCGTGCCGTCGCCGAACATCTTCTCGAGGACGCGGTAGTTGTGCCGCAAGTGCGCGAGGTTCACCTCGGCGCGCGTCGGCCTCACGGCGTCTGCGGGTGCGGCCCTGCGCGGCTTCAACACCCGAATTCCACCCCGCCCCCCCTCATGGGGAGCCACCCCGTCCTCGTATGCGGGCAGCGACGTCATCTCGTTTGCCGATACCCATACGCCTGGCAAAACGTCAAGATTCCGGGGCTTTTTGCCGCGGCGCGCCCGTGCTCAGAAGCACTTGCGCATGCAGCGCTTGTACTGCCCCGTGCATCCGCGCTCGCACGTCGCCGTCGTGCAGGCCGCCTTGCACTCGTTCCACGTCGTCTCACATCCCGCGGCGCAGGCCGATCCGGGCGGCGCCGTCGATGCGTCCGCCGCTGCGTCCGTCGACGCGTCCGCCCCGGGCCCCGAGGTCCCCGCGTCCACCGCGAGCATCATCGGCGGCGGCGCGAGCGCGGTCGTCGGCTCGGGCACGGCGGACGCTGCGCGCGGCTCCTCCGTACCGAGGTCCGACGTCTCGGCTTCGGTCGCGCCGTTCAGCTGCTTCATGCGCAGCTTCGCGTACTCCACGCGATCACGCGTCTGTCCGAACGTGTAGAACTTCGTCCACTCCTCCCAGCACGCCTTCCGGATCGTGGGCTTGACGTGCTTCTCCATGTCGAGCGCCATGCAGTGCTCGAACCGCACGTCGCCCTCGTACACGGCGTTGATGCTCGCGCCGCAGGAGGCCGTCACGAGCACGAAGGCCGCGGCGACACCGAGACGCACCCGCGTGATCGCCCTGGGCAGAGGCGCTCGGGGTCGTGACGGCGTGGGCGCTCGCGGCATCGACCGCGAGTCTACCGCGAAGGTGGTCTTCCGCAGACGACCTCGACCGCGCGAGAAAACTTCGCGATCTCGTTTGAACTTCGTGCCGACATGGCCTACCTTCCCGCCCTCCCTACAGGAGCGGCCGTCCATCGCGCCGCACAAGACGAGGAAGTCGGCTCATGTTCCTGATGCTCTCGAAGGGTCCTCGGAAGACCAACCGCAGCAAGTCGAAGCGCCACCGCGCGAAGTTGAAGGCGAAGAACAAGGGTCGCCGCAACCGCATCTACCAGCGCGGGTAAGCTTCCGGGCTCTTGCCCAAAAGCCAACGGCCGAAGACGTCTCCCCGGAGACCTTCGGCCGTTCGGCATTTTGTCGTCACGGAACACGAACGCCCCGGCCCCTCGCGCGCGAGCGTCGCGAGAGAACCGAGGCGTTGAGTGCGTTGGGTGATCTCGCGAGACGCGAGGGTTACGGACCACCCTTGCGCAGCTCGGTGAGAACGAGCTTCGCGACCGCCTTCAGCGTGTCGAACACGCCGACGCCGGTTCGCGCGACGCCTTCGAAGTCAGGGACGTTCATCGGGTTGAGCTTCTCGCGAAGCTCCTCGACGGTGGCGACCTCGGGCAGATCCCGCTTGTTGTACTGGATGACGTACGGGATCTTCTCGAGCTTGTAGCCCTGCTCTTCGAGGTTCGTCTTCAGGTTCTCGACGGACTCCTCGTTCGCCTCCATGCGGTCGATCTGCGAGTCGGCCACGAACACGACGCCGTCGACGCCCTTCAAGATGAGCTTGCGGCTCGCGTCGTAGAAGACCTGACCGGGCACCGTGTAGAGGTGGAACCGCGTCTTGAACCCGCGGATTTCGCCGAGCGCGAGCGGCAGGAAGTCGAAGAAGAGCGTGCGATCCGTCTCGGTCGCGAGCGAGATCATCTTCCCCTTCGCGTCGGGGTTCGTGCGCTCGTAGATGTACTGCAAGTTCGTCGTCTTCCCGCACAAACCCGGGCCGTAATAGACGATCTTGCAGTTGATCTCGCGCGCCATGTAGTTGATGAAGCTCATCGCGCGCGCTCCTAGTCGTTGAAGAGGTTGTCGATGTCTTCGTCGGTGATCTCGGCGAACGGAGAGTCGGCGCCGGGATCCGCGACCTTCTTCAAGAGCGCCTCGAAGATGTTGTTCAGCTCCTCGCTCGCCCGGCGAACGCGCAACCGCACGAGGCCGAGGCTGGACTTGGAGTCGAAGATCACCACGAGGATGACGCGGTTGCCGACGAGCTGGATGTGGATGTTCGCCTTCTCGCCCTCGTGGAACTGAGTTGCGAACTCGTTCTCCTTGAGGAGCTTCGCCATCCCGCCGGTAGCCGCGATGTTGCCGGCCGTCAGCGACGCGAGCGACGTGGTGTCGAGGTTGTCCACGTCGCCGCTCGCAGCGATCAGCTGCCCGTTCTTGTCAACGATGAAAACGACCTTCGCATTGGCGTCCTTGACGAGGCGATCCACGACATTCTGGATCTGATTGAACTCCTCCTCGTACATCACCATCTGAGGATTGACCATCGTTCCTCCGCCAGCGCTTCCGCGATGGGGTCTTCGTCTCGTTGCCTAGAGTGCTTTCGTTCCGCCGGATCCGCCGGAGGGCCCCGTCCCCAAATGACGGCGCGGGAGAGCCACCCTCGCGCACCCGCTCGAGCTTTCGCACGGGCGCACATTCGACGCGTGCAGCGATGGTTCTATCCGAAGCAGGCGTCGCGGAGCAAGGTGGCCTTTTGGAACGAACGCGCAGATTCCTGCCCGACCCCTCCGCGAGCGCCAAACCCGGAGCCCCTCCGCACCATGGCCACCGCGAGGATCGCGAAGCCTGGTAATGTGGATGACCACCCCACCCCACGCAGGTCGAGCGTTTCCCGCGACAACTCACAAAAACGCGGTGAAAAAGCCTGCTGCCACACAGCGGGATCTACCTGCGGCCGCACGGTCGTGAAGCTTGCTTTGCAGGCCACCTCATCCCCTTGACCAGCCGGTCATGGCACGGGATAGCCCGTCATGGCTCGTGAACGTGGCGCTCTTCTGGATCGCGCGACCCGCGCAAAGGCACGGTTCGCCCTCGCGTTGACTTTCGCCTGCTGCGCGATCGCCCCGACGCACCCCGCGAGCGCAGAGGGCGGCGCGATCCACCCCGAAGTGCTCGAAGCGAGCGCCGCGATCGCCGCCGCGAAGGGACCCGCGGCCTACACGATGTTGCGCGAGCTCTGGCGAACCTGGGATCGCGCCGACCCGACGCACGTCGAAGAGGCGATCGTCGCAGCGACGGAGAACAAGGCGCTCCCCGCGCCCGTGCGTGTCTACGCGGAGCTGCTCGGCGCGTACGCGAGACGGCGCCGCGGCGATCTCGAAGGCGCGCTCGCACGCATCGAGAAGCTCGGGTTCGTCGGCCGCTACATGACCGTGGGCCCCTTCGACAACGACAACAAGTCGGGCTTCGCGATCGACTACCAGCCCGAGGCGGAGCTCAGCGAGGCGATCCCCGCGGGCCGCGCGTACGAAGGAAAGGAGCGCGCCGTGCGATGGCGCGTGCCGCCGACGATGTCGTCGTACGGGTGGTTCGACTTCGGCGACATCCTGCGCCCACGCGAGTCGGTCTGCGGCTACGCGACGACGTTCGTCCGCGCGCGGCCCGGCACGAAGGCGCGCAAGGCGACCTTGTGGATAGGCTCCGCGGGCGCGTTCAAGCTCTACTACGACGGCGAGAAGATCCTCGACGACGCCGCGTATCGCGACCTCGACATCGATCGGCACGCGACGACCGTGACGCTTCGCCCGACGTTCAGCCGCATCACGGTGAAGGTCTGCGGCGACGAGGAGGCGCCGAAGTTCGCGCTTCGCATCGGCGACGAGACCGGCAAGCCCGACCTCGACGTGGAGGTGCGCGCGGACCTCGAAGCGAGCAGCGAGGCCGCCGCCGCGATGAAGGAGCGCGCGAAGACGAAGGAGCCGAAGGAGCAAAGCCGTGGCGTCGTCGGACCCGTGCAGGCGTTCGAAGCGCTCACGTCCGGCAAGAGCCCCGCGCCCGCCGCGCTGGAGCAGTACGCGCGCTACCTCGCGATCACCGGCGGCGATCCGAAGGCC
This sequence comes from Polyangium sp. 6x1, assembly GCF_029946515.1. Taxonomy (GTDB): domain Bacteria; phylum Myxococcota_A; class Polyangia; order Polyangiales; family Polyangiaceae; genus Polyangium. The sequence goes on from NZ_JARZHH010000036.1 coordinate 50,524, forward strand.
GATCACAAGGCGCGGGACCTCGCGCGGCGCGCCGCCGAGGCCGAGCCCACGGTGCCGAGGCTCCTGCTCGCCGGCGAGCTCGCCGAGGATCGCAACCAGCGGCGCTCGTGGGTCGAACGCGCGAGCGCGCTCGCGAAGACGAACGAGGAGAAGCTCGACGTCCTGCTCTCCGAGGCGCTCCTCGCGCGCACGGGAGCGAATTGGCGCGACGCGGTGCCGATCTACGAGCGCATCCTCGCGCTCGATCCGGACAACCTCGGCGGCACGCTCGGCCTGGTGGAGCTCTCCGTCGAGGCGGGCCTCAAGCGCACCGCGCTCGGCATGCTCGAGAAGGCGGTGCAGAAAAATCCGCGCTGCGTCTCGCTCCTTTCCGCGCTCGCCACGCAACTGCGCTCGCTCGGCCGCGACACCGAGGCCGAGGAGGTCGAGGCGCGTTACGCCGCGCTGCGCTTCGACGACGCCGACTTCCTGAGCCAGAAGGTCGAGCTCGCCGTGGCGCGCCGCGACGCTGCGGGCGCGGAGCGATGGCTGAACCGCTTCCTCGGCGTCGACGCGGGCTCGGCGTGGGCGCGAGGCCTCGCGGCGCGCACGTACCGCGCGCTCGGCCAGAAGGATCGCGCGCTCGCGACGTACCAGCAGGCGCTCGCGATGGCGCCCGAGGACGTGCAGACGCTGCGCGCGCTCTCCGATCTCTACGGAGAGGAAGGTGATCGCGACAAGCAGCTCGACCTCTTGCGGCAGATCCTCACGATCGTCCCGCAGGCGAAGGAGGTGCGCGAGTACGTCGAGCACATCGAGCCGAAGGCGCCGCGCGCGGACGAGGCGTACGCGTGGGCGCCCGAGAAGTTCCTGCCGATGCGCAAGGAGCCCGCGCAGGGCTACCCGATGCGCTTCATGCGCAACCTCACGGTGACGACGGTGTACCCGAACGGCCTCGCGAGCCGCTTCCACCAGGTCGTCTTCCAGCCGCTCACCGACGAGAGCGCCGCGTCCGCGCGCCAGTACGACTTCGCGTACGAGGCCGACAGGCAGACCGTCGATCTGCGCGCCGCGCGCGTCTACCGCGCGAACGGGAAGATCGACGAGGCGATCGAGAGCGGCGAGGGCGCGGCCGACAACCCTGCGATCTCGATGTACACGTCGCAGCGCGCGTTCGTCGTCCTCTTCCCGCGCCTCAACGCGGGCGACATCGTGGAGCTGCGCTACCGCGTGGAAGACGTCGCGCCGCGCAACGAGAAGAGCGATTACTTCGGCGAGGTCCAGTACCTCCAGAACGACAAACCCATCGCGAGCAGCGAGTACGTCCTCATCACGCCGAAGTCGCGCCGCTTCTTCATCCGCACCGACCGGCTCCCCGGGCTCGTCGAGGACGTGAAGGAAGAGGGCGACAAGCGCATCTACCGCTTCACGGGGACGAACGTCCCGGCGCTCGCGCCCGAGCCCAACATGCCGCCGTGGTCCGAGGTGCTCGGCACGGTGCACGTCTCCACGTTCGACACGTGGGACGCGGTGGGCGCGTGGTACTGGGGCCTCGCGCGCGAGCAGTTCGACGTCGACGACGAGGTGCGCAAGCGCGCCCGCGAGCTCACGAAGGGCCTGACCGACGACGCCGCGAAGGTGAAGGCGATCTACAAGTTCGCCACGCAGACGCGCTACGTCGCGCTCGAGTTCGGCATCGAGGGCATCCGGCCGCGTCGCGCCGCGCAGACGCTCGCGCGCGGCTGGGGCGACTGCAAGGACAAGGCGACCTTGATCGTCACGATGCTGCGCGAGCTCGGCATCAACTCGACGATCGTCCTGCTCCGCACGCGCATGCGCGGCGACATCGCCCCCGAGCCCGCGAGCCTCGCGCCCTTCGATCACGCGATCGTCTACGTGCCGTCGATGGACCTCTACCTCGACGGCACGGCCGAGCACACGGGCTCGATGGAGCTGCCCGTGATGGATCGCTCGGCGATCGGGCTGCTCGTGAACGAGGGCAAACCCAAGCTCGTGCGGCTGCCGCAGCCTCCGCCGGAGCAGTCGCTCACGCGTCGCCACGTCGAGGTGACGCTCGCGGACGGCGGCTCGGCGCAGCTCGTGTCCGACGTGCAGGTGACCGGCGCGTACGCGCCCGACTGGCGCCGTCGTTATCTCGCCGAGGGCACGCGCAACGAGCGCGCGTCGCAGGACCTCGCCTCGGACTTCGGCCCCATCGAGCTCGAAAAGGGGCGCGCGGGCGTGGAGACGGGCGACCTCGACGACGTGGAGCAGGCCGTGAAGATCCGCACCCGCGGCAAGGCCACGAGCTTCGCGCGGCGCGAGGGTGACGCGCTCAGCGTGCCCGCCAGCATCACGCCGCGCCTCGTCGCCGAGCTCGCGCCTTCGTCGAAGCGCACGCTCGACCTCACGCTCACGGCGCTCACGAGCCGCGAAGAGGAGTGGGTCATCAAGGTGCCCGCGGGCATGAAGGTCCGCGCGGCGCCCGCCGCGCAGAAACTCGACACGCCGTTCGGCTCGTTCCACGTCACGGTCGAGCAAGCGCCGGGCAAGATCACCGTGCGGACGGGCCTGTCCTTCAAGAAGGCGCGCGTCACGCCGGCCGAGTACGAGGCGTTCCGCTCCTTCTGCGAGGCCGTCGACCGCGCCTTCGGCCAGCGCATCGTGGTGGGCAAGTGACCGAACGCGCGAGCACGCCGGAGGGGCCGCCCGAGCTGCCCGAAGGCGTGCTCGCGGTGCGCCTCGGCCCGGGCGCGAACTGCTCGTCCGCAGGCAGCGCGATCGACATTCTCTTCTACGGGAGCGTCGTCGTCGGCGCGCTCGCGGTGGCCCTCACGGCCGCGCTGACGCCACGCGAGCGCCCCGCGTCGTCGGACGACGACGACGACGGCGCGAACGACACGCGCAAGAACGACGCGAACGATCCGAACGGCACGTAGGCCGCCGGCGCATCGAACACCGGCGGCCCTCGCGGCGTCTCAGGACGACGGGTTCCACTCCTGGAGCGAGCGGACCCGATACGAAGCGCGCGCGTCGTGCGCGCTCGCCTCGAGGACGTCGACCGCGGCCATCGCGGCCGCCATCGTCGTGAAGTACGGAACGTTGGCGAGCAAAGCATTCCGCCGGATCGGGTAGCTGTCGCGGATCGACCGCGCGCCGACCGTGGTGTTCACGACGAGCGAGACCTCACCGGCCTTCATCGCGTCGACGACGTGCGGCGAGCCCTCGTTCACCTTGTTGATGGGCGTCGCGGGGATCCGCGCGCGGGCGAGCGCCTGCGCCGTCCCGCTCGTCGCGAGGATCGTGAAGCCGAGCGCGCGCAGCCGCCGCGCGATGACGCACGCTGCGGGTTTGTCGTCGTTCTTCACCGAGATGAACGCGCATCCCGTGTTCGGCAGTTGCATCCCCGACGCCCGCAGCGCCTTGCCGAATGCGTGCGCGAACGTCGGCGCGATGCCCATCACCTCGCCCGTCGATCGCATCTCCGGACCGAGCTGCGTATCGACGCCCGGGAACTTCGCGAACGGGAAGACGGACTCCTTCACCGCCACGTGCTGCGGCATGATCCCGTCCGTGATCCCGAGCTCCGCGAGCGTCTTGCCCGCCATCACCTGCGCCGCGATCTTCGCGAGCGGCCGGCCCGTCGCCTTCGACACGAACGGCACGGTGCGCGACGCGCGCGGGTTCACCTCGAGCACGTAGATCGTCCCGCCCTTCACCGCGAACTGCACGTTCATGAGGCCGATGACGCCGAGCTCCAGCGCGAGCTGCCGCGACTGCTCCTCGATCGACGCGACGACCTCCAGCGGAAGCGAGTGCGGCGGCAAGACGCACGACGAGTCGCCCGAGTGGATCCCGGCCTCCTCGATGTGCTGCATCACGCCGCCGATCACGACCTCGCGACCGTCGCCGAGCGCGTCGACGTCCACCTCGATCGCGTCCTTCAAGAACTCGTCGACGAGGATCGTGTGCGTGCCCGCCTCGCGCGCGGCCTCGACGGCCGCGTGGATGTAGGCCTCGAGCTCCCTCTCCTCGTGGCAGATCATCATCGCGCGCCCGCCGAGCACGTACGAAGGCCGCACGAGCACGGGGTAGCCGATCGATCGCGCCGCCGCGATCGCCTCCTCGACGCTCGACGCCACGGCCGCGCGCGGACGCTTCAAGCCGAGCTTCGTCAGCAGCGCGTCGAAGCGACCTCGATCCTCGGCGCGATCGATCGCATCCGCGGGCGTGCCGAGGATCGGGACGCCCGCGCGCGCGAGCGGCACCGAGAGCTTCAGCGGCGTCTGCCCGCCGTACTGCACCACGACACCGACGAGCTCGCCGTCCTTGCGCTCTTCGTCGCAGATCGAGAGCACGTCCTCGAACGTGAGCGGCTCGAAGTAGAGCCGGTCGGACGTGTCGTAGTCGGTCGAGACCGTCTCCGGGTTGCAGTTGACCATGATGGTCTCGAACCCGAGGTCCCTGAGCGCGAAGGCCGCGTGCACGCAGCAGTAGTCGAACTCGATCCCCTGCCCGATCCGGTTCGGCCCGCCGCCCAGGATGATCACCTTGCGCCGGCCGCTCGGCGCGGCCTCGCTCTCGCGCTCGTACGTCGAGTAGAGGTACGGCGTCTTCGCCACGAACTCTGCCGCGCACGTGTCCACACGGCCGAAGACCGCGCGCACGCCGAGCGTCATCCGGAGCGCGCGCACCTCGTCCTCCGTCTGCCCGACGAGCCGCGCGATCGCCCGATCCGAGAAACCGAGCCGCTTCGCGTCGCGCAGCGTGCCCTCGTCGAGCGTGCCCTTCTCCTTCGCGACCTCCGCGAGCGTCCGCTCGAACCGCACGATCCGATCGATCTGCGACAGGAACCAACGATCGATGCGCGTCGCCTCGTACAGCGACTCGAGCGGGATCCCGAGCCGCACCGCGTCCGCCACGTAGAAGAGGCGATCGGCCACGGGCACGCCCACGATCTTCTCCAGCGCCGCGACCAGATCCTCGTGGCTCGCCGGCGGCATCTCGACCGGCGCCGACGGCTCGCGCGGCGCGTCCATCAACATGTCGCGCGCCTGGTTCGGATCACTTCCGAGCTGCCGATAGTCGACCTTGCCGAGCAGCGACTCGAGCCCGTCTCGCCCGATCTCCAGCGAGCGCGCCGCCTTCTGCAGCGCCTCGGCGAACGTGCGCCCGATCGACATCACCTCGCCGACGCTCTTCATCTGCGGCCCGAGCCGCCGATCCGCGCCGGGGAATTTTTCGAACGCGAAGCGCGGCCACTTCACGACCACGTAGTCGATCGTCGGCTCGAACGCGGCGCTCGTCCCCGTGATGTCGTTCGTCAGCTCGTCGAGCCGGTAGCCCACGGCGAGCTTCGCCGCGATCTTCGCGATCGGATACCCCGTTGCCTTCGAGGCGAGCGCGCTCGACCGCGACACGCGCGGGTTCATCTCGATCACCACGAACCGACCGTCCTCGGGGTTCACCGCGAACTGGACGTTCGATCCGCCCGTCTCCACCCCGATCTCCGTCATCACCGCGCGCGCCGCGTTCCGGAGCCGCTGGTACTCGCGATCGGTCAGCGTCATCGAGGGCGCGCACGTGATCGAGTCGCCCGTGTGCACGCCCATCGGGTCGATGTTCTCGATCGAGCAGATGACGATGAAGTTGTCCGCCTTGTCGCGGATGACCTCGAGCTCGAACTCTTTCCAGCCGAGCACGCTCTCCTCGATCAGCGTCTCGTGCGTCGGCGACTGCTCGAGCGCCCATCGCACCTTCGCGTCGAGCTCCTCCGGCCGGAACGCGATCCCGCCGCCCGAGCCTCCGAGCGTGAAGCTCGGCCGCACGATCACAGGATACCCGAGCGGCGCGCCCCAGGGCCCCGACGTCTCCGCGAGGGCGCGCGCCTCCTCCACGCTCTTCACGTGGCCCGACCGCGGACACGTGAGCCCGATGCGCTCCATCGCCGCCTTGAACAGCGCGCGATCCTCGGCCTTGCGGATCGCCGCGGGGCTCGCGCCGATGAGCTCGATCCCGAGCCTCGCGAGCACCCCCGCCGCGTCGAGCGCGAGCGCCAGGTTCAAGGCCGTTTGACCACCAAGCGTCGGTAGGATCGCGTCGGGCCGCTCGTGTTCGAGGATCGCCGTCAACGTCGGCACGTCGAGCGGCTCCACGTACGTGCGGTACGCGAGCTCCGGGTCCGTCATGATCGTGGCCGGGTTCGAGTTGACGAGGATGACCTCGTACCCCTCGGCCGCGAGCGCCTTGGCGCCCTGCGTGCCCGAGTAGTCGAACTCGCACGCTTGCCCGATGATGATGGGACCAGAGCCGATCAGCAGGATCTTTCTCAGATCGTCACGGCGCGGCATCGGGCGGGCGGGTTAGCACCGGAACAGGGCACCGTCGATGGATGCGCGAACGGTCGCTCAGAAATCGAGGCTCGCCACGAAGACATCCTGGAAATCGTCACGGGTGGCGAGCTCCACGTGGCGGACGCGCGACCGGGCATCCGCGAGCCTCGCCCGCGCCGCCTCCGGATCCCGCGCGAACACCGTCGCCCCTTCGAGCGATGCGTTGCCCGCCGCGACGACCGCCGACGGATCCACCTCCGGCAGCATGCCGAGCCGGATCGCCACGTCGTGCCTGAGGTGCGTCCCGAACGCGCCCGCCACCGACACGCGCGCGAGGTCCTTGTCCCGGATCCCCGCCGTCGTGCAGAGCAGCTTCGTCGCCGCCCGCAGCGCGCCCTTCGCGAGTTGCAGCTCGCGGATGTCCATCTGCAGGAGATCCACGCCTCGCGCGAGCGTGATCCGATCCGCGCCCGACGCGATCGCGCCGTCCTTCGCCACGATCCCCGCGCGCACGAGCTCGCCCAGCACTTCGAGCAGGCCCGTCCCGCAGATCCCTTTTGCCCTCACCGTCCCGATCGTCGTCGGACGGATGGCTCCGTCGTCTCGCACCTCGATCCGCACGATCGCGCCCGGCTCCGCGCGCATCCCGACCGAAATGTTTCCCCCTTCGAACGCCGGCCCCGCGGGCGTCGACGCCGCGTAGAGCGAGCCTTCGTGCGCGAGCACGATCTCCGTGTTCGTCCCGATGTCGATCAGCATGCGCGGAGGACCCGGCCGATCGAGCTCGGTCGCGAGCACCGCCGCGGCCGTATCACCGCCGACGAACGATCCGAGGAGCGGGAACGTCGTGAGCGTCTCCCCGGACAAACCCAGCTCCGCGGCCGGCCCGGTCCGCTCGTCGAAGAACGGCGGTGTGTACGGCGCCTCGGCCAAGCTCGTCACGTCCGCGCCCCAGAGCAGCGTCGTCATCGCGCTGTTCGCGGCGACGACCCACCGACGGATCGTGCCGTCCTCCGGAAAGATCCGCCCTCGCGCTGCGCCTTCGAGCAGCCGCAACGTCTCGCGCGCGTCCTCCGTCAGCTCCTCGCGCGCCTGCGTTCCTTGCAACGCGTGCGTCAGCCGCGTCATCACGTCGTGACCGCGACGCACCTGCCGGTTCAGCACGCTCGCCTCGCCGAGCACCTCGCCCGTCTTCGGATCGATCGTCCGGAGCTGCACGCTCGTCGACCCGAGATCCACCGCGGCATCCACGATCTTCGGCAGCTCCCCGGCCGCGAGCCGGGTCACGCTCGGCGCCGCGCGCAGATCGAACCGGCTCTGCACCTCGACCGTGACGGGCGTGCGCGGGCGGATCCGGCACGAGAGCCTGAGCCCCTCGCGAAGCATCCCTTCACTGAGCACCGCCCGGTCCTCCTCGGTCGGCGGCGCGGCCCCTGCAAGCACGCGGACGATGCATTTCCCGCATGAACCACGACCACCGCAGGGCGCGTTGATGGCGATTCCGCGCGAATGCGCGACTTCCAGGAGCGAATGTCCAGCGTGGAAGCTCACGATGGTACGGACGGGGGGACCGTCGCTGGAGGGCTCTTCGAAGGTGGCGCGGACGAGCATGGGTCGGGAGGCTAGCTCTTGGGGCTCCTCGCGGCCTTGACAACCCCCTCACCCGTCCGCCATAAAGCTCGCCCCGCCGCATCTACCTTGGTTTCGAACGGCGCTCCGACGGTCGGAGCGAGGCCAGGCAGAGCGCACCCTCACGGGAGCGAGAAGGCATCATGCCGAAGATGAAGACGAACCGGGCCGCCGCGAAGCGATTTCGCGTCACTGGCTCGGGCAAGATCCGCCGGAGCAAGGGCGGCTTGAATCACTGCATGCAGGAGAAGAGCAAGAAGCGCCTGCGCCGTCTCCGCAAGAACGACACCGTCGACACCGCGATGGAGGGGCGAGTGAAGCTCCTCCTCCCCTACCGCTGATCCCGAGCAAGAGAGGAGCGCCCAATGCCGAGAGTCAAGCGTGGGTTCAAAGCCCGTCGTCGTCGTAACCGCGTCCTGAACCTGACCGAGGGCTATTTCCTTGGCAGGAAGAACCGCTACCGCCAAGCCGTCGAGGTCCTGCGCCACGCGTGGGAGTACGGCTACATCAGCCGCAAGCTGAAGAAGCGGGATTTCCGGCGCCTCTGGATCGTCCGCATCAACGCCGGTGCCCGCACGAACGGCACGACGTACTCCCGCCTCATGAGCTCGCTCAAGAAGGCGAACGTCGCGCTCGATCGGAAGATCCTGTCGGAGCTCGCCATCCACGATCCGGCGTCGTTCGGCGCGGTCGTGAAGCTCGCGGGCGGAAGCCGCTAGGCCGGGAGATCGGGGCGTGAGCGCCGCGGATCCCGTCCAGGCGATCAAGGCCATCGAGGAGGGCCTGTCCGCGCTCGGCACGCGGTACCGCGACGCGTTCGCGGCCGCGACGAGCGAGCAGGCCCTCCGCCTCGAACACGCCCGCGTTCTCGGCAAGAAGGGCGAGCTCACGGCCGTCCTCGCGCTGATGCGCCACGTCCCCGCCGACCAGAAGGCCACGGTCGGCAGCCGCGTGAACTCCTTCAAAGATGAGGTCGAGGCCGCGTTCGAAGCGCGGCTCAAGGCGATCGCGCGCGCCGCCCGCGAGGCGGAGCTGCGCGGAATCCCTTACGACCTCAGCCTGCCGGGCCGCCTCGAGCTCGGCCGCGGCCATTTCCATCCCATCGCGCAGGTCCGCGACGAGCTGCTCGCGATCTTCCGCGACCTCGGCTTCGTCGCCGAGGCCGGGCCCGAGATCGAGCTCGAAGAGAACAACTTCACGAAGCTCGCGTTCCCGCCCGATCACCCTGCGACGGACATGCAGGACAGCTTCTGGCTCGGGCCGGGCCTGCTTCTGCGCACGCATACGACGACGGTCCAGCCGCGCGAGTTCTTGCTGCGCAAGCCGCCGCTCGCCGTGGTGATGGCGGGCTCGGTGTACCGCCGCGACGACGACGTCACGCACTCGCCGATGTTCCACCAGATCGACGGCTTCCTCGTCGACGAGAAGGTGAGCTTCGCGGAGCTCAAGGGCGTCATCACGGCCTTCATCGAGCGCCTCTACGGCCCGGGTTTGCCGGTGCGCTTCCGACCGAGCTACTTCCCGTTCGTCGAGCCCGGCGCTGAGGTCGATTGCGGCTGCGTCTTCTGCCGCAAGCCCGACGGCACGTACGCCGGATGCCGCGTCTGCAAGCAGACGGGGTGGTTGGAAGTGCTCGGCTGCGGGATGATCCACCCTGACGTCTTCCGTCACTGCGGCCTGGATCCCGAGCGGTACAGCGGCTTCGCGTTCGGCATGGGCCTCGATCGCCTGGCGATGCTCCGCTACGGCATCCCGAACATCCGCCTGAACTTCGAGAGCGATCCGCGCTTCTTGTCTCAGTTCTGAGCCGCGAGCGTCGTGGCCGTCACGGCCGCCGATCCCTCGAACGAGATCACCTCATCCGCGATCGCGAGCGGCCCCGGCCGATGCGTCACGATCAGGATCGTCCGCGCGCCCCGCTGCGCCGCGAGCGCCGCGAGCACGCGCGCCTCGGCCTCGGCATCGAGCCCCGACGTCGGCTCGTCGAGCAATAGCACCGGCTGATGGCTCGCGACCGCGCGCGCAATCGCCACGAGCTGCCGCTCTCCGCCCGAGAGCTCGTGCCCTCCCGCCGCGATCCTCGCCCCGCCTCGCGCCGCGGCGAGCCCGAGCCCTCCGACCTCGGCGAGCGCGCGCTGGATCTCCTCGGCCGGCGCATCCTTCGCGCCGAGCCCCACGTTCTCCTCGATCGTCCCTGACACGATCGCTGCCTCTTGCGGCACCCACGCGAACGGCCGTTCGTCCGGACCGACCCCTGCGCGCGTCAGCTCCGCGCCGTCATAACGAAGCGCCCCTTCCGTCGCGGGCACGAGCCCGAGCAGCCCCCGGAGCAGCGTCGTCTTCCCGCTCCCCGTCGGGCCCACGATCGCGACGATCCGCCCCGGCTCGGCCGTGAACCGTACGGCCCGCCCGCTCACGCCGCCCACGTCGAAACGCAGCCCTTCGACCGACAACTTCGCCAGCCGAAACCGACTGCGCGCAGCTTGCACACTCGCTGCCTCGGCCGCTTCGAGCGCGGCCTCAGCGCCTCCGACCTGCACGCTTGCTTCGAGCACCTCGAGGGACGCCGCGCCTCGCTCGATCGCCGTCCGCGCATCCCCGAGGTCACGCAAGGGCCGATACGTCAGAAAAAACACCGCCGCGAAAGCGACGAGCGACCCATCGCCGAGGGAGGGCTGGGCCTGCTCGATCCATACGACCATGCCGAGCAATGCGGCCGCGGCGAGCACCTCGTTCGCACCGGAGATCGCGCCTCGCGTCGCTTCCGCGCGCGCCGCGGCGCGACCGGCCTCGTCGCCTGCCCTTCCGAGCGCTGCGTGGACCCTCCGCGCGGCTCCGTACGTTCGCCATAGATCCAGGTGCCGTACCAGCTCGTCTACAGCGGAATGCAGGCCCTCTGCGAGGCGCGCCGACCGCGCGTGATGCGACCGGACGAACCGCCGCGCGAAGGCCAGGATCAACGCGAACGGCGCGAGCAGCAGGATTGCGACGATCGCGAGGCGCGAGGACAGGCAGAGAAGCGCCACGGCCAGCGGAACGAGGTGTGCAATCGCACGAGCGGCCGCGAGCACGCCTTCATCGACGCCGCGCTCGACATCGCGAATACGCACGGTGATCGCGGCGAGGGAGGCGGCGGCCGCGCTCGGCGGTTGTCCTTGCAGCACGATCGCGGCGGTGATCGTGCGCCGAATTGCGTTTCCGACCTGAAAGACAGCCCTCTTCTGACCGTAGATGGAGAAGGTGCTGGCTGCCGTCTTTACAAGGGACGCCCCGAGACCGATAGAAGCCAGAAAAATCGGATGATGCAGGGCGGCGCGGGGGTCGACAAGGGCGCCGAAGGAAGCAAGTTGCCTACCCATCAGCGTCTGCCCGAGAAGGCCAGCACACGAAGCCAAGATTCCATGGGCTATCGCCTGCACCAGGGTAGCCCCAGAAAACATCCAACAGTTTCGCCGATCGCGGCGGAGCTCGTGAACGACACGCAGGACGAATGTCCGACTGGACGTGTTCTCAGTCGGCATCATCGACTACAACGGAGCGCGTAAGCATGGGAGCACACCGCCGCCATCGAGGCAGCCCGTCGCCCGTCACGTCGCAAGACGGGGAGCCGGCCCCCCTGCATGCCTCGTCGGAGGATGCTCCTAGCATGCCGGCCGCCGGAAGGCCCGACCCGGGACCGGGAAATTCGGGAACATACACCGATGACGGCATGAAATTTGCAGAATTCATTGAGAAGACGAGCGATCCAGTCTCCAGCATTGCATCCGTGAACGGCGGCCCGAGCCAGCCGATTTCTTCTCGGAGAGGATCCACCGGAATCAAACCGCACAATCCCCCGTTCAGCCCCCCATCGGGCAGCGGGAACAAGGGCCCAGCCATGGCGAGCTTCGATACCCCGACGAGCCCGGACCGATCCCTCCTTGACCCGGCCGAGAGCTTCCACTCTCGAAAGGGTGATTCCGAAGAAGTGAACGAAAAACCCTCCACCGCAACGAAGAGCAAGATGAGCACGTCGACCGCCCGCCGCCCCGATGCCAACCGCCCCTCCACCAAGGCCGCGATGACGGGCTCCACGACGCGCACCGCCGCGGCCCCCAAGCCCGCCCGCGGCAGCTCGCCCGGTCGCCGCGGTGCCGCCGCCGTCGCGAGCGCGCGCCCGGTTCGTCGCAGCGGAACGATCGAGCGCCGGCCGAAGGGCCAGGAGCCCGAGCAAGCGCAGGCGCCGGTCGACGACGAGTCGCAGCTCGACGACGCGCGCAGCAAGACGCCCGCCACGCCGCTCGCGAAGGAGCCGCTCGCCGCGTCGGACATCGACATCGGCATGCTGGATGACGAAGGCGCGGCCGCGGAAGAGGCCGCCGCCATTCGCCCGCGGCCCGAGATGCACGATCCGGAGCCGACGACGGCCGAGTTCATCGACCTCGAGTTCACGCCGCTCAGCCGGCCGGATTCTCCCCGGACCAACGCCGACCGCGAGCTCAAGGACATCGAGGAGGGCGGCGGTGACTCCATGCTCGCGCGGTATTTCCGCGACATGGCGCTGCATCCGGTGATGGGCCCCGAGGAGGAGCTCGAGACCGCGCGTGCCGTCGAGCGCACGGAGGTCGATCACTGGGTCGCGCTGCTCTCGTACCTGCCCGCGGCCGAGTTCGTGCTCGACGCGCTCGCCGAGGACGTGGCGAAGGCGGGCGAGGACGAGGTGAAGGCGCCGCAGATCGAAGAGCTGCAGAAGCTCGTGAAGATCGCGAAGAAGCAGAAGTACAAGCTCGCGCCCGAGCACGAGAAGGCTTGGGCCCAGCTCACGAACGAGCTCGCCAACGTGATCCGCCTGCCGGACTCCGACCGCCTTTGGATGTCGCGCGCGAGCAGCATCGCGCGGGATCTCGTGCGCGAGCCGGACTTCGAGGAGGACACGATCGCCGACACCGAGGAAGGCGCGCCGATCCGGCCGCCGCGCCCGACGCTCCCGATGTCGCCGTCGTACAAGCGCTACCTCGATCGGGTCGAGAAGACGTTCCAGGCGCAGCACGACGCGAAGAACCGGTTCGTCAAAGCGAACCTGCGCCTCGTCGTGTCGATCGCGCGCCGCTACAACCGCGGTCGTTTGCCGCTGATCGACCTCATTCAGGAGGGCAACATCGGCCTCATGAAGGCCGTCGAGCGCTTCGATCACAACCGCGGCTACCGCTTCTCGACGTACGCGTCGTGGTGGATCCGGCACGCGATCAGCCGCGCCCTCGCCGATAAGGGCCGCGCGGTTCGCATCCCGGTGCACATGCTCGACACGTACAACCGCGTCGCCCGCGCGACCCAGGCGATCATCGCGCGCACGGGTCACGAGCCGACGATCGAGGAGCTCGAGAAGGAGACCGGCGTCCCGCGCGAGAAGCTCGACAAGGTGAAGGACTTCTACGCGGAGACCCCGTTCTCCCTCGATCGCCCGGTCGGCGACGAGGACGGGCGCAAGTTCATCGACTTCCTCCAGGAGGAGAACGCGCTCTCGCCGTTCGATCACCTGGCGAACCGCAAGTGGAGCGACGAGGTTCGTCGGCTGCTCACCACGCTGACGCCGATCGAGTCGCGCATCATCCGCTGGCGTTTCGGCCTCGACGACGAGGACGAGCTCACGCTCAAGGAGATCGGTGACAAGTACAACCTGTCCCGCGAGCGCATCCGCCAGCTCCAGGAGCAGGCGCTCGTGAAGATCCGCAAGCAGATGCGCGACTACTACTGAGGTTCGGCGGGGCACCCCCCCGCGCGATCCTTGCCACCCTGGGCCACGTGGAAAAACCCTCCACGTGGCCTTTGGCTTTCAAGGGGGTATGACATTCGTGTCATACACGCACGGGCACGCCGTGCGCGATCTGAGCAAGCGATGCTCTCGGGCTACCGGTCCTTCCAGAGAGCACGCGCGGCCGACTCGACGACCTTGTCGATCCCGCCACGCGCCAGGCCGACCTTGTCGGGAATGCCGTTCACGTAAATCGAAAACGCGAGCGGCGCGCGTCCGGGAGGCCCGAGCACATAACCGGAGAGCGCGGCGACCGCGTTCAAGGTGCCCGTCTTGGCGCGGACGATGCCGCGATCCCCGAGGTTCTTGAAGCGTCCGCGGAGCGTGCCATCGGCGCCGCCGACCGCGAGGTGCGCGAGGAACTCGGGGCCCATGGTCACGTCGCGATACGCGGCGCGGAGGAGCGAGGTCGTACCGAGCGGCGTGACGCGGTTCGCGTCGAAGAGGCCCGAGCCGTTTTTCACGACCATCCCCTCCTCGAACGCGCCGATCTCCTTGAGGTACGCGGTGATGACCTCCGCCGCGCCCTCGGCCGTGCCCGGGCGCGCCTTCTTCTCAGCGCCGACCGCCTTGAAGATCATCTCGGCGTAGAAGTTGTCGCTGTCCTTGCCGAGCAGCGCGAGCAGCTCGCCGAGCGGGCGTGATCGATGCGACGCGAGCAGGCGCTTTTCCTTGGCGCCGCCGAGCTTCACGGGTCCTTCGACCTCGATGCCCGCCGACGCGAGGACCGCGCGCAGCGCATGCCCCGGCACGAGGCGCGGATCGTCGAGGCGCCGCCGGACCCGCACGACGCGCGAGTTCTCGGGCAGATGGCCTCCCACGCGCGCGACGAGGCGATCACCCTTCGGCGTGAGCTCGAGCGTGATCTTCTCCGGATCGCCCTTCTTCGTCGTGCGCACCGTTCCCACGACATCCACGAAGCCGAGCGGATCGACGCGCACCTGCGCATCCTTGCCCTTCTCCGCCGCGCGCACCGAGAGCGTCACCGTGTTCTCGTCGAGCGCGACCGCGGAGACCGGCGCGCGGAACGGCGCCCATTCGTTCGGCTGCTCGTCGAACGCCGGCGGCACGAAGCGATCATCGAAGTAGCTTTGGTCGACGACGATCGCGCCCACGCGCCGCACGCCCGCGGTCACGAGCTCGCGCACCATCGGCCAGAGATTCCCCGTGTCGAGCGACGGATCCCCCTGCCCGCGCAGCACGAGCTCCGGGACGCGATCCCCGTCGAGCTTGCCGTAGAGGCCCGTCGCGAAGCGATGCCCCGGCCCGAGCAGGCGCAGCGCGGCGGCGGCCGTCACGAGCTTCGCATTCGAGGCGGGGTTGAAGGCTGCATGCCCCTCACGCGCGGCAACCGTCTCCCCCGTCCCCACGTCCACGAGCGCGACGCCGACGGTCCCGCCCCAGCCCTTCACGTCCGCCGCGAGCTTCTCCATCGCTTGCAGGATCGGCCCCGCCTCGATCGAAGCGCGGGGGCGCGCCGAGGCCTCAGCGCTCGGACGATCGGCTTGCGCCGGCGCCGGGGCGCTCGCGGGGGCCGGGACCTCCGAGCGCGCCGAGGCGGTGAGGGCGAGGAGCGCGAGGCCGGCGAGCGTGGGGCGAAGACGGCTGCCTTGGTGCATGGGAGCTTCCTACAACGTCCGGGTCGGTAGAGCGCATCCGACGAGGGCATTCGTGGGCTTTCATTGTGCGGACGGCGCGAGACCTTGCTAGGGTCGAGTCAAACTCGACCCTCTCTTTGGGACCGGAGAAGACCGTGGCTCTTCACACCTCGACCTCACACCTCACCCTGGGGCTTTCGATTTCCATGCTGCTCGTGGCTTGCGGCGGCGCTCAGCCGAAGCAGGCCGGCGACGACTCCACCTGGGAGAAACCGCCGGCGAAGACCACCGACGAGAGCAGCGCGAAGAGCGAGGCTCCGGCCGGCGACACCGGCGAGGACACGAAGTGGACCGGCGCGTCCGAGCCGGCGAAGCTCAACGACGAGCAGATCGCGCAGATGACGGTCGCGCTGAAGCGCGGGCAAGCGAAGGCCGCGAACTGCGCGACCGTCGTCGAGAACGGGCCGACCGGCGAGGGCCCGGTGTCGGTCACGTTCGACGGCAAGATCGGAAAGATCACGGACGTCGAGGTCGGCGCGCCGTTCGCGGGCACGCCGGTCGAGCAGTGCATCAAGCGCTCGTTCATCGGCGAGTACTGCCTGCCGTTCGAGGGCGATCCGAAGGTCGTGCAGTACAAGGTGAACCTGCCCGCGAAGGCCGCCGCGGCGACGCCGCCGAAGAAGAAGTGACGAACGGGATGAAGCGCGCCTCGATCCTCGTCACGCTCGCGCTCTTGCTCGGCTCTTCGCAGAGCTTCGCCGAGGAGACGGAAGAAGCACCGCCGCCGCGTTATCCGCCGTCGTCGGTGCGGCCGAAGCTCATCGGAGGCGGGCTCGCGATCACGGCGATCGCCTACGGCGTCGGCTTCGTGGCCGCGACGAGCTGGCCCGACGCGCCGGGCGCGGAGTCGCTGAAGATCCCGATCGTGGGGCCGTGGATGGCGATCGCCGAGAACAAGTGCGGCGATCCTTCGTCGACCGATTGCTCGGGATCGATCTGGCTGCGTGGGCTTCTGACGGGGCTCGGCGGGCTCGCGCAGATCGGCGGGCTCGCGCTCGTCGCCGAGGCGATCATCATGAAGACCGAGGCGGTCGCGCCGAAGCCCACGGAAGCGGAGCAGAGCGCGTTCATCATGCCGGTGCCGATCGTGGCGCCGAACATGACGGGGCTCGGGCTCGTCGGCAGGTTTTAGCTCTTCGAGCGGCGAAACGGCGGCGGCTCGGGTCCGAGCACGGGCCGCGCCGCGACCTTTCCCAGACGATCCACCGCGACTTCGAGCGTCGCGCCGAACGCGAGGCCGAGGCGACGCGCGGCCTCGCTGCCGCCTTCGATCGGTGGAGCACCAACGATATCGCCCGGCAGCAACGTGACGTGGCGGCTGACGAAGGCGAGCGATTCCGCGAACGAGAGCGACGGCGCGGCCGTTCGCGCGAGCTCTTCGATCACGCCGCCCACGCGCAGGCGCACGCGCGCGTCGTCGAGCGAGCCGGCTTCGTCCTTCGTGACGAGCACCGGACCGAGCGTGGTCGCGAAGTCGCGCGCGGAAGAACGTCCGCTCGTTCGTTCGCGTTCACGCGCGACCCATCCGAGGAGGATCGTGAAGCCGAGGATCGCGCGCTCGGCCTCGTCCACGGTCGCGGCGCGCAGCTCGTCGCCGAGCAGCGCTGCGATCGAGATCTCGACGTCGGGCCGCGGCTCGCTCGGCGGAAAGGGGACAGACTCTTGGTGCCCCAACAATCCACGCGGGTTGCCGAGGTGGTAGCGAGGCTCTTCGTCTTCGGCCGTGGCTACGAGCTGCACGAGGAGCGCGCGCTCGGGCAAGCAAGGCGGCAGCCAGAGCAGCTCGTCGGGCCAGAGCCGCGCCTCCGTGGGGCGCACGCCTGCGCAGAGCCCGTCGTCCAGGACGTCGAGGCCCGCGCCGCCGACGGCGAAGACGCGCGCGAAAAAATCTTCGGCGGTGGTCGAGCCCTCGTCGAGGATTTGACGCCTGCGCTCGAGCTCGGCGACGTCGTAGAGGCAGCCGTCACGCTCGAGCGCGATCCGCGGGACCGGCGAGGACGGAAGGAGGACACGGGCAAGACGCATCGGCGCGGCGCCTCGGCACCAGGATCGACCACGTTAGCACCGCTCGCCGAGTGCGTCGCGGCTTTCACGCGGGAAAATGGCTGCTATTTCTTCGGCGGCTCACGCGTTGACGCGCCACCCTGGACGCCTAGACTGCGCCCTGGTTGACGCTTGGGGCGTCACTTCCATCGAGCGAAGTGATGCGTCCCAAACCCTCGTACGCGATCGGCAGTGTGTTTGCCCGAAGCGGGCAGAGCCGCCCGATGGCGTATGGACAAACCAACCGAGCGCGGCTCGGAAGAGATGCGCCCACGCGGGGCCGGAGCGGCGGTTCATGAGCAAGCGGACCAAATTCGTCTTCGTCACGGGTGGGGTGGTTTCCTCGATCGGCAAGGGCCTCGGCGCCGCCTCCATCGGCGCGCTGATGGAGGCGCGTGGCCTGCGCGTCACCCACATCAAGCTCGATCCGTACATCAACGTCGATCCCGGGACGATGTCGCCGTACCAGCACGGCGAGGTCTTCGTGACCGATGACGGCGCGGAGACCGACCTCGACCTCGGCCACTACGAGCGCTTCACGCTCGCGCGCATGACGCGCCAGAACAACTTCACGACCGGACGTGTGTACGAGTCGGTCATCTCGAAGGAGCGGCGCGGCGAGTACCTCGGCGCCACCGTGCAGGTGATTCCGCACGTGACCGACGAGATCAAGCACCGCATCCGCGCGGCCGCCGAGGGCGTGGACATCGCGATCGTCGAGATCGGCGGGACGGTCGGCGACATCGAGTCCTTGCCGTTCCTCGAGGCGATCCGCCAGCTCAAGGTCGAGTGCGGCAGCCAGAACGCGGTCAGCGTGCACGTGACGCTCGTGCCCTTCATCGCGACCGCGGGCGAGCTCAAGACGAAGCCGACGCAGCACGCCGTGAAGGAGATGCGCGAGATCGGCATCCAGCCGGACATCCTGCTCTGCCGCTGCGACCGGCCGCTCTCGCGCGGCATGAAGGAGAAGATCTCGCTCTTCTCGAACGTCGAGGTGGACTGCGTGATCGCGGCGGTCGACGTCGGGTGTATCTACGAGCTGCCGATCGTGCTGCACGCCGAGGGCATCGACGAGAAGATCGCCGAGAAGCTCAACATCTGGGCGCGTCAGCCGGACCTCTCGCAGTGGCACTGGGTGGTCGAGCGCTTCAAGCGCCCCACGCGCGGCACGGTGAAGATCGGCGTCGTCGGCAAGTACGTGCACCTGCGCGACGCGTACAAGTCGCTGCACGAGGCGCTCGTGCACGGCGGGCTGCACAACGACGTGCGCGTCGACCTCGAGTACATCGACTCGGAGCTGATCGAGCAGAAGGGCGCGGCGGAGCTGCTCGGGGCGCTCGACGCGATCCTCGTGCCCGGCGGCTTCGGCGACCGCGGCACCGAGGGGAAGATCGAGGCGATCCGCTACGCGCGCGAGCAGAAGGTGCCGTTCTTCGGCATCTGCCTCGGCATGCAGCTCGCCGTGGTCGAGTTCGCGCGGCACATCTGCGGGCTGCACGGCGCGAACTCGATGGAGTTCGATCGCAACGCGGCCCATCTGGTCATCGACCTGATGCCCGACCAGAAGGGCGTGCTCGACAAGGGCGGCACGATGCGGCTCGGCGCGTATCCGTGTGTCCTCGAGCGCAGCTCGGTCGCGGCCGAGGCGTACGGCGCGACGTCGATCAGCGAGCGTCACCGCCATCGGTACGAGGTGTCGAACAAGTACCGCGACGCGCTCGCGCAGGGCGGCCTCGTGCTCTCGGGGACCTCGCCGGACCAGCGCCTCGTGGAGATGGTCGAGCTCCGGGATCACCCCTACTTCCTGGGCTGCCAGTTCCACCCGGAGTTCAAGAGCCGCCCGCAGGCGGCCCACCCGCTCTTCTCGCGCTTCGTGCGCGCCGCAGTCGAGCGTCAGCGTGAGCAACGCAAGCCGCGGACGGAGAGCGTCGGCGGGGCGCAGAGCACGCTGCCCGGCCCCGCCAAGAGCTCGTCCACCGTCAACTGACGCGGCTCACCGTGCGAGCGAGCGAGGGCGCGACGTCCTCCTCGCTCGACGTCTCCTTGCCGAGGAGGAGCGGCGCTCGCTCGCCCACCTCCGCGACGAGGTCCTTGCGCAGGATGCGCTCGGGCGGCCGGCGCAGATCCCACACGATGCCGAGCTTCTCGAGCGCGCGCAGCACGTAGAAGCTGATGTCGATCTCCCACCAGAAGAAGCCCTGGTTCGCGCTCGACATGTAGTGGTGGTGGTTGTTGTGCCAGCCCTCGCCGAGCGTGAGGAGCGCGAGGAACGCGTTGTTGCGGCTCGTGTCCTTCGTGGCGTACCTGCGTGATCCCCAGACGTGCGCGAGCGAGTTGATCGTGAACGTCGCGTGCATGAGCACGACCGTCGAGACGACGTAACCCCAGAGGAAGCCGTCGAAGCCGAAGGGGATCGTGACCGCGGCGATGAGCGCGGCCGAGCCGATCACGTGGTAGCGATCGAGCCAGCGGAGCTCGGGATACCCGGCGAGATCG
Organism: Polyangium sp. 6x1; assembly: GCF_029946515.1. Taxonomy (GTDB): domain Bacteria; phylum Myxococcota_A; class Polyangia; order Polyangiales; family Polyangiaceae; genus Polyangium. The sequence goes on from NZ_JARZHH010000036.1 coordinate 70,452, forward strand.
GGGACGAGATCGATCCGCGTCTCCTGGTGCTCGCGACCCATCCACCAGCCGAGGTGCGCGTACCAGAAGCCGCGGCGCAGGGGGCTGTGCACGTCGCGCTCGGTGTCGGAGTGCTTGTGGTGAACGCGGTGCGCCGCGGCCCACCAGAGCGGACCCTTCTGCACGGCCGTCGTGCCGAGGAAGCCGAGCACGAGCTGGAAGAGCCGGCTCGTCTTGAAGCTGCGATGCGAGAAGTAGCGATGGTACGCGGCCGTGATCGCGAACATGCGCACGAAGTAGGTCGCGGCGGCGAGCGCGACCAGACGCCACGTCGGGCCACGCACGAACGCGATGACGAGGCCCACGTGCATCGCGACGAGCGCGGCGATGTGGAGAAGCTCGGACAGCGACCACTTCGAGGTGGCGACGACCGTGATGGAGGGCTTTGAATCCGGAACGTCCGTTTGCACGAGGCCGACTGTCACATGCGCGCTTCAGCCGTCGCCCTGCGTCCCGTCACGATTCGGTCATGCGAGCGCGTGGCTCGCATGATGCACGCGTGACGCGTGGTGCAGCGCGTCGCGCGTCATCGCCTTGCGCGGTGCGCACGACGCGCGCGGGAGCAAGGAGGATCGCGTGAAGGTGCGAGAGATCATGAGCGCGCCCGTCAGCACGCTCGAGCTCGGCGACAACATCCTGTTCGCGGAAGAGCTCATGACCGTCGAGCGCGTACGTCACCTACCCGTGCTGGATGGAGACGTGCTCGTGGGCCTGCTGTCGCACCGCGACCTCCTGGCAGCCACGGGCCGCGTCCTCGAGAAGCTGTCCGCGGACGATGCGGCCGAGGCGAAGCGCAAGACGTGCGTGCGCCACGTGATGCGAGGTTCGGTCGATACGATCGGGCCGGACGACGACGCAGCCGAGGCGGCGGACATCATGCTCACGCAAAAGATCGGCTGCTTGCCCGTGGTGGATGAGGCGCACCGGCTGCTCGGCATCGTGACCGATTCGGACTTCGTGACGATGGCGCGCGACGCCCTCCGCGCGGGGAGGATCACGCAGGCCGTTGCGAAGCGGCCAGTGGTGCGAGCGCCCGCGACGACGAGGCAGAGGCCCTCGCTCGTGAAGGGAACGGCGAAGGTCGCAGCGACGGCGAAGGTCCCGCGCGGAGCGAAGACGATCGCTTCGAAGAAGGGGACGGCGACGAAGATCGTGCCGAAGGTCTCGACGAAGGTGCGCGCGCGAAAGGGCGCGACCCCGAGGAAAGCGCCGACGCGGCACCGCGCGTGACGACGCGGATCAGAGCGTGACGACGTCGATGGGCGGGCCCGCGGAGACCGTGACCTCCGAGGCGCGCAGCACGTCGCCGTCGAGCACGTAGGGTCCCTCGGGGGAGAAACGCACGACGAACGAGCGCGCGAGATCATCGAAGGAGCCCGCGCCGCCGATCGACTTGCCGAGCAGGACGAGCGGCGCGCGTGGGCCGAGCGAGCGTGGAGACAGAGGGCTCGCGACGAGGTGCGGGCGATCGAGGTCCTCGCCCGCGCGGTAGTTGACGCGCATGCCGAGGCCGAGGTCACGCACGACGGAGGCGCACACGAGCGACCAGCGATCGGATGCGAGGCGCTTGCCGTCGACCTCGATCGTGCACGGCATGGGCGTGAGCACCTGTCGCGCGTACGGGCCGTCGACGAACGACTCGACGAAGATCCGGCCGGCGATCCGCGCCGCGCCCCCGTACCCGCCCGCGCCGTCCGCGTAGTAGATGTCGAAGAAGCGCGCGACGAGGCCCGTGCCGAAGATGAAGCCGATGCGCGTCGTCGTCGCGCCCTCGCGCGCCTCGCGCACCCGCAGCGTGGCCCTCTGGCGCGAGGCGAGCGCGCGGGAGGCGAAGAGCCGCGCGAGCAGCCGCGCGGGATCTCCCTGCATGCCGAAGTTCCGCGCGACGGTGGCGACAGTGCCGCCGGGCAGGAGCGCGAGGCGCGGGAGCGAGCTCTCGCCGAAGGCCCGCGCGAGCGCCGTGACGCCGGCCATGAAGCTGCCGTCGCCGCCGGAGAGGACCACGAGGTCCGTGCCGCGCGCCGCGATCCGCGCGCAGACGGCGTCGAGCTCGTCGACGTGCGTCGTGGGGTGAACCTCGGCGACGCCCGCGGAGACGCGCTTCATCTCGTCGAGGAGCGAGGGCCTTCGTCGGTAGAGGCGAGCCGTGATGTTGGCGATGACGTCGAAACGCATGAACGGACGGCCCTCGGCGACGCCGAGGCCTGTAGGGGAGCGGACGCGATGGGCGCGATCGGGAGACAAAGAGCTGCCCGAAGCGCGCAGGGTGACGCACCGGAGGCGCGGGGGAAAGGGTCGAGCGCGCGCGGGCCACGGAAGGCTTTGCGAGTCGGGGCGAGGTCAGGTAGCTCGAAAGGAACGCCCGATGATCGCTCGCCGCACGAAATTCCCGCGCGCCCTTGGAAGTCTCCTCGTCCTCGCTCTCGCCGCAGGCTGCGGCGGAGGCCCGGCCCTGCGCGCCGCGGAGCAAGGCGATCTCGGCGGAGCGCGGCGCGCGCTCGCGAGTGATCCCGCGCAGGACGCTGTCGATGAAGGCGAAGCGCGTCGCATCGCGCGCGTGGTGCTCGAACAAGAGGTGAAGGCCGCGAAGGGGGACGCGGGCGTGAGCAAGCTGAAGGAGCTGCCGTCGTGCGCCGAAGGGCTCGACGACGTGCTCGAAGCGCGCGCCGCAGGCAGCGATGAGGTCGCAGCGATCGCAGCGCTGATCCGCTTCGACGCGCGCCTGTGGGACCGCGACGATCTCGCGGCGGCGGCGCGCGCAGCGCTCGCATCGAAGGGCGCGTCGGGCGCGTGGCGCGCGGTGGAGGCGCGTGGGCTCGTCGCGTACGCGGACGGCGCGCAGCGGAGGAGCCTGTTCGCTCATGGTGATCAGGCCGTGCGCCTCGCGGCCCTCAAGGCCTCGTTCGACGCGTTCGATCCGAACGACACCGAGGCGCTGCTCGAAGCGGCGCGGCTCGATCCGCACCCGCCCGCGCGTTTGCAGGCGATCGACGCGGTCGGCAACCTCGGCGGCGAGCGCGTCGTGCTCGCGCTGAAGGATCTCTTCGTGAAGGCCGACGAGGACGAGCGGGTCGCGATCGTGGGCGCGTGGGCCTCGTCCCGCGCGCTGGACGCGGGCGGGCGCGCGCAGCTCGCGCGCGTCGCGCAGGTCGAGCGAGGCTTGCCGCAGATCGCAGCGGCGGCCGTGCTCGTCCGTCAGCCGGGGCCGGGCGCGGAGGACGCCGCGGGCGTGCTCGCTCGGTCGATCGAGGTGGGCTCGACGCGCGAGCGGGTGTTCGCGATCCACGCGGCGACGCTCGATACGCCGAGCGTGCGCGAGGCGCTCGTGAAGGCGCGCGGCGACACGGACGAGGACGTCGCGATCGCGGCGCTCGGCCGCGGCCTGGAGATGGCGCCGGCCGAAGGTGAAGGCGCCAAGCCCAAGGAGCGCGCGGAGATCACGCAAAAGCTCCTCGGCATCGCGAAGGGCAAAGGCATGCGCGCGCTGCTCGCGAAGGCCGCGCTCGCGCGGGCGGGCGCGCGCGAGGTGCTCCCGCTCCTCACGGAGGACGCGCGCTCGAAGAGCGAGCAGGCGCGCAAGGTCGCGGGCACGTCGCTCGTGGCGCTCGGCGAGCTCGGGCGGGCCGCGCTGCTCGCGGTCGACGCGGACCCGCGCGTGCGCACGGGCGTCGCTTGCGCGATGCTCCGCGCGAAGTAGCGGTTTGTTGCGCTAGAACCGCGAAACGACCTCGAGCCGCGCGCCCTCGAAGGGCGGGAAGAGGCGGCAGACGCCGGAGACGCAGCGGATCGCGCCGCGCCGCTGTCCGACGAACAGGTTCACGGTGTTCACGAGCCGCGAGGCCCACGAGTCCGTGCTGCCCGATCGGTACGTGAGACCGCCGCTCAGGTAGTGGCAGAGCACCACCTTGAACTCGTCCTCGCCGGCGAGCTCGGGCTGGCAGCCGGGCCGCGTCGAGTACTCGTAGCCGAAGACCGCCGAGAGGTGCGGCGACCAGTGGAGCGCCGTGTAGTTCTCGCCCTCGTTCCACACCCGCCCGTGCGTCGCCGGCAGGTAGCGGTTCCGGTGAAACCCTTGGAGCTGCAACGAAAACGGGCCCTTCAGGTGCTTGACGAGGTCGTAGCGGATGTAGCCCTCGTAATAGAGGACGTCCGTCTCGCCCGGCGCCCGCGTGCCGAGCGTGGGCACCGCGCGCTCCGCGATGCGCGCGCCGATCCAGGCCCGCGCGTGCGACTTGCCCTGCTCGCGGCTCATGTCGATGCCCACGGCCGTGTCCCACGTGTCCGTGCGGAACTGGTCGTCCATCGACTGACAGAGGTCGTTCGTGGGCACCTCGGTCCAGCTCCGGTAACGACCGAGCCAGCCGTACACGGACGTGTGATCGTCGTACTTGAAGTTCGCGGTCGCGCGACCGCCGGTCATGCACACGTTCGGCGACTCGATCGGCTCGATGTAAATCGGCTCCGCGGTCGGCGGCGCGCTGTACGCGACGACGCTGTACTCGGGCGCGCTGTAGCCGGGCGTCGTCACGTCGATGTTCGAGCCGAGCGGGAAGAACTTCCGGTTATGTTTGGCCTCCAAGGAAAGTTGCAGCTTCCCGAGGCCGAAGTTCGCGTTCGCGTACACCGCGTAGCCCGACACGTCCGCCTGTCGCTCCGTCGCCACGCCTTGCGCGTCGATCGCGCCCACGTGACCGTCCCGGAGCTGCTGCCCCGCGACCTCCACGTAGAGGTCGCCGATCCCCGCGAGCGACGGCACGTTCACAGACCCGCTGAACGTGCGGATCTGGTTGTGCGAGCGGCCTCCCGGCAGGACCGTGAACTCGGGGAACTGCGCGTAGCAGTGGTCCACGCACGTCGAATCGCCCGTCGGGCAGGCGTTCTTGCACGCGAGGTTCTCCTCGGTGAAGGATTTGCGCATCAGCACCGACGCGTTCGCGGCGAACTGGACGGCGTCGATCCCGCCCTCGACGCGGCCGCCGAAGATCGTGTCTTCGAGGTAGCTCGGCCTCGGCTCGGCCACGATGGGGCGCCCGTTGATGGCGTACGTCGTCGCGGGCTTCGCGTCCGGAAAGCCGAAAAACAAGGGCGATCCTGCGCCGTGTAGGCGCCGGCCGCTCACCTCGTCGAAGCGCAACGGGTTCATCTGCCCCGCGAGCAGCGTCGCGCCGATCCGCGCCGGGCCGAGCTTCTTGTCGAAGACGACCTTGCCGCCGCGGATCGTCGTGTCGATCGCGAGCTCGTCGATCTTGCGCACGCTGAGCACGAGGCCGCGGCCGAGCTGCGCGTAGAAATCGCCGATCGTGACGTCGAGCCCCGGCTGGTTGTACCCGAGGTAGAGTTTGGCCGGGTACACGCTGTTCAGAAACCGCGTGTTCAGCTCGTTGTAGAAGCGGTTCGCGTAGTCGAGCGTCTGCGGCACCTGGGCGTTCGGATCCGCCTGCTTCACCGCGTCGATCTGGCGCTGCGCGATCACCTGCGCCTCGCTCCGCGTCGTCGTCAGGTAGTAGAGCGCCGAGTCGAGCCGCACGCCGACGCGGAAGCGCCACCACGTCGCCTGCACGTTCAGGCGGTTGATCCACTCGCCGTAGTCGTCATCGACGATCGGCCGCGGGTTGAACGCCCTTGGATCGTTGTTGCGGTTGTCCCAGCGGTAGTCGACGACCGTGGTGTTGGTGACGTCGAGCCCGATCGGCTCACCGGCCGGCCCAGGCAGGTCGAGCGCGCTCGCCGCGGGCGCGATCGCGAGGCTTCCGAGGGTGACGGCCAGCGCGGCAGCGGCCCGGCGCGAGGAAAAGCTCACGCGGGGCCTTCTACCATGGCGGGGCGCCCGATCACTCCGCGAGGGCCTTCTCGACCTCGACGGCGAGCGTTTTCTCGTCACCCGCGGTGTATCCGCCACGCTTGTGCACGATCGAACCGTCCTTGCTGATCAGCACCGTGAAGGGCAGCTCGCGCTTCGGGTTGTAGCGGGCCGTCACGACGGTCTCCTCGTCGAGCAGGACGGGGAAAACCATGTCCTTCGAGCGCACCACGCTGCTCACCTGCGCGCGCGACTCCGGCCCGTCGGCCGAGACGGCGAGCACGACGAACCCGCGATCCTTGTGCTTCTTGTAGAGGTCGACGAGGTGCGGCATCTCGATCATGCAGGGGTCGCAGGTGGTCGACCAGAAGTCGATCAGGACCACGCTGTTGCCCTTGTAGTCCGAGAGCCGGACTTGCTTGCCGTCGAGCGACGGCAACGTGAAGTCGGGCGCCGTGGCGCCGCCGCCGGCCTTCGCGCTGGGCATTTCGCCGCCACACGAGCTGAGGAGAAGGCCGGCGATCGCGGCGCCGAGGACATGAGCTTTTCGCGCGTTCATCCGCGCATCATGCCGCAAACGGGCAGGAGCGGCACGCGCGCAAAAGGCGGCGATACGCCTACAACGTCCCTGCGATGACTTTCTCGAAGGTCTTCCAGTACGTCGTGGGAGGCGGACCTGCGTAGGTCTGAACGATCTCCATCGTCCGCGTGTTGATGATGATGTTCGCCGGGAACGAATCGCTCTCCCAGAGCGCCGCGAGCTTGCCGCCCGGATCGGTCACCGACGGGTAGTCGATGGCGAACTTCTTCACCCACTTCGTCAGGTCGTCGGGCGTCGCCGGCGAGCCGGAGATTCCCTCCGCGAGCGCGAGCAGGAACTCGCCACCCGTCGGGTTGTACTTCGCGCGCAGGCCCGGAAGGACCTCGGCCGCCTCGTACTGACAAGGGCCGCACCACGAAGCGGAGATGATGATCGCGAGCGCCTTCGGCTTCGGCGTGCCCGCGGGGAACACGGAGTTTTCCGGAAAAACCTCGTCGCCCGTCGGATTGTAGAACTCGGCGAAGGAGATGAATCGCACGCCGTCGCCGATATTTTCCTTCGCGTTCGGAAAACCGATCAGCTCGTAATTCTGCGCTATCGAGCCCTTGCTGATGCCAAAAGGACCCGCGGGATACGGAAGCGCCCACGATCCACGCGGGAGTTGTCCCGTTTGATCCGGGAACCCCGGTGTCACGTTGCCATCGCCCTCGTCACTGCCGCAGCCGATCAAACCGAAAGCTGCCGTCAGACCGAGAACCAAGCACCGAAAGAGCACGTCGTTTCGCATGATGCCACCGCGCCTGGAATGAGGTAGGTCGGAATGGTCCTCGCGGGGGTTCAGGGCGTCAAGCACCCTCCTTGCAAAAGGCCTCGCCCGGACCGGATCCGTACCCAGGCAAGATGCGTGGAACACGGCACCGTCCCATGCATACCCACATCCACGGAGGGACGGCCTCCGAGGTTTCGAGGTCATCATGCAGCATTCTCACGTTCTCCGTCCCCGGCAGCCGCGCCTTGGCTTTGCCGCGGCCCTCTCGCTCCTCTCGCTCCTTTTTGGTGGCGCGCTCGGCGCCTGCTCTGGGGAGGATCCGGTGCCGTTCTGCTTCGGCGGCTTTGTGACCGCGGATGGCGTATGCGAGGGAAAGTGCACGCCTGAGTCGTGCCTGCCCGGCAACACGTGCGTGGGGAACCGCTGCGTCCTCGAGTGCGCCGGGCACGTCGATTGCTTGCCCGACGGCACCCAGGACTGCGCGCCCGCGGTCGAGGACGACACGAAGCGCGAAATCCTCACGTGCCAGCCGAACCAGAAGCCTTTCGGATTCGGCTTCAAATGTCCGTTCGGCGACGAGTGCAGCAAGACCCTCTCCTGCCCGCAGACGGGCTCGCCTTGCTTCCTCGATCAGTGCGGCGGCGCGCCTGACACCTGCAAGCTCGACATCGACTTCTGCTACGGGCGCGCCAACTGCCTCGTCGGGAAATGCCCCGACGACACGCCCTGCACCGTGCTCACGTGCGCGCCGGGCGAGTGCACAGCCCCGCTCTCCTGCCTCTCGGCCGCTGAGGGTGACGCCGATGCTTTCTGCACCAAGCAAGACTGCAAGGCCGACGACGAGTGCCCCGGCGGCTTCTACTGCGGCACGACCCGCGAGTCGCGCGCGCTCTGCGGCAGCATGAATCCGTCCAAGGGCAACAACGGCCTCTGCGGAGAGTCGAACGACCCGTGCATCGAGCCGAGCTCGCTCGGGCAGGGCAACACGATGTTCGAGGGCCAGCTCTGTGTACTCCGGAAGACGTGCATCCAGCGCGACACGTGCGCCCCGTGCAACAGTGACCTCGACTGTTCCCAGGTCCCGAACAGCCACTGCATCTCGCTCCCGAACGACAGCACGAAGCGCTGCGCCTCCGAGTGCGTGAAGGACTCCGACTGCGGGCGCGCGTTCGAGTGCAAGCCCGTGAGCGACGCCGCGCCGGACGGGCCGAAGGCGTGCTTCCACCGCTTCGGCGCCTGCGTCGGCGAGGGCAAGTACTGCGAGCCCTGCGTGAACGACCAGGACTGCGGCCCGCTCACCGGCCTCTCCGTTTGCCTCCAGGCCACCGACGGAAGCCGCGGCTGCGTCGATCTCGGCACCTCGGGCGCGGCCTGCATGTCGAACGACGACTGCCCGCTCTCGCCGAGCGGCAAGCACGCCGAGTGCGACCTCACGCCGGGCTCGCAGAACTACCAGAAGTGCCAGCTCCTCCCCTACACGCTCGCCAACCCGGCGAACCCGAATCAGGGCGGCGAGGCGAGCTGCTGGTAAGACACGCTGGTCTCTTCGGGTCGCGATGGACCCTTGCTGCGCAAAGGTTTTCGCCACGCGCGGCACGTAGCTTTCGCACCCTCCCTCCGTGATCCGGGAAATACGCAAGGACATCGGGGAATGGACGGGAGGGTGCTCACGTCGCACTTCGCATGGCGCAAAAGGTGCACGTGCGCTTCAACGTACCCATCACTTCTTCAACAAGGAGAGCTTCACATGACGCAGAAAAATAAGTGGATCCGCCTCGTCGCCGCGCCCGCCTTCGTGCTCGGAGTCGGCATCACCGCGGGCATCGGTTGCAGCGACGTCGCCGACATCGTCGACGGCTGCGACGAGTTCCGGGCCGACGCGCGGTGGGGCGCGGACCTCGACATCGACTTCCGCGTGAAGTCGTTCATGACCGCCTCGGGCTCGTTCATCACCCTCGCCGATCAGATGATCGCCGACGTCACCACGGCCTGCGAGGGCATCGCCACGGCGACCAAGCGCGACGCCACGAAGTGGTCCTCCATGGAAGGCGCGAAGCGCCTCGAGGCCGTCTGCGCCGAGGCGCAGCTCGGCTTCGACGAGGTGATCAAGGCGAACGCGCAGGTGGAGCTCGTCGCGCTCGTCGAGGGCGGCAAGTGCGAGGCGAGCCTCGACGCGGCCGCCGAGTGCAACGCGCGCTGCGACGTGGACGCCAAGTGCACGCCGGCGCAGCTCGAAGCCAAGTGCGAGCCCGGCAAGCTCGCGGGCAAGTGCACGGCCGAGTGCACGGGCGCCTGCACGGCCGACGTCGGCGCGACGGTCGAGTGCCGCGGCTCGTGCAGCGCGGTCTGCAACGGCAAGTGTGACGGCCAGTGCTCCTCGGGCGACGCGAACAACTGCAACGGCCGCTGCGACGGCACGTGCGAGGGCACCTGCTCGGGCGCGTGCGAGCTCGACGCGAACGCCTCGGTGCAGTGCGACGGCACCTGCCGCGGCGAGTGCTCCGTCGACTTCCAGGCCCCGCACTGCGAGGGCAAGATCACGCCGCCCGAGTGCGAGCTCGACGCCGACTGCCAGGCGAGCTGCAACGCCGAGATCCAGGCCGAGGCGTCGTGCACGCCGCCCAAGGTCACGATCGAGCTCTCGGCCGGCGCCACCGCCGATCTCGAGGCGCTCGCCACCGCGCTCGAGCAGCACCTGCCGCGGCTCATCGAGACCGGCATCACGCGTGGTCAGGCCGCGCTCGACGCCGGCAAGGTCCTCGTCGAGGTCGGCGGGAACCTGAAGGGCGCGCTCACGTCGAGCGGCAAGGCCCTCGTCTGCGCGACGACGGCCGCGAGCGCCGCGCTCAACGCGAGCGTCGAGGTGCAGGTCTCCGTCGAGGCCAGCGCCAGCATCGGCGGCAAGGCTGCCGGCTCCGTCAACTGAGCGCCTGATCGACGCGCCGCTCGGCCGCCCGTCGTGCCGAGCGGCGCGTTTTCTTTTTGTTTCGCCCTGGCCGTTTTTCTTGGCGGCAGCGCGCCCCGACGACCGCGGAACGGGTTGACGACACCCTTGGCTGGTCCTAACAGACCGGCTGCCCCGCGCCTGCCCCGAAGGAAATCATGGCAATCACGGTCGAATCCGCGAAAAACGCGCTCGCAAAGGTCGAGGACCCCGAGCTGTCTCGCCCCCTCACCGACATCGGCATGCTGGGCGACGTCGCCGTCGAGGGCGACGACGTCACCGTGGGCGTCACGCTCACGACACCCGCGTGCCCGTACAAGGCGCGGATCCAGGACGACGTGACGGCGGCGCTCAAGGCCGCGGGCGCGGCGAACGTGTCGATTCGTTGGAGCTCGAACGTTCCCGAGCGCAACATCATGGCCGACGATCCTTGCCCGGGCGTGAAGAACATCGTGCTCGTGATGAGCGGCAAGGGCGGCGTCGGAAAGAGCACGGTCGCCGCGAACCTGACGCTCGCGCTGAACCGACTCGGCTGCCGCGTGGGCCTGCTCGACGCGGACATGTACGGGCCGAGCGTGCCCACGATGCTCGGCGTGATGGGCCGACCGACCTCGTCCGACGGCCAGCACTTCCTGCCGCTCGAGCGCTTCGGCGTGAAGCTCATGTCGATCGGCTTCTTGCTGGAGGACGCGCGTCAAGCCGTCGTCTGGCGCGGGCCGATGATCCAGAACGCGCTGCTCCAGTTCATGAAAGACGTCGACTGGGGCACGCTCGACTACCTCATCCTCGACCTGCCCCCCGGCACGGGCGACATCGTGCTCACGATCTCGCAAAAGCTGCGCACCACGGGCGCCGTCGTCGTGACGACGCCGCAGGAAGTCGCGCTCCAGGACGTTTACAAATCGGTCTCGATGGCCCAAAAAGTGGGCATCCCCATCCTCGGCGTCGTCGAGAACGAGAGTTATTTCATCTGTGACGGTTGCTCCGCGCGTCACGAGCTTTTCGGCTCGGGCGGCGGTCAGAAGATCGCCGAGTTCGCGGGCGCCCCGCTGCTCGGTCAGATCCCGCTCGATCCTTCGGTGCGGGAGTGGGGCGACGCGGGCACGCCCGTCGTGCAAGCAGCGCCCGATAGTTCGGTGGGTCGCGCCTTCCTCGAGGTGGCGCAGCGGCTGGCGGCCAAGGTGAGCGTGCACGACCTCGGTCGCGGCGGCTCCCTCCGCATCGACCGAAGCGGCGGCCAGCAGCGGTTTTTACCCATCGTACGTTGAAAAAGCGTCTCGAAGTTCGAGCGCTGTGCGCAGAGACCTCGCGCCTGTGCGCGAGGTACGTTATGTTTTCCGTCCCCTTCCGAGCTACGCGTATGCGCGAAGGTCGTCCCCCGACGATGCGCGCCGCGAGCGCGGCCCGAGATCCCGGATGAACACGGACAACAACAACACCGAGGCGGCAGAGGTCCAAACGGACGCCGCGGCGCCCGAGGCGCAGCCGCAGAATCAGAAGCCCGAGGCGAGCACCGAGGCCCAGGCCGCCTCGTCCACCGCCGCTCCCTCCCGCGAAGAGTGGGAGGACGAGCAGCCGGGAGACGACATCGGCAACCGCTTGCCTGGTCCCGGCGGAAGGCCGCAGGCGAGCCCTGCGGCGACGGCCGAGGGTCCGGGCGGCGACGCGAAGAAGCGCAAGCGCCGCAGGAAGCGCAAGGGTCCTCCGGGCGCGCAAGGTCCGGCGGCAGAGGGCGGGGTCGAAGGCGCCGAGGCGAGCGAAGGCGACGAAGACGCGGACGGCGAGGAAGCGGAGGCCGGCGAGGCTTCCGAGGCCCAGGCCGGAGGCGAAGCGGCGCAAGGCAAGCGCAAGGATCGTCGCAAGGACAAACAGGCCGCTGCGGCGGCTGCGGCCCAGCGCGAGCGTCCTGCGTTCAGCGTCGGCGAAGAGGTCTTCGGCAAGGTCTGCAAGGTGACGGACCAGGCGATCTGGATCGACATCGCAGGCAAGGCGACGGGCCTCTTCGATCGGGCAGAGCTCGGCGACGAGGAAGTGCCGGCCGAGGGCGATCAGTTCATCGCGAGCGTGCAAAGCACGGGCGTTCGCGGCGGCATGCTGGTGCTCTGCAAGGGGCAGCCGAAGCCGCTCGACGAGCTGAAGAAGCAGCTCGAGGCGGCGTCGCAGAGCGGCGAGCCGGTCTTCGGCTTCGTGACGGGCGCGGTGAAGGGCGGCCTCGAGGTCGATCTCGGCGGCCTGCGCGCGTTCGCGCCGGCCTCGCACGTGGACCTGCGCCACGGCGCGGACCTCTCGCACCTCGTCGGTCAGAGGCTCGACTTCGTGGTCGCGCAGTACGCGAAGAAGGGCCGGGACATCGTGGTCTCGCGCAAGCGCATGCTCGAGGAGGACGCGCGCCGCGTCCGCACCGAGGCGCTGAGCAAGGTCACGCCCGGCAGCGTGCACAAGGGCATCGTGCGCAAGGTCGTGCAGTGGGGCGTCTTCGTCGCGCTGCCCGAGGCGGGCGGCGTCGAGGGCCTCATCCACATGACCGAGGCGAGCCACGATCGCAGCGCGCGCCTGAACGACCTCTTCCGTCCCGGCGCGGAGATCGACGTCAAGATCATCCGCATCGACGACAAGGGCAAGCTGTGGCTCAGCCACAAGGCCACGACCGCGGATCCGTGGGACACGGTGAAGGAGAAGTACGCGGTCGGCACGAAGCACAAGGGCAAGATCGCGCGCCTGCAGCCGTTCGGCGCGTTCATCGAGCTCGAGCCCGGGATCGACGGCCTCTGCCACACGGCGGACATCTCGTTCAAGCAGATCGAGCACCCGAGCGAGGTGGTGAAGGTCGGCGACGAGATCGACGTCGTGGTCGCGAGCTGCGATCCGGGCGCGCACAAGATCGGCCTGCACCCCGCGCCGCCGAGCGGCGAGGAGGAAGAGCCGCGTCAGCGCGTGCAGCAGTACAAGGCCGTGAAGGTCGCCGTCGTGCAGGCCGTCGAGGGAGGCCTCTCGGTCCGCATCCTCGGCGTCACCGGTCGCGCGGCGCGCGGCTTCATCCCGGCGGGCCACACGGGCACGGCGCGCGGCACCGATCTCCGCAAGGAGTTCCCCGTGGGCACGAAGTTCGACGCGAAGGTGCTCGAGGTCGACCCGCGCCGCGGCGAGGCGAAGCTCTCGATCCGCGCCCTCAAGGAGGACGCCGAGAAGCAGGCCTACCAGTCGTACCGCGCCGGCGTCGCCCGCGAGGCGAAGTTCGGCACGTTCGCCGACCTCATGAAGAAGAGCCAATCGAGCCACTAGTCGACGCTTGGGGGCTCCGCTCTGGCAAGCAGAGCTGCGCCCCCAAACCCCCCGACCTAGGAGCTGAACGATCGCGCGCCCCACGGCCGAAAGGCCCGGGGCGCGTGGCCTTTTGGGGTCAAATCATTTCACTCGCGGCCGAGCGCCTGCACCGGGTCCATGCGCGCGGCCCTCCGCGCCGGGAAAAACCCGAAGACGAGCCCGATCGCCGTGCTCGTCCCGAGCGCGACGGCGAGCGCCTGGGGCGCGAGCTTCATCGGCAGATCGAGCGCCGCGCCGAGACCGACGATCGCGGCGTAGCCGATCGTCGTCCCCACGACCCCGCCGAGCGTCGCGAGCACGAGCGACTCGACGAGGAACTGCACGAGGATGTCCATCTCGCGCGCGCCGATCGCCATGCGGATGCCGATCTCGCGCGTCCGCTCCGTCACGCTGACGAGCATGATGTTCATGACGCCGATGCCGCCGACGACGAGCGACACGGCCGCGATCCCGACGAGCAGCAGCGACAGGACGCCGTAGATGTTGTCCTGCATCTGCTGGAACTCGGCCTGCGAGCGGATGAGGAAGTCGTCCTCCTCTCCCTCGCGAATGTGGTGCCGCTGGCGGAGGATCTCCTCGGCTTGCTTCTTCGCGCGGTCGGTCGTCTCCGGGCTCGTGGCGCTCATCATGATGGCGTCCGTCTCGCCCGGCCGCGTGAAGCGCACGTGGGATCGCATCGTGGTGATCGGCATGATCACGACGTCGTCCTGGCTCCGACCGAACGGCGAAGGGCCCTTCTCTTCGAGCACGCCGAGCACGCGGTACGGATGCCGGCCGATCCGGATCCATCGGCCCACGGGATCGGCCTTGCCGAAGAGCTCCTTCGCCGTCCCGGCGCCGATGACCGCGATCTTCTCGGAGACGTTCTCGGCCGACGTCGTCCACGGCTCGCCGCTCTGGAGGTTCCAGTTGCGCACCTGCAGGTACGCGATGCGCGAGCCGATCACCTCGACCTTCGCGTTCTGCCCTTCGTAGACGACCTGCGCCGACGCACGCAGGAACGGCACGGCGGCCTTGATGCTCGTCGACTCGCGTTCGAGCGCCTGACAGTCCGACTCCGAGAGCTTCGAGCCTCCCGTCGTGCGTGCGCCCGAAGCCCGCGCCGACTGCGGAAAGACGATCAACGCGTTCGAGCCGAGGTTCGTGATCTGTCCGTTGATCTTGGAGCGCGCGCCGTCGCCGAGCGCGGTCATCGTGACGACGGCGGCGATGCCGATCGTGATGCCGAGGACCGTGAGCGCCGCGCGCAGCTTGTTGCGCAGGACTGCCCGCAGCGCGATCGCGATTGCGGAGAAGATACGCGAGAGGCCGATCACTCTTGCCGCAGCGCGACGATGGGATCCATCAGCGCCGCCCTCCTCGCGGGGAAGAACCCGAACACGATCCCGATCACCGCGCTCGTCCCCATCGCGGCGACGACCGCGGGGATCGGTAGCTGCAGCGACCACCCGAGCGCGCCGCCGATCAGCTTGATCACGCCCGCGCCGATGCCGAGCCCGAACACGCCGCCGATCACGCTGAGCACGATCGCCTCGACGAGGAACTGCGTCATGATGTCCGCCGCCGAAGCGCCAATCGCCATGCGGATGCCGATCTCTCGCGTCCGCTCGGTCACGCTGACGAGCATGATGTTCATCACGCCGATCCCGCCGACGAGCAGCGAGACGGCGGCGATCGACGAGAGGAGCGCGGTCAACGTGCCCACGATCTCCTCCGAGGATTTGCGGAACTCGGCCTGCGTGCGGATGCCGAAATCCGGATCCTGATCAGGCGCGATCCCGTGCCTCTGCCGGAGGATCGCGTCGATCTGCGCGACCGCGCGATCGACGGTCCGCTCGTCCGTCGCGGAGGCGATGAGCTGCTGCACGCGCCCCGGCGGGCTCGGCACCACGCGCGCGCGGAAGCTGCCGATGGGCATGAGCACGCGATCGTCTTGATCCTCGCCGAAAGGCGACTGCCCTTTCTTCGCGAGCAGACCGACGACGCGGTACGGATAGCGGCCGATGCGCACGTACTGCCCGATCGGATCTCCGGTGCCGAAGAGTTTTTCGCGCACGGTCTCGCCGACGATCACGACCTTGGCTTTGAGCAGCTCCTCCGACTCCGTGAACATCTGGCCCTTGTCCACGGAGAAACCGCGCACCGGGAAGTAGCTGCGCGACACGCCCATCACCTGCGTCACGGCGTTGCGATCGCCCGCGATCACCTGCGCTCCCGTGGCGCTGAAGGGCGCGATGTTCGCGATGCTCGTCGCCTCCGCCATGAGCGCGCGACCGTCGGCCTCCGTGAGGCGATTGACGTCGTCCTTGCGTACGCCCGAGGTCTGCGTGGACTGCGGGAAGATGAAGATGACGTTCGCGCCGAGGTTCGAGATCTGCCCGACGACCTGCGCCTGCACGCCCGTGCCGAGCGCGACCACGATCACGACGGCCGCGACGCCGATGAGGATGCCGAGGACCGTCAGGCTCGAGCGCAACTTGGAGCGCACGATGGCGCGCAGCGCGAGCCGGATCGCGGCGAGGATCGCCGTCACGAAGCGGCTCCGTGCTCATCCTGGACCGGCAGCTCCGCGAGCGCGCGCCCCGCGTCCGTCGGCCTCTCGTTCACGATGTCGCGCCGCACCGAGCCGTCGCGCATCTCGATCACGCGCCCCGCGCAGTCGGCGATGTCGCGCTCGTGCGTGACGAGCACGATCGTGATGCCCTGCTCGCGGTTCAGCCGCTGCAAGAGATCGAGCACCTCGTAGCTCGTGCGGGTATCGAGGTTGCCCGTCGGCTCGTCGGCGAGCAGGAGCGGCGGCTGCGTCACGAGGGCGCGCGCGATCGCGACGCGCTGCTGCTGACCGCCGGAGAGCTGGTTCGGCGTGTGGTGCAGGCGCGCG
Organism: Polyangium sp. 6x1; assembly: GCF_029946515.1. GTDB lineage: Bacteria > Myxococcota_A > Polyangia > Polyangiales > Polyangiaceae > Polyangium. The sequence goes on from NZ_JARZHH010000036.1 coordinate 86,750, forward strand.
CCGAGGCCGACGGCGCTGAGCGAGGCGAGCGCGCGCTTCCTTCGCTCCGCGGCGGCGACGCCTCGGTACACGAGGGGCAGCTCGACGTTCTCCAGCGCGGTCGTGCGGGGCAGCAGATTGAAGCCCTGGAACACGAAGCCGATGAGGTGGTTTCGCACGATGGCGCGCGCGTCGTTGCTCCGCGAGCCCACGTCGATCCCGTCGAGGATGTATTTGCCGCGCGTCGGACGATCGAGGCAGCCGATGATGTTCATCATCGTGCTCTTGCCCGATCCGCTCTGCCCGATGATCGCGACGAACTCGCCACGCCGGATGGTCAGGTTCACGCCGCGAAGCGCGCGCACGACGACGGCCTCCGTGACGTAGTCCTTGTGAATCTCGACGAACTCGATGATCGGCGGGGCGTCCTTCATCACGTCCCCCGCCTAGAACGGCCTGCGGCCGCCGCGCCCGCCTGCAGCCCCCGCGTCGGTCTCTTCGGTCACGACCTTCAGGTTGCCGATGTCCGTGCGCAGGGCTGTGTGGATGCCGTCCGTGATGCCGATGTCGACCTCGCGCATCTCGATCTGCTCGGCGCCCAGCGTCTCGTTGACGAGCACGTAGATGCGCCCTTTGCCTGCGGAGAGCGACGGGAGCGGATCCTGCGGGATCGGCTTGCCCTCCTTCGTCATCGGCGGCGAGGGCTTGAAGCGCAGCGCCGCGTTCGGCAGACGCTTGATGCCCTTGGCCTCGGCCGAGTGGATCGTCGCCGTCGCCGTCATCCCGGGGCGCAGCTTGATGTCGGGGTTGTCGACCTCGATCACCGCGGCGTACGTCACGACGCCCGCCTGGTTCACGGGGCTGTAGCGCACCTGGCTCACGAGCCCCTTGAACGACTCGCCGGGGAACGCATCGACGCGGATGTCCGCCGTCATGCCCTCTTTCAAGCGCCCGACGTCCGCCTCGTCGATGTCCGCGAGCACGCGCATCTTGCGCAGGTCCTGGGCGATCACGAAGAGCGTCGGCGTCTGGAAGCTCGCGGCCACGGTTTGTCCGGGATCGATCGCGCGGTTGATCACGACGCCCTCGATGGGCGAGTAGATCTTGGTGAACGCGAGGTTCGTGTTCGAGCGCCGCAGCGTCGCGCTGAGCTGCGCGACCTGCGCCTTGGAGGCGGCGACGTCGGCGAGCGCGATGTCGTGGCTGCCTTGCGCGGCGTCGAGATCCGCCTGGGATCCCACGCCTTCCTTGAACACCTTGCGCGCCCGTTCGAGCCGCACCTTCGCCGTCTCGAGGTTCGCCTCGGCACGCTTCACGCTCGCGCTCGCGGCCGCGACCTGCGCCGCGTTCGCGTCGATCTCCGCGCCGAGCAGCTGCGTGTCGATCTCCGCGAGCAGATCCCCGGCCTTCACGTGGCTGTTGAAGTCGACGTGGACCTTCGTGATGCGCCCGGAGACCTGCGCGCCGATCTGCACCTCGGTGACCGGCTTGATCTGCCCGGTCGACTGGATCGTCTCGAAGACGTCGCCTTGCGTGAGCGCGGCGCTCACGTACCGCGCGGGCGGCGGCGGCTTCGTCTTCTGCAGATAGAACATCCCGCCGGAGACGACGCCGGCGAGGACGACCAGGATGATGAGCCAGCGGAGCCATTTTCCGCGGCCCTCGACGCGCGACAGCGCCTTGTTCAGGTCGGGCCGCTCGGCCGCGTTGTTCTGGGCCTGTCCGCCCGCGTCGAGATGCACTCCCGGATTGGCCATGACGGACCCCGTGATAGCACGGGGGAGCCTCCGGGCGCGGCCGTGGCGAAGGATCCTACGCAGGGCTTGATGGGGCGGCACCTACGTGGCACATCCACGGGCCCATGTCCCAGCCCGCCATTGGTCCCGATACGCGCGTCTCGCTCTCGTACGTCCTTTTCGATGAGGACGGAGACACGGTCGATCGCGCGACGGAAAGCGAGCCGCTCGAGTATGTCCACGGCTATGCGCAGATCCTCCCGGGCCTCGAGCGGGCGGTCGAGGGCATGCGGGCCGGCGAGCGCCGCGAGATCGTCGTCGAGCCCGCGGACGCCTTCGGGGAGCACGACGACGAGGGCGTCTTCGAGGTCGACAAGACCGACTTCCCCGACAGCGAGCACGTGACGCCCGGCGACGAGTTCATCGCGCAGGCCCCCGACGGCGAATCCATCGCGATGCGCGTGGTCGAGGTGCTGCCGGACGCGTTCGTCGTGGACACGAACCACCCGCTCGCGGGCCAGAAGATCCGGTTCGAGGTCGTCGTGCACGACGTGCGCGCGGCGAGCGAAGACGAGATCGCGGAGGCGCAGGCCGAGCTCGAAGAGCGCGCCCTCGGCGACGGCGGCGGCTGCTGCGATCACGACCACGACCACGACCATGATCACGGCCACGATCATGGCCATGCGGCCGAGGGCGGCGGACATCTCGTCCAGCTCTCGCGCAAGCGCTGAGACTTCTGCACCCGGGGGGGAGCAAGTCCGACCAAGGGAGACACGACGACCGATGAAAGCTGCTTCCGATCAGGGTTACTTCTCCGCGCTTGCCCATGATCTTCGGGTGCGCGAGCGCCTCCTCGCCGCGGGCGTGATCACGCAGGCGGACATCGACCGTTACCTCGGCGAGCTCCCCGAGCTCGAGACGCAGGCCGAGGGGCTCGGCATCCCGCAGCCTGCGCTCGTCTCGGCGGCGTCTTCGGCTCCGGCGGCCCCGGCGCCGCAGCCCGTCGCGACGGCGACGGCGGCGGCGGCTCCGGTCGCGAGCAGCGCGGCGGTCGAGGAGGAGGACGACGACGACGACGACGACGACGTAGCCGACGAGGCAGGCGAGGCGTGAGCAGCCTGGGCGATCGCGACGAGCCGCCCATGGGGCAGCTCCCGAAGCTCGACTTCTCGATCTTCGTGATGTCCATCATCGGCTCGGCGCACGTCCACCTCGGCGACATGCCCGGCCCGGATGGGCACTCGGAGCGCAGCCTCGACCTCGCCCAGCAGGACATCGATCTCCTCACGCTTCTCGAGGAGAAGACGAAGGGCAACCTCACGGGCGACGAGGAGCGGCTCCTTGCGCAGGCCCTCGACGAGTTGCGCGAGCGCCTCGCCGAGGTATCCAAAGAAGCGTGAGCTCACGTCGCCCGCCGCTCTCGCTCGTCGTCCTGATCTCGTGGCTCCTCGTGGCCGCGTCGGCGTGTGGCAAGGGTGGCGGCGCGTCGGGCGGTTCGTCCCCCACGGGCGAGGGCACGTCGTCGCTCCCGCCCGGCGCCATCCCGCTCCCGAGCGGCTCCGCGTCCACGGCTCCTCCGTCGCTCGCGCAGACCGCGCCTTCTGGGCCGGCGATCGTGACGGCCGAGGGCACGCCGATCTCCTTCGCGCCCCTCGCGAAGAAAGCGGATCCGGCCGTGGCGACGGTGAAGGCGCGCGTCGAGAAGGAGACCTCGTCCGGCCGAAGGCGCGCCGTCTCCGAAGGCCTCGGCACCGCGTTCGTCTACGACCCCGAGGGGTTCATGCTGACGAACAACCACGTCATCGAGGACGCGACGGACATCGTCGTCGGCTTCATCGATGGCCGTGAAATGCGGGCGACGGTCGTCGGCCGGGACAAGCACACGGACATCGCGGTCCTGCGCGTCGACGAGCGAGGGCTGCCTTCGCTCTCGCTCGGCGATTCGGATGGGATCGACGTGGGCGACTGGGTCGTCGCGATCGGCAACCCGTTCGGCCTCTCGCACACCGTCTCGGCGGGGATCCTCTCGGCGAAGGGCCGCACGCGCGACGACGTGAAGGGCCTCGATCCCAGCGGCTATTTCAACTTCCTCCAGACGGACGCGAGCATCAACCCGGGCAACTCGGGCGGCCCGCTGCTCAACATGCGCGGCGAGGTCGTGGGCATCAACGCGGCCGTCCGCGCGAACGCGAACAACATCGGCTTCGCGATCCCGATCAACATGGTCAAGCAGCTCCTGCCCATGTTGCTGCGGGATGGGAAGATCCGGCGCAGCGCGCTCGGGGTCTTCGTCGACGCGCTGAACCCGATCGAGGCGGGGCGCCTGCGCAGGCCGGATCGCAAGGGCGCGTGGGTGCAGAAGGTGATCGCGGGTGGGCCGGCCGATCGGGCTGGGCTCTCGCCCGACGACGTCATCGTCTCCTTCGATGGCAAGCCGGTCTCCGATCCGAACGAGCTTCGGTGGCTCGCGAGCATCGCGGGCGTCAACAAGACGGTGACCTTGCGGATCTCGCGCATCGAGCGGGTCTTCGACGTCCGCGTGACGCTCGGCGAGCTCGAGCCGATCGACGACCGTGAGGAGCCTTGACCTTCCGGCCGGAAGGCCGATCGCCTAGAGTACGACCTCGCCGTGCCCCCCATTCCCACGCCCCCGGACGAGTCCCTCCGGCCCGAGCCGGCCGATCCGACGGACGACCAGACTGAAGGCGCCCTGGGGCTGCCGGACGATCTCCCTGACGCCCCGCCGCTCCCCGAAGCCGCGATCGGCCGTCTCGGCCGCGTGAATAGGCCTTCGCAGGAGGCGTCCAACAAAGAGGCCCGAAGGCGGGAGGCAGAGGAAGATCGTGAGCTCATCCTTCGGGCACAGAAGGGGGACCAGGCGGCGTTCAGGCGGCTCGTGGAGCGCCACCAACGCCGTGCCTTCGCGATCGCGATGGGTCTCGTCCGGGACGAGAACGACGCGCGCGAGCTGGTTCAGGATGCTTTCCTGCGGGTGTACCGCAATCTCAACTCCTTCCAGGGTGGATCGTCGTTTTTCACCTGGCTCTACCGGATCGTCACGAACTTGGCGATCGACCTCATGCGCAAGCCTGGGCGTCGGGACGCCGAGCTCGTCGACGGGCAAGCCGCTTCGGATGAGCCGACGGAGTTCCCGCTGGTCTCTCGCATCGATGGCGCCGACCCGATCGACGTCATGCGCCGGCGGGAGATCGCGGGCCGCATCCAGGCCGCCCTCGATGCCCTGCCCCCCTACCACCGAGGCGTGATTCTGATGCGTGAGGTCGAAGGCATGTCGTACGAAGAAATGGCCGTTGCCATGGGCGTCTCGAAGGGGACGATCATGAGCCGGCTGTTCCACGCCCGGCAGAAGCTCCAGCGCGCGCTCGCGGATTGTTATGCGGAGGAAGGGCGTTCGCGGAGCGGCAATACTGACGAGATCCCAGCCGAGCCGGAGGAGGCGCCGTGACCACGAAGACGATGAACGGAGAAGCGCACGATACGCGCACGAAGCGGCCGCCGACGGACCTCGAGCTGATGATGTACGTGGACGGCGAGCTCGAAGGCGAGCGGCTGCGCGAGGTTCGTCAGGCCCTTTCGCGAGACAGCGTGCTGCGAAACAAGGTCGCCGCGCTCTCGCTTTCGGCCTCGATCGTCCGGGAGAACGCCGAGAGCGCCGCGTCGATCGACCTGACCGACGGGATCATGGCCCGCATCGCGGCCGACGAGAGCTCGACGCGTGACGCGAGGGACGCCGCGCCCGCCCTGCTCGAAGTACCGGTCGAGCGCAAGGGCGCCGACGTGAAACCGCTGCTTCGGCCGGGCCTCGACAAGGCGGCGTCGAAGTCGGCTCCGTCGAACGACAACTCGCGTGGGATCTTCGCGCTCGCGGCGATCGCTGTCGCGGCGGCGGCGGGCCTCATGATCTGGGGGCGGATGGATGTCGGTGCGCCGCAACCGCAAGGCGCGCCGGTGGCCGCGGTCACGACGCCTGCGGAGCTGCCTGCGGCGCCGGCCCCCACGCCTGCGGAGGCGCCTCGCGCGGCCGACGCGGACGCGCAGGACGGAGATGCCGAGCCCGGCGTGGCCGTCGCGGCCGTCGACTTCGGCACCAAAATCGGCACGATCTTTTACGTGCCGGCGGAGGCTGCCACGTCGAACCACACCACCACCGTCGTGTGGCTGGCCGACGATTCCGCTGGAGGAGAACAATGAGGCTCCCGCTGTTTGCTTTGCTCGTGGCCGCATTCGGGCTGTCGCTCGGGCACGGCGCCTCCGTGGCGCATGCGGAGGACGCCGCCGTGCAGGCGGACGCGTCCGTTTCGATGGAGATCGTGGTCCTCCACGGCACGAACGACGGCACGGGCATCGACCCCAAGATCGGCAAGATGCCCGAGCTCGCGAAGCCGCCGTTCTCCTCGTACAACAGCTACAAGCTGCTCGATCGCTCGAAGCAGACCTCGTCCAAGGCGAGCCCCTCCACGCTGAAGCTGCCGAACGACCGGGTGCTCAAGGTCTCGCTGAAGGACGTGGTTCAGCCGGCAAAAAAGGGCGATTCAAAGCGCTACGTCATCAGCGCGAGCATCCAGAAGCCCGGCGGCAGCGATTTCCTCCCGCTGCTCGAGGTCAACGCGAAGGCCGGCGAGACCTTCTTCGTTGCGGGCCAGAACCACAAGGGCGGCGTCCTCGTCATCGGGATCAAGGTCAATCCCTGAACTCGGTATAGTGAAGGGCGGATGCTCCCCCGCTCGTCTTTCTTCGCTCCCCTCGTGATCGCCGGAAGCCTCCTGCTCTCGGCCTGCGGCGGAAGCGCTCCTCCTCCGAACATGCCCCGCTACGCGCCCGGGACGGTGCTCTACCGGCTCCCCGTCGTCGGCAAGTGGCGCGTCTATCGCACGCACTACGGCGCGAACAACGACCAGGCCTACGCGCTCGATCTCGTGATCGACGACAACATGCCGCGGTCACAGCGCAACGAGGACCATCCCTCGTACAACCAGCCCATCGTCGCCGACGCGCCCGGCGTCGTGGTGATCGCGGTCGACGGCGTCCCCGACAACGTCCCGGGGCGCGCGAACAAGTACGACATGCACGGCAACTTCGTCGTGCTCGATCATCAGAACGGCGAGTACTCGCTCTTCGCGCACTTCATCCCGGGCACCGTTCGCGTGCGCAAAGGCATGTTCGTCCCGGCCGGCACCGAGCTCGGTCGATGCGGCAACTCGGGGCACTCGTTCGCGCCGCACCTGCACTGGCAGATCATGACGGACGCGGACGCGAACGTTGCGCGCGGCGTTCCGCCTCGGTACACGCCCTACGAGCGCAACGGCACGATGTCGGCCGACCTCCCGCAGAAGGGCGATCGCCTCCTCGTGAAGTAGAGCGCGCCGTCAGCGCTGCGGGGGCTCGCTGGGAGATGCGGCGAGCGGAAGATCGAGCTCGAAGACGGTGCCCTTCTCCGGGTGGCCGTATGCGCGGATCTTCCCGCCGTGCGAAGCGACGATGTTTCGCACGATGCTGAGCCCGAGGCCCGAGCCCGTGCCGTCGGTCTTCGTCGTGAAGAACGGCTCGAAGATCTTCTCGATGTGCGCGGCGTCGATGCCGTGACCTTCGTCCTGGATCGTGACGCGCACCGCGTCGCCGGCCTCGGACATCGCGGTCTTGATGATCAAGCGTCCACCGTACGTGCGCATCGCGTGCGCGGCGTTCGTGAAGAGATTGACGAAGACCTGCGTGAGCTGACCGCCGACGCCGCGGACGAGGCGCACGTCGCCGAACTCGCGCTCGACCGCGACGTTCATCTCGCCGAGCACGTGATCGCAGAACACGAGCGCGCGCTCGATCGTCTCGTGAATGGCGACGGGCGCGGGCACGGACGCGGTGGGGCGCGAGTACGCCATGAGGTCGCGCGAGAAACGCAGGATGCGCTCGGCGGCCTCGTTGATGCGCGCGAGACGTTCGACGTCGGCGGGATCGGCCTCCGAGCGCAGCGCTTTCTTGTGGAGGTAGTCCGAGTACGCGACGATCGACGTGAGCGGGTTGTTGAGCTCGTGCACGATGCCCGCGGCGATCTGACCGAGCGAGGCGAGCTTGCCCGCCTGGATGACCTGCGCTTCGAGCTCCTTCACCTCGGAGCCGTGCGCGCGCGCGGCGCGGTGCATGCGCGCGTTGCGGAGCGCAGAGGCGAGCGCGAGCGCGAGGCGATCGACAAACGCATCCATCGAGCCCGTGCCGGAGAAACGCGCTTCGTCGTCGGAGGCGAGGTGCAACGTCGAACCCTCGTCGGCGTTGATGACGACGACACGCTCGAACGCGTACTCGGGGAAGAGCCGCGTCGGATCAGGTGACTCGACGCCGTCGCCGCGCGCGCCCCTTCGCACGACGACCTGTCCCTCGCTGCCGCCCGGCACGCAGACGCCGATCGCAGCGTCGGGCAGCACTTCGAATGCCGCGGTGACGAGCGACGTGGCTGCTTCCTCCGCGCTCGCGTCGGGCCGCATTTCGCATGCGGCGACGAGCAGCGCGTCGAGCCACTCGACCGGCAGGTCGCGGCGCATTGCTTTTCTTTGCGTGATCGGGATCTGAGATTCCCGCATCGGAGCTTCGAGACCTTCGGCACCCATCTCTCACCCGAGCGCTCGGTTGGGGTCCTCTTCGCTGGACCGGTCCAGGTCGATGATCTTCGCTGCCCCCACGTACGCCTTGGTTTCGTAGCGCGTAATCTTGCCGATCTTCCGGACGATCTCGGCCATTCGTTCCGCCTCCCCGAGGATCGTCGCCGCTGCGGAGCGGACGGACGCTGGGTCCTCCGCCCTCCGGTTGATGAGCTCCGCGTAGCCGAGCACGCTCGTGAGCGGTTGGTTCAGCTCGTGCGCGGCCGCGCCCGCGAGCTCCGCGATGAGCGCCTGTTTTTCGCGCGCGCGGAGCTCGTCTTGCGCCTTCGTCAGCTTCGCCTCCATGCGCAGCCGCTCGCGAAGGTCCGTGAAGAGACCGACGGAACCCACGGGCCGACCGTCCTCGACGATCAGCGCGGCAGAGAGGATCACCGGGATCAACGTTCCGTCCTTTGCGAGCACTTCCGTCCGGTAGCCTTCGAGCCTCCCAGGGCCTCCGTGCTCCGGCGACTTGATGAGCTTCATGATCTGCGAGGCTCGGTTCGGCGCGTAGAGGTCGCGCACGTTCATCACGCCGATGGTATCGCTCGCGCGGTAGCCGTAGATGCGCTCCGCGGCGCGGTTGAACAGACGAACCACGCCCTCGTTGTCGGTCGAGATGATCGCGTCGACCGAGCTCTCGATGACGCGCTCGAGGAACTCCTTCGTCTTCTTCAGCTCGGCGGCCGTCGCGCGATCGTCGGTCACGTCGCGCAGGCTCACGAGGATCGCGCCGCCGTCCTCGCGCAGCACCGAGCTCGAGCTCACGCTGATGATGCGGCGCTCGCAGGCGATCTCGCTCGATCGGCGGATCGTGATGTCGACCATGTGCGCGAAGATGTTCTGCTTGAAGCTCTTGCGGATCCGCGCGAGCGTCGGGAGATCCTTCGGATCGACAACGTCAGCGAGGCGGCTCGTCGCGAGCTGCTCCTCCGTGAGGCCCGTGATCTCCCGCGCGCGAGAGTTCGAGAAGAGGATCCGGCCGTCGACGTCGACGACCAGGATGCCGTCCGCGGCCGAGTGGAAGAAGTCGGCGTACCGTTCGAGCGCAGCGAGGCGGCGCTCGGCCTCGAAGCGAGCGACGTTGATCTCCTGCGTCTGATCGCGCAGCGATTGCAGGATCTTCGCGTTGCGAAGCGCGATGGCCGTCGCGTTCGCCACCGTGCGCGCGAGCGAGAGCTCGTGATCACGCATCGTCCCCGGCTGCCGCGCCCGCAGGAAGAGCACGCCCATGGGTTTGTCGTCGTAGACGATCGGGACGAGCGCGAGCGAGCGGAAAGAGTTCTGCGGCAGATCCGCGCGAACGACCTCGAAGAGCGGGTGCGTCGCGGCGTCCTCGATCACGAGGACATCGCCCGTCTCGAGGGTCCGCCGGATCTCGGGGTACTTGTCGAGGACGATGGGCAGATCGCGCAGATCGCGATCGTCGCTCGCGGCCACGACGTAGCCCGTGTCGACGTTGTCGCCGACGAGCACGATGCTGCATCGATCGACCCGCGCGACCTCGGCGATGCGACGTACGACCGTGAAGAGGATGTCGCGGAAGTCGAGCGTCGACGAGAGCGCCTGCGTGAGCTCCAGGACGACGCGCGCGTCTCGCTCGCGACGCCAGAGCGCGTCGACGTACTCGCGCATGCGGAGCTGGCCGCGGATGCGCGCGAGGAGCTCGGCCGGGCGGAATGGCTTGCGGACGAAGTCGTCGGCGCCCGCGTCGAAGGCGCGCGTGATGTCGTCGTCGGTGTCGAGCGCCGTCAGCACCACGACGGGGACATCGCCGATGCGCGTGTCTTCGCGCAGGTGGCGCAGCACCTCGAAGCCGTCGGGCTGTGGCATGACGAGATCGAGCAGGACGAGCGACGCGTCTCGCTCGGCGAGCCACGCGAGGGCCTCGGTGCCGGACGCCGCCGTGGCCACGGGGATGCCGGCGCCCGCGAGCGCCTGCGTCAGCACATGTCGGCTGACGGCGTCGTCGTCGACGACGAGCACGGGGAGCGCGGGGAGCACGTACCGAGATTATCCGCGGTCGCGCAGAAGGGAAACACGCCGCCGCTCTTCCGCTTCAGGAGAATAGATCGCCCTGGGGTGTTCCTTTCACGGGCATCGGCTTGCCGAGGTGCTCGTAAGCCTTTCGCGTGGCGATGCGCCCGCGCGGCGTGCGGCCGAGGAAACCCTGCTGGAGGAGGTAGGGCTCGTAGACGTCCTCGATGGTGTCGCGCGGCTCGCTGAGCGCGGCGGCGATCGTGTCGATGCCGACCGGGCCCCCGTCGTAATGATCGATGATCACCATGAGCAGGCGCCGATCCATCTCGTCGAGACCCGCGGCGTCAATCTCCAGGCGCTCGGCGGTCATGCTGGCGATCTTCACGGTGATGCGGCCAGTACCGAGGACCTCGGCGAAGTCACGCGCGCGGCGCAAGAGGCGGTTCGCCACGCGCGGCGTGCCGCGGGCGCGCGCGGCGAGCTCGCGGGCCCCAGCGTCGTCGATGGGCACCTCGATGAGCCGCGCGCTGCGCGTGATGATGCGCTGGAGATCCTCGACGGGATAGAAATCGAGGCGAACGACGTACCCGAAACGCGAGAGCAGCGGCGCAGTCAAGAGGCCCGTGCGGGTCGTCGCGCCGATCAGCGTGAAGGGCTTGAGCGCGAGCTGGATCGTCGTCGCGTACGGTCCGTCGCCCGTCATGATGTCGATCTTGAACGCCTCGATCGCGGGGTAGAGGCTCTCCTCGACGGCCGGCGTGAGCCGATGGATCTCGTCGATGAAGAGCACGTCGCGCGCTTCGAGCTTCGTGAGCAGGCCGGCGAGCGCGCCCTTGTGCTCGATGGCCGGGCCACTCGTGGCGTGCAGGTTCACGCCCATCTCGCGCGCCACGATGTGCGCGAGCGTCGTCTTGCCGAGGCCGGGCGGGCCGCAGAACAGGGTGTGATCGACCGGCTCGCGCCTGCGCTTGGCCGCCTCGACGAAGACCTTGAGGTTCTGCCGGTGTTTGTCCTGCCCGACGTACTCGTCGAGCGAGTCCGGCCGGAAGAGCCGATCGAAGCGGTCGTCGTCCGCGGTGGACGCCGGTGAGATCACGCGCTCGGACATGCGGCAGGACGTAGCCCGTACGAAGGGAGGAGGGAAGGCGCCGGTTCAGCCGAGCGCGGGCTTCGAGGAGAGCCGCGGGCGGCTGCCCGGGATCACGAGGGGGAGCCAGCACTGTATGACGGGCGCGCCGTCGGGGGTGTCTTCCACCTTCACGGAGCCGCCGTGCAGCTCCATGATCGACTGCGCGAGGCTCAAGCCGAGGGTGAGGCCGCGGCCGCGCGAGGTGGCGCGACGCGCGAAGAGGGCTTCGAGCTCGGCGCGCGTGGTGTTGCGGCTGCCGAGCTCGACGTCGATGCGCACGGCCTGGCCCGGTTCGGCAGGACGGAGGGCACGCACACGAACCGCGCGAGAGGCGGCGTCGGCTGCCGACGTCCGGATCGCGTGCGCCACGACGACCGCGATCGCGCGCGCGGTGTACGCAGGATCCACGGGGATCGTCGGCAACCCCTCCGCGACCTCGACGACGACGTCGGTCTGCGTGTCGACCGTGAGCTCGCGCGCCTTGCGCACCGCATCCCTGGCGAGAAGCGCGACTTCGGTCGCGCGCGGCATGAGCGTGAGCTGTCCGGCCTCGACGCGCGCCGTGTCCAGGATCGACTCGATGAGGCCGAGCAGCTCGCGGCCGCGGTTCTCGATGAGCGCGAGGCTCTCGCGCTGGCTCACGGTGAGCTCCTCGCGGCCGACGAGCTCCGCGAAGCCGAGGATCGCGTTGAGCGGGCTCTTCAAATCGTGGCTCACGCTCGCGAACAAGAGGCCTCGCATGCGCTGCGCGGCCTCCTGCGCTTCGAGCGCGCGCTCCTGCGCGCCGGCGAAGATGCGGAACCGCTCGGCGAGTACCTCGATCGCCCGGCCGAGCCTCGCGACGAGCTCGAAGCGCGCGGGCCGCGCGATCTGCGTCACGCCGCGCAGCACGCTCTCCGTGCCGAGCAAGCGCACGCGGTGCGTGGCGAGCTTGAGGTCGGACGCGAGGGCCCGGCCGATGAGCACGCCGAGCAGCGCCGCGACGAGGACGAACGCGAGGGCGATCCCCACGCCCTCCGTCGTCACGGCGGGATCGAGCTCGGCCGTGAAGCGCACGTCGGCCTGTCCGTCTTCGAGCGGCACGCTGAGCACGAGCTCGCCGTCGGCCTCGCGCCGGAACGTGGGCTCACCGTCGCGCCGCGGGCCCGTGATCCGCGCGAGAAACCCGTGCTCGGCGGCCGCGGCGACGGCGTCCTCGCGCGCGTTCTTGTTGCCCTGCACCGTCCCAGGATCGAGCGCGATCTTCGCGAGGAGCAGCGCCGTGTTCTTCCGGCTCTGCTCGGTGAGCGTGCGCATGTGCGCGTGCGTCGTGAGCACCGCGCCCACGCCGACGAGCGCGACGGGCGCGACGACGGCGATCAGGAACTTCTGCAGGAGCCTGCGGTGCGGGATCTGGTGCAGCTCCTGCGACTCGAGCAGCGTGGTGATGGGCTCGATCGGGACGCGCTCGAGCAGGCGCACCGTGGCGGCGCGCATGAGCATGTACTGGATGAGCGACGAGGCGCCGACGATCGTGATCGAGAGGCAGAGGAGGCTGATCGAGCGGCCCTGATCGAGCTTCTCCGGGCGGAGGGGAGGCACGAGGCCCGCGAAGGAGACGACCGAGCCGACGACGAAGGTCCGCAGTGTGATCGCGCTCGGCAGCGAGGCGAGATCGCCGAAGGCTTGCGCGCGTACGGTCGCGGCGCCGCCCGAGAGCAAACGCAAGAGCTCGCGATGCTTGTAGACCCGGAGCAACGTCACGAGCAAACACAGGCCAAACGCGACGACCACGAGCACGGCGCCGCCGGCGAGGACGTTCTTCGTCATCGTCCAGTCGAGCACGATGAGGTTCGGCGCGAGCAGCGCGATGGCGCACAAGCCCCCGAGGCCCGTGAGGAGCTGGCGACCCAGGATGGCGCGCGTGAAGGTGCGGGCGACGTCGTTCATCGCTCCCCGTCCCTCCGCGGAAGCGGCATCGGCGGCGGCGTCATCGAGTCGAGCAGGCGCGCGCGCGGCGGCGGCGGATCCGAGGACAGATCGATCACGCGCGAGTCGCTCGGCGACTCCACGAGCGCGCCAGGATCGGCGAGGTACGGCAGGGTCGCGGTGAACGTCGAGCCGCGCCCCATCTCGCTGCTCACGTCGATCGTGCCGCCGTGCATGTGCACGAGCCGCTTCGTGATGGCGAGGCCGAGCCCCGTGCCCCTGCGACGCGACTGCGCGTCGCCGAGCTGCCGGTACTCCTCGAAGATCGCCGCCGTCTGCTCGCGCGGGATACCCGGCCCCGTGTCGCGCACGACGATCGCCACGAACGATCCGCGCGCCTCGATCGTCACGGTCACCGAACCACGCGCCGTGAACTTCACCGCGTTCGAGACGAGGTTCGTGATGATCTGCCGCACGCGCCGTTTGTCCGCGTACGCGTAGAGGCGGCTCTCCCCCATCACTTCGAGCCGCAACGGTTTGTCCGTGATGGTCGCGGTCGCCTCGCGCACGACCTGCTCGGCGATCTGACGGACGTCCACGGGCCCGCGCGAGAGCTGCAGCGTGCCCGTCTCCAGCGCGGAGAGCTCGAGGATGTCGTCGATGAGCTGCCGCAGGTGCTCGCCGCTCGTCCGGATCACCGCCAGCGACTCGCGCGCCTCGTCGCTGAGCGGGCCGTCGACCTCGCTCTCGAGCACGTGCGCGAAGCCGAGGATCGCGTTCAGCGGCGTGCGCAGCTCGTGGCTGAGCCCCGCGAGGAACGCCGAGCGCTCCTTGTCCATCTCCGAGGCCTGGAGCAAATCCGCGCGATAGCTGCGCTCGGCGGCCGCGAAGCGCGTGACGAGCAGGTTGAACGCGGCCGTCAGCACGCCGACCTGATCGAGCGAGCGGATCGGGATCGGCTGGCCCGTCGGCGCCGCGTCGGACCGCGCCATGTCCACGATCCGCTCGCGCACGTAGTCGACGTCGTCGCGCAATTGCTTCGTGAACGCGACCGCGACGGAGACCGCCACGCCGAGCAGGAGCACGGTCAGCGCCGCGACCGCGTTCACGAGCGGCACGTAGCCCGGCGGCGGGCTCGGCGCCGAGACGAACGCGAGCACCGCGATCCCGTCGAGCGGCGGATCCAGCGGGCGCGCCGCGAACCGCACGCGCCCGAGCGCCGTGCGCGTCTCGCCGCTGCCGGCCGCGAGGAGCCGCTGCACCTCGGCCTTGTTCGGCGGGCCGAAGCTCTCGTCCACGAGGATCTGCCCGCCGTGCTCGACGAGCAGGAGCTCCGTGCCGCTGCGCCGCGCCGCCCGCCCCACGATCTCGGGCCGCTCCTCCACCGTCGCGACGCGCATCCGCGCGGCGAGCGTGCCGGCGATCGCCGCGGCGCGCAGGGACGACGCGTCGTCGCTGATCCGACGGAGCTGCGCGATCCCGAGCATCGCGATGGCGAACGCCGTCGCGATGCCGATGACGAGCACCAGCACCGGCGACACCGGCAAGAGCGGGAGGGTGCCGCGGAACAGTCGAAACGGGATGCGCCGCACGTTCGTCTCCCCCGCGGAGGAGCATCGTCCGCCCGCGCGCGGCCTTCAAGGGGAAGGCTCAGGTCGGACGCGGATCGGTCGCGAGGAGCGCGAAGACCGCGTGATCGAGCCAGCGGTTCTCACACCACTCGGCTTGCCGCGCGATGCCCTCGAAGCGGAAGCCGAGCCGTCCGATCACGCGCAGCGAGGCGTGGTTGTCCGTCGCGGCCGCGACCCGCACGCGATGCGCGCCCATGTACCGGAACGCGAACTCCACCGCCGCGCGCGCCGCCTCCGTCATCAGCCCGCGCCGCATGCTCTCCTTGCGCAGCCAGTACCCGAGCTCGCACGAGCGATGCATGTGCACGCACGACTCGAGCCCCACCACGCCCGCGAACGTGCGCCCCGCGCGCTCCCGGATCGCGAAGCGCACCGCGCGCCCTTGATCCCAGTCGGCCACGCACGCCTCCGTGAAACGCACGCTCGACGCGGGCTCCGTGTAGTACTGCACCCACGGCAGCCACTTCGAGAGCAGCGGCCGCGACCCGTTCACCGCGAGCCACACCTCGGGCGAGTCCGCGGGATCGACGGGCGCGAGCAGGAGACGAGGCGTCTCGATGGGCTGGGCACGGAGATCGGCGCGCGGCGGGATGACCAGCATGCGCGTCACTTGCAGACGAAGCGCGCCGCGTAGGGTTCGAGCTGCCCCGCTTCGAAGTCGAGCCACGCCATGAACCACTCGCCGGGCGCCTTGCCGGCGATGATCGCGGGGCTCGGCTGCGCGCCGCTCACGCGGGCGACCTTCGTGGAAGGACCGACGCCGTCGCGGCTGAGAGGCGCGGTCATCACGCCGCCCTTCTCGAACCACACGATGCGCGCGTTGCCCGAGGCGTCGACGCCGACCGACGGGTGACCGCCGACCTTGCTGAAGCGTTTGTCCCGCCAGAGCGGCTCCGCGTTCGCCGCATCGATGTATGCCGCCGACACGCCCGAGTTGCTCTCGCCGTCCCACACGAGGAAGCACGCGTCCTTGCCGCACGCGATCCCCGTCATGTCGGCCTTCGACTTGTCGCTGTTCACCACGATCGTGTCGCCGATCCAGCGATCGTTGCGGTCGCCCTTCTTGCGCGCCTCGACGCCCTTGCCCACGTTCGCGAGCGGCAAGCGCATGTGATACGCGACCTGGTTCGGCGTGCGCTCCAGCCGGAACGAGACATGCGCGACATCGCCCGCGATGCCGACCATCGGCGAACGCACGCGCGGCTTTTGCGGGCCCGCGGGCACGAAGTCCGTCGCGCGCACGACCTCGCCCTGAGGTTCGAGCTTCGCCGAGAGACGACGCAGGAAGAGCTCGTCGTTGCCCGTGTCGGCCTCGGCCGACCAGGCCACGAGGAACGTGCCGTCCGCCGCGCGCTGCATCGACGTCCCCGAGCTGGGCCCGCCGAGCGGCGCGATCTTCACCATCGGCCCGCCGATCCGACCGTCCGGATCGAGCAAGCGCGCGTGCACGCCCGCCTCGGTCCCGTGCCCGTCCGAGTAAAGCAGCACGAGCTGATCATCGAACGCCGTCACCACCGGCCGTGTCACCGCGGCGCCCTCCGGCGTCACGTCGATCGGATCCGAGAGCGGACGCAGCGCTTCGTCGAGCGCGACCGCGTAGGCGTGCTCCGGGCCCTCGTGCGTATCGGTCCACGTCATGATCGGGCCGCGCGGCCCGAGCGCGATCCACGGCCGCCCGGCGGCGACACGACGCGGCTGCGCCGATCCGAGATCGTACGAGCGCGGCCGCGCGAGGCCCACGAGCGAGCAGGGCGACTTCGCCGCGTCGGCCGAGATCGCCACCTGCACGTGCTCGAGCATCGTGCGCGGCACGCCGTGGCCGCCCTTGTCGAACGCGTCCTTGAGGAGCTTCAGCGCGCCCTTGTGATCGCCCTTCGCGAGCGTCGCTTGCGCATCCGCGACGAACGGCCTCCACGGCAGCGAGGACGCGGTCGGCGGCGTATCCGTCGACGCCGGGCGCACGCTCGACGACGACGGCGGCTGCGGCGCCGCGACGCTCGCGCTCCCGCTCGGCGTCGACGACGACGCGGTCCCGACCTCGCCGCCCTTCGAGCTCGGCTTGAACTTGGACCAGGCCGCGTAGCCGCCGCCCACGAGCGCGACCAGCACCAAGGCCGTCACGATCCCGAGCGCCCTCGTCTTCGGGCGCGGGGGCGCCTGCGACAAACCCGGGCCGAGCGGCTCCAGCGTGCCTGGCGGCGCCTCGAACGTCGACTTCGTGTGCCGCGGTGATCCGCCGTCCAACGAAGGACCTCCGCGCACGGACGGCGGGATCGATCCGAAGGCGTTTGGCATCGTCGACGACGGCGGCGACATCGACACCATCGGCAGCTCGCTCCCCGTCGCGGTGAAGCCCGACTTCGAGGGCGGCGGCGCGGGCATGGTCCTGTGGATCGAGTTCAGCTGATCGGCGGGGAAGAGCCCGGAGAACTCGGGCCGCGCCGTCTCGAACGCGGCCGAGAGCTCCTCGGCGAACTCACGCGCCGTCTGGAAGCGAAGATCGATCTTCCGGTCGAGCGCCTTGTCGAACCACGCCTTGAAGCTCGGCGGCAGATCGGGCCGATAGACGAGCGGATCGGGCGGCTGCGCGCTCGCGATCTGCGCGAACGTCATCGCGACGCCTTGCTCCGTCTGCCACACGGTCCGTCCCGTGAAGCACTCGTAGACGATGCACGCGAGCGCCCAGAGATCGGCGCGATGATCCACGGCGCCCTGCCCGCGCACCTGCTCGGGGCTCATGTACGCGGGCGTCCCGAACACCGCGCCTTCGCGCGTCAACCGCGCTTGCTGCGCGCCGCCGGAGCCGTCGAGCGGCGTGTAGAACTTCGCGAGCCCGAAATCGAGGATCTTCGCGAGAAGCTGCCCGTCCTCGTCCTTGCCGAGGAAGATGTTCTCCGGCTTGAGATCGCGGTGGACGATGTTCGCCGCATGCGCCTTCGTGAGGCCACGACAGACCTGCGTGATGATCGCGAGCGTCGTCGGGACGTCGAAGTAGCGGACCTTCGTCATCCGCTCGTACAGCGACTCGCCTTCGAGCAGCTCGAGCACCAGGAACGGCGGTCCGTCCTCGAGGCGACCCGAGTCGTAGACGTCGCAGATGTACGGACTGCGGATCGCGGCGGCGGCGCGCGCTTCACGGAAGAAGCGCTCGACGACCACCATCGACGTCGTCAGCTCCTGCGCGAGGACCTTGATCGCGATCCGCTTGCCGATGTCGATGTTCTCGGCCTCGTAGACGGCCGCCATCCCACCACGGCCGATCTCGCGGGTGATCTTGTACTTCCCCGACAGGATGGTACCTACCGGTAGCTTCGTCGAGGTCGGTGAGGCCATCAGGTCATCGGCAACGAACGGAAAAGGGCGAACTGGACCGCGAGGGTAGGCGAGGTGGAACCCGCCGACAACTCTACGACGTAGGCGGATGCAGATTGCCCTCGGAAGGCGCGGAAGAGCGGGCTTCGGACGAACGCCCCCACGTGCCCTCTTGCACTCTGCGCCCGGTCGTTGGCGACGGAGGTCACCAAATTTCCGTCCTTCATGGGGGTGGCTCGGAAATTCTCGCCCCCCGCGGGGCCTGAAACATTCCCGAAACGGTGGGGGCCGTAGACCACGTCCGGCCCCCCGAGCGAGAGGTCCGAGAGATGAAGAAGGTCGAGGCGATCATCAAGCCGTTCAAGCTCGACGAGGTCAAGGATGCCCTCGCAGAGGTCGGCATCCAGGGCATGACCGTGACCGAGGTGAAGGGCTTCGGTCGCACCGGCGGCAAGAAAGAGGTCTACCGCGGCTCGGCGTACGTCGTCGACTTCGTCCCCAAGGTGAAGCTCGACATCGTCGTCCCGGACCACATGGTCCAGAGCGTCATCGACGCCATCGAGAAGAGCGCGAAGACCGGTCGCATCGGCGATGGAAAGATCTTCGTCGTCCCGGTCGACGAAGCCGTCCGCATCCGCACCGGGGAGCGCGGCGAGGACGCGATCTGACGGAGAACAAATCATGAAGCCGAAAGACGTCATTCAATTCGCGAAAGATCACGACTGCAAGTTCGTCGACCTCAAGTTCATCGACCTGCCGGGCATCTGGCAGCACACGACGATCCCTGCGGCTCGGCTGAACGAGGACATGTTCGAAGAGGGCATCGGCTTCGACGGCTCCTCGGTGCGCGGCTGGCAGCCCATCAACGCGTCGGACATGTCGATGACGCCCGATCCGACGACGGCGAAGATCGACCCGTTCCACGCGCAGAAGACGCTCTCGCTCATCTGCAAGATCTCCGACCCCGTCACGGGCCAGCCCTACGGCCGCGACCCGCGGTACATCGCGCAGAAGGCGGAGAACCACGTCCGCGCGACGGGCATCGCCGACACCACGTTCTTCGGCCCCGAGGCGGAGTTCTTCGTCTTCGACTCGGTCCGCTACGACAACTCGCCGCGCGGCGCGTTCTACGAGATCGACTCGGAGGAGGCCGCGTGGAACACGGGCAAGGCGGGCCCGAACCTCGGGCACAAGATCCGCTCCAAGGAGGGGTACTTCCCCGTCTCGCCCACGGACTCGCTCGGTGACGTGCGTGGCGACATGATGACCACGCTCATCGAGAGCGGCGTCGTGGTCGAGGTCGGCCACCACGAGGTCGCGAGCGCGGGCCAGTGCGAGATCGGCGTGCGGTTCGACAAGCTCACGTCGATGGCCGACACGCTCATGTGGTTCAAGTACGTCGTGAAGAACGTGGCCAAGCGCCACAACAAGAGCGCGACGTTCATGCCGAAGCCCCTCTTCGGCGACAACGGCAGCGGCATGCACTGCCATCAGTCGCTCTGGAAGGACGGCAAGCCCCTCTTCGCGGGCGACGGCTACGCGGGCCTGTCGGACATCGGCCTCTGGTACATCGGCGGCATCTTGAAGCACGCGAAGGCGCTCGCGGCCCTCACGAACCCGACGACGAACAGCTACCGCCGTCTCGTCCCGGGCTACGAGGCGCCCGTCAACCTCGCGTACTCCAGCCGCAACCGCTCGGCCGCGATCCGCATCCCGGTCGCCGCCGGCAACTCGCCGAAGGGCCGCCGCATCGAGGTCCGCTTCCCGGACGCCTCGTGCAACCCCTACCTGGCCTTCGCCGCGATGATGATGGCGGGCCTCGACGGCATCCAGAACCGCATCGATCCCGGCGATCCGCTCGACAAGGACATCTACGCGCTCTCGCCCGAGGAGCTCAAGGAAGTGCCGAAGTGCCCTGGCTCGCTCGACGAGGCGCTCACGGCCCTCGAGCGCGACCACGAGTTCCTCCTCCGGGGCGACGTCTTCACGCGGGACATCATCCACACGTGGATCGAGTACAAGCGCGAGCGCGAGCTCGACGCTGTGCGCCTCCGCCCCGTCCCCTACGAGTTCTTCCTCTACTACGACACTTGATCCGTAGGACAGGAACGCCCGCCGCGCGTCTCTCGGCTACGCCGGCGGGCCGAGCTTTGGTATCCTCCCCAGCCGGTTGAACCCTGGCGATCTCATCCAGTCACGGTACCGCCTCGTCCGGATGCTCGGATCCGGCGCGAGCGGCACCGTTTGGGCTGCAAAGAACGAGCTCATCGACCGCGAGGTCGCGCTCAAAATCCTGCACCCCGACGTCGCGGCCGACGCCGTGTCGCTGCAGCGCTTCTTCAACGAGGCGAAGGCGAGCGGCCGCGTGCGAAGCCCCAGCATCGTCGAGATCCTCGATCTCGGACAGGCCGAGGACGGCTCGCCCTTCCTCGTCTTCGAGCTCCTCCACGGCGAGGGGCTCGACGCGTGGATCGCGCGCGAGCGCATGCTCGACCCGGCGATGCTCACCGATCTCTTCGTCGGCGTGGTCCGCGCGCTCGACAGCGCGCACCAGCAGGGGATCATCCACCGCGACCTCAAGCCCGCGAACCTCTACGCGCACCGCGCGCAGACCGGCGAGCTCGTCCTCAAGATCCTCGACTTCGGCATCAGCAAGATGCTCGAAGGCAACCCCGAGCACCTCACGCTCACGCGCACGGGCACCGTCGTCGGATCGCCCGCGTACATGAGCCCCGAGCAGGCTGCGGGCCGCGACGACATCGACGGCCGCGCCGACGTCTGGTCGCTCGGCGTCGTCATGCACGAGGCCCTCACGGCCACGCTCCCGCACGAGGCGCCGAACTACAACGCGCTCATGGTCCGCATCATGACGCGCGACGCCGACCCCGTGGTCTCGCGCCGGCCAGACCTGCCTCCCGCGCTCGCGTCGATCATCGATGACTGCCTTCGCCGCGATCGCGATCGTCGCCCGACCGCCGGTGTGCTCGCGGCGCGCCTCGAAGCGGCCCTGCACGAGATGCAGCCGATGCGTCACCCCGCGCAGACGGCCTCGCACGGCGCGATGCGCCTGCCGAGCGTGCCGCAGAGCATGCCGCGCCCGAACATCCCCTCAGCGCCGCTCGCCCATGCGCCGCATGCGCCGATGGAGCCCATGGCCCCGCAGGGCGCGCAATCAAGCGGACGCGGCGTTCTCATCCTCGCTGCGGGCGTGGGCGTCGCGCTTGGGATGATCGCGCTGTTCGTCCTCAGCCGCTTCCTTTTGCACTAGCCGCGTCCGTCTCCTTCCACCGCATGCACGCCTTGAGGCCGTGCTTCAGGTTGCGGAGCGTCACCAGTTTGCCGAACGAAACCCCGAGCTCGACCAGCGTCTGCGCGACCGACGGCCTCACGCCGCTGAGCACGCAGCGCGTGCCGAGCAGCTCCACCGCGCGCACGATCTTCAGCAGGTGATCGGCCGTCGCCGTGTCGAGCACGTCCACGCCGGTCACGTCGAGGATCACGTACCGGCCCTTCATCCGCACCACCGACTCCAGCAGCGTCTCCATCACCTGGGCCGACCGCTTCGAGTCGACGACGCCGATGAGCGGTAGCGCGAGCACGCCGTCCCAGACCTCGAGGATCGGCGTCGACAGTTCGTGCACGGCGATCCGCAGCCGCTCCAGCGTCTCGTTCTTCTCCCGCTCCACGACGAGCTGCTGCGCCATTTCCTGCTCGTGCCGCTTGTGCTCGGTCACGTCGCGGAAGACCACCACGGCGCCGAGCCGCTCGCCTCGCTCGTCGTGGATGGTCCGCGTGATCGTCTCGATGAGCACGCCCTCCGGCCTCTTCGCGTGCCGCACGAGCATCTCGACGTCGTCGACCTGCTCGCCGTGCGCCGCGCGGAAGAGCGGCGTCTCCTCCCTCGGGAACGGCGTCACGCCGTCGGGGTAGTAGATGCCGTACCGCGTCTCCCAGTCCTCGCTCGGAGCGCCGCCGGACCGGTTCGAGCCCATGATCGACGCCGCCGCCTCGTTCACGTGCGTGATGCGCCCCGACGTGTCGCACACGACGACCCCGTCCGTGATGCTCCGCAGCGTCGCCTCGAAGACCTGCGTACGCGCCGACAGATCCGCGACGAGCTGCTCCATCCGCTGCACGCGCTCCGCCGCGGCCCGCTCGTGCTCCGCGAGCAGCGCTTCGAGCGTCGCCACCCGGGCCCGGAGCACCGCGGTCTCGCCGTCGAGCGTCACGGGGCGCAAGGGCGCACCCCCTCTCGCGCCGCCCGCGTCGCCTCGTTTGGCGCAGCGTCGGCCTGCTCGACGAACGACCACGGCAGGATCGCGAGCTTGATCGCCAGCGCGAGCGGCCGGAAGAGCTGCGCCGTCGCCGGCGTCACGTGCACCTTCGAGAACAAGAGCACGGCGAACATTTGCCCGCTCGGCAAGACGCCGCCGCAGCCGACGACCGAGCGGATCTTGTGACGCTCCACGAAGCTCGCCTTCGCCGGCACGTACGGGCTCTCGGCGGCGTGCTCCACGTGGAACACGTCGTACGTCCGCTCGGCGAGCTCCGTGAACCGCGAGGGCTTGAGCACCGAGCTCGTCCCGATCCCGAGCTGCGCGCAGAGCCGCGCGATCATCGGCATTCGCGCGAGCGCCTCCTCGCTCGGCAGGGGAATCGCGAGGTGCTCGGCCGACGCCATCGGATCGTTCCAGGCCGACTCGTCGCCTGCGCTCGCCAGCAATTGCAAACACGTCGTCTCCGGCGTGAGCGCTTCGCCGCCGGCCATCCGCAGCGCGAATCTCCGTCGCTCCGCCGGCAGCGCTTCGAACCTTTGGGTCTCGAAGAATCTCACGAGCGCGCATGCGCGTGCGCCTGCCGTGGGGCACGCGAGGTTCTCGTGGAGAGCGCGCACGACGCGCCCGGCCGTGTCTTCCATGCTCCGGGCCTCGGCTCCGAGGCCGCGCAGCATTGCGCCGCAGCTGATCATGTCATCGAGCGAGAACGTCGATAGGTCGTGCATCGAAATCTCCCCCCGGAGTCTCCGCACCCGTCGCGTTTCGTTCGTCCGCGCGAATCCGTCTATCGCGCGGACAAAAAGCGACATGTCGAAGATGATTCGAACACCAACGGTGGACAACCGGTGAACCCCACCGTTCGTGGCTCCGGCGAGGGCGGGCAAAGCGTGCGTGCTTTCCCGACCGGGACCCGCGTTTCTCCCGATCCGCGCCGTTCGTGACGCAACGCGGGCTCCAAATTCCCCGTTCGCCATGCTTTCATCGCGCCTCGAACGGAGGATTCATGGCCCACGTCCGCGACGCTTTTTTTGCCTGCATGTTCGCCTCGACCGTCGCGCTCGCCGCGTGTGGAGACGAAGGCAGCACCTTATCGACGTCGAGCTCGAGCTCGAGCAGCGGCGCGGCAGGCGCGGGTGGACAAGGCGCCTCGGGCGGCGCGGGTGGGCAAGGCGGCACGGCCGGTGAAGGCGGCGCGGGCGGCAGTGGCGGCGCGGGCGGCAGTGGCGGCGCGGGCGGCAGCGGCGGCGCTGGCGGTATCGGCGGCGCAG
>NZ_JARZHH010000037.1 GCF_029946515.1 Polyangium sp. 6x1
CGCATCGACTGCGCTTCGCGCAGTCGATGCCCAGAGGTCCAGGGCTGGCCCTGGTCCGGGTCGAGGGGCGGATAGCCCCCGCGGGGCCCGGGGCAGCGCCCCGGCGCGACGGCCTGCGAGCAAGCGCCTGGCGTGGCTCGCCCGTCGCCTGGCTGCTTTCCCCGCGACAACGGGAAAGGTGAGCCTTATGTTCGGCCGCTAGGAGCTGGAGCCCGAACGATGAGATGTCAGAATTGCCGTCAGGATGCGCCTACCATCGTGCGAGGTGCTCGCGCGTATTGCACGGCCTGCGGCGCGCCTCGCTCGCTTCTGGAGGATACGCCCGTCAACGTCGCGGGCCAGCCGTCGAAGATTGGCGGCGGGGTGGCGAGCGTGGCTGGCTGGGTGATCCTCGTGACGGGCGTGCTCTTGGCGCTCACGATCGGGGGGCTGGTCTCGCTTGTGAGCGCGAGCGTCGCGTGGATCGTCGGCGGGTTCCTGGGCGCCATGAGCGTGCTGTTTGGCCTCCTGTTCATCCTGGGCGGCCGTTTGCTCTGGAAGACGGGCAAGGAGCGCGAGCGCGGGGCGCACGAGCTGGCGGTCTTTGCGGTGGCGCGGCGGAATTCCGGCTCGGTCACGCCTGCTGAGCTCGCGCGGGCTGTGAATGTGACCGAGACCGAGGCCGACGCGCTGCTCACGGAAATGGCGAAACGCCCGGATGGGCAGGTTTCGCTGGAGGTCGACGATGACGGGACGCTCCGGTATTACGTGAAAGGCACGGGGGGTGCGCGGATTGGCGCGCCGCGGGTCCGTGTGGGGATGGGGGCGCCGGGGTCTTCGCATGCGGCCGAGGCGGAGGCGCTCGCCGAGGCGGAGATGGGCGAGGCGGAGGCCCGTGCGCGGGCCGAGCGGCGGCGTTAATCGAGCACGACGCCCCACGAATCGACTTTCACGGCCCCGCGCGGGCGCGGCAGGGGTTTTGTGAAGGTGCGCGTCTTGGATCCTTCGCTCGCCTGACCGCCACGCCCGGTCTGGAAAACGAGCTGGAAATCGCCACCTGAGGACGGGCCCATCGTCGTGATGGATCCGAGCCATGGATCGGGCAGGGTCACGGGGGCCAAACAGCTCGGGGTGCGCTCGACGGCGACGCCGAAGACGACGGTGCCCGCGGGTTGTTCCTCGAAGTAACTGGTTTGGCTTGGAAAAACGAACGGGTCTTTCACGTACCGGGGGCAAGGCCAGCCGGGCGGCGGGGTCGGGCCGCTCGGGCTGCAAGCGGTTTTGCGGAGATAATCGACGCCCCAGACGGAGCCGTGCCCGTCGGAGCAGGCGGCGGCGGGGTCTCCTTCGGGCGTGAAGGTCGCGAAATAGGCGACGCCGTCGAAGAGGGAAATGGGGCCCGTGACGCGGACGCCGTTTTCGAAGGGGATCGTCCAGTTGTGGCGGGTCACGAGGCCGGCCGGCGAGGCGTCCTCCAGGATCGAGGTGATGCGCGCTCGGACGCCCGCGCTCTTCGTGAATGTCTCCTGATCGCCCGTGGAGAATAGAATGACGGGGCGGCCGAGCGGGTCGACGCTGACGATGGGCGGGGTCTCGACGGGCTGGCGCGCCGAGGCCGTGTCCTCGGGGAGCGAATAGGCGTCCCAGGCGAGGCGCGCGGTCCATTGCGAGGGATCGGGGCTCCCGAGGTCGATCCGATAGAGGTTTCCGTCGGCGTCCCCGACGTACACGCGATCCGCGACTTGCCCGGGCAGAGCCGGAAAAGGCGTCGGGACGCCGGTGACCGGGGCATCGAAGGAAAAGGGGCGAACGCGCGCGGGCGCGAGGGCCGGGCCGTCCGAGGGCAAACCGCGGAAGGTCGCGAGGATCTCGCCGGTGTCGAGGCGGGCGATCGTCAAGGAGCGCGCGGGCAGGGCTGCGCCGCTCGAAGCGCCGTGGCAGCGCGCGGCGAGCGGGCCGAACGGAGGCTTCTGGGGTTCGTCGGGCGCGACGAGCGAGCCTTGCACGAGGCGCGGGCAGGCTTCTGCGCCGGGCGAGCCGGAATGCCCGCCGGAGAGGAGCGCGACCGCGACCTCCTCGATATCGCCTTTGCCGTCCTCGAGGGCAATCGTGGCAATGGCTGGGCGGGGCGTCTCGGCGCCGAAGAGCGGCGCGCCGGCTTCGTCCGTCGAGAGCTGCCAGAGGAAGCGCGGGTGTTCCGGGTCGGTGACGTCGAGCGCATCATAAAACCCTCCGCCCATGCCCCCGCCGGCGAGGAGGACGGTGCGCCATTGCGTGCTCGCCGCGCCGGCCTTTGCATCCCCGCGGGTGCGAGAGAAGACGACGTCGCGGACGACGGGGCTGCCGTCGAGGAGGAAGGCTTGCTGCCGGTAGGTCGGGAGGATGCCGGGGAGCACGTGCGGCGGGAAAAACGCCCAGAGCTCGTTGTTCGCGAGCGAATCGACGCGCGAGGGATCGGCCGGGTCGTTCGCGGCGATCTTGAAGGCGTGGAGCTGGCCGTCGGTGGTGGCGACGAAGAGGACGGGCGGGCGTTTTTGCGAGGCCGGATCGGAGGCGAACGCGGCATAGGCTTCATCGCGCAGGAATGCACGCGGCGGGGTCATGACGGCGGGAATCGCGTGATAGATGCTGCCGAGCTCGTGGCCGGCGCGTGCGTGCGGGACGAGGGGATCGCCGATTTCCCAGCGCATCACGGCCTCGGCGCAGGCGTTCGTCGTGGGGGACGGGAGCGCGAAGGCTTTGCACGTCTCCGGGAGGGATCCGGCGTCGATCCCGAGCGCGGCGGGCGAGAGGGCGAGGGTCTCGGCGAAATGCGTCCCTTCGAGCAGGCCCGTGGAGACGCCGCCCGTCGAGGCGAGGCCGTCGCCGTTCTGGAGGTACGGCCGGATGCTGGCGCGTGACGGAATGGTTTGTCCCGTGGGATCGGCGAGAACCGTGAAGAAGCGCCGGGCCGGGACGCCGGTAGCGAGGTTCGCTTCGAAATCGTCACCTTTCTGGGGGTCGACGGGGGCGAGGACGGGCACGTCGAGGCCGCCTTGTTTCTCGCACACGTATCGTTTTCGTTCGAGGTTTCCGCTCCAGGGCTCGCCGGGCGGGGCGTCGAAGGAGGTGACGAATTGGTATCCCGCGGCGGACGCGTCCCCCTGGGCCATCGCCGCGCCGGCCGACGCGAAGACGGGGATCGTGCGGCTCGTGGAGCTCGATGAGACGAACGCGAGGACCGCGTCGAGGGCGGTTCGAAGCGAGGGCAGGTCCGTGGCGAAATAGGCGCGCTCGGTGCCGCCTTCGTGCGCGATCCGCGCGAGGGAACAGCAGGCGGCGAGACTCCCGTCCGCGTGCGCGCAAGGGCCGCTCGCGTCGAGCAGCTCCGCGGGCGAGAGGGACGCGCAATCGACGCCCCCGGCTCCCGAGAGGCCGAACCCGACGGCGAACGTGGCAATGGGGTTCGCCGCCGTGGCGAGGTCGTGGGCGATCTCCCAGGGTCTAGGATAAGGGCATTTTCCGTCGCCCGCGGCGCAGGCGTCGCGCAGGTCGAGGTTCGGCTCGCCGTCGGAGAGCACGAGGACGAACCGCGGGCGGCAGCCGCCTTTGTGATAAGGATCGTCGGCCGGGCCGAAGGGGACGCCGGTCGCGGGGTGTTTCGTGGTGTCGTGAAGCAAGAAATCACGCGCGTCGGCGAGCATGCCGGCGAGCGGCGTGGCGCCGAAAGGGCGGAGGGCGAGGAGCGTGCGCTGGATCTGCGCGTTGTGGGCCCGGACCTCGGCGATCGGCGCGTCGTACCCGCCAAACCCGACGAGCCCTCCTTCCCAGGGCGGCGCCGCAGGGTGTTTCGCGCCGACCTCGAATGGCTGCGCCGCGCACCCCGCCGGATGGCCATGGGCCGGCGCCCCACCGTCGTTCCATCCGAGGAAATAGCTGTATCCGCCCTCCGCGCCCGTGCCGGGGTGCGGGAGCGAATCGAAGGTCATGAGCCCGAAACGAACGCGATCGCGATAGGTATCGAGCAGGCCGTCCGCGTCTTGCAAGAAGCCGGGCGCGTCGCAGGGCTTTTGTCGATCGTTCCAGGCGTGCGTGCGAATCGCGTCGTCGGAGGCGTCGTACCAGGGCGAGGGCAAGGCGCCGGGGCCGTGGGTGCATCCGTTCGAGAGAATGCGGTGGAACGGGAGGTGATATTTCGCGTCCGCAGGCGGGGCGCCGCCGATCGAATACTCGTCGAGGAACGCCGCACGGTCGCGGTCCTGCGCAAGGCACGAGAAATCCTGGATCGTGCCCGTCAGGACGGAGACGAGCGTGGCCCAGCGATTCATCGGGGTCGTCGCGCCGGGAAGACACGCGGCGCCCGCCTCCTCGGGCCTCCTGCCGTCGGCCATGTTCTCCATCGATCCGGAGGTGTCGACGAGCAGGAGGACCTCGGGCAACGGCGGATTCACGTCGATCTGCGCGCGTGCGGGGCCGGCAGGCAAAAAGGAAGCGAGCGCGAGGCCCGCCGTGCCCAAGGAAGAAAAAAGCGAGCGCATGGGCCCTCCTTCGAGAGGCAATCGATGCAATAGCAATGGCCATGCCGCTCTGCCCGCGCCCGGTGCCACGCCATTTTCGCAGGGTGCGCCGGGAGAGGTCGATACGGATTGCGTAGCTTTGAAAAAACGTGCGAGGTGTGACCAGCGACAGCATTTTGACGCAGGGTGCCAAGCAGCAAGAATCTCCCTCGTGGGAGGGGCTTGGCGCCCGGAGAGGGGTCTGATATTCGTGGATCGCCCGGGAATGAGGAAGGGGACGGCGATGGGGAGGTTGGGGAGGTTCTGGGGGAGCTGTGGGGCGCTCGTGGTCGCTCTGCTTTCCACGGGGTGCGGGGAGGAGGTGCCGCCTTATGACGCGCTGCCGCTGCGAGATGCGCTCCGCGCAGCGCCCGAGGTGATGGCGTCGCTCCCCAAGGAGACGCGGCGCGAGGTGGCTTCGCGGCTGGAAGAGGCCGGGATCGCTCCCGTCGAGGAGCGGCTCGTCCTGCCGCCGCGGGACATCACGACGATCGACACGCTCGCGAGCGCGGCGGACGAGGAGCGCGAGGAGCAAGGGAAAGACGCGCTCGTGCTCGGCACGATCGAGCGGCAAGGCACGGAGTTTCTCGTCGAAGCGCGTGAAGCCAAGGAGGCGGGCGATACGAACGAGGAGCCGCCGAAGATGCGGGGGCGCCCAGGGAGCACGACGGCGGCGCTCGAAGAAGCGGCGCTCGCGGGGCGCGCGGGGCGCTGGGTGCGCGATCTGGCGAAGCGGTCGGAGGCGAAGGAGATCGTGCGGACGACGGGCCTGCCGATGGGCGCCTGGGCCTTCGACGATACGCTGTATGTGAATGCGTCGTGGCTCGTCGCGCTCGCGGCGCTGGAGGAGGAGGGCGCGCCGCTCGCGCCCGCTCCCGCCGTGGTCCCGATGCCAGGGCTGCCGGAATCGAAGCCCCTGTCGGTCGATTTCAATCCGTACAAGCTGCCCGACAGCGTCGAAGAGTGTTCGCTGCAAGTGCAGACGACGTGCGCCTGCGCGACGAGCGGGTCATGTGGTCACGACGTGACGGATCCGACGTTCGCGGACGCGAATGCGGAGTGCGCGTGGGTGAACCAGGGCGCGTCGAACGCGGCGGCGCTCTGCGTGCTCGCGCTGATGAACATCGACGGGGTGCGGGCGTGCGTGGAGTCGGGCGGATCGATCTGCGCGGCGCTGCCGGTGACGTCGCGGGAGAAGGCGCTCGAATTCGTGGCGAGCGAGAGCTGCATGAGCCTGCTCCAGCAATGCCTCTCGGACGGGAGCCTCTCCGGCGAGCCGTCGGGCGGCAGCAGCTCGTCGAGCTGCGGCGGTTGCTCGGGCAGCTCGTGCGACGGCTGCAACAACGATTGCTCGAAGTGCAACGACAGTTGCTCGAAGTGCAACCAGAACTGCGAGGACTGCAACCAGAACTGCAAGGATTGCAATCAGAACTATCAGGATTGCAAGAATTGCAATAGCAGCGGCGCTTCGGCGGCGTACATGGGCGGCGCGCGTTGCTCGGTCGCGCGGCGGACCGGGCGCTCTCCCCTGCCCTCGCCCGTCGGCACGGCGTTCTGGTTGTCGCTGCCGGTCGCGTATCTGTATCTCCTGTCGCGGCGGAGGCGGCCATGAGAAGCCTCGTCGTCGCGTGGCTCGAGCGCCACGGGCTGCCCGGGTGGCTCGCGCCCGATTACATGGTGATGGTGGGGCTCGCGTCGCTGCTCGGCGCAGCCGTGACGCAGAGGCTGTCGCGGCGCGACGGGGCCGACGCGGGGCTCGAAGGGCGGGCGCTCATCGCGGCATATGCCGGGGCGCTCGCGGGGGGATACGTATTCGAATGGCTGCGGGCCCTGCCGGAGGCGCTCCTTTCGGGGTCGCTCGATCCGCTGCTCCACGCGGGGCGCGCGGCATACGGGGGGCTGCTCCTGGGGGCGCTCGCGGCGGCCTGGGTGCTGCGCCGCGGGGGCGCGAAGGCGCTGCCGTTTCTGGATCGGGCCGTTCCGCTTTGCGGGATCTCGTACGGGTTCGTACGAACGGGCTGCTTCCTGGCGGGGTGTGATTACGGCAAACCGACGGCGGGCTTGTTCGGGGTGCGTTTCCCGGCAGAGAGCCCGGCGGCGCTCGATCACGCTTCGCTCGGCTGGATCCCGCAGGGGGCGCCGAGCCTGCCCGTGCACCCGACGCAGCTCTACGAGGCGGCCGTGGGGCTCGTGGCGGCCGCGATCGCGTCGCTCTGGCTCTTCGGGCCGCGGCGCGACGGGCGGGCGTTCGGCACGTGGATCGCGCTTTATGCCACGGGGCGGTTTTTCGTGGAAATGGTGCGCGGCGACGCGTCGCGCGGGACGTACGGGCCCTTGAGCTCGGCGCAGGTCGTCTCGATCGTGCTGCTCGTCGGGGTCGGCGCGGCCGTGGTGCTCGCCCGGCGGGGTCCGCGTTTGTCCCTGGCCTCGGCGATGCTCGCGGCGGCGGCGCTCGTCGTGCCGGAGGAGGCCGCGGCGGAGCCGGCGAAATCGGGGCAAGCGGCGCAGCCTGCCAAACCGGCACAACCGGCGCAGCCCGCGAAACCGGCGGGACAAACCACGCAGGCGCCGGCAGGGCAAAAGCCCGGCGCGGCGACGCCTCCGAGCGTGCCACCGCCGCCGCCCGTGCAGCAGGCGCAGCCGTATCCGCCGCCGCAGGGCGGGGCGTATCCCTATCCGTATCCGCCGCCCGCGCAGGGGGCCGCGCCGTATCCGTACCCCTATCCCTACCCGTATCCGCCGCCTCCGCAGGGGGCCGCGCCGTATCCGTACCCCTATCCCTATCCGTATCCGCCGCCTCCGCAGGGCGCGACGCCGCAGGCGGGCGTGAAATCGGTGCCCGCCGACGAACTCCCGCCGGAGGAGCGGCTCGAGGATCCGCAGAAGGATTACAACAAGCGGCGCTTCAGCATCGGGCTCGCGGGCGGCGGGTATTTCGCGCCGGGCAGGTTCGCGGTGAAAGACGGCGCGCTCGTCGATCTCGAAGCGACGTACCGCATCACGACGGGGCCCCGGCAGCGCTTCGAGATCGGCCTCGAAGGGCGCTTCGTGGGGACGACCGACGCGGCGCAAGGGGGGATCGGCGTGCCGATGCGGTTCGTCGCGGGCCTCGGCAGGTACTCGGAGATCGAGTTCACGACGATCCCGTTCTACTCGCGCGTGGTCTTCGACTCGGCCTACTTCGAGCCCGCGAACGGGTTCGGCGCGCGATTCCAGCTCGGCTTCGGCTTCCCGCTCACCTCGCATTTCGCCATCGGATTCACGCCCGTCGGCTTCGGGCTCATGGGGTCCGGCAGCGTCAATACGCTCTTCACATACGAACCGCGATTCTGGGTGAAGGTCGCGCCGCTCTGAGGGAACGATGATGTCTCGAATCATGCGCGGCGCCCTTCGCCTCGTGGCTCCGCTCGCCCTTGGTTTTCTGCCCGCCTGCTCGGACGAGCCCGCGAGCCCGCCGCCGCCGGCCGACATTCTCGACCGGCTCACGGCCATCCCCGGCATGGTGGTGACGGAGCAAAACGCGGACATCGAGGGATATCGTTCTTTCGTGATGGAGTACGAGCAGCCGGCGGATCACGGCGCGGCGGGCGGGCCGGTCTTCCGGCAGCGGATGGTCTTGCTCCACAGGGACGAGGCGGCGCCGTTCGTGCTCGGGACGTCGGGGTACACCGTGAATCCGAGCTTCCCGAGGCTGCGGGAGCCGGCAAGCCTGCTCGGCGCGAACCAGCTCTTCGTGGAGCAACGGTTCTTCGCGTCCTCGCGGCCGGAGCCGGCGGACTGGTCACTCCTGACGATCGAGCAAGCCGCGACGGATCACCACCGCATCGTCCAATCGCTCAAGCCGATCTACACGGGGAAATGGATCTCGTCCGGCGCGAGCAAAGGCGGGATGACGTCGGTGTACCACCGGCGGTTTTTCCCGGACGACGTGGACGGGACGGTCGCGTACGTGGCGCCGCACAGCTTCGGGACGTCGGATGCGCGATACCTCGATTTTGTGGCGTCGCTCGGCAGCTCGACCTGCAAGGACGCGCTGCGATATTACCAGCGGGAGGTGCTCGCGCGGCGCGAGGCGATGCTCGCGCGGATCGACGAGCAGGCCGCGATGGACGGGCTCGGCTACGAGCTGCTCGGCCGGGAGAAGGCGCTCGAAGTGGCCACGCTGGAGCTCATCTTCACGTTCTGGCAGTATTACGACGAGAGCGTTTGTCCGGTGATGGGAGGCGCGCCGCCGACGGACGACGACGTATGGGCGTTCCTCGACGAGATCGCCTCGCCGAGCCTGTGGTCCGACGAGGAGTTCCGCACGTACGAGCCTTATTACTGGCAAGCCGGCGTGGAGCTCGGGTATCCGGCGTTCGACGAATCGAACGTCGCGGATCTGCTGCAATTCCCGGGGATCGAGGTGCCGGAGACATTCCTCGTGCCGGGCAAGACGCCGGTGTTCGATGCGTCGGCGATGCAGGACATTTCGACGTGGATCTCGGCAGAGGGGGAGAGGCTTTTGTTCGTGTACGGGGAGACGGATCCGTACACGGCGGCGGCGTACGAGGTCGGCAATGCGAAGGACAGCTACCTTTTCCTCGCGCCGGGGATGAACCATTCCGCGTCGATCGTCGATCTGACGGAGCCGGACCGCGCGAAGGCGCTCGATGCGCTGGAAGCGTGGACGGGCGTCACGCCGGTCCTGCCGCCGGAGACAGCGATCCGGCCGCGGAGGACGCGGCGTGATCGCGATTGAGGTTCACCAGATCTTCGTGGCGTCGGTCATGTTGATGTAAACGACCGGGCCCTCGCCCTTCGAGGCGAGGAACTGGTCGACGTACGTGAAGAACGTGTCGAGGCGCTCGAACTCGTACGGGGAGTAATATTGCGTGGTCGCAGGGTGGAAGCCCGTCGAGACCTGCGTGGGCGCGGCGAGGGCGTCGCCGTCGCGGTAGTTCGCGTCGAAGATGTTCTGCATTTCCTCGACGGCCCAGTAATCGACCATGCAGCCGTTGTCCGGGACCTCGAGCAGGCCGAGCGCGGCGCCGCTGCCCCCCGGGACGATGCTGTCCTCGGTCGGGCGATACGGCTGGCTCGTGTCGCCGATCGGCGCCCATTGCGTTTCGTTGAAGTCGTAGATGTCGTAGCCGATCCACTCGTCCATGAGCTTCCAGTTGTTCGCGGAGGAGTCGACGAGGAAGCCCGTGTCGACGAGGGCCTGCGCGACGTGCGTCTCCAGGGTCCAGGCGCCGGCGCGGAAGGACGTGGGCTTGCCGAAGCCGACCTGCTCCCAGATCTCGTTCGCCTTGCCGAACAGGGTTTTCCATTCCTCGCGCGTGTAGGCCCCGAGGCGCACGGTGTAGCCGGTGGGATCGCCGGCCGGGTCGGCGACCGAGGGCTCGGTTTTGCACGTCACCCCCGCCGCCTCGACGAAGTTGCAATACGGATGGATGTGGAGGCCGATCTCGTCGCCGTGGTCGAACGCCATGCTCTTGGCCCAGTTCACGATGTCATCGCGGCGATTCTGGGGGACGGCGGGATCCGTGAACGTGTACGGGCCAAGGAGGTGCGTGATCTTGAGCTCGGGATGCGCTTTGTGGAGCTCGGTGTGGTGGTCGAGGACGCGATCGTCGACGTCCGAGAAATCCCAGTCCGTCGAGATGATCATGTAGAGCGCGTGGCCTTTGATGAACTCGCCCTGAAAGAATGCATCCTTCGAGCCGCGCACCGAAAACATGATGCGATGGGTGCCGATCGAGAGTTCTTCCGTCGGGATCTCGCCGTGCGACTGGACGGCGTCGGCATTGAAGACGAGCGAAACGGGCTCCTCGGCGCCGTCGATCCAGACGTCGATGTCGACGACGTCCTTGGGCGCCGAGACGCGAACCTCGAAGGCCTTCGTGGGAGAGGTGAAGCCGTCGCCCCCGGCGAGGACGTAGCGCGGGACGCCGGTCACGGTGAACGCAGGGTCGTTCTCCGTCGGCGGGTTCGGCCGGACGGGGGCGATGGTCGGAGGCTCTTGCCCATCCGGTCCGCAAGCCGGCGCCGCGACGAGGGAGAGTGCCGTGAGGAGAAGGTAGGAGGAAATTCGTAAGCGCATGATCCCTTGTATCATGCGCCGGACGCGCC
The DNA here is from genome assembly GCF_029946515.1 of Polyangium sp. 6x1. Lineage (GTDB taxonomy): Bacteria > Myxococcota_A > Polyangia > Polyangiales > Polyangiaceae > Polyangium. Next base: position 10,629 of record NZ_JARZHH010000037.1, read on the forward strand.
CCGAAAGGCGCGCCTCGTGGAGAGGCGCTCAGTCCGCCGAGGGCAATTTGAGCGCGCCCGCGCCGAGCTCGACGAAGCGGGTCTTCGGGAACGCCTTCGCGCACGTCTCGAGCTGCCAGTCGCCCTTGAAAAGGACGACGGGCTGGCCGTGCACGTCGAGCGCACCATACCCGTAGAGCTGCGATTCGAGCTCCGCGAGCGGCACGGGCTCGCCCTCGACCCAGCGCGCGATGTTCCACGAGAGTCGCTCGATCCGGACGTCCGCGCCGTATTCGTTGAGGAGGCGGTGCTTGACGACGTCGAACTGGAGCTCGCCGACGGCGCCGAGGATGGACTCGCCCTCGCGGCCCTCCGGCGGCCGGAAGAGCTGCACGCTGCCCTCCTGCGCGAGCTGCTCGAGGCCCTTCTTGAGCTGCTTGCGTTTCATCGGATCGACCATCACCACGCGGCCGAAATGCTCGGGCGGGAACTGCGGGAGCGGCGCATATTTGACGTTCGCGCCGTCCGTGAGGGTGTCGCCGATGAGGAAGATGCCCGGATCGAAGACGCCGATGATGTCGCCCGCGAAGCCGTCGTCGACGACGGTGCGCTCCTGCGCGAGGAATTGCACGGGGTTCGTGAGGCGAATGTCGCGATCGAGCCTTACGTGGCGGACCTTCATGCCGCGCTCGTACCGGCCGGAGCAGACGCGGACGAACGCAATGCGGTCGCGGTGGGCGCGATCCATGTTCGCCTGGATCTTGAAGACGAACGCGGTGAATCGCTCGTCGTCGGGGGCGATCGCGCCCTTGTCGCTCGCGCGGGAGGCGGGCTGCGGCATCATCTCGACGAAGGAGTCGAGGAGCTGCGGGAGGCCGAAATTCGTCAATGCGCTGCCGAAGAACATCGGCGTGACCTCGCCGCGCGCGAGCTTGCCCGTGTCGAGGGCGTCGCCGGCCGCGTCGAGCAGCTCGACGTCCTCGCGGAGCTGCTTGACGCCTTCCTCTTCGACGGCCTCTTCGAGGTCGGGTGCATAAAGATCGTGGGCCTGCATGGGCGCCATCTCGGCGCCGTGGGCGACCTGCTGAAAGAGAAACACCTGCCGGAGGATCCGGTGGTAGACGCCCTTGAATTGCCCGCGGACCGTGATCGGCCACGTGATCGGGTAGACGCCGATGCCGAGGACCTCTTCGACTTCGCCGATGAGCTCGAACGGATCACGGCCGGGCCGGTCCATCTTGTTGACGAAACTGAAGATGGGCATCGAGCGGAGCTTGCAGACGCGGAAGAGCTTCTTCGTCTGCGCCTCGACGCCCTTGGCCGAGTCGAGGAGCATGATGGCCGCGTCGGTGGCCATGAGCGCGCGGTAGGTGTCCTCGCTGAAGTCGGCGTGGCCGGGGGTGTCGACGAGCGAGAGCAAGCGGCCCTTGTAAGGGAACTGGAGGACGCTCGACTGGATGGAGATGCCGCGCTCGCGCTCCATCTCCAGGTAGTCGCTGACGGCGTGCGCGCGCGCGCGCTTGGCCTTGACCGCGCCCGCGAGCTGGATGGCCCCGCCGTAGAGCAGGAGCTTCTCGGTGAGCGTGGTCTTGCCCGCGTCGGGGTGGGAGATGATGGCGAAGGTCTTGCGGCGAGCGATCTCGCGCTGGAGGAGTTGAGGATCGGACACGGCGGCGCGCGCACCTTAGCACCGGTTCCGCCCCGGGCTACGCTCGCGATCGCCTCGCGGACGAGGCCGAGGGGCCGCTCGGCCCGTCAGGCCTTCGCGACGCCCACGAGCTTCGGGCGCATGCCCGCGAGCCACGCGCGCGCCTCGGCCTCGTCGTGGCCGTGGAAGAAGAATCGATCGCGGGCGCCAAGCGCGGCGGTCGCGCGCATGAGCATTTCGACCGACATGCGCAATGCGAAACCTCCCCCATAAAGGGCGAGGGCGCGCGGCGGGAGGCGAATGCGGTGCGACGAAAGCGCGACCTTGCGCGCGCCCGCGGTCCAGGTCGTGACGCGCGAGACCGAGGCGAGCGTGAGGATGTACGGGCGCCCCACGCCCCAGACTTCGAGCGCCTCGGCGAGGGACTGGAGCTCCTCGCCGAGCTCGCCGCACAGCTCGACGTGAACCGTGTCCGTCGCCTCGAAGGCAAGCCTGTGCGCGCCGAAACGTAGCTCCGTGCCCACCGATGGATCCCCCGCCAAAGTCACGCGGACGGGAGCTTACGCTCGAACCGGCGTCGCCGCAGGAGAAAAAGCGCGGCGAGCGAGAGGAGGGCCGGCGAGGCGCTCGATGCGGGCTCCGTCATCCGGCACCCACAACCGTCTTCGATGAGGAGCGGTCCCGTCGGACGATCCCCGCCGCCCGACGATGCGCCGCCGCCCATTCCCCCGAGGCCACCCCCGCCGCCCGCGCCGCCATTTCCAGCCGCGCCGCCCATGCCGCCGAATCCGCCGTTTCCGCTGTTTCCTCCCGCGCCGCCGCTCCCGCCGCCGGCTCCACCTGCGCCGCCGCTCCCGCCTGCGCCGCCTGCGCCGCCGTCTCCGCCGCTGCCGCCTGCGCCGCCGCTGCCGCCGCCGCTTCCGCCTGCGCCTGCGCCTCCGCCTCCGCTTCCGCTTCCGCTTCCGCCTCCGCCTCCGGCGCCACCTGCCCCGCCTCCGTCGTCGGACACGACGCGCGCGCGGACACGCATTCGCTCCGTCGCATCGTCAAACGCCCCGTACGCGACGAGCGCCTTTCCAACCGGCCCCGCGCAGGCGATCGACGGCGTCTCGTCCGCCGGCTGCGCGCTGATCACGAAAGGCGTCGCGTCCACGGGCGTCCCGTCGGTATGCAGCCGGAGGCCCGCGATGTCGCTCGACTCGGCCGACGCAATCGAATACGTGACGATGTGCCGCACGCCGTCGAAGGCCACGGAAGGAGCGCGCTCGGCGCTGGGGGTCGCGGCGAGCACGAGGCTCGCCGGATCGAGGACGACGCCCGCGGCCGTCACCCGCGCCGCGTGAATGTCGGGGGCCGTGGGCGCGCGCTCGTCGGACCACGCCACGAGGAAATCCGTGCCGTCGAAGGTGACCGCGGGGTTCGTCTGCGCGTTCGGCGCGACGGAGACGGCGATGCCCGCAGGGTCGAGGACCGCGCCGCTCGGGTCGATGCGGAAGGCATAGATGTCGCCTTTCGTATCGGTGCGTTGATCGGAGGCCACGGCGAGGTAAAGCGAGCCATTCGAGACGAGGTCCGAGAGATACTGGGAGCCCGGCGCGCTCGTGATCGAAAACCCCTGCGGATCCTGCACGGCGCCGAACGGCGAGACCCGGGCGCCATAGATGTCCCACGCCGTGGAACCATTGCGATCGTCGATCCAGGCGACGAGCCACGCGCTGCCCGTGGAGGCGACGGAGGGCGACTCCTGGGACGGGCCGCCCGTGGCGACGGGAAAACCCCCGGGATCGAGGACGGCGCCGGCAGGGGTCACGCGCGCCGCATAGACGTCGGACTGGTTTTGCGTCGTGCGACGGTCGGTCCAGACGACGAGGTAGTTTTTCCCGTCGAACGCAACGCGCGGGTCCGCGACGGGGCCCTGGCCGGTCGCGACGAGGATCGCCGAGGCATCGAGGACGTCGCCCGCAGGGCTCACGCGGACGCCGGCCACGACGCTGCCCCCCTTGCGAGAGTCCGCCCAGACGACGAACCAGTTCGTCCCGTCAAACGCGGCGTCGCCGACGCGCTCCTCGTTCGGCGCCGTGGAGAGGAGCGCCGGGGGCGTGTCGACGGCCGTGCCGCCCTGGGGGATGCGCGCGCCGAAGATGTCGCGGCTCTCCGCGTCGGCGTCCCAGGCGGCGAGGGTATGGGTCGCGCCGGGGGCGAGCGCGACGGAGAGGTCGTCGGCGCCGCCCTTCACCACGACGAACCCGGCCGGATCGAGGACCGTGCCCTGGGAATCGATGCGCGTGCCATACAGATCGTACACGCCGCCGCCATTACGCAGGTCTTCCCAGACGGCGACGAAATTCACGCCGTCCCACGCGACCTGCGGGTATCGCTGGGAGCCCGAGGCGGCCGAGACGAGCAGGCCCGCGGCGTCGAGGACCACGCCGTCCGGAGCGAGGCGCGCGCCGTAAATGTCGTACGAGCTGCCGCTGCGGTAATCACGCCAGACGAGGAGCGAGCTTGTGCCATTGCTGGCGACGGCCGGGTACATCTGGCTGCCCGTGGCCGCGGAGACGGCGATGCCCGCCGGATCGAGGACGACGCCCGCCGGAGTCACGCGCGCTGCATAGACGTCCTGGTTCGAGCCGCTGCGATAGTCCTGCCACGCGACGACGAAGCTCGTGCCGTCCCAGGCGACCGAGGGGCGGGCCTGCTCGTTCGTGGCGGCGCCGATGGCAAGGCCGAGCGGGTCGAGCAGGACGCCGTTCGAGAGGATGCGCGCGCCGAAGATGTCGTTCGACGTGCCATTCCGAAAATCCTCCCAGGCGACGAGGACGCGGCCATTGCCCGCGGCGATGGCCGGGGCGCGCTGCGCATTCGCGGCGCCGCCGAGGACGAACGACGCGTCGAGCGGAATGCCCGTGGGGCCGAAGCGGCGCGCGCGAATGTCCCAGCTCGTGGCGTCGCCGGGGACGCCGCTCTCCCAGGCGACGACCCACCCGGCGCCGTCCCAGGCGGCGGCGGGCGCGAGGTTGTATCCGACGGACGGCTCGACCTCGAAACCCTGCGGATCGAGCGGCGCGCCGGAGGGGCCCACGAGGACGCCTCGCAGACCCGAGGAAAAACCGTCCGCCGCGTGCTCTTCCCACACGACGAGCCAGTTCGTTCCGTCATAGGCGACCGCGGGGGTCGCCTGTTTTCCCTTGGAAGGACCATAGGCCGGCGCGTCGAGCGGGACCCCGGGCGAGACGACGCGGGCCGAGCGCGGGCCGACGTCGGGGAGGCGCGCGCCCGCGCCGAACAAGGCGAGGAGGAGGGCGCCGATGCCGCAGGATAAGGGGAGGAAGCGCTGCCGTGCCATGCCGGCAGGATACGATCGTCAGCGAGGTCGTTCGAGCGAGAAGGTGACCGTGACGCCGACGGGATCCGAGCTCGGGGCGCCGACCGCCTTGTTCTTGAGGAGCAGGCGGATGCAGGAAGCCGCCTCCTCCGTGACGCCCTTCTTGGTCTCGATCTCGACGCCCTCGGCGCGTCCGCGCGCGCGGACGAGGAAGCTCACCTTGAGCGAGCCCTTCGCCGCTTCGAGGCCACCATTGTCGGCAATGCACTTGGCAATGCCTTCGAGGTTCGAGTTGATGAATTTCTCGGCGCGCGGCACCTCGCCGCCCTCGAATTTCGGCGCGGCGACCGTGACGAGGGGCGGAGGGCCGGGCTTCGGTTTTTCCGCGGGCTTCTCGGGCGGAGGCGGAGGCGGTGGCGGCGGCGGCGGAGGCGGCGGCGGCGGCGGAGGCGGCGGGCCGGCGTCCGGCGAGGGCGGCTCGGGTTGCGGGGGCGGCGGGAGCCAGCCGGCGTCGCGCTCGTCGGGGCGCAAGCAACGCACGAATCCGTGATGCGGGTCTTCGAGGGCGCCGTGGGGGCATTTCGACGGATCGCCGGACTCCTCCGCCTTGCGGGCGAGCGCGTCCGCCTCCGTGTCGGTGGAGGCGTGGCTCCGTCCCACCGGTTCGCCTTCCGGCATGGCCGCGCCACATGCGCCCGCCGAGGCGAGGCCGAGGAGGGCCGCCGTGGCCGCGCGGAACCAGTTCGAATGCGGACTCATCGGGGGGAACCTAGCGGCCGACGGGCGAGAGGCAAAGAAATCGGCGGCGGATTCTTGGCCCGGCGCGCGCGTAGACGCGGGGGGCGGGATCACCGTACGATGCGGTGGTCATGCGCACCTTCGAGGTCTCGTCGGTCAAGCTCGCACACCGCCCGTTCGGTACGAGCCCTGCGGCAGAGAAGCTTCGCGAGAAAGAGCGCGCGATCGCCTCGACGTGCAACGCGCCCGAGATCATCGAGCTCGACAACGAGCTGAGTGAGGGGATGCACCCGTTCCTGCAGGCGGTCGCGTTCGCGTACGCGGAGCACCGCCCGCTGACGCTCGCCCCGGACGATGTGTGGCTCTGCCTCGTGCAGGGGCTCGCGCTCCACGTGAACGACAACGCCGAGGCGCTGCGGGAGCGCTTCGTGCGGCACCAGGGGAAAAAGGACATCATCGTCGCGCTTGCGGAGGAGCCGGGGCAAGACGTCGAGGCGTGGCGCGGGGCCATCGACGCGCTCACGGCGGGCGTCGCCGAGGAGGTCGGGAAGAAGCGCGACCTCTTCGTGGCGGGGTTTTCCACGACCGGACCGATCGAACGAACGGCGTTCCAGATCGCCCTGCTCGACACGCTCCAGCATTACTTCGAGTACAGCTTCTTCGTCATCTGCGGCATTCCGTCCATTACGCTGCTCGGCACGCCGGCCGATTGGCGGGATCTCCGGAAGCGCGCCGCGGTGCTCGGCGAATTCGGGTTGGCGGCGTGGACGGCCGTGGTCCTCGACATCCTCGACCAGTTCGTGGCGGCGTCGGAAGGAGACGTCGACGTGGAGTTCTGGCAATCCATTTACAAGGAGACCGTCCTCCGTCCATCCGGAGAGGAGGTGTGCGGCGGAGATACGCCCGTGGTCACGGGGTGGATCAACGTGCTTCTCTCGACGGCGTGCACGGCGCCACTCTCGACGTGGATGAAGCACGAATCGGGGAACGAGCACACGTCCTTCACGACGGGCCTTTCGGTCGCGCCTTTCGTGAAACGCGCCGAGGAGCAAACTGTCGCCATGGAGCTCGTCGGGGGTTTCGTGGGGATCGCTCAGGATCCGGCGACCCTCGCGCTCCGGCCCGCGATCGGCTGGTTCGTGCGGGAGAGGCGCGAGCAACCCGGCGTTACGTTCGATGAGGAAGACGGCGTCGCCCTGGCGCCCCCAGAACGAAGGAAACCCGTGGAGATCCAGGATCGGTCGTCGGAGCCGTTCGTGTTCGATCTCGACGTTGCCGACGCGGGATGGATCGTGCACCGTGAAAACGACGCGGAGGCAGACGCGGCGACCCATTTAGATCGCGGCATCCTCTACCTGGAACTAGGGATGCGCAGCGACGCCGTCGAAGAATTCGACCTGGCCGCCCGCGAACCGGCCTACGCCGGGACGGCGCTCTCGCGGAAAGGTCACGTGCTGATCATGGCGGGGGATCGACCGGGGGCCATCGAGGCGCTCGAGCGCGCGCTCGAACAGAGCCTCACGCCCGAGCAGAACCAATGGGTCCGCGAAAGGCTGGCCGAGCTGGGCGCGCCGCCCCAAGCATGAGGCGGCGGCCCCAGGCGCTCCCCTTCCTCAGGGCGACAGCTTCGCCACGAACACGTCCGACGTGTTCGTATCTCCAGACGCGATCGTCCCGAGACCAAAATCAATATTGGCCCCAAACTCGCCGGTGAGCACGATGTTCCCCATCGGATCCGTCGCGATCCCGTTGCAAGTGTCGCCCTCGTACACGACCGGATCGCCGTATTGCTTGCTCCACACGTAGCCGCCCGTGGGGCTCAGCTTGAGCACGAAGATGTCGGGCGACGAGGCCACGGCGTTCACCACGCCGCCACCAAAGTCCATGCTGCCGAGGAACGTACCGCTCACGATGACGTTGCCCGCCGGATCCACGGCGAGCGTCGGGTTGTAGAACGCCTTGGCAGGGGTCGAGCCGTAGGTCTTCGTCCAGACGCACGCGCCGCTCGGATCGAGCTTCGCCACGAAGAGCCCCGCGTTGTTCAGCGGCGTCACAGGCCCGCAGCCGAGGTCGAGGGCGTCCTGGTGCGTGCCCGTGAGCAGGATGTTGCCCTGCGGATCGACGGCCGCGCGGAAGATCTCCTGCGTCGACGCGGAGCCGTAGACCTTGCTCCAGAGGTGCGTCCCGTCCGCGGCGAACTTCGCAATCGCGATGTCGTTGTTGCCCGCCGACGTGAGCACGCCGCCGCCGAAATTGATGGTCCCCTGGAGGTCGACGGCGAGCACGATCTCCCCCGCCGCATTGACGGAAACGCTCTTGCCGTACTGGAACGAGGCGTCCCCGAATCGCTTGCTGAAGACGTGGTTGCCCGCGGCGTCATAGAGGGCGAGGTAGGCGTCGGCGTACGACCCATTCAAGCCGCCGCCGCCGAAGTTCACGGGGCCGCCGTTCACGGTCCCGGTGACCACGACGCCGCCCGCCGCCGTGGCCGCGACGTCGGACGCGTTTTGCGAGTCGGTGTTCTCGCCGATGACCTTGCTCCAGAGCACCGCACCCGTCGCGACGTCGTGCTTGAGGAGGAAAATGTCCCCGCTGCCGCCGATGGGGTTATAGGTCTTGCCCGCCACGGTCATGCCGCTGAGGAAGTATCCGGCCGTGAAGACGTTGCCGGTCGGGTCGAAGGCGAGGGCATTGAGGTGACCGAGCTGGTTCGTCGCGCTGAACTGCTGCTGCCACAAAAAGCCGCCGTTCGGATCGAGCTTGACGAGGAATGCGTCGGCCGAGCCCGACACGGTCATGGTGGCGCCACCGAAATTGACGTTGCCGCCGCTCATCGTGCCGATGAAGCCGATGTTCCCCGCGGAATCGGTGGCGATGCGGAAGCCGCTCTGGGTCGACGCGTCGCTGCCGTACCCCTTGGCCCAGAGCCCCTTGCCGAGCGCAAGGCCGTCGTCGACCATGCCATTGCAATCGTTGTCGAGCCCATCGGCCACCTCGGCGCTCGGCATGACGTTTTGCACGCAGCCGAGCGCGGCGTCCTTGCACGCCGTGGTGCCTTCTGCGCAGACGCCCGGCAGGGCCGTGTCGCACGGCATGCCGACGCCCGCGACGTCCTCGTCGACGGTGCCGTCGCAATCCTCGTCGACGCCGTTGCACGTCTCGGCCTGCGATCCGGGCGCGACGTCGGCCTTGCAGACGAGGCTGCCGCTCGTGCACGCGGTATGACCCGCGCCGCACGCGCCGGGCAACGCCGTGTCGCAATCGGCGCCGCCGCCGGGATTGCCGTTGTCGATCACGCCGTCGCAATCGTCGTCGAAGTTGTTGCAGGTCTCGGCGACGCAGTTCTGGCCGCCGGCGCCGCCCGTTCCACCGGCGCCGCCCATGCCGCCCGTCCCGCCGACGCCGCCCATCCCGCCGACGCCGCCCATCCCGCCCGTCCCGCCGGTCCCGCCCATGCCGCCGATCCCGCCGGTCCCGCCCGTCCCGCCCATGCCGCCGGTCTGCATCGAGCCGCCCGCTCCGCCGCTGCCACCGGAGGAGGTGCCCGCGGTGGTCGACGTGCTCGGGTCGTCGCTACAACCCGCGATCGCGACGAGGGCAAGCGTGCCCCAGACGCCGACGACGGCGCGAGGAAGGGAAAAGTACGAACGCTTGAGTTGGTAATCCTTCGTGGTCATTCGGGCCGCCAGGTATCAGGCTCTCCCGTGACCTGTCAATAGCCCGACGCCCCCAGGGCTTCCGCGCGATGCACGTCCCTTCCCCCGCTTGCAACGCGTGCAAACCGCACTTTGCGCGTACCGGACCCCGCCTGCACGCGCTGCAAGCGGCGCCATGACCCTACAAAGAGGCGTTTGCACGCGTTGCAAGCGGCTCCCCGTACACGCAAAGAGCCGTTTGCAACGGTTGCAAGCGGCTCCCTGAACGCACAAAGAGCCGCCTGCAAGCGTTGCAAGCGGCTCCCTGTACACGCAAAGTGCGGTTTGCACGCGTTGCAAGCGCCCCTCGGGACACGCAGACGCGGTTTTTCAAGCGGTTTCGCGCGGTGGACGATGCGCGGCGGGGTGCCTTCAGGGCGAGAGCTTCGCCACGTACGCGTCCTGCGTGTTCAGGTCGACGGCCGAGATCGTCCCCGAGCCGAAGTTCATGTTGCCGCCGAAATCACCGCCGAGCAGGATGTTCCCCATCGGATCGGTCGCCACGTCGTTGCACGTGTCCGTCTCGTACTCCACCGGGTCGCCGTCGTGCTTGCTCCACACATAGGCGCCCGTGGAGCTCAGCTTGAGCACGAAGATATCCGGAGACGATTCCACGGCGGTCATCATGCCGCCGCCGAGGTCCATGCTGCCCAGGAACGTCCCCGTCACGATGACGTTGCCCGCCGGATCCACGGCCAGCCTGGCTGCGTTCACCCCCTTGACAGGGGTCGTGCCGTAGGTCTTCGTCCAGAGGCACGCGCCGTTCGGATCGAGCTTCGCCACAAAGAATCCGTGGTTGTTCGGCGGCGAGACGGGCCCGCATCCGAAATCGATGGGATCGTAATGGGTGCCCGCGAGCAGGAGGTTGCCCTGCGCATCGAAGGCGACCTTGTTGACGTTCTGCTCCATCGCGGTGCCGTAACGCTTGCTCCAGAGGTGGGTCCCATCGGCAGCGAATTTCGCGATCGCGACGTCGGCGAAGCCCGCCGACGTGAGCACGCCGCCGCCGAAATGGACCGTGCCCTCGATGTCGACGGCGAGGGCGATCTCGCCCGCCGCATTGACGGCGACGCTCTTGCCGGACTGCCTCGAGCCGTCCCCGAATCGCTTGCTGAAGAGATGAGTGCCCGTGGCGTCGTACATGGCGAGGATGGCGTCGGTGGAAGATCCGGCCAAGGGGGCGCCGCCAAGGCTCACGGCGCCACCATTCACGGTCCCCGTGGCCACGAGGTTGCCGGCCGGCGTGGTCGCGAGGTCCGACACGCCTTGCGAGTTGGTGGACTCGCCAAAGACCTTGCTCCAGAGCACCGCTCCCGTGGCGGCGTCGTGCTTGAGGATGAAAATGTCCCCGCCGCCGCCGATCGGATTGAGGGTCGTGTTCCCCACGGTCAGGTTGCTGACGAAATAACCGGCCGTATACGCGTTCCCGGTCGCATCGAACGCGAGGGCCGAGACCCAGCCGAGGTTGTTCGAGGCGCTGAATTGCTGTTGCCACAAGAAGCCGCCGTTCGGGTCGAGCTTGACGAGGAACGCATCCTCCGAGCCCAAGACGGTCATGATGGGGCCGCCGAACGTGACGAACCCGCCGGTCATCCAACCGATGACGCCGATGTTTCCCGCGGAATCCGAGGCGATGCGGGTCACGCTCTGCGTCGACGTGTCACTGCCGTACCCCTTGGCCCAGAGCCCCTTGCCGAGCGCGAGGCCGTCGTCGACCATGCCATTGCAGTCGTTGTCGAGCGCATCCGCCACCTCGGGGCTCGGAAGGACGTTCGGCACGCAGGAAAGCGCGGCATCCTTGCAGGCCGTGGTGCCGGCCGCGCAGACGCCCGGGAGCGCCGTGTCGCAGGACATGCCGGCGCCGGGAATGTCCTCGTCGATGGCATTGTCGCAATCGTCGTCGACGCCGTTGCAGGTCTCTTCGACGCAGGTCTGCCCGCCGGAGCCGCCCATTCCACCGACGCCGCCCATTCCGCCGGTCCCGCCGACGCCGCCGGTTCCGCCGGAGCCGCCCATTCCACCGGCGCCGCCGGCGCCGCCCGTTCCGCCGGCGCCGCCCATTCCGCCGGCGCCGCCCATTCCACCGACGCCGCCCATTCCACCGACGCCGCCCATTCCACCGACGCCGCCCGCCCCGCCAATCCCGCCGGTCCCGCCCATGCCACCCGTGGAGGGCGCGCCCGCGGCGCCGGACGTGCCGGCTCCGTCGTCACAGCCGACGATCGCGACGAGCGCAGCCGTGCCCCAGATGCCGAGGAAGACGCGAGAAAGGAAAAACGAGGAGCGCTTGGATCGGAGGTCGTTCGAGGTCATTTGGGCCGCCAGTTACCCGGCTTCCCAGGGACCTGTCAACGACCTTACTTCCCGAGCGCTTCCGCCCGATTCACGATGCGCGGCGTGATGAAAATCACGAGCTCGCTGCGGCTGTCGCTCGATCGGCGGCGCTGGAAGAGCACGCCGAGGATCGGGATGTCGCCGAGGACGGGGACCTGATCGAGGTTGCGGCCGGTGTTGCGCGTGAAGATGCCGCCGATGACCGCGGTGTGGCCGTCCATGATGAGCAGGTCCGTCTCGGCCTCGCGCTTCAAGATCGTGGGATCGCCGCGCGCCGAGGTCTGGTTGAAGTCGGGCTCGTCGCGGTTGATCTTGACGTGCATCGAGACGCTGCCGTCACTCGTGACGTGCGGCTTGACGAGGAGCTGGAGCTTCGCCTCCTGGAACGTCGTCTGCACGCCCTGCGCGCTGATCTGCGAGAACGGGATGAGCGTGCCCTGGCTGATGCGCGCCTCGCGGTTGTCGAGCGTGAGGATGCGCGGGCTCGACACGATCCGCAAAAGGCCACTCGCCTCGGCCGCCGAGAGGCGCACGGCGAGGTTGACCGTGTTGTCGATCGAGCCGAGCGTCATGCCGATCGCGCCGCCGAGGCCCGTGCCCGTGATGGCCGGCAAGTTGACCGCGAAGTTCGGGTTCTGGACGGTGTTCTGGAACGGCGAGAGGCCGCCCGTGGGCGTCGCCTGATCACTCGCGCCGCCGGTGACGCCGATCTGCGAGGGGAAGACGAGGCCCGTGGGGTTGCCCGTCGCCGGGCTGAAGGTGCCGTCGCCGCCCCACTGGATGCCGACGTCGCGCAGGTAGCGGCTCGTGGCCTCGACGATGCGCGCCTCGATGAGGACCTGCGGCGTCTGCGTGTCGAGCGCGCGCACGAGCTCTTCGAGCTGGTCGAGGTTGCCCGCGACGTCCCGCGCGACGAGGACGTTGGTGCGCTCGTCGACGGCGAGCGAGCCGCGCGGCGAGAGCAGATCCTTGCCACGCGCCTGGAGCTCCTTGGCGACGGCGTAGTTCACCGGGATGAGGCGCGTCTCCAGCGGCGCCAGCGCGAGCTCGCTCTTCCTGCGCGCGAGGTCGAGCTCGCGCTCCTTGTTGAGCTCGGCCTGCGGCGCGACGCGGATCATGTTGCCCTGGCGGACCATGCCGAGGCCCTTGGCCTGGAGGACCGTTTCGAGGGCCTGATCCCACGGGACGTTGCGCATCCGGATCGTGATGTTGCCCTTCACGTCGTCGGACGTGACGATGTTGACGCGGCCGACGTCGGAGACGAGGCGCAGGACGTTGTGGATGTCGGCGTCCTTGAGGTCGAGGTCGATGCGCCGGCCCGTGAAGCGGCGCTGCTGCGCGAGCGTCGTCGGCAAGAAGCCCGCGGCCTCTTCGCCAGACGCCGTCGTCTCCGCAGCCCGCGACGTGCTCGGCGCCCCTGCGACGTCCTCTTCCCGCGCGACCGTGCGCACGCGGCGCGCGGCCCCGCCGTCAGCGCCGACGCCGCTGAGCATCGGGTGCGCCGCGCTGTCCGCGAACGTGAGGACGAGGGTGTTCCCCTCGCGCGAGGCGACGCCGACCGCGTCGCCCTTGGGCTCGACCTCGACGACGACGCGGGACGCATCGCTCTTGCGCCGGTACGTCGAGATCGCGGTGATCGTGCCGCCGAAGGCGCTGACGTCGAGCTTGCGTTCGAGCGCGTCGGGCAAGCGCACACCTTCGAGCTCGAGGATGGAGCGGCCGCTCGCCGAGGTCACGTGCGAGAACTTCACGCTCTCGTTGAGCTCGACCGTGACGCGATCCTTGCCAGCCTGATGGTCGTAGCGGACGTTCGTGACGGCCGCGCCGGCCGCCGCATGCTCGGCCTTGCGCTCCTCGGCCTTCGGCGCGGCGGACGACGACGTGACCACGGGCGTGGCGGCGCGCATCGGCGCGGTCGCGTCCGCAGCCGCGAGGTCGACGACGAGGCCCGTGGACGTGGCGCTGATGCGGTACTCGGCCGTGCGCGCGAGCTGCACGAGGACGCGCGTGATCTTCTTGCCGTCCTGATCGAAGGTCTGCGTGAGGACGCCGCCGACGAGCGCGTTGCCTTGCGTGATGGCCGCGGGCGCGCCCTTGATCTCGGCGCCCGACACGTCGATCACGAGGCGCTTTCCGCCGCCGTCGACGCGCGCGAAGAAGCGCGGCTCGGCGCTCGTCGTGACCGAGACGCGTGCCTCGCCTTTGCCGACCGCGGCGAGCTTGACGTCCCGTACCTCGAGCCGCGTATTGCCGTCGGCGTAGGCCCTTGCGGAGGCGAAGGAGAGGAGCGCCCCGAGGAGCATCGCGGAGCGCGGTTTCGTCAGCATGCGCCCGATGCTACCCAAACCGCGCGGAAGGGGCCTAATTCGTCGTTACCGCCGGGCCTCGTTGCCCGCGTTTTCTTCGGGGAAGAGCGCGATCACTCGCGTGACGGGGGCGATTTCCGGGTGTGCCGGGTCCTCGCGAACAAAAACGACGTCCCCGTCGCGGATGCGGTCGACACGCCAGTTGATGGCCACGTCGATCCCCGCCGGGCCGCCCGTACGCACGATCTCGGGCTTGCCCACGAAGTCGCCGACCTTGACGACCCACCCCACGTTCGCGGGGTCGATGAAGAGCGCGCGGGGCTGCGAGCGCGTGACGAGGCCCGAGAGCTTGAGCTCGTCGAGCCCGTATCGCTCGATCACCACCGTCCGCTGCACCACCGTGCGGCTCTTGGCCTGCTGCGCGAAGACGCTCGCGAAGCCGCGGAACGGGTCGCGGTTCTTCTCGGTCTCGGTGAAGTCGGCCTCGAGGAACTCGCGCTGCGGGAGCTCCGGTGGCTCGCTCTTCGCGGCCAGGGCGCCGCCGTCCGCGCCCGTGCCTGCGCCGCCGTCGGGCGTGGCGCCAGGCGGCGGGGTCGCGCTCGGCGGCGGCACCCAGAGCTCATCGTCCTCGCAGCCGGCGGCGAGCGCCGTCGGCACGAGCGCGACGAGCAGCATCCCGAGCTTCGCGCGCGGGCTCTTCATTTGCCGGTCCCCCTTCGCTTCGCCCCGTCCTTGCCGTCGAGCTTGAGCGCGCGGAAGGCCGTGCCGAGGCACTCGACGGTGACCTCCGGCTCGACGGGCTGATCGGGCTTCGCCGAGGTGGTCTTCGTCGACAGCTTCATCTGGATGTCTTCCATGTTGATGATGCGGTCGATCTGCCCCACGCCGTGGAAGAACTTTGCGATCTGGTGGTAGCGACCGGTGAGCGTGAGCTTCATCGGCACCTTGGCGAAGAACTCTTGCGGGACCTCGTCGACGGGCGTCCAGCTCGTGAGGTTCACGCCGGCGATGGTGGCCGTCTGCTGGAGCGAGGCGAGGAACGCGGGCGTCTCGGGCTCGTCGGGCAGGATCTTTTTCGTCTGCTCGGCGCGCGCCTCGCTGCGGATCTTCTCGTCGCGGTCCTTCTGGTAGGCCTCTTTCACGGCCTCGGCCGCGCGGAGCTCGCCGCGCAGCGTGCCCTCGCGTTGCTTGGCGGCGGCGAGGTCGTTCGAGAGATCTTCGTAGACGAAGACGAAGAAGAGCGCGCCGACGAGCGTCAGGAAGAGCAGGCCGACGCCAATTTTGCCGGCGAGGGGCAGACGATCGAGCGACGAGCTCCCCGCCGCGGGTGCTTTGGCGGCCATCAGTACCTCACCTTGAGCTGCAGGGCGAAGCTCACGAGATCGATCTTCGCGGTGCGGTCCTCGTCCTTCTTCCCGGGCAAGAGCGTGACCTCGTAGAAGTACGGCGAGAGCTTGAGCCGCTGCGCGAGCTCGTAGACGTCGTTGCCGTCGCGCGCGAGGCCCTCGATGCGCACCGTGCGTTGTCCTTCGACGTACGCCGTGAGCCAGAGCCTGCGCGCGTCCCAGGCCGGGTTGAAGACGGCGAGGGGGTTGTCCTTGCGCAGCTTCGCGAGTTTGTCCGGATCGGCCGAGGGCCCCCTGCCGGTCGACATGATCTGCGCGAGCTCAAGCAAGACGGCCGTCGGCCCGCTGCGCCCTGCCTGGAGCTTCACGATCGCCTCTTCGCGCGCGCGCAGCACGGCGAGGGCCTTCTTGATGTCTTCGTGGTCGGCGACGAGGCGCTTGATGTCGTCGATCTGGCTCTTGAGCTGCGCGTTCGTGCGGTTCTGCGCGTCGAGCTCCTCGCGCTTCGACTGGTAGAAGAGGAAGAGCCCCACGATCTCGAGCAGCACCACGGCGAGCACGACGAGCAGCCAGCGCTGGCTCGGGGCCCCCGTCGCCGCGCCGCGCTTGTGCGGCAGGAGGTTGATGCGGATCACGCGCGCTTCTCCTTGTCCTTGCGCATGGCGAGACCGAGGGCCACGCAGAGCTGCGAGCCGCGGGCGCGGAGCATGTCGGCGCTCACGTCCTTGCCCTCGACGGCGACACGCTCGAGCGGCTGGAGCATCTCGACCTGCACGCGCGAGCGGCGCGAGATCGCCGCAGGCAACGCGGGCAGGTTCGAGGTACCGCCCGTGAGGTAGATCCGGTGCATCTCGGGCTCGCCGCTCGTGGCGAGGAAGAAGTCGAGCGAGCGCTGGATCTCACCGGCGATCGTGTCGCAAACGGCGTCGACGATCGGCGGCACCTGGGCCGCCGGGCCGAAGGGCTGCGCGACGCTCTGGCACTTGAGCTCCTCGGCCTGTTCGAACGTCACGCCGAGCTGCTTCTGGATCTGCTCGGTGACGTAGTTGCCCGCGTTCGGGATGTCGCGCGTGAACGAGCTCGCGCCGCGCGAGACGATGTTGATCGAGGTGAGCGAGGCGCCGACGTTGATGATCGCGAACGTCTGATCGGCGGGGATGCCGCGCCCGTACTCGAAGAGGTTCTGGACGGTGAAGGCGTCGATGTCGAGGACGAGGGGCTTTAGCTTTGCTTGTCGCGCGACCTCGAGGTAGTCGCTCACCTCTTCGCGCTTCGCGGCGACGAGGAGCAGGTCCATCTGCCCGGCTTCGGGGCGGCGACGCAGGACCTCGTAGTCGACGTGCACGTCCTTGATGTCGAAGGGGATGTGCTGCTCCGCCTCCCACTGGATCTGCTCGTCGAGCTCGGTCTGGGTCATCAGCGGCACCGTGATCTTGCGGATGATCACGGCCTGACCGCTGATGCTCAGCGCGACCTCGCGTTGCTTGATCTTGGCGTCCGCGAGCGCCCGGCCCACGGCCGCGACGATCGCCGAGGCGTTCATCACGTGGCCGTCGACGATGCTCTGCGGCGGCAGCGGGCAGTAGCCGGCCCGGACCAGCGACAGCCCTTTGCGACCTTCCTTGAGCTGGCACACCTTGATGGCGCTCGAGCCGATGTCGACGCCCACCAGGTTGTTTCCGTCCGCCATCGATCAGTCCTGGTCCTCGTAACAGCGGCGCGCGCAGGCTCCGCCGGCCCGACCCCGGGAGGGGGTCCGAGCCAGCATCGCACCCCCGCCAATCCGCGGCCAAAATAGTGCTTTACGCATCGAACGGTTCCGCGTACCGAAGGTAAGACAGCCTTGGGTGCGTGGCCGTATCGAGCCCCCAGGCAACGTTGAATACATCACACATGGACGCTTTCGCCTCGAAACCGGCTCGTTCTTCGTTCCGGCTCCGCTGCGCCGCCTTGATGGCCGGCGCGGCGGTCGCGCTCTTCTCGGTCTGCGCCGAGGCGGGGGACGTGGTTCACGTCGTTGCCAAGGGGCAGGTCCTCGTCCAGATCGCGAAGCGGTATCGTACGACAGTCGAGGCGATCCGCGCGGCAAATGGGCTGCGGCCCGGGCAGCTCCTCAAGCCGGGCCAGGAGCTCGTGATCCCCGAGAAGGGGAAAGAGGCGGAGGCCGCGAAGAAGGCGGCGGCGCAGCGGGCGGCCAAGGATGGCAAGAAGGCGGACGCGAAGGAGAGCGCCGCCGCTGGCAAGGGAAAAAAGAAGGGCGACCCGAAGCCCGCGAAGCCCGAGCCGCTCGTGATGAAGCCGAAGCGGCCGGGATTCGTGAAGCTCGTGCGCGGCAGCGAGCGGCTGGAGACGCAGCTCCTCACGAAGCACGGGCGGCTCGTGCCGTCGGCGCTGACGGGGCTCGGCAAGATGATGCGGCACGGGCCCTCGGGCGCGAAGACCGCGATCGATCCGCGCCTCGCCACGCTGATCGGCATGGTCAGCGATCACTTTGGCGGGCGTACGATCCACATCACGAGTGGGTTCCGACCCTATTCTCCCACCCAGTACACCAAGCACTCCAACCACAACCTGGGCAGGGCGATGGATTTCAGCATCGAGGGCGTGCCGAACACGATGCTGCGCGATTTCTGTCGGACCTTTCGCAATGCTGGGGTAGGTTACTACCCGAACAGCACATTCGTTCACCTCGACGTCCGGACCACGAAGGCCTTCTGGATCGACTATTCCCGACCCGGTGAGGCGCCACGCTACGATTCCCCAGTGGCCCAGGCCTCCGCGGACGAGTCGACGGCGGACGTGGATCAAGCGCCTTCGGGCGCGACCCCTGCCCCCGCTGGGGCAGGAAAAGAAACGCCGACCACACCCCCTGCGCAGGGAGGTGGGTCTGGGGATACCCATCCCCCCCCTTCGCAAGTCGTTGATCCTTCAACTGGAAACTCCAGCACCCAGGATCCGACGCATCGAAACACGCCGAAGGCGGGTCAGAACTGACCCTGCCTCGGTAGGAAGCGTTAGGGATTTTCCTGAGACTCTGAGGGAATTTCCTGGTGCAGAATCCGTGGTGTAGATTCGTTTGCGGTCCTTCTCTGGAGGACGGGACCAGTGTACGTTTGGGACGAGCCGCTCCTTGCCACCTCACAAGGATGTGCCACGAACGTTGCTTACATCACGAGGTCCCTGAACAGATGCAGCAGTCCTACTTCCACCGACAGGATGTTCAGGAACGAGACGCGACCGTCATCGCCCAGGCGGATCTGAGCGGGTGTACGGCCATGGTGTCCCCCTGCGCCCCGCAAGAGCCTGCCAGCACGGTCGGTCGCCGCTCGCTCCCCGAGGCGCCGCCGTCCGATGTGCGGCCTCGGCGCGGGCGGGCGGCGCAGGAGGGAGGGTTGGCACCGGTGTGCCCACACACCCTCAAGAGCTACCTGCCGCTCGTGAACCAGATCGTCGCGCAGATCGCGCGGCGGCTGCCGGCGAACGTGCTGCGGGACGACCTGCTCGCCGCCGGCGTGTTCGGGCTCCTCGACTCGCTCCGCAGGAACGGTGGCAACGGGGGCGAGACGTTCGAGTGGTACGCGCGCATGCGCATCCGCGGCGCCGTGGTGGACGAGCTGCGCGCCCAGGACTGGCTGAGCCGGCGAAGGCGCGCTGCCGTGACGGCGGCGCGGGATGGCGAGACGGGCACCGCGCGGCCGACGTGCCTCGTGAGCCTGCACGAGCTGACGCCGGTCGAAGAGCAGGTGCACCTCATCGCCGAGGACGAGGACCCGGCGGCGGCGTTCGAGGCGCGCGAGTCGTACCGCGCGCTGTTCCGGGCGATGGAGCAGCTCCCCGAGCGCGAGCGGCAGATCGTCGGGATGCACTACTTCGACGGCGTGAAGCTGAAGGACATCGGCGCGCACCTCGGCGTGAGCGAGCCGCGCGTGTCGCAGCTCCACGCGCGCGCCCTCGGGCGGCTGAAGATCCTCATCCAGCGCGCCGCGGCCTAGACGGCGGCTCCATCCCCCCTCTCCCTCCCGGGAGAGAGGCACCGCGGAACTAGTTTGCTTTTGCAGGACCGAGGAGCGCAGACGCGCGGCCTCGCATGGGACTCTCGAGGACGTAGAGCGTCGTCTGCTCGTAGCGCGCCTCGGGGGCGGTCTCGCCGCCGGCGCGGTGGACGAAGGCGTTCAGATGCGCGCCGCGATCGAGCGCCACGACGCGCGTGCAGCCCACATCCACGAGCGCCTCGGTCGTGGCCTCGTCGGTGTCGAAGGTCGTCGTCGCGACGAGGACCGCGCCATCGCCGAGCGCGCAGAGGGCCGCGCGCGGGCGCATCGAGCCGACGACACGCGCCTCGGGCAGAGGCCTTCCCTCGTCCGCGGTGAGAGGGAGCTCGGTCGCGTCGGCGTCGGGCGTGGGCGTGAAGGCCTCGCTCTTGTCGATGCGCACAGGGCCGTCGCCGACGACCAGCGCACCCGCGCCGGGGGCGAACTTGAGGCCGATGGATCCGTCGATCGCGAGGCCACGCGGGCCCTTGCGGCGGCCCGCGCCGAGGCCGACGGCGGCGAGGACGTGGGGACGCTCGGCATCGGAGAGCGCGCCGGGGAAGGTGCCGCCGAAGCGATGCGAGAGCTCCTTCTCGCCGGCGCGGATGTGCAAGGTGAAGCGCTCGGGGGCAAACCACGCGACGCGCACCTGCGCGCCGAGCTTGGAGACCGTCGCGGTGTAGATGCCCGGTTGCCAGAGCGGCGTGGGCTGCGTGCCGGGATCCGGCTCCCACGCGACGCCCTCGGGCAGCGGCGCATCCGGGTTCGCCTTGCGCACGACGACGTAGACGAGCTCGGTGGGCGAGCCGGAGAGCGCGCGCGCGGGCGCGAGGGACATGCCGGCCGCGTGCACGCTGGCGCTGATCTCGTCGCCCGTTCGCTGGAAGAAGCCGATGCCCGTGGGATCGGGGCTCGTGGCGAGCGGAAGGGCCTCGCGGCAGCCGGCGAGGACGAGCGCGCGCGCGAGGAGCTCGGCGGGCAGGGCCTCGCCCCAGCCGTAGATCAGGTGGCCCGCCTCGGTCACGCAGAGCGCGGAGCGATCGGCGAGGACCGCGTCGGCCTCGGAGAGTTTTCCGACGTGGCCGGACGTGACCAGCGGCGCGCCGGTTTGCCGGAGGGAGCGGATCGCCGGCGGCACGTCCGCGCCGAAGGGCCAGGCGCCGATCGAGGGACGGCCGAAGCGATCGACGGCGAGCGTGGAGGCGTCGGGTTGCGGCGGCAGGAAGGTGCGGCGCTCGACGACGAGGCCGAGCGGAGGCGCGTTTGCCGGCGGGCCACCCGCGAACACGGCGACGGCCGCGGGCACGTCGGCGGCCGGGATGCGTCCCTCGCCGCGCAGGCCCGTCGGGGTGCGCGGCGCGAGCGTGCCGGGCATCGGGCGCAGCTCGAGGCGCCTGCCATCCATCGCGACGAGGTGCACGACGGCGTGCGGGCGATCGGGATCCGGACGGACGATCGTCGTGAAGAGGGCCGGCGGCGCCTCGGGCTTGCTCATCGGCAAGGGCGCGGGCGCCGGGAGCCAGAGGCCCTCGCCGGGCATCGTCCGGTCGCGCTTCGTGGCCACGCGGGGCGGCGGGAAGCCCTCGTCCGAGGGCGCTTCCGTCGACGGCGCGGCGGGCAGCTCGGGCGGCGGGGATGCGGTCGCCTCGCGCAGGCGGATCGACGTCGTCCGGAGGCTCGTGACGATCCGCTTCACGCGACCTGCCGAGCCCTCGCCGACGAGCTCGCGCGTGGTCGCTTCGAGGAAAGGCGACCACGGGGTCACGTCGTGCGGGAGGCGCTGCGCGGAGAGCGCGTGCTCGTCGCGCGGGCCGGGGTTCACCGACGCGTCGGAGAGCGTCACCGCGGCGGGCAACGCGTCCTGCCCGAGGGCCATGACGAGCATGTCCTCCGTGAGCTCGAAGCGCGCTTCCTTGGGTGGCGCGCCGAAGAGGACCGCGATCTCCCCGATGCCGCGCAGCGCGCCCTCGGAGAGCCAGTTCTCCACGGAGGCGCGCAGCCGCTCGCTGCGGGTACGCGCGGCCTGCACGGCTGCGTCGCCCGCGAGATCGAGGATCGTGATCCCCTGGACGAGGCCGTCCGCGCTGGTGGCGTAGGCGGCCCAGCGACCGTGGGCCACGAGGTCGTGCTCGTGCCCGAGCGGCGTGTTCGTCAGGTTGACGACCCTGCGCACGGCGACCGGACGACCGCCGCGCGAGATGCGTACCTCCGCGCGGTAGAGATCGTTCGTGGGCGCAGCGTTCGCTCCGGATGGCCGAGCCGCCAGAAAGAGCACGCGGCGGCCGATCATGGCGTCGTGCACGAGACCGCCGCGCTCTTCCCAGACGAAGTCCTCGGGCCGCACGGAGCCGCCCACGGTGGCGCCGAGCATGGCCGCAACGGCCTCGACGCTCCGCGCGGGAGGCGCCGGGCTCGTGGCGACGCGGATCAGGAGCGCGACGAGCGCGATCCCGAGGACGAACGGTCCACGCGAGCGCGCGTGCGCCGCGAGGGTATCGACAAAGGTGCCTCGCGGCGACGTCATGGCTTCCGGACGGGGATGATTTGGGATCGCACGATCACGCGGCGGTTGTTTTGATGCCGAGGAGCACGCGGGCGCGATCGGGATCGACGATCTCGCGGCCGAGGCTCCTCGCGTAGGCGGCGGCGCGCGCGACGAGCGGCGCGCTGCCCTCGGAGAGGACGCCCTTCTCCAGGTAGATGTTGTCTTCGAGGCCGACGCGCGCGTGGCCGCCGAGCTTGATCGCGAGCTCGGTCATGGGCCTCTGGTGGCGACCGACCGCGGCGACGGCCCAGGTCGCGCCGGCGGGGATCTGCGAGCGCATGAAGAGCACGACCTCCTCGCTCGGCATGATGGCGCCGGGCACGCCGAGCACGAACTGGAAGTGAAGCGGCGCGCCGATGAGGCCCTCCTTCAGCAGCGCGAGCGCCTCGTGGATGTGTCCGACTTCGTAGCACTCGAGCTCCGCGATGCTGCCGGCCTCGCGGATGCGGCGGGCGATCGCGCGGATGTCGGGGCGCGTGTTCACGAAGATGTCGTCGCCGAAGTTGATCGTGCCGCAGTTCAGCGTGGCCATCTCGGGCTTGCACGCGAGCGGGCCGAGCCGCTCCTCGACGCTCATGCCGACGGCGCCGCCGGTCGAGGTCTGGATGATGACGTCGGTCTTCTCGCGGATGCGGGCGATCGCCTCGCCGAAGAGCTCGCTCGACTGCGAGGGCGTGCCGTCGGCGTTGCGCACGTGCAGGTGGATCACGGCGGCGCCCGCGTCGCGACAGCGCGCGGCCTCGTCGGCGAGCTCCTGCGCGGTGATCGGCAGGTAGGGCGTGTGCGCGCGCGTCACCTCGGCGCCCACGATCGCGGCCGTCAGCACGAGCGGCGACTCGGGCGGCGTGACGATCACGTGCGGAGGCGGCGTGATGATCGGGCGCGGCTCGGGCAACTTGGCGACGAGCTCCGGGCCGGGCGACGAGAGCGCGGGCAGCACGAGGCGCGGCCGGCGCTGCAGATCCTTCGGCACCACGCACGTGCCGATCGCGCGGCAGACCACGACCGGCTCGGCGAACGCGTCCGCCGCGGAGGGCGAGAGCGCCGGATCGCGCACGTTGGCGACGACCTTGCGCGCTTCGAAGGCCATCGTGCGCGACGTGTTGCCGACCTTCGTGATGACGCCGGTCGCCTCGATGTAGTCACCGGCACGGACGGGCGCGAGGAACTCGACGGCCTCGTAGGCGCGGAAGAGGCCCTCGTCGCCGTCGAGCCGGATGAGCAACTCCGTGGCGACGTCGCCGAAAAGCCCGAGGATCCGGGCTCCATCGACGAGCTCGCCCGCGTAGTGGGCGTCGTGGGCTCCGATACGAACGCGAAGCGTGACGGTCAAACCTAGGCCGATGCTCATGGCGGGAGACTCAACAGTCGACAGTCGGTAGTCAACAGGGGAAACTGCGCCGCGCCGCGGATCGCGCTCGGGGCTCCGAATCGCCCCGAACCCCTCGGGCGTTCGAGACTGTGATGACGTACGTAGACGCGAGCAACCTCCCACACCACGTCGGGATCATCATGGACGGCAACGGCCGCTGGGCCGAATTGCGCGGCGAACCTCGTGAGGCTGGCCACAAGGCCGGCAGCGCGGCGGTGCGGAGGGTGGTCCGGGCGGCGCGGCGGCTCGGGCTGACGGCGCTGACCTTGTATGCGTTCAGCGAGCAGAACTGGGCGCGGCCGACGGGTGAGGTGGACGCGCTGATGGGGCTCTTGCACGAGTTTCTCGTCGCGGAGCGAAACGAGATCCTCGACAACGAAATCCGGCTCGTGGCGATCGGCGACCTCGAGCGACTGCCGCCGTTCGTGCGCGACGCGCTCGATCCGCTGCGCTCGGCCTCGGGGGACAACCGCAAGATGACGCTCGCGCTGGCGCTCTCGTACGGCGGGCAGGAGGAGATCGCGCGGGCGGCGCGGGACCTCGCGATGGAGGCGAGCGAGGGCAAGCTCGACCCGCAGACGATCGACACCCGGGCGATCGCCGCTCGCCTGCCGAGCCTTGGCGTCGGCGAGCCCGACCTCATCATCCGCACGGGCGGCGAGCATCGCATCTCGAACTTCCTGCTCTTCGGCGCGGCCTACGCCGAGCTCGCCTTCACCGACGTCCTCTGGCCCGACTTCAAGGAGGAAGACCTCTTCGAAGCGCTCGCCAGCTACCAGCGTCGCGAGAGGCGCTTCGGTCGGGTCCTTTCGCATGCTACGTCTCCGCGCACGGCTTCGCCCCTCGACGGCGGGGCGATGAGGGTTTGAACCTTGGCTGCCCGTAGCAATCTCGCGATGCGCCTCCTCTCGGCGGTCATCGCAATCCCCCTCCTCCTCGCGCTGCTTTATCGCGCTCCCACGTGGGGCTGGGCGCTCTTCCTCGCGCTCGCGCTCGCGGTCGGCGCGATCGAGCTGTTCGGCATGACGCACCCGCAGGATCGCGCCTCGCGGATCCTCGGCGTCCTCTTGTCGCTCGGCGTGATGGCGACGCTCTGGTTCTTCACGACGAACGCGGCTGCGCTCGTCGCCCTGCTCTTCCTCCTGCCGACGGTCGCGCTCTTCATCACGCTCGCGCGGCTCGGGTCGATCGAGACCGCGGCGCTCCGCGCGATGGCGATGGGGTTCGGCCCGCTCTACCTCGGCGGCGGCCTCGGCTCGCTCGCGCTCTTGCGGCGCGACGCCGGTACTTCGGGCGCTGGCTTCGTGCTGCTCGCGCTCGTGCTCTCGTGGTTCAGCGACACCGGCGCGTACTTCGCGGGCCGGTTCCTGGGCAAACACAAGCTTTACGAGGCGGTCAGCCCCAAGAAGACGGTCGAGGGCGCGGTCGGCGGGCTCGCGGCGGCCGTCGTCGGGGCCGTCGTGGGGCACTATTTCTACTTGAAGAGTTTGCCCCTCGAGCACGCGATCGTGCTCGGGCTCGTGGCGGGCGCGGCCGGACAGGCTGGAGATCTCGCGGAGTCGATGATCAAGCGATCGGCCGGGGTCAAGGACTCGGGCGGCATCGTCCCTGGCCATGGCGGCATCCTCGATCGTGTCGACGCGCTGATGGTGACGGGGACGTTTACGTACATCTACGTCCTCTTCTTCTGGCCTCGCCCTTGATCGATCGAGTGACCACCCAATGACGCGTGTCGTCGCGTGGCCTCGATGTTGCACCGCACAAATGGCAATTTTTTCGCAAAAGCTCCGATGACGCGCGTCATCCGCGAATGACGCGCGGCGCGTGCGCAGAACCGCGAAACAAAAAATGGATTTGGGCTTTGGCACGGACTAGAACGGCCACCCATGGATAACAACCAGACGGTGAGCACAGCCGGGTCTGTGAGCGTGCCGCCAGCCGCTGTCGAGAAGCACCACAAGTACGAGTTCTTCAAGGTCGTACAGGGCTATCTGGACGAGGCCGCCCGCGTCATCGATTTGCCCGAGTACATCAAGACGATCCTCAGCCAGCCGAAGAACGAGATCATCATCAACTTCCCCGTGAAGATGGATGACGGCTCGATCCGGCTCTTCAAGGGCTACCGGGTCCAGCACAATAACCTGCTCGGCCCGTACAAGGGCGGCATTCGTTATCACGAGGGTGTCTCGCTCGACGATGTCAAGGCGCTCGCGGCGATGATGACCTGGAAGTGCGCGCTGATGAACCTGCCGCTCGGTGGCGGCAAGGGCGGCGTCAAGTTCGACCCGAACAAGGTCTCGCGCGACGAGCTGCAGCGGATCACGCGTCGGTTCTTCCACGCGCTCGGCTCGAACATCGGCCCGGACACGGACATCCCGGCGCCGGACGTCGGCACGGACGCGAAGGCCATGGCGTGGGCCATGGATACGTACATGAACACCGTCGGCAGCCTCTTCCGCCAGTCGGTGAAGGGCGTCGTGACGGGCAAGCCGGTCGCCTGCGGCGGCACGCTGGGCCGCGAGAAGGCCACGGGCCAGGGCCTCGTGTACACGATCCAGGAGTGGGCCGAGGAGCGCGACTTCCAGCTCGGCGGCGCGACGCTCATCGTGCAGGGCTTCGGCAACGTCGGTTCGTTCACCTCGCTCATCCTGTCGCGGCTCGGCGCCTCGACGATCGCGGTCGGCGACCATTCGGGTTACCTCTACAACCCCGAGGGCTTCAACCCCCACAAGCTCCAGGACTACGTCAAGAAGAACCGCTCGATCGCGGGCTACCCGGGCGGCAAGACGATCAGCCGCGAGGAGTTCTTCAAGATCAAGGCGGACATCTTCATCCCGGCCGCGCTGGAGAACCAGATCGGCATCGAGGAGGCGAAGGCGCTGCAGGTGCGGCTCGTGGCCGAGGGCGCGAACGGCCCCTGCTCGCCCGAGGGCGAAAAGATCCTGATCGATCGCGGCATCGACATCCTGCCCGACGTGCTCGCGAACGCCGGCGGCGTGACCGTCAGCTACTACGAGTGGGTGCAGAACAAGCGCTCGGAGCACTGGACGCTCGAAGAGGTCGACGAGCGCCTGGAGAAGGCAATGCAGCGCGCCTACCGCGAGGTCGTCGAGCTCGCGCGGCAGAAGAAGTGCTCGATGCGCGTCGCGGCCTACGCCGTCGCGCTCCAGCGAATCGCCGCGGCCTACGGCGAGCGCGACATCTTCCCCTGATCCAATCCGGGTAAGAGCCGTCTTTGCGGCGCGCGTGACGGAAGGTCCGCGCGCCGCTTTTTTTTCGAACGAATCCTCAGGAAACGACGGCCGGCCGCCCCGCGACCGAGATCGCCGTGCCTTTCGTCGCCTGCTTGTACTTCACGTACCCGATCGCCAGCACGCGACCCGCCTCGGTTCCCTTCGCCGCGCTCGTCACGTTGCCGATCACCTTGCCCGTGGGATCGGTGATCTCCGCGGAAGCGGGCACCTCTGCGTCGCCCTCGATCGAGATCGGCACGAGCTTCTTCTTCACGTGCCCGCGCATTTGCAGCATGAAGACGGCCTCCTGCCCGAGGTAGCAGCCCTTCTGGAACGAGACCGTGAGCGGCTCGAGCGACGCCTCCTGCGGGTAGTTCTCCTCGGAGAAATCCTTGCCCCAGCGGCCGAGGCCGATCTCCACGCGGAGCGCCTCCCACGCCGCTTCCTCCGCGAGAAGCACGGGCGGCGATCCTTTGCGCTCCAAGCGTCCGAGCGCGGCGTCCGCGGCCGCGGGCTCGAACGCGAAGAGCGCCCCGCCCTTGCCCGACGTGTCCACCGAGGCCGCGGCGAGGGCGCCGTGCGCGCGCGCGAGCGCCGGCAGATCCTTCGATCCAGGGCCATGCGCGACGATCCAGGCGACGTCCGCGCTCGCGTCTTCGAGCTCGACGTCCTCCATGATCACGTAGTGGTCGAAGTGCTCGATGAGCGTCGCGATCCGATCACGCGGCGCGCCCACGAGGATGCGGTCGTCGTCGATCAGGATCCGCAGCTCCGCGAGGATCTTGCCGGTCTTGGCGACGGCGAATCCATACGCGCCCTGGCCTGCTTTCAGCGGCGCGAGGTCGCACGTGATCATGCCGTTCAGCCAGGTTTGTCGGTCCTTGCCGCGCACCGAGAGCGTCCCGAGCTCGGGCGCGCGGAGGAGGAGCGCGCCTTCGGCGAGGGCGCGGCGCAGCGGGGCGATGTCGTTTTCGCTCATGGGGCTCGGAGCTTCATGGGGGTTCGGACGGGATCGGGGCAAGGCCTCGGGGCTCTTCGGGCTAGAGCGGGCCAGCGGACCCGTCAAGCCCTTGCCATGTGCGAGCGCGCTCGCCCGTTCGCGCTATCTTTCAAGATTGTCCCCAAAGGACACCCAGCCCCCCAGCCAAGGAGCTTGCCCATGCGACGTCACCACGCCTTGCTCTTCTTCCCCCTCGCGGCCGTTTCCCTCGCCTCCGCGCTCGCCGCGGGCTGCGGAGGCGGCGAAAACCCCGGGACGCCGGGCGGAACGGGGAGCGGCGGCGCGCCCGACGGCGGCGATTCCGGCGGTGGCGGCGAGGGCGGGGGCCTTTTCGTCGGCTCCGGTGGCTCCGGCGGCGCGGGGGGCGCTGGCGGCGCGGGGGGCGCTGGCGGGGTCGATTGTGACGGCGGGCCGTGCGGCCCGGTGTGCGGCAATGGGGTCATCGAGCCGGGGGAGACGTGCGACGACGGCAACGTGGACGCGGGGGACGGCTGCTCGAACGATTGCACCACGATCGAGAAGGATTACGCGTGCCCGATGCCGGGCATGGCCTGCGTGAGCACGGTCGTCTGCGGCGACGGCAAGGTGACGGGCGCCGAGACGTGCGACGACACGAACGCGGCGGCGGGGGACGGCTGCGACACGCTTTGCCAGGTCGAGCTCGGCTGGCAATGCCCGGTCATCGGCGCGTCCTGCCAGGCGGCCGCGTGCGGCGACAGCATCCTCGCGGGACAGGAAGAATGCGAGGACGGCAATGTCGCGGCCGGCGACGGCTGCGACGCGAATTGCCAGCTCGAAATCGGATGGGTTTGTCCGCCTGGAATGCCGTGCAAGCCCACCGTCTGCGGCGACGCCGTGGTCGAGGGCAAGGAGCCCTGCGACGACGGCAACAACGACATGGGCGACGGCTGCACGCCGTTCTGCCAGCGCGAGCCCGACTGCGCGATGGGCGCGTGCAAGTCGACCTGCGGCGACGGGCTCAAGCTTCCGGGCGATGACGAGCAATGCGAGGACGGCAATACGGCGAGCGGCGACGGCTGCTCCGCGACCTGCCAGATCGAGCCTGGTTTTTCCTGCCAGGACGTCGCGGAGAACGCGGGGGACTCGCTGGAGATCCCGATCGTGCTGCGCGACTTCAAGATCGCGCACCCCGATTTCGAGGGACCGAACGGCAGCGACCTCGGGATCGTGCAGAACATGCTCGGACCCGACGGCAAACCCGTCTACGCGGGCAACCCGACGACGCCGACCACCTCGGGCAAAGCGAACTTCGATCAATGGTACCACGACGTCGCCGGCGTGAATTTCACGGTGCTGCAGAAGCTCACGCTCACGAAATTGCCCTCGGGCGCGTACCGGTTCGACGACACGACGTTTTTCCCGCTGAACGGCCTCGGCTTCGGCAACGAGGGGAACGCGAACAACTTCCATTTCACGAGCGAGGTCCGGTACTGGTTCGAGTACAAGGGCAACGAGCAGCTCGATTTCACGGGCGACGACGACGTGTGGGTCTTCGTGAACAAGCGGCTCGCGGTGAACCTCGGCGGCGTGCACGGCGCGCTGACGGGCAGCGTCTTGCTGAACGCGGCGAAGGCGGTGGAGCTCGGGCTCGAGGTCGGCAAGATCTACGAGACCGTCGTGCTCCAGGCCGAGCGACACACGACGCAATCGAACTATAGGCTCACGCTCTCGAATTTCGTGAACACGAAGTCGACCTGCCAGAGCGTCTGCGGCGACGGCATCGTCACCCCGAACGAGGCCTGCGACGACGGGACGAACGACGGCAGCTACGGCTCGTGCACGCCCGATTGCAAGAAGGGCCCGTATTGCGGTGACGGCATCGTACAGCCGGAGGGCAACGAGGCGTGCGACGACGGCGTGAATTTGACCCCGTACGGCAATGGCTGCGCGCCGGGCTGCAAGGCGGCCGCGTCCTGCGGCGACGGCCAGATCGACAGCCTCTTCGGTGAGCTCTGCGACGACGGGACGAACGACGGCGGCTACGGCGAATGCGCCGCCGGCTGCACGCTCGGGCCCCGCTGCGGCGACGGCGTCGTGCAGACGGGCTTCGAGTCGTGCGACGACGGCAACAAGACGCCCGGCGACGGCTGCGATCAGAAATGCGTGATGGAATCACCCAAGTGAAACCGGGCCCGCGCCCGCGGGCAATCGCCGTCACGAGCACTCCCTCGCCGCCTCCTCCTTCTTGAACCGCCGCGCGCGAACGGGGTACGATGACCTTCGCGTGAACGCCCACCCGCAAACGGAGCTCTCGGAAGGCTCGATCTTTCACGGTCACTACCAGATCGTGCGTTCCGTCAACGCCGGGGCGATGGGCGCCGTGTACGAGGTCGTCGACCTCAAGACGAAGCGGCGGCGCGCGCTGAAGGTGATGCTGCCGAGCATCATCCAGAACGCCGAGATGCGCGAGCGGTTCAAGCTCGAAGCCACGATCACCGCGGACATCGTGAGCGAGCACCTCGTCGAGACGCTCGACGCCGGCGTCGATCCCGAGACGGGCGCGCCGTTCCTCGCGATGGAGCTGCTCCAGGGCGACGACCTCGCGACGCTCCTTTCCGAGCGCGGCCGGTTCGCGCCCGCCGAGATCGTGACGCTGCTCTGGCAGGTCGCGCGCGCGCTCGACAAGACCCACGCCGCGGGCATCGTGCACCGCGATCTCAAGCCCGAGAACCTGTTCGTCACGCGCCGCGACGACGGCTCGCCGCGCGTGAAGGTGCTCGATTTCGGAATCGCGAAAATCGTCGCGCAGAGTGAGGCCGCGGACCGACAAACCCGCAACCTCGGCACGCCGCCCTATATGTCGCCCGAGCAGATCACGGGCGACGGGACGATCGGACCGCGCTCCGACCTGTATGCGCTCGGGCACATCGCTTATGCGCTGCTCGTGGGGCAGCCTTACTGGGGCGAGGAGGCGAAGACGAGCGACACGGTCTACGCGTTCCTGATGACGATGATGCAGGGCGCGAAGGAGCCGCCGACGATCCGCGCGAAGCGATATGGCGTGACCTTGCCCGAGGCGTTCGACGCCTGGTTTGCCCGGGCCACCGACATCATGCCCGCGGTGCGGTACGAGTGCGCCTCCGACCAGATCAACGCGCTCGCGACGTCCCTCGGTGTGACGCCGCCGGGTCCCTCGGAGGCACGTGCTGCGGCGCGGGTGATCGCCGCGGACAAACCCATCTCCAAGGTCAGCTGGGCCGTCCCGGCCCTCGTCGCGGTCTTGGCCCTTCTCCTCGGCGCGTCGCTCGTCGTCCTCCTCGCGCGCCGAGCGCCGGAGGAGACGAAGACCACGACCGTCGCCGCGGCCGCGACCCCGAACGCGGCGCCGCCCGAGCCTGCGCCCGCCCCGCCCACGTCCGCCGCGGTGGTCCCTGCGTCGGTCGGGGCCACGGCCTCGGCGCTCCCGGCCGCGGCGGCCGCCAGCGCTTCGGCCTCGCCTCGCGGGAAGACCTCGCCGAATGCACCGTCCAAGCCCGCCCGCAAGACATCCGTTTATGATCAGCTCAAGACTCTCTAGGCATTCTCGGCGCGCCGCGTGGCTCGGCCTCGCCCTGGCCGCGTGGGCTCGCCCTGCGGTCGCGGCCGAGCCGAGCGTGCCGGATCCCGCGGCGCTGGCGCTCTTCGAGAGCGCGCGGGAGCTCGTGGACAACGGCGATTGGGCGGCCGGCTGCGCCAAGTTCGAGGCGAGCTTGATGGTCTACGCGGCGCCGAGCACGATGCTCAACCTCGCGAAGTGTTACGAGCACGACGGCAAGCTCGCCACAGCGTGGTCGGCGTACAAACGGTCGCTCGTGCTCAATCAGGAGACGCCGGGCGCAGAGCGAAAAAGCGCGCTCGACACGATTGCGAACGAAGGCATCACCAACATCGAGCCGAAGCTGCCGCGCGTGAAGATCACGATCGCGAACGCGCCCGTCGGCCTTTACATCACGCGCAATGGCCAGGAGATGCCCGCGGCCATGCTCGGGAGCGCCATTCCCGTCGATCCAGGGCCGCAGACGATCGCCGTGCAGGCCCCGGGATTCCGCGCGCTCCGCAAATCCTTCACCGCGACCGAGGGCAAGACCGAGGACATCACGCTGAAGCTCGAACCGGAGCGCGGAGATGCGGCCGCGCCGGGGAGCGGGCGCATCCCGGCGTGGGCGTGGGTCGCGGCGGGCGGGGGCGTCGCGCTCGGCGTCGCGGCCGCGGCGTTCCGTATCGATCAAGCCCGCGTCGAAGGCCGGCAGGACGCGCTTTGCAAGGGCGACCTCGAGCGCGGGTGCCCGCCGCTCTCGCAATACGATCCGACGGACGACAACGCCACCAAGAAGCGGGATTTCGCGCTCTTCGTGGGCCTCGGCGCCGGGGGCGTGATCGCGCTCGGCGCGGCGGTGACGGGGTTCGTCCTCGGATCCCGATCGCCCTCCCGGGCAGCGACGGCGGGCACTGTCGTCGTCCCGTGGATCGGACCGAACGTCGCAGGCGCTGGCATCGGGGGTCGATTTCAATGAAACGTTTTGTCGCTCTGGGCTCGTCGGCCATCTTCCTCGCGGCTTGCCTCACGGCCGACGCCGTCCCCTCGCCGGAGCGCGACGCCGGCGCGGGCGGCATGGGCGGGCAGGGCAGCTCGTCGAGCGGGGGCGGCGGCGCCGGCGGCGGATCGAGCGCGGCGAAGGGCGACGTCCTCTGGGGAAAGGCGTTCGGCGGCGCGTTCAACCACGAGCGCGCCTCGGGCGTCGCCACGGATCCCACGGACGATACCATCTTGCTCGTGGGCAACTACGAGGGCGCTTTCTCGTTCAATGGGACGGACGACTTGCCGCACGCCGGCAATGGCGACATCTACCTCGCGAAATTCGATTCGACGGGCGCATTTCAATGGTCCGTCCAATCCGGCGACTGGGCAGCGCAGTTCGTCAACGGCGTCACGGTCTCCGCCGATCGCCACATCTTCCTCGCCGGCTCGTTCGAGGGGGAGCTCGCGCTGCCGAACGACGTCAAGCTCGCGACCACCGGCGGAAAAGACGACGTGTTCGTCGTGAAGCTCAACCCGGACGGCGTGCCCGTGTGGGCGAAGGGGTTCGGGGACGGCTCGCAGTCGCCGAAGCTCGCGACGACGATCGCCGTCGACACGAAGGGCAACACGATCATCGCCGGCTATTTCGAGGGCTCGCTCGTGTTCTTCGCCGACCAGCCGATCAACGCGATGGGCGGCCGCGACGTCTTCCTGGCGAAGCTCGACAAGGACGGCAATCCGCTCTGGAGCAAGCGCCTCGGCAATGGGAACCCGGGCGGCCAGCCGAACCATCTCCTTTGCCGCGTCGCGCTCGATCACGACGACAACATCGTCCTGGAGACGGCGTTCTCGGGCACGATGAGCCTCGGTGGGGGGCTCCAGGACGAGGCGAGCCCCGGCAGCCGCGCTATTCTGCTCGCGAAGTTCGACACGGAGGGGATGCCGCTCTGGCAGAAGGTCTTCGGCGCCGCCAACGCCGAGCAACGCAGCCGCGCCCTCGCGATCGACGCGAAGAACAACATCCTCCTCACCGGCGACATCGCCGGCACCATCAGCTTCGGCGGAGAGCAGCTCTCGAGCCCTGCGAATGGGGATTCGGATCTGTTCGTCGCGAAATTCGCGCCCGACGGGGCCCACCTCTGGAGCTTCCGCGCCGGCAGCGTCGGGCCGCAGGAGGGGAAGGCCATTGGCGTGGACGCGGACGACAACGTGATCGTCACGGGCAGTTATACGGGGACGCTCCAGTTCACGGGCGACGACGCGCTCGTGAACAGCGGGCTGAACCCAGGGGATTACGATCTCTTCGCGCTGAAGCTCGATCCGAACGGAAAGTACCTGTGGGCCAAGCGGTTCGGGGACGCGCCCCGGCAGGTGACCGAGGGAATGGCCGTCGACACGAAGGGGAACACGGTCTTCGCGGGATCGTTCGACGGGAAGATCAGGTTTGACAACACGGAGCTCGAGAGCAGCGGGTATGACGATATCTTCTTGATGAAGATGTCGCCGTGAGCCAAACCCGTTCCATGCGACGAACCTCGCCGTTCCCTCGCACGCTTTTCGTATCCCTCCTCGGTCTCACCGCGTGCCAGGCCGCGACCCCGACGCCTCCCGCGTCGTCGCCCTCCGAAGGGGCCGTGACGTCTGCGGTCCCCGACGACCAGCCGCAGGTGGCCGCGTGGGCGAATGGCGGCGCGGTCTTCACCGTCGTGCTCGGCGCGTTCGGCACCATGACGGTCGGCGGGCGGAACATCGCATCCGAGGAAGAACTCCGTACGCTCGCGGCGCGCGCCCGCGAGCAGGCCCCCGAGATCCGGGCCCTCATTCAGGCGGACGCGCTCACCCTGTGGAAGAGCGTCGCGAACACGATGTCCCTCTTGCAGCAGGCCGGCATCACGAAGCTCGCATTCGCCGTCACGCCGGGCAACGGCGACGATCCGAGGCTCTCCGGGGCTACGCCGCGCAACACGTGGGACTGTCCTTTCCCCAAAGCGGCCGATGCGCCAGGCATCGACACGGCCACCGTCGTCTTGACGGTCGCAGTAGACGCCAGTGGAGCACCGGCGTGGGTGCAAATCTTGAATGACCCGGGTTACGGGTTCGGCATGGTCGCGGCGGACTGCGCGATGGGCAAAAAGTATTCGCCTGCGCGGGACGAAAAGGGCCAGCCGGTGGCCTCCAAGACGCCGCCCATTCGGGTCAGGTTTGTCCGGTAGCGACCGGGTTCATCCGCCCACCTCGTCGTCCCCCACGACCGCTCCGGCGCCCCCCTCCCCCACCTTCATCCAAACCGCGCTCTGCTCCCCCTCGTAACACACGTCGCCTTCGTGCCGGAATTCGAAGGCATATCGCACGAAGTGTTTCGTCGCCCCGCGCCGCGCGCGCACTTCACGGCAGGTCGCGATGATCGGCTCCCCCGGCGGCACGAGCTTGCGGAAGACCACCTGATAGAGGTGCGTCCCGTATCCGATCCAGCCCGCCGCGTGCCGCATTCCGTGCAGGTAATACGAATGGATGAACCCCAGCATCCCCGACGCGTGCACCAGCGCCCCGCCCGCCACGTGCCGCGGGTGGCGCACCGGGTGCACGCGTTGCGAGGTCGTGAACGGCAGCGGTTTGTCCGTGGGCATCCGGCAGACGACGCGCTTTTCCGCGGGGTCGAGCTCGACGATCGCGTCGAACAAGAGGACCTCCGGGTCGTAGGGCAGGTCGGCGAGGAACGCGTCGTCGAACGGCTGAAGGGGCATGCGCCGCGTGGTAGCAAGGCCCCTCCCCGCGCGTCAATGCGGCTCGCGCCCCGGCCCCTCGGGTCGCATCCGCTCCCGCATCCGCCGCTCGAGCTCGGGGCTCGTTTGCGGCTGCCCCGCCGCCCCCGGCACGAGCGAGACCCAGCCCCCGAGCAGCGCCGTCGCCGCGCGCGCCTCGTCCGGCGTGAGCTGCCCATCGTCGTTCTCGTCCGCGGCCGCGAACGCCGCGCGCGTCGGCACCCGCACGGCGGCCTCGAACTCGCTCGCGTCGAGCGTGCCGTCGCCGTTTGCGTCGGCCTTCTCGAATGCCGACGTCGCCATCCGCGCGGCGAACGCGGCGGCCCCCTCGTGCAGCTCGCGGCGCGAGATCCCCCCGTCGCCGTCCTGGTCCACGGTGGAGAAGAGCGCGTCGACCGCGCGCGCGGTCGCCTCGTGCGCCTGTGCGGCCGAGATCGACGCGCCGAAATCCACGCCGAGCCGCGCCTCGAACGCGTCGAGTGACTCCCCGGTCATCTGCCCCATCACCGCGCCGAGCGCCCGCGACAGCGCTGGCATCGACGCCGACGCTTCGCGCGCCTCGTCGGTCGACACCACGCCGTCTCCGTCCGCGTCGGCCCGGAAGAACACGGCGCCGACGAGCATGTTGAGCTGCGTCATCGCCTCCTCTCGCTCGATCCTCCCATTCTGATCCGCGTCGAGCCCGAAAAAGGCGCGATCGAGGAGGACGGCCCCTTGCTCTTCGGGCGCCTCCTCTGCTCCTGCCACGCTCGTCGCCGCGATCGTCGCGAGCGCGACGATCCCTTGCGTGAACCTCCGTGCTGCCATGGCTCCCTCTCTCTGGTCGGTTCCTCGCGGCGCACGCACACCTTCACGGCGTCCGCGCCGCGCACGAACGTGCCGGGGCAATTGTGATGCCCGGGGCTGCCTCCACGCGGGCGCGCGCGACGCTCGCGATCTCGGCCCCGACCTTGCAGCACGCCCGCCCAGGAGGAAGGTCCATGGCCGAGCAAAAGAAGGACACCGAGAAGGGCTCGATGACCGTGCAAGAGGCCGGTCGGCTCGGAGGCGAGAAGGGTGGGCAACGCGAGCGCGAGCTCGTGCAAAAAGGGCACGAGGCCGAGGAGGGCGGCGGCGGAGGCGCGGGCGAGCAGGAGCAAAGCAGCGGCCGGAAGAGCAGCCGCTAGAACATCGATCGGTTTACAACCGCTCGACGTTCTAGCTCTTTTGTCCCGAGGGGGACGCCTCGCGTCCCCCTCTCGGCCAGGCGGAGCCCGGCCGATTCACCCCCCGAGGCGAGCTCGCTTCGCGATCTCGCAGAGCATCGAACTGTTCGATGCTCCAGGCGATCCTCGACAGAAGAAACGACGAGGGGATCGGCGCGAGCTCGCCGGTCCCTCTCGTTTTCGGGCAAGGACGATCCCGGACGAACGGAAAGGGGGAGCCAGCGCGAGCGCGCCGCTCCCCCGACGAACGGAACGATTGGGATCTACGGGCCGTTGCCCTACGGTTTTTGCTGCGGCGCTTGCTGCTTCGGCTGCGGCGCCGGTTGTGGCTGCGCCGGCCGGAGCACGACGTCGAGCCGCACCTGATCGCCCTCGTTGTAGTTCTGGAGGGACGCGGGCGGGAAGGTGAACTCGAGCTGCCCTTGCTCGGTCTGCACCTTGAGGTCGCCCTTCTCCTTGTCGATGTCGACGATGCGGCCGGTCACCTGATGGCGGCCGATCCCGGCCTGCGCCATCTTCTGGGCGCGCTGCTGCTTGTGCTGCTGCATGCCCTGCTGATGCTGGGCGCCTTGCTGCTGCTGCTGCTGGGCGCCTTGCTGCGGCTGCTGCTGCGGCTGCTGCTGCGTGCCTTCTTCGGCCATCACGGCGCTGGCGCCCACCACGAGCGCGGCCGCGGCCATCAGACCCAAGAGTTTCTTCATGGCTTTCCGTCTCCTCCGACCCATTCGACGCTCGGGAAGCCGGGCCATGACGAGCCTGGTTCCCCCCCCGAGGTCCCGGTGGGCCTCCCCCCTCCCGCCTCGCAACGGTGGTGCCGTCCCGAACCGAGACGGATCGCGGACGCTCGCTCCTTCTCCGGGATGTCCGGCTGCGCAGACCCGAAACGCTCGACCACGAGCCCTCTCCACCCCAGAGACCGTTTGACGGGCCGGGGCCTCCGGCGTAAGCCGACGACATGTCCGGCGCACCTCGTCGCTGGCCCCCGGCCCTCGCGCTCGTCGCATCGCTGCTCGGGCTCGTCTTTGGCGGCCTCTCGACGCTCGATTACTCGAAGCACCTCGACCGCCAGGTCCACGACATCCACTGCTCGTTCGTCCCCGGGCTCTCCGCGGGCGGGGCGGGTGAGAACGCTTGCCGCGCGGCCATGTACAGCCCGTACTCGGCGCTCTTCCGCGACCGGTACTGGGGCGGCATCCCGATCTCGCTCTTCGCCGTCGGGGCCTTCGCGTTCTTCGCGGCCTTCGCGCTCTACCTCCTGCTCGCAGGGCCCCGGGCCCCGCGCCGCGCCGCGCAGTTCTACGGCGCCGTGAGCCTCACGCCCCTCGTCGTCTCGGGCCTGATGTTCGCGATCTCGGCGCTCAAGCTCGGGCAGTACTGCAAGACGTGCGTCGGGATCTACATCTCGTCCGTCCTGCTCGCCGTGGGCGGCGTCATGATCCTGCTCGACGCGCGGGCCAAGGGCGCGCCGGCTCCCGCCGCGGACAAACCCGAGGGCGCCGCGGAAGGCGCGAGCGCAGGGCGGCCCGTGGGCGCGATCTGGCTCGTGCCCGCCTGGCTCGTCGCGCTCGGGATCTTCACGATCACGCCGACCTTGATCTACTTGAGCGCGCTGCCGAGCTACGCCTCGTACATCTCGGGCTGCGGCAAGCTCGCGAAGCCGACCGAGCCGAACAACGCGCTGCTCCGGCACACGCCGGCCGGCGCGAAGCAGCCGGCGACGCTCTTCGTCGACCCGCTCTGCCCGACGTGCAAGGCCTTCCACAAGCGCCTCGAGGCCGACAAGATCTTCGAGCGCCTCGACACGACGCTCGTGCTCTTCCCGCTCGACAACGAGTGCAACTGGATGCTCGACCGCCCGCTGCACCCGGGCGCGTGCCTCGTCTCGAAGGCCGTGCTCTGCGGGGAGAACCGCGCGGTCGACGTGCTCGAATGGGCCTACGACAACCAGGAGCGGCTGCTCGAAGGCGCGAAGTCGCCGGCGGGGCTCGCCACGGTTCGCTCGGCGATCCGGGAGAAGTGGTCGAACCTCGACGCGTGCATCGACTCGAAAGAGACGAAGCTCCGCCTCGAACGAATGCTCCGCTACATCGTGAACAACCAGCTGCAGGTCTCCACGCCGCAGCTCTTCCTCGGCGACACGCGGCTCTGTGACGAGGACAGCGACATCGGCCTCGCCTACAGCATCCGCAAGCTCGCGCCGGACCTGGGGCTCCCATGAAATACGCAGGGATCGTCGGTATCGTGGCCGGGTGCACGCTGCTCGCGGGATCGGCCTTCGCGGTGCACGCGGAGGTGAAGTCGTCGGCGGAGCGGCTGAAGACGGGGATCGCGGAGTCGGTGAAGCCCGCGGTGGCGATCGCGAACGACGCGGAGGCCCCGTATTGCACGCCGAAATTCAAGGAGGTCCTGGCGCGCGTGATTCACGCGTGCGGGCTCGAAGGCGGCGAGGCGCGTCGCGGCTGCCAGCCGGCCGACGTGAAGAACCTGGCCTCGATCAGCGACGACGATTTCAACGCGCTCTTCACGCCGCTGAAGGATCGCGGAGGCGTCGTGATGTTCGACGACGGCTCGGAGAAGCTCGACGACGACGGCAAGAAGATGCTCGAGGAGCTCTGGGTCGAGCGGAAGGGCGCCCGGTATTTCTTCATCGTGGCGCGCGCCTCGAAGACGGGCACGCCGGACTTCAACCGGTCGCTCTCGCACAAGCGCGCGAACAGCGCGTTTTTCCACATCGGCGACAAGTTCAAGGAGCCCGACCTCGACAAACAGGTGGGCCTCCTCTGGCTCGGCAACGAGTTCGCCCAGCTCGGCAAGGAATACTGCGAATGGAATGTCTCGCGGAAAGGCAAGGCCTGCGCCGCGGAGGCGATCAACCGGAGCGCGTTCGTGTCATGGGTCGACTGTCAGCTCTGATTCTCCCGCTCGCGTTCGTCGCGCTCGCCTGCGAAACCGGCGCCGGCGCCAAACCAGAGCCTCCGGTGACGGGCCGTAGCAATGCGGTCACGGCTGGAAGCGGCACGGCCGCGACGAGCCCGACCCAAACCACGGCCTCCGCGAAGCCGAGCGCCGCTCCTGCCGCGCCTCGCAAGCTCTGCGCCGATACGACGGCGCGCCCGGCGCCGAAGGGCGCCCTGAGGACCGCCGCGGCCCCGGGCGCGACGGCGCTGCCCGGAAGCATTTCGTTCGGCGTCGGCAAATGGGTCTGGGTGAACCTCTGGGCGGCCTGGTGTGGGCCGTGCAAAGAAGAAATGCCCCGGCTCCAGAACTTCCAGAGCCGCCTGCGCAATGCGGGGGTGATGATCGACCTCGCGTTCGTCTCGCTCGACGACGACGAGCGGCAGCTCTCGCGGTTCCTCGAAGCCCAACCCGAGGCCGGGGTGCGTGCGTCCTACTGGCTGCCCGAGGGCGGCGGGCGCGACAGCTGGATCGCGGCCCTCGGCGTCAAGGACGCGGGCAACCTCCCCGTCCACGCCCTCATCGCGCCCAGCGGGCAGCTCGCCTGCCTCATCCAGGGGGCCGTCGAGGAGTCGGACTACCAGGCGATCGCCGACATCGTCGGCACGAAGCGATGACGCGCGGCGCCGGTCGCGGTAGAAGCTAGCCCCGCCCATGTCGGAGCCCGAAAAGAACCGCGATCCCTTCCAGCTCTGCGGCACCACCATCGAGGGCAAGTACCGCGTCACCCAGGTGATCGGCGACGGCGGCTTCGGCGTCGTCTACCGCGGCGAGCACATCGGTTTCGGCGAGAGCATCGCGATCAAGTGCTTGAAGCTGCCCGCGGAGCTCGGCGAGAAGCAGCGCGCCCAGTTCCTCGAACAGCTCCGCGAGGAGGGGCGGCTGCTCCATCGGCTCTCGCGCGTCACCTCGGGGATCGTGCAGGCGCTCGACGTCGGCGCGTTCGTCACGCAGAACGGCACGTGGGTGCCGTACCTCGTGCTCGAGTGGCTCGAAGGCGAGACGCTCGGCGAGCTCATCAAGAACCAGAGCAGCCGCGGCGGCATGAGCACGGCCGAGGCGATCGCGCTGCTCGAACCGGCGGCGCGCGCGCTCGCCGTGGCGCACGCGCAGAAGATCGCGCACCGCGACGTCAAGCCCGCGAACCTCTTCGTGACGGACGTCGGCGGCAAGCGCACCGTGAAGGTGCTCGACTTCGGCATCGCGAAGGTGCTCACCGAGCACGCGAGCTTCACCGAGGCGCTCGCTGCGACGCGGCAGGGGCCGACGGCGTTCACGCCGCGCTACGGCGCGCCCGAGCAGTTCAACAAGCAACGCGGCGCGACGGGCCCGTGGACCGACGTGTTCGCGCTCGCGCTGATCTTCGTGGAGCTCGTGAGCGCGCGCAAAGCGCTCGAAGGCGACGACCCGACGGAGCTCTACATCATCGCCGCGGATCCGAGCCTGCGGCCGACGCCGCGTGCGCGGGGAGCCAACGTGAGCGAGGCCGTCGAGCGCGTGATCGAGCGCGCGCTCAGCGTGGAGCCGAAGCACCGCTTCGCCGACGCGGGCGCGTTCTGGGACGCGCTCGTCGCATCCGCGGCCGAGGCCAACGCAAGCGCGGCCAGGGCCTCGTCCCCGGACAAACACGCCGCGTCCATCCCGCCGACGATCCAGGAGTCCGCGGACAGCCTGCTCTCGACGGCCGAGTTCGCCGAGAAGAAGCAGCTCGGCGTGGCCACGGAGCAGAACCGCGCGACGGGCAACATCCGGAACAGCGACGCGTTCGGTGCCACCGAGGCCGCGCCCACGGTGGCGAAGCCGGGCGCGAAGCCCGCGGCGACGCGCGATCGTGATCCGATGGCGGAGACGCCGCTCGGCGAGCGCTTGCCGCAGCCCTCGCAGACGGGGCCGAAGCAGCCGACCGCGAACGCGACGCCGCTGCCGCCCGCAAAGGACACGACCGAGAAGACCGGGCTCGAAGCGACGGCGACGGCCGAGGGGAAAGGTCGGCCGGTCTGGCCGTGGCTCGCCTTCGCGCTGCTCGTGGGCGGCGGGGCGCTCGGCTACACGCTGCTCACGATGGGCTCGCCCAAGGGCAAACTCCCGCAGAAGCCCGTGGCGAGCGCGACGGTGCCCGTGAAGGGCTCGCCCTCCGGCGGGCCGAACACCACGCTGCCGACGGCCCTCGCGAGCGCCAGCGCGAGCGCGAGCGCGTCGGCGATGCCCTCGGCGTCCGCGGCCGCGCCGTTCGTGCCGCCGCGAGACATGGTCCTCGTCGCGCCGGCCTCGGCCAAGCTCGGGGAGGGACCGGATCAGCGGCAGGTGACGCTCTCGAAGGGGTTTTACCTCGACGCGATGGAGGTCACGACGGGGCAGTACCGCGCCTGCGTCGCGGCCGGAAAATGCCCGGCGGCGAAGCAGGTCGTCCTGCCGGCGGAGAGCGCCGCGCAGCTCATGGCGTCGACCGACGCGGAGGAAGATCCCGAGGCGAAGGCCTCGCCCGAGGAGTTCGCGCAGGCGTGGACGTCGAAGTGCAACGACACGCGCGATGCCACGGATCACCCGATCAACTGCGTCACGCACGCGGCCGCCGACGCGTATTGCGCGTTCCGCGGACGCCGTTTGCCCACGGAGGCCGAGTGGGAGCTCGCCGCGCGCGGCGCCGCGGGCCGCGCCTTCCCCTGGGGCGACAACGCGCCCACGTGCAACCGCGCGTGCTTCGATCGCAACGGCAAGTGCGTCGAGGGCAGCGAGGGCGTCGCGACGTGCCCCGCGGGCGGCAGGCCCCTCGATCGCACGCCCGACGCCCTCTACGATCTCGGCGGCAACGTGGCCGAGTGGGTCGCCGACGGCTTTGCCTCGCCGCCGCCCGCGGGCACCGATCCCAAGGGCCCGACCAGCGTGCCCATGCGCGTCGTCCGCGGCGGCAGCTTCCTCGATCCGGCGAGCCGCGTCCGCGCGAGCCGCCGCCTCGGCGTCGTCCCGAGCGCGGCGCACGTCACGATCGGGTTCCGCTGCGCGCTCGACGCGCCGGTCGAGCCTGCGCCGACGCCCTGATTCGCCTCACCGCAGCCCGTTTCTCCTCGCCTGCCCCGCGTCCTTCGCGTGGTGCGTCCGCGTGCTCCGTGCCACCACGCGCGCGTCGTAAAACGTTGACATGGACGTAAAAGTTGGCGAATTTCTACGCGCGGCGGGGGGCCTCACGCAGGCTCCGCGCGATCACAGGAGCTGGTGCAGATGAGCAAATGGCTACTCAGCGCGGGTGCCTTCGTGGTGCTGTCGGGCGCCTTCGGATGTACGCCGCCGAAGGTCGTCACGCAGATCACGAGCGCTCGTGATCAGATGAAATTCCTGGTCGTCCAGGGCAATTCTCAGCAGATCGTCAAGTGCCAGGTGGCCGCCGACGGCGCGCTCTCCGGATGCAAAACGATGCAGCTCGTCCTGCAGGACGAGGATTGAGAGGAATGACCATGTCCCGCATCCCGATGGCGCTTTTCGCCCTCGCTCTCGCGGCCCTCTCGACGGGTTGCGTCACGCGAAGCATCACGAACTTCGAGGACAACCTCAAGAGCCCGGTGACGGCGCTCGAGGTCATGAAGACCGAGAACTACCTCTTCTTCGCGAAGAGGACGCACCAGTTCTACCTGTGCCAGGACACGGGCGACAAGCTCGTGTGCAAGCTGTCCTGCGACGCCCAGAATGATGTCGTTTGCCCGCAGGGGCAGGCCGGCTATGGCGGCGCGGGGAGCAACGTCCGCTGAGGAGGAATCACGATGAAATCGATTCGTATCGCGCTCGTCGCATTGATCGCCCTCTTCGGCATCGCGTGTGGTCCGCCCCCGAAGGTGTTGACGCGCCAGACGTTCCTCGGCGCGGAGAAGGTGTACCAGGAGCGCATGCAGACGCGCGGCGAGGTCGACCCGAGCACCAAGCAAGTGCTCTTCGACTTCTCCGTTCAGGTCTGTGACGCGACCGAGACCGGCTCCACGAACTGCAAGGAGACGAAGGTTCTCCAGAACGTAGTCCCCCAGAGCATTTACTGAGCGGAGGAGCGACTGCCATGAAGAAGACGATATTCCTGCTCGGTGCGGCGCTCTGCCTGCTCTCCGGGTGCAGCAACAAGGTCCGTTACCGGACCGCCGGCGGCTGGCTCTTCTCGGAAGACCGCAAGCCCATCGCCCTGTACCAGACGTACCTCGAGGGTACGTGTTCGAGCGGATTTGCCGGCTTCGGCAAGGGCTGCTCGGACACGAACTCGAAGCTTTTGCGCTGCAACCTCAATGCGGACAACACGCTCACCTGCGTGGAAGACGCGGCCGCGAACGCATTCCTCAACAAGGACATCCCCGAGCGTTGATTCAGGGCCCTCGTTCCCGAGGGCCTGATTCGAACGCCTCGAGGATCTCGTCCCACGCCGCTCCGTCCCGGAGCCCGAGCGTCTCCCGCCTCGCCGAAAGACACGCCTCGCTGCCCGCCACGAACGCCCGGCAGTCGCCGGGGCGAATCTCGTAAATCGTGCACCGTTTGTCCGGGCCGAGCAATTGGCACCGGCCATCGGCGGCGAGGCGCAGCGTGACCCGCCCGTCCCGCGACCGCTTCA
Source organism: Polyangium sp. 6x1 (assembly GCF_029946515.1). Taxonomy (GTDB): domain Bacteria; phylum Myxococcota_A; class Polyangia; order Polyangiales; family Polyangiaceae; genus Polyangium. The sequence goes on from NZ_JARZHH010000037.1 coordinate 54,204, forward strand.
CGTACGCCCGGCCCGCGAGGTCCCGCCGGCCCGCAGCGCGGAAGCGCGCGAGGTCGTGCTCGTCGAGCCGCACGTCCGCGTGGTGGCAGCAAGCCGCGCAGGTCGTGCAATCGAGCGGCATCGTCCGCGTCGGCCCCTCGAAGAGCACGTCGCGCGCGCACCAGTCGAGCACGACCGGCCGGAAACGCGGGCGGACCCGCACGAGGGCGAGCCCGGAGAGGGGGCTTGTCTTCACGCGCCGAAATCGCCGCTGCTCCAGGGTGAGCAGGGCGCAGAGGCCGAGCTCGGTGAGCTTTCCCTCCGTGGTCAGGCCGAGCAGGATCTGCACGGAATCCCGCTCGTCCACGATCGCCGCGAGCCCGCCCGCGCGCACGTGGGCCGCCGCGCGCAGAAGCCAGCGCGGTCGGAACCTGCGCCAGACGGGGCGCTCCACGGGCGGTGCGGACATGGGGAGCCCCTATCACGCGCGCGGCGCCGGGAGGGGACCTTTTCCGGAAACATGATTATGATCGGAGGGATGGCTGCCGAGCGCTCGGACCTTTCGAACCGGAAAATCTTCATCATGAAGACGGGGGAGCCCGTCCCGAAGGTGCGCGAGCGCCGCGGCGAGTTCGCGGATCTCATCACGTCCGTGATCGGCGACGCCTGGAGCGGAGGCTACGAGACCTTCGACGCCCGCGAAGGCGCGCCGCCGGACATGAAGGGCGCCGCCGCCCTGGTGATCACCGGCTCGGCGGCGAACGTGCCCGACCGCGAGCCGTGGATGCTCGCCACGGAGGGGTTCCTGCGCGAGGTCGTGTGCATGGGCCTGCCCACGTTCGGGATTTGTTTTGGCCACCAAATTCTCGCCCAGGCGCTCGGGGGCGAGGTGAAGCGCAACCCGCGCGGCCGCGAGATCGGCACGCGCTCGATCCAGAGGCTCGCCGCCGACCCGATCTTCGACGGCCTCCCCGAGGTCTTCACGGCAAACGTGACGCACGTGGACTCGGTCGTGCGGCTGCCGGACGGGGCGACGGTGCTCGCGAAGAACGACCTCGAAGATCACCACGCGATCCGCTTCACCGAGACCTGCTACGGCGTGCAGTTCCACCCCGAGCTCGATGCTGACGTGATGCGCGGCTACATCGAGCACCGCTGGGAAGTCCTCGCCGGCGAGGGATTTTCCGTCGAGGCGCTGCACGCCGGGATCGAAGAGGGGGAGTTCGGGCGGCGCACGCTCTTGAACTTCATCCGCCACATCCTCCCGCGCGACGCGCGCTGACGTTCCCCGGCGCCCTCCTCACGTTACGTCAGCATCGTAAAAAACTGACTCGCGGGTCAGGTCCGGACGAACCCTCTTGGAGGTCCTGAATGACCGGCGGGTTTCCGCGCTCTAAGCGCTCGTTTTGCGGGTCTTGCGGGGCTTCGGGGGGACCGAGACGGGCGGCTCGAGGGCGCGGTCGATGCGCAGGTAGCCGCGCTGCAGGAGGCGGAAGAGCTGTTCGACGAGCTGCTCGCGGGGCCACGCCTGGCCTCGATCAGTGCTCTCGGTGAAGATCTCTTTCAGCGCGCCGACGGTGAACGTCGCGTAGATCGTCGTGTCGCCTTCGGCCACGATCCCGAGGCGCTGGCCCTCGTCGAGGCTCACGCGGAGCAGCGTCTTCACGCCGTCGTAGAAGGAGCGGATCTTCGCGGCGAAGGCCGGATCGAGGCCCGGCGCGAAGGAGAGCAGGAGCTGCGTGAGCGCGGGGTCGTCGAGCAGGACGGCCACGATGCCGCGGATGTTGTGCTTGATCTGCGCCTCGATGTCGCCCTGCGTGTCGACCGTGAGGATCGCGCCGCCGAGGCGCGAGAAGAGGCCGTCGACGAGCTCCACGAAGACCGAGCGCTTGTCGGGGAAGTAGAGATAAAACGTGCCCTTGGCGACGCTCGCCCGGGCCACGATGTCGTCGACCTTCGCCGCGTGATAGCCCTTCGTCGCGAAGACGTCGCGAGCCGCACGGAGGAGCTCGAGACGGCGCTCGGCCTTGTCCATGAAGGGCCTTGTACCACCTCACCCGCGTGATGCGCACAACGGATACGCGCCAGACGAGCGGGCTCTACCTTGCCCCGATCGGGTCACCATGATACCCCATTCTGACTGACTGGACAGTCAGTCGGGGGCAAACGGGACGGGAGAGGGACGGCATGGAGAGACGTGATCCGGTGGTGGTCGGGATCGACGTGGGCTCGACGACGGTAAAGGCCGTCGTGCTCGATCCAGGGACGCTCGAGATCCTCTGGAGCGACTACCAGCGCCACCAGACGAAGCAGCCCGAGAAGGTGCTGGAGATGCTCCAGCAGATCGAGCAGGCGTTCCCGGACTCGCCGCGCCCCGAATGGCGCGTGTTCATGACGGGCTCGGGCGCAGCTCCGCTCTGCCCCTCGCTCGGCGCCAAGTTCGTTCAGGAAGTGAACGCCGTGACGCTCGCGGTGGAAAAACTCCACCCGGACGTGGGGAGCGTGATCGAGCTCGGCGGGCAGGACGCGAAGATCATCATCTTCAAGAAGGACGAGAAGACCGGCGACAAGACCGCGGCGCCGTCGATGAACGACAAGTGCGCCTCGGGCACGGGCGCGACGATCGACAAGTGCATGATCAAGGTGGGTTTGCCCCCCGAGGTCGTGCGCGAGATCCACTTCGACGACACGAAGCTGCACCACGTCGCGGCGAAATGCGGCGTGTTCGCCGAGACGGACATCGTGAACCTCGTGAAGAGCGGGATCCCGTCGACGGAGATCCTGTGCTCGCTCGCGGACGCGATCGTCCTGCAGAACCTGTCCGTACTGACGCGCGGGTCAACCTTGAAACACAAGGTGATCCTGCTCGGCGGGCCGAACACGTACCTGCCGTTCCTGCAGGAGTGCTGGCGCAAGCGGATCCCCGAGACGTGGAACGAGCGCGGCTACGCGTGGCCGAAGGACCGGCCGATCGAGGAGACGATCTTCGTCCCGGAGAACGCGCAGTACTACGCGGCGTACGGCGCGTGCGTGTACGGCCTGCGCGAGGCGGCCGATGTGGGCCTGTACGGGGGAACGGACGGGCTCGTCGACTACATGAAGAACGGGCGCAAGGCGCGGCTCGGCGAGAGCGCGGGGCCGCCGCTCGTCCGGACGAGCGACGAGGTCGACGACTTCCGCAAGCTCTACGCGATCCCGCGGTTCAAGCCGATGCAGCTCGAAGCCGGGCAGGTCGTGCGCGGCGTGATCGGCGTGGACGGCGGGTCGACGTCGTCGAAGGCGGTGCTCGTCGACGAGGACGGCGAGATCGTCTGCAAGGCCTACCAGCTCTCCAAGGGCAACCCGATCCAGGACACGAAGGAGCTGCTCGCGCAGCTTCGCGAGTACGTGCAGGGGCGAGGCGCGACGCTCGAGGTGCTCGGCTTCGGAGCGACGGGCTACGCGGCCGACGTGCTGCAAGAGACGATGCGCGCGGACGTGAACATCGTCGAGACCGTGGCGCACATGATGAGCGCGGTGCGGTACTTCGGCGACGTCGACGTCATCTGCGACATCGGCGGGCAGGACATCAAGGTCCTGTTCATGAAGAACGGCGACATCGCGAACTTCCGCCTCTCGAACTCGTGCTCGGCCGGCAACGGGATGCTGCTCCAGGCGATGGCCGATCAGTTTGGGCTCAAAGTGACGGAGTACGCGGAGACGGCGTTCCAGGCCGAGCTCGCGCCGAAGTTCAGCTACGGCTGCGCGGTCTTCCTCGACACGGATCGTGTGAACTTCCAGAAGGAAGGTTTTTCGAAGGAAGAGCTCCTCGCCGGGCTCGCGCAGGTCCTTCCGAAGAACGTGTGGCAGTACGTCGTGCAGATCCCGCGGCTCGCGTCGCTCGGGCGCAGGTTCGTCCTGCAGGGCGGCACGCAGTACAACCTCGCCGCGGTCAAGGCGCAGGTCGACTACATCAAGGAGCGCGTGCCGGAGGCGGAGGTGTTCGTCCACCCGCACACGGGTGAGGCGGGCGCGATCGGCGCGGCGTTCGAGACGCTGCGCGTGATCAAGCGGCGCGGGACGAGCACGTTCATCGGGCTCGATGCCGCGATCGACCTCAAGTACCACACGAAAAACGACGACGAGACCGTCTGCCACTTCTGCCCGAACGAGTGCAAGCGGACGTTCATCGACGCCGAGCGGCCCGACGGATCGACGGCGCGGTACATCTCGGGCTTCTCCTGCGAGAAGGGCACGGTCGAGAGCGAGGACGCGATGCTCGCGCTCGTGGCCGATCGGAAGAAGATCGCCAAGCAGTTCCCGAACTGCGTCGACTACGAGTCGAAGCTCGCGTTCCGGAGCTTCCACAAGGGCAACGCGATGCCCGCGGACGGGACGCCGATCAAGGACAGCGTCGTGAAGAAGGGCCTGTTCAGCGTGCGTCGCGTGGAGACGACACGGCCCTTCCGGCGCAGCGGGCTCGAGGTGCAGGAGCGGCTGCGCAGGACGCGCATCGGCATCCCGCGCGTCTTGAACCTGTACTCGACGGGCCCGTACTTCCGGGCCTACTTCGAGGCGCTCGGGATCCCGAAGCAGAACGTGATCTTCAGCGACGAGACGACCGAGGAGATGTGGGTCGAGGGCGGCAAGTACGGCTCGGTCGATCCGTGCTTCCCGTCGAAGGTGACGCAGGCGCACATCCACAACCTGCTCTTCCACCATCACTCCGCAGACAAACCGCTGAAGTACGTCTTCTTCCCGATCCTCACGCACGTGCCGAGCTTCGGGAAGAACGTGATGGACAACGCGAGCTGCCCGATCGTCGCGGGCGTGCCCGACGTGATGAAGGCGGCGTTCACGAAGGAGGTCGACTTCTTCGCGACGCGCGGGATCGAGTACCTGGATCCGCCGCTCACGTTCGCCGAGCCGCTTCTGACGGCGCGGCGCATGTACGAGTGCTGGGGTCCGCGGCTCGGGATCACGGAGGACGAGAGCGATCACGCGCATCGTGAGGCGATGGCGGCGCTCGCGGCGTTCGAGCGGGAGCTGCAGGAGAAGGGGCGCGCGATCCTGGAGACGGTCGAGGCGGAGAACCGCGTGGCGATCCTGATGGTCGGCCGGCCGTACCACTCGGATCCGGGGCTGAACCACGGGATCCCGGAGGAGTTCCAGGTGCTCGGCTACCCGATCCTGAGCGTGCGCTCGATCCCGCGGGACGACGACTACCTGCGTCGATACTTCAAAGAGGAGTACGCGCGCGGGCAGCACCCGCTCGACATCAACGACGTGTGGCCAGAGAACTACTCGGCGAACAGCGCCCAGAAGGTGTGGGCCGTGAAGTTCGCCGCGCGGCACCCGAACGTCGTTCTGCTCGATCTGTCGAGCTTCAAGTGCGGCCACGACGCGCCGACGTACGGCATCGTGGACGGGATCGTGTCGTCGAGCGCGACGCCCTACGCGGCGCTGCACGACATCGACGCGAACAAGCCCGGCGGCTCGATCAAGATCCGCGTGAAGACGTACGCGCACAGCTTGAAGCTCTACCAGGAGTCGCTGGAGGACCTCGCGAAGAAGAAGGCGGAGCTCTCGCACAACATCGACAAGAAGCGGCTCGAGCTCTTGCAGCTCAAACAAAATCAGCTCGCGGAGCGGCGCGCGTCCGATCCGGAGCTGGAGAAGCAGATCATGGATCTCTCGGCGAAGGTGCGGGCCTACGAGGCGCCCCCGCCGGCTCCGCCCGAGCCGCCGAAGGGCCTCGTTCAGCTCAAGAAGAAGCGCGCCGACGGCAGCGTCGTGTCGGTTTGACGTCGAAGGAGTCAGGGAGGAATCGATGGAAACTGCAGTGCAGAAGACGCGGCTGCCGGTCATGAACGGCGGCGCGAAGCAGTCCGTGGTCGACGAGGCTCTGGAAGCCGAGCTCCGCGCATTCGAAGAGGCGGAGCGCGAGCGCCTCGGCATCAAGGCCGAGCGCAAGCAGTGGGTCGACTCGATGTTGAACCCGCACGTGAAGCGGAGCGAGCGCGAGAACGTGACGCTCCTGATCTCGGGGCTCACCGCGGCGCAGGACTTCCTCGTGGAAGGCGCGCTCGGCGGACTCGGCTACAAGATCAAGAACATCGGCTGTCCGGACCAGGAAGGCCTGCAGGTCGGCAAGGAGTTCGGCAACCGCGGGCAGTGCAACCCGACGTACTTCACCGTCGGCAACCTCGTGAACTACCTGATCAAGCTCCGCGAGGAGAAGGGTTTGACCAGCGAGGAGGTCATCAAGAACTACGTGTTCCTGACGGCCGGCGCGTGCGGCCCCTGCCGCTTCGGGATGTACGTGACGGAGTACAGGAAGGCGCTGCGCGACGCGGGCTTCGACGGCTTCCGGGTGATGCTGTTCCAGCAGACCGGAGGCCTCTCGCAGGCGACGGGCGACGACGTGGGCATCGACATGAACCCCGCGTTCTTCGTGGGGATCGTGAAGGGCATCGTGTGCGGCGACGTGCTGAACGCGCTCGGCTATCGCATCCGGCCCTACGAGGTCGTGCCCGGCGCGACGAACAAGGCGCTCGAAGAGGCCAAGCGCATCATCTACACGGCGCTGCACGATCAGACGAACGTGTTCGTCGCGCTCTACAAGTGCCGCAAGCTCTTCGAGGCGATCGAGGTCGACAGGCTGCGGGTGCGCGCGAAGGCGTCGATCATCGGCGAGTTCTGGGCGATGACGACGGAGGGCGACGGCAACTACCAGCTGCAAAAGTTCCTCGAGAGCGAGGGCGCCGAGAACGACATCCAGCTGACGACGGCGTGGCTGCTCTACAACGTGTGGGAGGTCCGTCACGACACGCAGGATCGCGAGGTGCTGCGCGGCGTGGACGAGGGGACGATGGGCCTCAAGGACCACCAGGGCGAGTTCGACATCGCCAAGCGCATCGCCACGATGCGGCTCGCGGAGGCGGCGCTGAAGGTCGGCTTCCAGGCGTTCGCGCAGCCGATCGGCCTGCACGACTATCACCTGCCGGACATGGATCTCGTCGCAGAGGTGGCCGAGGACTACTACTCGAACGATCTCCGCGGCGGCGAAGGGCACATGGAGGTCGGCAAGCTGATCGTGAACACGGTGCGCGCAAAGGCGCACATCACGGTGAGCGTGAAGCCGTTCGGATGCATGCCCTCGTCCGGCGTCTCGGACGGCGTGCAGTCGCTGATCACCGGCAAGTACCCGGGCACGATCTTCTGCGCGGTCGAGACGAGCGGTGACGGCGCGACGAACTTCTACTCGCGCATCCAGATGTACATGTTCAAGGCGCGGATCGCGGCCGAGCAGGAGCTCGAGCGCGTGCTCGCCGAGGAGGGTTTGACGCTCGAGCAGGTGCGCGCGTTCCTCGACGCGAACCCGAAGTACAAGAGCGCGCTTTACTACCCGCCCCACCGCGTCGCGGGGACGGCGGCAAACCTCGTCTACGCCGTGGCGCCGTTCATCAAGAAGACGGCGGCGGAGCGCGCGATCGACAAGGCGAAACACGCGGCCGAGGCGCTGCGCGACGTGGCCGTGAGCGCGCCCGGGACGATCACCGAGGTCTACCGGAAGGCGACGGATCCCGAGACGATCGCGAAGGTCCGCGAGGACGCGCTCGTGCTCCGCGACATCGTGCGTGGCAAGGCGATGGAGCGCTTCCGTCCGCTCCTGCAGCAGCTCATGGGCAAGGCCGTCTTCGAGAACAACCCCGAGATTCGCACGACGACCTACGAGCCGATCGCCGCGGAATGATCCCGTCTTGACCACCGCGTGACCCCCTGCGACCGTGGGGCATGGCTCCGGAAGCAGAGAAGACGGCCCTGACCGTGGGGGTCGTGCTCACGTCGGATCCAGAGGGGTCACGCGCGTCGCTCCACGCGTTCTGCAAGGCGCTGTCGGAGGCGACGGGCTTCGAGGTGCACGGCCTCGGGGGCTGGAACTACAACACGCTGCTCGAAGCCCTGGAGACAGGCGAGGTCGATCTCGGCTGGCTGCCGCCGCTCGTGGCGATGCGCGCGACAGGCCGCGCGCGCGTCATGCCGATCGTGTTGCCCGTGCGAAACGGAGCGTCGTCGTACATGACGGCGCTGTTCTCACCGAAGGGCTCATCGCTCCGCGAGATCGGCGATCTCCAGGAGCTGCGCGCGGCGTGGGTCGATCGGCAGAGCGCGGCCGGGTACATCGTGCTGCGGGCGCACCTTCGCTCGATCGGCGTGGACCTCGATCGCGCGTTCCGCGAGAACCTCTTCTTCGGGTCGCACGGCGAGGTGGCGCGCGCCGTGCTCCAGGGGAGCGCGGACGTGGGCGCGACGTTCGTGCACGTGGAGCCGGATCCGAGCCATCCGCGCGGCGAGCGCGTGGTGCGCGCCGGATGGGGCGAAGCGGACGTGCAGGTGATCACGTGCGCAGGGCCGATCCCGGCGGACGTGATGGCCGCGAGCGTGCGCGTGCCGGTGTCGTCGATGCGCAAGCTGCAGCGGGCGCTCGTGGACAGCGGGGACAGCGAGCTCGGTCGGGCCGCGCGGGTGCTCTTCGGCGCGGAAGGGTTCGTCGTGGCGCGGAGCGAGCACCTGGATCCGCTGGCGAAACTCATCGCCAGGCACGAGCAAGAGCCCTAGCGAGCGTTTGTCGTCGGCGCCTTGCCTTGCTCGAGCGAGCGCAGGGCCGCGTCGAGGGCGTCGGCCGAGGCGAGGCCGAGGTTGCGGAAGACCTCGTGCCCCTGCCGATCGAGGATGACGAGGCTCGGGACGTGGTGAAGGCCCTGGAAAGGCCCTGTGCCCTCGATCGTGGCCTCGTCCGCCATGGCGACCGGATACGGCGGAGCGACGACCTTCACGAAGGACTCGACGAGCAACTTGTGGTGCGGCGGTTCGAGGACGACGAGGCCAGCGTTGATGCGCGGGACGTGCCGTCTCACGAGGGTCGAGAGGAAGCGGGCCTGCGCGTGGGACGAGTCGTCGTACGTCGCGACGAACGCGATCACGGTGAAGCGGCCCGCGACGGAGTCGGTGGAGAGCGTGCCGCCGTCGAGCGTCTCGTACGAGAAAGAGACGCGCGGGCCGCGCGTGATGGACTGCGTGGGCGCGTCGGGCGCAGGCGTGGACGAGCACGCGACAGGCGCCGCGAGCAGGGCGAGGAGCAGTGCGCGCCTAGCGCGGATCATCGATCGCCTCGACGTCGGTGTCGAAGAGGTCGGCGAACTCGCGCAGCGACGCGGGCAGCTCGGCGCCACGACGGCGATGGGCGAGGATCGCATGCGCGAGCTCCTCGACGACCGGGGTGAGCGGCGTGGTTTCGAGCATGACACCGTCGACGACCGCGCCGCAGCGAGGCGCGTCGCCCTCGCTGAGGAGGCTGTCGTGCCGGGCCCAGAAGAAGCCCTCGTCGGGCACGTAGCGGCACCAGAGGACGCGGACGAAGCGGAGGTAGACGGGCTGGACGAGCGCGACGACACGCGCGCCGCGGGGCGCGATGCCCGAGAGGGCGCGGATGGGCCGGCCGCGCCACGCCGAGGTGTCGCCGAGGATGATGGCCGCCTCCATGCGCGCTCGGCGGTCGGGATCGGCCTCGACGGCGAGGAGCGGGGCGTAGAGGGCGACGAGGGGAACGGACAAACCGGGCGCGTCCTCGGCGAGCGCGTCGAGCCAAGCGTCGCGGGCCTCGGGCGCGAGGCCGGCGTAGACGTCGGCCGCGGCGAGGGCCGCGTCGGCGTCGTTGGCGAGGGCGCCGAGCCACTCACGCCAGGCCGCGAGGATGCGAGGCTCGGGGTTTCCAGGCTCCTGCGGCTCGTTCATCGATCCCTCCCCGCCTCGGCCTCGGGATGGACGCGCGCGTCGATCTCCCGCGCGAGATCGTCGAGCAGCTCGACGAGCTCCCGCTCGCGATCGGGCGGCGCGGCCACGACGAGCTCGCCGCCTCGCTCGGCGAAGATGGTGCCGAGGCCCTCGCTCGCTTCGAGGATGCCCTTGAGAAAAACGACATCCGCGGGGCGAACGTCGACGCGACGCACGAGCATGCCCGCCGAGGCCTCGGCGATCGGGAGCGGCCGTCGTCGCCTTGCGGGACCGCCGTGGCCAGGGCTTCGCGCGGAGGATGGCGCTTGGTCGGCGTGCGGCGGAGAGGCGCCATCGGAGGGATGCGCCGTGTCGGGCGAGGGCATGGGACGGGACAGGTAAGCACCGCCGGAGGCCGGGATCCAGCACGGGCACCTCGGGCCGCGCGTGATGCGCCGAGGCGGCCTCTCCAGAAGTCCCGCCGTGCTCGCCGAGGCAAAGGCGCTAGATTCGTGCCGCCATGTCGTACGGGAAAGACGATCGGGTTGCCGAAGTCGCTTGCGATCCGCGGAGCCTCGGGGGGGAGGCCAGGTGGGAGGACGAACCCGGGCGCGCGCTCGCGTTCGGAGCCCCGGCGCGCGCGCCCCGGAAAACCGAGGAAGAGGACGACGATATGGACCTGCCGCCGCTCGACACGGACCCCGACGCCGGGGACGACGAGGCCGCAGGCGACGCCTTCGAGGACGCGCTGCCGGATCTGCGCGACGACGGCGGAGATCCGCTCGACGACGCGAACGCCCAGGATCTCGACGTGGGGCTCGACGTGGACGACGAGGCGGACGAGGCCTCGGGTGACGATGCTGAAGACGGCGTCGATGTCGGGTCCCTCGATGAGGATCTGGCGACGCTCGACGGCGAGGAGAGCGCGCTCGACGAGGACCGGGACGAAGGTACGTTCGGCGACGACGATGCGGATCTGGAGCTCGACGCGACCCAGGACGACGGCGGCGCGGAAGGGACGGGCGAGAGCGCGGAGATCGACATCGACGAGTCGGCGCTACCGGAGCTCGACGAGAGCGCGAACGACGAGGCGGGCGACGACGCGCTCGCCGACGAGCTGCTCGAAGAAGCCGCGCGCGGAAAAGTGCCGCCGTGGGCGCCGAGCCGGTTCGTCGTGCTCGAAGGCGCCGGCGCGCCCGTGCCGTGCATCGCGGTGACGGTGTGCGGGGGGCGCGTGCTCGCCGCGGGGGACGTGGTGCTCGCGGTGGACGAGGGCGCGCACGCGGCGCGGCAGACGGGGCTCGACACGCCGAGCACGGCGGTCGTCGCGACGGATGAGGTGGCGGTGGTGGCGCTCTCGCGCGGCGGGTTGCTCGTGAGCCGCGATGGATGCGCGTCGGCGACGCCGGTCGCGGGTTTCCGGTCGGAGAAGGGGCCGGTGGAGCTCGGGGCGACGCCGGGGCGGATCTGGATCCTGCACGAGAGTTCGCTCTGGTCGATGACGGGCCGCGAAGGGACGCCGGTGCTCGCACGGGAAGGCGGAGTGCGCGCGATCAAGGCAGCGGGCGGGACGCTCGTGGTGCTGGCGACGCGGCCCGACGGCGCGGCGATCGAGAGGCTGCGCGGCGACGACGAGGCCTGGCAGAGGGCGCCGCTCGAAGGCGCGGCGGCCGATCTCGCCACGGGGGCTCCGAAGCCCGGCCTGGCCGTCGCGGCGGCAGGGAGGCGCGTGGCGATCGTATCGCCGCGTGGGTTGCTCCTGTCGAACGACGGCGGGCATTCGTTCGAGTCGGTCGATCTGCACGACGTGATCGGCGCGTGCTTCGCGGGCGACGAGGAGGATGCGCCGCTCTACGCGCTGATGGCGCCCCGGGGAGACGCGACGTCCTACGTCGTGCGCGTGGGCGAGGACGGGGACGTCGCGCGCGTCGCGGAGCTACGCGGGCAGGACGGGACGGGCCTCGGGGAGGCGTCGATCGCGTGGGACGGCTCGCGCGAGCTCGTCTGGATCGCGAGCCGGCTCGGCCTCGTCGCGCTGGGGCCTCCGGCGCGGCCGCACTGACAGCGGGGGATCAGCTCTCGACGAAGGCGCGGTGCAGCGCGCGCTGCGCCTCGGCGAGGGCGCTCGTGGGGACGACCGCGCCGAGCCGGAGCGGGGTCGCCGTGAGGGCGCTCGGGGACGCGGAGACGCCGCGGAGCGCAGCGAGGAAGCGCGCGAGGGGCTCGGTCGTCGCGGCCAGGCCATCCCCGACGACGCTGACGACGGCGACGTCCTCGACGAGCGCGAGGGACGGCAAGGCGCTCGTGAGCCGCTGCTTGGCGCCGCGCCAATCGGGCACGTTGAGCAGCGAGATCACGAAGCTCGCGCCGCGCTCGTTCACGGCGAGGTCCTTCAAGGGCACCTTCGCTTCGCCGGCGACACGGAGGAGCTCGTCGAGCTTCGCCACGTCGGGCAGGCTCCCGAGCGCGACGTTGCCTTCACCGACGACCGCGCGGGCGCGGAGATCCTCGCGCGGGCCGAACTTGCGCACCACGGTCTGACGCGCGCCCTCTTCCTCCGCGTCGAACGTCGAGCGCGCGTAGATCGCGATGTTCGCGCGGCGGGCCCATTCGACGGCCTGCGCGCAGACGACCTTCGCGCCGCACTCGGCCATCTCCTGCAGCATGGCGTGATCGAGCTCGGGCAGGTGCTTTGCGTCGGGCACGACGCGCGGATCGGCCGAGTAGACGCCGTCGACGTCGCTGTAGATCTCGCACCGCTCGGCCTCGAGCGCGGCCGCGAGCGCGACGGCGGTGGTGTCGGAGCCGCCGCGGCCGAGGGTCGTGATCTCACGCCGGTAGCTCATGCCCTGGTAGCCCGCGATGATCACGATCTGCCCGCGCGCGAGCTCGTCCTCGATGCGGTGCGGCCGGACCTCGATGATGCGCGCGTCGAAGTGGCGGTCGTTCGTGAGGATGCCGGACTGCGACCCGGTGAAGGAGATGGCCGCCTCGCCACGCGCCTGGATCGCGATCGAGAGCAGCGCCATGGAGACGCGCTCTCCCGTGGAGAGGAGCATGTCGAGCTCGCGGCGCGGCGGATCCGAGGCGCCTCCGGCCTGGCTCGCGACCTGCCGCGCGAGCGAGAGCAGGCCGTCGGTCGTCTTGCCCATCGCGCTCACGACGACGACGACGTCATGGCCCGCGCGCTTCGCGGCGACGACCCGATCGGCCACCCGCCCGAGCTTCTCGACGTCGGCCACCGAGGAGCCGCCGTACTTCTGGACGATGATCGGACGCCGCCTTCCGTTCGACTCACTGCCTTGCACGAGGTACCTCGGAGAGAAGAGGGCACGCGAGCGCGCCTTCGTCGACCGCTAGCACGAGCGGCGCGGAAGGGGCAAACGCGCGGCGAGGCTAGTCCTCCTCGCTCGCCGCCATCATTTCGTAGAGCTCCGCCTCCGAGGGGCGCCCTTCGGCCCGCGCCGTCTCTGCGAGCCGCTCGAGCACCGCGCGCTTGCGCGGCCAAAGCTCGCGTCGGACCTCCTCGCCACCCTCCTCGATGCGCGCGGAGAGGAGCGCGAAGAGCTCGAGATCCCGGCCAAGCCGCGCGAGCGCGTCGGCGAGGCGGAGCGCGACCTCGTGATCGTGCGGGTTCGCGCGCAGCTTGTCGGTGAGGCGCTCGACGAGGAGCTCGTCGTTCTCGTCTTCCTCCTCGTTCGTGGGCGCCTCGTCCATCGGGCGAGCGGCCTCCACCGAGGGCGCAGGAGGCGTGAAGGAAGGCGCTCGATCGGACGGCGCGATCTCCTCGACGGGGACAGGCGGAGGCGCGGCCTGGGGCGGCGGCGCGACGCGGCCGAGCTCGGTCGAGAGGCGACGGAAGGCGGCGCCGATCTGGCGATCCCGCGGGCGCAGACGGATCGCGACGCTGAGGTGGCGCTGCGCGGCCCGCAGATCGCCACGAGCGTTTTCTTCGATGTCGGCGGCCTCGACGAGCATCGCGGCCACAGCCGCGGCGCGATCGGGATCGTCCGGAGAAACCGCCTCGGCCGCTTCGCGCAGGCGCGCGAGCGCGAGCGAGGCGCCCGCGAGATCCCCGAGCTCGGCGCGCCACCGACCTTCGAGCGCGCGCGCCTCCGCGGTCTGCACGAGCCCCGGCGGGATCGCACGGACCCGCGCGATCGCGGCCGGGCGATCGGAAGCATGCTCGACGAGCGCACGCGCGAGCTCGATCTCGACCGAAGGCAAGGTGCGCCCCGCGCGCGCGGCGAGCGAGGCGGCGCGCGCGAGCAGATCCAGGGCGCGCCGGCCTTCCCCTGCGGCGCGCAGCGAGAGCGCGAGCCCGAGCGCCGCTTCGGGGCTGTCGGGCGCGTACCGGAGCGCCCGCTCGAACAACACGCGCGCCTCGGCCACGTATCCGCGCGACAGGAACGCGTCGGCCGCGCGGCTCCAGATGCGGTGTCGCGCCTCGGGCCCGCGGGCCGCGGCTTCGAGGTGCTCGGCGTCGGTCCGCGCGCCTTGCGCGTCCCCCACGTCGAGCCGCGCCTCGATCCGCGCCCAGCGCGCGTCCTCGAGCATCGGAGAGCGCACGACGGCTTGATCCAGCGCATCGAGCCGCGTCGCGAGCTCCGACGAGATCCGCGCGACCTCGAGCCACACGAGCGCCGCGAGCGGACCAAACGCCTCGGCGTGCGCGGCGCGGGAAAACGCCGCGATCGCCCCGCCTTCGTCGCCGATCGCCGCGAGGAGCGCGCCGCCGAGCAGGCCCGCGTCGATCGCCGGGATCGCGTCGACCAGCGTCGAGAGCGCGGCCTCGGCCCGCTCGCCCTCGGCGACGTCGATCCACGCGATCCGCGAGGAGATCTCGGGGTGCCGCGGCGCGCGCTCCAGCGCGAGCAGATAACGCCGGCGCGCCTCTTCGAGATCACCCGAGGCCGCGATCGCATCCGCGTCCGCCGTGAGCTCAGCCTGCTCGATCGCGCGGATCGTCGCTGCCACGAGCGCGGGCGGCGACGCGGTGGCGTCGGCGCGCAGGGACAAACGCATCTCCTCCACGGCTGGCGCTTCCCACCGCGCGCCATGCACCGACGGGGCGCGCGCGCCGGCCGCCGGCATCACGTGCCGGACGAGCGACGCAACGGCGTCGGGCAGGATCACCGCGCTGCCTGCGAGGCGCCCGAAGGGCCGACAAACCTCGGCCATCACGCGCAAGGCGAGCACGTGCGGCGGCGCGCCCAGGCCCACGCCGCGCGCGCGCTCGGGCACGAGCCGCACGTCTCGCTCGTTCGGCGCGATCACCACGTCGAACGCGAGCGCCGCGCGCCCGAGCCGCATCCCCACGCGGAGCCCCATCTCGGTCGCGACGATCCCGACCTCGGGCGTCCCTTCCCCGAGCACGCCCCGCGCGCGCGGCGCCGCGAACGCCGCGAGATCCTCGGTCCTCGTCGACACGCCGAGCCGCCCGAGCACGCCGCGCCGATGCCGAAACCGCGTCACGCCGCCCGTGAGATCCACCGGAAAACGCACGCTCGGCAGGGAGATCGCGAGCTCGTCGACGACGAGCGGCCCTACCGCGAACGGGGCGTCGAGCTCGATCGAGAGCGTGCCTCGCTGCACCGAGAGCAGCAGGATCGGCCGATCCGTCGGGCGAGGCTTCGCCTCCGCGCTGCTGCTCCCCGTCGTCGTGGGGACGCGGAGCGGCTCAGCGCGTCCGAAGGGGCGCGCACGCCCACCCGGCCCGACACCAAAAGCCACGCGCCCTAGCCTACCAAAGAGGCGCGCGGTACCGCGAATTTCCGAATGGAAAGAAGCTTCGAAAGGCAAACGGCCCCCGGGCTCGTTCGCCCGAGGGCCGCGTTTCATGGGGTCGGAAGGCGCTTCAGACGTCGCCCTTCGCGAGCTTGTCCTTCATCTTCTTGATGAGCGCCGGGAAGCCGTCTTTCTTGACGATCTTGGTGAACTGGGAGCGGTAGCTCGACACCAGGCTCACGTCGTCCGTGATGATGTCCTTCACCCGCCAGGCGCCGTTTTTCTCGGCCATCACGTAGGCGATCTCGACCGGCTCGCTGCGCGCGTCCGTCTTCGACACGGCGCGCGTCTTCACCACGATCGCGTCGCCCTTCTTCTCCTCGGCCGTGTACTCGATGTTGAAATTGAGCGTCTTCTTGAGGTTTCGCTCGTACGACTTGCGGACGAGCTGCTTCAAGAGGGCGCTGAACTCGGCCTTTTCAGCGTCGGTCCGGGCCGCCCACTCGGATCCGAGCGAGGCCTCGGCGAGCGCCTGATAATCGAGCAGCTCGTCGAACATCGCGCTGATCTTCGCGTCGTTCGAGGGCTTCTTGAGGAGTTCGAACAAGGCCGTCTGCTTGGCCTTCACCACGTCCGTCGCCGCTCCGGCATGCGCGAGGCCCGCGGCGCCCGCGAGCGACAAGGCGAACGACAAGACCAACGCGCCGACAAAGTTCGTTCGTTTCACGTTCCAGCTCCTCCTGCCTTCACCGTCGATCGCCGCCCGGGCGTCGCGGAACTGCAGGCAGACGTCCATGCCCCCCGTTTATTCACCTTCCGTGCCACCCGCCGGATCTAGTCGATTTCAGCGTCCGATGTCAGCTCTGTGAACGGGCGGCCACGACACGCGTGGCGCCTCTGTCGCTCGCGAGGCACCATCGAGCGCATGAAGCGCCGCCCGATCCTCCTCGCAGCGGGGCTCGCCGGCGCGATCGGCTTCTTCGGCCTCGGCTGGGTCGCGTCGCGCGGGTTTTCGCCCTCGGAGGCGCCGTCCGCGTCCGACGCGCCCGACGCCGGCCCGCGCGACCCGATCCTGCTCCTCGACGCCTCGTCCATCGTGCTGCTCCCGGACGCCTCGCTCCGGATCACTCCGCCGGTCGCGCCCTTCGAAGAGCCCTGATTGCTCAGCCCAGCGCGAGCGCGAGCTCCGGCGAAGTCGGGATCCGCACGCGAAATGTCGTGCCCTTGCCGGGCTCGCTCTCGACTTCGATCGTGAAACCGTGATCGTCGAGGATCCGCTTCACCACCGCGAGGCCGATGCCCATGCCCTGCGATCGCGTCGTGAAGAACGCGTCGAAAAGCCGCTCCCGCGCCTCCGGCGGGATCCCCGCGCCGTGGTCCTCCACCGCGAGCACGACCGCGCCGCCCGCGTCCGCCTCGACACGCACGATCACCTCGGCGCCCGCGGAGCTCGCCTGGATCGCGTTGCGCAGGAGGTTCCACACGACCTGCCGCATCTGCGCCGTGTCGGCCACGATCTCGAGCGAATCCGGCCCCACGTAGCGCAAGGGGACGTCGCGGCCGCGGCCCGATTTCCCTGCGAGAATCACGACGTCGCGCGCGATCGCGGCGAGATCCGTCGGCGCCTTCGAGGGCGCGCGCGGGCGCGAGACGTCGAGCATGTCGGTCACGAGCTCGTTCAGGCGCGTCGTCTCCCGCTCGATGATCGCGCAGAGCGCTTCATCCTCGGGCCCGATCGATCCACCCGTGCGGAGCAGCTCGATGGAAGCCACGATCGATCCGAGCGGGTTTCGGATCTCGTGCGCGAGCCCCGCCGCGAGCCTGCCGAGCGCCGCGAGCCGCTCGGCTTGCTCGGCGCGCGCCGTCGCCACGACGAGCCGTCCACCCGTGACGCGCAGGCGCTCGGCCAGGTAACTGCCGAGCAGCGCGACGACGCTCATCGCGAGCAGGTTCAAGACGAGCGGGAACGCGACCTCCGACCAGTCCGTCGCATACGCTTCGAGCGGCTGATCGGGCGGCGGCTTCAGGTAGCCCTGCACGAGCAGCATGCAGAGCAGCGCGTACGACGAGGCGCCCGCGATGAGGCCGATGAGCGCGCCACGAAGGCCGAGCAGGATCGCGCCGCAGAGACACGAAAAGCCGTAGAGCGAGGTCGCGCCGCTCGTCGCGCCGCCGGAGACGTAGACGATCATCGACCACGCGATCTGGTCGACGAACATCTGCCCGTACGCGAGCAGCGGGAGGCCCTTGCCGAGCCGCAGCACCGCGGCGTAGACGCCCGTGAGGGCGAACGCGGCCGCGAACGTGAGCATCGCGATCCGGCTCGAATCGGCGCGCGTGCCGATGCCGCCGAGGTAGATCGTGGTCATCACGACGAGCACGATCGTGAGGACGATCAGGCGCAGCCCCGTGAGCCACGCGAAGCGGACCGCGAACGAGCTCTCGGCGCCGTCGCGGAGACCGAGCTTCATCACTCGCCCTTGATGTTGCCTGCCAGGCTGAAGATCGGGAGGTACATCGAGATGAGCACCACCCCGACGACCACGCCGACGACGACCATGAGCAAAGGCTCGAGCAAGGACGTCAACGCCGAGACCGCGACGTCGACCTCCTCCTCGTAGAAGTCGGCGATCTTGTTCAGCATCGTGTCGAGCGCGCCGGTCTGCTCGCCGACGGCCACCATCTGCACGACCATGCCGGGGAAGACTTTGATCTCCTCGAGCGGCTCGGCCATGTTCTTGCCCTCGGAGATCTTGACCCGCGCGTAGACGAGGCCCTCCTCGATGATCACGTTGCCCGCGGTCTTCGCCACGATGTCGAGCGCGTCGAGGATCGGCACGCCCGAGCCGAGCAAGGTGCCGAGCGTCCGCGTGAACCGCGCGACCGCGATCTTCTGCATCACCGGCCCGAAGATCGGCAGCTTCAGCATGAGCCTGTGCACCATGCGTTTGCCCTTCGGGGTTCGGTAGAACCGGATCGAGCCGAACACGAGGCCGATGCTGCCGACGATCGTGAAGGGCAAGGCGCTGACGAACGCGCGCGACGTCGCGATGACCGCCTTCGTCAGCCCCGGCAGCGCGTCCTTCGCGCCGAACTCCGCGAACATGCCTTCGAAGGCCGGGATCACGAAGGTCATCAGCACGACGATGACCACGATCATGATGATGATGACGGCCGTCGGGTACGCCATCGCGCCGCGCACCTGGCGCGCGAGCTTCGCGCGCTTCTCGATGTAGCCCGCGAGGCGGTTCATGATCGTGTCGAGGATGCCGCCCACCTCGCCGGCCTGAACGAGGTTCACGAAGAGCTCGTCGAAGATCTTCGGGTGCCGCCGCAGCGAGTCGCTGAACGTCGCGCCCTGCTCGACGCTGTTCTTGATGTCGCGCAGCGCGACCTGGAAGCGCGGGTTCGGCTCCTGGTTCGCGAGGATGTCGAGGCACTGCACGAGCGGCAGACCCGCGTCGATCATCGTCGCGAACTGGCGCGTGAACTTGACGAGGTCCTGCGAGGTGACGCCCGACCCGATCGTGACGTTCTTGAAATCGAGGCCCTTGCGCTTCGCCGTGATCTTCGTCGGGTTGAGCTGCAAGCCGCGCAGGCGGGTCTGCACGGCGGCCTCGTTCTCCGCATCCATCACGCCCTTTCGGACCTCACCGGTCCTGGCGCGTGCTTCCCATGCAAACTCGGCCATGGTTTCTTGCTCGACTCCCGGCCTACCAGGATAAGGGGCGAGCGCGCTCGGGGTCAAAGACGCGGCACGTTCGACCGAATCGCGAGATCGTTGACACCCCTCCTCCAGTCCACGCTTGGGGGCTACGCTCGGACGAGCCGAGCTACGCCCCCAAACCCCCGGACTTGATCCGCACCGCCATGAAGAACGCCGCCCCCGCCATCGACCTCACGGCCGCCGCGCGCCTCGTCGTGGACGATCACCACGCCGCGCCGTGCGCCGTGGTCGCCGCCGCCAAGCGAACGAGCGCAGGCTGGATCCACGGCGCAGGCGCGGCGGGCGCGCTCTCGTTCGAGGAGGGCGCGCCGCTCGCCGACCTCGATACGCCCTTCGATCTGGCCTCGGTCACGAAGCCCATCACCGCGCTCGTGATGGCCCGGCTCGTCCGCCATGGTTCGCTCGCCCGCTCCGAGCCGCTCGCGGATCTCGTGCCGACGCTCGCGAACACGCGGTCCGCGCACGCCTCGCTCGATCTGCTCTCGGCCCATCGCGCGGGCCTCGACGCCCACGGTTCGCTCTACGGCCCGCTCGTGCGAGGCGAGGCCGTCGACGTCGAGGCCGCGCTCGTCATGGCCGCGAACGCGAGGCGCGAAGACTGTACGGGCGATCCGCCGCCGGAAGGTTTTTCGCCTGTTTACAGTGACCTCGGATACGTCCTTCTCGGCGTGGCGCTCGCGCATCGGAGCGGGCTCGATCTCGACGCGCTCGTGACGCGGGAGGTCACGGGGCCGCTCAGTCTCGCGATCGGATCGGCGCGCAGCCTCCGTTCGAAAGACCCTTCGTTTGATGCGCGTGTCGCGCCGACCGAGATCGTCCCGTTCCGCGACGGGCTCGTGCGGGGCGCCGTGCACGACGAGAACGCCTGGGCGCTCGTGGGTCACGCGTCCGCGGGGCACGCGGGGCTCTTCGGGGACGCGCGCTCGGTCGCGCGGCTCGGGATCGCCTTGCTCGAAGCGCTCTCCGGCCATCGACGCGATTTCCTCGCCCCCGACGATCTCGCGCCGCTCGTCCGGCCTCGCCCGGGCGGATCGCTCCTCGCGGGCTTCGATCAGCGCAGCGGCGACGATCCGAGCTCCGGCGCGCGGCTCGGGCCGCGGACCTTCGGCCACCTCGGCTTCACGGGCACGAGCCTCTGGGTCGATCCGGACGCGGGTTTCGTCGGCGTTTTGCTCACGAACCGGGTCCACCCGACGCGCACCGCCCTCGCGATCCGGCGCGCCCGACCGGCCGCCTACGACGCCATGTTCGACGCGATGGTGGAGGCCTCGCGAGCCGCGGGATAAGCTCCCCCCGTGTCGGAAGGCGCACCGTCCCTCCAGGAACAGCCGCGCGCGAGCATCCTCGCGCCCGCGCCGAAGGCGCCTTCGAAGCCCGCGAAGCGAAGCGCCGGACCGCGCGGCATCAGGCCGAAGGGACGGCAGAGCTATCGTTTCATCCGCGCCTACTACACGACGTTCGTCGTCCTCGGCAGCTACCTCTGGTTCTTCTTCCTCGGGCGCTGGTTCGGGCAAACGTGGCTCGACGCGCGCATGGCCGACGTGCACGGGCGCAACGCGCGCCGCGTGCTCTCCACGATCGTCGAGCTGCAAGGCCTGTTCATCAAGGTCGGGCAGCTCCTCAGCATCATGGCGAACTTCCTGCCCGCGCAGTTCCGCTCGGGCCTGGAGGCGCTGCAGGATCAGGTCCCGCCGCGGCCGTACCGCGAGATCGCCGAGCGCATCGAGCGCGAGCTCGGCAAACCCGTCGGCGCGCTCTTCGATCGGTTCTGCGAGGAGCCGATCGCGAGCGCCTCGCTCGGCCAGGTGCACGAGGCGTGGCTCAAGAACGGCGCGCACGTCGCGGTGAAGGTCCAGCACCGCGACATCGACGAGATCGTGCGGCTCGATCTCACCACGATCCGCCGCATCATGCAGATCGTCAGCATCTTCGTCCCCGTGCAGGGCCTGGACGCCTACTACCACCAGGTCCGCTCGATGATCCTGGAGGAGCTCGATTTCCAGAGCGAAGCGCGGAACATCACGCGCATCGCCGACAACTTCCTCCGCGATCCCACGGTGCGCTTCCCGCGCCCGATCGAGGGCTACTGCACGAGCCGCGTGATGACGACGGACTTCGTGCCCGGCGTGAAGATCGGCGACATCGCCGCGCTCGACGCGCGCGGCGTCGATCGCAAGGCGCTCGCGCGCAAGGTCGTCCAGGTCTTCTGCCAGCAGATCTTCATCGACGGCGTCTACCACGCCGATCCGCACCCCGGGAACATGCTGGTCGGCGACGACGGCGCGCTCGTCCTGCTCGATTTCGGCGCCGTCGCAGAGCTCTCGCCGCAGATGCGCGAGGGCATCCCCGAGTTCTTGGAGGGCGTGATCCGGCGCGACACCGACCAGCTCATCAAGGCCATGCGCAAGATGGGCTTCCTCTCGCGCACGGACTCGCCCGACGTGAGCGAGAAGGTCATCGAGTTCTTCCACCAGCGCTTCCAGGACGAGGTGAAGATCGACACCTTCAACTTGAAGGACATCAAGCTCGATCCGCAGAAGGGCATCGAGAGCCTCGTCGATCTGCGCAAGATGAACATCGGCCTGAAGGAGCTCTCCGGCGCCTTCCACATCCCGCGCGACTGGGTCCTGCTCGAGCGCACGATCCTCCTGCTCACGGGGCTCTGCACGCAGCTCGATCCCGAGCTCTCGCCGATGGAGGTCATCCGGCCTTACCTGCAGGACTTCGTGCTCGGCAACCGCGACTGGGCGCAGATCGCGGTCGAAGCGGCGAAGGACATGGCCCTCAAGGCCATCACGATCCCCGAGGATCTCCGTAAATATCTGAACCGCGCGAACCGCGGCGAGTTCGAGCTTCGCGTCAAGGGCCTGCCGGGCGCGGCCCGGCTCGTCTACACCGGGATCCGGCAGCTCATCTACACGTCGATCGGCATCGCCTCGGGCTTCGCCGCGTTGCAGCTCCACCTCGCCGGCCAGCCGCAGCTCGCCCGGTATTGCCTTTACGGCGCCGCGGGCGCGGGCGTGCTCCTCCTCGGAAGCATCCTGTTCGCGCGGCCGAAGTAGAGGCTTCGCGCTTTCCCCCGTTGACGGTGGCCCAGGACGAACGTCAACGTTCGCGCATGAGCAGCGAAGTGCGGGACAGGCTCGAGGCCGCCCGGAAGGCCGCAGAGGCCGAGGTCGAGCGTCTGAAGGCGGAACACGACAAGCTCGCGGAGAAGATCGCGAAGCTCGGCGACGATTCGCCGGATCGAAAAAACGAGCTCCGCCGCCGCAAGGCCATGGTCGTCGACGCGCGCGAGGTGCTGAAGGACGCGGAAGCCGCGCTCCACTTGTTCGAAAAAACCGGCAAGGAGCACGCGATCGTCGCCGAGGGGACGCGCGTCTTCGGCTCGATCGCCGTCCGCGTGCCGCCGGGCAGCTCGCACGAAGCGCGCGGACGCGCCATCGACGACGAGCTCTCGGGATCGCTCGCCGACGTCGCGGACGAGCTCGGCGTCGTCCTCGCGGCCGCACCTTCGCGTTACACGCGCGAGCGCCCCGGCCGCGACGCCGAGGGCCGCACGGTGCTCGACGTGTTCGGCCGGGTCGAAGGCGACACGCTCGTCCCCGCGGTCAGCAGCGCGTCGCGAAACCTCCGGGTCTAGTCCCGAGGAAGACGCCTCGCGTCCCCCTCTCGTCCAGGCAAAGCCCGGCCGATTCACCCCCTGGAGGGAGATCGCTTCGCGATCTCTTGGTCTACTTGCTGCTGCGCATCCGCTCGCGGATCGCCTTCGCGCGCTCGGCGCTGTCCGGGTGCGTCGAGAGCAGCTCGGGCACGGGCGCGGATTCGAGGCTCTCGAGGAAACGCGCGAGCCCCTCGGGGCTCTTGTTTGCGCGCGCGAGCAGATCCACCCCGAACGCGTCGGCCTCTTCCTCCATCGAGCGGCTGTAGCTCAGCGTGTCGAGCTGCGAGGCGCCGGCGATCACCGTCGCCGTGATGTCGTTCAGGTCGCCCACGACGAACGCGATCGTCAACCCGAACAGCGCGTTTCGCACGAGCGATCGCACGCCGTGTCGCTTCACCGCGTGCCCGATCTCGTGCGCGAGCACGCCGCGCAGCTCCTCGTCGTCGTCCTTCGACCGATCGAGGAGCCCCGTCAAGACGAACACCTCGCCGCCGGGGAGCGCGAATGCGTTCACCTGATCGTCCTTCAAGACCGTGATCCGCGGCGACACGAGGATGCGCTGTTCCTCGTCCGTCAGGCTCGATCGCAGCTCCTCGAAGATCCGATCGACGCGCGCCTTTTGCTCGTCGGTCGGCGCGCCCGAGAGCCCGTGCTGCGCGCGCATCGCTTCGCCGGCCGTCTTTCCGATCGCCGCGTCGGCGTCGGGCGGGATGGCCGCGATGATGGACGTGGACGCGCATCCGGCGCATCCACGCGCGGCGAAAATCAGCCCCACGATGGCGAGGAGCAAGATCCCGAGCTCGGCGACCAGGCGCTTGGGGCTGTGCCCGAAGCCCGTACCCGACGCACCTTGCCCACTTCTCGCTTCCGCTCCCGACATGTCTCCGTTATACCCTGCCCGCCTCTCGGCCGCCCGTGGGGGGAGCGCGTCGAAACGCCCGCCGTCCCGGCCGAATGGCCTCCTCCCGAACGAAGGGGAAGGATTCGGATGCAACACATCGTCAAGTACGAGCCGACGTTCTCGATGCTCCAGGTGAGCCTCGCTCCAGGCGAGACGATCATCGCGGAAGCAGGGTCCATGGTGGCCCGCTCGAGCAGCCTCACGATGGAGGTCAAGCTCAACGCGGGGAAAAACGCAGGGTTCTTCGGGAAGCTGAAGGCCTTCTTCATCGCGATCATCCGGAAGATCGTTGGGGGTGAAACCTTCTTCGTGAACCACTTCTCCAGCCCGCAAGGGGGCTGGGTGTGGCTCGCGCCGTCGCTGTCGGGCGGGATCAGGCCGATCCAGCTCGCCGGCAACTCCATGATCTTCAGCGCGGGCGCGTTCCTCGCGAGCTCGGGCGACATCGATCTGAAGATGCGCTGGGGCGGCCTGCGCGCGTTGCTCGCGAAGGAGGGCGCGTTCTTCATCGAGGCCTCCGGCAACGGTCAGGTCTTCGTGACGAGCTACGGTGCGATCGACGAGATCGACTGCAACGGCAGCTACATCGTCGACAACGGCCACATCGTGGGCTTCGACTCGTCGCTGAACTTCAAGATCAAGAGCGGCGGCGGTGGTCTCCTCGGCTTCATGGCCTCGGGCGAGGGCATCGTTTGCGAGTTCCAGGGCCAGGGCAAGATCCTCATCCAGTCGCGCAACACGAGCGCGCTCGTCGACTGGCTCACGCCGATGCTTCCGCCGTGAGGCGATGGGCTTCCGGAGATAAGGACGAACAGCGATGCAAGTGAACCTTCTTTACCGCCCGTCGCAGTCGCTCGCGCAGTGCTGGCTGCAGAACGGCGAGTCCGTGGTCGCCGAGAGCGGGGCGATGGTCGGCATGTCGACCAACGTCCAGATGCAGACGCAGTCCGGCGGCCTCATGAAGGGCCTGAAGCGGCTCTTCGGCGGCGAGTCGTTCTTCCGCAACACCTTCACCGCGCAAGGCGGTCAGGGCGAGGTCCTCTTCGCCACGCCGCTCTGCGGCGACATGGCGGTGCTCGAAGCCGGCCACAAGCAGTGGTGCATCCAGAACAGCGCGTACGTCGCGTCGAGCCCGTCGGTCGACGTGAAGACGCGCAGCGGCGGCTTCAAGGGCATGTTCTCCGGCGCGGGCCTCTTCCTGCTCGAAACGTCGGGGATGGGCCAGGTCGTCATCGGCACGTTCGGCGCGCTCGAACAGGTGCAGGTCGACGGCAGCATGGTGATCGACACGGGGCACCTCGCCGCGTGGGAGTCGTCGCTCACCTACAAGGTCGGCAAGAGCGGATCCGGCTGGATCGCCTCGTTCCTCTCGGGCGAGGGCCTCGTTTGCCACTTCGAGGGACAGGGCACCGTGTACCTGCAGTCCCGCAACGCCGCCGAGTACGGCTCGACGATCGGCGCTCTCTTGCCACCGCGCGAGCAGTGAAGAGGTCTTAACCGTGCGACACGAGATCCGTCACAACCCCGATTTCGGCCTGGTCCAGGTCTACTTCGATCAGCCCGGCGAGCAGATCATCACCGAGAGCGGTGCGATGGTCGCGCGCGACACGGGCATCGAGATGAAGACGAGTTTGCAGGGCGGCATCGGCGGCGCCCTGAAGCGCAAGCTCCTCGGCGGCGAGAGCCTCTTCCAGAACACGTTCACGGCGACGGCGCCGGGGCAGAGCATGTGGTTCGCGCCCGCGCCCGAGGGCGCGATCGTGTGCATCACGATGCAGCCGGGCATGGAGCTCTTCCTGCAGTCCGGCGCGTATCTCGCCTCCACGCCGGGCGTCACGCTCGACACGAAGTGGCAGGGCGCGAAGGGCTTCTTCTCGGGCGGCCTCTTCCTCATCCGCGCGTACGGCCAGGGGTACCTCTGGTTCAACTGCTACGGCGGCGCGCACGTGCTCGACATCGGCCAGCAGTACTACGGCTACATCTGCGACAACACGCACATGGTCGCGTTCACGCAGGGCCTTCAGTACAACATCAGCAAGGTCGGCGGCCTGAAGAGCCTCTTCCTCGGCGGCGAGGGCCTCGTGTGCAACTTCCAGGGTCAGGGCCGCCTGTGGCTCCAGACGCGGAACCCGAGCTCGCTCGCTTCCTTCCTCCACCCGTTCCGCCCGGTCAAAGCCAAATCCTCGGGTTGAACGTGCGCGCGACGAGGCCCGAAGTCGCGTTGGTCTCGTCGCGCACCTCGCACCAGCTCCCCTCACCCCCGTCTACAAACGAGCATTGCGTTCGGCGGGGATCCATCGGTAAAGTACCTCAATCCGTCGAGCCACGCCTCGCGGCAACCCGTCTATGTGGAAGCTAACGATCGAGGACGACGAGGGGAAACAGACCGTACTCCCTCTCGCCCACGACGAGTACGGGCTCGGACGCGGCGAAGGTAACTCGATTCGCCTGACCGACCGCAACGTCTCGCGTAAACACGCGCAGCTCAAGCGGAACGGCCAGGGATGGTCGATCTCCGATCCGTCGAGCTACAACGGGACCTTCGTCAACGGCGTCCGTGTCGTCGGGGATCAAGCGATCAACGGCGGCGACGTCATCCAGCTCGGCGACTACCGCATCGAGCTGGTCGACGAGTCGAAGGTCGTCCCGGCCCAGGACCCGACCGCGCAGCAAGGCGCGCTCGCGCAGGTCCCGGTCCATCAAAGGCCGAACCGCCTCGTCGTGGTCGTCGGGCCAAACCCCGGCGCCGAGTACCCGCTCGATCGCGAGCACTTCACGATCGGTCGCGCCGAAGAGGCGACGATCTCGATCAACCACAGCTCCGTCAGCCGCCTGCACGCCGAGCTCATCGCGCTCGGCAACGGTCGCTACGAGATCATCGACAAGGGCAGCGCGAACGGCATCCGCATCAACGGCGTGGAGCTGAAGCGCGGCATCCTCGAAGCCGGCGACGCGCTCGAGCTCGGCGACGTGCGCCTTCGCTTCGTCGGCGCGGGCAAGATCTTCCGCGCGGGCATGGGCCTCGGCGTCGACGGCCAGGCCATGCGGCCGATGGGCTCGTTCGACAACGTCGCGACGACCGTGGGCGCGCCCGCGCCGCCGCCGCGCGGCCCGAGCCTCGGCAAGCTCATCGGCATCGGCGCGATCGTGGGCCTCGTGGTGATCGGCGTGATCGTCGGGATGACGCGGACCACGACCACGGCCACGACGAACACCGTCGAGACGCCGGAGATGAGCGCCTTCGAGGCGCAGGTCCTGAAGGAAGCCAAGGAGCTCGTCGACGCGAAGGACTTCGATCGCGCGCACACGAAGCTCCAGGCCATCAACGACAACTCCCCCGTCCGCGAGAGCCAGCCCTTCAAGGACCTCGAGTCGAAGTGGGCCGACTGGATGTTCAGCAAGGCCGATCAGCTCGAGGACGTCGCCGAGAAGAAGCGCATCCTGCAGCAGATCGCCTCCACGCCGAGCGTGAGCGCGGACCAGCGCAAGAAGGCCGCCGATCAGCTCCACGCGCTCGCCGGGCCCGAGCCGACGGCGCAACCGAACAACGGCGGCGGCTCGTACGTCCCGCCAAACCCCGGCGGCGGGAGCTTCAACGGCGGCAGCTCGGTCGGCGCCACGGGAGGCACTGCGCCGGTGAAGTCGGCGGAGCCGACGGCGGCGACCACGCCGACGGTGCCGCCGCCCCCCGGACAGTTCGACGAGGCCGCGATCCGCAAGGGCCTCGAGCCGAGGGTCTGGTCCGGCAAGGCGAGCGAGGCGGACATCAAGATGCTCATCGCGATCTGCAGGCATCAGCGCGATACGGCCTGCAAGGACCGCGCAGTCGCGATGCTCAAGCAAAAGCAGGGCGGCTGAGCGCGCGCCGATGACGGGTCGTCGTCGGCGCCGCGAGGCCGCCGCCTCCACGCGCGCACAATCGAAGCAAGCCCCCGCGAAGGCCCGAGCCGTCGAGGCGACGCCGAAGGCCTCTCCTGCGCCGCAGGAAGCCCCGCAGAAGGCGCCCGCGGCCAAGGACGCGCCCGCAGCCAAGGACGCGCCCCGCGTCGCGCCTGCGCCCGCGGAGGCGGCCGCGCCGCCCGCGGAGGTGGCCCTCGAACCCGAGGCGCCGCGCATCAACGGTCTGTACTCGCAGACCGCGATCACGCTCGTCACGCTCGCCGCGCTCGTCGCCGTGCCCTACTTCGCGCCGTCGCTCGCGCGCCTGCGCCTGCTCACGCCGTTGCCCGAGGGCGCAGGCCTCGTCGCCGTATCGCCCACGCCCGAGCCCGCGGCCACCGTCGGCGAGACGGCGCTCGCGATGGAGACGACGGAGCAGGCGGAGCTGCGCCAGCCCGAGGAGGTCGCGCTCCCGGCCGCCGCGGCCGAGATCGTGCCCGCGGCGAGCACCACCGAGACGGGAAAACCCCCGCGATCGATCGAGGATCCCTCGGGCCACGCGCTCGACGCGTTTTACGGTCGCCTCGCGGCCGCCGAGCGCAAGGAGCCGAAGGCGATCGCGCGCGTCACCTACTTCGGCGACTCGATCGTCGCGAGCGACTTCGTCACGGCGACGCTGCGCCGCAAGCTCCAGCGCCGCTTCGGCGACGCGGGCCATGGCTTCATGCTCATGGCGAACGCCTGGCCTGGCTACTTCCACAACGACGTCGTGCGCTTCGCGGCGCCGGGCTGGCAGGTCAGCCGCGTCGTCGGTCCCTACGCGAAGGACGGCTTCTACGGCCTCGGCGGCGTCTCGTTCCGCGCGCAAGGCAAGGGCGCGTTCTCGCGCTTCGCGACCACGAAGACCGGCACCTTCGGCCGCGCCGTCTCGCGCTTCGCCGTGAGCTATCTCGAACATGAAGGCGGCGCTCCGATGACCGTGAGCATCGACGGCGCGCTGCGCGAGACGATCGACACGCGCGCCGACGTCTCGGCCTCGCGGCAGCGCGTCTACGAGGTCCCCGACGGCCCGCACGAGCTCGAAGTGCGCGCCGAGGGCCCGGGCGCGCGCGCGTTCGGCGTGACCATGGAGCGCGACGTGCCCGGCGTCGTGCTCGACGCGATCGGCATCCAGGGCTGCCGCGTCCGCTTTCTCGACAAGAGCGACGACGCGCATTTCGCCGAACAGCTCAAGACGCGCGATCCTGCGCTCACCGTCTTCCAGTACGGCATGAACGAGAGCGAGGACGGCGAGCTCTTCCCGCTCGATCAGTACGAGTCGACGATGAAGGCCGTGTTCGTGCAGGTCCGCGCGGCGCTGCCCCAGGGATCGTGCCTGCTCATCGGGCCGATGGATCGCGCCGACAAGAAGGGCTCGGGTTACACGAGCCGCCCCGTCGTGCCGAAGCTCGCGGCGATCCAGCGCAAGGTCGCGGCCGAGGTCGGCTGCGGATACTGGGACACGCTGAGCGCGATGGGCGGGCTCGGCTCGATGGGCGTGTGGGTGCAGCGCGGCCTCGGCGGGGCCGATCTCGCGCATCCGTCGAGCGCGGGCGCCGAGGTGCTCGGCGGCTGGATCTACCTCGCGTTGATGGAGGGCTACGAGGCCTTCCTCACGCGAGGCGGTGGTCGCGCCGCGCCTCGCTGATCCGCTAGCGCGCGCTGCTCGGGCCGGATGCGCCGCGCGGCGGATCGAGCCACTTGAGGCAGACGACGCGCAAGCCGCGGCTCGGCACGTTCTCCATCTCGACGTGGCTCATCATGCGCGCGACGGCGCCGAGCCCGACACCGAGCCCCTGCCCGATGCGCCGCTGCGTGCCCGGCTCGAGCCTTCGCCCCTCGGAAAAACCGTCCTCGAACACGCTCGCGGGGTTGTCGATGCCGGGGCCCGCGTCCTCGACGACGATGCGCATGCCGAGACGCGGCTCGGTCACGGTCGACAGCGCGAGCGTGCCCTGCCCGGCGAACTTCGCGACGTTCGAGACGAGCTCGGCGATGCAGATCGCGACCTCGCCCTGGGCCTTGGCATCGAAGCCGATCACGGCGGCGTAGCGCCGGCCCTCCGCGGCGCACCAGAAGCGGTCGTGCTCGTTGCCGATGTCGAACGAGAGCGGCTCGGCTACGACTGGGGGCAACTTCGACATCAGCGGTCCAGGTAACGCACGACCACGCACGTCGCGTCGTCGTGGGATTTCCGGTAGCCCTCGAGGACCGAGCGGGCGATCGTCGTGGCGCCCAGGTTCTTGACCTGCTCGATGTCGAAGCTCCCGGAGATCCCGTCCGTGTAGAGCGCGAACATGTCGCCGTGGACCAGGTTGTAGCGGAAGATCCGCACGTGCCGGATGCCGCGTCCGAGCACGCCGCGCGCGGGCAGCGGCTGGATCTTCTCCTTGCTCCACGAGCGGAGCGCGACGTTGCCGACGCCTGCGACGTCGAGCGTCGCGGCCTGCGCGTCGACGCGCGCGAGCATCACGGCGGCACCGCGCGTGCTCGCCACGGCCCTATCGGCGCCGCGCAGGAGCATCTCGAGCGGCTCGTCGACGTGCTCCTCGACGTACTTGCACAACGTCGACGCCGCGAGCGCCGCGTGCGGGCCGTGACCGAGGCCGTCGGCCACGAGGATGAGGGTGCGGGGCTTGCGCTCCAGAATGAGGTGTGCGTCGCCGCAGACGGTTTCCCCATCTGCGGGGCGCTCTGCCGTGCCTATGTCCACGGGTTACTCGGCGTACTTTCGGATGCGGACCGTGGTGCCGAGACCGGGGTGCGTGTCGAGCTCGAACTCGTCGACGAGCCGCTTGGTGCCGCGGAGACCCGCGCCCATGCCCCACTTCGAGCGATAAGCGCCGCTCAGGATCAGCGCCGGGTCGGAGATGCCCGGGCCTTGATCTCGCGCGACGACCTCGATCCCGCGCCGTTTTCCTTCAATCCGTCGGATCCGGATTTCACCGGTCCCGGCGTACTGGAAGATGTTGCGCGCGAGCTCGGAGACGGCCGTCGCGACCTTCGTCTGGACGACCTCGGAGAAGCCGAGCTGCTTGGCCATGTCCTTGCCGAGCGTGCGTGCACGAACGACGTCGTGCTCGGCGCGGATCGGGACGCTGATGCCATCGGCGCGCCCCTCGCTCGGCTGCTGCTGCGACTCCGTGGGGATCGAGGGAGCGTTCTCCACGGCCACGAGCGCGAGCAAGCTCTTGCAGTTCTGGAGCTTCTCCGGCTCCTGCAAGAAGATGTTCAAGCCCGGACCGAGCTGCTGGACGAGCTGCGGGATCTCGGAGCGCACCAGCACCTCGAGCCTCACGTTCGCTCGTCTCGCGGCGGACGTGAGGAGCGAGCGACTCGTCGGCTCCGAGAGGTACCGCCGCAAGATGGCGAGGATTTCCCCCGCGATCTCGTTCATCGATCGCGCCTCCTCCTCCACCACCGCGTCGTCCGGAAGACGTGGGTCACGCCTCGCCCTCCCACTCGTCCCCTTCGCCGGCGAGGTCGTTCGGCAGCCCCTCGGGCTGGAGTGAATCGAGCAGCGCGAGGGCGCGGTCGAGGTTCAGCGCGGTGCGCACGCCGGGCAGCTCCATGCCCATCTCGACGAGCGTCATCGCGACGGCGGGCCGGAGGCCGCAGACCACGGTCTCCACGCCCATCAGCCGCGCCATGACCGCGAGGTCACGCAGGCTGCGCGTGATGTAGCTGTCGAGCACGTCGACGCCCGAGACGTCCACGACGAGCCCGCGCGCGTCCCCGCGCTCGCAAGCGGCCGCGACGTCCTGTTGCAGCCGATCCACCACGGTGTCCGAAAGCGCGGTCTGGATCGATACGATGAGCTTTCCAGACAGGCGTACGATCGGGATCCGCTGCGTTTCCATCATCATGACCATCGGGCCCTCCTGGCCTCGCCCTCGCTCACCGTGTTTTGCCCGGTATCCTCGCCATCGAGCCACCGCAGACAGTAGCGAAGCCCGTGCTTCAAGTTTCGCAATGTTTCGAGCTGACCGAAGTTGACGTCCAGATCGACCAGCGTTTGCGCGACCGCGGGCCGGATACCGGTCAGCACGCAACGCGCGCCAATCAACCCGACGGCCTTGACCAGCTTCATGAAGTGATCGGCGGTCGAGGTGTCGATCACCTCGACGCCCGTGAGATCGATGATGACGAATCTCGACTGACTGCGCACGATCTCGTCGAGCAATCGCTCCATCATCTCCGCGCTGCGCCGTGAATCGACCACGCCGATCACGGGGAGCGCGAGCACGTCCTCCCAGAGGGTCAGGATCGGGGTCGAGAGCTCGTCCACGGCCATCCTGAGCCGCGCGATGAGCTCCGTTTTCTCCGACTCGCTGGCGACGAGCTCCCTGTTGCGCAGCTCGACCTCTTCCTCGAAGTTCTTGCGCGCCTCGCTGTTGATGAACACCGAGACCGCCCCCGTCTGCTTGCCGGAGGCATCACGCAGCGGCGACGAGTGCACCTCGAGCCACACGCCGTCGGGCACGTTCTCGTTGCGGAAGAAGAGCTCGGCCGTCCGCACCGTCTCGCCCTGGAGCGCGCGGGCGTGCGGCAACTCCACCAGCGAATAAGGCGTGGATTTGTCGGCGTGCAGGTAGATGGCCCCGTCGCCCCACTCCTCCACGGGAGGGGCTGTGGGCTTCGTCTCGGGGACCCCGAGGAGCCGATCGGCCTCCGGGTTGCCCATCGTCACCTTGCCCTCGTGGTCCGTCGCCCAGACCGCGACAGGGAGCTGCCGGAAGAGCGCGCGCAGGGTTTCGTTCTCCGCGCGCAGCGAGGCTTCGGAGCGCTCACGCTCCTCGAGCTTCTGCTGAAGGGCCGCCAATTCGGCCTTCAGCCGCTCGATCTCCGAACCCTGCTTACCCTCTTCCAAACTCGCCTCCAGCGGAGCCGACGACGCACACGCAGACGCTCAGGATATACACGAAGCGCAATCGGAAGACGACTGCTGCCGGCACGGGCACGTGAAAACGATCGACACCACAGGCCACACCCTGTGGGAAATCGCACCCGAACACACGTTCGCCCCAAACAAGGGAACGAATAAGGGAAACAAGCCACGAACGAAGACGAAGAAGCGTCAACACGCCGCCACTTCGTCCACGTCGTCCATCTTCGAGCGCGCGTGTCGACACGCGCGACCCGCCGGAAAACTGCTACGTTGCCTTGATCGTGCTCTGCGCGTTGCGGCTAAAAACCGCGCTTGCGCAGCTCGGCGACCACGTCGGCGTAGAAGACCTTGTGCTTCCAACCGTTGCCGATGCCGGCCGAGTCGCCGAAGAGCTGACCGATCTCGTCGAGATGATCCACGGGCAAGCAGCCCCAGAACTCGCCGTGCTTCGAGTCGGCGACGCGCACGAGCCCGTCGTTCGGATACGGGTCGCCGAAGCCGCCGTCGAGGATCGACTCGAAGAGCGAGAGCAGCGGATCGACGGTGTCGAGCTTGCCCTGCCATTCGGCGATGAACGGTAGCGAGACGTCGGCGTCGCAGATGTCTCCGCCGAGATGCAGGTCCGAGCGCCCCGCGATCGAGGCGTAAAACACGCCCGGCTCGTCCGGGTGCGCCTTGTTGAAGGCGGCGATGCCGGGCTGGCTGAAGAGCTCGAGGGGCTTCCACACGTTCGTCTGCTCGCCGAACTCGTCGTAGAGCGGCGCGCCGATGACCTCGAGCAGATCACTCACGACGTCCTGCGCGTCCGGATCACTCACGAGCTCGAGCGCGATGTCCGCGACGCGAGATCCACCGTGCGGGGTCGCCACCGTGACCACGCTGGCCACGAGGTCGGGCCGGAGGTTCGCCGCGACGCGCGCGTCGAGCCCGCCCTGCGAGTGGCCGATGATGTTGACCTTCTCGTGCCCCGTGATCGCGAGGATCTGCTCGATGTAGTCGACGAGCTGCGCGCCGCGGAAATCCGAGGTGTTGAACGGATCGACCGCGGGCGTGAACACGTCGAGCTCACCTTGCGACGCGAGGTGGTCTTTGACCTCGTAGAAGTACGTGACGAACCCGACCCCCGCGAAATCTTCGAACCCGAAGAATCCGTGCGAGAGCACGATCGGATAGGGCGGCCCGAGCTTCGGTTCGCCCCCGCCGGAGCCGCCCTCGCCGCTCGAGCTCGAGGACGAGGACGACGCGGACGACGCGCCGCCCTCGCCGCCCACGCCGACGCCCGTGAGAACGCCGCCGTTCCCACCGTTCCCCCCCGCGGCGATCCCGCTCGACGCGGTCTCTCCAGTCGAGCCACACGCGGCGGCGAAGCCCATCAAAACGAGCGCACACGTGGGCCACGCGTGCGCGGCGAGCGTCCGGTCGAACAAGCGCATCTCCATCCCTCCGAATGCGTGAGAAGGCAGCACGACGAGCGTCGAACGACCCCCTCGTCGCGTCAAGAATGCGCGCCCTGGAAACACGAGCTTCCACCGCGGCGACGCACCGACTTTGCGCCCCGACGCGCCGG
Organism: Polyangium sp. 6x1; assembly: GCF_029946515.1. Lineage (GTDB taxonomy): Bacteria > Myxococcota_A > Polyangia > Polyangiales > Polyangiaceae > Polyangium. The sequence goes on from NZ_JARZHH010000037.1 coordinate 88,331, forward strand.
ACGTTCGGATAGCGTTGTACGCATGCACGTCCCCTTCCCCGACCCCTCGCGCCGCCGCGGCGCGTGGTGTTCCGTCCTCGGCGCCGCCGCGATCACGCTCGCCCTCTCCGGCTGCGGCGGATCTTCGGAGCCCGCGAAAGACGCGTCGCAAGAGCAGAAGCCCGCGCCCAAGGTGGACATCGGCGACGGCCTCGAAGCGCCGAAGGAGGAGCCCGTCGCGTTCCCCACGGCGTGCGCGAACGAGGGCTCGGACCTCTGCGTGCCCCCGAGCGCCTTCGTGGCCCGCCTCTGCGCCGCGGGGAAGCCGGAGATGGCGCTCGCCCTGTTCGCAAAGGGCACGCCGTGGGTACGCGGATACCTGGCCCGCGCGACCGAGGCGTGGGACGCCTCGGGCGGCCCGTCGTCGAGCAGCAAGCTCGAGTTCGACGAGGAGGTGCTCATCCTGGTGAAGCGGACGCCGAACACGGGCGGCATGGTCGTGAGCGGCGCGAGCGGCGGCAGCTACGACGTGCTGCGCTGGAACGGCAGCTGCGCCTCGCTCCAGGCCGAGGAGCTCCGGATGCGCGTACCACCCGAGCCTCTCCACGCCGAGATCCCGTGGCGCAAGCTCGACGACGACGTGCAAGAAGCGCTGCTCAAGGACGAGAAGATCGCGACGCGCGCCGCCGAGCAAAAGAAAGAGTGCAAGGGCGTGTCGTCGGGCCAGACGAACGCGAAGTGCGAGAAGGCGCAGAAGTCGCTGGGGAAGGCGATCGTGGCCTTCGTGCGCCGCGGAGGCGCGCTCCCGCCGCCGCCGAAGCTGCCGTGAAGGGAGATGGGGAGGCTTTCATGTCGAGGCGCGTGAAAGGATTCGGGATCGCGGCGATGGTGCTCCTCGCCGCGGCGTCGATCGGCTGCCGTCAGGACGACGATCCGGACGGCGCCGACGAGCTCTGGACGCGGATTCAAGACGCGAAGTACCGCACGTGGGAGCGCGCGCCCGGCTACGAGACGCGGAAAGGTTCGAGCGCGCGTCATGGAACGTCGGTGGAAATCTTCATGAACGACGTGATCGCGGGCGCGCTCGTCGGCCCGAAGATCACGGCCTGGCCCGACGGATCGATCCTCGTGAAGGACGGCTTCGACGAAGACGGGAGCCCGCACATCGTGGCCGCGATGGAGAAGCGCGGCGGCGCGTGGTTCTTCGTGGAGTGGAGCCCCGAGGGCGCGTCGCTCTACTCGGGCGCGCCGTCGATCTGCACCGATTGCCACGCCGTCGGCGCGGACATGGTGCGCGCGTTCGACCTCCCGCCGTGACCCGCAGACGCCCGCACGAATTTGTTCTGAACGCGTAACAGTTCGTCCGATAGTGGGGCGCCAGACGGACCCGCCACGGGTTCGGGAGTTTGTCCCATGAAACGAACGCGCTGGATGTCGATGGTGACGCTCGCGACGGCGACCTTGCTCGTCGCGTGCGGAGACGAGGAGCCCGGAGGTTCGGGCACGACGAGCTCGAGCAGCAGCGGCACAGGATCCGGCGGAGCCGGTGGGGCCGGAGGCGCGGGCGGATCGGGCGGCATCGGCGGGGCCGGTGGAGCGGGCGGGATCGGAGGTTCGGGCGGGTCAGGCGGCATCGGCGGCGCGGGTGGAGCCGGCGGCGCGGGCGGCGAAGGTGGCATCGGCGGCGCGGGCGGCGCAGGTGGAGCCGGCGGCGCAGGCGGTTCCGGCGGCGCGAGCGCGGTCTGCGGCAATGGAGCCGTCGAGGACGCGGAGGGCTGCGACGACGGCAATACCGTCACGTCCGACGGATGTGACGATCAGTGCGTCGTCGAGCTCGGATGGACCTGCGGCGGCGCGCCGAGCACGTGTGGCACGCTCTGCGGCGACAGCATCCTCGCGGGCGCGGAGGCCTGCGACGACGGCAACATGGCTCCGAGCGACGGCTGCGACAGCACGTGCGCCGTCGAGCTCGGGTGGGCTTGTAGCGGCACGCCGAGCGCGTGCGCGACGATCTGCGGCGACGGCATCCCCGCGGGCGCCGAGGCCTGCGACGACGCGAACCCCACGGCGAACGACGGCTGCGAGGCGTGCGCGGTGGTTTCAGGCTGGACCTGCACGGGCGCGCCGAGCGCCTGCGCGACGAGCTGCGGCGACGGGATCTCCGCAGGGAACGAGGCCTGCGACGACGGAAACACCACGGCGAACGACGGCTGCAACGGCGCCTGCGCCGTCGAGCTCGGATGGACCTGCACGGGCAGCGCGCCGAGCGCCTGCGCCGGCATCTGCGGCGATGGGCAGAAGGTCTCTGCGGAGGGCTGCGACGACGGCAACACCGCGGCGAACGACGGCTGCAGCGACGCCTGCGCCGTCGAGCTCGGGTGGGCTTGTAACGGCACGCCGAGCACGTGCGCGACGACCTGCGGCGACGGCATCCCTGCGGGGAACGAGGTCTGCGACGACGGCAACCTCGCGACCGACGACGGCTGCCTGCCCTCGTGCCAGGCGCCCTCGGGCGACTCCTGCGCCCAGCCGCTCACGCAGGCGAACGCGCTCGTCGCCGGCAACTTGCACCGATGGACCCTCGCCGAGGGTGGCGTCGCGACGGTCGACGGCGCGTTCGCCTGCGACCCGAACGGCACCGGCCCGGACGCGGTCATCAAGTACGTGAAGACGTCCGCGGACCTCGCGAACGGCGGCAAGCTCCTGCACGTCGAGGCCCGCACCCCGCAGACCGCCGCGAGCGCGCTGCTCGACGTCGAGATCATGAGCGGCACGTGCGACCCCACGCAGGCCGTCTCGGAGAAATGCCTCTGGTACAAGCAGATGTGGGGCGCGAACCTCGACGGCCCGCCCGGCACCTATTTCGTTTGGGTTGCAAAGAATGCCCCCGGCACGCCCTTCCCGCCCGTCGCGGTGACGATCGAGGAGATCGATCCCGCGGCCGCCGAGGGCGAGGGCTGCTTCGCGCCGTACACGACGGCGAGCGCGAACTACACGCCTCCGGCGCAGCCCGAGGATCCGCACGTCTGGGCGCTCCCGGACACGGTGAACGCGTTCGACATGGCCGCGACCTGGGGCGAGCCGGGCTCGATCTCCTGCGACGACCACGCCACCTACGGCGACATCCACGGCGTCGACGCGGTCATCGCGTACGACAAGGCCTCGCCCACGAGCATCCTCCAAGTCGAGGTGGAGAACCTCGATCCGGTCCTCACGCAGAGCGCGCTCGACGTCGAGGTGCTGAACGAGTGTGATCCCGAGTCACCGACGAAGGTCTCGTACAACTGCCGCGCGGACGCCGACACGCACAACCTCACGATGCCCGCGCCGAAGGGCCCGCTCTACGTCTGGGTGAGCACCGAGGCGACGAGCCAGGACTTCAACGGCGCGAACGTGAAGATCCGCGAGATCAACCCCGGCCTCGGCGAGAGCTGGGGGACGGCGGAGCCGCTCACGGCAGGCACGGTCCCCATCAACCCGACGTCGACGATGCGGCTCGACGCGCCGAGCTGCTTCCCCGTCGGCGTGAACGTGCACTGGTACGTCTACACGGTGCAGAACGGCGGGCTGGCGCTGACGGGCGACCCGCTGGGCACGCTGGCGCTCTTCGACGCAGGCAACCAGCAGCTCTTCTGCGGCCCCTCGAGCCCACTCGCAAGCCTCGGCGGCGTCTACGCGCCAGGCACGAAGTTCTACGTCGCGGTGCCCGTGGGCGGCGTCGTCACGTCGCTCGCGATCACGGACGTCGTCTACAACGGCGTGAAGACGCCCGTCCCGCTCGGCGTCACGTTCCCCTCGACGGCCGCGTCGACGACCGGCATGGCCGTGAGCGGCACGGAGCTCTTCGTCGGCGGCCTGAGCAAGGTCTTCCAGTTCCCGATCACGGGCGGCGCGCAAGCCGTCGAGCGAGGCACGGCCGACGGGCTCACGACGACGCACCTCGGCTACGATCTCACGTTCGCGAGCGGGCAGCTCTTCAGCGTCGACAGCACGACGACGACGAACGCGAGCCGCCTCTTCCGCATCCTGGACGGCACGACCTGGGGCCCGACGACCTGGGATCTCACGCCCTCCTACCCCGCGAGCTCGCCCGCGTACGCGGTGACGTTCGACGGGACAAACCTGCTGCTCGCGACGCGTAACACCGCGGGGAAGGTCGACTTCCACGCGGTCTCGCCGACGGCGCCGAGCGCGCCCGTGTACCTCGGGACGAACACGAGCGTGGACTACGTCGTGGGCCTCGCGGCCGACACGCAGTTCCTCTACGTGGCCGGACGGACCGTGGGCACGTCGAGCGAAGGCGTCTACCGCATCCCGCGCGCATCCCTCGCGACCGCAGCGACGAAGCTCGCGACGATCGACACGAGCACGACCTCCTCGAACGTGGAGATCGACGACCTCGTGTCGCCGCAGCACCTCTACGTGCGCGCGAACGGCGGCTTCATCCACGCCGTCGTGGATCCGGCGGGCGCTGGGTTCACGCACATCCCGAGCATCTCGACGCGGAGCAAGACGACGGACGCGGCGATGACGTTCGACCGAGCGACGAAGACGCTCTACTTCGTGGAGACGGCGACGGTCACGAACGGCGCGGTCTGGAAGCTCCAGTGAACCGCGCCGCCGCCCGCCTGGCTACTTGCTCTCCTCGGGCTTGAAGTCGGGCGGGAGCGCGGCGCCCTCGCCGAAGAAGTACTTCTCGCACTCGGTCATCCAGATGCGCTGACCGTGCTCGCTCATGAGGTCGAGCCGGAACTCGTTGATGAGCATCTTCGAGTGCTCGAGCCACATCTTCCACGCCTGCTTGGAGACGCCCTCGAACACGCGCTGGCCGAGGGGCCCCTTGAAGGGCGGCTTCTCCAGCCCTTCCGCCTCCTGACCGAGCTTCACGCACTGCACCATCCTCGCCATGTCGACCTCGCTGGGAAGAGCTTCCCCCGGCCAAGGCGCCCGTCCGACGCCACCCTGGGGGTCCCTCTCCGTCTAGTCGAGGCCCGAAAGGTCGTCGAGAGGCGCGCCGAAAACACGAAGAGGTTGACGTCCCCCGACACGAACCCCAAGCACGCCGGAAGCCTCGCGAAGGAGGCCGGGGTCCGGGGTGTGGAACGGGGTGGGAGCCGAGCTCGCCCGAGCGCAAATCCTGGAGCGCCCGACAGAGGGGTTGACGCCAAAGCCTGCTGCCCTATGCTTTCGGGGCTCGGACCTCTCGAAGGTTCGAGGTCACCACGAGGGGGCGATCGGCTTCGACGTGGGGACCGAAGGTTCATCTGCGTGCTGGCGGCTCCTGCTCCGCCTATCAAGCGGGACGTTATACGTGCGAACGACAACGCATACGCTCTCGCGGCCTAAGAACCGACGATAGCCGCCCGACGGAGAGATCGTCCTGGTATCCGAAGGGTGTCAACCACGAGGGCTGGATCGCGCGAGGGCGCCCTCGATAGCGTGGTCGAGATTAGCGAGGGATAGGTCGCGGCCGAATCCGCGGACCCAGTCGCAGGGGATACGGCGACTACGCACGTGAACGAAGGTGAACTGTAGGCCTTGCGGACCCGGGTTCGATTCCCGGCGCCTCCACAATCTTTTCGCATACTTGCACCACCCGAGGACGTTTCCGGGACGAAACGCCGCTGCCGAGCAGCGCGTCCGGTAGCAGGGGGAACACCTCCCCGAACCCGTCCCGTACGGCTTCCGCCTCACGGATGTAAATCTGTGTGGTCCGGAACTCCGTGTGTCCGAGCCGTTGCATGATCGTCAACGGGTTCTCGCCTCGGATGGCGAGCCACGTTGCCGCGGTCGCGCGGAGGTCGTGCCACGTCAGGTTCTTCCGTGTGCGGTCGCGCACGAAGAGGTCGGGGCGCTCGACCTTCGCTTTTTTCAGCAAGGCGCGGAGCGACCGGGCGAGGTGACGATCGTCCGGGATGGCGATCACTTCGCCCCGCCCTCCGGATTCCTCGTGCAGCGCTTCGAGGAGCGGACGGGCGTGCGGCTCGACCGAGAACCGACGCGCCGTCTCGCTCTTCGTCGTGCTCGCCTGCCCTTCGCGGTCCTGCCCGCGGTGCACGTGAATCACCCAGCGGTCGAGGTCGATGTCCTCCCATCGAAGCGCCCGAAGCTCGCTCGCCCGGATGTAGAGGAAGATGGCGAGGGCAATCGAGCGCCGCCAGGCGAGCGAGATACCCTCGCATGATACGAGGGTCAGGAACTCCGCCGGGAAGAGATACGTTTTTGCCTTTTTCACCCCGCGCTCCGGCCCTGGCACGCCGTGCGCCGGGTTCGTGTCGCGCACCCGCAATGCGCGCACCTTCGAGGAGCACGCATCCCGGAAAAGCTTGGCCACGAGCCCCCACACGTTGACCGCGGTTTTCCACGTGATTCGCTCTTCCAGCACGGCTCCGTCGAGCGTCTCGACGAACGCTTCGAGGTCGTCTCGCGTCACTTCCGCCAAGGGCTTTTCGAGCACGTGAGGGTCGAGCCATTTGGCGAGAATGCCGCTCGCCTCTTCGGCCGTGACGATGCCGCGCGCTTTCCGCACCGTGCACCACCGCTCGACGTACGCGGACAACGTCTCGCGACCCGATGCCGCTTTCGCGGTTCCCGCGGGTGCACGCGTCGCGTTTTCCTTCGCGGCACGTTCGGTCAGGACCTTCGCCTTTTCGCGTGCCATGGCCTCGGACATCCCCGGGGGCATGCATATCCGATTCGAGCGCTTGCCGTCCGGCAGCGTGATGCGGATATCCCAATGGTCGCGCGCTCTTGTTGAAGAACATGAACAACGCACCGGAGAGCGGATTGTCCCGCAGCACCTCGCGGACGACCCCCGCGAGCCCATCGAACGAACACCGCAAATCGCGCCGCTCGGTCGCCACGTAGATCGCCGTTCGCGCCGGAATCACGCGGCACCCCCGCGTAGCGCCGCGACGACGCGGCCGAGCTGGGTGAGGTCCGCACCCGGCGAAACGCGAATGACTTCACCCCGCGGCAGGACGATTTCGAGCATAGCGGAGCGCTCCGACGAAACGGTGGGCGCCTCCTCGATGAGCGTGACGGGCAGGAATTTCGGCGCTGCCGCCGGCGGAGCGGTCGGCAAGGACGTGTCCGGCTTTCCGAGCCGACTGCTCCACGCATAAATCATCCCCGCACTGAGGCCTCTGCCTTGAGCGAATTCCCGCGCCGATAGCCCGCTCTGCCGCCACTCGTCCACAACGCGCCGCCACCGGCGCTCGGTCCTGGTCGTCCTCGTAGCCATGACGAACCTCCTTCGACGTCGAGAACTGCACGGAAGAGGGCCAGAGCGGAAGGATGGTCGTCGCCGGACGGGTACGACGACACCCGCGAGCCCATCGAACGAACACCGCAAATCGCGCCGCTCGGTCGCCACGTAGATGGCCATTCGCGCCGGAATCACGCGGCACCCCCGCGTAGCGCCGCGACGACGCGGCCGAGCTGGGTGAGGTCCGCACCCGGCGAAACGCGAATGACTTCACCCCGCGGCAGGACGACTTCGAGCATAGCGGAGCGCTCCGACGAAACGGTGGGCGCCTCCTCGATGAGCGTGACGGGCAGGAATTTCGGCGCTGCCGCCGGCGGAGCGGTCGGCAAGGACGTGTCCGGCTTTCCGAGCCGACTGCTCCACGCGTAAATCATCCCCGCACTGATGCCTCTGCCTTGAGCGAATTCCCGCGCCGATAGCCCGCTCTGCCGCCACTCGTCCACAACGCGCCGCCACCGGCGCTCGGTCCTGGTCGTCCTTGTCGCCATGACGAACCTCCTTCGACGTCGAGAACTGCACGGAAGAGGGCCAGAGCGGAAGGATGGTCGTCGCCGGACGGGTACCATCACCGCTGGCGCTTCAGCAAGCTCCTCTTGACGACGGAATACGTACTTGCGCCCGATGTCCCCATCAAGTTCGATTGCACCGAGGGAATTGGAGCGTACTTGCGCGGCGATTGAAAGGCGTTGCCCCGAATCCAATATATCGTCCGTGGACACTGGCGTAATCAGGCGCACGGACCGGGCCGTACGGAACGGAAACGTATCTGGATTCAACCATATTGGAAGGGGCCCGAAGACATGCCGAGACTGTTCCGCGAGCATCGTTTCGAGAGCACCTCGGCTCACTCCGACGGCGACCCGTGAGCCTCTCGCTTCTCACGCATTCCGACGACATGACGTTCACCTTCGGAACGACTGATACAGGCTCTGCCACCTCCGATACAGCTCCGGCTCCCGCCGCAACCGCTCCTTCCACGCCTCATCCACGGCCCTCCTCGACTCGAGCGCCGTAAGCCCATACCGCGCGAACGTCTCCTCAGCCCTTCCAGGTGAAGCCGCGAGCTCCGCACACAGCGCCGCATACTGCTCGAGCGACAACTCAGGCATCTTCCCCGCAGTCTCCCTCGTCGACGCTCCCCCGGCGGCTCCCGGGCTCCTCAACTTCGCCGGCAGCTCAAACGCCACGGTCCGCGCCAGATCACTCTCTCGCTCCTTCCCAGCCCCCTTCCGAGTCTCGAGCTCCCGCACAAACGGCAATGCCCCGACCGTCGGAACGTCGACAATCGGCGCCGTGACCGCCAGTTCCTGCGCGCCCGGGGGCGCCTTCCTGCCGCTCGCTGTGGCCGCTCCCTTCTCGGCGCTCTCTCCGAACGGCAACGCCGGCCCTCGCGGCACCGCGACCACCGGCGCCGTCTCCCCGAGGTCCCGCGACGCCGTCTCCGCCCGCTCCCCCTCCCCGAACGGCAACGCCGGCCCCCGTGACACCACCGCCACCGGCGCCGTCACGTCGAGCCGCACGCCCTTCACCCCCTCCGGCGCCTCCACCCCCGCCTGGAACGGCAACGCTGGTCCTCTCGGCACATCCAGCACGAGCGATGTCTCGGCGAGCTTCGCTGCCCCCTCCGACCCCGCAAACGGCAACGCTGGTCCCCGTGGAACATCCACCACGAGCGCCGTCCCGCTCAACGATTCCGCCGCCCTCGCGGGCTTCGGCTCCGTCACCTGCGCCGTCAGCGGCGACGCTCCCTCGACGAACGGCAAGGCCGGCCCCCGCGGCACGTCCAGCGCGAGGGACGTCGCCTGAAGCGCGTTGACGCCCCCGAGGTGTAGCAATGGCAATGGCGGCGGCGGCAGCGGCAGCGGCGCCGGGCTTGGCGCAACGTCGGGCTCAACCTGCACCGCCTTCTCCGCAAGCCCCCGCCAAACCGCTCGATGCGCCTCGAGCCATCGCCGACGCACGATCGACGTGGGCCCGTCGTCGCTCGCCTTCGAGGCTGTAGCGTCCGCCGGAAGACGCGCTTCGGCCAGGCGCGATCTCCGCAGCACCTTCGGCTCGACCTCGATCCGCGGCAGCCCTCGCGGTGCACGCGCCAGCTCGGCAAGCTTCTTCCCGACCGCCGCATCCTCCTCAACCCGCCGCGCCCACCGCCGTTCGAGCCTCGCCACGTCATTCAAACCGAGCCCCGCCCCCGCGAGCAGCCCGATCGGGTCCGCGCTGTTCATATACGCGTGCAGAAAGCTCACCCAGGCCGCGGGATCGTCATCGAGCGGTTTCACCCGACGCGCGAGCCAATCCTCGGCTTCGGCAAGCTCGTTCTCGAACTCACCGAAAAACGCCGGGGCACCCGCAAGCTTCTTCTTCCACGCGACATCCGCCTTCTTCCAGGCCCGAGCCTTGATACCCTCGACGGCGAGCACCTCGTCCAGGGCAAACCCTTCTGCGAGCGCCGCGCGCACGGCCGCATAATGCGCGAGCGACACACCATGCAGGCTCGATGAGGTCGTGGCCACGACGCTTCACTCCCCGACGAGCACCGTCCCGGCGCTGGCCACATTCCCGGTCGGCGCGTCTGCCGGATCGTTGCACGTCATTACGGCACTCGTGTTTGTCGCAGCAGGCTTGTTGTTGATGATCACACGCGAACTCCCCACCTGCACGGTCCCCTTGTTCCCCGGCGGCTTCTGGAACGGCCCACCCGCGGGCACGTGTGCAGGCGCATTCGTCGCCGTGCTCGCCGTCGTCGCGGCTGGCTTGTTCTCGATGAACACATCACCGCTCAGGTTCCCGTCGAGCGTGCCGCTGAACGGCATGGGCGTCGGCGTCGGAACCGGGCCCCCGGGCGTCGGCGTCATGACGATGTGCGTGTCGATCCCCACGACCTGATCGCCCTTCTTCGCGGCCGGCTGCCCGAACGTCGGGTTTGCACGTTTCATCCCCATCTCGCCCTCGCCCTCGCCCTCGACATCAGAACCAATCGAACAACCGAGCCCACCCCGTGCGCTCCGAAGCCCTGCGCGCTTCTTCCTTCGCCAGATCCTCCGCTGCGGGATCTTCCCCGACGGGCTCCGGAATCGTCGGCGGGATGATGATAATGCTCGCGGCGGGGTTCGGGGGAGGGGGTGGGCCGCGGCCGAAATCTTCGAGCGGGCCAAGATCGTAAATGATTTTGCCCGCCGCGTCGACCGTGGCCGAAAGATGCCCCTCCGGTACGGACTTCACCGGACCATTCGTCATGACTGGATACACCGGCCGGAACTCGGACAACCCCTCGACCTGCGCATCTTCCCCCGTCATCTGCTTCCAGTAATCGCGCACCTGGGTGAAGACGTTCCTGCCTATGTTGGGGCTCCGCATGTGGTAAAAGCGGTGCACCGCCTGGATCGCGAGCTCTGCGTCGCCCTTCTCCGAGGGAAGCGGCGCCGTGAGCCGTGGCCGGGACAAGGAGCCTTGCGCCCACGCGACCACGTCGAATTTGTCGCCTGTCCAGTGCTGCAGATGCGCGATGAACGTGTAGAGCGCCCCCGTCTGGATCTTGTCTGCCTGCGGAACCGTGCCAGTGCTGCTCAGGAACGCGTCGCGTTGGGCATTGGTCATGGTCGCCCGGGTCAGGTCGTCGCGCGCGGCCTGCACCCACATGAAGTGCAGCTCGTCCGTGTTGTGAATAACCCGCACCGCCTGCCCGGGTGCCTCGCCTGGCCCTGGCGGAGCCTTGGACCACCGCTTATTTAGGTCGTCCACCCAGACGGTCCCCTGCTCCGTATCGACGACGTAATACCGGCCTGCGTCGTACATGAAGCCGCAGAGGTAAAAGAACTTCTGGATGTAATGCCGTTCCGGGTCCTTGCTCTGAGCAACCTCGAGCTCGTAAATCCGGCCGAGCACCTTGGGCAAGCCCCCCTTGAGCGCCCAGCCCATTCCCCAGGTCACGAACGCCTTGTCGTACGTGTTCACCGCGCTCGTCGGCCCTTCTCGGCCGTTCATCAGGTGCGCGAATGCCATGCGCTTCATGTACTCGATGCGCAGGGCCGTCTTCGTGGCAGGATCGGTCTCGACTTCCATCGAAGCCTTTAACTGCATGGCGTCCGCCCGCAACTCGGAGACGAGTTGGGAAATGAACGCCGGGGTGTCCGTGAACATGTAGCACTTTGCGAGATCGCAGCCGCCCTCCAGAAGCGCCGCCTTCGCGTCGTCCAGGGGTGGCCACTTTCGGAACTTGGGATCGAACGCCCGCACCATCGCGCGGACGTCTTTGACCTGCTCGAGCGTCTCCGCGGGCAGCTTCTGGCCGGCATAGGTGTGCCAGGGCAGGATCGGCTTGCTTGGATCGGAGATGTGGGCGACCTGCGAGGCGTCGACAACCTCGGCGCGCTGGACCTTGCCGTCCCCTCCGTACGAGAGCCGAAAGACATCGAGAATGTCCTGGATGCGGGTCGGCGTCATGGCTTTTTTCCTGCGGAAGAGATGGGAGCCCCAGAAACGAACCGCGTGACGAGATCCGGCGTCGGCGAAAGGAACGTGGCCTCGCTCGACCGCACGAGCCGGTCCGCGAGGACATCCGGCCCTTCGCGGAAGACCCAATCTTCGGGCGGCTTCCGAGCATAGGCGCGGCTTTCGGCCCAGGGGCCGAGGCGCGAATCGAAATGGAGCACCTCTCTGTCCCTCAGCCGTCGCACCGCATCGTGCGACGCAAGGACGAACCGGACCGAGGGATCCACGTTCTGCCATTCCTGGAGCCGCTGCACTTCCAGCGGCAACCACGACGTCCCCTGGTAGACGAATTGCTGGATGTGCCCGTCGTTCGTAATCACCAGCGCGCCCTCGGGAGTCCAGGCAATTCGGCGGTATCCCAGGACGCCCGGGAGCGGCGCCGGAGCCGTGATCCCGCCTTCCACGGATACGATGCGCACCGATCCATCGTCGCCACCGAGGAAGAGCCTGTCGCCCTTCGGCGACCACCCCATCGTGACCACGGAAGCGACGGGCACGGCCCCGCGGGACGCGCCCGTCTTGCCCTCGTAAAGCAAGACCTCTGCCTTCGTGGCCAGCGCGACGCTGTCCATCGAGCTCCAGGCCGCCGCGACGACTCCCTCCGCGAGCTTGGTCGGCACGCCCTTGCCGGAACGTGGACGGACGACGAACGTGCCTCCCTCGGAAAAACCAAGGAGGGATCCATCGGGCGAGAAGGCAATCGGTGGACCGCCCTTCATTCGACCAAGGAGCTCGCCACGACCTGCATTGCGGACCTCGATGTGCCCGCCCGTGACGAACGCCACGGCATCGCCGCGAGGCGACCACGTGAGGGACGTGGCTTCTGCAGGGATCGACCAAAGTGCGCCCTTCTCCTCGTCCAGGCGATGAAGCTCCGTGGCGGGCGCCTTCGAGGCGTGATGGTCCCCGGGGTATTGCTCGCCGCATTCACCGAGGTTCGTCAACGCGAGCAAGAGCGCACGTCCGTCGGGCGACGGGCTCGCGGCGTGGAGCACGGCGCGCTCGAAGGACCTGTTCTTCGCGTCTCCTGTCGCCAGGTCGAGCGCCGTGATGTCGATCGAATGATCCTCGCAGGCTTCCGCCGGAATGGGTGTTTTCCGGACCGCGTAGACGATGGTTCCGCTCGGCGCCCAGACAGCGCTCACCGTGGCGAGCTCGCGTTTCGCCTCTTCCACGTCGACCTTGCGATCCGCGAGCAGCTCGCGCCCATCGGCCAGCGACACGACCGACGTCATGTGCCCGATGCTCCGCTGCGCGGGGATCTTCCCGCTGCCGCCGACATACCGCGTCGCCGGGTCGAGCCATACGCGCTCGTATCGCTGCATGCTCGATTCGATTGCCTTCGGCCCGCTTCCCGTGCGGTTCGGATCCCACAGGAAGGCCCCAGCCGGTAATGCAGCAGCGATCAGCTTCCCGTTGGGCGACCACGCGATCTCCTCGAGCCGCGCGGGTTCGTTGCCCTGTCCTGCCGGAAGCGGCCCGGAGAACGAAAGCTCGCCGGACGCAGCGTCCCAGATATACACCTCGGAGCTGCCTTTGCGCCCCGTCGCGACTTGCTTCCCGTCCGGACTCCACGCGGCGACGAGTTCCCCGACGTTCTCCTGCGGAGGGTCATCGGGGTGCGTGCTCTGCGCCAGGATTCCCGTCGGCGTGCCCTTCGCGATCTTCTCGGGGACCTGCCGTGGGGCAGGGCGCCAGCGCTCGCAATCCGCGCGAGGCACGCTCCCCCGATAGAGGGCGGCGCCGAGGTCCCAGACGTCGCAGAGCTCGCCTTCGACTTGCCCCACGAGCGGCAGCGTCGGGTGAAACAGCATGGGGGCCGCCGGGATGGCCTTCTGCGGCACCGCCACAGGCTCGCGCGAAGTCAGCGCGGGCTGCGCCGAGGCCGACGCAGAGCCCGAGGGCATGGGCGCGGTCGAGCTCCCGGAGCGGCAGCCGGCGAGGGCGACGAGCGCGAGGGCAAGGAACGCTGGTCTCATGGCTCCCGGAAGGAGGAATCGTCCTTCAGCGCCTTCGCAAAGAGCCCGGCGACGTGCAGGCGCTCCTCGCAGACCTCGAAGGGGAACCATTGGCGGCCCACAGTGCAGATCGTGAGGCGCCGCAGGCGATCCGCCTCGGGACCCATGAAATCAACGTAGCCGTCCTCCGTGAAGGCGACCGCGGCATCGTGCCCCTCCGCAGAACGAACCGTCAGGATGGGTTTGTCGCCCTTCGTATCCCACAGGTAGAGCGAGCCATCCGCGGAGGCTCCTGCGAGCAGACGCCCGTCGGGCGAAATCGCGACGTCGAACGCATTGTCATGAGCAAACGCACTCTTCTTCAGCGTACGCACAGGCTCAGCGGTGGACGTATCGAGCATGGCCACGTCGAGCCCAGCGAGGCCCGTCACCGCGATCTGGCGTCCATCGGGCATGAGCGCGATGTTCGCAAACCCGTCTCCGCGCCCTTTCTTCTGCTCGACGATTATTTTGCCCGTGGTGACGTCCCAGCGCCGCAGGACCCGATCGGTCGTCCATGCCCAGAAAGATTCCTTGCCCATGAACGCGAGGCCGTACACGTATCCCGGCCCCATCACGACCTCACGGACGAGCCGTCCCGTCACGGCATCGTGCACGAGGATCCTCCCGTCCTGGCCGCCGGTCGCCACGATTGAGCCGTCCGGCGAGAATGCTGCGGAATAGACCGGGCTCTGGTGCCCGAGCAGCGTTTGCACCAAGCGCCCCGTGGCCGCATCCCAGATACGGGCCGTCTTATCGTCAGATACCGAAAGCAGTTGTTTCCCGTCGGGCGACGCGATGACGTCCTCGACGTCGGCGCCATGCCCGCTCAGCGTGCGGGCTTGCTCTCCCGTGAGGAGGTCCCAAAGGAGAATCGCGTCCCCTCCGGCCGTCGCCAGAACCTTCCCGCCCAACGAGAACGCTACGCCCGTCACCGTCGTCTTGTGGGCCGCAATGCGCCGTGGCGCGCCTCCCGCGCTCGCATCCCACACGAACACGGTGCCCCCATCGAGTCCCCACGCGAGGTGTCGACCATCAGGCGAAAACGTCACCGTGCTCGCTCCGGCCACAGGGCGATTCACGGAGCCCTTGAGCTGCCCATTGCCGACGTCCAGGATCCTGATCCCGCCCTTGCCGACTGTGGCGAGCTGCGTACCGTTCAGGAATGCGAAATCCTCGATCGGTCCGACCCCGGCCGGAGGAGGACGCACTTCACAAGTTCCCGCGTCCCAGAGCTGGAGCTTGCGCCGCCCCTTCGTGTCCTCCAGCAGGCCCACGAGGACCGCGCCATCGGGTGAAAAGGCCAGCTTCTCGACCGTCACGTTCATTCGGTCCGGAATGCCGCATTCCCGCTGCTGCTTGCCCGTCCTTGCGTCGAAGAGCCACAGCCTGGAACGATGAAATTGCTCGGGCTCGGCGACCATCGTTGCCACGCGAGCGCCGTCTGCCGAGAGAGCGGTCGGCGGCCCGCACATCTCGGTTTTCACCTGCGGCGCGAGCTTGTGGCGGGGACGCGCGTTGGAAGGATCGTAAAACCGAACCGAGAAGTCATCTCCGAACTGCCCCTTGACCTCGTTGCCAACGACGACGGACCGACCATCCGGCGTGAATGACATCCAGCCAGGATTGTCGAGCTTGGTCGTGCCGAGTACACGATCGGTCTGGAGGTCCTGGATCATCAGCGCATTCCCATCGCGGTCACGACCGACGAAGCTCGCACGCTTCTCGTCCGGCGAAACCGAGGCGATGAATGGGGACACGTTCGACGTCGGGACGACGCGTACCAGCTGTGACGTCATCCGATCGTACACGAGCAGCGTCTCGCGGCCGAACGAATTGCCCGCCATGGTGTACAGGCGCGTTCCATTACCTACGAGGACCGGAGGCGTCGGTATGCTCGCGCCGGTACCAATACGCGTCTCGTACCCCTTGTCCGGATCGAGGACCAGCACGTCCCCCGAGGCCATCAGCGTAGCGAGCAGCGGGCGTGCTCCGGGTAATGCCACGATCTTGCCGAACGCATTGTCAGGCGGAACGAGTGCCAAAGAAGGCGGAGGCTCACCATTGAGCCCTGGCCCCTCGCTCCGGATCGCATCCACGAGGGCCCGATCGAAGAGACGCCGCGCCTCCGCACGGTCTCCCTTCGCGAGCGCAGCACGCCCTGCGAGCACCAGCGCTTCCGGCAGCGGCGCCGCCTCGGCAACGGCCTTGCGCGCCCCAGACATTGCGTTGTCGTAGTCCTTCTTCAACCAGGCATTGGCCGCTTCCTCGAATGCCTTCCGCCCCTTCTCGACCGCTTCGGGGGATCGCGCCCGAGCTGGCTGTGCGAGCGACTGTTGTGCCACCTTCTTCGCGCCATCGGGGGCTCCCGCGGTCGACAGGACCACGGACGCGAGCTTTTTCTGCTCGTCGAACGCCCCGAGTTCGCCCAGCACCGCGAGCTGCGCCTCCCATGTCTCGCCAGCCTTCGCCGGGCAGAGCTCCGCGGCACGGGCGAGCACGCGCCACGAACGGTCGAGCTTCCCCTCCGCGCGCAGGCCCGGGACGCGCGCAAGAAGATCGGCCGCTTGCTCGCAAGGAGGCTTCGGAGCCAAGGCCGACGCGGAAGCGACCGCTGGAGAGGCCGGCGTGTGCATAGTCGGGTCGGCTGCGCCACCTTGCAGCGTGTGTGGAGGAGGAGGCGTCCCGCTCCCGCATGCGACGCCGAAGAGCGCTGCGGCGAGTGAACTTGCGCGAAGCGTGCTCGATGCGTTCATGGTTCGTCTTGTACGCATGCCATCACATGAGCGGGAGCATGCCGGGCTTGCCGGCGACCACGGTCTCCTCGGGTAGTAGGGATCGCGGAGGACCGCTGAAGTACGAAATCATCGCCGTGAGGTCCGCGATCTGCGGGTTGTCCTTGTTGCTGGGATCCGCGCACGTGTACTGCTCGTCGACGGTCATTCTACGCCAGCGCGCCCAGAAGGTTTGACCGGGCGCGTCGGCAAACCTCAGGTCCTGCAGCTCCTTGGGAAACTTCGAGGCGCCCGAGATAGGCACCCCGTTCCACTCGTTCTTCTTGCCGTCGATCTTGCGCCGCTCGAACACGGGCCCCGCATCGGCACCGTCGATCATCAGTGTCGAGCCCATGATGTGCGTCGGCTCGAGCAGCGTTTCGAGGCCCTTGTCTCGCAGCTCCGCCGCGAGGAGCTCCCGCACGGGCTTTCCCCGTGCACCCGCGGCGAGGAGCGCACGCGTGAATTCCGCGACGCGCGGAATACTCAGGATCCAATACACGCGGGCGTCCTTTGCGGGCAGATTTCGAACGGACCAGATGTAACGGCAGAGCGAGAATCCCTTGCCCCCGTGATCCATGGGCAGAACGCGACTGATGAACCGCACGGTGCGCGAGGCATCCACGATCACGAGCTGCGCGAAGCCGAGAGGGCGCGCCGTCGCGAGGAACTTCACCTGCTCCTCCGAGGGCTCGGATGCTGGCAAGATCCCGACCCCGACCAGGATCTTGTTGAGGGCCGTCATCGTCCCCTTGATTCCTCCGTGATCCGCCGTACCTTGCTCGCTTTTTCCATCCCCGAGCGGCCCGGTGTCGATCCCCTGGAACTTCAGCGGTTCGTTGTCGGGGTAAATCCGGAGCACCGAGGCGATATGCGCTTGCCCTGCCTGACTTCCCGAGTCGGGCCCCAGCGAATTGAAGGCGAAGACGCTGCCCGGGGTCAGCTTCAATTCGCCGAAGAGGCGCTTGACGTCGCGATAGCCTGCCTTTTCGATGTTCTTTCCATCTGGATCGACGCCCGAGCTAGCGATGTGCCAACGCTTTTCTTCGCCGGGCTTCGATTTGAAAATAGGCAGCCCGCCGGTTCCGGCTCCCGCTGTCATTCCCCGCTTGCCCATCTCCGAATGGGAGATGCCACGCGACATCGCGCAGAGCGTCGTGAGGTGCTGACACGCAAGAACGATTGGATACGCGGGATCAACCTCGTCTTTGTCGAGGCGTCGCATGATGTCCATGTCGTCCTTGCCACCGTCGGAGCCTTTCGTTCCGTAGCAGCCGGCCGTCCCGCCGTAGGCCGAGTACACGACGAGCTCGGAGAAGGCACGGGCCCACTTCTCCTCGTTCGAGGAGGGGAGTTGGCCCTGGTAGCCGTACTTGGAAGCCCACGCCTCATCGAGCCCCATCTCGAGCCGCTCGCGAAGGTGGTCCATGAGGAGCTGGACGTTCTCCCGGAACTTCGATGGATCACTCAGGTCGGCGACGCGATTCGCTCGCTCGATGGATGTCTTGTAACGATCTTCCTTGCCCACGGATGCGAGCTTCACGGCGAGCGAGAGCCGTGGGACCGGCGCGTCCTTGTCGGAGACATGGGCCGGCTTGGAGAGGTCGACGTCTTGCTGGTTATTCGGCTTTGCCATCGGCGCACCTCCTCCCGTTCAAGATCCGTAGACGTCTTGAAGCGCGGCCACCGTCGTCGCGTCGAGCTCGCCCGTCGCTTCGAGCCCGTGACTTTGGGCGTGATCCTTCTGAAACGCCGTGAGCGCGCTCTTTGTGTCGGCGTTCATCTCCTCGGTGGGTTTGCCGAAGTAGAACCCGAGTGCTCGCAACCGTGCCTGCGCCCCTTGCGGCGTATCGGCCGGCGGGACCTCCGCCATCGAGAGCGTGTAGAGCCGCTGCCTTCCGGTTGGATACTCGTCGACCCACAGCTTGATCACGACCTGCTTCACGCCCTTCGGGAGTTTCTGCTGCACGACGCCATCCGCATCCGTCGTGCCCTCGTACTTCAGCCCCTCCGCCATCAGGTGATACTTCTTGTTCGCGTAGGGCATCATGTACCAATCGCTCAGCTTGCACGAGAACGGCTGCGTTTCCTTGCGGTTCTCGTCCTCGTCCCCTTCGGGCTCGCCCGCGTCGCAGTTGAGCAGCACCTTGTCGCCCTTGATGCTCGCCTCCTTGTCGAGCTCCACGGACGCGCCCTCCGAGTAGAGGCTGATCTTCTTCGCGACGAGCTCGACCTCGCTGTCGAGGCTCAACGTCGGCCCCTTGCCCGACATGGTCGCCGACTGCGCCGCCTTCACGTCAATCGAGCTTCCGCGCAGCGTGATCCCGCTCGGCCCGATCTCGATCGCGCTCTGCCCGCACTCGATCACGAGCCCGCCCTCGGCCCGGAGCACGAGCCGCTCCGAGGCGCCGATCGAGGCCGACCCGAACACGTACGTGTCACTCTGCGCCTCGCGCACACCATTGCCGATCACGACGCTATGATCGCCATCGACCGAGAGCGAGTGGTTCCTCACGACGTGCAGCGAAGCGTTCCCGCGCACCGTCGTGGTGTCGTCTCCGTCGATCGACGTCGTTCGGTTCTGCTTCACCGAGAGCCGCGCGTCGCCGTTCACCTGCACGCCCTGGTTGCCGAGCACCGCGAGCGTGTCGTCGCGGCCGACCTGCGCGCTCCGGTTCCCCACGACGTTCTCGACGCGATGGCCGCGAACATCACTCGTCTGGTTGCGCTCGATCACCTCGTCGAAGTCGCGCTGGGCATGCACGTACACCTGCTCACGCCCGGCGCTGTCCTCGAAGCTCAGCTCGTTGAACCCTTCGTCGCGCGGCGTGCTGCGCGTGCGCACGCCGCTCCGCGTCTTGTTCTGCGGCAACATGAACGGCGGCGGGTGCGTCGCGTTGTACGTGCAGCCCGTGACGATCGGGCAGTCCTGATCGCCGCCGAGGAACGTCACCATCACCTCCATTCCGATGCGCGGAATGAACTGGAACCCCCACGAAGCGCCGGACCACGTCTGCACGACGCGCAGCCAGCACGAGCTGTGCTCGTTGCGCTTGCCGTCCAGATCCCAGTGGAACTGCACTTTGATGCGCCCGTGCTCGTCGGTGTAGATCTCCTCGCCCTCGGGGCCGACGACGGTCGCCGATTCGAGCACCTGCCGCAGCGAGCGGCGAGGGCGCTTCGGGCGGAAGACGACCGAGGCCGGGACGCACTCGAAGCGGTTCTGATAGACCCGCGGCCCGGCCTCGGTGCTCACGGTCGTGCTCGTGAGCTCGGGCGTGTGGCCCTCGTGCTCGACGCGCGTGGCGACGTACTCCTGGCTGAGCGAAGGGTTCGTCTCGGCGTCGAGGTGGAAGCGACGGCCTGGCGAGAGGTGCCGTACCGTGCTCGTGCCCTCGCCGTGCACGGCGTTGCGTCGGTGTTGCTCGAGCTCGACGCGGGCGCGCGTGGGGTTCACCTCGGGTTCATCGTACTCGCCACGATGCTCGTAGACGCGCAGATCGCCCGCAACGGTCGTGGGCGTGTCGCTCGTGCGTAGGTCGACGGAAGCTTTCACGCCGACGCGCGGATCGGCGCTCGCCGAGGCGCTGAGGCTGAGGCCGTTTGCGGAGGCTTTCGCCTCGGATCGCAGGTCGAGCAGCGGGCGGCGGAAGTCGTAGTCGCGCAGGAGCGTGGAGCTCGGGCGAACCTTGCGGCGAAGCGAAAAGCTTGTGACCACGTCCTCGGGGGCGTTCGTCCCGGAGATGTCCCGAAGCGGGAGGTGCGGGCTCGGCGTGGTGGTCGCGGACGCGTACATCGACACGTCGCCGCTTGGCGAGACGGATGCGTTGATCTCCGCGCTGAACAAGGCTCCGCCGGGGAGCGCGGCGTACGCTTCCGCGCTGTCGCCGAACACGACCGTCTCCGCGTGGTCGAGCGCCGCGGCGATCACGCCGCTGGCCGCGCCGGGGACGAAGTTCTCCAGGAGGCCCGAGGGCTGCTCGAACGTGTAGAACATCCCTTCCTCGGCGATGAGGCGCTGGATGAACGCGTAGTCGGACTCCTGGTACTGCACGCAGTAGGTGCGCGCCGGGTACGAGCGCGAGAGCTTGAAGGCTGCGCGGACGCCAGCCTGCTCGAGCACGGCGCCGATGATCTCGGGCACGGTGCGGTTCTGGAAGATGCGGCTCGTGACGCGGTGCTTGAGGAGCCAGAGGCGCGGGACCAGGCGGATCCGAATGGCGTAGCGGTCGCGGGCCTTGGTGGTGGCCTCGGGGGAAATGCTGGCGACGACGCCGTGGACGATGCGGGGGTTCTGGTCGTGGACGCGGATGACGAGGGTCGCGGGTTGGCCGAGGAGCGAGGTTTCGAGGAGGTCAAACGGGGGCGGGGCGGTGGCGAGGAGGTCGAAGGAGAAGGGTTTGGAGAGGGCTTCGCGGCCGCGGAAGGAGACGACGGCGAGGGAGAGGGCGCCGAGGGGGCCGAGGTGGAGTTCGAAGAGGGAGGTGCTGGACGATATCATGCACGGGCACTCCTGATTCGACATCGCGGAAATCAGAAGGGGTTACAAGACAGAAGCAAGATCCCCGCATGGGCTAGCAGCCCGTGGATCTACGCGACCGCAATCGCGCTCCCAACATTGCCCACCTCACCCGGGCGCATCCCGCGCCACGCGGCCCGGGAAAACCGTGCCAGTTGTCTCGACATGCCCCGCACCAGAGCCACCATGGCTGCCCATATCACCAAAACTGCAAGGGCAGAGCCCTTCCGGGCCGCGGCCAGGCCCCGCGGAGTCCCTGCGCCGAGGATTTGGCGTAGTACGAGCCCCAAGTTGAGCGCGGCGACATGGGCCAGGTAGCGTTTTCGCACATTCTCCCGGCCCCTGACTCGCACCCTCCTCATTCCGCCCGTCTCGCATACATGGGCGAATGTTCGCTCGATGAGCTCTCCACGTTTGCGTTGAAGAGCGCGCCCCTTCGGACGACGCACACGGTTTCGGTTCCCGTAAAACGCTTGCTGCATATCCCAGCCCTTGTCGACCCATTTGCGGACGGGCTGGCTCCTCTCGGGGACATAGGTGCGGTAACCGGACTCCTTCAACGATAGGAGCAGCTCGGCCTTGTGATACCCCTTGTCCGCCACGACCTCGATGACGGTTCGCTCGCGCTGTGCGTCGCTGATGCCGCCCTCCGGGGGCGGCTCGTCGTCCGAATCGCGGTCCTTGCCGCTCTTCGCCTGCTCGACATTCGTGCGCGCCTGCTCCAGGCTTTGCGCCATCGTCGCTGGGTCAGCCTGGTCGGCTGAATATACCT
>NZ_JARZHH010000038.1 GCF_029946515.1 Polyangium sp. 6x1
TGGGGGCGGGGGCGGTCCCCCCGAACTCGGGGCCTGCGGCCCCTCAAACAACAGGACCCACCACCCCCGCCCCCAAAAAAGAAGCCGCCACGCGCCTCGTCCAGAATCGCAAAGCGCCGGCGGGAGGGAAGAAGGGGGGGAAAGGGAATGGTGGCAAGAAGGCCGCGGGGAAGAAGGAGGTGGTGAAGAAGGCGGCGCCGAGGCCGACGGTCGAGGTGACGGTGCGGTGGGTGTCGCGCGATGGGGTGTTCGAGGGGGAGGCGACGGCGACAGGGCTGAGGTTCGTTCCACCGCTGGAGGGGATGGGGGTGGTGGATGCGCGAGGGTCGGGTCGGGGGGTGGAGATCGTTTGGTATGAGAGCGCCAAACCGTCGGGGGCGAAGAAAGCGACGGGGATGGGGTGGGCCGCGATTGGTGGGGGGGTGATTGGGTCGGATGGACGGTTCGAGGCGAAGAGTCGCGCGAAGGTGGTGGAGGGGGAGCTGGAATGGGGGGCGGTGAAGGGGTTTTATGCGCCGCGGCTGGTGGGCGGGGCGCAGGTGGGGCTGTTGACGCAGCCTGTGGCGCGGGGCGGGAATTGTGAGTTGAGCTGGTTCGGGGGTTCGGCGGCGAAGCTCGGGCGAGGGGCTTGCGCGATCGATCCGGGGGCGGGCGCGGGTTTCGAGAAGATTTTGGAGGCGGAGCCCCGGCGGATGGGGGGGCAGGGGCGCAATGACGTGGGGCTCGTGGTGTGGGCCGGGGAGCGGGCGTTTTTTACGAAGGATGGGCGCGGATTGAGGTCGGCCGGGCGGGATGGGCGTGTGCGGGAGGAAGGGGTCGCTTTTCCCGCGCGGCGAGGTCGGGTGCACTGGGCGCGGGTTTGGCCGGATGGAACGGGGGTGGCGCTGGCCGGGGGGCGGGTGCGGGTGCTGGAGGGGGATGGGGTGCGGGAGGGTTTGTCGAAGGACGAGATTTTTACGGGCGGGCGGGGCGCCGGGGCCGTGGCGGGGATCGGGAAGGTCGGGGGCGCCGTGTGGGTGGCGCGGGGCGATGTGGGGCAGGTGGCGCCGCGTGGAGGGACGGCAGAGGTTTGGCGGGGACGGGTTTGGCCGGATGGTGCGGCGATGGTCGGGGGGAAGGCGAAGGGGCTCTTGATGGAGCTGTCCGGGGGGCGGCTGCATGTGGCGGGGCTTCTGGAGGATGGGAAGGTGGGCGCGCCGGCGCTTTCGAATGGGCGGGCGCGGAGCGCGGCGTCGCCGGTGCGGCCAGGGTTTTCCGCGGTGGAGCGGGCCGCGGGCGGGGCGATCGTGGCAGGCGTGGGGGTGGGCTCGGACGAGGAGGTGGTGGCCTTCGTGGTGGACGGGGCCGGGCGGCTCGGTCCCGTGGCGAAGACGTCGCTGAAGGTGCGCGCCGGAGAGCTGGGGGTGCGTTTGTCAGGGCTGCCCGGGGGCGGGGCGCTGCTGTCGGACGAGGGGCGGCGATATGTGGTTTGGCTGGACGAGGAGGGGCGCGAGGTCGGGGCGGCGGCCTGGCCGGAAGGGGTGGCGGAGGCGGTTTGTCAGGACGGGTCGGCGGGGCCGCGGTTTTATCCGACGACGGCGCCAGGGTCGTTTGTCGAGGTGAACGCGCTCGGGGCGCCGGGGACGTGCGTGGTGGGGGAGCCCGGGTGGGCGGCGGATGGGTCGTTGCGGTGGTTCGGGACGCGCGCCGAGGGGCGGGACGTGGTGCCGGAAGCGGGGGTGGTGCGGGGGCTCGGGACGGCCGTGGAGCGGGCCGGGGGCGAGGGCACGGAGGAGGTCGAGGAAGTGAAGGCGACGGCGCCTCGGCCGTGTCCGCCCGAGATGGTGCTCGTGCAGGGGAAGCTCTGCGTGGACCGGTTCGAGGCGACGATGGTGGACGCGGCGAGCGGGGAGGCACTTTCGCCGGATTTCCCGGTGACGCCGAATTTGATGGAGATCACGCTGGGGGATTGGTCGACAGGGCGGAGCCGCATGGGCGGGGTGCACGCGCGGGCGATGCCGCTTCCCTTCTTGCCGGGGTGGCAGCGAGGGCAGAAGCTCGACGTGGTGGCGGTGCCGCGGCGTCTGGCCCGGCCAAACGGGTATTTGACGGGGCTCGTGGCGGAGAGCGCCTGCGCCGCGGCGGGCAAGCGTCTGTGCACGTTGCCAGAGTTCGTGCTGGCTTGCCGAGGGCAGGACGATACGCCGTTTCCGTACGGGGATACGTACGTGGAAGGGGCGTGCAACGTGTTCCGGGAGGCGCACCCGGCGGCGATTTTGCACGACAATGCCTCGATCGGGCACCTCGATCCACGATTGAACCACGTGCGCGCCGGGGAGGCGCCGCTGTTCCGGAGGACGGGCGCGACGCCGGCGTGCCGGAGCCGCTGGGGGAACGACGCGATCTACGATATGGTCGGGAACCTGGACGAGTGGGTCGACGAAGGAAATGGAGCGTTCGCAGGCGGGTTTTACGCCAGGTCGACGCGGTCGGGATGCGACGCGGTGGTGACGGCCCACCCGCGGAGCTACCTCGATTATTCGACCGGGGCGCGGTGCTGCAAGGACGCGGAGCCCTGAAGGGGCGCCGGGATGGGGCCAACGCCCCGTCGCCGCCGTCGACGCACGACGAGCGAGGCGCCGAATGCAACGGCGAGGACGCCGCCCGCCGAGGACGACGCTCCGTCCCCGGCCGCCGCGCACGCGCAGCTCGTCTCCGTGCTCGTCGGCGTGGTCGTTGGTGTCGCGTCGGGCGGGTCGAGGCGCGCCGTTCGCACGAACAGCCTCGCGCCGTCGTCGTACGCGAGCGCGTACGAGCCGTCGGACGACGCCGCGAGACGAACATCGAGCGATGGCTGGGTCGAGATCACCGCCGTCTCTTCGCGGGGCTCGCCGTCCGCGTCGAGCGCGACGATCGTCGAGCCGCCGCCGTTCGCACGATACACGAGCGCGATGCTCGTGCCGTTCGTCGCGAGCCGTGCGTCGCGGATCCCCGGCGCCTCCGCGAGATTGTCCAGCGCGCGGATCGTGCCGTCCGCGGCGAGGAACCACCCGTGGATATGCTCGCGGTTTTGCCCATTCCCGTCGCCGGGCGGGAGGAAGTACGACCGTGAGACGGCGAGCGTCCCGGCGCCGGTGAGCGCCAACGCGATGCGCGCGTCGGTCGCGTCGCGGAAGCCGAGGAACGTCGGCTTCGGATCCATGTTCGCGTCGTCGAGCGCGACCAGCGCGACGTTCAGCAGCGGATTCGCATTGTTCAGCTGGAAGCCCGCGACGCACGGAGCGTCCCTACATGCAATGTTGACGCGCGGCGAACCGGTCGGCCAAAACAGCGTGCTCGACTCCCCTTCCTGCGGGATCGCGACGACGGGACCGGTCGTGCACGAAAGCACGAGGCCGGTGCTCCGCGCCTCGAGCGCGAGCGGACCGCACTCGACGAGGCCCTGCTCCGCGAGCCCGTACGTTTCGGGATCCCCCACCGTCCCCGCTTCGTCGACCACGAACAGACGTGTGCCGACGTAGAGACCCGCTTGGTCTCCGACCGCGATGCGATACGCGCCGTCCGCGAAGACCGCGCGCACCGCGGAGAGTCGCGTCTCTCCCGAATAGACGAGGAACCGCGGGACGACGACGCCCTTCTCGGCGTCCACGATCGCGGCATGGAGATCGCGCGCGCCTTCGACCCACGTGACGAGCATCGACGAGCCGTGCACCGCGACCGCGTAGTCGTCGCGACGCTCGTCGAGGTAGTCGCCCTGGCCTTCCGGAGGCTCGGAGATCGCGGGGAGCGTCGCGCCGACGTCAATCGGCGCGCTCAATGTGATCGGGTCGGCCAGCGCGACGGACGCGTGCATGACGGCGATCGCGGAAAACAGGCCCGCGAAAAGCGGGCGGCGAAGATGCGGACCAAGCGTGGAGTAGGCAAACATGCCTGCTTCGACGCCGCCTCGTAACCCCTATTCACGTCACCGCGGCTGAAGGCCACCCGGCACACGACACGACTTCGGCCCCACGGCTGGGAAAGATTTTGTCCATGAAGAATTCGTGGACGGTGGGGTCGCTGTCCGCGCAGCCATCGCGGAGCACGGTGATCCGATACCCCCGATCGGCTGCGTCGTAACAGGTTGCGGCGACCATTGCACTGGTGGCCACTCCGGCGACGGCGATGGTATCGACGGCACGGGCACGCAGCACGAGATCCAGGTCTGTTCCGGCGAAAGCGCTTGCCCGGCGTTTGAGTACGAGGACGTCCTCGTCGTGCACCGGTAGGTCGATCTCGGTTCCGGCCATCCCCTCGTGAAAGATATCCCGCGCTTCGAAGAAGGCGGAGAACAGTGCGTTGCCCGGCGGAAGATCCGCCCGGTTGGCGCGGAACGCGATGCGTACGAACACCACCAGCACACCGGCGGCTCTCGCGCGTGGGAGGAGCTCGGTCAGCGGTGCAACGACCTGCCGCGCGAAGGGGTAGGCAGCGGTGATGCCGCGCTGGATGTCGCCGATGATGAGTGCGGTTGTCATGACGTCAGCATGTAGGACAAATGAACCAGGATTTCCGCCTCCTGAGCACGCTTCTCGCGCGGCGGTCGACCGCCCTAGCCCGGAATCGAGGCCCTGCGCTTGCCGGCGATCGTCTCGGTGCGGGTCCGCTCGAATTTGGGGCGCTCGGCATAGACCTTGAGCCGACCGCCGAGCGTGACGTTCGCGACCGAGACGCCCATCGCCACGATACGCGACCTCACCAGGATGTGCGCGTCTCCGGGCTTCGGGTGCTCCTGCGCCCAGCGCACGAACTCCTGCCGCACGATGCTGTCGTAGCCCGTCACGAGCTCCCAATCGTGAAAGACCTCGAGGTCGCCCAGGGTGAGCGAGGCGAGGCGGTCTGCCGCGCGCATCACGTGCAGCGCACAGTCGAGGTCCGCATGCCCCGAGGCGCGCGTGAAAAACACGCCGTGCGCAGGGCTCGTCATGAAGAGCTCCCACGCGTCCGTCTTCCAGGACTCTTTCCATTGCCCACGATCGGATAGGGCGTCGGCCATGTTCGTGTACTCGTCATGGTGAGCATGGTTTTTTCCAGGACGGAAGGGGGTTCGAGGCTCGATACGCCGTGAAGGGACGCGTGTAAGCTCACGCCGCGGGCACCGTTGTCCCGCACCGAAAGGACCACCATGCCCCGCCTCGCCTCCCTCGCCTTCGGCGCTCTCGCGCTCGCCGCCCTCTCGGGCTGCGGGGTCAGCAGCATGCCCTCGCGAAACAGCCGTTTCGAGATGGATCGCGAGGGCGAGATCGACGACGAGGACATCCGCAAAGCGTTCGAAGCCCGGCCCCAGATGCCCGCCAGCGCGATCCGGCTCGCCTATTACACGCTCGACCCGGACGTCGCCGGAGATCTGGAAAAAGTGTTCAACGGATTGCCCGGCGTCAGCAGTGTCTACCGTATCCCGGCCTTGCTCGTCACCGGCCAGCGGCGGCTCTCCGAAGGAAATGGGTATCCCTACGACCCGCCGCACGAGATCTCGCTGAAGAAGCTCCGCCTCTTGGCCGCCCGCGCGAACACCGATGTGCTCGTCATCGTGGACCATGGCTACCGCAACCAAGGCGCCAATCCCCTCGTCGCCACGACCGCGCTGCTCGTGCCCATCCTCTTCGTGCCGTTCCTCGATACCGAGGTGAAAGGGTACGTCGAGGCGTTCGTCCTCGATGTGCGAAATGGGTACCTCTACGGCCACCTCACCGGAGAGGATACGCGCGGGGAGCCGTACGCGACGATCTACGCGAAGAGCGCCAAGGACTACGCCGACGAGCAATGGATCGATCTGCGAAAAGAGATGCAAAAACAGCTCGTGAAGCTCGTCGAGGACGAGCGCGCCCGCAAGCTCGCGCCGAGCGCGCCCCCTCCCCCGCCCGGCGCCGCGGACCCGCTCGCCGCGCCGCCAGCCGCGCCGCCCGGGGCGTCCCCCGTGCCCTGAAACGTCGATCCCGCCCGATTGACGAGGCAGGAGGGACTCGTCACATCCGAGGTATGCGACCCGTCGTCCGCAATGCCCTGCTCCTCGCCGCCTTGACGCTCACCGCCGCCTGTCGCGAGCCTCTGCCCAAGGACAAACCGCCGAGCACGCCCACGGGCCCGATCGCTCCCGCGACGAACGAGGCGCCCGGGACAGCCGCGCCCGACGGGACGGCCGCGCCCGATACGAAGCCGAACTAGCGCTTCTTCTTGTTCTTGCGGGGCTTCTTCTCGACGCCAGGCGCGTCCATGCAGCAGCGGAACCCCGTCGAATAGTCGTGGTAGGCCGGCTCGTGGGCGATCGTGGTGAACGAGCAGCCAGGGCCGTGCTCCAGGGTGGTGCTGAAAAACCCGCCCATGAAGATGCCATTTCCCACTTTCCAGGGCTGCTTCTTTCGCTCGACCTCGTCCCGCGCGAGGACGTCCTCGATATCGGAGTCGACGGCGTCGCTCACCCACTCGTGGAGGTTGCCGACCATGTCGAAGGCGCCCTCGTCGCTGCCGCAGGTCTCGTATTCGCCCGATTTGGCGAGGAAGCCAGGCTCGCGATCGAGCTTCGGGTCGTTGAAGACCTCGTACGTCCAGGCGCCGCGGCTCCGGCCGTAAAACTTTTCGAGGAGGTGGATCTTGCCGGTATTGCAGGCGCCGCGCTGGCCCTTGTTGCCGTACGGATACCGGTAGCCCTTGCTGCCTTTGCAGGCCCGCGTCCACTCGGCGCGGCTGCAGAGGCGCTTGCCCGCGTGGCCGCAAGCCTCGGCCGCCTCGACGCGGCTGATGTAGGCCTGCGGATAGAAACCTGCCCCGCTCATGGCAACGTAAAACGTGCCCTTTTCAGGGCGATCGTAATGGGGCCACGGCGTCGTCACGCCGTCCGCGGTCTTCGTGGCGAGGTGCCCCTCCCAGCGGTCGACGCAGGAACGGCCCATCTTGAACATCTCGGAAGGACAAACCGGCGGCGGCGATCCGCCGTCGGCCTCCGCATCCGCGCCCGCATCCGCGATCGCCGCCGGCGCCGCGTCCGCTTCTGCGCCCGCCTCCGCCTCCGTTCCCGCCTCCGCGACCGTCACCGCGACCACGGGCACCGTGGACCCCGCGGGGACGGCCTCCGTGGTGCTCGGCGCAGCGTTTCCGCCGGCCGGTTTGTCCTCGGAGGAGCGGCACGCGGCGAGGGCCCCCGTGGCAAGGAGCGTGAAGGCGGCGACGAGGAAGGCAGGGCGAGAATCGAGGCGCATGGGAAGCCAAAGCCGGAACGCACGAGGCCCGGGTGGGCCTTTCCACTACCGTTCTTCTTCGTATTTGAGCTCGTAGTCCCCGACCCCGAGCACGTCCCCAGGCTTCAGCGCCGCCGGCGCCGTGAGCTTCTTGCCATTGACGAGCGTGCCGCTGCCGCCCCCGAGGTCGGTCAGGTAAAACTTGCCGTCCTGGCCCACGATCGAGCAATGCTCCCGCGAGACGTCCTTGCCTTCGAGGCGGATCTGCGCGTGGTTCGTCTGGCCGATCGTGATCGTCGTGCCCTCGAGGCGATACCCGTCCTTCGGGCCCTCCCCCCGGACGACGAGCAGGCGGGCGCGAGGGAGGTTGCCAGCGATGGTGGCCATGGCGCGGCGGCTGAGGGGCCCCGCCTGGCTCGCCCCAGCGCGGCGCGAGGCAGCGGCGGCGCGGCCCGCCTGCGCCTTGCGGAAGAGGCGATACGCCGCAGGATTCGGCTTCTTCGCGAGGACCTCCGCCTCCTCCGCGAGCTGCGCGATCGTCTCGCCGAGCGGCGTGCCGTCCTGCGTTTCAAGGTCGGCCTCCGCGCGCATGCCGTCCACCGCGCGCCGGAGCAGCGTCGCCGCCGTCTCGAACGAGCCCTGATCGGCGAGCGTGCGCGCCGCGGTGCGCGCCTCCTCCGCGAGCGCGACGAGCACCCGCGCGCGCGCCGCAGGGTCGCGCTCGGGCGCGCCAGCCTGCACGTCGACCCCGATCGCACGATCGAGGACGTGGACGTCCGTCACGCCGGGGCGGCGATGCGCGAGGCGCGTACGCACGACCTCGAAGGCCCCGCTCACCGAGGCGCCGGGCTCGATCACGAGCTCGACGACCAGCGACGCGCTCTCGCCCGGCTGCAGGTCCGGCAGCTCCACGCGCGCCGCGCCCATCGTCTTGCGCACGCGCACGTCGCCCGCGATGCGGATGATGTCGACGCCACGCGCGGGCGCGACGTCGACCGACACGCCCTCCGCGACCGCGTCGCCCGTCGCGCCCACGGCCAGCGCGAGTTCGGTCGCGCAGAGCGCCGGATCCCGCACGTAATAATACTGGCCGCCGCCCGCGACCGCGATGCGCCGCAGGATGTCCTCGTTGTGCTCCTCGCCGTAGCCGAGCGTGGAGACCGCCGCGTCCCCGCGGAACGAGGCGGCGATCTCGGCGAGCGCCTCGGGGCGTCGATCGCCGAGCGTCGGATCTCCGTCGCTGAGCAGGAGGATGCCACGTCGCTCCCCAGCCACGGGCGGACCGAGCGCGCTCCGGCTCGTGCGCAGGCCGCTCTCCATGTCGGTGCCGCCCTCGGGATCGATCCGGCGCAAGCTGCTCGCGAGCCTGCGGCGCGCGGCCGCGTCGAGCTGCTCGAGCTCCGAGACGACCTCCGCGCCTTCGGAGAACGAGACGATCCCCACGCGATCGGTGGGGTCGAGCAGCTCCACCATGCGCTCGATGGAACGGACGACTTGCTCCATCGGCTGACCCCACATCGACGCGGAGACGTCGATCGCGAACATGAGCGCGAGCGGCGGCCGCTCGTGTCGTTCGTCCTCGGGGAGCGCGGCCGAGACCTCGACGACGAGGTGCGCGCGCTGCGGGGCGCCCGGAGGGACACTCCGGACGTCGAGCGCGAGCGACAGATCGAGGGCAGGGCCGGGCATGCGCCCCAAGAATACCCGGCAGAGGCGTAAGCGCGAGTCGAGATCGTTTGGGTGCTGCCAAAAGAGGCGCAAGAGGGACGGAGCGCTGCGGCGTCACGCTGTCGCCGGTCCGGGGGGTACGGCCGACCATAACACTACGATGACGGCGAAAGCGTGAGGGAGACCGGTGGGCGGGCGTCCTGCATCACGCGGGCCGTTTTTTTCGGCCGTGGAGCGGGTTGACCGGACGAGGAGCCTCGGACTAAGACAGCCGCCCCGCGATCGCGTGAAGGGATCGCTCGAATGGGCGTGACCGGCTTCCCCGGGGGGCACCGGTTTTCTTTGTTTCAAGCGGCGGTGTGATGCGCGTCTGCATTTTCTTCGACGGCAAGAATTTCCACTCCGGTTGGCGTGACGAGGCGGGAGGCCGGAGGCTCGCGTTTCCAAAGCTGTCGCGCTGGCTGGTCGAGCGCGTGGGCGGCTCGCTGCTTTGGGGCGCCTATTACTATACCGGCATCGAGATCGGCTCGGCCGCGGTGACCGAAGGGCAGAAGAAGCTCGCGGGCTTCCTCGACATGCTCGAAGTGCAGCCCGGCTTTTTCGTGAAGCGTTTCCCGCGCAAAACGACGATGTTCCAGTGCGCCGCGTGCGGGGCCGAGAACCGGTATACACAGGAAAAAGAGGTCGACACGTCGATGGTCGCGGACATGCTGCGCCTCGCAGCCGTCAACGCGTTCGACGTGCTCGTCCTCGTCTCGGGCGACTCCGATCACGCGCCGGCCGTCGAAGGCGTCCGGCAGCTCGGCCGCCAGGCCTACGTGTCGACCTGGGGGCGCGCGGGCCTATCGACGCGCCTGCGCAAGGCCGCGTTCGATCACATCGATCTGCTCGAAGGGCTCTCGTTTTTCGAGGATACCGAGGGCTCCGGCCCACCCGCGCCGCCCGGGCCCGAGCCGCGCTGGGCGAGCGAGGACATTCCCCCCGCCGTGCCGACGCCGCCCGCAGGGAGCGCCCTCCGCGAGGTGACGCACGACGAGTGCGAGGACCCCGAAGACGCCGACCCGAACGCGCCCGAATCCGCGCCGCCGTCGTACCAGCCCTCGGAGGACGAGTCGGTGTTCATCGAGGAGCTGCGCGCGGCCGAGCGGAGGCTGCGCAACGGGTACGTCGGGGCGAACTACTTCGTGACGCGCTGGCAATCGAACCGGCTCGATCCCTCACCCGACGGGCGTCGACGCATGCTCGAGCACCTCGTGACGTCGCGGCTCATCGTGGTCTATCACGCGCCCGACGGAAACGCGGCGATCCGGGCGCGCGAGTAAGCCATTTCAGCTCAAAGCGTTCGGGGTCAAAGGAAGAGGTCGCCGAGCAGCGGGAGCGCGCCGACGCGCACGTCCCGCGACGCACGCGCGAGGCGATCGGCGAGCGGGCCGAGGCCCACGGCCGGCAGGGCGCGCACGGGCGCGTGCAGCGGCCGGAAGAAATCGTCCCAGTGCGAGAGCAGCACGGCCGCGGGCGAGACGGCGCGCATCACGCGCTCGGGCAGGTCGACCCCGCTGCGCCATCCCGCCGCGCAGAGCAGGAGCAGGTCGACGTGCCGCGGCGCGGGTTCGTCGGGCAAGAGCTCGGCGCTGCCGAGGTGGACGATCGTGCGGCCGGCGACCTCGATCTCCACGCGGAAGACGGCGCCGCAGCGGTAGCCCTCGGCGCGGACGGGGACGGCGTCGCAGTCGTCGATGTCGCCGGGGAACGGGACGCGGCCGAGGGCGAAGCGCGAGTGCGCGCTCGGGACGAAGCGCAGGCGGAAGGGGCCAACCTCGCGGACGATCGGGGTTTGTCCTGGCTCGCGCTCGACGACCTCGACGCGGGCCTCGAGCACGCCCGCGGCGCGGCAGAGCGCGGCGGCGGAGCGGGAGCCGAAGACACGCGCGCCGGTGCGCTTGGCGATGGCGGGCACGTCGAGGGCGTGGTCGAAGTGCGTGTGGCCGACGATCACCGCGTCCGCGCGGCGGATGTAGCGCCCGATGGCGCCGAGATCCGGGGCGATCGGCGAGGTGATGCAGCGGGTGAGCGAGGCGCGCGTGACGTAGGGGTCGAGCAGGAGGACGTGGTCCTCGCAGGTGATCTCGAAGCCCGCCGTGCCGAGCCAGCGGACCGTGACGGGGGAGCGGCCGGCCGGGCCCGCGAGGGCGAGGTCATCCGGCCGGAAAAACAGGCTCTCGGGGCGCACGGCCGCGGGTATAGGCGCGACGCGTCGCGCGGGGAACGGTTTTTCTCAGCGTCGGCCGATCGGACGGAACAGGAGGCCCGTCACGGCGAAGGCGATGGAGATGACGAGCAGGACGTTGATCCACGGGCCCGCCGCGTAGACGCCCGTCACGGCGAGCAGCCAGGCGAGGAAAGCACCGACGGTGAGCCCCCAGAAGACCAGCATCGCCCGGAGCCGTTGCGAAGGGCGTGCCCGGTCCGCGTGGGAAGGTTCGTCGCGGGGTCTGGGGTCCGGGCCCGGCTTGTCCGGGCGGAGCCACGCGCGCTTGGATGAGGACGGCGCGGCGGCCTCTCGTGCTAGTGTCCCGCGCATGAGCGACGTCGTCTTCGACCTCGAGAACCCGACCGAAGAGCACCGGATGCTGCGCCAGATGGTGCGGAGCTTCGTCCGCGACGTGGTGGAGCCGCAGGCGGAAGAGCATGATCGCACGGGCACGCTGAACGTCCCGCTCCTGAAGCAGGCCGGAGAGCTCGGCCTGCTCGGGCTCACGATCCCGGAGAAGGACGGGGGCGCGGGCATGGACGCCGTGGGCTCGGTCGTCGTGCACCACGAGCTGTCGAAGAGCGATCCTGGCTTCTGCCTCGCGTACCTCGCGCACGCGGTGCTCTTCGTGAACAACTTCTACTACGCCTCGAACGAAGCGCAGCGCGAGCGCTGGCTGTCCAAGGTGATCTCGGGCGAGTGGATCGGCGCGATGGGCATGACGGAGCCGTCGAGCGGCACCGACGTGCTCGGCATGCGCACCTCGGCGCGGCGCGAGGGCGACGGGTTCGTGATCAAGGGACACAAGGCGCTCATCACGAACGCGATCGATGCCGACGTGTTCATCGTCTACGCGAAGGTCGAGAGCGACGTGACGACGTTCGTCGTCGAGCGAAATACGCCCGGGTTTTCCGTCGGAAAGAAGACGGAGAAGATGGGCATGCGCGCGAGCACGTTGAGCGAGTTCATGCTCGACGACGTGTTCGTGCCGGCGGAGAACGTGCTCGGCACGGTGGGCGGAGGCGTGCGCAACATGATGCGCAACCTGGAGCTCGAGCGGCTCACGCTGGCGGCGATGAGCCTCGGCATCGCGGACCGCTGTGTCGACATCATGGTGCGGTACGCGGCAGAGCGGACGAGCTTCGGCAAGTCGATCGCGGAGCACGGGCAGATCCAGCGGTACATCGGCGAGAGCTTCGCGAAGACGGAAGCCGCGCGGGCGCTCGTCTACAGCGTGGCGCGCGACGTGGGCCCGGCCAAACGCAACCGCATCGGCACGGACGCGGCGAAGCTCTTCGCGGCGCCGGTGGGCAAGGAGGTCGCCGACAACGCGATGCAGGTCCTCGGCGGCTGGGGGTACTGCAACGAGTACAAGGTCGAGCGGTTCCTGCGCGACGCGAAGCTCCTGGAGATCGGCGGCGGGACGCTGGAGTCGCACCAGAAGAACCTGACGAAAGAGCTCCTGCGGAAGGTGAAGCAGGAGTAAGGCGTGCCTCAAGCGACGGGGACGAGGTTGTAGACGTCGACGTCGACGCCGGGGCTGTAGAGCGCGAGCGGCTCGCCCGTGGGCGCGGGCAAACCCGCGGCCGCGACCATTCCGTCGCACCACGATTCGACCCGCGCCTCGTGGAGCGGATACGGCACGTGGTGGACGCGCCCGAGCGACAAACCCGAGCGGGTGCGGGCATAAAGAATGTACCGCTCGGCGAAGAAATGCGTGAGCGTCCCGGGTTTGGCGGAGCCGATCGATTCGCCGATCTGGTAGCGCGCCTCGAAGTCTGCGGGCTTCGGGCCGGGGAAGAGACGCTTGCTCCGGTACGCGACGGTGCTGCCCGAGACGTCGAGGCGCATCGAGGCGCGGTGGTACGGCAGGTGCCAGCCGGCGCGCGCGACGGCCACCGCAATCGTGGCCGCCGCGTCGAGGCTGAAGAACCAGACGCCGGGATCCTTGCCGCGAAGGTGCACGTACGTGCGCACGTTGAGCTCGTGAAAGTGCGAGACCCCCGGCACGGACGGCGACCATCGGGGCGCGACGTCGCGCATCGTGAAGGGCACGACCCCGACCCACGCTTTTCCCTCGAACGTGTCGACCGAGAGCTCGGGGGGCAAGAGCCTCGCGATCGCCTCGGCGGGCACCTCCCAGTGCAGGAAAAGCAGGGTTCGCCACCGCTGGAAGCCGGCAGGCCGGCCCGGCGGGCGTTCGGCGGGTGAGAGGCGGTCGATCATCGTGGGGAACATGGTACCTCTTCCCGCGCTTGACGCGCCCCTCCGGAGGGACGAACGAGGTAGCCAGTGACGCCCGAGCAAGCCATCCAGGAAGCCACGAAAGGGACCTTGCGGCCCGTCTATCTCGTGCTCGGCGAGGAGCGGTACCTCGCCGACGAGGTCGTGGCCGCCCTGCGTGAAGCGACGATGAAGGGCGGCATCGCGGGGTTCAACGAGGACAAGTTCACGGCCGGCGAGGCGAGCGTGGACGCGGTCCTCTCGGCCTCGAAGATGGTGCCGATGATGGCCAAGCTGAGGTTCGTCCTCGCGCGGGGCCTCGAGCGCTGGGAGAAGAAGGGCGACGGCGACGAGGACGAGGGCGGCAGGGGCGCGTCCGAGGGCAAACGTGGCGCAAAGGATTTGAGCCCGCTCGACGCGCTCGCCGAGTACGCGAAGGCGCCGATCCAGAGCACGGTGCTCGTGCTTTCGGCGACGAAGCTCCACGGGCAACGCAAGATCGTGACGGCGGGGAAGAAGGAAGATTTCCTCGTCAACTGCGAGCCCCTGAGCCGCAAGGCGCTGCCGATGAAGATCCGGGAGCTCACGAAGAAACAGGGGCACGACATCGCGCCGGACGTGGCCGATCACCTGGCCGAGATCGCCGGGCCCGAGCTCGGATACGTGGCGGACGCGATCAACCGTCTCTGCCTGTTCGTCGGGGAGGGCAAGCCGATCACGGAGGACGCGGTCGTGACCATGGTGGCGAGGGTCCGGCCGAGCTCGGTGTGGGAGCTGCTCGACGCGCTCACGAGGCGCAAGCTCGACAAGGCGCTCGCGGTGCTCGCGGACGTGGTGGATTCGAAGGACGGAGGGCTGCCGCTGCTCGGGCTCGTCGCGTCGAACGTGCGCAAGATGGTGAAAATGGATTCGGCGCTGCGGGCGGGGTCGAACGTGAACGAGGCGGCCGCGCGCGCGGGCATTCCGCCGTTCAAGGCGCAGGAGACGGCGCAGACGTTGAAATCGCTGCCGCGGGGGACACTGCCCGCGTGGGTGCGCCTGCTGGCGGAGGCGGATCGAGCGCTCAAGGGCTCGAAACGCACGCCGCAGGCGGTGCTCGAGACGATGGTGATATCGATGTGTCGGTGAGGCTCAGGCGGGGGGCGGGGCTTCGATCGCGACCGGGGCTCTTGGCGCGTCGCTCTCGGCGCCGTCCTCGGCGGGGAGCGTCGGCATCCACTTGCCGAGCCGCTCGAAGGCCGCCGAGATATCGCCGCGCACGCGGGCCTTCAGCGTTTCGAGGTCGTCCATCGTCATTCCTTTGACCTCGACAGGCGGCAGGACCTCGATGCGGGCCTGGCATTTCACGCCGAAGACCCAGGAGTTCTTGGGGATCGCGTGGCGCGTGCCGGCGACCGCGACGGGCAGGATGGGGATGCCCGTCTCGAGGGCGAGGCGGAAGGCGCCGTCCTTGAAGGGCTTGATTTCACCGTCGGAGGAGCGCGTGCCTTCGGGGAAGATCATCACGCTCATGCCGCGGTCGAGGTACCATTTGCAGCGCTCCATCGCCGATTTCGCGCTCTCGCGCTCGCCGCGGCGGAGCGGGATGTCGCCGGCCATGCTCATCATCCAGCCGAGGCCCGGGACCTTGAAATTGGACTCCTTCGAGAGCCATTTCATTTCCCAGGGCAAATAGCTGATCGCGGGGATGTCGGCGATCGACTGGTGATTGGCGACGACGATGAAAGGCCCGCTGTTCTTGGGCCTTTGCCAGCCGGAGACCTTCACGCTCCAGAGCGGATTCAAGCGGACGAGCATCGTGCCGCAAATGCGGAAGAACCTGCCCGTGATTTTGCGGACGCGGTCGAATGGTGTGGTCGTGACGAAAACAACCGCGACCGCGCCGGTCGACAACGTCACGACGGCGATGATCTCGAACCAGTTCCAGAGCGAAACAAGCTTGGCCTTCATGGAGGAAGGCCCATCTTTACCCGAGCCCTGAAAAGCCGGCAAGAGGAGGGGGGCTGTTTCGAGCATGACGCAATGCGCGTCTTGCGCTGCGTCGTTGGATATCGTGCAATCGTGACGAGAAGCTGACAGAACGAGGGTGATAACCCTACATTCGTCTCGCAGCGCGGTTATTTTTTACCGCCCTTGCCACCGCCGCCGCCCTTCGCGTCGCCGCCGCCCTTCGAGCCACCGCCGCTGGGCTTCGAGCTGCCGCCGCCGCCCTTCGAGCCGCCGCTGCTTCGCGCGCTGCTGCCGTGATCGTCGTGGCCGCCGCCCTTCGAGCTACCGCCGCTCTTCGCGCTGCCGCCGTGATCGTGGCCGCCCTTCGCGTCGCGGCCGCGATCGTCGTCGCCGCCGCCCTTCGCCTTGCTGCTGCCGGGGTGCACGGCGTCATCCGATTTGAAGCCGCCGCTGTCGCGGGCGAAGGTGCCGTCCTGGCCGAAATGCCGGCCATTGTCGCCCTTCTTGTGGTGGTGGTGGTCGTCGTCGTCGTGGTCCTCGAACCTCGCCTTCACGTGCGCGCGACCATAAACGTCGACGCCGCTGTCGAAGCCGCCCCGGATGCCGAAGCGGACGCGCGGCGCGCTGGCGATGCGCACCCTGGCCGTGGGCGCATAAATGCGGATGCCGGGGCGATAACCCCAGATCGCCGCGTGCGTGACCGCGCCGATGCTGAGCGACGCCGTGACCCGCAGCGGATTGAGCAGCGCCGCGGAGGCGCCGAGCTTCGCCGAGAAATAGAATCCGGACGGCTCGGGGTCGAAATTGACGAACCGAGTCTCCTCGGCGACGAAGCCCATCCGCAGCTTGCGCGTCTCGAGCCGCACGGGCTTGAGGTTCACGTCGAGCACGTACACGCGCGTCTCGCCCGTGTCCGCGTCCGCGACCATCTCCAGCCGATCCTCGCCGACGATCTGGATCGTACCGCCGTGCGGGCCCACGGTCTCGTCGGGCAGCTTCGCCTCGGCCGTCACCTTCGCGCCCGCCACGAGCTCGGCCGTGCCGCCCACGGGCACGTGGATGACGCCGGTCCAGGGTTTGCCCGAGACCGTCACCGTGTAGTCGACCTCGGTCAGATCCGCTTCGAGCTTCGGCCCGGTCGCGACGAGCAGCCCCGTCTTTGCGTCGAGCACGAGCGGCACCGTCTTCGGTTCGCTGCCCTCGATCTTGTAGATGACCGAGCCGCTGACGTCCTCCTTGACGCGCCCGGTCGCGGTGGCGCTGACCGCGGCCTTCACCTGGCCGTCGGAGTCGATGCGCCAGGCGACCGTGCCCTCGTCGTGCTCCTCGACGAGCGCCTCCGCCCCGAGATCCGCGTTGACGGCCGCCTCGGCCTCGACGTTGACCGCGGGCGCGGGGGCCTCGCTGCTGCTGCTGCTGCAAGCCGACGCGAACACGAGAACGAGAGACGCGAGCGATACGTGAGCAAAGCGGGTCATGAGGTTCCCTCCGTCCTTCCCTTTCTGCATACACTGCGCCTGACGAGGAGATCATCAAAAAGGTCCAATTCCCCTCGAAAATACCGCGCGTCGGCACGGTTTCGACGGTGATCGGTCACTGCATGTACCACCCGACGAGACCAACCTCGCATTCATTTTTGCAGACAGGACGGTGTTTTCCCATTTCAACGGCCATCAATGGCGACAATGTTATGGCGCCGTCCGCGCCCTCGGCGCCCCGCCACGTCCGTCCGCGGGGGCCTCGAAGGCGCTTCGCCGTTCGCTAGGGGGTCCCGGGCGGCCGTGCTAGCTTCGGCGCCGATGACGACCGAAGCCTCCCCCTCCCTCACCGCCATCGTGCTCGCCGCCGGGCAAGGCACGCGTATGAAGAGCGCGAAGCCGAAGGTGCTCCACACGCTCTGCGGCCGGCCGATGGTCGACTACGCCATCGAAGCGGCCCTCGCCGCGGGCTGCGGGGACGTCGTGGTCGTCGTGGGGTATGGCCGGGACGAGCTCGCCACGCACCTCGCCAAGGCGTTCGGCGATCGCGTGCGGACGGCGGTGCAAGAGGCCCAGCGCGGGACCGGAGACGCGGTGCGCGCGGCCCTGCCGGCGCTCGATCCCGCGGCCGAGCGCGTGCTCGTGCTCTGCGGGGATACACCGCTGCTCGATCCGGCCGAGCTCGTGCGGCTCGCACGCTCGATCGAGGGCGGCGCGCCGGTCGCGATGCTGACGGCGATGACCGAGGATCCGACGGGGTACGGGCGCGTGCTGCGGGACGCCGAGGGAAACATCTTCGCCGTGCGGGAGCATCGCGACGCGACCGAGGAGGAGCGGCGCGTGCGCGAGGTGAACACGGGCGTGTACGTGGCGCGGTCGGCCTTTTTGCGAGAATCGGTGGCGGGGCTCTCGCCGAACAATGCGCAGGGCGAGCTTTATCTGACCGATATCGTGGCCGTCGGAGCAAAGGCGGGCGGGGTCGCCTCCGTGCGGGCCGAGAGCGCGGCGGCGCTCGTGGGCGTGAACGATCGGGCGCAGCTCGCCGCGGCCGAGGACATCCTGTACGGGCGCATCGCGGACCGGATCCGGCGCGCGGGCGCGACGGTGCGGGCGACGGCGCGGATCGACGCGACCGTGGTCGTCGAGCCGGACGCGGTGATCGAGCATTACGTGGTTCTGCGCGGGAAAACCCGTATCGGGACGAGCGCGCGGATCGACGTGGGGTCGGTGCTCTCGGACGTGGAGGTCGCGCCCTCGGCCCTGGTGAAACCGTATTCGATCGCGAGCGATTCGACGATCGGCGAGAATGCGCAAATCGGGCCGTTCTCGCACCTGCGCCCGGAGAGCCGCATCGAGGCCGAGGCGCACATCGGCAATTTCGTCGAGACGAAGAAGACCGTGGTCCGCCGCGGGGCGAAGGCCAATCACCTCGCTTATCTCGGCGACGGCGACATCGGCGAGGGCGCGAACATCGGCGCGGGGACCATTTTCTGCAATTACGACGGGTTCAAGAAGCACCGCACCGAGATCGGCGCGGGCGCGTTCATCGGCAGCGATACGCAGATCATCGCGCCTGTGCGCATCGGCGTGGGCGCGTACGTCGCGACGGGCACGACGGTCACGCGCGACGTGCCAGACGACGCGCTGGCCATTGCCCGGGTGAAACAGGAGAACAAAGAGGGCTACGCCTCGCGGCTCAAGGCGCGGCTCAAGGCGAGCGTGATCAAGAAGTCGGGCGGCTGAGCCTCACTCCGCGTCGACGCTCTCGGTCGCGGCGAGCGCCGCGTCGAGCGGCGGCAGCGAATGCCCCATCCGCAGCCGCTTCGCCTCCAGATACCCCTGACTGAACGGGTTCGTCCCGACAATCGATGGCTCGCGCGCCTCGACCCGCGCGCCGAGCTGCCGGAGCGCCTGCACCTTGAGCGGGTTGTTCGTCATGAGCTGGATCGAGGCGACGCCGAGGTGCTCCAGCATCGCCGCGGCCGGCGCGTAGTCCCGCGCGTCGTCCGGGAGCCCGAGCAGCCGGTTCGCGTCCACGGTGTCGTGCCCCTGGGACTGCAGGTCGTATGCGCGGATCTTGTTCGAGAGGCCGATGCCCCGGCCCTCCTGGCGCAGGTACACGACGACGCCCTGCCCCCGCCGCGCGATCTCGGCCTGCGCCGCTTCGAGCTGGCCGCGGCAATCGCATTTCAGGGAGCCGAAGACCTCGCTCGTCAGGCATTCGGAGTGCACGCGCACGAGGACGGACGACCGTCCACGCACATCGCCCATCACCAGCGCCACGTGATCCGGCGAGAGCCCGCTCTCCGCGGACGGCTCACCATACCGGAACACGATCATCTCGAACAAACCGGTCTGCGTCGGCACCGGCGCCTTCGCTAAAATCTCGAGCCGAGGCCGGATCACCACGTCGGGGACGTACATCTCGCTCTCCTGTGCGTTTGGGTGGGCGTGTACAGCATTCCCCGGCCGCTCCCAGGACCTCGGGATCTCCGGGGGACTTCTTACGTAGCGTAAGGCCAAGGGTGTGACAAGGTCGGGGGCGCCCGTACGCCCTCGCGGAAGGTCCAGAAGGACAAACCTCGCCGCTCGGTCGCCGCGGCTCCAACGAGCCTTCGAGCTCCGCGTTCGAGCACGCTCCCGACGCCGACACGAATCCGTGACCACCGCGCCCACGCTCCCCCCAAAAAGCTGCCCGCCACCGTGGTCGCGCTCGGCTGGGTGGCGCTGCTGACCGATGCTGCGTCGGACAGGATCGACCCGCTCGTGTAAAGCATCGCCGAAGACCTCGAAGGCCTCCGCATGAGCCACCTGCCCACGCTCGTCGTATTCGTCGCGACCTACGCGCTGATCGCCTTTCGGCGCCTGTCCCTCCTGCCGATCGGGAGGCCCGCGGGCGCGCTCGCCGGGGCGTGCGCGATGGTCGTGCTCGCCTCGATCGAGCCGCGCTGGGGCATCGACGCGAAGGCCGCGTTCGCCGCGGTCGAGCCGAACACGATCGGGCTGTTGCTCGGGATGATGTTGCTCGCGGCGGCGCTCGCGGAGGCCGGGTTCTTCGAGATGGCCGCGTCGTTCTTGCTCGCGCGGAAGCCCTCGCCGGTGGGCCTCTTGTACGGCACGACGATCGCCTCGGGCGTGCTCTCGGCCGTGCTGGTGAACGATCCGGTCTGCGTGCTCTTCGCGCCCGTGGTGGATGCGACGGCGCGGCGGGCCGGCCTTCCCCGCGTGCCGTACCTGCTCGCGCTGGCGATGGGCGCGAACGCGGGCAGCGCGATGACGCTCGCGGGAAACCCGCAAAACATGCTCGTCGCGCACCTGTCGGGTCTGTCGTACCGGAGTTACTTGTTTCGCGCGGGGCCGGCCGGCTTCCTCGCGCTCCTGGTGACGGCCGCGACGCTCCACTTCCTCTTCCGGAAGAAGCTTCGGCCCACGAGCGCCGGGTCGATCGACGCGGACGCAAAGGTCGCGCCTCGATCTCGCAGCGAGCTCACGCTCGCGCTCGTCGTGATCCTGGGCGTCTCGATCGCCTTCCTCGCCGGCGCGAACCTCGCGTTCGCCGCGCTCACGGGCGCCGCCGCGCTCCTCGTCCTTCGAAGGCGTGATTCCGCGTCGCTCTTCTCGGACGTGACGTGGACCGTGCTCGTCTTCTTCGGCGCGCTCTTCATCGTGGCCGCCGCGTTCCAGCGCACGGGCCTCGTCGACGCGGCGCTCGCGGCGGCGCGGCCGTTCATCCCGGCGGAACGAGGCGCCGCGATGGCTGCGCTCTCCGCGATGTTCACGCTGGGCTGCCAGGTCGTGAGCAACGTCCCGTTCATCCTGCTCGCCGAGCCGATGATCCGCACGCTGCCCGATCCCACGCTCGCCTGGACCGTGACGGCCATGGCCACGACGCTCGCCGGCAACCTCACGCTGCTCGGCTCCGTCGCGAACATCATCGTCGTCGAGGCCGCGCACGCGGAAGACGAGATCGGCTTCGTCACGTACCTGCGCGCCGGTCTGCCCGTGACGATCGCCTCGATGGTCGTGGCGATCGGGTACCTGCTGCTCGCGGGTTAGTCCGTCGCCGACGAGAGCAGCGCGTTCAGGACGTGACGCGCGTAGCGCCCCTCGCTCTCGCTGAGCCCGTGGTTCGGATCGGTGACGCACGTCCAGAACACGGCGTTGATGACGGTCTGGAGCATGAGGCGCATCTTCGTGGCCTCGGGATCCATCGTCTCGGTGCAGATCGCGCGGGCGAGGTGGCCGAGCGCGCGCTCGACCTGGGTGTTCTCCTCCTCGCTCGCGAGACAAACGACGCCGAGCGACGACTCCTCCTCCGGCGCGAGGCGGAGCGGGAAGCACAGGATCCAGCGGTAGTGCCGCGCGAAGAGGCGGTGATGGTCCGGGCTCGGCTGGTAGATGATGCTCGTCGTCGCGTGCGCGTCGCGATGCCACGCCGCCGCGATGTTGAAGCGGAACGCATGGCCCGCGACGCCG
This sequence comes from Polyangium sp. 6x1, assembly GCF_029946515.1. Taxonomy (GTDB): domain Bacteria; phylum Myxococcota_A; class Polyangia; order Polyangiales; family Polyangiaceae; genus Polyangium. The sequence continues at coordinate 21,240 of NZ_JARZHH010000038.1, forward strand.
CTGCCGCAGGTGAAACGCGCGGCCCAGGACTGCGGCCAGAACTGGCCGAACGCCGGGCAGAGCACGCGCAGGTTCGCGTCCCAGATCATGCCCATCCACGATCCGCGCTCCGAGAGCAGCCCGCTGCGCACGATCGGCGCGGTCTGCACGCCCCACGGCGAGGCGGTCGCGATCTTGTAGATCGAGTTGCCGACCGCCTCCGTGAGCTTCGCCGAGAGCGAGATGTTCGACAGGGGCTTGCCGCAGCAGCGCTCGAGCAATGCGCGCGCGGTCCACTTCGCGGCCTCGGGGTACTCCTTGCCGGTGCCGCCGGGGCGATACGCGAGCGAGTAGCGGTAGCCCACGATCGGCCCCGGGATCTTGAGCTCGACGTGCGCCTTGCCCACGATGAAGTGCGAGCGGCACCGCTCCTGCTCGAACTCGACGGGCTCCCAGCGCTCCTCGCCGAACTGCTCGTAGCAGCGCTCGACCATGGGATACGCGTCCTCGATCGTCGCGCCCGAGCTCTCCGCGAACACGAGCGCCAGCGTGAGGTGGTCGGACTCGAAGCGGACGACGTGCGAGCGGACGTCGTAGCCGTCGATCAAGTTGGGGTACCAACGATCGCGTTTTTCCAGCAGGTTGAGCTCGGCCTGCGTGAGCGCGACGGCGTTCGAGAGGTGGTAGCTCCACGTGAGGTACCGCTCGGTCTTGTCGGCGCCTTGCAGCATGAAGCGCACGCGCCCGCCGCCGAGCGGCTCTTCCTTCACCTCGCGGCGGCCGCGCCACGTGGTCGCGCGCGGCTCGGCCTGGACGTTGTTGTAGGGCGGTTCGAGCACGGCGATCGGCGTCTCGATGGGCGCCACGAAGTCGCGCAGCTCCACCTCGACGAGGGCGATGCCATCGTCCCCGACGCTCCAGATCCGGGTGTGCTCGCGGGCCTTCACGAAGCGCTCGGCCTGCGCGACGGGCTCCCAGTTCACCTCGAAGTACTTGCGCTTCGGCTCGAGCGCGTATTCGCCGGCCTCGCCGTCGCGCTCGTACACCTCGACGCTGACCGTGCTCGGGCTGAGCCGTACGACCGAGAACTGGTTGCCCACGGCGCCGGGGCGCTCGTGCGCGGCCGAGCCGAGCGATCCCGTGGAGATGATGACGAAGCGGCTTTTGAAGAGCTCGACGAGCTTCGAGCTCTCCTGGTGCGTGTGGCCGTGGAAGCCGATGCGGAAGCCCGCGGCGTAGAGGGTTCCGACGTCCTGCAGCGTAAGGTAATCGGGGCGCCCGCGTTCGCTGGTGAAGCCATGGTGCCAAACGGCGACGCGCAGCGTGTCCCGATCGAGGCCGTTCGCGAAGTCGCGAGCGGCGGAGACGGCGCGCGTCGAGATGCAGGCGCCGGTCCAGTACTTGTCGTTCCGGTGGCAGGAGTTGAAGCCGAAGAACGCGACCTTCTCCTGGGCGAAGACGTGCGCCGACCAGTGCTCGCGTTCGTTCGGATCGAGGAGATCGAAGGCGCGGCCGCGACCATCCAAGGACTCGCCGTAGAAGCGGTCGAAGAATCGCTGGACGTTCGCGAAGCGCTTGTTGTACTCCGCGCCCGCCCGCAGCTTGACGAGGTCGAGGTGTCCGTAGCGGCCCACGTCGATGCGCAGATCCGAGAGATCCGGCGAGCGCTTGAGCCGCTGCATCTCCTGCTCGAGGAGGTCGAAGTCGTGCGCGGTGCGCAGCGAGGTGACGCGCACGGGCTCGCCGATGTCGGCGCCCCAGTCGACGTCGTGGTTGCCCGGAACGAACACGACGCGCGCGCGCTCGCGGTTCACGACGAGCGGCAGGACGCGGTGCTCGGCGAACTCGAGCAGCTCGTCGTACTCCGCGACGCTCCCGCGCTGCGTGAGATCCCCGCTGACGACGACAAAGTCGAAGGGTGCCGGATGCAGCGTCCCCAGCGCTTGCGCCGGGTGCATCCACACGTCGTCGAGCGTTTGCCCGGGCTCCGTGACGTGAAGATCCGACAGGTGAAGGATGTACATTCGGTCCCAGCGCTACGTCGACGCGCGGACCGCTTCGGAAGTTCTAGCGGCCGCTCGCAGCGCGTCGCCTCGAGGTCGACGGGTTGGAGGATGGCACGGACTCGCGTTGTGTGTTCGGCGCGACGGAGCCGGAGAGAAGCTCCTTCGTGTAGCGGATGGCCTGCATGGCCACCGCTCGGTCGATGACGAAGGGTTCACGAACGAGGACCACTGCATCCTGAAACGCCGCTTCGCGAGGAGCAACAGCGACGGCCGGGGCGTGAGGTCGGTTCTTGGCGCTCATCGTTCATCTCCCAAAAGCCGATTTTTCAGATTTTCCAGGAAGCCCTGGCCCGGGTGCAAGAAAAGACTGCCGTGCGGGGGGCGTGGGAAGCAGCGTGGGGAAGGGCGAGGCGCGAAGGGTGCGCCGCGTTTGCCCCGGCACCGAGTGTGCGCGGCGCGATCGTCCCTCGGATCGCAGCAGCGTGACTCGCTCGGTCCCCAGCGGTCGGCATGCGCCAATCCTACACGATGTGCAGAAGAAGCAAGCCCGGCGCGTAGCGGTTTGTGCACGTTCGTGTCGCCCGAGGCGAACCCCCCGCCGTCCAGACTGCGGAATGTAATTTGCAGCATGAAGTTCCCTCGGCGCACCTAAAGCCCCACCTCCCAAACGGCAACAGGCTGGATCAACTTTTCTGCCGGGACGGGACGACGCAAGCACGAGTTGGTCGGTGGAGTTTCCACCCGAGACCCGGCGCGTCAAGCGTGCGGAGGAGGCGGGACCGGCTCGGCGAGCGGCGGCGCAGGCGCGGGACGGGAGCGCGCGAGGCGGGACGCGACGCGGTCGGCGACGACGTAAAACGCCGGCACCACGAGGAGGCTCAGGCCCGTGGAGATCACGAGGCCGCCGATGACCGCGATCGCCATGGGCGCGCGCACCTCGCTGCCCTCGCCGAGCGCGAGCGCCGAGGGGATCGCCGCCATCAGCGTCGCGATGGACGTCATCAGGATGGGCCGGAGACGAACCGGGCCCGCTTCGAGCATCGCGTCGAACGCGTTCTTGCCGTGGTTCCTGAGCTCCGTCGCGTAATCGACCAGGATGATCGAGTTTTTCTTCACGATCCCCATCAAGAGGACGATCCCGATCATGCTGAAGATGTTGAGCGTCTGCTTCATGAGGAGCAGCGCGAACGCAGCGCCCGCGACGGAGAGCGGGAGGATCGTCAACACGGTCACCGGGTGCAGGAACGAGTTGAACTGCGACGCGAGCACCATGTACGCGACGATGATCCCGAGGATCAGCGCGAAGACGAGGCCGCCCATGGACTCGCGGAACGCGACCGACGCGCCGCCGAGGACCACGTGGTAGCCAGTCGGTACGTCCTTGCCGAGCTTCTCCACGAGCGCGAGGGCCTCGCTCTGTGACTTGCCCGGCGCGACGTTGCCGAAGAGGGTGATCGCGCGCTCGCGATCGCGGCGCGTGATCGCCTGGAGCGCAGGCTGCTCCTCGTACTTCACGAGCGTCGAGAGCGGCACGAGCTCTCCCGTCTTCGCGCGGAGCTTGAGGCGCGAGAGGTCCTCGGGCCGCGAGCGCTGATCCGCGAGCAGGCGCATGCGCACGTCGACGCGTCGACCGCCCGCGCTGTACTTGCCCACGCGCGTGCCGCCGACGAGCGCGTTCAAGGTCGTCGCGATCTCCTCGACCGAGATGCCGAGATCCGCGGCGCGCTTTCGGTCGGGCACGATCCGTAGCTCGGGCATGCCGAGCTGGTAGTCGGAGTCGAGGTCGACGACGAGGCCTGCGGCCTGGAGCTCGGCCTTGATGCGCTCGCTGTGCGAAACGAGCTCACCCCACTCGGGTCCGCGGATCGAGAACTCGACCGGGAAGCCGCGCGACGCGGTGAAGCCCGACTGCGAGAGGTCCTGCACGATGGCGCGTACGCCCGGGATGGCGTTGAGCTCCTTGCGGAGGACGGCCGCGAACTCGTTTTGCGTCGCCTTGCGCTCGCCGCGCGGCTTGAGCGTCACGAAGATCATGCCGCTGTTCACGGCGCCCGTGCCGAAGCCGCCGACGACCACGAGCGTGCGCTGCACCTCGGGCGCGTTGTTCACGATGGCCTCGGCCTTCGACACGATCTTGTCGGTCTCGCGGATGTCGGAGCCGACGGCGGTCGTGAGCCGAACCATGAGGCGGCTCTGATCCTGCGAAGGGACGAACTCGCCGGGGAGCGCCTGGAACGCGAAGACCGCGCCGACGAAGAGGCCCACGGAGGCGACGAGGACGAGCGAGGGGAACTTGAGGCCCCGCGCGAGGAGCCAGCCGTAGCCGGCGGAGAGTTTGTCGAAGGCGTGATCGACGAAGACGCCGAGCTTGTTGCGGCCCTCGCGCGAGGTCGTGAGGAGCTGGGCGCAGCGCGCGGGCGCGAGCGTGATGGCCTCGACGTACGAGAGGGCGACGGCGATGCAGAGCGTCACGCCGAACTGGAGGAAGAAGCGCCCCATCACGCCTTCCATGAAGATGACGGGGATGAAGATCGCGATGACGGCGACCGTGGCGGCGAGCGCGGCGAAGGTGATCTCGGCCGTGCCCTCGCGCGCGGCGCGCACGCGATCCTTGCCCTGCTCGGCGTGCCGGAAGATGTTCTCGAGCACCATGATCGCGTCGTCGACGACGATACCGACGGCGAGCGAGAGGCCGAGGAGCGTGAAGGTGTTCAGCGTGAAGCCGAGGAAGTAGATCGCCGCGATCGTCCCGAGCAGGCTCATCGGGATCGCCAGGATCACGTTGAGCGTGCTGGAGAGCGAGCCGAGGAAGAGCCAGCAAACGAGGGCCGTGAGCGCGACCGCGAGGATGAGCTCGAGCTCGATCTCGTGGACGGACTGCTCGATGAAGCGCGTCGAGTCGAAGTTGATCTGGAGCTCCATGCCCTCGGGCAAGGTCTTCCGGATCTCGTCGAGCTGCCCCTTCACGCCGGTCGCGACGGCGACCGCGTTCGAGCCGCGCTGCTTCTTGATGCCCATGCCCTGCGCGGGCTGGCCGTTCACGCGCGACATGCGCCGCACGTCCTCGAAGCCGTCCTCGATGATCGCGACGTCCTCGATGTACGTCGGGACGCCTGCCTGCTCGCGCACGACGATGCGGCGGAGCGTGTCGAGGTCGAGCGCCTCGCCGAGGACACGCACGTTGACCTCGCGGCCCGTGGTCTCCAGGCGCCCCGCAGGCAGCTCCACGTGCTCGCGTCGCAGCGCCGCGATCACGTCCGTGACGGTGAGCGATTTGGCCGCGAGTTTGTCAGCGTCGAACCAGACGCGGACGTTGCGCTCGAGGTAGCCGCCCAGCATGACCTCACCGATCCCCGGCACGGTCTGGAGCTTCTCCTTGACGCGGTAGCGCGCGTAGTCGGAGAGGGTCTGCGGCGAGAATGGACCAGACAAACCGATCCACATGATCGGCTGGTCCTCGGGGTTCGACTTGGAGATGACGGGCGGGTCGATGTCGCGCGGCAAGCGCGACTGGGCCTGCGAGACCTTGGCCTGCACGTCCTGGAGCGCGGAGTCGACGTTGCGCGAGAGGTCGAGCTCGACCGTGATCGAGGCGCCGCCCTGGCGCGACGAGGAGGTGAGGGATTTGACGCCCTCGACCTGGACGACGGCCTCCTCGATCTGCTCGACGATGTCGTGCTCGACGGCCTCGGGCGCGGCGCCTTCCCAGGAGACGCTGACGTTGATGGTCGGGAAGTCGACGTCGGGGAACTGGCTGATGCCGATGCGCGTCGCGGCGACGATGCCGAAGACGATCGTCGCGAGCATCATCATCCACGCAAGGACGGGCTTGCGAAGGCACGCTTCGGTCAGGTTCATGGCGCGCTCCCTCCCTTCGAAGGCGCGCCGACGCCCTCCGAAGGCGCGCTCGTGGCCGCCGGCGGCGCGGCCGCGCTGGGCGCCCCGGGCGGACCTTTGCCCGGCCCTTGGCCCGGCGGCGCGACGCGCACCGTGGTGCCGTCCCGCAGAGGTTCGGCCCCGCGGATGACGAGCATCTCGCCGGGCTTCAGGCCTTTGCGCACCTCGACGCGGCCGTCGGCCGTGCGCATGCCGAGCGCGAGCACGCGCTCGTGCGCGACGTTGTTCTCCACGACGAACGCGAGGAAGCCTTTTTCACTCGGGCGAATCGCGGTCTGCGGGATGACGGGGGAGTTCTCGGTCGCGCCGACGGGCACCGTGACGTCGGCGAACGCGCCGGGCCGGAGCGCGTCTTTTTTCTCGTCCGCGACCTCGGCGACGATCGGGACCATGCGCGTCGCCGGATCCGCGGCGTCCGCGACGAGCGTGATCTTCGCGGAGAAGTCGTGCTCGATGCCCGTCACCTTGAACGAGACGTTCATCCCGGCCTGGAGGCGCGGCGCGTCGGCCTCGGGGACCGGGAAACGGAGCAGCAACGGATCGCGGCGAAGGACCGTGCCGAGCACCGTGCCGGGCTGGACGAACTGTCCGGTCTGCACGGTGCGCGTCTGCATCTTGCCCTCGATGGGCGCTCGCACATACGCGTCGCGCAGGTTCAGGTTCGCCTCGTCGAGCGTGGCGCGGGCCTCGGCGACCTGCGCCGCCCCGGTGCGCGCGCGCGTCCGCCAGCCGTCGACGTCCTCCTTCGAGAAGACGCCCGCGCCGTCGGCGCCCGCTTTTTCGCGGCGTTCGAGGTTCTGCTGGGCCTCGGCCGCGGAGGCCTGCGCGCGCTCGAGCGTGGCCTTGGCGCTGCGGACGGCGAGGTTGAAGCGGGCCGGGTCGATCTCGACGAGGACCTGTCCCTTCTTGACGACGTCGCCCTCGGCGAAGCGGACGTGCTCGATCACGCCGGAGACACGCGCCGTGACCTGCACGCGCTCGTAGGCGTCGACGGTGCCGACCGCGGTGACGGTGTACTCGACGCGTTCGCCGGAGACGGGCGCGAGCTCGACGGGGAACGCCATCTTCCCCTTGCCGCCCGCGGGAGGGCCCGCGCCCTCGTCCTTCTTCGAGCAGCCAAAAAGCACGAGCGCGAGGAGCGTGACGCCGAGGAAGAGCCAGGCCGAGAGCCTTCGGGGTGTTGCGAGAAGAGGCATGATCACGGGGCCGATGGAGCGAGGACCACGGCCCCTGCGGGGCTGTTCGTGGTCATCCACTTGGTGAGCGAGTCGTACCATTTCGTAACATCGCCCTGCCCGTCATCGGTGCCGGACAGGGGATCGATATGGGTGAGCTTGACGATGTCGAGCACGACGAACGCGTCGGGATCCGTGCGGGGTTTGCCCGCGAGGGGGCGGTCCGGTCCGATGGCTACGTTCTGAACGAGAGCGCGCAGCGGGTCGAGGGCGGCGGTGTCGCCGACGAGGCCCGCGACGGCCGCGAAGATCGGGAGGTCCATGGAAGCGCCGTGAATCGCGCGCATTCCGTAGGTCGCGCGGGGCCAGTCACCGTCCTTCAGGACGAGCGTGGCCGCGGCCTGGGCATCGAGCGAGAGGCGCGCCGGGAAATACCACTCGGCGAAATCGAGCGAGGGTCCCTCGAACCAGGAGCGCGAAATGTCGTCCAGGGAGGTGTGCTCGCGCGGGCTCTTGGCGTCGTACTCCACCCAATTGTACGTGGCCGTAGGATCGGAGGGCTGGACGAGCTTGGTGCCGAAGAGGCTGTCGTACTCGGCGAGCGCGCCGCCCTTGCTCTCGCCGCAGGAGACGGCCGCGAAGGAGACGCCGTTCGAGGAATCGTCCATGGCAAACCCCATGGCCGCGCGGTTCGTCATGCGCGGGACCTCGGTGAGCGAGAGCAGCGTGAGGAAGGCGTTGTCCCGGTACGGATCCTCGGTGATCGCGGTCGGCGACCACATCGCGCGCATGCCGGCGATCGCGGCGACGGGGTAGACCTTGAGGCCGAGCAAGGGGAGCGCGATGTAACGCGTGGTCTTGCGGATCGTCTCGAGGCCCGGCGTGAGGTAGGCGTTTGGGTCCTGGGACGAACCTTTCAGGTAGTCGTCCTCGGTGATCTTCGGGGCCAAGGCGCCCTCTTGCCGCGCGACGCCGTCGACGAGGACGAGGCCCGCGAGCTCGTCGTAGCCGGGTGTGCCGTCGAAGTCCCAGGCCGCGTACTCCTCGGCGATCGTGGCGCCGAGCGAGTGGCCGACGAGGAAGACGCGCGCCTTGCGCTCCTCGGGCGCGACGATCTCGACGACGCGGCGGAGGTCGCCGATCGTGGTGTCGAGCCCCCACTCGGAGGCGTAATCGACCGAGGCCTGATCGACGAAGCCGGGGAAGGTCTTGCCCTCGACGGCCTCCTCCTCGAAGTAGTAACGCTTGGCGATCTCGGGGTCCTTGCGGACCTCGGCGACGTCGTGGCCGTGATGGTCCTCGAGCAAGTTCGAGCGTCGATCGATGGCCCAGGCCTCGAAGGGCTCGCCCGCCTTGGACCTGCGCACGATGGCGCGCGCCATCGCGTCGTAGCTGCTGGCGCCGCCGAGGAAGCCGGGCATGAGGACGGCAACGGCGCGGGCAGGCGCCGGCGGATCGGCGTCGATGCGGTACCGGACGATGCGGACGGCGTTGAGCTCGGCGGGCGTCGTGCTGCCCGTCAGGGGGTTCGGCGGCGGCGTGACGCCGGGGACGAGGAAGATGTCGCGGCGGATCCGCACGGGTCCCTCCTCGACGACGGTCGAGCTCGGAGGCGGCGCATAAGGCGCAGGCGGGACGGGCACCTCGGCAGGATCGGAGCAGGCGACGAGGAGGGAGGCGCTCGCGAGGGCGAGCACCGAGGGAGGCATGCGGCGGAAGGGCATGCGCCATCATAAGGAAGGCGGGGTTCGTGGGGAGGGTTTCGCCCGGTTTCCGACGCCGATGGATCGCGGGATCAGGGGCCCGTCGTCTGGGTCTCGGCGAACGCGAGGGCCTCGGCGATCGAAGCCTCGTCGCCCTCGGCCGCGAGCGCCGCTTGCAGCGCGGTCTTCGTGTCGGGCGCGGCCGTGAGGTCGACGGCGATGCGCAACCGGCGCACATGCTCGGGGTCCTGCGAGGCGGCGAGGGCGACGAACGCGGCGGCGCGATCGACGACGGGCGCGTCGGGGCTCTCGGCGACGCGAAGCAGCTCCTCGGCGGGGACGGGCGAGGTGCGCATGCCCTCGTGCGCGCCCGAGCCGATCGCCCGGAGCGCGCGCGCCCAGGCGTCGTACGTCCTGCCGCCGCGGACGAGGGCGTCGGGCGCGCGGGCGGGGCGGCGCGCGCGTTCGGCCTCGATGGTGCAGCGAATCAAGCTGAGGAGGGCGTCTCGCTCGGCCCAGCGCTCCTTGAAGATGCTGGTGGCGAAATCGACGGCGCGGCCGGAGCGGAGGACGATGTTGATGCCGGGGTTGCGAAAGTAAAACCCGTCGGAGGTCTCGACGTAGGCGACGTCGCGATAGGGGATGAAGCGAGCGCGGACCCAGACGAGCAAGAGGCCATCCTCGCCGACGACGAGCTTGCGCGGAAAAAGGAGGACGACGAGGACGGCGAGGACGAGCGCGGCCCAGAGCGTGGCGCCCCAGAGCCCCTCACGCGTGAGCCCGCGCGCGAGGGCCGCGACGGCGACGCCGAGCAGGAGGCCGAGCCACGGGAGGAGCGGCGAAGGCAAGGAGAAGATGGGGCGCTCGTCGGGAGCGCGGCCGAGATCCCGGAGCAGGACTTCGCGGGAGGGCAGGCCCGTCGGGGAAGAGCGTGCGGGGCGCGCGCTGCTCGTTTTCGGCCGGCTCATTCGCCGGGCATGATGACATAAGTGACCCCATGCTTCGGGCCCGGGCCCCTTCCTTGATCCTCGCCACCCTCGCGTCGCTCGGCCTCGCCGCCGAAACGCGCGCCGAGAGCGGGGTCCGCCTGCGTTGGTCCGCGCCCGAGGGGTGTCCCACGGCCGAGGCGATCTCGGCCCAGGTGGATCGGTTGCTCGGCGGACGAACCTCGCCGTCGGGAGCGCCGCTCGACGTCAGCGCCGAGGTGAAGCGCGACCCGGCGGGGCGCTATCGGGTTCGGCTGGAGACACGGAGCGAGGAGGGACCACGGACGCGCGAGGTCGCGGCGTCGTCGTGTGAGGCGCTCGGCGAGGCGGCGGCGTTGATCATCGCGATGATGATCGAGCCCGACGTGATCGCCGGGCCCCCGCCGGAGTCCCCCCCACCTCCCGAACCTCAACGCGTTGCACCTCCGCCCTCCCCCCCACGACCCGAACCTCAACGCGTTCCACCTCCAGAGGTCCCCCCCACGACCCGAACCTCAACGCGTTCCACCTCCGAGGGTCCCCCCCACGACCCGAACCTCAACACGTTGAGGGTTCGAAGGTCCCCCCCACGACCCGAACCTCAACGCGTTGAGGTTCCGAAGGTCCCTCTGTCGACTCCCTCACCATCGCCACCTCCGCCTCCACCGATGGCCCTCTTCGCGCGCGCCCTCGCCGACGCTGGCTCCTTCCCCGCGCCGACGCTCGCCTTCGGCGCCGCGCTCTCCCTCTTCGTCGGCCGGTACCGCCTCGAAGCTGGCATCTCCTACCTCCCGACCCGCACCTTCCCCTTGCCGAACCTCGGCAGCGCCACCGGCGACATCGACCTCCTCCTCGCCCACGTCGGCGCGTGTGCCGCCTTCTTCCAGCGCCCTCCTTTCGAGCTCGGCCCCTGCGCCTCCTTCGAGGCCGGCCGCATCCAGAGCTCCAGCGCGGGCGTCGCCTCCCCGGGCGAGGGCGCCGCCCCCTGGCTCGCCCTCTCCGCCGGTGGACGTTTCGGCTGGACGTTCGCGCGGCCCGTCTCCCTCGTCGTCGGCCTCGGCGCCGCCGTCCCCATCGTCCACCCGGACCTCATCGTCTCGGGCCTCGGCACCGTGCACCGCGCCTCGCCCGTCGTCGGACGGGCCGAGCTCGGCGTCGAGGTGCGGTTCTGAGATTTTCGATCACGGACCTCGAGGGTGCCGGCCACCAAGGACACGCTTGCCTCCTTCCGCTTCCTTCCACGCCACCCTCCCCTCGCCGCTCGCCCCCGAGCCCACGGCCGCGGCGCGCCCGGAGGATGCGGGCGATGGGGTGGTCGTGCCCTCCTTCGAAGTCGTCTACGAGGAGCATTTCGATCTCGTCTTCCGCAACGTCCGGAGGCTCGGCGTCCCCGAGGCGCTCGTCGACGACGCCGTGCAGGAGGTCTTCCTCGTCGTGTATCGCCGCCTCGGCCAGTTCGAGGGCCGCTCCTCGCTGAAGACGTGGATCTGCTCCATCGTCACCCGCGTCGCGAGCGACCACCGGCGCGCCCTCCGGCGCAAGAGCCCCCACGCCTGCGGGAAAGCCGAGGCCATCGACGTCGATTCAGTGCCCGACGAGCGCGCGGAGGGCCCGCACGAGCATACCGTTCGGCTCGAAGGTGCGCGCCTCTTGCACAAGCTGCTCGACGAGCTCGAATTCGACAAGCGCACCGTGCTCGTGCTCGCCGAGCTCGAGCAGATGACGGCCCCCGAGATCGCGGACGCGCTCGGGGAGAACGTGAACACCATTTACGCGCGCCTGCGGGCGGCGCGGCGCGATTTCGAGCAAGCAGTGGCCCGGGAGCGGGCCCGCGATACGTGGAGGCTCCGATGAGCGAGCTCGGCCCTGAAGCGCGGGCCATCCTTCTTGCAGGACGCGACGGGGACGACCCCTCGCCCGCCGATCGCGCCCGCGTGCGCCGCGGGCTCGCGGCCGCCATTGCCGCAGGCGGAGCCGCGTCCGTCGGGGGAGAGAGCGTCGCCGACGGCGCGACGAGGAAGCTCGGCGAGGCCGCCTCCGCGACGAACATTGCCGGTGCCGCCAAGGCCGGCGCCGTGTTTTCCCTCGGCGGCCTCGCGTGGAAAGGAATGCTCGCGTTGATCGTGGGCGGCGCCGCCTCCGCGGTGGCGATCCTCGGGCCCACGGAGGCCCGCGTGGAGGCGCCCCCCGCGGCGACGCACCTCGAAGCCCCCGCTCCGCTCGGCCAAACGCCGCCCGCGCAAATGCCTGTGGAGGTGCAGCCGCAGGCGGTTCTCCCGACAAACGAGCCTCCGCCTCCGCCCGCGCCCGCGCACCCGAGCGCGGCGGCGGTGAATGCTCCTTCCAAGCGGCCGGCGGCGCCCGTCGCGACGAACGAGCCTCCGCCCGCGGACACCTTGCTCGCCGAGACGAAGCGCCTCCGCGCGGCGCACGGCGCCATGCAAGGCGGCGATCCGGAGCAGGCCTTGCATCTGCTCGACGAGACGTCGGCGGGCGCGGAAGGGCAATCGATGCGCGCCGAGCGGACCGCGGCGCGCGCGCTCGCACTTTGCAAGCTCGGCCGCGTCGCCGAGGGTCGCGCCGAGGCCGCCCGATTCCTCGCGGAGAGCCCCGGCTCGCCGCTCGCCGATCGCGTGCGGAAGGCCTGCCCCGCGAGCCCTTAACATTTCCTCACGGATCGGCGGACGTCCGGCCACGAAGCCAGACGAAGACACGCGCCGCCGCGCCGCACGTCCTTTGCGGGGACGAACGGACGCGCGCGCCCATTCCTCCACGAGAAAGACGTCAAGACCATGAAGAACTTTCGTGCTTCCTTCCTCAAGGCTCTCCTCCCCCTCGGCGCCCTCCTCGCGATCACGCCCTTCGCCGCGTGTATCGGTCCCGTCGTCATCGGCGGTGACGGCCAGTGCAATGCCGACTCCGACTGCGCGCCCGGCCAGTTCTGCGTGAACGGTGCTTGCGTCGTGCAGAACGACGGCCCCCAGCCCGAGGTCTGCAACGGCATCGACGACGACCTCGACGGCCAGATCGACGCGAGCGGCAACGGACCCGTCATTTGCCCCGACGGGACCGTCTGCGTGAATGGCATGTGCGGCGGCCAGACGCAGTGTAACCCGATGGTGACCTGTCCGCCGAACAGCTATTGCGACGAGTTCGGCATGTGCGTGCCGGTGCCCGTGTGCAGCGCCCTGCCCGAGCAGTGCGACGGCATCGACAACGATTGCGACGGCGTCGTCGACAACCCCACGCCCGGCGCGATCCTCTGCCCGAACGGCGGCGCCTGCACGAACGGCGCCTGCGTGGCCGTGCAATGCATGACCGACGCCGAGTGCCCGGCCGGCCAGCTCTGCAACCCGATGGTCGGCTTCTGCCTCCCGGGCGGCTGCGTCCCGGCGCCCGAGTCCTGCAACGGCCTCGACGACGATTGCAACGGCATCCCCGACAACAACGCGTTCTGCGCCGACGGCACCGCGTGCGTCAATGGCCAGTGCGGCGGCATGTGCTCGCCCACGCCGGAGCTCTGCGACGGCTACGACAACGACTGCGACGGCCAGATCGACGAGCCCACGCCCGGCGCGGTCCTCTGCCCGAACGGCGGCACGTGCGTCAACGGCATGTGCGCGACCTGGATGTGCATGACCGACGCCGATTGCCCCGCCGGCCACGTCTGCGATCCGGCGACGGGGACGTGCGTGAATCCGAACGGCTGCATCCCGCAGGCCGAGGCCTGCAACGGCGTCGACGACAATTGCAACGGCACGGTCGACGAGAACACGATCTGCGCCGACGGCACGTTGTGCGTCAATGGCCAGTGCGGCGGCATGTGCCTCGCCAAGCCCGAGTACTGCAACAACCTCGACGACGATTGCGACGGCCAGATCGACGAGGTCGATCCGGGCCAGGTCCTCCTCTGCCCGAACGGCGGCACCTGCATCATGGGCTCGTGCCTGTCGCAGCCCTGCCAGATCAACGCCGACTGCCCGGTCGGCCAACTCTGCACGCCGAACGGGGTTTGCACGCCCGGCGGCTGCGTCCCCAGCAACGAGAAGTGCGACGGCATCGACAACGACTGCGACGGCGTGGTCGACGAAGCCACCCCGGGCTCCTTGTTCTGCCCCGCGCCGCAGATCTGCCTGAATGGCAACTGCACGATCCAGCAATGCGCGAGCAACGCCGATTGCCCGGCGGGCACGACCTGCCAGAACGGCCTCTGCAAGTGACGCCCCGCCGCGCCCGTCGGCCCTGACGAGCCCGACGGGCGCGGCTTCCCACGGCCCCTGGCACATGCGCTGCTACGCCCACACTCGAAAGGAGTGCGCATGGCCACACAGACGCAGCAGCAAAAGCAGACGGGTGCCCCGAACCTCGAATACGACATCGTCGCCGAGATGCACGAGTTGCTACAGGGGAACTCCGCGCTCGAACAATACATCCAGGATGCACGCCAGGCCGGGGATCAGGACGCCGAGCGCTGCTTCCAGCAAATCCACGACCAGAACAAGCAAAACGTCACGACGCTCCGCACGCTGCTCGCCAAGCACATTCAGGGCACCAAGCCCTCGTGACGCGGGCGATGCCCGCCCGGGACCGCGCCGTTCGTCCGTCCCGTTGCAATTTTCGCACGGCTCCGTGACGAACACGAGAACGGCGTGGCGAACGGGCGGCCCATGGTATCGTCGTTCGGCGGCCGCACCCTTTATGCGGTCGCCACGGCGACCATGTCCTTCTCCTCCCCCCAGGAATCCTCGAAAGGCCGCGCCGCGCGGAGGTCTCGCGTGCTCGCCTGGCTCGGCGTGGCCCTCGCGGCCGCCGCAGCGATCCCCGTCGGCTGCTCGCTCGGGAACCTCTCGCCCGACGCGTGCGGGCAGAGCGGCGAATGCGCGGCGCTCTTCGGCGCCGGCAGCGAGTGCGTGGACGGGTTCTGCACCGATCCGGTGAAATGCGAGGACGACGCCGACTGCACCGCCGGCGCGTGCCGGGGCGGGTACTGCGCCGTCGGCTCGTGCGAGGGCGCCGTGTCCGGCCGTCCCTGCTTTGCTTGCGCGCCCGAGACGCGCGCCGAGTTCCTCAACGCGTGCACGAACGCCACGTGCGTGCCTTTCGACAAGGCGCGCGTCACCAAGCTCTTGCCCGACGGCACGCTGCCCCCCGTCCCCTGACCTTCGCGAGGAACCGATGCGCTTGCGCCATTCTCTCTCGTTTTTCCTCGCCGCGGCGGCCGGCCTTTTGCTCGCCGCGCCCGCGGAGGCTGGGCCCTGCAGCGCCTTGCCGAACCCCGTCTACATCAATGGCGGCGGCGGCATCTTCATCGAGAACCTCGGCCGCGTCCTCTCGTCGCAGGGCATCACGCTCATTTACAAGCGGCAAGGCTCCTGCCTCGCGGTCGATTCGATCGTGAACGGCACGCCGCTCGTGGGCACCGAGGCCGCGGGCACCGGCGGCATGTACTGGGACACGAGCAGCGAATACGCCTGCGACTTCGACGTCGACGGCAACGTCGCCGACGTGGGGATCTCCGACGTCTTTCCCTCCACCTGCTCCAGCCTGCCGAACGGCCTGCCGCAGGACGTCGGCGATTACCTCGGCCCCGTCGAGGCCTATGGGTTCGCCGTGCCGCGCCCGTCCGCGCAGGAATCGATCAGCCGCGAGGCTGCCTATTTCGTCTTCGGCTTCGGCGCCGAATCCGGCGTCGAGCCCTGGACCGACCCCACGGCCATTTTCACCCGCGGCGAGGGCAGCGGCACGCAGCAAATGCTCGCCGTGGCCACGGGCGTGCCCGTCGACCGCTGGAAAGGCACGCAGGCCTCGTCGAGCGCGGACATCGTCAGCAAACTCGCGAATGCGCCGGACAAGGAAAAGGCGATCGGCATCCTCGCGTCCGAAGTGGCCATCGAGAACGACCTCACGGTGAAGCTGCTCGCCTACCAGGACACGGGCCAAACGTGCGGCTATTACATGGACTCGACGCCGACGGCCCGCGACAAGGCAAACGTGCGGGATGGCCATTACACCGTCTGGGGGCCCTTCCACGTCCTGACGAAGCTCGATCAGGACGGGTATCCGCGGAGCGCAGTCGCGGCCGACATCGTCTCCTATGCGATTGGCACGAAAGACCCGCCGGGGCTCGACCTCGTCCAGGTGCTGGCGGCGGCCGGCATCGTGCCCGAGTGCGCGATGCGCGTCACGCGAACCGCGGAGATGGGCCCGCTCTCCTCCTTCCAGCCCCCTCGCTCCTGCGGCTGCTACTTCGACGCGCTCACGCAGGGCACGACCTCCTGCGCGCCGTGCACCACGAGCATCGACTGCCCCGCGAGCGCGCCGGCGTGCAACTACAACCACTGCGAGGTCCAGTAGCCCCCCGCGCGTCCTGGAGGTCGGCTCCCCCACCACTCGTCCCCGGAGGTCGAGGCGGCCGGCGTTTTTTTTCCGGTCGGCGAATATTTTTTCGTCACATCCGCGCGCAGCGGGAACTCTCTCCTTGGGGGGCTGGGAGGCCGGACGTTCGGCCCGGCCCGGGGCTTTTGTTCTTCCGAGGAGATTTCGCCATGATCACTGGGCACATCGGCGCAGGTCAGTACATCCTTTTCCAGCGCGATCCGCGCGTTCCGAGCGCGCCGCTGCTCGAGGTCGGGCGCCTCGTGGTCACGGCGCCCGACGGCGAGACCCGCTACGAGCACTGGTTCCTGTACACGAGCGCAGCCGTCGGCTCCGGCTACGCCGTGTACGTCCGCCCGTCGAGCTCGTTCCTGGGCATGCCTGTGGGGCTGTCGTTCCGGGGCACGGGCGCGCCGCCGGCCGACTTCGACGTGAACGACTACCTCGCCCGGCTGACGCTCTCGACGGGCTGCGGCATCGAGTACATCAAGGCACGTTGCGACCGGCTCGCCTCGAATAACACCGGGAGCATCTCCGCCGCGATGCCGAGCCTGCCGCAGCAGGTCGACCTCGGCATCTACGACATCACCCAGGGCAACCGGCGCGTCGGCGTGCTCGTCGTGACGCCCGTCGCCGGCGGCACCCTGGAGACGTGGCACCTGTTCGACCGCGTCATGACGAACACGCTGACCAACAACCTCAACGAAGCGCCCTACAGCGTCCCTGACGCGAACCTCGGTGGGACGTACGCGCTCACCTACCTCGGCGCCGTGCGCACGCCGGATCTCTCGGGCCGCGCCGTCGTGACGGTGAACGCGCATTGCGCCGTGGCCGCGTAGACTTCTTTCGCGCCCGTAGGGACCCGTCGAGCCTGGGCCAACACTTCTAGGCACACGGTATCCTTGCTTCGAGAGCGCGAATACGTTCCTACTTGACGAGCCTCCGTCATTTCGACCACGATGAATTTCGGTGGGCGCCCGCGAGAGCCATGAAGGGCGCCTACGAACATCGTCTTTGCGCGGAGGTTTCCTTGAATCATCGATTCAGCTTGCTCGGCACGATCGTGGTCATGATGGGCGTCGCGACGGGTTGCGGCGCGAATGATGCCACGTTCGAGGACGACGACGTCGCGGAGGCGGAGCTCGCGCAGGTCGACCTCGGCCTCGAGTGGCGCTCCTATACCGTCACCTACGACAACAACGCGACGTTCGGCACGATCCTCGCGACCGGCCCCAACGTGAGCGGCGCATTCAGGCCGAACCGGGAGTACTGGTACGTCAACGCCAGCAATCTGCAATATCTCGGCACCGAGGACCTGCATTTCTCGCATACGGACGGGACCGGCACGCCGCCCTCGTACAGCGGCACGCAGGAGTTCAACCTTCCCCGCATCGCGAGCTGGACCTCGCTCGGAACAGATACGAGCTCGGGCAACCGTTACACGTCCGGGAACCTGGATTTGCGCATTTTTACGAGCTCGGGCGCCATCTCGCAGGTCATCTGGTACCAAACCTTCACGCCCGGCTCGGTGGGGCCGAGCAACGTGACGCCGAACGGGACGTTCACGACCAACTCGGGCGCCGTGACCCCCGGCACCGGCCAGGTCACCTACAAGGTGGATCAAACCCCCTGATCCGCATCCACGACGATCAGCCGCCCCTCGATTCGCTCGGATCGACGACCTCGCCTCGCGCATCGAGGGGCAGCGCCTCCCGCGGACGCCCCAATCTCTCGAGGACCTCCGCCGCCGAGCGGGGTCGATCCGCGGGGTCCGTGGCGAGGAGCTGATCGAGCACGAGGGCCACCTCGAAGGGCAAATCCGGGACGAGCGTGCGCAGGTTCGGCGCGGGCTCGTTCAGGCGCGCGAGGACGAACGCGCACATGTCGCGATTCTCATGCGGAACACGGCCCGTGAGCGCGAGGTAGGCCATGATCCCCACGGCGTAGAGATCGGTGCGGGCCGTGGCGCGTTGCTCGCGGAACTGCTCGGGCGCGATGTACGAGAGGGTCCCGACGATCTGCCCCGCGTCCGTGATCGGATTCGGCGACGCGACGGACAGCGACGAGAGGCCAAAATCGAGCACCACGGGGCGCTGGTCCGGCCCCACGAGCACGTTGTCGGGCTTGAGATCGCGGTGCACGATGCCCGCGGCGTGGATCCACGCGAGCGTCTCCAGCAGGCCGACGAGGACGGGCTCGAGCGCCTCCCAGGAGCAAGGGACACTCACGCCGGGGAAGGGCCGGCCCAGGATGCACTCGGTCACGAGGAAGGGGCGGTCGCCTTGCAGGCCCTCGTCGACGAGGCGCACCACGCCGGGCAGGCGCAGGAGCCGCAGCGCCGCGATCTCCCGCTGCGCGCGCGCCGCGCAGGTCGCCGACACCGAGCGCAGCACCTTCACCGCGACCCGCTCGCCCGTGCGCGTGTCCTCCGCCTCCCACACCGCGCCTTGCCCACCGCTGCCGAGCTGCGCCATGAGCACGTACCGATCCGCGAGCAGCTTCCCCGCTCTCTCCTCGCGCTCGCGGGGCACGGGCACGTCGTCGATGCGCGCGACCTCGCGCAGAAACACGTCGTCCGACGCGTCCTCCGACGAGGAGCTCGACGGAAGCGTGGACTCTTGCCAGGCGAAGCGCTGCGACGACATCACGCTCACCCGTCCTCGTCGAGCAGGCCCTCGCGGCGGGCCATGTCGCGCAGCCGGTCCTTCAGGAGCTGGAACCGCTTGCGCAGCCTCGCCCCTTCGCGGCGTTTGTCCTCGACCGAGAGCGGCGGATCGTCCTCCTCGCGCAGCACCATGGCGAGCTCGTCCCAGGGCAGCTTCCGGTCCACGCGCAGCATGAGCAGCTCCTGGTCCTCCTCGGGGAGCGAGGCGCGGAGGGCGGTGAGGCGGCTGCGCGTCGTCGTCCGCAGAAACGCGGCCGTTCGCTCGCGGACCTCGGCCACGACGCCCGAGATCTCGGCGCTGTCGAGCTCCCCCTCGCGCTTTCGCCTGCGCAAGACTTCCCTGCGGAAGCGGACCGAGGCCCTCCGCGCGATGGCGTAGGCGAAGCCGCGGAAGGAGCCCTTGCCCTCGAAGCGCTGGAGCCCCTGCCAGAGCGCCTCGCCGAAGCGGGAGAAGACCTCCTCGGCGTCGCTCTCTTCGCGGTGCAGGGCCGCGAGGAACGCGTAGATCTCGGGCCCGTACGTCGCGAGCATGGCCGTCGCGACGCCTCTTCGGTCTCCCTGGGTAAGGCGGGTCCCGAGCTCACGCTCGAGATCGCCCCGATCCTCCGCGGTCATGTGACGTGATCCCGGAGCCCGAACGCCGAGCGACGTCGTGCCCTCGGCCCATCCTACACCATGGGACGGGCTCCCGATCGGGGATGTCCCGGGGCGGGCCGCCGCGCCCTAGCCCTTGGCGTCCCGCGCGCACCGAAACCCGCTCATCACCATGCGATAACGCGCGGGGTGGTGCACGCGGTTCGTGGAGCGCAGGCCCGTCGCGTGGTAGTTGAATCCGCCGCCGCGCAGGACCCGCTCACATTCGGTCGGGATCTTGTTCGACCCGGTAAAACCCTGCTGGCGCTTGCGCTTCAGCTCCGCGTAGGCGGCGAGGGCCTCCTCGCACGTCCCGCCGCGGCCCTCGGAGGCGCCGGGGCGCTTGTACGCGAACGGATCGTAGATGTCCTCGGCCCACTCCCAGACGTTGCCGGCGAGATCGTGGTGCCCATAAGGACCACGCCCCGAGGGGTGTGTCCCGACATCCGCCGTGACACTGACCGCGAAGACCGCGCGCTCGGGCCCGGGCGGCGAGTTTCCCCATGGATACAGCCGACCGCCCTCGCCGCGCGCCGCCTTCTCGAGCTCCGCCTCACGCGGGAGGCGCTTCCCCACGAACGCGCAATAAGCGCGCGCGCTCTCCCAGGAGATGCTGCTCACGGGCTGCTTCGGCCTCCGAAAAAGTTTGTCCGGACCCACGCCATTGCGATCCGCGTTGCTCGGCTCGGGCGGCGGGCAGATCTTGGCCTCGATGCAGCGCGCATAATCGCCGTTCGTCACCTCGAACTCGTCGAGGTAATACGCCGGCAGCGTCACGGTGTGCGCCGGCCATTCGTCGGGCTCGCCGCCGCTGTCGGCGCCCATCGTGAAAGGACCCGCGGGCACGAGGATCATGCCGTCGAGCCGGCTCGGCAGCGCGCTCGTCGCCAGAGGCGCGGGCGGCGGCTCGGGCTCCACGGGGGCGGGCGGCGGGGGTTTTTTGGGTTCGAGCGGCGGCGGGGCGAGCGACGGCGGATTCGGGACGACCGGCAGCGGCGCGGGCGGCGGCGCGGAGGGCCCGACCTCGGGCGCGGGCCCGCGGCTCGTGCATGCACTCGAGAGGAGAAGGGCCCCGAGGAGGAGGGGCGCGCGGAGGGATCGAATCATCACTGGCAGCGGCGAATCACGACGTCGTCGAGGTTCCAGGAAGACATCAGGTACGAATATTCGTCCACCTGGCCGATGTTGTACCCGAAGCGTATCTGGAGGTTCGCGTTCTTGTACGTCGTCAGATTGTGGACGATGTTCGTCCAGGCCGAATCTTCGAGGGTGCTGCCCGTGTCGGGCTTCTGCCAGATCACGACCCAGCTCGAACCGTTGTAGACCTCGATGGAGTTCGTCATCCACGGATACCCGTCGCTGTTCAGGAAGCGCCAGAAATCGAGGACGATGGAGCCCGCACCGGACGCGTTGATCACGGGGCTCGTGAGGTAATAAAACGGGTGCGTGGCGGCGATGCTCGCATTGCCGCCGATCTTGACGCCGGCGAGCTTGTTGTCGGCCGTCGTCGTGTGGTCCGTGGAGGGGTCGCCGTAGCCGTCGTCGTGCCCGGACGAGGACGTCGCCGTGCCGATCTGCCATTCGGTCCCGACGACCCCGAGCGTCCAGCCGTTCCAGCTATTCGCCGCGGTTGCGGTCGCGAACGTCTCCTCGAAGATGTTCGTCACGCCGCAGACGAGCACGCCGTTCTGGCAGATCGTCGTGTTGTTGTTGCAGGGCGCGGCATACGCCGTCCCGCAGGCCACGCCGCCGCCCGGGTTGCCCTCGTCGACGGAGCCGTCGCAATCGTTGTCGAGGCCGTCGCAGATCTCCGTCGACGGCGTCTTCGTGGCCATGCACGCGAGCGTACCGCCCTGACAAACCTGCGTGCCCGCGCCGCAGACGCCCTGCTGGCCCGTGCTGCACGCGCCGCCGCCGCCCGCGTTGTTCTCGTCGACCGAGCCGTCGCAGTCGTTGTCCTTGTTGTCGCAGACCTCGGTCGTGGGCATGTTCGTCGCGACGCACGAGATCGTGCCGTTTTGACAAACCTGCGTGCCCGCGCTGCAGAACCCCGGCTGGCCCGTCGTGCAGGCCGAGCCGCCGCCCGGGTTGCCCTCGTCGACCACGCCGTCGCAATCGTTGTCCTTGTTGTCGCAGGTCTCCGCCGAGGGAAGGATCGTCGGCGTGCAGATGAGCGTCCCGTTCGTGCACGTCGACGTGCCGGCGCCGCAGACGCCCTGCTGGCCCGTCGCGCAGGCCATGCCGCCGCCCGGGTTGTTCTCGTCGACCATGCCGTCGCAATCGTTGTCCTTGTTGTCGCAGATTTCGGTCGACGGCATCGTCATGGCCACGCAGGCGAGCGCGCCGTTCTGGCACTGGTACGTGCCCGCGCCGCAGACGCCCTGCTGGCCCGTCGTGCACACGCCGCCGCTGCCCGGGTTGCCCTCGTCCGCCGTGCCGTTGCAGTTGTTGTCCTGCCCGTCGCAGACCTCCAGGCTCGGCTGGTTCGTCTGGACGCACGCGAGCTGGCCATTCTGGCAGGACGTGGTGCCCGCGCCGCAGACGCCCGGCTTGCCGGTCTGGCAGGACGTACCCCCGCCGGGGTTCTGCTCGTCGACCGCGCCGTTGCAGTTGTTGTCGAGCCCGTCGCAGGTCTCGACGGCGGCCTGGCTGTTCTGTTTGCAGACGATGCCGCCGCCCTGGCACAACGTCGTGCCGGCGGCGCAGATGCCGAGCTGGCCCGTGTTGCATGCGCTGCCGCCGCCGGGGTTCTGCTCGTCGGTTTGTCCGTCGCAATCGTCGTCCTTGCCATTGCAGGACTCGGCCACGGGCTGCACCGAGGACATGCACTGGAGCGCGCCGCCGCTGCAGACCTGCGTGCCTTGCGCGCAGGCGCCCGCTTGCCCCGTCATGCAGGCGGCGCCGCCACCGGGGTTGCCCTCGTCCGTGTTGCCGTCGCAATCGTTGTCGACGCCGTCGCAGACCTCGGCCGACCCGACGCCCGGCATGCACGTCTGCGCCTGCCCGCCCACGCACGCTTGCACGGTCTTCATGCAGGCGCCAAGTCCGCAGGTGAGGGTGCCGAGGCCGTCGTCGATGAGCAGGTTGCAATCGTCGTCGACGCCGTTGCACGTCTCGGCCTTCGGCGTGCCGGGGGTGCACGTCTGCGGCATTCCGTTCACGCAAGCCTCGACGCTGACGAAGCAGGCGCCGGCGCCGCAATTGAGCTGGCCGAAATCCTCGTCCGTCTTCGCGTCGCAATCGTCGTCGACCCCGTTGCAGCTCTCGACGCCCGGGACCGTCTCGCCTTCGCAAGCGCCCCACGCGCCGCCCACGCACGTCTGCGTGCCGGCCTTGCAGGCGCCGACGCCCTTCGTGCCGGCGCCGCCCGAATAACAGTCCTGCGTCTCGCCGTCCGCGCAGGTGCAGCCCTCGTCGATCGTGCCGTCGCAATCGTCGTCCGTGCCGTCGCAGGCCTCGGTGGTCGCGGGCGGGAGCGGCGTGCATTCGGGGACCTGTTGGTCCACGCAGCCAGGGACCTTCACCTGGCATTGGCCGAGGCCGCAGGTGACGTCCGCGATGCCGTCGTCGACCTGGCCATTGCAATCGTCGTCCGTGCCGTTGCACGCCTCGACCGCGGGCACGACCTGCCCCACGCAACCGCCCCAGCTCCCGGCCGCGCACGTCTGCGTGCCCTGCTTGCATTCGCCCTTGTCGGCGGTGGCCGGGTCCGCGTCGTAACACGCACGCGACTCGCCTTCCACGCAAGCAGCGCCGCCTCCCCCGCCCTGGTTGCCTCCCCCGCCCTGGCCGCCGGCGCCGCCTTGCCCCGCGACGCCCCCTTGTCCCCCGGACCCGCCGGCGGCCGCGCCCGCGGTGGTGTTCGTGCCCGCATCGGAACAGCCCCAGGCCCCCCCGAACGAAACCGCGAGGCCGAGAGACAAAAAGGAAGCACGCGCGAATCGCCTCATGCTCGTATTGGAAGGCAACGCCACGAGAGAGTCAACTTCAATACGTCTGCGGGAGCGGGAATCGCTCGATGGAGGCGGCGCCGCCGGGCGTGGAGTTCACGTGGTAAAGGAAGTTGTCGCGCGCGAGGGCGATCCGCCCACTCTTCGCGCCCTTCGCAAAGAGACCGAGATCACTGCCGGCGCCGTCGAGGTCGCGGATCTCGCCGCCGAAAAGCGAGACATAGACGTGGCCCGTGAACGGGTCGCGCGCGAGGCTCGTGATGTCCGATGGGAGGGTCGCGAACGGCGTCGTCGCGGCCGTGTTCACGTCGAGGAGCACGATCTCTTTCGTGGCGAGCGCGACGAGCAGCCGGCTCCCATCGTAGGGCGAGGCGGCGTAGACGCGCGCCGGCAGGGTGGCGACGAGGCCCTTCGTGCCGTCCGCGAGGTCGACCGCGTGGAAATCGCCGTCCGTGTCGACGTTGCCCACGTAGAGCTTTTTCGTGAGGCCGAAGGTGAGGCCCTGCGGGCCGGTGTCGAGGTAGCCGCTCTGGAAGGGACCCGCGCCGGTCGTGATCTTCGCGCTCGGGATGACGAGCGGCAAAGCATTCGCCATCTGGTCGTAGAATGCGACGCCCTGCGGTGTGCCCTGACAACCGCAGTTCGCGCAGCAATTGTACGTGAGCCCGACGTCGGTGACGCTGCCGCCGAACGTGCCATTCTGACCCTGGATCGCCGCGACCTCGCCCATGTTCAGGTTCGTGACGCCCTGGACCGTGGAGACCTGCCCCGCGGTGCTCACCTTGCGCAGGTAATCGGGTCCGCTGAGGACGGTGACGCCCCAGGCATTGCAGACGAGGTCGAAGTCGATGTCGACGAGGCCATTCACGAAGGCCGTGACATTGAGCTGGTCGAGCGTGGCGCCCGTGCAGGCCGGCGCGGGGCGCTCACAGGGGCAAGCGACGCCGTGACAAACCGCGCCGGTGCACGCGACGCCCGCGCAAGGCAGCGACGCGACGCAGGTGTTCGTGGCGGCGTCGCAGGTGGTGCCGGGGCCGCAGGTCGAGGCGCCACAAGCGACGAGCGGGCCCGTGACGACGCAGCCGGCGTCGGGCGCGACGCAAGCGCCGGGGTCCTTGTCGCTGACGTTGCAGACGGTGCCCGCGGCGCAAGGGTTCGCCTCGGGAGAGACACAATCGACCTTGCAAGCGCCCGCGGCGCAGACCTCGCCGGGCCCGGCGCAAAGGGAGGCGTCTTCGTCGACGGCGCCGTCGCAATCGTCGTCGATGCCGTTGCAGACCTCATCCGTGCAGGCGACGCCGCCCGCGCCGGTGCCCGAGGAGGACGAACCACCGCCCGCGCCGCCCGCGCCGCCCGCGCCGCCCGCGCCGCCCGCGCCGCCCGCCGACGAGGAGGACGAGCCCGAGGAGGCGCCGCCCCCCGAGGACGAGGTGGCATCACCGCTGCAACCGGAGGCGGCGAGGGAGGCGGCGAGGGTGAACGGCGCGGCGAAATGGAGAAGGCGCATGGGCGTGGGGGCTCCGTGGGAAAAACGCCCGCGATCGTACCGCGCCGAGCCGCGGCGAAACAAGGCGCATGCGCGGCGCGGCCCTCAGCGCAAGAGGTCTTCCGGCACGAATCCGTATTCGGGCGTCTTGTCGGCCGTGCTCGGCTTCCACTTGAAGACGTAGGTGTTGCGCAGGAGGAGCACGCTGCAGATGCCGAGGGCCGCCACGAGCGGGACGAACCCGAGCACGCTGCTCACCCACGAGCGCTGCACCATCTCGGCGTCCCGCACGACGTCGATCACGTCCGGGTGCTCCGCGCGCAGCTTGTTCCAGAGCGCTCCGTGCACGCGCTCCGCGTCGGCGCGCATCGGGCCCACCGAGAGCGACGCGTCGAGGCAGGCGAGCGTGAGCGCCGCTTCGAGATACTCCCGATCCCGCATCGACGGCTCGAGCGCGAGCACGCGATACCCGGCCTTCACGGGGCCGCCCTTGCGGTAGTTCGAGCCCGTCATCGCCGCCGCCGCGCGCTCCTCCAGGAAATCGCGGAGCTTCTGCGCGATGGCGCCGCGCGTGTCCTCGTCGAGCACCGAGGGATGCACGGGGTGCCCGAGGTAACGCGCGTAGAGGAGCCGCTGCGCCTTCTCCTCGCGGGAAAGGCGGCCGATCATGGAGAACGCGGCCGTGGTCAGGCCCGCGCAAACGAGCACGAGGCCCGCGCCGAGATACGCCGTCGGCGCCTTCGAGTTGCCCGCCATCGCGAGGCCCGGGATGAGCGCGATGAGCGTCGCGGCGACGCCGTACGCGCGGAGATACCCCGTCGCGACGCTCTTCCAGTTCATCTTGATGTGAACGACCGTGTGCGTGTCGGCCGAGCCCTCGGCGACGACGATGTGCGATCGCACGGGGAAGAGCGGCAAGAACTGGAGGAAGGCGAACGTCGTCGCGATGTAGGTGCTGCCGACCTGCTCGACCTTGCCGTAGAGGCGTCTCCCGCCGACGATGAGCACGTTCCGAGGCTACCCGCGCCCTCCGCGGTTTTCAACGCCTGGATCAGCGCCGCGTGCGCTTTCCAGAGGTCTGCGCAATCGGTTCGATGACGCGGTACTGGCCCGTGGGGAAGTCGCGGCGTGGTGGATTGCGGCGGAGCGCGAGCAAGGTGATGTCGTCGAACTGCGAGGCCGAGCCGATGTGGTGGCGGAGCGCGCCCACGACGTCGCCGAGCATGGCCGTGACGGAGGGCGCGCCGCCGCGCAGAATCGAGAGGAAGGTTTCTTCGCCGAACGGCTCCTCGGACGGGTCGAGCGCGTCGCTCACGCCGTCCGTGAAGGCCACGAGAGAATCGCCGGGCAGGAGCGTCACGCGGCCCGTCTCGAATTCGACGTCCCCCATGGCGCCGAGCGCGGGGCCGGTCGATTCGAGGCGCCGCTCCTCGCCGGCCGCGCCGAGGACGATCGGCGCGTCGTGCCCGCAATTGACGTAGGAGAGCTCGCCGCTCTCCGGATCGAGGATCCCGAAAAAGAGGGTCGTGAACATGGCCGTGCGGCCATGGTTGTCGGCGAGGTAATCGTTCGTCTGGGTGATGGCCGCGAGGGCCTCGGACCGATTGGCCGCGCGCCGCGCGAAGGCGCGGAGCAGGCCGCGGACGAGGGACATGAAGAGCGCGGCGCCGACACCCTTGTCGCAGACGTCGGCGATCGCGACGGCGACCTCCCCGGAGGCGAGCCGGAAGACGTCGTAGAAATCGCCCGAGAGCTGCCTGGCCGGCAAGAACCGCGATGCAATCTGCCAGCCGGGCAAGGAGGGCAGCTCGCGCGGGAGGAACTCGGATTGAAGGATGCGGCCGATCTGCATCTCGCGCTCGACGGCCGCGAGGCCATTCTCGGCGCGCTCGCGGGCCACGGCGAGCTCCTTGTAAAGGCCTTCGAGCTCGAGGAGGCGTTGCTTCAGCGCCTCGTCGGTCTGCCCGAAGAGCTTCGCATTGTGGATCGCGATCGCCGCCTGCCCCGCGAACGCCTCCAGCAAGTCGAGCTTCGATTGCGAGAACTGCCCCGTGAAGGCCCGGTTGTCCACGTAAAGGACACCGATCACCTTGCCCCGGATGCGCAAGGGCGCGGCCATGATGCTCGTCAGCCGGAACATCGCCACGCTGCGCTGGAGCGCGAATCGCTCGTCCGTTTGCGCATTGCTCGTGAGCACGCTGCGCTCGCCCTTCAAGACCTCCTCGACGACGGAGCTCGAATACGCAAACTCCATGCTCCGGATGGTGTCCTGATCGAGGTTCCGCGCGACCTGGACGTCGAGATTGCCTTTGTGGTCGACGAGGACGAGGTAGCCGCGCTCGGCCTTCGTCAGCTCGATGACGGAGTCCATGACCTGGTTCAGCACGGTCTTGAGGTCGAGCGAGGAGGTGATCGCCTTGCCAACCTCGAAGAGCGCGGCCTGCGCCTCGCGCGACATGGCGCCCTCCTGCTCGCGCCGCTCGACGTCGAGGCTCGCGCGAAACGTGGAGAGCGAGGTGATCAGGGCGTCGATGTCGCCCGGCAGATCCCGCGCGAGATCGCCGCCCCGCTCGCGCAGGAGGCTCGAGGCCCGAGCAAGGTCGAGCTGGAGCCGCGCGGCGTCGCGGAGGATACGCTCGAGGTCCGAGGCGAAAGGCTCGTCGGGGGCTCTTCGGGTGGCGGTCATGAGCGGGCTCTCAGGCTAGGGAGCATCTTACGTGGCAAGCCGGCGCGCGCCTACCATCCCGCGCGGCGCCAGAGGAACGTCAGCCGGCGTTCGGATTCGAGCTGCGTTGGGAACGGGGACCCGCGAGCCCGCCGTCCGCGGGAAACCCACAGCCGAGGCCCTTCGCTCGCTTCTCGACGTCGCGCGCCGTGACCGATTCTTTCGTATTGCTCCACCGGGAAAGCACGGTGCGATACGCGCTGCAAGCGCCGGGTTTGTCGCCCTTGGCCTCGCGCGCGGCGCCGAGGCGCGCCTGCTGGAGGACATACCACCTCGCCTTCCACGGGTTCGGGCAGATCTGCGTGGCCTTTTCGAGGAACGGGAGCGCTTCGCTCTCCCTGCCGACAACGATGCGGACTTGACCGAGCGAGCCAGTCCATACCGCCTCGCTGGTGTCGAGCTCACCGGAGGGGAGCCTCATGTACTCCGCCTCCTTGGCGAGAGCCTCCTCTGCGAGCTCAGCCGAATACGCGGGCCAGGCATACGCCGCGTCCCAGGCGAGCCTCCGCCCCACAGTAGTGGAGAGATCCTGCTTCGCAATCCATGCGGACCGCGCCGCGTCGAATTCGGCGCGCGTCTCCTTGCCGGCACGGAGCTTCAAGGAATGCATGTACACGGTCGGATCGAGGGCGTGGTCGCCGATGATGCGCCCCGTCCGGAGCGCGCTCTTCGCGAGGAATTCGTCCGCGACCTGGACCGCGCCGTCGATGTCGCCGAGCTCCACATGCGCGAACAGCCGCTGGTGATACAGGACGATCTCGTCCTGCGGCAGCGGCGGGGTCATGGAAGCCATCGCATCGGCGATGCGCGCCCCGGTCGAAAACTGGCCGAACGCCATCGCGCGGCTGGCCGCGAGCGCTTCGGCGTGCCAGAGCTGCCCCGACGCCCGAAAGCGCCGCTCCGCCTGGTCGAACGCGGCGCGGACGGCCGCCTCGGGCTCACCCGAGCCGTACAAAGCGCCGGCGAGCATCACGTGGGGCTTCGGCGACGAGGGCTCCTTCGCCATCCAGCGCCGCGCCGTCTCGGCCGCGACGTCGCACTGGCCGAACGACGAGACGATCTTGATCTTGTCGTTGAGGCAATCGACCGCGCCGGCCGAGACCTCGATGCATTTTTCGAGGGCGACGAGCGCCTCCTGGCTCCGGCGGAGGGGCAGGAGGGCATACTGCTTCGACTGCCAGCAATCGGCATATTGAGGGTCGAGCTCGACGCAACGATTCGTGAGCTCGAGGACCCGCTCCGCCTGGGAGCTCTTCGAAGTATCGAGGAGCTGGCGCGCGTACCAGAAGACGAGCTCCGCGTCGCCGGGCCATTTCGCGACCATGGCCTCGAACCTCCGGGCGGACGTCGCGCAATCGCTGGGGTCGTTCTGGAGCATCGGCTCGAGCGCTTCGAGGAACGCCTGGTCGCGCTCGGAGAGCGAGGCGCGGAGGCCAATCGCCTTGCGAAATGCCTCACGCGCCGCATGGATGTCGAACGAGGCATTGAGCGACGCATACCGGAGGTGCGCCGCGGCCATGCCCGGATCGGCCTTGCGCGCCCGATCGAACGCGGCGATCGCCGTGTCCCAGGTAGCATCCCGGATCGCCTGGAGGCCTTCGCGAAACGCGAGCCGCGCCGCCGCGCTCTCCGTCGGCGGCATGGGCAAATCGGTGACGGCCGTGGGCAGAGGGCCGGCCTGCGCGACCGCCGAGGAAAGCGAAGGCGTGGGCGGTTCGGCCGGCGCTCTCCGGAAAGCAAATGCGGCGCCGAACGCCGCGAGGACGGCGACGACGGACGCCGCGATCAGGAAGGGCCGGCGCGAGGGCGACGCGGGTGGGACCGAGGCGGCGACCGGCGCGCGGGTGTCCCCGGTGGAGACGAGGACGACGTTGCGGCGGCTCGTGATGGTCCGCGTATCCTCGGCGGTGACGAACACGTGGAGGTTCTGGGCGACCTCGTCCATCGAGGCGAACCGCGCCTCGGGCTCCTTGGCGAGGGCGCGCGCGAGGATCTGCCAGACGCCGTCGGGCACGCTGGTGAGCGGGGGCGGCGTGTCGCTCAGGATCGAGGCCATGAGGCTGACCGCGCCCTTGTCCGATCGAAACGGGAGCTTGCCCGCGAGCAATTCATACGCGACGACGCCCCAGGCGAACTGGTCGGCCCGCGCGTCGATCTCCTCGCCGCGGAGCTGTTCGGGCGCCATGTACGCCGGAGTGCCGACGAGCGCGCCCTCGGCCGTCATCGTGGAGAGCGCGCCGTCGGCCGTGGGCCCGAGCGGATCGGCGCTCGCACGCGTGAGTTTGCGGGCGATGCCGAAATCGAGGACCTTCACGGCGCCGTCGGCGCGGACGACGACGTTCTCGGGTTTGACGTCGCGGTGCACGAGGCCCGCCTGATGCGCCGCCGAGAGGGCCCGCGCGATCTCGAGGAGGATGCGCAAGCGCGTGCCGAGGGGCTCGTCCCCGCCCACGAGGGCGCGCAAAGGGCGGCCAAGGACGAGCTCCATCGCGATGAAAGGCGCGCCGTCATGCTCGCCGACGTCGTAGATGGCGACGATGCCCGGATGGGAGAGCGCCGCGACCGCGCGCGCCTCGCGGAGCATGCGCGCGACCGCCCGACCCCAGGTCTCGCTGTCGGCCTCGTCCCCCTTGCGCAGGACTTTGAGCGCGATTTTGCGGCGGAGGCGGGTGTCCTCGGCGCGGTACACCTCACCCATACCGCCCTCGCCCAAGAGCGACTCGATGACGTAACGGTCGAACGACTCCCCCGGCGAGAAGCGCATGACCGGAAGAGCGTAGCCCGTCTACGGCTTGACGCCCAGGGAAGTTCGGGCGCGTTCGTCAGGGTTCGCGCTCGGGCTCACAGCCGAGCGTCTTGGCGCGACGCCATCAAGACCAGGACGGCATCGTTTCCTGCCTCGCCGCGGTCAGAGGCTCTCGAGGAGCTTGAGGAGTTCGAGGTTGGGCTTCGCTCGCTCGGAGGCGGGGATGTAGAGCGTGCTCGCTGGGGTCAGCCGCGCCTTGTCCAGGTCCTGAATGGCTACCCAGTCCTCCCTCGGCTTGCAGCCTGGGAACATGGCGGACTCGTAGATACAAACTTTGTGGTCCGTCGGATAGAACTTGGCGAGATGCTCCACGAAATAGTGGAACCCTTTGGGCTGGTAGTTCGAACGGCTGTAATCGCCGCGGCCGAAGACCCCAACCTGCCAAAGAATGAGCGCTGCCTTCGGGTTCGGAACGTGGCCGTTGATGACGAAGGCCGTAGCCTCATAGCTCTGGCATCCGGTCGTGGCCGGATCGACACCGAGCTCGGCGAAGAGACAATCCTCCGCCGAGATGCCCGGCAACATGAACGCCTCGTACCCCTGCTTCTGGAGCCTCTTGATGGCCATGTGCGTGGGATAAGCAAACACCCCAGGGTGGCCGTAGTAGGCGGCGCACGTGCGCATGCCCGCATGGACGCTGGCCATCATGCGCTCGATCATCTGCTCGTAGGTCTCCATGCGGCGCTTCCCCTCCTCGTAAAGCCCGGAGAGCGATTCCGACTTCCCAGGGTTGAGGCGTTGAATGACGCCCTCGGCGACCGGGTCGGAGACCACGTAAAAGACCTTGTCCGCTGCCTTGATCCAGGCGAGCGCCTCCTGGGTCAGGTGACCCACCGTCTTGATCCCACTGCCCACGACGACCAGTGAACCCTTTTTGCTATCCAAGGCTTTCCTCTCCGCGGCGTCTCGTTCATGGACGCTGACCGGCAATGCCCGAGTCAATGGCGATGATATTCCGAGCGACAGCGCTAGCACGCTCGTCCTCTAGGCGATCGGGACAGGTGCGTGCAGCTGGAGTGCTAGGTCCGTATGTTATGTGGGGACAGGGGCGGCGGGCTGGTTCTTCGATGACCCCGCCCGCGTGGGACGACGGAGCAGGAGTCGTCCGCAGCTCCTCAAACCGTCTCGCCCGTGTCGTTGGGATAGTACGGATAATTGTAATTCGTGATGGCCTGTGCGCTGCTCGAGAGCGGGTCATTGGGGTCGTACGCCCGCCCCTGGATGCGCGCGTAGATGACGTCGGGGTTTCCGGTCCGCAGCGCCCGCTCATCGTCCGCCGAGAGCTGCGCCGATTGGATGGCCGACTGCGGATCGGTCAAAAAGACCATGAGCTGGTCGTGATCCAGTGCCGCATCCGTGAGAAAGTCCTTCAGTCGCGAGTCCATGTTCTCACCTCCTGAACACGCGCAGACGCATTGGCATTGCTGCGTGTTCGTTCACGCGTGATCCGACGCAGAGGGTAACAACCCTTTGTGAGGGGCAGCAAGTAGTTTCTACACTGAGCCCGCTTTCACCTCGCATCCGAGCGCTCCCCGCGTCCTCCTCCCTCCGGGACCCCCTCGCCGGCATGCGCCTACGCAAGCGCGACCGCCATCGACCCCCCCGGAGGGTACCCGACCGCTTCGCATTCAAAGGAGGCCTCGAAGGCTCGCGCGCGCGATCTGTCAGGGTTCGCGCCGGGGCTCGCAGCCGAGCGCCTTGGCGCGACGCGCGACGTCGCGCGCCGTGATCGAGTCCTTCGCCGCGCCCCACCGCGAAAGGACGACCCGGTACGCCGCGCACGCGAGGTCCTTTTCCCCCCGGGTCTCACGCACGATACCGAGGCGATGCTGGGTCTGCAGATAATGAACCGGATCCAGGAGCATGCCGCAATGGGACGAGGCCTCGACGAGGTCCGGGAGGGCCGCTTCCATGTCGCCGGCGAGGAAATGAACTTTTCCGCGCAGGGCGGCTGCAGACCGGGCGCGGTAGTAAGCGATGTCGTCGCGGCGCGAGGGGAGCGGGGGCATGGCGGCGAGGGCCTCGCGCGCCTCGTCGGGCGTCGTCGCAGGCAGGGCATACGCGCCGTACCAGGCGCCTGCAGCGTCGCCCCCCTGAACACAGCGGCGTATCCAGCCGTCCCGGTGCGCAACACGCTCGGCCTCCGAGAGCAGGCCCGCGCGATGCGCGGCGGCGTAAAACGAGGGCTCGGGATCGACGATGCAATCGGTGGTGGCCGAGCGGAGCGAGGCGGTCTGCCGCGCGAGGAAATCCTGCGCGACGCGGCCCGCGTCCGCAGTGCGCCCAAGCTCCGTCAAAAGAAAGACGTGTTTGGCCGTGGGGCCGGCCTCGTGGTCGATGTCGCCGACGACGCCCGTCTCTCGCGCGATCCGGAGCGCGGACTCGAAATCCCCCGTGCCCGCGGCAAAGCCAAAGTCGAGCGTCAAGGCCTCCACCTGGAATCCCGAGGCGCGGAGCTTTTGCGTCGCCGTGTCCACGACGGCGCGGACGGCCGCATTCTCGCGGCCCTGCCCATAAAGCGAGCACGCGAGATAGCTGTGCGCCCGGCCGAGATCGGGCTCGCGCGCGACCCAGCTCCGCGTGACCTCTTCGAGGCCCACGCATCGGTTCGACATGATCTCCACGGCCGCCCGGTCGAACATGCAGTCGCCCGCGGTGGGAGCGACTTCGATGCACCGATCGAGCGCGCGCCGCGCTTCCTCGTGCCGCCCGAGCGCGACGAGCGCGCGCGCCTGAATCTGCCAGCAATCGGCATATCGATCGTCGAGCGCGAGGCAACGCTCGGTGAACGTGAGGAGCTCGGCCGGATTTCGCTGGGGGATCGGGAAAAACTCCCAGTACACGAGCTCGGCGTCGCCGGGGAACCGGGCCGAGGCGTCCGCGAAGCGGCGGCGCATCTCGGCGACGTCGGGCGGGTCGCGCTGCAAGAAGGGTTCGAGCGCGTCGAGCAGGGAGCGATCCCGATCGGTCAGCGAGGCGCGCAAAAGGAAGGCGACCCGGTAGGCCTCGCGCGAGGCGTTGAGGTCCTCGGTGTCCATCGCGACCATCGCATAACGAAGGTGCGCGAGCGCGAGCGAGGGATCGGCCTTGCGGGCCCGCTCGAAGGCGAAGCGCGCCGTCGTCCACGAGGCGTCACGCACGGCCTGGACCCCCTCGCGATACGCGACGAGCGCCTCGGGGCTGTCCGTGGTCGGGAGCGGGAGATCGGTGATCGCGACCTTGACGGGCGGCGCAGCCGAGGGAGCCGGCGCGATGGGCGCGCCGTCGACGGGTTTTTCTCGATGAAACAAAAACCACGCGGCGGCGGCGAGCGCGGCGAGGACGGCGACGAGGACGAGCGCGCGGGCCGCGGGGAAAGGGGCCCTTGCGGGGAGGTTTGTCGGGGGAGGAGGCTCGGGGGCCGGCTCGTTTTCGATCGACAAGAGCGCGAGCTCGTCGGCGAGCGCGGCCATCGAGGGGAATCGATCGGCGGGGTCTTTCGCGAGCGCGCGCCGGACGAGGTCGCGGACGCCCTCGGGCGCGCGGGTCATCGGCTTGGGCTCGTCGGCGAGGATCGAGCTGATGAGGGCCGCGGGGCCCTTGTCCGAACGGAACGGCAGCTCGCCCTCGAAGAGCTCGTGCGCGACGACGCCAAAGCCGAACTGATCGGAGCGCGCGTCGAGGGACTCGCCCATGAGCTGCTCGGGCGCCGTGTACGCGGGGGTGCCCTGGAACATGGACTCGGCGGGCTCGGCCTCGAGCGTCAGCGCGCCGGGATCGGTGTCGCGCTCGAGGCCACGCGCGATGCCGAAATCGAGCATCTTCACGGCGCCCGCGGGGCTCACGACGATGTTCTCGGGCTTGACGTCGCGGTGCACGACGCCCGCCTGGTGGGCCGCGGCGAGGGCGCGCGCGACGTCGTGGAGGATCTGGATCTTGCGGGCGGCGGGCGCGTCCCCGCCGACGAGCGCGCGCAAGGGCTCACCCTCGGCGATTTCCATGGTGATGAACGCCGTGCCGTCGAGCTCGCCGACGTCGAAGATCGCCACGATGCCGGCATGCGAGAGCCCCGCCGCCGCGCGCGCCTCGCGGAGCATGCGCGACGATTCGAGGGCCCACGCGTCCTCGGAGAGCTCGGCGTCCTTGCGCAGGAACTTCAGCGCGACCCTGCGGCCGAGGCGCGTGTCGAGGGCGCGATACACCTCGCCCATGCCGCCCTCGCCGAGGAGGGACTCGACGACGTACCGGCCGAAGGTGTCGCCGACGGAGAACCGCGTGGACGCTGCCATGCTTCAGCCGGCCTTCGCGTCGCAGCCGAGCGCTTTTACGTGCGCGCGGGCCTCGGCCGCCGTGCGAGAGGCGCGCGCCCCGCCCCAGCGCGAAAGGACGCGGCCGAACGCGTCACACGCGCCCGCGCGGTCGCCGAGCGCCTCGCGGACGAGGCCGAGGTGGTGGAGGGTCTTCGTGTGGCGGAAGGGCTCGACGAGGTCGCCGCACGACGCGGATGCCGCCGTGAGGTGCGGGAGCGCGGCGGCCGGGTCGCCCGCGAGCCAATGCGTCCAGCCGAGCGCGCTGTCGAGCGCGAGACCGACGTGCAGGCTATATGTGCGCGCCTTGGCCCTGGCCTCGGCCGGGAGCGCGGCGAGCGCGGCCTTGCCCTCCTCGGCGCTCTGGGCCACGAGCCCGTATCCGTAGACCCACGCCGCGATGCGCTCGACGAGCGTCTCCTGATAACGCGCCACCCACTTCGCGCGCTCGGCCTCGAAGTCCTTGCGGGAGAGGAGCCCCGCGGTGAGCTCGGCGCGGAGGAAACGCACGGTGTTGTCCCCCGTCGTGGGGTCGGCGAGGAGCGCGCCGCGCCGCGCGAGGATGGCCTGCGCCTCGCGGCCCGCGTCCGCCTGGCGGCCCACCTCGTCGAGGATGTGGACGAGCATCGCCGCCGACATGTTGTGCGCCATCGCGCTCGGATCCACCTCGAGGGAACGCTGGAGCTCGCGCGTCGTCCGCTCGGCCTCGTCGAACCTGCCCGTGGCGACCGCGTGCGCGATGAAGAGCTTCTGCGCCTCCCCGTCGAGCTTCTGGTCGCGGTACTGCGCCGCCGCGGTGTTGATGGCGGTCTTCACGGCGGCCTCGGGGGCGCCGCGCGCGAAGAGGGCGGCGGCGAGCTGGACGTGGGCGACCGGCGCCGTCCCGGCCTTGGCGATCCATTGACGCGCCCCCGCCTCGACGAGCGAACAGCGCCCGAGCGCGAGCTGGGTCTGGTTCCGATCCATGAAGCAATCGGAGGCGTCCGGCGTGGCCTCGATGCAACGATCGAGCCCCGCGAGCCCCTCCTCGACGCGCCCCATGCGGAGGAGGAGCACGCGTGCCCTGCCCTGTAGACAATCGCCGTAGAGCGGATCGAGGGCCAGGCATCGATCGATGAGCGGCAGCACCGACTCCGGCGGCAGGATGCCCATCGCGAACATCGAATAGAGGTTTGCGATCTCCGCGTCGCCGGGGAAACGCGAGGCCGCGACGGCGAGGCGACGGGTGCACTCCTCGTGATCACTCGGCGTGCGTTGAAAGAAGGGCTCGTGCGCGTCGAGTAGAGCCTGGTCCCGCGCGTCGAGCATCCCGCGGCTCATGACCGCGCGACGAAAATGCTCACGCGCGGCCGTCATGTCCGCGTCGTGGATGATCATCGCCATGCGCAGCCAGCCCGCGGCCAGCGCCGGATCGGCCCGCGTCGCGCGAACGAAGGATCCGTACGCGGTCCTCCACGCGCTGTCTCGCAGCGCCTGGAGCCCCTCGAGGTACGCCGCGCGCGCCTCCTCGTTCGCGAACTTCGGCAAAGGCACGGCCGTGACGGGCGTCGGGGCGGGCGTGAGGACGGTCCGCGCGAGCACGGGCGGCGGCGCGGTGCTCGCCTTGCGCGCGAAGACGATGCCCGCGGCGGCGAGGCCCAGCGCGACGAGGGCGGCGAGGCCAAGGAAGCGGCGCGAGCGCGCGGGGGCGCGCTTCGTCGTCGTCGGGGCGCGATTCGTGGCGGCGCGGCGCGCAGGCGAGCGGCTCGTCGTGCTGCGCGTGGAGGGGCTCGGCTTCGGGCGCGGCGCCTCTGCGGAGGGACGCGCGGCGCTGCTGCCGGGCACGTCCCCTTTTCGCAGGAGCCTCGCGAGCGGCGTGGCGAAGGGCGCGAGCGCCGCGACGATGTCGTCCATCGAGGCGTGGCGATCGGCAGGCTCCTTGGCGAGCGCGCGGAAGACGACGGCCTCGACCTCGGGAGGCACGTCGTTCATCGGCGGCGGGTCGTCGCTCAGGATCGAGGCGATGAGGCTCACGGGTCCGCGATCCAGGCGGAACGGGAGCTTGCCCGTGAAGAGCTCGTACGCGGTGACGCCCCAGGCGAATTGATCGACCCGCGCGTCGATGGGCTCGCCCTTCACCTGCTCGGGCGCCATGTACGCGGGGGTGCCGACGAACGAGCCGTCCCCGGTGCGCGTGGCGAAATCGTCGTGCCCGTCGCCGAGCTGCTCGTCGCAGCGCCGTGCGATGCCGAAATCGAGGACCTTGATGGCGCCGTCCTCGCGGATCATCACGTTCTCGGGCTTGACGTCGCGGTGCACGAGGCCGGCGCGGTGCGCGACCGAGAGGACCTGCGCCACCGCGGAGAGCAAGGCGATCTTTTCGCCGAGCGGCGCGTCCACGTGCACGAGGTCGCGCAGGAGCTTGCCCTGCACGAGCTCCATCGCGATGAAAGGCGTGCCCTCGTGCTCGCCGACGTCGTAGACCGCGACGATGCCGGGATCATTCAAGGCCGCGGCGATCCGCGCCTCGCGGAGCATGCGGCGCACCTGCTTGCCCCAGCTCTCGCTCGCGCCCTGGGCGTCGCGGCGCAGCACCTTGAGCGCGACGCTGCGGCCGAGGCGCGTGTCCTCGACGCGGTAGACCTCGCCCATCCCGCCTTCGCCGAGGAGCGCTTCGACGATGTACCGATCGAACCTTTCTCCAGGCAAAAGGGGCATGGCGATGAGGGTAGCGCGAAGGTGGGTTACCAGGAAGGAGGCGAGCCGCGATTCAGCGCGCCATGGCCGCGAGGTCGATGCCGAGCCGCGCGCACGTCTCCTCGTCGAGCACGCCTATGCCGACCGGCGGCACGTAGAGCGTGGTCGCGGGCGTGAACGTGGCGTCGGCGAGATGGGCGAGCGGGATGCGCTCGATGCGCGGGGTGCAATTGATGAAGACGGCGGCCTCGTAGAGCGTGACCTCGTGGTCCACGGGGTAATGCTGGAGCAAACGCTCGACGAGCACGTGAATCCACTGGCCGCGGTTGCCGTCGGGGCGATACGTCGCGTCGCCGAACATGCCGACCTGCCAGAGGATCAAGGCCGACGTGTTGTCGACGGGCTTCTTGTACAGGACGAACCGCGTGGCCTCGTGGCTCTGGCAGCCCGGCGTCGCGGGGTCGACGTTGAGGTCCGCGAAGAGGCAATCCTCGGCGGAGATGGCCGGGAGCATCGTCGCCTCGTAGCCCTCGGCGCGCGCCCTGCGGATCGCCTCGTGCGTGGGGAACGCGAAGACGCCGGGGTGGCCGTACGCGGCGCAGCACGCGCGGTGGCCCTCGCGCACGGCGCCGAGGATCCGCTCGACCATCGCGTCGTACGCCTCCCTGCGCGAGCGGCCGAGCCGATAGAACCGGCCGAGCGACTCGGCGGCGGGGTGAATCTGCTTGATGACCTGCTCCCCGACGATGTCGGCGATCAGGTAAAACACCTTGGTGGAGGTCTTGAGCCTGGCAATGGTATCGCCCGTGAGCTGACCGACGGTCCGGATACCGGTCCCCACGACCACGAGCGAACCCTTTTCCTTGATCATCCTGCCCGACGCCTCCCGTGTTTCATTGGGCGCATTTCAATGCTTTCGCACGCGCCGCGGCGCTCTGGGCCGTGACCGAGCCTTTCACGCGCCCCCACCGGTCGAGGACGACTCGATATGCGGCGCACGCCCCCTCCTTGTCATTTCGCTCCTCGCGCACGACGCCGAGGCGGTAGGCCGCGACGGTGTGGAGCATGGGCTCGTCGAGCGCCGTGCAGGAGCGAAACGCGACGTCGAGGTGCGGCAGGGAGCGATCGAATTGACCGGCGAGGAAATGGATGCCGCCGAGGAGCATCTCCACCCGCGGCGCCATCAGGGCATAAAAAACCGAATCCTGGAGCGGCGGCTGCGTCGCGAGCGCGTCTTTCGCCTCGGCCTCCGTCCGCGCGGGCATGGCATACCCGACGAACCAGACGGACGCCTGCTTCATCTCGCCCGTGTCCTCGGAAAAACTCTTCGCCCACGCGTCGCGCGCCCCGGCGAACTGCGCGGCGTCGAGCGCGCCGCTCCGCCGCTTGGCGTCGAGGAAGGGGATCGTCGGATCCCACCAGGCCATCCGGACGACCGGCTGCGTCCACGCCGAGCGCTGCGTGAGGAATCGATCCGCGATCCCGGCGGCCCGTTTGTCCTGCCCCATCTCCTCGTAGAGCTGGACGAGCGCGAGCGCCGGGACGATGTGCTTCTCCTCCAGCGACTCGCCCGCGATGTCTTTTTCGAGCTCGCGCGCGACCCGCTCGGCCGCCTCGAAATCGCCGGAGATGATCGCGTGATGAATGCGCAGCCGACCGGCCTCTTCGATGCGCCCCTGCGCCTGGTACTTCTTCGCCGCCTGCTCGACGGCGGTGCTCACCGCGGGCCCCGATTGCTTGCCGGCGTAGAGGGCCACGGCGAGCTCGCCCTGGGCGATCGCCGAATTGGGGTCCTTCGTGATCCAGCGCCGCACGTCGGCCTCGATGAGGTCGCACTGGCCGAGGTACTTGCGCGCGCGGACCCGCTCGCGCAGGCAATCCACCGCCGCCGGCACGAGGTCGACGCAACGGTCGAGCGCCGCCAGCGCTTCCTGCTCCCGGCCGACCCGGAACAGCGAAAAGGACTGGACCTGATAACAGTCGGCGTACTTGGGATCGAGCTCGAGGCAACGGTCGGCCAAAGCGAGCAGCTTCGAGGGCTCCGCGCGTGGCGCCAGGGCCATTTGCAGGTCGACGAACTCCGCGTCGCCGGGATACCGCCGCGAGGCCGCCTCCATTCGCTTGATCGCCTCGTCCACGTCCGGCGGATCCCGCTGCAGGAGGGGCTCGAGCGCGTCGAGCAGCACCTCGTCGCGCTCCGTCATCGTGCTGCGGAGCTGCATGGCGCGCTGAAACGCCATTCGCGTGCTGGCCGTGTCCGAGCGGAATCGATCGATCAGCGCCAGGCGCAAATAGGCAGCCCCGAATCCGCCGTCGACCTTCGCGGCGCGCTCGAAGGCGCCACGCGCGATCTCCCAGGACGCGTCCCGCAAGGCCTGCAAGCCCTCGCGAAATGCCGCGATCGCCTCGGGGTTCGACGAACCCGAAATGGGCAGCTCCGTGATCGGCGTGGGCGCGGGCGCGGGCGCGCTCGTCGGGGGCACCGGCGGGGTCGCGACTTTCTTCCGGTACCAGAAGGTCCCCCAGACCGCCGCGGCCACGACCCAGATCGCGCCGAGGCCGAGCACGGACCCGCGCGACCACCGACGCCCTTGCTTCGGCGGGGGCGCCGGCGCCAGGGCCGGCGATTCGAGCGTGGTCATCGCGGCCGTCGTCGTTTTTCCCGCATGGCCGGCCATCTCCACGCGCACGACCGGCGTCGCGGGCGGCGGCGTGATGCGCGCACTTTTGTCGAGGTCCGGCGAGCGCATCGTATGCGTGGCCGGCGCGGCGCGCGGGGGCGGCGGGGGGGACTCCGACTTCGTCGCGATCGCGACGCTCGCCATCGTGCTCCGGATCGGCAAGACGCGCGCGTTCGGCGCCACGTCCTCGGGCGCCAGGGTCTCCGGCTCCGTCGAGTCGGACCCGGGGATCAAAGCATCGTGCAGGCCACCCGCGTTCTCGGCCGCGACGTAGGGCGCGAGCGCGTCGACCACGAGGTCCATCGAGGAGAAGCGATCGACTTTGCGCTTCGCGATCGTGCGCTTGAGGACGCGCTCGATCACCGCGGGCACGAGGCCTTCGAGCGACGGGGGCTCCTCGTGCAGGATGGCCGAGAGCAGCTTGATGCCTTCGAGGTTCGCGCCGAAGGGCACGCGGCCCGTGATGAGCTCGTAGGCGAGCACGCCCCAGCCGAATTGATCGGTCCGCGCGTCGACGGGATCGCCCGTGAGCTGCTCGGGCGCCATGTACGCCGGGGTGCCGACCATGACACCTTCGCTCGTGACCGTATCGGCGCCGCGCAGCGACCCGACCTTGCCGAGCTCCGCGCCGCGCTGCGTGGAGGCGGCCTCGTCGGCGTCGAGGTGCACGCGCCGCGCGATGCCGAAGTCGAGGACCTTGATGGCGCCGTCCTCACGCAGCATCACGTTTTCGGGCTTCACGTCGCGGTGGACGAGGCCGGCGCGGTGGGCGGCGGAGAGGGCGCGGGCCACGTCGAGAAGCCACCCGAGGCGCGTGGAGATCGAGGCGCCGCCGCCGATCAAGCGCCGGAGCGACAGGCCCTCGATGAGCTCCATCGCGAGGTAAGGCAGGCCCTCGGCCTCGCCGATGTCGTAGATGGCGACGGTGTTCGGGTGGTTCAACGCAGCGGCGGCGCGGGCCTCGCGCAGCATGCGGACGAGGGCGCGTTGCCAGCCCTCGGGATCGGCCGCGGCATCTTTGCGCAGCACCTTCAGCGCAACACGACGCTGCAGGCGGACGTCGCGCGCCTGATACACCTCGCCCATGCCCCCCTCGCCGAGGAGCGCTTCGATCACATACCGGTCGAAGGTGTCGCCCGGGCGCAGGCGCATGGCGTCATGCTACCGCGGTGCGAGCGCGTTCGCTAAGAACATGCTACGCGGCAAATTTTAGACAGGCAGCAGCCCGCGCAGGCTCACCCGCGGGTCGACGACCCCCCCTCCTTGGTATGCGAAGGCCCGTCGTCCCCGCGCGGCGCGTCACGCCACGCGAGGACGAGCCATCATCACTGGATGAGCATCGGGCAGTTCCACGGCGCCGAGGCGGGCCCGCCCCGCTCGGTGCACAACCAATCCGACATCAACGCGGCGTCACCGCTATGAACCACCAGGCGCTCTTCTTCGCCGAGGTTCACCTTCTTCATCAGCGCGTCGGGATCCTCGAGGAACGCAGCCAGACGGGACGGATCGAGGGCCATATCGGCCAAAAACCGACCAAGAGAAGCTTCCATGGGGGCTCCTACGTGTCGTGCGGCTCTGAATCGACGATGACTCCATCGCCCAATTCGAGTGGGACGACAGGCCGGCAGTGCTTTCAGTTTACGTAGGAATGCTCGCGCCAAGCAAGCATTTTCTATGTGGCGGGATCTTGCTGGGTTGGCGCAGGGCGCGCCGCGCCCCCGGGGCGGATCAGAACTCGGCGGGATCGGAGTGCGTGCCCATCACCTCGCGCAGGACGTCGCAGATTTCCTGCTCGGTGCAGTAGGCCTTCGCCGCGGCAATGATCGGAGGCATGAGGTTCGACGTGCCCCGCGCGGCCTCGCGCACGGCCGCGAGCGCCTCGCGCACGGCCGAAGCGTCGCGGTTCGCCTTCACCTTGGCGAGGTTCTCGCATTGCGTGCGCTGCACCGCCTCGTCGATCCGGAGGAGCGGGATGTTCTTCTCCTCCGACGCGACGTACTTGTTCACGCCGACGACCACGCGCTGTTCGTCCTCGATCTCGCGCTGGAAGCGATAGGCCGAGGCCGCGATCTCGCGCTGCGGATAGCCCTTCTCCACGGCCGCGACCATGCCGCCCATCTCGTCGATGCGGCGGATGTAGTCGAGCGCCTCGGCCTCGAGCTTGTCGGTCATCCATTCCACGTGATAGCTGCCGCCGAGCGGGTCGATCGTGTTCGCGACGCCGCTTTCCTCCGCGATGATCTGCTGCGTGCGGAGCGCGATCGTGACCGACTCCTCCGTGGGCAGCGCGTACGTCTCGTCGAGCGAGTTCGTGTGCAGCGATTGCGTGCCCCCGAGGACGGCCGCGAGCGCCTGCAGCGCGACGCGCACGACGTTGTTGTACGGCTGCTGCGCCGTGAGCGAGACGCCGGCCGTCTGCGCGTGCGTGCGGAGCTTCAAGCTCTCGGCCTTGCGCGCGCCGTACCGCTCGCGCATGAAGCGCGCCCACATGCGCCGCGCCGCGCGGAACTTCGCGATCTCCTCGAAGAAGTCGTTATGGACGTCGAAGAAGAAGGAGAGGCGCGGGGCGAAGTCGTCGACGTCGAGTCCACGCGCGATGCCGCTCTCCACGTACGCGAGGCCGTCCGCGATCGTGAAGGCGAGCTCCTGGGCGGCCGTCGCCCCGGCTTCGCGGATGTGGTAGCCGCTGATCGAGACCGTGTTCCAGCGCGGGACCTCGCGCGCGCAGAACTCGATCATGTCCGTCACGATGCGCATCGCCGGCCGCGGCCCGACGACCCACGCGTGCTGCGCGATGAACTCCTTCAGGCAGTCGTTCTGCACCGTGCCGCCGATCTTGTCGCGCGGGATGCCCCGTTTGTCGGCGAGCGCGATGTAGAAGGCGAGCAGCACGACGGCCGGCCCGTTGATGGTCATCGAGGTCGTGACCTTGTCGAGCGGGATCCCGTCGAAGAGGACCTCCATGTCGCGCAGCGTGTCGACCGCGACGCCGCACATGCCGACCTCGCCGAGCGAGCGGGGCGAGTCGGAGTCGTATCCCATCAAGGTCGGGAAATCGAAGGCGGTCGACAGGCCCGTCTGGCCCTCGGCGAGCAGATATTTGAAGCGCTGGTTCGTCTGCTCGGGCGTGCCGAAGCCGGCGAACATGCGCATCGTCCAGAGCTTGCCGCGATACATCGTCGGCTGGACGCCGCGCGTGAACGGGTACTCGCCCGGCAGGCCGAGGTCGGCCTTGTAGTGGATGCGTTTGTCGACCGGCGTGGCGACGTCGAGGACCTCGAGGCCGCTCCAGGTGGTGAACTTTTGCAGGCGCGGGCGCACCTTGCGTTCGGCCTCTGCGACGGGGCCGATGCGCCAAGCCGCGACCGCCGTGCGGAGCGCGCGCAAGCCCTCGTCGTCGAGCCCCAGGCTCTCCCCACCGCCGCCGTTCGTGAAGCGCCGCTCGTCGGAGTCGAGCGTGCGTGCGTCGTCGTGTGCCATCGATCGCGAACCTCGCGGGCGCAAATGTAGCGCGCGAAAGCCCGGCTTGTCTTCTTCCTGCGGCGCTACATGCAGCCGGTCGGCTTGAACACGTCGGAGGCGACGGTCGTGGCGCCGACGTCGAGGCTATCCTGGATGGTCGTCGCGATCCGGATGCCCGCGGGCAGGCAAAGCGCGTCCTGCGTCTCCTGCGGGATCGTCTTGTCCCAGTGGTCGAAGAGAAGGTCGATCGTGACCTCGCTGTCCGGCTGCACCGTGACGGGGAACTCTTTGTTGGAGATGAGCGACAGGCCCGACACGACGGACTGCTGGTTCGGCGCGTCGGTGATCGCGACAGCGCCGATCTGCACGGTGCTCGGCCCACTCGCGCGTGGTCCGAGCGCGAGCGTGAGCTTGAACGAGCCGGTCACCGTGCCACCGAGCACGCCGGGCTCGACGTCGGCGGTCGGCGCCTCGATGCGCGGCTCCACGAAGACGACGTCCTCGTTCTCGCCGATGCAGCCCACGAGGATCGAGGAGAGCGCGAGGACGAGGGCAGGAAGGACGCGGGGGTTCATCATGACGAGACGATAAATCAGGGCGCCGGCGAGGAGATGCCCTTCGATCGCGCCTTCTCGCAGCCGAGCTCGACGCCCGTGGGCCCCGCGTCGGTGCGGACGATCTTGAACTCGACGCGGCGGTTTTTCTCCCAGGCGACGGCGTTGCTCGCCGGGTCGACCGGGCAGTACGGGCCGTAGCCCAGGGCGCGCAGGCGGCTCGCGTCGACGCCGCGCTCGATGAGCGCCTTCACGACGGACTCGGCGCGCGCCTGCGTGAGCTTCACGTTGGCGAACTCGGCGCCGCGCACGTCGGCGTGTCCTTGCACTTCGAGGAGCTTCAAGCTCGGGTTGCCCTTCAGCGTGGCGGCGACCGCGTCCACGATCGGGAACGACTGCGCGAGGATCTCGGCGCTGCCCGTCTTGAAGAGGATCTTGTCCAGGATGAGGACGTTGTTGTCCTGCACGATGACGCTGCCCTTGTCGGGGCAGCCGTCCTCGTCGTCCTTGCCGTTGTACGTCTCCGGTTCGTCCGGGCACTTGTCGGTCGCGTCGGGCTTGCCGTCGGCGTCGTTGTCCTCCTCGGGGCAGCCGTCGTCGTCCTTGAAGTTGTCCTTGTCCTCCGGCGTGTTGATG
This sequence comes from Polyangium sp. 6x1, assembly GCF_029946515.1. Lineage (GTDB taxonomy): Bacteria > Myxococcota_A > Polyangia > Polyangiales > Polyangiaceae > Polyangium. The sequence continues at coordinate 65,900 of NZ_JARZHH010000038.1, forward strand.
CACTTGTCGCGCACGTCGGGGATGCCGTCCTCGTCGTTGTCGTCTTCGGGGCAGCCGTCCGTGTCCTGGAAGCCGTCCTTGTCCTCGGGTTTGTCCGGGCATTGGTCCTCGGCGTCGAGGATCCCGTCGCCGTCGCGATCGCCGCTCCGGACCTGGATGGGCTCGTCGACCGGATCGTCCTCGGGGCAGCCGTCGGTGTCCTCGTCGCCGTCGCGGTCCTCGGGTTCGTCCGGGCACTGGTCGACGTCGTCGGGGATGCCGTCCTTGTCGCGGTCCTCTTCGAACGGCTCGAAGACGAACGCGAGCATGCCGCGCTGCGAGGCGGACTGAAAGCCGGGCAGGTAGCCGACGCCGCCCGCGAGCGAGAGGTACGAGTTTTTCTGGATGAAGACCTTGAAGCCGCCGAGGACCTCGGCGCTCAGGCGTTGCTTCGCGTCGGAATTGCCGCCGAGGAGGTAGCTCGCGTAGGTCTCGGCCGTGATGTCGAACTTGTCGCCGATGCGGACGCTCGCCGCGAAGCCGCCGGTGCCGAGGTTTCCGTACTGGAAGACGCCCGATTTGAGCTGCGCGAGCCCGTCCTTCCCGAGGCCGAACGTGGCGTTCTCCCCGGTGTGGCCGCGGTAGCCGCCGTTCAGGCCGAGGCGCACGACGTTCGTCTTGCCGAACTGCTTCTCGACGATGAGCTGGGGCCAGTAGAAGAAGCCGGGATCGGCGGCGAAGTTGCTTTGCCCGCCGATGCCGAGGCCGCCTTGCACGAGCAGGGCGAGGCCGATGGGGCCGTCGGGCGAGAGGAGGCGGAGCTTTCCGTGGACCGCGATGTGGCCGAGGGCCTGCGCGGTGAGGCCGTCGTCGTCGTAGTTGCCGGCGGCGCCCGGGCCGATGTCGGTGACGCTCGTGCCGTAGTTGAGGACGACGGGCGCCGAGAGGCCGAGGACGAGCCGATCGGCGATGCCGTAGTTGAAGCTCAGCGTGCCCTGCAAGGCGTGGTCGACGAGGTAGTCGGCGCCGTGGCCGGGCGCGAGCGCGAGGAGGTTCCGGCCGTAGTCGAGGACGAGGCCGAAGCTGATGGCCCCACCGGGCAGGACACTCGCGCCGTTGACCGCGAAGAAGCCGCGCGAATCGACCGCGGGCCGGAAGAGGTGCAGGTCGGCGCCCTCGCCGTTCGACGCCGGGATGCGATCGGTGCCGGTGGTCTGCGCGAGCGCGGGCGCGGCGGGTGCGAGGAGCGCGGAGAGCGCCACGAGCGTCGCGACAGGGCGGCGACGCAGGCCGGAGAGCAAGCCAAGGGTCGTCATGAGTCGGACCTCGTCAGGCGAATCGTGGAGCCGCGATTTCGCGGAAACCTGAAAAACTCGTATCACCGGCCCAAAACAACTGCAAAAGGATCGCAAGGATCTCGCAGACCTCTCCGTCCACGTTCTCCGTCGATCTGCTACGGTGCTCGGCCGTGCGCTGCCCTCGCTTCTTCGCACGTCGATCGCTCGCAGCCGTCGCGGGCGCGATGACGATGGCCTGCACGGCGAGCGCGAGCGCCCAAGGCAAACCCACCCTGAGCGGGTCGTGGTCGGCGAGCGGCGTGTCGGAGAGCTGGTCGTTCGACAACTGGGTCGATGCGTGCGGGCCGAAGCCACGCGGCCAGGGCGGAGGCGGCGGGTCGGTGCAGATCCGCGAGCAAGGCGGAGAGCTGTCGATCGTGGGCGCGGGGCGCGCCTGGAGCACGGCCGAGTGCTGGGAGCAGGGGCCAGGGCTCGGACGCGTGAGCCACTCGCAGTCGGGCGGCGGGCGGTTCTGGCGGACGCGGTGCAGCGCCTCGAACGAGAAAGAGCGCGTCACCGTCACGACGACGGTGTCGGCGACGGACACGTCGATCGCGATGCAGGAGACGTCGGAGCACAAGGTCACGGCCGAAGGCGTGACGTGCACGGCGACGGCGAGCCGGTCGCGATCGTTCGGGCTCGTGAAGCGCGACGGCGAAGAAGCCGCGCCGAGCGCATCGGCGAGCGCGTCCGCGAGCGCAGCTCCTTCGAGCCCACCCCCGAGCCCATCCGCGAGCGCCGCCGCGAGCGCCGCGGCCGCACCGAAGGCGCCGCCGAAGGTGTGCAAGGTGGCGGGAGATCCGGCGCGCCTCGAGGTGTACCCGGCGAGGAAGACGCTGCGGCCGGGGGATCGTTTTTCCTTCCGAACCGTGGTCACGGACAGCGAAGGCTGCGCGGCCTGGGTCAAGCCGACGTGGGCCGTGACGCCCGGGCCCTTCGCGGCGAAGGTGACCGTCGACGGGAGCGGGACCGTCACGGTGGCCGAAGGCGCCGAGGAGGGGCAGGTCGAGCTCGTGGCGACGGTGTCCGGCAAGGGCGCGGCCGTCGCCGTGGAGATCACGAGCCCGACGAAGTACGACGCGCTCCTCTCGGCAGGCACGCTCGATCCGCAGGGGCCCGAGCAGGGCGCGGTCGCCGTGATCGCCACGGGCGCGGTGGGCGGACGCAAGGGCGTGGCGGACGACGTGGGCCGCGAGCGGAAGCAGACGTTCGTGGCGATCGTGATCGGCCTCGCCTTCGCCCTCGGCTTCGCGGGGCTCGTGCTGATGCGGCGCGGGCGGAGGCCGGCGGAGGCGGACCCGGAGACGGAAGCCGAGCCGAACGAGGAAACGCAGGCGGAAGGGGAAGCCGAGGCAGACGCGGAGGCCGAGGCAGACGCGGAAGCCGAGGCGGAGGCGGCGGAGGCAGTGGCCCCGGCACGATCCTCCCCTACCCCCGCGCGGGCGCCGGCCGGGAAGGTCTGCCCGACGTGCGGGGAGCGCTACGGCGCCGAGGCGCAGTTCTGTGGGGCAGACGGCACGACGCTCGTGCCGCTGAACCGCTGAACTGCTGACGCCTGGTCGGGTAGATCCGGCAGACTTGCTCGCACGTCGGAACGAGCATCTGTAGGTAGCTTGATCGTCTTCGTGCGAAACCGTTATGCTTTGTGACGGCGTACGGAGAGCCGGTAACGACCGGACCGCAGGTCCTCGGCGAGAGAGCAAGACGATCGTTCGTGCACGTGCGCGAGACCCGGAAGGGCAGCTTTCCCCATGAAGATTACGTGTCAGTCGTGCCAGGCGAAGTACACGATCGCCGACGAAAAAGTCGTCGGTAAGACCGTCAAGATCAAGTGCAAGAAGTGCGGCTCGGCCATCGTGGTCAACGCGAACGAAGCCGCGCACGATGCACACGGCCAAGGTGGCTACGAAGAAGACGACGACGGGGCGACCCGCGTCTTCGGCAATGATCCGAGCGCAGCCGCAGCAGGCGGCGGCGGCGGCGACGAGTGGACGGTCAACGTCGCCGACGACGACCAACGCACGATGTCGACCGCCGCGATCGCGGCCGCCTACGCGTCGGGCACGGTCACGAACGACACGTACGTCTGGAAGGACGGCATGTCGGACTGGCTGCCGGTGTCGCAGGTCGCGGAGCTCATGTCGGCCGTGGGCCGCAGCAGCGGCGTAGCGGCCGCGCCGCCGCCCGCAGACGACATGAACGCGACGCTGATGATGCCCGAAGGCGCGGGCGCCGCGCCCGCCGCGCGCAACCAGGCGGCGGCGCGAAAGACGGGCGGTCGTCAGGATCTCTTCGGTTCGTCGAAGGGCGAGCCGGAGCCCGCGGGCAGCGTGCCGCCTGCCGCGGGGCCGAAGGGCAACCAGGTCGGCGAGCGCAACGAGAACTCGGTGCTCTTCTCGCTCTCGGCGCTCACCGCGGCCGAGAAGGCCGCCGCGAAGGACGAGCCGAAGAAGAAGGACAGCCGCGGCGGGCTCGACGACATCATGAACCTCGGCGGCGGCGGACTCGGCGGTCCGATGCTCGCGCCGCCTCCGCTCATGGCGCCCGTCGTGGAGCCGCCTCCGCAGCCGATGATGGCCTCGATGCCCGGCATGATGACGGGCACGCAGATCCCGCTGACGGGCACGCAGCTCCCGCTGACGGGCACGCAGGTGCCGCAGGTCGTGATGGTGCAGGTGCCCGAGCAGAAGAAGAGCTCGGCGGGCCTCATCGTCGGCATCGCGCTCGGCGTGGTGGTCGCAGGCGCGGCCGCGTTCTTCCTGCTGAAGGGGCAGCCGCAGAACACGACGACGACGGAGAACACGGTGACGAGCGCGGCGCCCACGACGTCCGCCGCGCCCACGGGGCCCACCCCGACGCCCACGGACACGATCGCGGCGGCGCCTTCGACGACGACGAGCGCGGCGCCGACCACCGACACGACGAAGGCCGGTTCGAGCGGCGGCGGTCCTGTCGTGGGCTCGGGCGGCACGGGCCCGAAGCCCAACAACACCGCAGCGCCGACGGCGACGACGGCGGCGCCGACGACGACGGCTGCGCCCACGGCCGAGCCCCCGCCCGCGGAAGGCGGCAAGGAGTTCAACCGCGGCGCGGCCTCGTCTGCGCTCGGCTCTGCGGCCGGCGCGGCGAAGAGCTGCAAGACGGCGGACGGCCCGACGGGCACGGGCAAGGTGAAGGTGACGTTCGCGCCGAGCGGCAACGTGACCTCGGCGCAGGTGCAAGGCCCGCCCTTCGCGGGCACCTCCGTCGGCGGCTGCGTGGCCGGCGTCTTCCGCGGCGCGCGCGTCCCGCCCTTCGACGGCGCGCCCGTCAGCGTCACGAAGTCCTTCACGATCAATTGACGGCCCAGGGCTCGCAAACGCGGGCCCTTCCCCGTACCCTCGGCGCCATGTCCCAACGCCGAAGCTTCGTGCACATCGGCCTCGGTGCGCTCGCCGTGGCCGGCATCGCCCTCCTCAGCGCGTCGTGTGTCGTGAAGTCTCCAGGCAGCGTCGCCTGCGGCGAGGAGCAGCGTCCGACCATCGACTGTTCGAGCGAGACGGCGACGGGCGACATCGGCGTCCTGAACCTGGCCTCGGACAGCGCGACGTTCGAGGACGTGGCGATCCGCCGCATCTCCGCGGAGACCGAGAAGTACGTCGCGGCGCACACGCGGCTCTGCCGGGACTACAACGCGTGCGCGATCGACAAGGCGAAGTACGACGAGGAGAAGAAGGCGCTGCTGAAGCTCCTCACCCCGGTCAGCGCGATGATCGCGGCGGTGAAACAGGCGTCCTCGGAGGAGGAGCGACAAGCCGCGCTCGACGCGCTCTACCAGCACACGGTGCCGGAGGCGGAGCGCAAGGAAGAGCTGACGCTCACGCTGTCGATGGAGGCGGAGCTGCCGGAGAGCGCGGGCGGCGGCGTGCGCACGGTGAAGCCGGACGAGCCGCTGCCGACGAACACGCGCGTGTTCTTCAAGGTCGACGTCAAGCCGCGGGCGTACGTCTACATCTTCCAGAACAACGCGAGCAGCGGCCTCACGGTGCTCTTCCCGGACGAGCGGATCGGCACGAAGAACCCGCTCGACGGCAGCCACGAGGCGCGCATCCCGAACGGCGACCTCAGGTTCCGTTTGAACGAGAAGGACCTCGGCTTCGAGGACATCTACATCGCGGCGTCGCGCACGCCGCTGCAGAACCTGGACGAGGCGCTCGCGCGCGTGCGTGACGGGAAGGTCACGCGCATCAAGGACGACAAGCTGCTCGACGGGATGAAGCACCTGCCGGTCGAGCATGTGGCCGGGAAGAAGGACTCGAAGTGCCGCGACGTCGGGCTCGAGCGGTGCCCGCGCATCCGCGGGCTCGAGCTCGACCTCGGCGGTGCGTCGGGCAGCAAGCCGGGGTTCAAGCCCGCGTCGTTCGTCGCGCGCACCGAGCCTGGAGACGGGCTCATCATGAAGGTGTTCTCGTTCGAGCACACGAACGAGGGCGGGGCCTACAAGGATGCAGCGGCGAAATACGCGCGGCTTCCGGCGCCGAAGACGCGTGGCGGGCTGCTCATCGAGCGTGCGCGCACGCGAGGTGGCCTGCTCATCGAGTGACCGGGGCGCCGTCCGGCGTGCCCGCCTCGACGAGACGCCGCGCCTCCTCGAGCAAGCGCCGCGTAGGCGCCCGGAGCGATGCTCCCCGGTCCTCGACGCGACGCACCACGTCCCCGAGCCTGGCCATCACGGCAGCGGGCTCGTTCGTCGCGGTACGCGCGAAGTGAAGCGCTGACCAGATCTCGGCGCGAACCACGAAATCCGCGTCGCCGGTCGCCTCTGCGCGAGAGCGGGCCAGATCGGCGTCCTCGATCGACGATGGGTCGCCGAGCCGTGAGCGGATCTCGGCGCGACGAAGGAGCGATACGATCGCGTGGTAGTCATGCCCGCCTGCGAGGGCGAGCGCGATGGCCTCGTCCGCAGACGCCCGCGCGCCCTCGAGATCGCCGGTCTGGAGCATGGCATCCGCGCAGAGCGACTGCGCGGCCGAGAGCACGACGTGATCACCGGCCGCCCGCGCCGTCTCCGCGGCGAGCTTCCCGGCGATGGCCGCTTGTGTCGGATTGCCCGCGCGGAGGAGCGTCGCCGTGAGGTTGGTGAGGACCTCGCGGTGCAGCGTCCCGAACTTGAAGGTCCTCGCTCGCTCCGCGATACTTTCGAAGAGCGCGATCGCAGCTGAGAACTGGCCTGCGTTCGCGTGCGCGATGGCGAGGTAGCTGTCGGCGTCGAGCTCGGCCCAGGGCGAGTGGAGCTCCCGCGCCGCCGCGCGCGCCATCTCGACGGCCCGAACGAGCCGCCCCTGATCGCTGGGATCGACCTCGATGATCAGGTCGAGCCGCATCGCGAGCGCGCGGTACTGCAGGTCGAGCGACGCGTCCCTCACGAGCGCGATCGCCTCTTCGGCCAGCACGAGCCCGCGTCGCCCGCGCACGAGGCGCGCCACGGCGAGCCGCGTCTCGACGCGGAGCACGAGGTCGCCGTGCGCGTCCGCGTCCGCGACGAGCGAAGGATCGTGATCGGACGGTAGATGCCGGAGCGTCGCGGCGATCGCGAGCGTGAGCACGCGTGCTTCCAGCCGCACGCCCATGTCCGCGACGCCATCGAGGTGGATCTTCTCCAGTCGATCTTTCGCCTCGGCTGCGCGACCCGCGCGGAAGAGCGCATCGACCACGCGCAGCTCCGCGCGCGCGCGCTCGGCCCCCTTCGCCATCTGCGCGAGTTTCTCCGCGAGCTCCATCGCCCGTTCGAACTCGCCGCCCGCGAGCGCCTTCGCCACGGCCTTGCCGAACCAGCGCGCGGCCTCCTCGCGCTCGCCGAGCGTCTCGTGGCCCGCCGCGAGGAACGCCGCGTTCTCCTCGGCCACCTCGCTCCGCCCCACGGCTTCGAGCAGGCTCCGGTGGACACGCCGGAACCACGGCTTCTGCCGCACGTCGTCGAGCGCCGCTTGCCGCACGATCTCCTGCGCGAACCCGTGCTCCTGTCGCTCGCCGCGCACGATGAGCAAACCCGACTCCACAAGCAATTCGAGCGCCTGCTCCACGCTCCGCGCGCTCGTCCCTGCGCCCTCCACCGCCGCGACGAGCTGCTCCACCGGCAAACCCGAGCCGTAGAGCGCGACGCACGCGAGCACGTGCTGCGCGGCCCGCTCGCCGTCCGATCCCGGATCGAAGAACGAGTCGAGCCGCGCGCGCAAAAGATCCCGCACGCCCGGCACCGAGGCGCGCAGGATCGACTCGTCGCGCGGCCGCCACGCGGCTTCACGCCAGACGAGCGAACCCGTCTCGTTCCACACGAGGAGCGGCTGCACGAGGAAAAACGGCACGCCGCCCGCGCCATCGACCACGACACGCTCGATGTCCTTCGCGATCGGAGCGACGTTCTGCACGAGCGCGGAGGCGTCCTTCGCGGAGAGCGCGTCGAGCATGACGCGCGTCGCGCCCGCGCCGTTGCCCTGCTCGACGCGCCCCACGAAGCGCCGGAGCGCGACGCTCGGGTTCGGCTCGTCCCGCACGGTCACGATCACGAAGAGCCGCCCGCGTCCCTTGCGGATCGCTCGATCCGTCAGCATGCGCAAGAGCCCCTGCGTGTGCTCGTCCGCCCACTGCGCGTCGTCCATGTCGAGCACCGTGGGCTCCTCGAGGCTCGCCTCCACGAGCGCCTCCTCGATCGCCTCGATCGACGCCTCCAGCGCGGCGCGCGTCATCGCGGCCTCGACCGACAGAGCGCGCGCGATCGCGTCGCGCATGCGCTCGAGCCCCTTCATGCCCTCGATCGCGGTGCGCAGCGCGCGGAGCGGCGTCGTGCGCTCGACCGAGCAACGCGCGTCGATCACGCGCCCGAAGCCGTATGCCGCGGCCGCCGCGACGATCTCGTCCGCGACGCGCGTCCTGCCCACGCCGAACGATCCCGTCACGAGCGCGACGCGCACGCTGCCCGAAGCGGCCTCCTCCGCGGCGCGCACGAGCGCCTTCACCGCCGCTTCCCGGCCGACGAGCCGTGGCCTGTCCGTCAGCTCCTGCGGCGCGTTCTTGTCCTCGCCCACGAGCTTGCGAATCGCGCGGTCGATCGGCTGGTGCTCGCGGTGCTCGCCGATCTCCGGATCGGTACAGCGCCACGGCTTGCCCGGCGCGTGCGGGCCGTCCGCGAAGAGCAGCCGCTTGTCGACGAGCGGCAGGTACGGCGACACGGGCATCCACGTCCCGTCCTCGCGCACCACGTACGCGACGCCCGCCTCGACACCCGCGGGAAGCGCGCCCTTCGTCTTGCGCCAAACCCCGCCCCGGAGCGGCGTGCCCATGCGCGCCTCGTACGTCGGCGGATCGAGCGACACCACGCACCGGAGCGAGAGCGACAGGAGCGCCTCGGTGTTTTCGAGCAGCGCCATCAGCTTCTCCAGCGCGTTGTCGCCGGAGCCGCCGCGATGGATGAAATCGTTACGAGCAGAAACGAGCTCGGTCAGCGGGCGTTGTGAAGTGAACGCGAGCATCTGCGCCAGCGTTGGATCGTGGGACTTGAGCGCGTTGCCGACGGTGCGCGTGAGCTCGCACCACATCCCGTCCGAGATCCGCGCCGCGCGCGCGAGCGCCTCCGCCAGCGGCCTCGGCGCGGCCGCGCCGCCGAGCTTCGCCACGAGCGCCGCGAGCCCGACCGAGAATCCATAACGAACGATGCCGATCCCGAGCTCGAAGAGCCGCTTGCGCACGCCGGTCGCGTCCCCCTCGGCCCGCGCGATCTCCACGCCGACCGCGAGCGTGGCGACGGGCTCGGGCATCGCCGCGATACGCCCCGCGAGCTCGTCGAGCATGTCCTCGTCGAGCGGCTTCGGTGGCCGCAGGCTGCGGAAGGAGCGTCGATCCGCGTCCTCCTCGTCGGCGGGGCGATCGTCGCGCGCCTCGTCCGGTGCCTTGCCTTCATCCAGGGGTTCGACCACGGCGAGATCGTAGCGCGTAACCGCCTTCGCGGCGGCAGAACACGCCGTAAAATCAGGTCGTTGGGTGCCCCACGAGGTCCTCGACCTCCTCGGGACGGAAGCCGAGCATCACGGGCTCGGGCACGAGCCGCACGCCGAAGCGCGTGAGCACGCCGTCGCGGATGCGGCGCGCGAAACGAAGGATGTCCTCGGCCGTCGCGCCGCCGCGGTTGACGATCGCCAAAGCGTGACGCGTCGACAGGCCGACCGGGCCGTCGCCCGTGCCCTTCTTGAACCCAGCGCGCTCGATGAGCCACGCAGCAGGAATCTTCACGCGACCCGGGCCCGCGACGAACCGCGGGAGCGTCTCGCCAGGCTCGAGCACGTTCGCCGCCTCGATGCGCGCGCGGGCCTCGGCGAAGGCCGCCTCGTCGAGCGTCGGGTTCACGAAAAACGAGCCGGCGCTGCGCGCGTTCTCGTCGCCCGCCTCGACGAGCATCGACTTGCGGCGACGCAGCTCCAGCACGGCTTTGCGCACGTCCACGAGCGAGGGCGAAGGCGCGGCGCCCGCGTCGCGCATGTACCGATCGAGCTCCGCATACCGCACGGCCGCCGAGCCGCCGCGCTGAAGGGAGAACGTCACGCCGACGATCACGAACCTGCCGCTCGCCCGGCGCTTGAAGACGCTGTCGCGGTAGCCGAAGCGGCAGCCGAGCCGATCGATGCCCACCGTCGCGCCGCTGCGCCGATCGATGCCGTAGACGAACGTGATCACGTCGCCCGCCTCTTGGCCGTAGGCGCCGATGTTCTGGATCGGCGCGGCGCCCACGTCGCCCGGGATGCCCGAGAGGCACTCGAGCCCGGCCCAACCTTGCTCCACGGTCATCGCGACGAGCGCGTCCCACGGCTCGCCCGCGCCCGCGCTCAACGTGACCCGATCGCCCTCGATCGCGTGGTTCACGCCGGAGACCGCGACCCGCAAGACGAGGCCGTCGACGCCGCGATCCGCGACGAGCACGTTCGAGCCGCCGCCGAGCACGGTGACGTCGAGGCGCTGGCTGCGCGCCCACTTGAGCGTCTCGTGCACGGCCTCCTCGGTGCGCGCCTCGACGTAACGCGCGGCCGGGCCGCCGACGCCGAGCGTGGTCCGCGGCGCGAGCGGTACGTCGAAGAGCATGCCCTCCGGCGCGCGCGGCGGCACTTCGGGCGGCGGGGGACGAAGGGTCCGCATGCTAGGGCGACACCTTCACGCGCGTGCCGGCCAAAAAGCCGTCGTCCACGGCGCGCACGCGCTCGACGAAGCTGTCGTACTCGTTCGCCGACACCGTCCCCGTCGGCAGATCGAGCAGGAACGCCTCCTCGATCACGCCCTCCTTGTACGTGCCCTCGCGCGACGCGGAGAAGCCGGCCGCCGCGATCTTCACCGACGACGGCGCGCGCGCGATCGTGGCGCCCCTGGGCAGCTCGATGCGACGACGGACGCGATACTGGAGCGGCCTGTCGATGGTGAGAGCGCTCTCGCGGCCCGCGCGCGACGCGTAAAACGAAGCGAGCGTGCTCGAGAAGCCACGCGCGAGGTGCATGGGCTCGAGGCCCGGCAAGAGCCACGTCTTGCCGTCGCGGGTCTCGGGCTGCGAGTAGCCGAAGATCGCGATCTTCGCGCGCACCGACACCTCCCACGAGCCCTCGCTCGATCCGAGCTCGACGTCCTCGACGTCGGCCCAGGGCACCCACGTGAGCACCACGTTGCGCAGCATCTCGCGCCGATCCGTGCCGACGACCGTGTCGAGCGAGTCCGCGAGCGACTGCGCCTCGCGCCCGTGCAGCGCGATCGAGAAGCTGCCGCGCGCGACGCCCGACGCGTCGAGCGCGAGCCGGATCTCGATCTCGTCGCCCTTCTCGCTCGCGTCGCCCTGCACCGTGACGAGGCTGCCGTCGGGCAGGATCGCGTTCCTGCCGCGCAGCTCCGGGCTCACGCGGCCCGGAGGCAAGGGCGGGCCGTCCACGTCCGCGTCGATCCAGAGCTCACCCTCGGGCAAACGCGCGACGACGAGCGGATACCGGAAGCGGCCCACGTGCGGCGGGAAATCGGCCGCGCCGCTGAACGGCTCGGTCTCGGCGATCGCGAGGCGCGCGTCCACGCCGAGCTCGCGCAGCGCGCGCCACACGACGAGCGCGCGGCTGCCCTGACCAAGCTCGAGCACCGTGCGCGCCGTCGTCTGCTGCGGGCCCGTGCCGTACATCGCCGACACGTCCGACAGCTCGCCGCCGCCGGGCACCTTCACGCGCTTGCCGACAGCGGTGACCACGCGCTCGACGAGCGCGCGCGAGGGCGCCGTGACGGTCCCCGCGGCCTCGCGGGCGAACCGCGCGACGTACGGATCCTTGTCTTCGAGCGCGCGGACGTGATCGTCGAGCAAGCGCCCGAGGTTCGCCCACGTCTGCGTGCCGAAGCTGATCGTCACCGACTGTTCGAGCCGCGGCACGCCGTCCTCGATGCGCCGAGGCTCCTTGTTCTCGATGCGCCAGACGCGGATCTCGTCGCCCTTGTCCGTACGAACCTGGGGCTTGCCGAGCAAGGGATGCGACCAGAGGCCGAGCGCGAGCGAGGCCGGGCGGCGCAGCTCGATCTCCGCCTCGCGCACGCCGGTGCGGGCCGGCAGGAGGTCGGGCCCGTCGAGCACGATCTGCCCGCCCGCGTCCGGCACCACGAACCCTTCGAGGATCTGCTCGACGTAGTCGCCCTTCTCGAGCTCCGAGAGATCGCTGTGGCTCTGCGCGGCCATCGCGACCTGATCGGGCTCGACCACGCGGCCGTCGCGCTTGTGGATGCGGCGCCGGAGCAAGCGCTGCGCGGCGTTCGCCTCGATCGCGGGCCCGTACGAGACCGCGCCCTCCGCGACGTCCGTCGTGCCCGACACGCGCCGCAGATCGTAGACGAGGTACCGGAGCACGCCGCCCGCATCGAGGGCGTATCGCTCGACGTGCCGGAGCACCGCCGTGCCCGCGCCGGGCATGACGTTCGCCGCGCGATCCGCCGCCACGAGGCGCGCGCCTTCGGCCTCCAGCTCGCGCGCTTGATCCGGTTCGAGCGCGAGGATCCGGCGCAGGATCGGGATCGCGTACGGCGCGTCGGCCGCGACGCGTTGATCCCGTTCGAGGCGCGGACGCACGAGGTCCGATCGGTTCTTGCCGGCGGCGAAGCCGAGCGCGTCGAGCAGCCGCCTGCGCGCCGGCGGCGCCGCGTCGTAGGCCGCGATCGCCGCGTCGAGATCTCCCGCGAGCACGTGGAGCCCGACCTCCGTGTCGCGGAACGCGTCCGCCGCCGAGCGCAGGCGCCGCACGCGGCCGAGCTCTTCCAGCGCCGCGCGTGTGTCGCCGCGCTGCTGATGCGCGTACATGCACGCGAGCTCCGCGCGGCTCGTCCCTCCCGTACAAGCGGCCTTCACCGCGTCGGCGCCCACGCGCCCGTGCAGGTACGTGTCGACCCGCGCGAGCAGCGGCGATCCCGGCACGGCCGTCTCCAGCGCGCGGTACGCCTCCTCCGCGACGTCGAGCATCTCCCCACGCTTCGCGGCCGCCGCCACGTACGTGAGCGTCATCGGATCCGTCACGGCCTTCTCCGCCGCGGGTTTGTCCGCGGCTTGCCCCGGCGCCGGCGGACGCACGCCGAGCTCGCCGAGCGCGTCCGTGAGCCCCTCGACCGCGCGCCTGCGCTCCGTCAGCGCCGCGCGCGTCACGAGCGCCTCCCAGGCCTTCGGCCAGCCCGCGAGCGTCTTCTCCGTGTAGGCGCGCAGCCGCTCGATTTGCTTCGAATCCGGAAGATCCCCGGCCTTCGCCGTCGCGCGCGCGGCCAGCAAGAACGCGCGCGGGCTGCTCGTCTCCGGCAGACCTCGCTCTTCCAGGAGATGCTCGGCCACGCGCGCCTCCCCGAGCCCGAGCAGCGCGGCCGTCGTGAGCGCGAGCGTCGCGTCCCCGGGCCTCGCCGCCGCGATCTCGATCGGCGTCGCGCCCGAGGCCTTGCCGACCGTCGCCACGTCGCCCGCCTTTGGCGCGCGCAGCGGCAAGGGCAGGCCGTCGTCGCCCCACACGTCGAGCTCGATCTGATCGCCGTCGCTCATCTGCCCGACCCGCACGACCACGCGCGCGCGCCCCGCGGGGAGCGAGACGCTGCCGAGCCGCGTCACGGCCTCGTCGCCGGCCTCGAAGCCGCGGCGCAGCACGCGCGTCCCGGCCACGTCGACGACCGCCGCCGACCTCGACGCGAGCGACAGATAGATCTTCTGCTCACGCGGGTTCTCGATGTCGACCACGAGCGCGCGCACGCCGGGCAGCGAGAACGTCGCGTTCACGTCGAGCGCGCACGCGTCCGCGCGCACCACGTGCGGCGTCACCTCGGCGAAGAACGGCCGCGCGCCCGGGTACGTCGCCCCAAACGCGCCCGTCGGCGTGACCTGCGAGGGCTCGGCCAGGCCTCGAAGCGCGGCGAAATCGAGCGGCGCGACGAGCGCCGCTTCCCGCGCGCATCCGCGCCGCTCGCCCCACACCATCGCCGCCTGCTCTTGCCCCACGTACATCGCGAGCTCGTGCAGCGCCGTCGCCAGCATCCCGCGCATCACCGGCAGCACGCCTGGATCGTCGCCTTGCGCGAGCCGCTCGCCGGCCGCCGTCCACGCGCCGCGCAGCCGCTCCACGACGACGGGCATCACGTCGCGCGAGCGAAACGCGACGGCCTGCTCTCCGGGCAACCCGAGCGCCTCGACCTCCCGGAACGAAAGCGCGTCGAGCGACGCGACGACCGTGGCGAGCGCCTCGGGATCACGGCCGTTCGCGACGGCGCGATCGATCGCGTCGAGGTACTTCGCGGACGCGAGCGGATCGGCCGCCTCGGCGTCGAGCGCCTCGACGAACGACTCCGCGAGCTTGGCGGACGGCGGAGCCTGCGGCGCGACGGGCGTCGGGCCAAGACAAGCGGCGACGAGGAGCGCCGCGGAGACGAGCCCGAGGCGGGCAGAATGAAGGCGCATCGGCGGATCCATGCTGCCTCATCCACGCGCGCTTGGCACGCGCGGCGAGGTCGTCATGCCGCCGGCGATTCTTCGTACACGCGCACGCCGTACTTCTCCATGCACCAGAGCAGCCCGATGACCAGGCTCCGCTTGTCGTCCACGAACGAAGGTTTTTTTCCTTCGAATGCGTGCCCCACGAACTGGAAACCCCAGCCGACGGTGAACATTGCCCCCGCGAGCGGGAGGCCGACGAGCGTCGCGCCCACGGGGAAGCTCAGCGCGATGAGGGGGATGCCCACCTTGTGGCAAGCCTGGTTGCGCGGATCCTGGTGATCGTCCTGGTATTTGTGGAGGAGCCGGGTCCACTCGGCGTTCAGGGAAATCATGGTCAGGGCGCGGAGACTACCACGTCCGCCCCGCGCGCTGCCCCCTCCGTGACCCCGGGCCGTACTTCCGCGCCGGCGTCCCCGAAGGCGGCTCCACCCCCGCGAGGAGCTGCGTCGCCTCCTCGCTCATCGCCGCGCCCTCGGACGCCTCGCCGCTCGTCGTGAGCGCGTCCCCGAGCCGCCAGAGCGAGTCGGCGAGCTGGTAGCGCACCTCCGCGTTCTTCCCGCTCGCGGCGTAGAGCTTCCGATCGATCGCCACAGCCTCGCGATACGCCGCGACCGCCCCGATCACGTCGCTCGCATGCACGCACGCGTCGGCCAGCCGCTTCAGCGAATACGAGACCTCGCCGAGCGCCTCCGGCCCGTCCCCCATCGCCGCGAGGACCCGGCGCCTGAGGAGCAAGCACTCCGAGAACGCGACGGCCGCGTCCGCCGGCTTGCTCGCCGCGAGCCGCGCGTCGCCGATCCGCTCGAGCGCGTCCGACAGCTCGAACAGAGCGTCCGGCCCCTCGTCGCCCTGCCGCATCGCCCGGATCGCCCCGAGCGCGAGCTCCTCGAAGCGCGTCGCCGCCACGTGCTCGCGCCGCTCCCGCGCGACCCGCGCCGCCAGGCAATACCAGGCCGGCGGCACCTGCCCCGGCATCCGCGCCCCGTACATCGCGATCGCCTTCTGCGCGTGCACCGCGGCGCGCGACAGATCCTCGTTCTCCGCCTCGATCTCCGCGAGCACCGCGAAGACACGCGCCTCGTCGAGCGCGTCGCCGCGCACGCGGAGCAGCGTCGCCGCCTCGTCGGCCGCGTCCTTCGCGTCCTGCAGCCGGCCCTGCTGCAAGAACCCTTCGGCCGCGTCGACGAGCGCGTGCGCGCGGGCCACCTCGGCGCGCGGCGGCGGAGGCGGCGGCGTCGGCCTCGAGCCCATCGACGCCGCCGACAGCGACACCGCGGGCATCGACGGCGTCGACGCGCGCGCCGAGTTCTCGGCTTGCCAGACCTTGAGCCGCTCCGGGTTCTGCGAGATCGCCACGAGATCGTCGGGGTCGACGGACGCCGCGCGCATCGAGCTCGTCGACGGCCGCGACCCGCGCACCGGCGGCGGCGTGCTCGGACGCACGGCGCCTGCGCTCCGCGGCGTGATCAGGAAGGACATCGCCTTCACCTGCCAGAGATCGGGCGCGGCCTTCGACACGGGATCCACGACGCCCGGCGGCGCGGCGAGCACGATGCCTCCGAGCAGGACGCCGCGCAGCTCCTCGAACAGCGCCTCGATCTCGATCACCGTCTGCTCCCAGGCGCGCGTCCACGGCGTCTCGAGGGCGCCGGGCGCCTCGGCGTGGAGCGCCTCGATCCAGACGAGCGACGCGCTCGCCAGGCTTCGATCTTCGAGCAGCCGCGTGGGCAAACCGAGAAGCTCCTCCGGCGTGCTCGGCACGAGCGTCACCATCGCGTGACCCTCGCCGGTCACCTGCCGCTCGACCCGCTCGCGCAGCGTGCGCAGCTCTGCCGGCACGGGGGAGAACAGGAAGCCGACCCAGAACCCGATGACGTTGTCGACGCGGTCGCGGAGGTACTCCCACGCCACTTCGCCACGGATCGCCGGTGCTTTCGGCGGCGGCCCTTCTCCCTGTCCCCAGCCTGCCATCGGTTCGTGACCGCGTGGCCGCCCATCGAGCGGCCTTTCGGCTCCCGCGGAACCTTATCACCATCGGGGCCGCGTGGGCCTCTCGCGCACGCGAACCTTTACGCCCTCGCCCACCTTGGCCTACCCTACGAACACCTCATGGCGCGCCGAGTCACACGATTTCTTTCTTCCGTCCCGTACGCGGGGCTCGCGTTCGTCCTCCTCGCCTCTGCGTGCGGCGGACAGCAAACGCAGACCACGACGAAACCCCCGACGAATACGAAAACCGAGGTCACGGAGCCCGAGGACGACGGCCCTGCGCTCGGCCCGCTGACGCTCACCCTGCCCGACGCCGCGGGCTCGGCGTGGGTGGGGCAGCGCGGCAACTACGTCGACACGCTGAGCGGCATCTGGGGCCTCGACAAGCTCGTGATCGCCGTCGGCGGCGGCGGAACGATCCTGCGCAGCGAGGACGCCGGCATCAACTGGACGCGGCAGGCCTCGCCGAAGGACGCGTGGCTGCGCTGCGTCTGGGGCAGCGGCCCGGACGACATCTACGTCGTGGGCGGCAATGCGATCATGCACTCGACGGACGGCGGCATCACGTGGTCGCCGCAAAAGGTCCCCATCACGGGCACGTTTTTCATGGCCGTCTGGGGCAGCGGCCGGGACGACGTGTACGTCGTGGGCGGGGACGGAAACATCCTGAACACGACGGACGGCGGCAAGACGTGGAAGCAAGACACGAGCGGCGTGGTCGGCACGCTGTACGACGTCTGGGGCAGCGGCGCGGACGACATTTACGTCGTGGGGCAGGCGAGCAAGGACGGCGCGCCGATCGTGTTGCAATCGAAGATCGGCGGACACCTCTGGTCGAAGCTGCCGGTCGACACGCTCGACTCGCCGCTGCGGCAGATCGACGGCGCGAGCGTCGATTACCTGTACGCGGTGAGCGCGAAGGGCACGGTGTACGAATCGAACGACCGCGCGGCGACGTGGAAATCGATCGGGAGCTTCGACGGCGACGAGCTTCTCGGCATCCGGGTGGTGGGCAAGGGCGACCTCTACGTGGTCGGCCGCAACCAGCAGTTCCAGCACACGACCGACGGCGGCAAGACCTGGAAAGACGAGCTCAACTGGCCCCACGGCGCGGCCGCAATCCAGGGCATCTGGGGCAAGGGCAAAACCGAGCTTTTCCTGGTCGGCGAAGGGACGCTCGAAGCTGGGCAGAAGGGGAGTCTGGTTCGGCGGAGGTAACGAATCCTTGGGGCGCGCGCCCTAGCGCCGCAGCCGCTCGAGCTCGGCGCGCATTTGCGCGAGCTCCCCTTCGAGCGCCTCACGCGCCGCGCGCTCGGCTTCGCCTTCGGTGGGGAACAACGTCTCCCCTTCCGCCCCGGTGGCAAGCCTGAGCCGCATGGCGCTCCCTTCCCCCACGGCGCGCAAAAAGCATTCGAGCTCGGCGCTCCACACCCGATCGGCGTTCGTCGCCTCGACGACCACGAGCCTGCCCGTCTCGTCGCGGCGATGCACCCGAAACCGCGTCCGCCCCGAGGCCACGTCCACGTACGGATCGAAGACCACGAGCTCGCGCGTCCCGAGCTCGTCGTACCGCTGCGGCGCGTGCACGACGTCCTTCAGGTCATTCTCCTCGGCCATGATCTCGACGGCGAAGCTCGGCGCAGCGCCCGCCTCCCAGAGCTTCCAGCACCGCGGCGCCAGGTCCGGATCGATCCCGGGCATGACGTACACGTCGGGCGCAGCGACGGCCTTGGGGTTGCCTTTGAGCCAGTAGATGAACTGATCGGCGCCGACGAAGGCCCGAACGCCCTGCGTGGCAAGGAACCGCGCGAGCAAGGGCCGCAAGAGCTCGGCAATGCGACGCATCAACGGGCTCTCGCCCAGGTCGCCCGGGTAATCGACGAGGTCGTCCGGATCATCGAGGCCGTGCCGTTGCGCCGTGCTTGCCATGACGGCCGAAGTCTAGCGCGTGCAGCGGCGTGGAGGGAGGGATGGTCAAGAAAAACGTTTTACGAGGAACGATCCGTCAGCCGTTCGTGGCGCTCACGGGAGCGGCTTCGCCGGCAGGAGCCGCACGCTTTCGCGGCCGCTCTTTCCATTGCGCGAGCGGCGCGAGCAACCTCTCCGCGAGCGCCGCCGTCGCCGGCTCGCTCTCCCGCACGTACGCCGCCACGCGCAGCACGTAGCTCCGCAACACATCGAGCGCCGTGGCCTGGGCTTTCCCCACGCCGGGCAGCTCCGACACGGGCCGGGCCTTCGTGATCCCGAGGGCCTCGCCGTAGGCCTCGTGCGCGAGCGTGAGCTCGTCGAGGAAGGGCTTGCCGCCGAGTTTTTCGATGACCGCGCCGAGGGCCTTGTCCTTGATGATCCGCATCCGGATCTCGGCCTCCTGCCATTCGTCGGCCGCGCGGAGAGTGAGGAAACCGAGGCCCTGACCAAAAAGCGCCTCGTACACGAGCTCGGCGTCGGCCGCCTCGGGGTGCCTCTCCGGGGGCAATCGCTTGAACGAGAGCAGCCAATCCGAGAGCGCGCCGAACGCATTGTCTTCGATGCGATCGGCCGAGCGGACGACGGGCGGCATGTCGCCCTCTCCCGCGGTGCGCTTGCCGAGCTCGACCTGGAGGGCCTCGTGCGCTTCGCCGAGGTCGTTCCGATCGGCAGCAAGCGAAGCCGGGAGCATCTTTTCACGCGCAGCGGCTTCGAGGAGCTCGGCCATGAGCCGGGCCGTGGAGAGGGCCGTCATGCGAGGCAATGCGACGAGCTTTGCAGGCGAGAAGGAGCGGGCCATGAGAATCCTCCTCCCAGGGCAACCCCGGGGGACGTGGTGAGTGAGGCGCGCGTAGGACGGTCGCGACGGAAAATTCTTTCCGTCGGATTCGTGCGAGGGGTTGAGCTTGCGCTGGCGATGGCGGGTGGGGCTGCCCGGAGGGGTGCGCGGAAGGCAACGGCTTGCGTTTTGGCGACCGGGTGGGGGTAGGGCGACCGATGGCGGGAGTGGTTTCGGCTGCGGGGAGGGGTTCCGGAGGTGCAAGGCGTTGCGGTGGGGGAACCCCGGAGGGGTTCGGGAAGCGCTAGGCGTTGCGGTGGGGGAACCCCGGGGGGGTTGGGCAGGTGAAGGCGTTGTGGTTGCGGTCGTGGGAGAATCCTCGCACGCGGTCACCCCGGGGAATCCAGCGCCCCCGCGGCCGGCAGCGACATGCGGACCGTCGTCCCCACGCCGAGCTCGCTCGTCACGTGAATGCGTCCGCCGTGGTCCATGACGAACCTTTGCGTGAGCGGGAGCCCGAGGCCCGTCCCCTGCCCTGGCGGCTTCGTGGTGAAGAACGGATCGAAAATGCGCCCGAGGTCCTCCGGCGCAATGCCACACCCGGTGTCGCGCACCTCGATCTCCACGCCGGGGGCGGCGTCATCCCCCGGGTCGAGCGCCCGCGCAACGACGGAGACGGCTCCGCCCTCCGACACGGCATCCAGCGCATTGCCGACCACATTCAACAAGGCCGCGTCGAGCTGCGCCAGGTTCACGAGCACCGCCTTGGGTGCCTCGGGATCCTGCGACACCTCGAGCCGAACCTCGCGCGCGCGCGCCTGAGGCGCCGTGAATTCGAGCACGCGGTCGAGCGCCGCCCGCACGTCGCAAAGCTCGCGCCCCATCGGATTGCTGCGCGAGTAATCGAGCAGCGTATGCACGAGGCGCGAGCAGCGCGTCGCCTGCGCCTCGATGGTGAGCATCGTCTTGCGAACGGCCGCCTCGTCGAGGCTCGGCCCCTTCGTCCCGCCGAGCCGGCGGAGCAAGAGCTGGGCATTCATCAGGATGACCGCCAGAGGATTGTTGATCTCGTGCGAGAGGCCCGCGAGCATGGTGCCCACGGCCGCCATCTTCCCCGCCTGCACGAGCTCCTCCTGCGTCTCCGAGAGCCTCTGCAACGTCCTCTCGAGCTCGCGGTTTTTCTCGGCCAGCTCGACGTGCGCGCGATGCAATCGCTCGGCCGCGCGCACCCGCGCCACGAGCTCCGCCGGATCGAACGGCTTGCTCAGGTAATCGTCCGCGCCGACGTCGAGGCCCATGGCGGCCGAGGCGGCCCCTGCCCTGGCCGTCAGCAAGATGATGGGAATGTCGCGCGCCTCCGGGTCTTGCTTCAGCCGACGGACGAGCTCGAACCCGTCCATCTCGGGCATCATCACGTCCGATACGATGACCTCGGGCCGCCGCGCCCGCACGGCGTCGAGCGCCGCCCGGCCGTTCGTCACGAGCTCGACGTCGTATTCGGCGGAGAGAATATCCAGCAAATACGAACCCATGTCCGGGTTGTCCTCGGCGACGAGCACGCGTGGGCCGTGCTTGCTCGTCGCCCCGCGCGCGCCGGCCGTCGTGCGCGCCTCGAAATGACCCGCGCGGTGCCCGGGTAGCCGCGCGTCGACGGAATCGGGCGCAGGCCGCGGCGCGGCGAGGCGATCCGCGACGCACGGGAGCCGCACGAAGAAACGCGCGCCCATGGAGGCCTCGCTTTCCACGAAGACCCGGCCGCCCATGAGCTCCGCGAGCTCTTTGACGAGCGAGAGCCCGATCCCCGTCCCTTCGTGCTTGCGCGTCGCCGACGTGTCGATCTGCTGGAATCGCTGAAACAGGAGGTGTTGCTTGTCCGCCGGAATGCCCGGCCCCGTATCCTCGACCGCGAGCTCGAGCTCGTCGCCCACCTTCCGCAGGCGCACGACGATGCGCCCCCCGGGCGGCGTGAACTTCAGGGCATTGCCGAGCAGGTTCAGCACGATCTTCTCGAATTTGCGACGATCGAGCGGGACCGGCTCTCCGGCCGAAGCCTCGAGCGATAGCTCGATCCCGCCGCGCCCGGCCGACGGGCGGGCGTCGCCGACGATATCGGCGCAGAGCTCGGCCGCGTCGACGGACTCCCAGTCGACCGTGGACTTTCCTGCCTCGATTTTCTGATGATCGAGGATGTCGTCGACGAGGCGATGGAGCCTGCGCGCATTGCGCTGCACGCGCACGAGGTCCTCGCGCACGCTCGGCGAGAGCAGCTCGCGCTCGCTTCCCTCCTTGGAGAGCAGCGAGGCGAGCGGGCCGAGGATCAGCGCGAGCGGCGTGCGCAGCTCGTGGCTCATGACCGTGAGGAACTGGCCCTTGGCGCGGGCCGCGTCGTCGGCCCTCTCCTTGGCGTTCTGGAGGTCGAGCTCCATCTGCTTGCGCTCGGTGATGTCCGCGTAAATGCCGAGCAGCCCGGCCACTTCGCCCCGCTCGTCGCGGATCGGGACCTTGCTCGTGAGCAGCACGCGCGGCGAGCCGTCCGAGCGGAGCATGGGTTCCTCGATATCGAGGATCGGCGTGCCGCTCGCCATGACCTCGCGGTCGCTCTTGACGAACGCGTCCGCGTCTTCGCGCCTCCAGACGTCGTAATCGGTCTTTCCGACGAGGTTCTCCAGGGACTTCGTCCCCGAATCGTTCAAAAAGTTCTGGTTGCCCCCCAGAAACCGGCCCTGGCGATCTTTCCAAAAAATGGCGTGCGGTACGTTCGCGATGACGTACTTGAGCACCGCTTGCTGCTGCTCGAGCGCGTCCTCTGCGCGCTTGCGCGCGGTGATGTCCGTGGCGACGCCGAGCACGCCCGAGCTCTTGGTCTCCGCAATTCGGAGTGGCATGAAATGAACCTCGTACCAGGCCCCATGAAACTCCCCGGCCGCGCGCACGCTCTCTCCGGCGAGGGCTCGCCGCGCGCTGTCGGTGATCCACGGGTAGTCCTGATACACGCGGAAAATCGACTGGCCAACCTCACCATGCTGGCGGAGCCTCGCCCCTTCGAGCCCGCGCCCCTCCTGGAGCGTGAAGATGCCTCGTGGGTCGAGAGTAAAGAGCACGATCGGTGCGTGGGCAAGCACAGTCCGCAAGTGTGACTGGGATTCGGCCGCCGCGCGAGGCCCTGACGCAGGCGCCCCGCGCCTTTGCCAGGCGGGCCGCCGCCTTTTCAGCCTGGCCGCGCGGTGACGACTTCGGGGCATGGTGCAGCATCAGTATAAGGCGCCGCCCTCCCGCGTGGGGACGAGCGGCTCCCGATACGATCGCATTCGCGTCCCCCCCACCCGGGCCCGCCAGCCGGGTTTGAACGCCGAGGCCGCTTCAGGGCGTCAAGAAGAACGGATTCGACGCCGCGAACGGCCTCCGTCCCGGGTGCAGCGGGGCGAGGTCCCCGTCGCCCTTCGCGTGGAACATCACCCAGTTCCTCGGACGCGACGGATCCAGCGTCACCGTCACTTGATTGGTGAATTTCTTCGACGGGCCAGCCCAGCCATCCACCGGCACGAGGGGCTCCGTCGACACCGTCTTTCCATTCACGATCGTCTCCAGCATGGTCGCGGAAACCCAGCTCGCCGACTCGATCGTGAGCGTGAACGTCGCCATCCCGCCCGCGCCGGTCTTCACCATCTCTCCGGGTTTTTCCCCGTTCGGGCCCGCCGCCGTCATGAACAGGCCGCCGCTGATCGTCGCCCCGCCGCTCTTGATCGCGTCACGCACGAGGATCTTCGTCAGCTTCGTCGGATCGTCGTGCCCGAACGCCAGGCACGTCCGCGGATACCCCACCGGGCTCGTCCGCAAATGGTGGCTGTCGGAGCTGCCCACGGCCCACACCGTCATCCCCGCCTCGAGCAGCGCGAACCAGTCCGCGACCGACTCGCCCCGGTTCTTCTCGAAATCGGAGTCGTTGAAGACCTCGATCGCGTCGAAATCGTCGCTCCAGAACCCGTCGCGCCCCTTGCCCGTCTTCCGATCGAGCGCCGCGGCGCTGAAATAAGCGCCGAACCCGCCGTCACTCGGGTGGTTCACGATGAGCACGGGGTTATCGGGCAGCGCCCGCACGAGCGCGAAGACGTCCTTCGGGTCCTTTCCGATCCAGTCGACCGCCCCGCGGTTCGCCTTCTGCGGGTCCGGCGTCATCGGCACGACCCCGAAATGGCCCCACGTGAACGTCGTCAGCTCCTCCGACGCCATGCCGAACGCCCATTGCGTCAGGCCCATGTCCTGGATCAACGGCTGGAAATCCGCGACCCACTCGTGCTCGCTCGACACCGGGATGTCGAGCCCGTCCGCGATCGCGCCCCGCACCTTGTGCTCGATCCGATCATTCGAGTCCGCCGAGAACTGCGAATGGATGTGAAAATCGGCGCACATCACGCCCGACGTGTCGACCGAATGCGCGAGGTCCGCCGGGACCTCCAGCGTCTGGCCCGCCGCGACCGTCACGTCCGTGCTGAGGAGCTCCCATTCATAGCCACGCGACACGATCACCGTGTGCTCGCCCGGCGGCACCGACACCGTCGCATTGCCATCCATCGCGAAGACCTGGTGCAATCGCCCGTTCGCCTCGTCGGGCACGCCGAACGCCTCGGGCGCCGCGGCGAGCGCGTCCTTCGGGACGATCTGCACGCGCACCGGCAGCGCCGCGCCCGTCGCCGAATCCTTCGCGACCACGTGAATGGTTCCATTCGGATCGAGCGGGATCGTCGCCGTCGTCTCGTCCGCGGAGACCCCGAAGCCCGCGTGCGGCGCATAACCTTGCTTTTGCGGCACGAGCGTCACCGGAGCGCCCGGCGGCACGTGCACCACGAACGAGCCCTCCGAATCCGTCCGCGTCCGGCTCAGATACTCGCCCTCCGCGCTCGTCGCGTGCAGCCACGCGCCCGCGACCCCGGTGCCTTGGGCGTCCTCGACCTTGCCCTTGATCTCGCGCCACGGCGCCTCGCCGGAGGCACGCCGCACCGCCTCGCGCAGGCCGTCGTAATCGGGTCCGCCTGCGATGATCTCCGCCCGATCGACCGTCTCCGCCGAGCAAGCGTCGACGACGAAGCCCGGACCATAAAAGAGCGAAAATCCGCTGACCGTCAGGCCGTACGCGAGCTCGTGGCCCGGGATGCGGAACGCGAATCCGAAATCGCCGCCGTCGAAGCCCGCCCACGCGACGCGCCCCGAGGGCTCCTCGAAGCCCGACTCCGGCGTCACGAGCTGCGCGTTCGAATAATGAAAGAAGCCGAGGAGCTCGTCCGGATCCGGTCGGTCCACGCCGAAATCGACGGGCTCATTCGATTTGTTGACCACGCCCATGCGCATGGTGACGCGCTCCTCCCCCGGCCGGAGCACGTAATCGTAGGCCGCTTCGAGCTCGTACGTGCGCGGGAACAGATACGAGAGCGGCCCCTGCATGAACGGGATTTTCGAGAGCTTGCCCGCGACCCGCACGACGGCCTCGCCGCCGTCCGAGCCGTCCTTCAGCACCGTGACGCTCGTCGGATCGATCATCTCGACCGAGAGCCCGGTCAGCGTCTCGGTGTACTTCGAGACGCCCGTGGGCTTGCCGTCGGCGTTCGCCTTGTCGATCGAGAGGATCTCGCCGCCGAAGCGCGCATACCCGTCGGAGAAATCTTTGTCCTCGATGAACACGACGATCTTGTCGTTCGCGAGGACGAAATCACCGGGCTCGATCTGCTGCCGGCCATGCCCGGGCTGCGCGATGCCCGAGAGATCGGTGACCTTGCCGGCGCGCGCCTGCCCCGCCGCCTTGGCGCCGAATGGGTCCTTGTGCCCGTTCGGGTCGCCGACCTCGAACTTCAAGGCCGAGCAGTCGGTGGCCCCGGGCGGCTCTTCATCGGTGCCGCTACACGCGGCGACGAGCGGCACCTGAACGAGGACGCAGAGCAGGGCACGAAAGGAAGGCGCGGCAAGCGAAGGACAACGCATGAGACCTCCTCGCGAGGCGGAGATGCCCGACCTCAATGGATATCTCTTACGTTTCGATGACGACCTTGTGAAGCCCCCAAGGCGGCGCGGGCCGATCGTTTGGGATCAAAAGGAAGAGAAGGGCTCCTCGAGGAACGCGATCTCCTCGTCGGTCGAGGCGCCCCCGAGGATCGCGAGGACGCTCGTGACGTCGTCCTCGCGCCCGTCGCCGCTCATCGCGCGGCCTTCTCCGCGGTCTTCTGCGGCGCCGTCTTGCGCGGGTCTCCGGGCACGAGCCGCACGAGCCGGTGCATCAGCCCATCGACCCGCTGGAGCCACGCGCGCCACTTCGTGTACTTGTCGACCGGGATCGTCGACAGGTCGAACACGAGCGTGCGCTTCACGACGACCGCGCCGCCCTCGCCCGGGGAAAACTCGATCTTCGCGCGTCCGAACTCGCCGCCCGCCTCCTCGCCGCCCGGCGGCAGCTCCGCGAAGACGTAGCCCTCGGGCGGTACGATCGTGATCGCGCGCGTCTCGTGTCGCGGCGCGAGGAACGGCGGAAGCACCACCGGCATCGTGCGCGACGAGAGCGGCGCGAGCTGCGACGTGAGCGTCACCGTGTCGCTCACCGGCACGACGAGCTCGCTCCCTTCCCGCCGCGCGATGCCCTGGCTCGTCGCCTCGTACGAGAGCTTCGCCGCGCCGCCGGGCAGCGCGCCGTCGAAGCCAACCTCGCCCTTGAGCTCCACGCCGGGCACCCACTTGCCCGTCAGGTACGTCTCGGCCCATTGCTTGCGCGCGTCGGGCTCGACGAGGTTCGTGCGCAGCTCGAAGGCCGCGTCGCCCACGTGCCGCTCGTTCGCGGTGAGCTTGCCGCGGCCGCTGCCGTCGAGCTCGATCCGCCACTCGGCGTCGATGCCGTGATCGTCGGGCGAGCTCGCGGGCGTCTCGATCATCTTCGCGGGGCCGTCGTCGATGAAGAACGCGAGCGTGCGCGCATCCATCGCCGGCAGCGGTCCGAGGCGGCTCTGCGGGCTCGTCGCGTCGAGCCACATCGCCGGCGCGCCGTCCTTCGCGGGCAGGTACGCGATGCCGTGATCGAACATCGGCACCGCGACCTTCTCGCTGCGGAGCAACATCGACTGCCCCGTGTAGCGCGTCTGCACGAGCACCTCGGTCGCCTCGATGCCGATCGCCTTGAGCAGCGTGATGAGCAGCATCGCCTTGTCGTCGCAGTCGCCTTGCTTGCGCGCGAGCGAGATCTGCGGACGGTTCGGCAGCCACGCCTCGCCCGAGACGTAGTTCACGTAGCGGATCGAGTCGGCGACGTAGTCGAAGACCGCGCGGATCTTCTCGTCGCGCGTCTTCTTGCCCTTCGTGAGCTCGGCCGCGAGCTCCTTGATGCGCTCGTCGGGCGTGGAAAAACCCTCGACGGCGCTCTTGTACCAGGTGCGGAAATCGCCCCAGCCCGCGAACGTCGAGCCCACCACGACGGGCACCGTCTCCGCGATCGGCGGCGCGAGCGGCTCGTCGCGCACGTTCGTCGGGTTGTCCCAGACGAAGCGCTGGATCACGCGATCGCCGACGGTCTTCGTCTCCGCTCGATCGGCCTTGCCGTTGATCACGTCGACGGCGAGCGGCGAGGCCGCGGGCGAGTCGACGATGACCTCGTTGAACAGGATCGGCCGCGTATCCATCGAGCCCACGTAGTCGATGAAGTAGAACGGCGCGTCGCCGCGCCGGCCCACGGGATCACGCGTCCACGAGCGCACGGCGATCTCCACGACGTCGCCCGACGAGAGCTTCGGCCAGCGCACGTACGCGCCGCGCCCGCCGCCGCCTTGCTCCTCGGGCAGCGCGATCGAGCCGTCCTTGCGATGCACGCGCGCGAAGAGCAGCTCGGTGCGATCGCCCTCGGCCGGGATGTCCGACTCGTAGAGGTCCATCTCCGTGCGCGGCTCGACCACGATCTCGCGCGCGTAATGCATGAGCTGCGAGACGCGCCGATCCGGGTGGTACGTCACGACGCGCGTCCAGTGGAGCTGCCTGTCGAAGACCTCGCCCTTCTTCGCCGGGTTCGCCTTCGCCCGCGCGAGGAAGACGCTCGGCTGCACGATCGCCTGCTCGTCGGGCATCGTCGTCTTGCCCTGCGGCGTGCGCGTGCGGAGCGCGATCTCCGCCTTGCGTTGCTGATCCGTGGGTTCGAGCGCGAGCGCCCGCGCGAGCGCCTCGGTCACGCGCTCCGCCGGCTCCGACGGCGGTTTGCCCTGACGCACCTCGTCCGCGAGCACCGCTTTGCGCGCCGCCGCGAGCCCGTCGAACGCCGACGCCTTGTTCGGCGAGAGGAGCGTCGCCACGTAAAACACCTCGCGCGCCCAGGCGTTTCTGCCCGCATCGAGCAATTGCTGCCCGATCGCCACGAGCTCGTCGGCCGATCGCTGGTGCGCGAGGCTCTCGGCCGCGGCCCGTTCGAGCTCCGCGCCGCCTTGCACGCGGAACGCCGAGACGTAGCGGCTGTCCCGCGCGCCCGCGCGTTGCTCCACGAGCTTGCGCGCCGCGACCAGCGCCGTCTGCGGATCGGCGCGCGTCACCGAGGAAAGCTCGGCCCACACGGCCGTCGGCGCGCGCCCGCGCTCCTCGCCCGTCATCGCCATGAGCTCGTCGCGATGCGCCCGGTACGCGCCCTGCGCGCCCATCTGCGAGCGTCCTGCGATCTTGAGCAGGCGCGCCTCGAGGTCGGTCGCGGTGGAGAGCGGCGCCTCGCGGACACGCGCGAGCGCCCAGTCGGGGTAGCGCGCCGCGAGCGACGATTCGAAGAGCCGGCGCTGCGCGAACGCCGCCGTCGCCTCGTCGTTCGCCGCCTTGCCGCGCTCGAACGCGAGGTTCAACCGCTCGCTCCGCTCCGCGCCGAACGGCGAGACGTACCCCGCGAGCGCGAACACGTCGGG
Source organism: Polyangium sp. 6x1 (assembly GCF_029946515.1). Classification (GTDB taxonomy): domain Bacteria; phylum Myxococcota_A; class Polyangia; order Polyangiales; family Polyangiaceae; genus Polyangium. The sequence continues at coordinate 93,848 of NZ_JARZHH010000038.1, forward strand.
CGGCGTCTCCTTCGCGCGCAACGCCGCTTCGAGCAGCCCCGGCGCGCGCGGCGAACGCGCGTCCTCCGCGCCCCCGAGCGTCCGCAGGATCGCCGCCCGCAGCGCTGCATCCGGGCTCGGATTCGCGCCCACGTCGAGCCCCGCCTCGAGCTGCGTCTTGACCCGCGTCACGCCCTTCGGCGGCTTGATCTCGGCCGCGACACGCGCCTCCTTCGCCGGATCTGCCTTCTCCGCCTTGCCCGGCTTCTTCTCCGCGGCCGCGGGCAGCACCACGCTCGCGATGTCCGAGGACGACGACACCGTCACCGGCGCGCCCGCTTCATCCGTGAACCGCAAACGCACGCGCCCCTCGTCCGAGGTCGCGCCCGAGCAAACCTTCACCGCGACGAGGTGCGGGCCCGGCGCGGGCTCGATCCGCGCCGCCATTCGATCCAGCACGAGCCGCGGATGCACCTCCTCGCTCATCGCGACATCGGCGCCGTCCCAGAGCAGCCGCACCTTGCCCGTCGACGCCACGTGCACGAGCACGGGCTTCTGCGCCTGGCCCGCGGGCGGGTTCGGGAAGACGACCTTCGACGCGAGATACGTGCAGCTCTCGGCGCGCGGATGCACGTAGAGGTCGAGCGGAACACCACGCCACGTCGACGACTGCGGCAGGATGCGCCGCCACGCGACGTCGTAAACGCCCCACGAATACCGCGCCGACGTGTCGTTGAGCTTCTGCCCCGGCGCCTCCGGGCCTTCCTTGTCGCGGATCCCTTCGCCCTTGTCCTGGAACGGACCGAGGATCGCCATCGACCGCACGAGCCCGCTCGTGTCGGGCGCGACATCGTACGTGATCGTCTTCGATCCGGCCCACGCAGCCCCCGTGGGGCTCGGCGAGAGCCACGCCGCGAGCGCCCGCGCGTCCCCCGCGACCGGCGACTTCGTCGCGGCCACCGCGCGCAGCCCTCCGCGCACCTTCCCGAGCGTCGCGCGCTCGTCGAGCGTCGTCGCCACGAGCAGCCCCGCGAGCGCGTCCGGCCCGCCTGCCGTCGCGCGCTGGAGCGCGAGATCCACCATCGGATCCGGCTGCGCCGCGGTCCACCGCGAGGGCGGCTTCGGAAGCGGTTGCGCCGCCGCGGCCTTGTCCTTCACGGGGTCCGGCTTCGCAGGCGCCTTGTCCTTCGCGGGCGCCTTGTCCTTCGAGGTTTGTCCCTTCCCCGCCGCGCCCGGTGCGCCCGCGACGGGCTTCTTCGCCCCGCCTGGATCGGCCTTTTTCCCGGGCGATTGCGCGAGCGCCGTGCCCGAGACGAGCCCCAGCGTGATCACCCACGCGATGCCCCTTCGCCACGACGCCCCGGCGCGCAGACGTCGTGTTCCCTCGCCGATGGCCTGCGCGATCGAAGACCTTTCCATGGGTACCTCGATGCATAGCGCGGTGGCTCCGAGGGAGCGAGCCCCTCCACCCGGTTCTTGGCCCTCCTCGCCGCGCGCCTCTAGCCTCCCGCGCATGCGCCGCGTCTCTCGTTTGATCGCCGCCCTCGCGCTCGCCTTGACCGCATCGCTCGCGCCTGCTTCGAGCGCGTTCGCGCGTGGCAAGGCCACGGTCGAGTGGACCCGCGTCGACGCCCCGGAAGGAAAAGACGGCGACCGGATCGCCCGCACCCTGCGGAACCTCCTCAAAGAGGCCAGCCGCAAGGCTGATTTCGGCAAATCCGGCAAGGTCGCGCTCCGCGCCAAGATCACCGAGTACGTCGTCGAGAAGAAGGGCGACGTCCTGCGCATCCGCTGCACGGTCATCGGCCGCGTCGAGGGCGGGGCCAGCGCGAAGAGCCGGATCTCCTTCGGCGGTGATCCGAACGACCCGAAGGCCCTCGAAAAGCAAGTCCTCACGATGGTCGCGCACGGCGTCACGAGCCGCCTGGCCGCGATCGCCCGCTCCCGCGCCGAAGCGGAGGAAAAGAAGAAAAATGCGGCCCGTGAGGCCGAGGACTAGAAGAGCGCCGCGTTGTTCGGCGCTCTGCGAGATTGCGCAGCAAGCTCGCCTCTAGGGGGTGAATCGGCCGGGCTTCGCCTGGCCGAGAGGGGGACGCGAGGCGTCCCCCTCGGGACACGACCGCTTTCGGATTCGCCTCTCGACCCTCGCGGCAAATTGATTTAGTCCAGGGAGTCGACATGGAATACGACCGCATGCTCCGCACGCTCTTCGAGGAAGAAGACCGCGCGCGCGAGATGGCGAGCAAGCTGATGAAGGCCTCCCAGGAGTCGCGCGATGCGGCCTCCGCGGAGCGCCAGAGCCTCGTCGCCTTCCTCAAGGGCCCGATGGAGCGGCACATGGCGTACGAGGAGCGCGCCGTCTTCCCGCAGCTCGAGCGTCGCGGCCTCGGCGCCGAAGTGGGAGTCGCCCTGCGCCACCACGCGATGATCCGCGAGGACGCCGAGAAGCTCGCCGCCGCCCGGCCCGGTGACGACGTGAGCCAGCTCATCTTCGACGTGGCGCGCCGCATGCTGCACCACACGAATTTCGAGGGAGATTACATCTACCCCGAGCTCACCTACGAAGCTTGGCGTGATCTCATGAAGGAGACCGCGGGTTGAACGCCGCGCTCTCGACATCTGCCCCGGGCGCCACGTACTCTGTGGGTTCCTGATGAGCCTCGAGGCAGGCCGCGTCCTCAGCACCCGCTACCGGCTGGTCCGACCTCTCGGGCAGGGCTCGCAAGGTGCCGTGTGGATCGCGGATCACCTCGCGCTGAACACGGAAGTCGCGGTCAAGCTCATCGACCCCGAGCTCGCCAAGCGCGAGGACGCGGTCGAGCGCTTCAAGCGCGAAGCCACCGCCGCCGCGCAGCTCCGCTCCGCCCACGTCGTCCAGATCCTCGATCACGGCATCGACGAAGGGCAGCCCTTCATCGTGATGGAGCTGCTCGACGGCGAAGACCTGTTCGAGCGGCTCAACAAACGCGGCCGGCTCTCGCTGCGCGAGACGTCGAAGGTCATCACGCAGGTCTGCCGCGCCCTCGCGCGCGCGCACGCCGCCGGCATCGTGCACCGCGATCTCAAGCCCGAGAACGTCTTCCTCTGCAACAACGAGGACGACGAGGTCGTGAAGGTGCTCGACTTCGGCGTCGCGAAGGTGACCGACCCGGCGAAGGCGACGATGCAGCGGACCAACGTCGGTACGCTCATCGGCACGCCGCACTACATGAGCCCCGAGCAGGTCAAGGGCATCTCCGAGATCGATTATCGCACCGATCTCTGGGCGATCGGCGTCATCGCCTACCAGTGCGTCGTCGGCGAGCTGCCCTTCGACAGCGAGGGCGTCGGCGATCTGCTCATCAAGATCTCGGTCGCCGAGCCGCCCGTGCCCTCGAAGGTCTGGAAAGGCGTTCCGCCCCAGTTCGACACGTGGTTCGCGAAGGCCTGCGACAAGGACCCGAACAAACGCTTCCAGAGCGCGCGTGAGCTCGCCGAGGCCCTCGCCCGCGTCGTCGCGTCCGTGCCCGAAGCGATGCGCGGCGAGCTGCCGCCGCGGCCCGCGTCGATCCGTCCGCCGCCCGTCGCGCCCACGTCGTCGCCCGGCACGCCCGCGCCGACGAGCGCGAAGCCGAAGAGCACCAAAGCGCCAGCGCTGCCCCCGCGCGCCACCGCGTCGCCGGCCAAACCGCCGCCGCGCGCCGAGCGCGCCAAGACGGAGCACCTCGACCCGGCCGACCTCGAAGTCCTCGCCGACGCGACGACACGCGGCCCCGTCTCCGAGGACATCGACGATTTCGAGTTCGACTTCGACGACGAGCCGCCGGTCGTCGTCTCCACGGCGCCTCCGCCCGTCGTCGCGAGAGTGCCCGCCACGGCGACGCCCGCGCCCGCGCCGAAGGTCGCGTCCGGCGTGCGCGCGCCCGCCGCGCAGCCCCCGCAAGCGACGCCGCTTCCCGCCGCGCAACCCGCGCAACGCGTGAGCGCGACGCCGCCGCTCGCGCCGTCCTCGAACCCCTTCCTCTCCGACCTCGGCGCGCCCGTCCTGCCGGCGGGTCTGCTCGACGCACCCGCGGCACGGCCCTCGGCCCCGGCGCCGGAGCCCGTGCAGGCGAGGGTCCCGCGGCACACCACGGCGCCCGGCGTGGACAGCGGCGACCGGATCTCGGCGCCGCCCGAGATCGACGGCGCGCGCCGCAAGCGCGTGCTCGCGTTCGTCGGCGTGGCGTTCGTCCTGGCCGCGGGCGGCATCGCGTACGTCGTGGTCCAGTCGAACATGGTGCCGCCCGGCCCGACGCCGGCTGCGTCGGCGCCGCCTCCGCCCGAGCCCATCGAGCCGCCGGCCGTGGTGGCCGTCCCCTCGCCCACGGCGAGCTTCGGCAGCCCGCTGCCGACCACGAAAAAGGGTACGGGCAAGGCGGGGCCGACCACGAAGAAGACGACGACCCCCGCGAACTCGTCGTCCAAGACGCCCCCGACGGCGACCGCGAAGGAGCCGGATCCGCCGCCCGAGGACGGCACGATCGTGATCCCGGATCCGCCGAGCGACGTACCTCCGGCGCCTTGACGATCGAAACGAAAAACCCCGCGAGCGCGGGGTTTTTCGATCACGGACGCCCCGACGTGATGCCCGGGGCGTCCTTGTGTTTACGGATCAGGAGCCTTCTTCGAACTCCGCGTCGATGACGCCGTCCTTGCCCTTGCCACCCGCGGGCGGGGGCGGCGCGCCGCCTTCGCCGGGCGGCGGACCGGCCTGCGGACCGGCCTTCTCGTACATCACGCTCGCGATGCGGTGCATCTCCTTCTCGAGCTTCTCGAGCGAAGCCGTCACCGCCGCGTCGTCCTGCTTCTCGATCGCCTGACGCGCCTCGGTCACGATGCCGTTCAGCGCGGACACGTCGCTCTCGGGCAGCTTGTCCTTGTTCTCGGAGACCGTCTTCTCGATCTGGTAGCAGAGGTTGTCGAGCTTGTTGCGCCGCTCGATCTCCTCGCGACGACGCTTGTCCTCGGCCTCGTGCTCGGAGGCCTCGCGGACCATGCGCTGAATCTCGTCCTCCTTGAGGCCGCCGGAGGCCGTGATCGTGATGCGCTGATCCTTGCCCGTCGCCATGTCCTTCGCGTGCACGCTGAGGATGCCGTTCGCGTCGATGTCGAACGTCACCTCGATCTTCGGCACGCCGCGCGGCGCCGGCATGATGCCTTCCAGGTGGAAGCGGCCGAGCGTGCGGTTGTACCGCGCCTCGGTGCGCTCGCCTTGCAGCACGTGCACCTCGACCGAGGGCTGGCTGTCGGTCGCCGTCGAGAACGTCTCCTTCTTCTGCGTCGGGATCGTCGTGTTGCGCGAGATCATCACCGTCATCACGCCGCCGAGCGTCTCGACGCCGAGCGAGAGCGGCGTGACGTCGAGCAGCACGAGGTCCTTCACGTCGCCGGAGAGCACGCCCGCCTGCACCGCGGCGCCGACGGCCACGACCTCGTCCGGGTTCACGCCCTTGTGCGGCTCTTTGCCGAAGAACTTCTTCACCGTCTCCTGCACGAGCGGGATGCGGGTCGAGCCGCCGACGAGCACGACCTCGTCGATCTGCTGCGGCGTCTTCTTCGCGTCCGAGAGCGCCTTGCGCACGGGCTCCATCGTCCGCTCGATGAGCGGCCGGATCATCTGCTCGAGCTTCGCGCGGCTCAGCTGCTTCTGCAGGTGCTTCGGGCCCGACGCGTCGGCCGTGAGGAACGGCAGGTTGATCGTCGTCTCCTGCACGTTCGACAGCTCGATCTTCGCCTGCTCGGCCGCGTCCTTCAGGCGCTGCACGACCATCTTGTCGTTCGCGACGTCGATGCCCGTGTCCTTCTTGAACTCGGCGATCAGCCAATCCATCACGAGGTGGTCGACGTCGTCGCCGCCGAGGTGCGTGTCACCGTTCGTCGAGATGACCTGCACGACGTTGTCGCCGACCTCGAGGATCGAGATGTCGAACGTGCCGCCGCCGAAGTCGTAGACCGCGATGACCTCGTCGCTCTTCTTGTCGAGGCCGTACGCGAGCGCGGCCGCGGTCGGCTCGTTGACGATGCGCTTGACCTCGAGGCCCGCGATGCGGCCGGCGTCCTTCGTCGCCTGGCGCTGCGCGTCGTTGAAGTACGCGGGGACGGTGATGACCGCGTCGGTCACCTTCTCGCCGAGGTAGTCCTCTGCTGCCTTCTTCAGCTTCTGCAGGACCTTCGCCGAGATCTCCGGCGGCGAGTGCTGCTTGCCGCGCAGCTCGATGACGGCGTCGCCGTTCTTGCCCTTCACGACCTTGTACGGGACGCGCTTGATCTCCTCGCTCACCTCTTCGGCGCGGCGGCCGACGAAACGCTTGGCCGAGTAGATCGTGTTGAGCGGGTTCGTGACGGCCTGGCGCTTCGCGATCTGCCCGACCAGCACTTCGCCCTTGTCGTCGAACGCGACGACCGACGGCGTGATCCGTGAGCCCTCCTCGTTGACGATGACCTTGGGCTCCTTGCCCTCCATCACCGCGACAACGCTGTTCGTCGTGCCGAGATCGATGCCGATGATCTTGCCCATGGGAACCTTTTCCTCCGAGACGGTCGCGCACGGAATTCGGCGCGTGCGAGGCAGAGCGGCCAGGGAGAGCCTGCCTGGAAAACGCTACGTAAATGAGCCGGAAAGCTTCGAAATCCTTCTTGTTTTTCGAGTCGCTCCGGCTTCGCGGGTCGCTTCGCGGTCGAAAGTAACCACACGCCCCCTCACGTCAACGGAAGCGCTGGCAGAACCCGGAAAAATCCATGCCCGGGTCGGGCCGTCCCGGAAGAACCTGCCGGTCCGTGACGACCGTCCCTTGCGATCTCCGGGATGTGCGTGCTAAGAGGCTCGGCCCTTCTCGGAGGAAGCGCCATGAAGCAAGGCATCCACCCCAACTACGTCATGTCGACGATCAACTGCGCCTGCGGCTCGGTCGTCGTTACCCAATCGACCCGCGGCAGCTTCACGACCGACATCTGCTCCGCGTGCCACCCGTTCTACACGGGCAAGGCGAAGGTCATGGACGTCGCCGGCCGCGTCGACCGCTTCCGCAAGAAGTACGCGCAGACGCAAAAGGCGACCTGATCCAGCGCGGAATATCCTTTTCCGCCTATCTCCCCCCGCGGGGCGCCCGCTCTGCGGGGGGGCGCCTCCCACTCGGGTACTTCCCGCGCTAGAGTCTTCCCGATGAGCCAGGAAGTCGCGCGCCCGTACATCGGCGGGCAAGCCGTGATCGAGGGGGTCATGATGCGATCCCCTCGCTCGCTTTCCATCGTGTGCCGAAGACGCTCGGGCGAGCTCGTGGTCCGTGAAAGGGCCGCGCCCACGCTCGCGCAAGGTCCGCGCACCTGGCCGCTCGTGCGCGGCATCGTCACCGTCGTCGAATCGTTGAAGCTCGGCTCGCAAGCCCTGCGCTGGTCGGCCGATCTCTTCGAGCAAGACTTGGATGACGACGACAAGCCGGCGTCGAAGAAAAAGCCGCCGACCGCGAGCAACGTGCTCACGGCGCTCTCGCTGCCGATCCTCTCGCTCGTCACCTCGGGCGGAGAGGCGGCCCCGTCCACGGGGAGCAAGGGCGCGGGCGGGTTCGGGTTCATCTCGATCCTGTTCGCCGTGGGCCTGTTCGTCGCGGCGCCGCAGGCCGGCGCCGAGGGCATCAACAAGCTCCTGAAGCTCGACCTCGACGTCGGCTCGCCCGGCTTCCAGGCGCTCACGGGCGCGGCGAAGCTCCTCATCGTCGTCGGCTACATGCTGCTCATCCGGCAGGTCGCCGAGATTCGCCGCGTGTTCCAGTACCACGGCGCCGAACACAAGGCGATTTCGACCTACGAGGCCCACGAGGAGCTCACGGTCGAGAACGCGGCCAAGAAGACCACGCTCCACGCGCGCTGCGGCACCACGTTCCTCGTGATGGTCGCGCTCGTGTCGATCCTCGTCTTCTCGGCGATCGGCGCGTTCCTCCCGACGATCCCCGGCGGACGGCTCGCGCAGAGCGTGGGCTTCTTCTTCATGAAGCTGCCCTTCCTGCCGTTCATCGCGGCCATCACCTACGAGCTGCAGCGCTTCTTCGCGCGCTTCTGCACGGTGGGCCCGCTCCAGGTGCTGCTCTGGCCGGGCTTCCTCGTCCAGAAGATCACGACCGCGGAGCCCGAGCCCGCGCAGCTCGAGGTGGCGCTCGCGTCGCTCCGCGCGACGCTCTGGCGCGAAGCCGCGACCACGAGCGCGCCCGCCGAGGTGCCCGACCGCGTCTTCCCCGATTACGGCCGACTCCTCGCGGATCCGGGCTACGTTTCCGCGCGCGTCTGAACTCGGACCTCAAGCCATGTTGCCGATCGCGAAGCTCGAAGCCGTGGCGCGGCGCTTCCGGGAGCTCGAGCACTTGCTCTGCTCGCCGGAGGTGCTCGCCGATCACGCCAAGCTGCAGAAGCTCAACAAGGAGCGCACGGACCTCGAGCCCGTCGTGGCGCAGTTCGCGCGTCTGAACGACGTCGAGCGTCGCATCGCGGAGGACCGCGAGGTGCTCGCCGATCCCGAGCTCGGCGAGCTCGCGCGTGCGGAGCTGCCCGAGCTCGAAGCCGAGCGCGAGACGATCGCGGGCGAGCTGGAATTGCTCCTCCTGCCGAAGGATCCGAACGACGCGAAAAACACGATCGTCGAGATCCGCAGCGGCGAGGGCGGCGAGGAGGCCGCGCTCTTCGCGGCCGACGTCTTCCGCATGATCGTCCGGTACGCGGAGACGAAGCGCTGGAAGGTCGAGATCCTCAGCGTGAGCGAGGCTTCGGCGGGCGGGTACAAAGAGGTGATCGCGCTCGTCACGGGCCAGGACGTCTACTCGAACCTGCGTTACGAGGGCGGCGTGCACCGCGTGCAGCGCGTGCCCGCGACCGAGGCGCAGGGCCGGATCCACACGTCGACGTCGACGGTCGCCGTGCTGCCCGAGGCCGACGACGTCGACGTGCAGATCGACGACAAGGACCTCGACATCTCGATCGCGGCTTCCGGCGGCCCCGGCGGACAGGGCGTGAACACGACGAACAGCGCCGTGCAGATCCGCCACATCCCGACGGGCATCATCGTGAAGTGCCAGGACGAGCGCTCGCAGCTCAAGAACAAGGCGAAGGCGCTCAAGGTGCTGAAGAGCCGCCTGCTCGACATCGAGCGCAAGCGCCAGGAAGAGGCGCTCTCTGCCGAGCGCCGCACGATGGTCGGATCGGCCGAGCGATCGCAGAAGATCCGCACCTACAACTACCCGCAGAACCGCGTCACCGATCACCGCATCGGCCTCACGATGCACAAGCTCGACCGCATCATGGACGGTGACCTCGACGAGCTCATCGCCGCGCTGCGCACGCATCGCCAGGCCGAGCTCCTGAAGAAGGGCGGCTCGGAGGATCGCCCCCCCGAGAGCGAATGATCACGCGGCCCGATCTCGAGGCGCTGCTCGTCGCGCTCGTGCTCGTCCCGGGGACGTACTCGCGCAACCGCTTCTTCGCGCTCTACACCGACCTTGAGGCGGCCCGCGTTCGTCGCCGCGCCAAGCTCCTCCGCAGCGTCGTCGCCGAGGTCACGCAGAGCGACCCCGCGCGCCGCGGGCACATCGTCGCGATCGACGAACGCGATGACGGCGGCGCGACGTTCACGTACGTCGTCCCCTCGCTGAACCTGCGCCGCACGACGACGCTCTCGGAGCTCGAGCTCTCGATCGTGCGCTACGCCCTCGCGTGCCGCGCGGGCGCGATCGCGAAGGCGACGCCGCCGGACGAGAAAGCGTTCGCGCCGCTCGGCGAGGACGATCCGGTGCGCGCGCGCATCGAGGACACGCTGCGCAAGCTCGCGCCCGATCTCGCCGCGCTCACGTCGAGCGGCGCGCTCGCCGCGGACGAGGCCTGTGACCTCGACGAACCGTGTGATCCGGACGAACGGGACGACACTTCGGCGTCCGGCGTGCCATCCCCCGCGCCTTCCGGTCTTTCTTCTTTACCCGAGGGGGCGACCGAGCGATAACGCGAGCTTCGTGCATCCGGGGAGGACGAGATGTGCATCTTCTGCAAGGTCGCGAAGCGAGAGATCCCGGCGAGGATCGTGTTCGAGGACGATGACCTCGTCGCGTTCCACGACATCAACCCCGTGGCGCCGATCCACGTCCTCGTGATCCCCAAGCAGCACATCTCGGGGATCGGCGAGGTGACCGCCGATCAGGCCGAGGTGCTCGGCAAGCTGCTCGTCGCGGCGCGGCGCGTGGCCGAGGACGCGGGGCTTATGCCGTCGGGTTTCCGCGTGGTCATCAACCACGGCCAGCACGCGGGACAGACCGTGCATCACATCCACGTGCACGTGCTCGGGGGCAGGCCGCTCGCGTGGCCGCCGGGCTGATCGAAGCGAGGGACACGATGCGTTTCGCTTTTTCGATGGTTTGCTTGGTCGCGTCGACCGCGCTCGTGGGCTGCGGCGACGAGGGCGATGGCCAGCCGGCTCCGGACTTCGTCAGGCGGACGATCGAGCTCGTCGAGCACGCCGACAACGAGACGGTCACGCACGCCGACGCGACGATGATGGATACGGTCGGCGACATCCTCACGTTCGCGAATCCGGTCTTCGACAAGGCGAATGCGAACCAGGTCGGCACCGACCAGGGGTATTGCGTGCGCACCGAGGTCGGGAAGTCCTGGGAGTGCGAATGGACGGTGTTCCTCTCGGAGGGCCAGATCTCGGTCGCCGGGCCGTTCTTCGACGCCGAGGAGTCCGAGCTCGCGATCACGGGCGGCACGGGCATCTACGCGCAGGCGAGCGGCGAGATGCGCCTCGGCTTCCGCGATACGCCGGCGCCGAAGGTCGAATACAATTTCGTCTACGACGTGATCGTCCCTTATTGAGGGACGTCCCTCGTCAATCGATGCGCGCGGCGGCCTCGGCCATTCGGTCGATCCAGGCCGCCTCGGACTCGCCGAGCGGCGGATTGCGCTCGAGGCGCGCTTCGAGCGGGCGCGGCCGCGTGAGCGGATCGCGGGAATGCGCTCGCAAATGCGCCGAGCGAATCACGCCGGCGCGGCCGTTCATGCCAAAGAAGAGCGCGAAGAGGTCGGGGCCGACGGCGCGGCGCGGAGAGGGGCGCACCTCGAATTCGGCGCCGGAGCGGAGGCGCGCGGTGAAGCCGGCGACGAGGTGATCGGCCGGATCGAGCCACGGATCGGGCGCGCCGGGGGCACCGCGGGAGAGCCACGCGTCGACGGTCGTCGTGGCGAGGTCGGGCGCGCCCTCGCCGAGCCCGAGCGTGAGGGCCGACCGCGCGAGGAACGTCTCGATTTCGGCGAGCGTGGCCGCGCCGCTCGCGTGGACGAGGAGCGAGGCGCGGTCGAGCGTGGGGCTCTCGGGCGGCGGCGGGACGGGGCGGCGCTCGGGCGGGTCGCGCGGCAGGAGGTTGCCGGGGTTCATGATGCCGCGCGGATCGAGGACATGCCGCAGGGCGTGCACGACGTCGATGCCGCGGCCGAGCTCGGCCCCGAGGCGCGGCGCCTTGCTGCGCCCCACGCCGTGGTGATGCGAGAGCGTGCCGCCCGCGCCGATCGCCGCGTCGAGCGCGGTGCGCCAGGTCCAGTCGTAGACGGATTCCATTGCCGCGGGCGTCGGCGCGCTGCCGGCGAACGTGAAATAGATGCTGCAACCGTCGGGATACGCGTGGGAGAGGTGCGCCATGACAAACACGCTCTTGCCGAGCGCCTCGCGCACCGCGCGATAAAGCTCGCCGAGGCGCGACCACGGGGCCGCGACCTCCATCGTGTCGCTGAAGGCGCCGGCCATGAAGACCGGCGATTGCCGATAACTCACGCTGTACCGATGCGAGAGCCAATGCCGCGCCGGCCCCTCGCCGAGGTCGCGCGCGCCGCTCGCGAGCGCGATTTGCTTCGCCCGTGCGAAATCCGCCTCGCTCTCTGCGGCTTGCCCCTCGAAGACCAGGATCAACGTCGCGCCGCCGAGCCAATCCGACGGCGCCGCGTCGACGATTCGATTGAGCACGCCCGGGCGGCGCAGGATCCGCCGCAAGACGGCCGCGCCAAACCCGGCGCCCTCGCCCCGCTCTTCGAGCGTCTTTTTCGGCCCCGCGTGCTTGCGCCGGCGCACCGAGCCGAGCCGGGCGATGAACGAATCGAACACGTCGTAAAGGCGCGCGACCGCGGGTCGGATCCCGCTCTGGAACATCTCTCGCATCGCCTCCCAGCCCGCCTCGACCGTGGGGAACGAGAACGCGCCGAACGCGCGCGCCGCGGGCGCCGGATGGAGCCGCAGTCGCGCGGAGGTGACCACGCCGAGCACGCCCTCGCTGCCGATGATCAGCGGCGTCGCGTCGGGCCCGTGGAGGCGGCGATCGAATCGAACGATCTCGCCCTCGCCGACCACACATTCGAGCGAGGCGACCATGTCCTCGATCTTGCCGTAGAGCCCGGAGCATTGCCCCGCGCTGCGGGCGGCGACCCAGCCGCCGACGGTCGAGCAGAGAATGGACGAAGGAAAGTGCCCGAGCGTATGGCCCGCGGCATTGAGATCCTCTTCCAGCCGGATCCCGAGCGCGCCCGCCTCGACGTCGAGCACGCCCGCCTCCGCGTCGAGGCGTCGAACGCGGTCGAGGCGCTTCAGATCGAGGACGACCGTACGTTCGTCCGGTAAAACGCCGCCACACACGCCCGAGCCCGCGCCGAACGGGACGAGCGGGATGCCTTCCTTCGCGCAGAAGCGGACGACGGAGGCGACGTCCTCCGTGTTGTTTGGCCAGACAACCACGCCGGGCCGGTGGTCGGCGATGCGGCCGTCGGAGACGGCGAGGTGGTGGCGCGGCCAGAGGTCGCGCGCGTAGGCGATGCGATCGACGGGCGAGGCCGAGACCGTGAGGTTCGGCAGGGCCTGACCGAGCGCCGCTTCGAGGTTCACTTGCGCTCGGCCACGATGACGAGCCGCGGCGACTCCGAGCCGAAGAAGACGCCCGGATGCGCGGTGTGGCCCGTGACCTCGACGACCTTGAAATCGGCGTCGTGCATCATCTTGCCGATCTCGTGGAGGGCGTAGAGGCGGATCGAATACTCGATTTCGCGGGCGCGGCCGTCGTCGAACATGGCCGTGCGCTTGACCTTGAGGCGGCTCGTGAAGAAATCGACCTGCATCTCATCCATGCACACGCAGCCGTCGCCCTCGAACCAGACGAGGCTCGGCTGGCGAGGCGCCACGTAATCACGGTTGATGATGTCGAGCACGAGGATACCGCCCACGCGCAAGGCGCGGTGCATCCGCCGCAGGACGTCGAGGTTCTTCTCGTCGTCGAAATATCCGAAGCTCGTCGACCAGCAATACAGGCCGTCGAAGACCTGGTCGAACGCCATCTCCCGCATGTCGCCCTGCAGGAAATTGAGCTTTTGCGCGCGCCCCTGCGCCTCGTCGGCCGCGAGCGCGAGCATGTTGAGCGAGAGGTCGTAGCCGACGACGCCATAGCCGCGGCTCGCGAGCTCGACGGCGTGCTGGCCCGTGCCACACGCGAGGTCGAGGATCGTCGCGCCCTTCTCCAGGCCGAGGCACGATTCGATGAAATCGGCCTCGCGACGGATCACCTTCGCGTCGGTACGATCCATCGTGCGGATCATGTCGTCGTCGAAGAGGTCCTCCCACCAGGGGCGCGGACGCCGGCGGCTCGGCTCGGGCAGGCTGACCGGCTTGGACGGCGCCGAGGCCGCCGGCGGCGGGGTCGCCTGCGCGGACGCCGGCGGCGGCGGCGGGGCCTTGGGCGGCGGGAGCGAGGTCGACGCGGTCGGCACGACGCCAGGGTCGGGGACCGTCGGCGCCTGACGCC
>NZ_JARZHH010000039.1 GCF_029946515.1 Polyangium sp. 6x1
CGGCGCGGGCGCCACCGGCGGCATGGGCGGCGCAGGCGCCACCGGCGGCATGGGTGGCGCAGGCGGCGCGGGCGGCTCCGGCGGCGCGGGCGGCGCCGGTGGAATGGGCGGTTCGGGCGGCGCCGGTGGAATGGGCGGTTCGGGCGGCGCGGGGGGAATGGGCGGCGCCGGTGGAATGGGCGGCGGTGGCGGTGCCGGCGGTGGAATGCCCCAGGTGAAGCCGCCGGTCAGCCCTTACATCGTCGTCGATCAATTCGGATATTTGCCGACCGGGCAAAAAGTTGCGGTGGTCCGGGATCCGCAAAATGGATTCGACGCCGCGGAGTCGTTCGCGCCGGGGGGCACGTACGCGCTCGTGAACGCGCAGACGGGCGCGCAGGTCCTCACGGCCGCGCCGACGGCCTGGAAGAATGGCATGGTCGACGCCTCGTCGGGCGATCGCGCCTGGCATTTCGATTTCTCGTCGGTGCAAACGTCCGGCACCTATTACGTGCACGACACGAGCAGCGACGTGCGCTCCCACGAATTCCGGATCGCGACGAACGTGTACCGCGACGTGCTCAAGGCCGCGGTGCGCACGTTCTTCTATCAGCGCGCCGGGGTCGCGAAGAGCGCCCAGCACGCGGGCGCTGGCTGGGCGGACGGCGCGAGCCACGTGGGCCCGGGGCAAGACAAGAACGCCCGGCGTTACAATGCGCCGAACGACGCGTCGACGGAGCGGGACCTCTCCGGCGGCTGGTATGACGCGGGCGATTACAACAAGTACACGAACTGGCACGCGCGGTACGTGACGAGCCTGCTCATGGCCTACGACGAGTCGAAGGCCGCGTTCACCGACGATTACGGGATCCCCGAGTCGGGCAACGGCGTCCCCGACGTCGCGGACGAGGCGAAGTTCGGCATGGACTGGCTCATGAAGATGCAGAACACCGCGAACGGCTCCGTGCTGAGCATCGTGGGCGTCGGGCACGCGAGCCCGCCGTCCGCGGCGACGGGCCCAAGCCGGTACGGCACGGCGAGCACCTCGGCCACGCTGAGCGCGGCCGCAGCGTTCGCGTATGGCTCGCTCGTCTTCCGCTCGCTCGGCGGATCGTTCACGGCCTACGCCGACGACCTCGTCGCGCGGGCCGAGAGCGCCTGGGCTTGGGCGAACGCGAACCCGAACGTGACGTTCAACAACAACGACGGCGCGAACGGCTCGCAGGGCCTCGGCGCGGGCCAGCAGGAGACGGACGATTATGGCCGCCTCTCCAGAAAGGTCGAGGCCGCCGCGTACCTCTTCCACGCGACCGGCAAAGCCACCTACCGCCAGTTCTTCGATGCGAACTACGCGCAGATCCACTTGCTGCAATGGAACTTCGCCTACCCGTTCGAGGCCGAGCAGCAGGACGCGCTCCTTTATTACACGAAGGTGCCTGGCGCCACGCAGGCCGTCGTGACCGCGATCAAGAACGCCTACAACGGCGCGATGGACGGAAACGAGAACTTCGGGGCGATCAGCGGCGAGTCGGACCCGTACCGCGCGTACATGAAGGACTACGTCTGGGGGAGCAACGGGACGAAATCGCATCAGGGCAACATGTACGCGGACATGATCGTCTACGGGATCGACCCGGCGAAGAACACGGCCGCGGAGCGAGCGGCGGCGCGGTACATCCATTACATCCACGGCACGAACCCGCTCGGGCTCGTGTACCTCTCGAACATGGGCGACGTCGGCGCGGAGAACAGCGTGAACGAGTTCTACCATTCGTGGTTCGAGAACGGGAACGCGCAATGGGATCGCGTGGGCATGTCGACGTACGGGCCGGCCCCGGGCTTTTTGGTGGGCGGACCGAATCCGAGCTACGACTGGGACGGCTGCTGCCCGAACAACTGCGGCAGCGCCCAGAACAACGCCGTGTGCTCGTCGGAGACCATCACGCCGCCGAAGGGGCAGCCGGCGCAGAAGTCGTACAAGGACTTCAACACGAGCTGGCCGCTGAACTCGTGGTCCGTCACCGAGAACTCGAACGGCTACCAGGTGGCGTACATCCGGCTGCTGTCGAAGTTCGTGAAGTGACGACTCGTTCAACGCTCGGGGGCTACGCTCGGACGAGCCGAGCTACGCCCCCAACCCCCCTCCCCTCTTGACGCTCCCCGCCCTCCGCGCGACGACGATCGCCGCACATGCGATCCGTCACCGAATACCTCTGGTTCGAGACCAAGCAACGGCGCGAGCTCGTCAACATCACCGATCGCGTCGAGACCATCGTCTCCGGCAGCGGCATCGCCGAGGGCATGGTCCTCGTCAGCGCGATGCACATCACGGCGGGCGTCTTCGTGAACGACCACGAGCCCGGGCTGTGGGAGGACATCTGGTCGTGGCTGCAGACGCTCGCCCCGGCCGGCCCCGATTACAAGCACCACCGGACCGGCGAGGACAACGGCGACGCGCACCTCAAGTCGATCCTCGTCCACCACCAGGTGATCGTGCCCATCACGAAAGGAAAGCTCGACCTCGGCCCCTGGCAGCAGATCTTCTACGCCGAGTTCGACGGCCAGCGTCGCAAGCGCCTGGTGGTCAAGGCCATGGGGGAGTGACGTGACCGTGGGGACGAGGCGCCTCTTCCTTGCCGTCGATACCGGCGCGGAATGCCACGCGCGGATCATTGAGGCCGTGAGCCGGGCGCGCGCGCACGCCCCGCGGGCGCGATGGGTGCGGACGGAGGGCATTCACGTGACGCTCGTGTTCCTCGGCGAGGTGGACGAATCGCTCGTCCCCGCGGTCGTGGCGAAGGCGGAAGGCGTCGCGGCCCGGCACGCGCCTCTCACGCTGCGATTCGAGGGCGCCGGGTGCTTCGGCGGGCGAAAACCGCGGGTCTTGTGGATCGGGGTCGGTGGCGACGTACCGGCGCTCGGGCTCGTGCAAAAAGAGCTCTCGGAGGCGCTCATGGAGGTCGGATACGTGCCGGAGGAGCGGCTCTTTTCGCCACACCTCACCCTGGCCCGCGCCGGCTTCGGCGGCACGGACGCGGGCCTCTGGGCGGCGGCGCGGGCGCTCGCGGCAGAATCGTTCGGCGAGGTGACCGTGCGAGAGCTCGTGCTTTACGAGAGCGTGCTTTCGGCCGCGGGCGCGCGGTACGAGGCGGTGGCGCGATTGCCGCTCGGCGGGGCGCCTGCGCCGCTCCATTGACGGACGTCGTCCGCGCTGCGGGCTTTACTTGATGATGCCGGGATCCTCGATGTCGAAGCAGGTGACCTGCGTGGACACCCATTTGATGGCGTTGAACCAGAACTGCGGCACCTGGAAGACTTTGTCGGCTGTTTTCCAGTACCCCGCGGCGTTGTCGTAGCACGGATCGTTCGGGTTCGGCGGCTGCTGGGGCGCGCCGAGCCATTGACTCGAGTACGTGACCCATTCATCCGCGAACACGAAGACCCGGCCCTTGTCGACCTCGATGGCGACGCCGAATTTCGTCCCGCCTTCGCCCGCGACCACCACGCCGCCGCTGCTGTTGATGGAGCGCCCGTGGAACGCGCCGACTTGCTTGATGTTCGCCGAGATCGGGCTCTCCGGGGAGAACTGCGCCATCGGGACCGAGTTGCCCCAGCAATAACACGGGACGCCGCCGGGGCAATTGCCCAGGATATCGTCCTTGTTGTAGGACGCGCCGGCGAAGGCGAGGAGCTCGTTCGTCGGGTCGACCTCGCCTGCGTCGCCGCCGTAGCCCGTGAGCGTGATGAGGCCGCCGCCATTGCTGACCCAGCTCTTGACGGCGTCGATCTCCTCCGGGCTGAACTTCCAGAAGGGCCCGTACTCGCCGTCCTCGAGGGCCTGCAGGATGATGACATCGTATTTCGCGAGGAGCTCCGGCGTGAGCGTCGTGCGCTGCTGGTAGAGGTCGACGGAGGCGCTGCTCTTGTCGTTCAGCCATTGCAGGAAGGCGTCGGTGTTGTCCATCCCGACGCCGTAATGGGCAGGCTTTCCGAACGAAGCGATGTTGATGCACGTGCAGTTCCCTGCGTCGTCGCACTCCGCGGGCTTGCCGCCGCCCTGTCCCCCGCTCCCGGAGCCCCCGGCAGGAAAAATGATGCCCCCGCCCTGACCACCCCCGCCTTGGCCGTTTCCACCCTGCCCTCCTCCCGCCGTCCCCCCGGTTTGTGCCTTCTCACCGCCGCCGCCAGCGCTGCATGCCATGACAGCAGAAAATGAGCATACCGATACAATGAGGATCCATCGCGCCCAATGCATCATCATAGCAGGCGCGTGCGTCCGGCTTATGTCAAGCAATTTCCGAGAGTGCAGGGGTTTCCCTGCCGAGCAGCCGCGACGATTCCCCGCTCGACGAGGTCGACGCGAGCGCTCGCCCGCGCCGCTCCATTGACGGACGTCATCCCACCGGACGCAGCCGCGTCGCGCCGGAGCTCGCCCGCAGGCCGGACGATTCTTGCTTGCCATCGTGCGACGGTCGCATTTTCTTGCAATCTATCGCACCAAGAATAACCCGCAGGGTGAGGGACCCGCGCAGCTGGGGCGCCGCCATGACGGATCGGAAAAACGCGCCGTCATCGTCGAAATCGGAAATGTTCAATCGGGAATCTCTGTACCGGTACGCCGTCGCCATCGCCGTGACCGCGGGAGCCGTGGGGCTCTGCATGAGCTTGCAGGCCGTCCTCGGCGCGCCTGCGCTCCTGCTCCTGCTCGTCCTCGCGGTGACCGCCGCGGCGCACGGCGGCGTCGGCCCCGGGCTCACGGCCGCGGGAATGGCAGCCCTCGCCGGCATGTATCTGCTCGACCTGCTCGAAGGCCTCGCCGTCGCCCTGTTCCTCGCGGTCGGGCTCGTCGTCAGCATCCTCGGCGAACGCATATGCCGGTCCGCCGCGGCGAGCCGCCGAGCGGATGCCGCCTTGGAGCATCGAATCACCGAACGCACGGCCGAGCTCGAATCCCTGTTCGCGCATGCGCCGGTCGGGCTCGCCTTCTTCGACCGAGAGGGACGATTTTTGCGCATCAACGGGTGGCTCGCCGCGAGCAATGGCCTGCCCGTCGAGGCCCACCTCGGCCGCTCCGTTCAGGAGGTCCTGCCCCACATCACCGTCACCTCGACGCTGCAAGACGTCCTCCGAACGGGCGAGCCGATCTCGAACGTGGAAATCAGCGGGGAGACGCCGGCCCAGCCCGGAGAGCGCCGCCATTGGCTGACCGCGCTCTTTCCGGTCCAGGCGCCCGACGGAACGGTCGCCTCGGTCGGCGCCGTCATCCTGGAGGTCACCGAGATGAAGCGGGCCGAGGAGCAAGCGCGGGCGCGCGCGCACCAGCAGGCGGCCGTGGCCGCGCTCGGGCACATGGCGCTCCTGGAGAGGGACGTCGAGCGCATCATGAATCGCGCCGTCGAGCTCGTCTGCGAGACGCTCGACATCGAGCTATGCAAGGTCCTGGAATTATTGCCCGGCGGGCAACGGCTCTTGCTCCGCGCCGGCGTGGGGTGGGCGACGGGCCTCGTCGGGCACGCCACGGTGGGGACCGATCGGGACTCGCAGGCCGGATACACGCTGCAATCGAAGGGGCCCGTGATCGTCGAGGACCTGACGACGGAGCCGCGCTTCCGCGGGCCGCCGCTCTTGCACGATCACGGCGTCGTCAGCGGGATGAGCGTGACGATCACCGGCGAGCACGATCGACCTTACGGCGTGCTCGCCGCGCACACGCGGCGAAAAAGGACCTTCACCCGCGACGACATCACCTTCCTCGAATCCATCACGAACATTCTGGCGGCCTCGCTCCGACAGCGGCAGGTCGAGCGAGCCCTGCGCGAGGGCGAGGAGCGCTACCGCCTGCTGGTCGAGGGCGTGCGCGATTACGCGATTTACATGCTCGACCCCGAAGGCCGCGTGGAGAGCTGGAATGCCGGCGCGGAGCGGCTCAAGGGCTACACGGCCGCGGAGGTCATCGGCCAGCATTTCTCGCAGTTTTACCCCCCCGAGGACGTCGCCCAGGGCAAACCGGAGCGATCTCTCATCCTTGCAGCGAAGCACGGGCGCATCGAGGAGGAGGGGATTCACGTCCGCAAAGACGGCACGCGCTTCTGGGCGAGCGTCGTCCTGACCGCCCTGCGGGACGAGACCGGCGCGCTGCGCGGATTCTCGAACATGACGCGCGACGTGACGGAGCGAAAGCAGGCCATCGAGGCGGCGCGGGCCGCGGCGGCGCGCCTCCGGGCCATCGTGGACACCGCCGTCGACGGGATCATCACCATCGACGAGCGCGGCACGATCGATACGACGAACCCCGCGGCCGAGCGAATGCTCGGGTATGGCGCGGACGAGCTCGTCGGCCGGAACGTCAAGACGATCATGCCCGAGCCCTACCGGTCCGAGCACGACACGTACCTCGCGAATTACCTGCGCACGGGCGTTCGAAAGGGGCGACGAAAGGACGGGGCGGAGTTCCCCATCGAGCTGGCCGTGAGCGAGTTCTTCGTGGGCGAGCGGAGGTTCTTCGCGGGCGTCATCCGCGACATCACCGAGCGGGCGGCGGCGGAGGCGGAGCGCGAATCGCTCCTCGTGAGCGAGCGGGCCGCGCGGAGCGAGGCCGAGCGGGCCAACCGGATGAAGGACGAGTTCCTGGCGACGATGTCGCACGAGCTCCGGACGCCGCTCACCCCCATTCTCGGGTGGATCGAGCTCCTCCGCACGCCCGCGCAAGCCCCCCAGAACCTGGAAAAAGGTTTGTCGGTCATCGAGCGCAACGCCCGCCTGCAATTGCAGCTCATCTCGGATCTGCTCGACGTGAGCCGGATCGTCTCCGGGAAGCTGCGCCTCAACGTGCAGCGCGTCGATCTGCCGAAGGTGATCGACGCGGCCATCGAGTCGGTTCGTCACGCCGCCGAGGTGAATGGAATCGCGATTCGAGCCACGTACGATCCGGCGGATACGGCCGTGATGGGGGATCCGGATCGCCTGCAGCAGGTCGTGTGGAACCTGGTCGCGAATGCGATCAAATTCACGCCCAAGGGCGGCCGCGTGGACGTCAGGCTTTCACGGATGAACACCCATTTCCGGCTCGCGGTCACGGACACGGGACAAGGAATCGCTGCGGAGTTCGTCCCGCTCCTCTTCGACCGATTCCGTCAAGCCGACTCGTCCACGTCGCGCCGCCACGGCGGGCTCGGCCTCGGGCTCTCGATCGTCAAGCACCTGGTCGAGCTCCACGGCGGGAGCGTGCGCGCGGAGAGCGCGGGAATCGGAAAAGGCGCGACGTTCGTGGTCGACCTGCCGACGATGCCCGCGTTTGCCCCGGGCCCCGAGCACGACGCGCTGCCGCTCGTCTGGCCAAACCTCTCCCGCGCGCCCGTCGCCGATACGACGAACCTGGAGGGGATTCGCGTCCTCGTCGTGGACGACGAGCCGGACGCGCGGGAGCTCGTCGAGCGATTGCTGGAGGATCGTCGGGCGAAGGTGATCACGGCGGCCTCGGCGTTCGAGGCCCT
This sequence comes from Polyangium sp. 6x1, assembly GCF_029946515.1. Classification (GTDB taxonomy): domain Bacteria; phylum Myxococcota_A; class Polyangia; order Polyangiales; family Polyangiaceae; genus Polyangium. The sequence goes on from NZ_JARZHH010000039.1 coordinate 7,473, forward strand.
CGATCTCCTGGCCAATCCGGAAAACGAGCCGGACGTGATGGTCAGCGATCTCGGCATGCCCGGGATGGATGGATTTGCCCTCATTCGAGAGGTCCGCGCGCGCAGCGCCGCGAGGCTCGGCAACCTGCCCGCCGTCGCGGTGACGGCATTCGCGCGCCCCGAGGACAAAGCGCGATCCCTGGAGGCAGGCTATGACGCGCACGTGACGAAGCCGATCGATCCGCTCGGGTTTGTCGCGACCGTCGCGCAATTGATGAAGAGAAAACGGACGCTTTCGTAGGGGAGAACGCCGCCCCGGGCAAACGGTCAGGGAGCGGCGCCACCCGAGGCCCGCTGTTGCTCTTTATTCCCGCGCGATGCGTTTTTGTTGGCACGGCTCAGGGCACACGAAGCTCTCACCGCGTGACCCAAACAACAAACCCGCGACGGATCAAGTATGTTGTAAACGGATACAATAGAAAACTTTTTTCACGCGTGGATGGAACCGCGGCGGACGTCGTGCCGACTCATCTGCGATGAACCGACCCCCCACGCCCTTCATCTTGCTGGCCGCCTTTTCGGTGGTGGGGTGCCACCACGAACATCAAGAACACCCGGAACAAGGCAAGTTCCTCGTGACGAGCCCTCTTCGGAAGGACACCGAGCTCACCCGGGACTACGTCGCACAGATCCGCGCAATCCAGCACATCGAGCTGCGTGCTCTCGAAAAGGGCTACCTGCAAGGGACCTTCATCGACGAAGGCCATCAGGTCGAGAAGGGCGCGAAGATGTTTCAAATCATGCCCATGATTTACCAGGCGGAGGTGCAGAAGGCGAACGCGGAGGCGGAGCTCACGGCGATCGAGCTCAAAAATACGAAGCTCCTCGCCGACAAGAACGTCGTGTCCCCCAACGAGCTCGCTTTGGCGAAGGCGAAGCTCAGCAAGGCGAGGGCCGAAGTGGCGCTCGCGGCGACGCACAAATCGATGACCGAGATACGGGCGCCGTTCGACGGCCTCGTCGGGCGATTTCAGGTGCGGATGGGCAGCCTGGTCGACGAGGGGGAGCTGCTCACAACGCTCTCCGACAACAGCAAGGTCTGGGTGTACTTCAATGTCAGCGAGGTGGAGTACCTCAAGTACGAGTCCCAGCCGGACCATGAGAAGACCACCACGGTGAAGCTCCAGATGGCGGATGGCCAGATCTTCGATCAGCCCGGCACCGTGGAGACCATCGAGGCCGATTTCAACAACGAGACCGGCAATCTCGCGTTCAGGGCCACGTTCCCCAATCCCAAGGGGCTGCTCCGGCACGGCGAGACGGGGAAAATCTTGATGGAGGTGCCGCTCAAGCACGCGCTCCTCATCCCGCAGAAGGCCACCTTCGACGTGCTGGACAAGAAGTTCGTCTTCGTCATCGACGAAAAGAACGTCGTCCACTCGCGCCCCATCACCATCGCCGCGCAGCTGCCGCAGGTCTTCGCGGTCGCGAGCGGCCTCGAAGAAAACGACAGGATCCTCGTGGATGGCCTGCGAAAGGTCAGGGACGGCGTCACGATCGAGGTCGATTACAAGGAACCCTCCGACGTGTTCGGGCACCTGGAGGTGCATGCGGAATGAGCATGACGTCCAAATTCATCCATCGCCCGGTCATGGCGATGGTCCTGTCGATCGTGCTCGTGTTCCTTGGCATCCTCGCCATGCGATCGCGCCCGGTCTCGCAATTTCCCGAGATCTCGCCCCCTCGCGTCATGGTCTCGCTCACGTTCCCGGGTGCGAGCGCAGACGTCCTCGTCCAGTCCTCGATCATCACCCTGGAGCGCGCGATCAATGGCGTTCCGGGCATGATTTACATGATCTCCGACGCGACGAGCGCCGGCGAGGCGACGATCCAGGTCGTGTTCAAGCTGGACGCCGACCCGAACGAGGCCGTCGTCAACGTCAAGAACCGAATCGATCAGGTCATCAGCCGACTTCCGGCGCTCGTCCAGCTGGAGGGCGTCGTCATGAATCGCGTGCAGCCCAGCATGCTCATGTACGTCAACCTCTACAGCGAGGAGAAGACGGCCGATGAGAAGTTTCTTTACAACTTCGCCAATGCCAACCTCCTCCCCGAGCTGAGCCGCGTCGACGGGATCGCGCAGACCCGCATCCTCGGCTCCCGGCAATACGCCATGCGCGTCTGGCTCAATCCGGACAAGATGCGGGCGTACAAAATCTCGACCGATGACGTGATGAAGGCGATCAGCGAGCAAAGCGTGATCGGATCGCCGGGACGTCTCGGGCAGGCCACCGGCGTCACGGCGCAGTCGCTCGAATACGTTCTCACCTACGAGGGCAGGTTCAACAAGCCCGAGCAATACGAGAAGATCATCCTCCGGGCGAATGAGGACGGCGAGCAGCTCCGCCTCGGGGACGTCGCGAGGGTCGAGCTCGGGAGCGAGTTCTTCGATATCTATTCCAATCTCGATGGTCACCCCTCCGCAGCGATCGTGCTGAAGCAGACCTACGGCAGCAATGCGAGCGAGGTCATCGAGAACGTCAAAGCCAAGCTGGAGGAGCTCAAAAAGACCTCGTTCCCTGCCGGGATGAATTACGAGATCAACTACGACGTATCGAGCTTCCTCGATGCGTCGATCGAGAAGGTCCTCCACACGCTCGGTGAGGCCTTCCTCCTCGTGTCGCTCGTCGTGTTCCTCTTCCTCGGCGACTGGCGCTCGACGCTGATCCCGGCCCTGGCGGTTCCCGTCTCGCTCGTCGGGAGCTTCCTGTTCATGCAGATGTTCGGGATCACGATCAACCTGATCACGCTCTTCGCGCTCGTCCTCGCGATCGGCATCGTCGTCGACAACGCGATCGTCGTCGTCGAGGCGGTCCACGTGAAAATGGCGGAGGAGGGATTGTCGCCGTACAACGCCGTCAAGAAGGTCCTCGGCGAGATCAGCGGCGCCGTCATCGCGATCACGTTGATGATGACCGCGGTCTTCGTCCCTGTCGCGTTCATGACCGGGCCGGTGGGCATCTTCTATCGCCAGTTCTCGATCACGATGGCCTCGTCGATCGTGCTCTCCGGCGTCGTCGCGCTGACCCTGACGCCCGTCCTTTGCGCGATGATCCTGAAGAATACCCACGGGCAGCACAAGAAGCGGACGCCGATCAGCATCTTCCTCGACGCATTCAATCGCTATTTCGAGGTCGGGACGAACGTCTACGTCCGCGCGCTCCGGAAGGTGGTCAATCGACGGGTCGTCACCTTCGGTATCTTGGCCGCTTTCGGCTTCGGCATCCTGCAATTGAACCGGGTCGTCCCTGCCGGCTTCGTACCCAACGAGGACCAGGGCATGATCTACGCGATCATCCAGACGCCCCCGGGCTCGACGCTCGAGCAAACGAACCACGTCTCGCGCGAGTTGCAGGACATCGCAAAGAGCGTGGACGGCGTCTCCTCGGTCTCCTCCCTCGCCGGTTACGAGATCCTGACCGAGGGACGCGGCTCGAATGCGGGGACCTGCCTCATCAACCTCAAGCCGTGGTCCGAGCGCTCGCGCCCCGTGACCCAGATCATCGAGGAGCTCGAGCAGAAGGCGAAGGACATCGGCGCGATCGTCGAGTTCTTCGAGCCGCCGGCCGTCCCGGGTTACGGCGCCGCGAGCGGCTTCTCGCTCCGCCTCTTGGACAAGAACAACGAGACGGATTACCAGGACTTCGATCGCGTCAGCAAAGAGTTCATGGATAACCTGCGGAAGCGAAAGGAGCTGACCGGACTCTTCAGCTTCTTCGCCGCCGATTATCCGCAGTACGAGCTCGAGATCGACAACGAGCTCGCCATGCAGAAGGGCGTCACGATCAAAAACGCCATGGATAACCTCAACATCCTCGTCGGCAGCACCTACGAGCAGGGGTTCATCCGCTTCGGCAACTTCTTCAAGGTTTACACCCAGGCGGCGCCGGAATATCGCCGGTTCCCCTCGGACCTCATGAGCATGTACGTCAAGAACGAGAAGGGCGAGATGGTCCCGTACTCGGCGTTCATGAAGCTGAAGAAGACGCAAGGCCCGAACGAGATCACGCGCTTCAACATGTACAACTCCGCAGCGATCCGCGGCGGTCCGGCCAAGGGATACACGAGCGGAGATGCAATCGACGCGGTCCGGGACGTCGCCGCGAAGACGTTGCCGCGCGGCTACGACATCGCGTGGGAGGGCCTCTCCTACGACGAGGCGAAGCGTGGCAACGAGGCCATTTACATCTTCCTGGTCGTCCTCGCATTCGTCTACTTGGTGCTCGCTGCCCAATACGAGAGCTTCATCCTCCCGCTGGCGGTCATTTGCTCGCTCCCCGTCGGCGTGCTCGGCTCCTTCCTGATGCTGAAGCTCCTCGGCCTGGCGAACGACATCTACGCCCAGGTTGGGATCGTCATGCTGGTGGGCCTCCTCGGCAAGAACGCGGTCCTCATCGTCGAGTTCGCCGTTCAGGCACACCGCGACGGAGCGTCGGTGCTGGAGGCGGCCATTCAGGGAGCGAAGGCGCGCTTCCGCCCCATCCTGATGACATCCTTTGCCTTCATCGCGGGCCTGATTCCGCTCGTCGTCGCGACGGGGCCGGGCGCCATCGGCAACCGCACCATCGGCGCGTCGGCGCTCGGTGGAATGCTCTTCGGCACCGTCTTCGGCGTGATCATCGTGCCGGGTCTGTACTTCATCTTCGGGACGATCGCGGAAGGCAGGAGTCTGATCCAGGCCGAAGAAGACGAACCCTTGACCGAAAATGTGACCCACTATGCGGAAGGGTAGGCGTCGCGATGTCTAGGACAAGTTTGTCACGGCCTTTCACTCCGCTGGTATGTCTCTGCTTCTTCGCGGCGGCCTGCGCCCCTTCTCTGGAAGGAAACGAGCCCAGGGACCCGAACAAGGAGCTTCCGGCGAGCTTCGGGCCTGCGAGCGGCGCCCCGAACGCGCCCTCGCAGCCCGCGCAATCGACGCAAATGGTTTGGCGTGCGTTCTTCGACGACGCCGACCTCAGGGCGCTCATCGAATTGGCGCTCGACAAGAACCAGGAGCTGAACATCCAGCTTCAAGAGATCGTCATCGCCCGCAATGAAGTGTCGGCGAGGCAAGGCGATTACCTCCCGAAGGTCGGCGTCGGGGCTGGTGCCGGCGTCGAGCGTGTCGGAAAAAACACGAGCCAGGGCGTCAGCGACGACAGCCACGGGTTGCCGGCGAATCTGGGAGATTTCACGTTCGGGCTCTGGGGCTCGTGGGAGATCGACGTCTGGGGGAAACTGCGGGACGCCACGAAGTCGGCCGACCTCCGCTACCTCGCGACCATCGAAGGCCGGAATTTCATGGTGACGCAGATCGTCGCCGAAATCGCCCGGTCTTATTTCGAGCTCGTCGCCATCGACAACCAGCTCGACGTCCTGAAACGAAACGTCGAAATCCTGGGGGACGCGCTGGAGATCATCAAGCTCGAAAAGCAGGCGGCCCGGGTGACGGAGCTCGCGGTGCAGAGGTTCGAGGCGGAGGTGTTGAAGAACAAGAGCCGCCTCTACGGCCTCCAGCAGGAGAAAGTTCAGACCGAGAACAGGATCAACTTTCTCGTTGGTCGCTATCCGCAGACGGTGAGCCGAAACGATCGGAAGCTCGAGGACCCTCTGCCGAAGGTGGCGTCGGGGCTTCCTTCCGATCTGCTGAAGAATCGCCCGGACATCCGGCAAGCCGAGCTGGAGCTTTCGGCCTCGAAGCTCGACGTGAAGGCGGCGAGGGCGGAGTTCTACCCTTCGCTCAGCATCGACGCAGCGGTCGGCTACAGGTCCTTCAATGCCAAGCACCTCGTCATGACGCCGGACTCGCTCATCTACAACCTGGCGGGGAATCTCGTGGCGCCGCTCCTGAACCGGAAAGCGATCGAGGCGCAGTATCGCTCGGAGAACGCCCGGCAGATTCAGGCGGTGTTCAACTACGAGCGGACGCTTTTGCAAGCGTTCACCGACGTCGCGAACCAACTTGCGCAGATCGAGAACCTCCAGAAAGCCTATGAGCTCCAGGCGCAGCAGGTGGAGGCGCTCACCCGGTCGAGTGAAACGTCCACGGTTCTTTTTCAATCGGCTCGAGCTGACTACATGGAAGTCCTGCTCACCCGGCGGGATACGCTGGACGCGCAAATGGAGCTGATCGAGACGAGGAAACGGCAATGGCTGGCCGTGGTCAATCTCTACCAGGCGCTCGGGGGTGGGTGGCGATCCGGCACCTAGCGCGCACCTTCGAGACCTGTCCAGCCAGCCCGTTCGCCGGAGGAAGAGTCTCTTCTCGCGTCGAAGAAAGCCGGGGCGCGCGCTGGCCCGGAAGGCCCTGGCCTCGGCACCCCTGCCTCTGTTATCATCCGAACAGACATCATGAGTCTGTCGGCAACATTCGGCGTCGAAGGCGGCGCCCCGCGCCCGAGCGAGGAGCCCTTCCAGCTCCTCGTCTTTCCGTTCCCCTTCAGCCATTTCACCGTGCGCTCGTTCCGAGGGCGGGAGGAGCTGTCCGGCATCTACTCCTTCGATACCGTGGTCACGGGGCCCGATATCGGTGAGGGCACGGTGGAGCGGCTCTCGCTCGGGCAACGCGCGCTCCTCGTGCTGCGGGCCGGGAAGGCGCCGCGCGTCTTTCACGGGATCGTAGCCTCGGTGCGGCACGAGGGGCTGCGCGGGGCGCACGGAGCTTCACAGTTTCGAATGCGCCTCGTGTCCAGATTATGGCTGCTCAAGCATCGACGTCGATCGCGGATTTTTCAGAACCAGCGCATCGATCGGATCCTCGCGCAGGTGCTCGGCGAGGCGAACATCGGTGCCCGCTTCCTGCTCCGCGGGGAGCACCCGATTCGCGAGTATTGCACGCAGTACGAGGAGACGGATTACCAGTTCGTCCGGAGGATCACGGCCGAGGCAGGGATCTTCTTCCATTACGCCCAGCCCTCCGCGATCGTGGAAGAGGCCCTCGCTGATGCGAGCAAGACGATCGGTGGAGCTGCGGGAGGGTTGCTCGGCTTTGCCGCAAGCGCGCTGGCTGCCAAGGTATTTGCCGGGGAGACGATGGTGTTCGCGGACGACGCATCGGCGTATCCGCCCATCGACGACGGCGACCGGATCGGCGCGGTCGCCAGCGCTCTGGGCGTGCCCACGTCTGCCTCCGCCGAGATCGGCGGCGTTTCCCTGAGGATGGGCATCGAGGCCCCGGTGTTGCATTACCTCTCGATCGAGGGCACGAGCACCGCGGCATTCGACAAGGTGACGCGCTTCGAGCCGGTGAGCCGCGTGCGTACCAATACGGCCGTCTACCGGGACTACGATCCCGAGCGGCCCCTCGCCCTGATCACGACACGCGCCGAGCACGAGCGCGACGAGGGAGCCGGGATCCAGGTATCTACAAGCGCCTCGTCCGGCCCAGATGCAGCTTTCCGTGCGAGCGCTTCGGTGAACGTGCCGACGGACGCGATCTCGCCGCTGCTCGCGGCTCCCGAGCTCGAGCATTACGAGCACCACGCGGCATTTCTGTTCCCGAAGTGGCGCCACGCCGAGCGTGAACCGGCGCTCATCCTGCGCCAGAAGCGCCGCCGCGCGAACCTCGCCGAGGGCGAGAGCACGTGCCAGGCTCTCGCGGTGGGGCATCGATTCCGGCTGGAGGACCATCCCGCACACCATTTGAATCGCGGCTACGTGGTCACGTCCGTGAAGCACGAGGGATGGGCAACCCCGCAGGCTGCGCCCAAAGAAGTTTATCGCAACACCTTCAGCGCAGCGCCAGACGACGTGACGATGTGTCCGCCGCGCCCGAAGCGGAGGAGCGTGCTCGTGGCGCTGACCGCGACCGTGGTCGGACCCGCGAGCGAGGAGATCCACACGGATCCGCTCGGGCAGATCAAGGTGCATTTTCACTGGGACCGCGAGGGGCAGGGCAGCGCCGAGAGTTCGTGCTGGGTGCGGACGATGCAAGCCTGGGGCGGCGCGGGATGGGGGACGCAGTTCATCCCTCGGGTCGGGATGGAGGTGGTGGTCACCTTCGAGGGAGGAGACCCAGACAAACCCATGGTCCTGGGATGCCTTTACAATGGCACGCACCCACCGTCGTTCCGGCTCCCCGCGGACAAGACGCGGAGCGGAATCCGGACGCAGTCCTCGCCGGGCGGGCGTGGGTTCAACGAGCTGAGCTTCGAGGACAAGGTCGGCAGCGAACAAATCTACGTGCACGCCCAGCGGGATCTCGACGAGGTGGTGGAGCGCAATCATACGCTGGCCGTGCAAGGCGACGAATCGACCCGCGTGAATGGAGACCGGCGCGAAGAGATTCTCGGGAATGCCTCGTCGCGGATCGGTGGGCGCCGTGAGGTCGCCGTGGACGGGGACAGCGCCTTTCAGGTCAGAGGAAATCGTATCGAGGTCACGAGCGGGCACGAAGATCGGCGCGTATCGGGTGATCTGACCACGCGGCTCGAGGGGCGCGAGCGGCGGCAGGTGACCGGGAATGCGGATCTCACGTATGGCGACGATCTGACGACCAAGATCCACGGCTGCGAGACCAAGGTGGTGGGACGCCACGATGCGGAGCGTTCGTATCTGCTGCACGTGGAGGGAGTGGCAACGTTCGGGAGCACGGGGGCGATGGAGTTGACCACCGACAGGGAGCTTGTCTTGCGCTGCGGAAAGAGCTCTTTGCGGATCACGGCCGACGGCATCGAGCTCTCCACGCCGTCGCTGCGGGTGAAGGGCGGCACCAGCGGTCTGTCGATGGCAGACGAGGGCGTCCAGATGAACACGGAGAATGCGCTGGCGCAGCTCCTCGGCGGCAAGGTCGTGCTGAAGACGCAGGAAGGCGCCTCGATCGCGATGGGCAGCGAGGTCAAGCTCGACGGAGCAAGGATTCTCCTGAATTCGCCCGAGCAGGCCAAGGATTCACCGCCGCGAGAGCCGGAGCCGACGACGACCCTCTCGCTCGTGGATCAAGATGGCCATCCGCTCGCATACCAGCGATATCTCTTGATCCTGGACGACGGTTCGGAGCAGAGCGGGATCCTCGACAAAGACGGGAGAGCAGAGGTGAGCGCGAAGGCGTCAGGGAGGATCGTATTTCCGGATCTTTCCAAGGTGGAGATGGCGTGATGCGACCCTACGTGGTGAAGCAAGGCGATTACCTGACAAAGCTCGCTCATGTGCACGGGTTCGACGCGGACGACGTGTGGGGACACCCGAAAAACGACGCGCTCCGTGCCATGCGGCCGAACCCGGAGCAGCTGGCGCCGGGAGACGTGATACACATCCCGGTCAAAACGAAGGAGGGACTTCCTTTCACGGCGGGGACGGCGAATGGATACCGGGCGCCTTTGCCACGTATCGCGGTCGACCTGGCGTTCGAGGACGAGGAAGGCCCGCTGGCCGAGGAGCCCTACGAGGTCCGTGGACTCCGGGGCGCGGATGGGGGTCCATTGCATGGGCAGACGGACGCGGCTGGGCGGGTGCATTTCGACGTGCCGGTCACGGTGCGGGAGATCGAGATCCTGTTTCCTCGACGAAACGTCGCATACACCAGCCTCGTGGGAGACATGGATCCAGGCTCGGAGGCGAGCGGGATTCGCAAGCGCCTGGAGAACCTGGGCTTCTTGATCGCGGGCCGGGATCTCACCGTCGATCGCGAGGAGGCGCTCCGCGGAGCCCTCGTGGCCTTTCAGCGTTCGCGTGGTTTGCCAGTGACGGGAAAACTCGACGAGGAGACGAGAAAGGCGCTCATCGATGCGCATGGGGCTTGAGGCCCCCGGGGACGGCGCGGGTGACGCAATCACGTCCTTCGCTGGTGTCCCTCTCCCGCAGCTCGCGCACGTGGCGGCTGCGCGGGCAGAAGGGTTTTCGCTCGAGGAGATCCTGGCCGTCGAGGGACTCGCCGCGGAGGAGCTTCGCGCGGCAGACGTTGCCTGCAAGGAAATGCTCTGCAATCCGAACGGCGGGCCTCGGCTCTTCGCCGCGTACGCGTCAGCGCAAAAGCAGGCTGAAGAGCGCCTCGCGCGTCGCGTCCAGCCTCTCGACGAGGATCTCGGCGCATGGGTCCATTTTCTTGCGATGTATGCGGCCAGCGACAATCCGCTTTCGATGCTCCAGGATCTGGGTCTGACGCTGCCCGATCTCGCTCGGCTGGGTCGGACGTGGAAGCAACGCATCGAGGCCGATCGCGAGCTCGCTCGATGCGCCGAAAAGCTCACGCGCGCGGGTGACCGGAAGGTCGCTTTGCCGGCGCTGCGCGTCGAGCCGCCGAAGCTCGTTTCTTCGCCCCACGCTCGCCCGAAGCCTGTGCCTCCGTCCATGAATACGCCCGCACGGCCCATGCGCTCCAAGGTCCGTGACGTGCCCCCCGCAATTTCGGGGACTGCGCTTTCGCTCGACGTGCCTCGTGGTCCGACCTTGCCATTCGTGGAAGGGCCGGACGTGGACGCGCCCGAGCCGCGCCTGCTCCCTGTAGACGCTCCCCCGCGCGCCGCGCTTTCAGGCACCGCGCTTTCGCTCGACGTGCCGCGCGGGCCTGACCTACCGTTCGTCGATGCGGATGGATTGTCATCCACGGACAAACGAGCCGTGGCGCGCGTCCCTGTCGAGCTGTCGGGAACCGCGCTTGCCCTCGATGTCCCGCGAGGCCCCGCGCTTCCATTCGTGGAGACGCAAGAACCCGCGGCCCAGCCGTCGCCACCGCCGGCGATCGAGCTTTTCAAATCGCCGCGGGCGGCGATTTCGGGGACGGCGCTCGCGCTCGATGTCCCTCGTGGCAAGGGCACGCCTTTCGAGGGTAAAAAGAGCCCGAACGAGCTTGCATCGACGCAGCTTCTCCTCGAGATACCGCGGGAGCTCGTTCGCCGGCCCATTCCGTTCTCCACCCCTGCGCCGCCTGAGCTTCCGCCCAAGCTCACGCTCGAGGAGCACGCTGCGCTCACGGTGGAGCTCGCCATGTCGCCGGAGCGCTCGGCGGAGGTGCTCGCCCGCTACCGTATCACGCAGGCGGATCGAGAAGCGCTCGACCGGCATTACCAGGCGATCGTAGGCGCAGACGAGCAAAGGCGCCTCGCATGGCACAATGCCTACAAGGTGCATCATGCGCGGATTGCGGCAACGTTCAACCGCCGATGAACACGGTCCCCGAGGCGATCACCGTGCCGTTCGGCGCGTCGGCCGGATCGTTGCAAGTCATTGCCGGATCACCCATCCGGGCGGCCGGCTTGTTCTCGATGAAAACGGTGCCGCTCCCCTTCTGCACCGTGGCTTCATTGGACGGAGGCGTTTGAAAGGAGCCGCCGACAGGGACGTGCGCAGGCTGATTCCGAGCCGTGCTTCCCTCGGTGGCCGCGGGTTTGTCGTCCAGGAAAACGTCGCTGGCGAGCCTTCCCGAGAGCGCTCCGACGAAAGGCAGGACTGTCGGCGTCGGAACCGGGCCGGCTGGGGAGGGAACGAGGACGACGTGGGTATCGATGCCGCTGATGCAATCGCCCTCTTTCGCGCCGGGGGAGCCCATGTCGACGGCCAAGGTAACAGCCGGAGGCTGGTCATGGCAAGGCGGAGTGTCCTTCACACAGGGCTTGACGATCGTCCCGTGACTTGAAATCCTGCCCGTCATTCCATCATGCGTGATCCGAGCTTCCGCTTCCCGGTCGAGAGGTATCGCGTGCACGTCGCCCCTTCCTTCGGGGGCACGCGGAATACCATCCGCCTCGTGCGGACGATCCGCTGGATTGGCGCCTTGCCGGCCGGCGCTCCGGGCATGTTCGTGCTCGCGCGTGACGAGCACGGCGCGCTCTCCTCGCTTTCCAAGGTGTCGACGCCCGGCGCCATGTTCGACATCGATCTACGCCGGCTGGAGCCGGACAAGCGGCACGAAATTGGATCTGCGCTCGCGGGAGCAGCACCGCAGCCGGACTTCACCGGCCCGCGCATCCGCTTTCGCCCCTCCGAGCTGCTCGCGGCGTCCCAGCAGATACATCGAGATGCGCCGGCGGACGAAGGGCAGGTATGGCTCGCGTGCATCGAGATCATCGAACCTCCGCCGCATGATGAGGCTCCCTGAAGGGAACGAGCGATGAACACGTTGGTCTTCCGCGCAGTCGATCGTCGTGGCGCGTTCTCCCCTGCGTGCAGGTTCATGATCTCGACCGATGAGGGGCAAACGTTCACACCTGCCCAGCAGGCGAGCGCGGGGCACGCCTATGCCAGCATCCCCCTCGATGAGCTGGGGCGCGTGACGGTCTACGCCATTCCGGACGACCCGCGATACTGGCCAGAATCTGCGGTGTTCAAAGTGCTCCCGGACGGCGCTGTGGCCTGTCCCGAGAGTCCACGCGCGTTCTTCTCGACAATGCCCACCCTTCGATCGGGGCACGACACGGTCACCGTCGTGCACTTCCAGCTCTCGATCTTCCGGGATGCGTCCGAGAGGCTGCTCGAGAAGCTGCGGAATCCACCCCCCGATCGGTGGGATCCCAGCACAGCCGAGCCGACCTGGGCTCAGTCCTGGGTCTCCTCGGAGCCTGGGTTGGTCCCCATCGTGACCGAGCAGGTCGTCTCCGGCGATAGCGTGGCGTTCGCGGAGTTTTCGTATGCTCCGGGGTTCGACGTCCGCGTCCTGGAGCGAAAGGGGGATCAGGTCGTTCCGAAATACTTCGCCGTGGCGTGGCCGCGCGCGCTGCCGCGTGACGAGGGGGCGAATCCCACGCCGTTCCTGGTGTTTTTCACGCACCAGCTCGCCCAGAACATCAATGTACTGCCGTACCTCAAGCAGTATCCCGACGGCTGGGATTACTTCTACACCTCATTGTATCGATATATCAATTTCATGGGAGACCCACTCGACGCTGCGAGCGACGGCCCGTACACCCGGGGGCTGCTACCGCAGATCGCTGCTTCGGGAAAGAATCTCGTGCTGGTGCTCCCGGTGCCGAATGCGAACGACAAAGACGCGGAGCTCGGCGATGCCCTCGATGCCGGCATGATGGAGGCGTTTCTCCTCGAGATCCAATCGTTCTTCTTCAAAGAGGCTGGGCTTTTCCGATCGCCGAATCCGTACATCGGGCGTGTGGCGCTCGGTGCGTTCAGCTCTGGCAACAACCACATTCCGACGTTCTTAACTCGGCACCGCAATGTCTCCCACAGATTCTGTCGGGATACTCTCAGAGAGGTCTACTGCTTCGATACGACGAGCGATGTCGTGACCGGTTGGGCCGGGTCCGCGCTGCGCTGGGCCAGCTCCGGCAAGGAGCACACGCAGAAGATGATCCGGATGTACGGAACGAACCCCGTAGCGTACGCGCCGGTCCACCAGGCATTCTTCGCCAAGCATGCTCCTGCTGTGGCACCTTACGTATCCGCTCATTCCAGAAGATCGGTCGCCGTTCTTCCGGAGGCATCGTGGCGCCGTGCCGCGGTGCAACTCAAAGAGATGGGCAAAAAGCCAGAGCAGCAGATCGTGCACCAGCTCATCTGTGCATCCATGCTCACGGACGCACTTCGGCGCAGCGAATTTTGAAGGAGGCGTTCGTCGTGACAGCCGTCCACGTGGCAAACCGAATCGGTGCAGGTCTTGTGGTTCTGTTTCTACTCGGTTGCGGACCGCATGCATCCCAGCATATTCCACCGCCCCCTCCGCCTGCGCCTGCTCTGCCTCCTGCGCCTCCGCCCGTTGCGTCGACTCCGCCTCCGCCCGAGGAGGACGTCGATGGCATTCCCCATGCCGTCGACCGGGAGCCTCGTCCGCCGCCCTTCGATCCGGCGGCATGGCTCGCGCAACGGGGCGTCACTGCACCCATTCCCGAAGAACATTCCTGCAAACAGCCATTTCCAAGCGCGCCCAACCGACCAGACATGCTCCTATGCGAGGTGGCCGAACAGGTCCTCGTGGGCCCCGATAAGATGACGGCCTTCTGGTACGTGGTTGGACACACCGTCATGTTAGCGGTGTCTGGCAAGAATCTTCGCAAAGTCTTCGATGTAATCGATGGGGTGCTGCTCATGGATGCGCCCTCGCGTAACACCGGCGTCATGCTCCGGCTCGACGTGCGCGTAGAAGACGAGGGCGCCGCGGTCGTGGTGGAGGAGCATCCTGAAGCGAATTGCGCCCGCGCGCTTGCGAAGCACGAGGTCTCCGGCCCTGCAGACGCGCAACGCGACGCAGCCAACCGGCGCTTCATGGGAAAGGCTTGCAGGAACGTGGGGCGGCACGTCTTCTCGAAGGGACGATTCGTGCAAGTCCGGTGAGCGTCCGAGCCTTGCCGTTGCTGGCCGCTTTCAGGCGTCCCGCCCCCGCGCCCATCAATACATCGCCGGTACCGACGGGAGCTGGCTCAGCCGCGACGGGCTCTCGTCCGCGAGGTCGTCGAATACCTCCCGGATCAGCGGCACCTTGTCGATCCCCGCCAGCGCTCCGAGCACCACGTGTTTGGCCGACGAGTACGCCCGCTGCCACGTGTTCCACGCGGCGGCAACGTCCGCCGTCATCGAACGCCGCTCCGACCGGCCTGCGTGCACCTCGTCGTCAAACGCCGCGAGCGCGGCCCGCGTCTCGTCCACGCGGGCCGACCAGGACGCGTGCTCGGGCAACATCGCCTTCATCTTCTCGATCGCCTCGCGCGCGTGCTCGAGCCGGGCGAGGAGCTTCGCCGGCGTGCGGCGTACCGCCGTGCTGAGCGATTCTCCCTGGAGCAGCCGCGACGTGATCATGTAGCCGTCGCGGCAGGACTCGGCATAGTGTACCAGGGCGCGCAACGTCTCGCGCGCAGCCTGGACCGCGTCGGGCGTGCCTTCGGGCGTGCGGTGCAGGAAGAGCTCGGGGACGCCCGCGCGGAGAAGGGCCGCTTCGAGCGCCTCGCTGGCCGCGGCGACGCGGCTGGCCATGAGCCGGAGGGTCCCGTCGAGCTCGAAATCGAGCCCGAGCAGAAGCGTGTTGATCTGCGCGGCGGTGAAGCGGCCATAAGCGATGGCCTCGTACGGATCCATGCAAGGGTCGGTCATGATCGCTCTCGATGCGGAAATGTTCGGGGGGAACCAGCCCCCCAGCATTAGTGCCAAAAAAGGGCGCGCGTCAAGACGGACCCCAGGACAATGCTGGCTCACGGGCGCGCGACAATGACGGCTCCAGGATCCTCGAAATCGTCGGGGCCCGAGAGAGGCAGCGGCCCTCGGCCCGGCCGACCCCCACGCGGCGCACGAAACCTCCCATCGCGGCCTGTTTCGCGGCTATTCTCCACGCCTGGAAGGCCCCCTGCCGCGCGCGGGCCGAGAGCCGTGAGCGAAGACAAACCCGAGGGCGAAGCCACCCAAGCCTCAGCCGATGCCAAACCCGAGGGCGGCGCGAACCGGCGGCGGAGGATCACGATCGCCGCGATCGGCGCGCTCGTGCTCGCGGCAGCCGCGGTCGGGATCCGGTACGGTGTGCCCCGTTTGTCGGCGTCGCGAGACGCGAAACGCTCGGGCGCGGCGCTCTTTCGTTGCCTCTTCGGCGAGCTTCCCGCGGCGGGCGAGACGCCGGACGAGCGGCTGCGGAGGATCCTGCTCACGGCCGTTTCGCTGCCCGATCCCGAGCGCCTCTCCACGTCGGGGCCCGGTTGGCCCGGCCGATGCGCCGCGCACGCCGAGGCGCTCGCGGACGCCGAGCGGCGAAGGGGTCACGCGGCCCTCGCGCCCCCGGCCGATCTCGCGGCCCGCGTGATCGATAAAGCGCGGGACATGTATACCCGCTCGGATCTGCCGCTGGAGTCGATCTGGAGCATGGCCGATCCCGACGGCGGGCCGAACGAGGTGCCGCTGCCACCCGCGCCCGCGTCGCCGGCGGACCTCGACGCGCCGAACCTCGCCGAGCGGATCGGGTTTGGGGATCACTCCGCGGACGCCGTTCCCGGACAAACGTTGCGCCTCGTGTTCCGCGGCGATCGGGGCGGGCCGCCCATGTCGTGCACGTTCGCCGCGGGCCTCGACGTGGCCTCGTGCGTGCCCCTCGCGCCGCGCGCCCGCCTGCCGCGACCGCACCTCTGGCCCGCGGCCGACGACGAAGCGCCCACGCTGGTCGCCGATCGGAGCTCGGCGCGATCGACGTTTTACCGGGCGGATACGGGGCAAGCGTTCGGCGAGCCGTACCACGTGGTCGGCGGTTTCTCGGCGGCGAAGGAGGTCGTGGGGGTCGTCGAGATGGAGCTCGGCACGCGCGGCGAGGAGCGCGCGCTCTGGCTCGATCGGAGCGAGGGCACGCGGCGGCTCGATCGCGTGCGGATCGATCCACCGCCGCGGGTGCGTTTCTCCAGCGTGTTCGTCCTCGGCGACGCGCTCGCGTGGGTCGAGCCGCGCGCGGGCAAACCCCACCTCCTTTTGCGCAGGCTCGGGGCCGCGAAGGGCCCGCCAGGCCCGATCGAGGACGCCGGCGCGCTCCAGCACGACGCCGTGCACCTCGCCGCATGCCGCGCGCCGAAGAGCCTCGTGCTCCTTGCGCGGGAGGGCGGATCGGTATGGATGACGCGGCGGGATGCCCGCGGCGGATCGCCGCTCGTGCGCGCCGACGAGCTGCCACGGCCCGCAGGCGCGGTCGTGGTCTCCGAAATCGTCACGTGCGACGACGACGCGGCGCAGGCGACGCTCGTCCTTCGCCGCGGCGACGGGGCGTCCGCGTCCCACGAGGTGCGACGTGCGTCGTGCACGAAAGACACGTGCAAGCCGATCGTCCTCACGGTCGACGAGCTCTTCCGGGGTCGGGATGCGATGTCGCGCCCGGCGCCGCCCATGAGCGGCGAGAGCCCCGTGCTCGCGGCGTCGTTCGGCGAGCGGCTGCTCGTCGTCTGGAGGACGCCGGACGCGGGCGTACGCGCGAGGATCGCGACGCCCGCGGCGATCACGACCGCGCCCGACGTGGTGGTCTACGACGAGGCGAGCCAGGACGTGAACGGCGCGGGGCGGCTGCACGCGATGCGCCTTTTTCCGCGTGGAGACGCGGCCCTCCTGCTCCTCCACGCGGTGAGCGGCATCAAGGCGATCCGCATCGGCGCGGACGGGACCGTGCGGCCGGTCCACGGCAGCACCGGCTGACCTCGATCAAGGCAGGCGCGTGACGGCCTTGGTGAGCAGCTTTTCGAGGCCCGCGTGATCACATACCGGGCCGACCGTCGTGTCGCCGAGCGTGATCTTCGGGTTGAAGACCTGGACGTCGAAGCGCCCCTTCACGACCTCGACGTTGAAGATCGGGTGCCCGCCCGCGCCCTTCTTCACGTAGCGGCGCGCGATGTCGCCGAGGCCCGAGATCGCCTCGATCCCGCTCACCTCGCCCTCGATGTCCTTGAAGCGATCCTTGGCTTCGGCGTCGCTCGCGTGGCGCACGACGAGCAGGCTGAGCGTGCCCGCATCCTTGCTGTTCCAACGACGGCTGCAGGTGCGCTCGGCGCCGATGTCCTCCGTCGGCTGCTTGGAATCGGCCTCGACGTCGACCCCGCACGCGGCCTTGATGTCCTCGGGCGTGAGGACCACGTCGCAATCGAGCGCCGGATCGGGCGGCAAGGCCGGGGGCTCGACGACGGCCGCGGAGGCGCTCGCCGAGGGCGAAGGCGCGGCGCTCGCGCGCGCCGGCGGGGCGAGCGTGGGCTTCGGGGCCGCCGTGGCCTTGGGGCTCGCCGACGACAGGGACGTGGGGGCGGGTTTTTCGTTCGCGGGCACCTGCGACGCACGGCCCTCCGGCGTGGGAGAAGGCTCGTCGCGGCAACCGGCGGCGAGGACGAAGAGCGCGAGGAGGGCCGCATGGCCCGCACGAGAGAACAGTGACGGCATGGCCGCCTACTCTAAACGACTGGATCCCGGCGTGGTGAAGACGGATTCCTCGCGGAGGACGTCGCCGCGGTGGTACGATGCGAGCCTCGCATGAAGGCCGGTGACCTGGTCGGCGGCAAATACCGCCTCGCTCGTAGGCTCGGCCAGGGCGCGATGGGCGTCGTCTGGGAGGCCGTGCACGAGATGACCTCCCGCCACGTCGCGGTGAAGCTCATCGTGAACGCGACCGACAACCTGCGGCGCCGCCTCCTGCGCGAGGCCCGCGCGGCCGGCCAGATCGCGCACCGGAACGTCGTCGAGGTCTACGACGTCGGCGAGACCGCCGAGGAAGATCCCTTCCTCGTCATGCAGCTCCTCTCGGGCGACACGCTGTATGCCTGCGTGAAGCGCGACGGGCGCATGGACGTCGCGCGCGCCTTGCCCATCGCGCGGGACATCGGCCGCGCGCTCGCCGCCGCGCACGCGCAGGGGATCATCCATCGGGATCTCAAGCCCGCGAACGTCTTCCTGCACCGCGAGCCGGACGCCCCGGACGAGCTCGTGAAGGTGCTCGATTTCGGCCTCTGCAAGCCGATGGGCGCCGACGAGATGCTCACCGCGCCCGGAGGCCTGCTCGGATCGCCCGCGTACATGAGCCCGGAGCAGATCGCCGGCGCGCCCGACCTCGATCCGCGTACGGACATCTGGTCGTACGGCGTGCTCATGTTCGAGCTCTTCGCGGGCCAGCGGCCGTTCGCGGGCCGCGGCCCGGATCTGATCCACGCGGTGCTCACGGCCCCGATCCCGCGGCTGCGCGACGTCGTGCCCGGCGTCGATCCGGCGCTCGACGAGATCGTCGCCGGGTGCATCGTACGAGACAAACGGGCGCGTTTCGCGTCGGCCGGGGAAATCGTGGCCCGGCTGGAGGCGCTCACCGAGAAGATACGAAGCGCAGCGGCGCAAGCGGCCTCGGAGGACGGGGACGAGGGCGGGCTCGCGGTCACGATGGTGTATCGGCCGGGGATGACGGGGCCGGCGTCGTCGAGCCACAAGGTGGCGAAGACGATTCCGCTCTCGGTGTTCACGGGAAACCCCGTGCCGGGCGCGCCGCCGCCGATGAAGGAGCCGCCGGCGCCGCCGCCCTCGTATCCGCAGGGCGCGCCGCCTTCGCAGCACGAGCCTCCGAAGAGCGTCCCGCAGAGCGGCTGGGGCGGCGGACAGCCCCAGGCCGCGCCGCTCGGCATGCCGGTCCCGCAAGGGACGGCGCCGCTCCAGCGTTTGCCCGAGGCGCAAAGGCCGGCGTGGGGCGCGCAGACCCCGCAGGCGCCGCCGCCAAGCTGGACGTCCATGACCGGGCAGAATCAGCCTGCGGTGCCCTACCCGCCCGCGCAGCCGGCGGCGCCGGAGCGACGCTGGATCGGCTTCGTGATCCTCGCGATCGGCGTGCTCGCGCTCGTCTCGGTCCTCGCGATCATCGGTTTGTCCGGGGGGCGCTCGTCGAAGCCGCCCGCGCCTCCGGCCCCCTCGGCCGCGCCGGCATCCCGCTGACACTTGCATTGCGATAGCAGCGCGATAACGCTGCATTGCATCAACCGCGTGTCGAGCCGCAAAGCGCACGTCTCGGACGTTTGCGCGCTTGACATCCCCCTTTGCCTTCGGTTTGCTCCGCGACCGCCCCGAAGCCAGGAAGTGCCTCTCAATGCAAGCCTTCGCACAACTCCTCGTTCGTCGAGCGACGGCGTGGACCATCGTCCTCACGGTCCTATTGCTCTCGCTCGCGAGCTTGTTTTTTGCGTCTCGGGTCGATCGCGACGACGACGTGCTCTCGTTTCTCCCCCGGGAAAACCCCGAGGTGGGCGTCTTCTACGACGTGAGCAAGCGATTCGGCAGCCTCGACATCGCGCTCGTCGGAATCAGCACGGATGACGCGCTCGCGCCCGCGTTCCTGACGCGCCTTCGGGACCTGACGAAACGTCTGAACGAGACGGACGGCGTGGGCTACGCGATGACGCTCACGAACGTGGACGATTTCGTGGCGGATCCGCAGAAGGGCGGCATCACGACCGATTACCTCATCGGCAAGATCCCCGAGACGCCCGAGGAGCGGGCGGCGCTGCGCGAGAAGGTGATGTCGCGGGATCACGTGGTGGGCAACCTGATCTCGGCGGACGGAAAGGCCACGCTCCTCTATTGCTTCGCCGGCTACGGGGCCGAGCCGAAGGTCGTGGCGCAGAAGGTCCGCACCGCGGTGGAAGAGGCATTTCCGCGCGAGGCGAAATACTGGGGCGGCGCGCCGTTCATTTCGACGTACATCTACGACGTCACGCAGGAGGACATGCGGAGGCTCGCGCCGTGGGCGGTGCTCGTCATCGTGCTCATCACGGTGCTCTCGTTCCGCGACTTCATCGGCGCCGGCCTCGCGCTGCTCTCCACGGGCCTCGGCATCGTGATGTCCCTCGGGCTCATGGGCGCGCTCGGCGTATCGGTGAACGTCGTGCTCGGCTCGCTGCCGGTCATTCTGTTCGCGCTCGGCAGCGCGTATGCCGTGCACATCCTCGCCCGGTATTACCCCGTCGCCCACGAGCAGAAGGACCCGGCGACGGCCCTCGTGCAGACGCTCTGTGAGGTGGGCCCGCCGGTCATCGCCAGCGGCCTGACGACGGTGGTCGGCCTTTTGTCCTTCCTCGTCATGGACATCGCGCCGCTGCGCACGTTCGGCATTTTCACGGCGCTCGGCATCCTGATCACGCTGATCCTCTCGCTCACGTTCGTGCCCGCGGTGATTTACCTCGTGCGGCTGAAGGGAAAGCCGGCCGCGGCGCAGGGCCCCGCGCGTTTCCACGTGTGGCTCACGACGCTGCCGCAGCGGCGACGGATGGCCCTCGGCGCGGCGCTCGCGGCCGTGGCGATCGCGAGCGGCGTTTACGTCGGCAAGGTCGACAGCCGCATGGACAACGCGGCGTTCTTCTCGAAGAACAGCCCGCCCGATCAGGCCGAGACGTTCCTGCGCGACCATTTCGGCGGCTCGCTGTTCCTGCAGATCCAGGTCGAAGGCGACATGACCGACCCGGTCGTGCTGCGCGAGCTCCGGGTCCTCTCCGATCGCATCGCGGACCTCCCGCACGTGAGCTCGGTGAACCACGTGGGCGCGGTCATCGCGCAGCTCAACGAGGCGATGGAGGGCGACCGCCGCATCCCGGACACGGCCGCCAAGGTGAAGCTGCTCTACGGCTTCCTCGAAGGGAAAAAGGCGGTCACGCAGCTCGTCACCGACGATCGGCAGAGGGCGCTCTTGCAGGTCAAGCTCGACACGAACCTCGCCGCCGAGACGGAGCCCCTGATCGAGCAGATCCGCGCAGTCACGAGCACGGCGATCGCCGCGACGTACGCGGTGGCCGAGGCGAAGGGGCCCCGAAAGGACGAGGTCGCGAAGCGGGCGCGGGTGCTCGTGACGAGCCGCATCGCCGCGATCGGCCGGCAATACGGGGTTTCCGTGCCCGAGGAGGCGAAGCTCGGCGAGCAGCTCGGGTCGGGCAAGGCGCCCGACGCGTCCGAGGCCGTGAAGGCGGCGCTCGCGCGGTTCCTCGGCTCCGAGGAGTGCAGCGTGGAGCTCGAAGGCCCCGAGGCGATCGACAAGGTCGCGGTCGCGCTCACGGCGCTCGGCCCGCGCCCGGAGGCGGCGAAGCTCACGGAGGCGCTCGCCGAGGCCACGGGCAAACCCACGAGCGACACGCTCGTGACCGACCTCGCCGACACGGTGGATCGCCCCCTCGAGGAGATCTGGCGCCGGAGCGAGGCGATGGCGCGCGCGAAGGAGCTCGTCGCCGCGGCGAAGATCACGGCACCCGAGGGGCCGAAGGGAGAGCGTTTCCATGCGGCCATTGCGATGGCGTTGATGGACCTCGACGTCCCGTCGGTCGCGCTCCCGCCGTCCGCGGGGGACGCGGCGCAGAAGCTCGGCATCTCGGTGACGGGCCTGCCGGTGATGCACGCGGGCCTGTCGCGGAGCGTCGAGTCGAACCAGTGGAAGAGCCTGTTCTTCGCGCTCGGCTGCGTGCTCCTGATCATGGCGGCGCTCTTCCGGTCGTTCTGGAGCGGCCTGCTCGGCATCCTGCCGATCATGCTGACGATGGCCGTCATCTACGGCGGCATGGGCCTCGTGGGCGTGCGGCTCGACATCGGCACGTCGATGCTGGCGAGCTTGATCATCGGGGCCGGCGTGGACTATGCGGTGCACCTGATGGTCGCTTGGAGCGCGCCGGACAAGTCCCCGCTGACGGAGTCGGCCACGACGGCCGCGCGGCAGACGGGCCCTGCGATCTGGGTGAACGCCCTCATGGTCGCGGCGGGTTTCTTCGTGCTCACCCTCGGCGACGCGCGTCCGCTACAGAACGTCGGAGGCCTGACAGCCGCGGCGATGGTCACGGCCGCCCTCGCGACCATGCTGGTGATCCCTCTCTTTGCCCGCAAAACGCGGTACTACGGCGATGGATCTAGAATAGCTTCCGCCGTTGCCTCGTCCGAGGCGTCGGACGCAGTTCTCGACACGAGCACGAGCCCCTGAACGTAACGAGGTTCGAGATGAGCAGAATCTTCCGTGGTTGGCTTTCCGCCTCTGCCCCCCTCCTCGCCGCCGCCCTGATGTGGGCGGGCCACGCGAGCGCCGATGCCCCGGGCGACAAGGCCCTGAAGGGGATGGATGAGGCGATGAACCGCGCCAAGACCCAGTACTACGAGTACGAGGTCGTGAACCAGGAGCCCGGCAAGGCCGAGAAAAAAATGGCGCTCAAGGTCTGGATCAAGGGCGAGAAGCGCCTCACGGAGTTCACCGCTCCGGCCGACATGAAGGGGACCAAGGTCCTCATCCTCTCGCCCACGCAGATGTACGTGTACCTGCCGGCGTTCGGGAAGATCCGCCGCATCGCCAGCCACGTGACCGACCAGGGCTTCATGGGGCTCGCCTTCAGCCAGGACGACCTCGCCAATCAGATGTACGCGCCGCTCTACGACGCCCAGGTCGCCTCCGACGCGGCCGCCGAGATGAAGCTCGTGGCCACGGCGAAGGCGGGGCAAACGGTCCCCCACGGCAAGATCGAGTTCAAGGTCGCGAAGGACAAGAACCTGCCGACGGAGATCAAGTACTTCAACGCGGCCGGCAACCACGTGAAGACCGAGACGCGCACGACCTACGACTGCCAGGGTAATGTCTGCAGCCCGCAGGAGCTCAAGATGGTCGACCACACGAAGGGCGGCCACTTCACGAAGATGATCCGCAAGGCGTGGAAGGTGAACGAGGAGCTGAGCGACGACCTCTTCTCGAAGCGCAGCCTCGAAAAGTAGATTTCGCCCCGCCCGAGATAGAGTAGATACGCGCGCCGCCTCCTCCCACCCCGGGACGGGCGGCGCGACGCATTTCAAAGACCCGAGGAAAAACCAGCATGTACCGCCACGTCCGCCGGGGCAGCGCGACCGTCTGCGCCCTCGCCCTCCTGCTCGGCACAGCGACGAGCGCCCAAGCCGACGAGCTCGAGCTCGACTGGAGCGGCCGCATCCAGAGCGACCTGCGCTTCCGCATGCAGCCCGTGGGCGTGGGCGACTGGTATTCGCGGCAAGAGCTGCCGGCGGGCGTCGAGCGCAACTGGAATACGCTCGGCCTGAAGCTCGACGCGAATTACGGGCGGTTCCACGGCGTCGCGGCGGTCGATTTCGTGTGGAGCGGCTATCCCGAGCGAATGACGGCGATCGGTGACCTCTCGCGGATCGAGAAGGCCGACCCGTATCGCATCGAGGCGCGCTCGATCTACATGGAGGCCGAAGGCCTCTTCGTGAAGGGGCTCGACCTGCGCATCGGCCAGCAGGTCGTCTCCTGGGGCGTCGGCGATCAGTTCAACCCGACGAACAACCTGAACTCCGATGATCTGCGCGATCCGCTGCTCTTCGGTCGGCAAATCGCCAACTTCATGGTGAAGGCCGATTACTGGATCTCGGAGGAATGGTCGATCTCCGGCGTTCTCGTGCCGATCTTCAAGCCCGCGATGCTGCCGCTCTCGGGCTCGCTCGCGGTGGCGCAGCTCGATCGATTGCCGTTCGTCTCGGATTCGCTCCGGCAGCGCGTGGTCGCCGAGCAGGCCGCGGCGCAGACGCTGTTCGGCCATCCGACGGTCATCGGCAACGTGACGCCCGTCATGCCCGAGCCGGCGTTCGACAACATGCAGGTCGCCTACCGGATCGCGGGCACGATCAAGGAGCACGACATCGCGCTGTCGTATTACAACGGCCGCACGGATTTCCCGCAGCCGCGGAGCAACCACACACGCCAGGCCCTCGGGAAGCGCTGTAACCCGAACGATGCGAATGATTGCGTCGAAGGTGTCCTGCTCACCGACGTGACGCTCGAGTATCCGCGGATGCACGTCTACGGTCTGAACGCCACGGGCGAGGTGAACCCGTTCAAGTGGATCTCGGACGAGATCAACGGAATCGGGTATCGCTTCGAAGGCGCGCTCGTGGTGCCGCAGAGCCAGTCGATCCGGCTGACAAACGACGAGCTCGCGCTCGGGATCCCGCAAGCCGCCGGCGAATACGATTACGACGGCGACGGGCGGCCCGGCGGGCCCGGTGGGCGGCAGCCGCTCGTGGTGGACGACACGCCGTTCCTGAAATGGGTGCTCGGCCTCGATTACACGTTCGGCGAGCACGTGTACGTGAACGCGATGTGGGTGCACGGGCTCGTGGACGAGTACGGCGCGGGCGACTGGATCAAGGAAGGGTATGCGGTCCGGCAGAGCGGCACGATCGAGGGATCGAACGTGCTCGCCTGCGCGCTCTCGAAGAACGGGCAGACGTGCTCGCGCGAGATTTTGCGGCCGCGGCTCGGCGATTACGTGGTGCTCGGGGCCGATTTCAAGTTCGCGAACCAGGCGGGCATGTTCCGGCTGTTCACGATCCTCGACGCGACGCCGCTCGTCGAGGAGACGTGGGACGACGAGCAGGGCAAGCGCGTGAAGAGGACGATCTCGCCGCTCAGCGCCGAAGGCTTCTCGATGGTCATCTTCCCGGAGCTCGATTACAACTTCGGCAATGGCCTGGAGCTCGCGGCGGGGGCCCTGCTCCAGCTCGGCAAGCCCTACACGAAGTTCGGCTCCCCGGAGACGGGCGGGTCGACCGTGTTCACCAGAGCGAAGTACAGCTTCTAGAATATTGCGTCCCGGCTTTCCGCCGCGGTAAGTGTGGGCCATGCTGCGGATTGGGGCCTTCGTCGCGCTCGTGGCGCTCGCCGGTTGTGGTGAGCCCGGTGGGCGTGCCTCGCCGATCACGGCAGCCCGCGGGCTCGCCGCGACGGCGCTGCCCAGAGCCTCCGCCGCAGCGTTCGTCCCGACGAACGATCCGCCGCCGGTGATCGAGACGTGCGCGGACTCGCCCGCGTTCGCGCTGTTCGTCTCGCCGCGCAAGCCGCGCCCCGGGCGGCCGCTCCGGATCGTCGCGGTCGCCGACGAGGCGAGCGCAGGGGCGCTCGTGGTGCAGGTGGGAGGAAAAACGGTCGCGCGCGCGGATGAGCGGCGCGGCGCAGGGCCGTACTTCTGGAACGTGACCGTGCCCGCGCCCGAGGCGGGGACGCTGCGCGTGGTGCTCGCCGAGGCGCAAACGGCGCGCGCGTGCAAGGACGTGACGATCGACGACACGGACGAAGCGCCGCGGGCCGCGCGCGGGATGTGGCCGGTCTCCGGGGCGTGGGGGAAGGCGACGGAGAACCTGTACGCGGCGTGGATCGAGGCGCTCTTCGACGCGCCGTTCGGCGAGCCGCTCACGTTCCCGGCGCTGCACGAGGCGATCCGCGATCCGAAGCGAAATTTGCTGCACGACCACCTCGGCCGCGGAGAGGACGATGCGGGGGACGACGCGCCGGTGCTCGATCCGGACTGCGCGGATCTCCCGTACGCGCTCCGGGCTTACTTTGCGTTCAAAATGGAGCTCCCGTTCGCGTACTCGTCGTGCACGCGCGGCGGCGGCGGGCGAGCGCCGTTCTGCAAGCGGCCGCGATCGAGCCTCGAATGGCCGCAGCACGTGCGCACGGATCCGATGGCGGGCTTCGCGGAGTTCGTGCGCACGACGCTGGCGGACACGGTGCACTCGGGGACGGGGCGGACCGCGGGCGACGACGACGAGACCGATTTTTACCCGGTTCGTCTCGACGAACGATCGCTCCGGCCGGGGACGATCTACGCGGATCCGTACGGGCACGTGCTCGTCGTGGTGAAGCGGGTGCCGCAGACGAACGAGCGGGCGGGGATGCTGCTCGCGGTGGACGGGCAGCCGGACGGGACGGTGGCGCGGCGGCGGTACTGGCGCGGCAACTTTCTCTTCGCGCTCGATCCTTCGCTCGGGAGCCCGGGCTTCAAGCGGTTCCGGCCGCTCGTGGTGGAGCGCGGGGCGCTGCGCACGCTGTCGAACCAGGAGATCGCCGCGCACCCGGACCACGGCGATCACGCGATGGAGCAGTACGAGCACGGCGTGGAGGGGTTTTACGATCGGGTCGACGACGTGCTCTCGCCGCTGCCACTCGATCCGCAGCGCGCCTTGATCGAGACGATCGACGCGCTGGAGGAGCAGGTGAAGGGGCGCGTCGTGTCCGTGGAGAACGGGCGGAAATACCGGCAAGGCGGCGGCAAATCGGTCGAGATGCCGGACGGGGCGAGCATCTTCGAGACGGTGGGGCCGTGGGAGGATTTCTCCACGCCGTCGCGGGATCTGCGGCTGCTCGTGGCGATCGACGTGGCGCGCGCGCTGCCGGCGCGCGTGGAGCGGAGGCCGGAGCGATACGCGATGCCGCCGGGGAAGACGGCGGCCGAGGTGCGCGCGGAGCTCGACGCGACGCTCGCGCGAGAGCTCGAAGCGCGGCGTTTTTCGTACGTGCGGAGCGATGGATCGTCGTTCTCGCTCTCGCTCGCGGACGTGGTCTCGCGCGCCGAGTCGCTGGAGGTCGGGTACAACCCGAACGATTGCCCCGAGGTGCGCTGGGGCGCGAAGGAGGGCTCGGACGAGGCGTCGACGTGCAAGATGCGGGCGCCGTGGAAGCAGGCCTCGCGCATGCGCAAGGTGCGAACCTGGTTCAAGGAGCGAAGGCGGCCGGCGCGCGGGTAGCGCAGGACTAGAGGACGGCCGCGCGGCTCATGCGCAAGAGAAGTTTGAGCAGAAAGGGTCGACCGGTGTCGGGCTCACGGACGTAGGCGTCGCCGGCGGCGAGGCGGCGCTCGGCCGCGGTGTAGGCGGGGACGTGGCGGAGCCGCGCGGGGATGCGCGGATAAGCGCGGCGAATCGCGTGGATCGAGGCGTCGACGCGCCCGAGCTCGCGAGGCCCGAACGCGAGGCCAAACCCTTCGCGCAGCGACGCGGGAAGGAGCGACGCGGTCATCATCGTGTACCAGCGCCAGGCGAGGCCGAGCGCGGGGTGCGGCGGCGCGAGCAGGTAATCCGCGAGCTCTCGCGCGGGAGGCGTGACGACGATCGCGCCCGAGCGGACCGTGTCGTCGAAGGAGCGCTCGAACGCGGCGTACGAGTCGGGCAGGTCGTGCTCTTCGAGGCCGAAGAGGAGCGCGAAGCGCCGCGACTCCGCGTAATACTCGTCCTTCACGTGCTCTTCGAGCGGCTCGATGACGAGCTCGTAGGCGCGCACCGCGTTGAGGATCAAGGTCGTGAAGACCCAGCGCAGCGCGCCCTCGTCGTTCGCCTGGTAACGCGCGCCCGCGGGCCACGAACCCGCCGGCGCGGTGATCACGCCGGTCACGCGCTCGTGGATCGTGTGGACGGCCCGCGCCGAACGGAGGGCTCGATCGAGCGGGCCGAAGATCATCGCGTAGACGTTCTCGAAGGTGCGCAGGAAGCGGCCGAACGTGTCCTCGCGCGTGACCGAGTGCTCCGAGACGCCGTACGCGACGAAGGGATGCGCGAGCTGCTCGAGCGCGGCCGCGCCGCCGGCGAGGAAGACGACGCCCTCGCGCGCGATGTGCCAGGTCCGGCTCGCGGGACCGAACAGGCCCACGCGCGGCTCGATGACCGAGCCCTTCACGAGGTCGAGGCAACGCTCGAGATCTGCCCTCGTCACCGTCATGGGTCCCCTCCTCGTCGTGATGCGGCGGAAAGCGGGGAGATGCTAGCTTTTTCCGAGGACTAACGTCGGTCTTCGAAGGGCTTGCAGCCGATGGCCGCCCCGGTCGTTCGCGCCTCCGTTCGCGCTGTATCGAGCGCCTCGGTGAGGCGCTTGCGATGCACGGGCGGGAGCGAGGCGTCGGCGAGATCGGCGCGGAGCCGCACGGCGAGCTCGAGCTGGAGGTCGTAGGTCTTCTGCAGCTCGCGCGCGTGCTGGTCTCGATCCTTGCCCCGCGCGCTCTCCGCCCTCGACTTGCCGAGCGCGATCTCCGTGAAGAGCGCCGAGGTGTCGCGCGGCGGGTAGTAGACGTAGAGGCCCTGGCATCGATCGGCGCGCGGGCCGATGAGCACGTGCGCCTGCCGGCCGCCCGCGGTCTTGCGACGCTCGTCCTGATCGCCGAGGAAAGCGATCTTGTAGTTGCGCACCGAGGCCCCGACGATCGAGCTGTAGCCGGGCCCGTCGGCGTCCGCCTTGCTCGGCAGCTCGATCCCCACGAAGGCCTTCTCCAGGCACGCGCGGAACGGGCCGGTGTCGCTCTCGCTCCGGCTCTCGCCCGTCGGATCGAGCGCGGTGACACGGGCGCTCTCGATGACCTCGGAGCCCGAGATTTCGAGCTCGACCGTGGCCATGTACTCGCCCTGGAAGCCCGAGGCCTCGTACTCGTTCTCCCAGCACGCCACGACGGGCCGGAGGTGCCCCGGGGTCGCCGCGGCGACGAGCTCCGCCGCGAGATCTTTTTGCGAGGCGCAACCGAAGAGCCCGCTCACGAGCGCGACCGACACGGCCGCGAAGGGCGCGCGCGCGAGCACGTGGTTCACGGCGAACGCCCTTCCTTCTTCGCGCCGCCGCCGCCGTCCTCTTTGAGGATGGTGCTTTGGATGACGCCGTAGTCGGGGTACTGCCGGGTCGCCTCGCGGACGCCGATGTAGCGGATCGTTGTGGCCGCGTTGCGATCGTCGTAATGCTTGGCCATGTCGAGCTCCCGCTGGCACCCGAGCAGGGCAAGCGGAAGAAGGCACGTGGGCCATGTCGATCGAGGGAAGCGACCACTCCGACCCATCACGCGGCGACCCTAGCAGATTTTCCCACGAGCGAACGAGCCTCGTCGTAGACGACGGGTCGCTCCGGCAACTAGGCTGAGGACACCGGTGGAAACGCTTGCGGATCGGATTGCACGTGACGGCCCGTTGAACGAGCTCGACGCCGTCGGCTGGACCATCCGGCTCACGAAGAAGCTCGAGGCGCTGCATTCGCGCGGGCAGGCGCACGGCGGCGTCTCGCCCGCGGCCGTGAAGACGGCGGCCGTTCCGCGCACCTCGCTCGGGATGCTCGTCGCCGGCGCCGCTGCGCCGAGCCGGATCGACTTCCACTCGCCGGAGCGGATCCTCAAAGGAACCGCAGCGCTCGCCGACGATACGTGGGCCGCGGCCGCGACGCTCTACATGCTCCTCACGGGCACGAGCCCCTTCCACACGAGCGACGAGGACGGCATCCGGCAGAAGATCGTGTCGACGTCTCCCTCGCCGCTGTCGGTGTTCGACGTCGGCGACGACGACCTGCAACACATCCTCGACGCCGCGTTCGAACGCGACGCGACCCGCCGCGCCTCGGCGATCACCGCGCTCCGGCAAGCGCTCGAGTCGTGGCACCCGGATCCCACGGTGAAAGATCTCCCGGCGCTCGCCGACGATCAGCCGGAAGAGGACGACGACGACGCACGCACGGTCATGCGGCAGATGCCCGCGATGCAGGCGGTGGCGCGCGCGGCGCTGTCGAAGCGCGAACCCGGCCCGGCGCCGCCCACGCGCGCGTCGGCCCAGACGGTGCCCAACATGCCGGCGGTCACCACCGCGCTCGCAGCCGCGACGGTGCCCGGCGCGCCGCTGCCGAAGGCGCACGATCTGCTGGAGGACGACGACGAGAACGCGAAGACGTCGCTCATGAAGGTGCCGATGGTGCCGATGCGAAGGCCGGCGCCGCCCGCGACGAACGTTGGTCCCGCCGCGCCCACCTCCGCGAGCGGTCCCGCGTCGGCCGGCGCGCGTCCGGTCGTTCCGCAGGTGGGACCCGCGTTCGGCATGATGGGCCGCGCGCCCGGAGGCCCCGCCGCGCGCGCAGCGACGCGCCCGGCCGCGGTCGGCGCGCGCCCCGATGCGCCCGCTGCGTCCTCCAAGACACCCCTCGCGCCGCCGGTGGGCGGCATCTCCCGCGAGGCGGTGATCGACGACGGCGACGACGAAGAAGCCACGGTGATGCGCGAGGCGCCGATCGAGCTGCTCATGCAGACGACGAACGACGCCGCCGGGGAGGCCGATCGCGCGACGCCGGTGAACCCCATCTCGGCCGAGGTCGCCGCGGCCGCCGCGGGTCCGGCCCTGCGCGACGAACCCACGCCGCCCGCGCGGTACGACATCGACGACGAGGCGACGGTGATGCGCGAGACGCCCGCGCCGGCGCCCGCGCTCGATCCCGCGCCCGAAGTGCGCGCGCCCGAGCCGACGATGCTGCTGCCGGAGGAGAGCTCGTCGACGTCGCTGCCCACGAACCTCGCCGACATGGCCCCGCCGCAGCAGCAGCACCATTCACTCCCGGATCTGTTCGGGAGCGTCGCCGACGAGCGCCCGCCGCTCTCGCCGGAGCAAGCGATGCGCGCGGCCGCGATGCCCCAGCCGTCGCCGTTCGCCGTCGCGCGGGAGAGCGCGCCCTCGCCGCGCGTCACGCCGCCCCCGCCGATGGCGATGCAGCGGGAGAGCGCGCCTTCGCCGCGCTTCACGCCGTCCCCGCCGATGGCGATGCAACCGGCGCAGCCCGCGCCGCCGCCGAGCGCCGCGAAGGGCTTGCTCCTCGGCATGCTGATCGCGCTCGTGCTGCTCGTCGTGGGCGCCGGCGTCTACTTCACGCTGCTGAAGAAGTGATCACCGCCGGCCCGGAGCGCGGGGCCTTCCCCGGCGCTCCGGCTCGCGCGGCGAGCTCGGCCCGCGGCCGAAATCGCGCTCGTTTCTCCGTCGAGAATTGATGAGGAGCTGCAGCTCCGCGTCGAAGCCGCCCATGTCGAGGCGCTGCACGAACGCGCGTTCGAGCCCGAGCTCCCGCGCAGCGCGCGCGCTCTGCGCGGGCAGAGGCGAGATCCACGCGATGCGGCCGCCCGGCTCGAGGACCTCCGCGACGTGCGCGAGAAACCGATCGAAGAACTCGTGGAGGTCGATCCCACGCAAGACGCGCCGTCCCATCGGCGGGTTCGTCAGGACGACCGTCGGCGGCGCGCCGCGCGGGACGAACGAGAGGGCGTCGCCCCGCGCGAGCACCGCATCCTCGATGCCGACGGCCGCGAGGTTCTGGCGGGCCGCTTCGAGCGCGGCGGCGGACATGTCCGTGCCGAGCAGGCGCGCGTAGGGCCCGGCGAGCACACGCTCGCAGAGCTCGGTGCCCGAACCGACGAACGGATCCCAGACGACGTCGTCGGCATGGACGCCCGCGACCCGCACGAGCGCGGCGGCGATCGTCGGGTGCGAGGCGGCGGGCACGTCGCGCTCGCGGTAGGTGAAGCGAGGATCCTCGACGCGCGGGCAGAGCTCGACCTCGATCGCCTGGCGATCCGGCAGCTCGTGCACGAGCGCCTCCCACGTGCTCTCGGTCGGGTCGTTGACGAGCTTCGGGTTCGCCGCGGCGATCGCCTCGGCCGCGCGCCAGATGCTCGCGCGACGCTTGCCGCCGCCGGCCCAGGCGATCCGGAAGCGGATGGGGCCGGACGTGAAGTGTTCGAGCAACCGGAGGGCCTCGGGCGACGTGAGCGCGCGCGAGAGGGCCTCGGCGACGTCGCCCGCGGGATCGAGCGGCACGGGCGGGAGCGGGAAGCCGAAGGAGAGCATGGTCCTCGCCTCGAAGAGGCGCTCGGGAGGGCCGACGAGCGTGACGAGGACGCGATCTTCGCGGCCGTCCGGCGCGAGGCGGGGCGCGAGCCGCAGGTCGATCTCCTGGCGCAGGATCGGGGCGAGCCCCGCGCGGCAGTGGAGCGCGACGGGCACGGGAGACGGCGCGGGCTTGTGGACCTCGAACGTCGACGGGACCTCGCGGCCCGCGGTCCTCTGCGCCATGAGCGAGGCCTTCGCCGCCCTGCGCGCGAGGAGCTCGTCGTCGCCCGTGTCGAGCTCCCGGAGCGCGCGGGCGGCTTCGTCGCCGCCGGTCTTGCCGAGCGCTGCGGCGAGCGCGCGCCGCGCGGAAGCGTCTTTCTCCGCGGCGAGCGCGGCCGCGAGCGCGGCGGACACCTCGGGGCCACGGAGCTTGCCGAGCGCGTTCGCCGCGAAGCGACGCGCCCGCGGATCTGCGTCGCCGAGCGCGCCGATCAGGAACGCCGACAGCTCGGGCTCGGCGTGCTCGGCTGCGACCTTCCCGACGAACGCGACGAGCCGCGCGCGAGGTTTCGTCTCGGCCGTGCGCGCGCGCTCCATCGCGGCACGCGCGGCCTCCATGCCGAGGCGCAGAAGCGATCGTTCCGCGTCGTCCGTGCGCTCTCCCTCCTCCGCGACGAGCTCGACCAGCGCGGCCGCGTCGCTCCGGCGCGGCGAGAAGCCGGGGTCACGGATCGCCTCTTCCAGACGGAAATCCGGGGTTCTGCGCGCCGTCATGTCCTGGCCTCGCTCGCCCTGTGTGCGCTCGCTGCCGCCTCGACTCGCCGTTCGTCCACGGCGCGAGGATACGGCGCGCGTGCCCTTTCGCCACTGCTTCGGGCGCGGGACGCCTTTCGCGACTCCGGTTCCGCCGCTACACTCGGCGTATCCGGTGCTCGACGTATCCACGGTCATCCCTCGCACCGCGCCTCCGCCCGAGGTGCTGCGGGCCGCGCTCGACGCGCTCGAGCGCGGCGAACGTGTCGTCGTCGCCACCGTGATCGCCCGGCAGGGCTCCGCGCCTTGCACGCCCGGCCAGAAGCTCGCGCTCTTCCAGGCCGGCGCGGCGATCGGGACCGTCGGGGGCGGCGCCGTCGAGCGCTCGGTCCTCGCGGCGATGGCCGCGACGCTCACCGCGGCCGCGCCTGCCCCGCGCGTCGACACCTTCCGCCTCGGGCCCTCGCTCGGCATGTGCTGCGGCGGCTCCGCCGAAATCCTCATCGAGCCCCTCTCCCCCGACCTCTCGGTGCTCGTCGTCGGCGCCGGGCACGTTGGTGTCTACCTCGCGCCGCTGCTCGCCTCGCTCGGGTTCGGCGTGACGCTTTGCGATGCGCGCGCGGTCGCGGCCGATCCCGCGCGTTTGCCGAGGCCATCCGGCGACCCCGAGGGCGCGGCCGCGCCTCGCTTGCGCCTCCTCCAGGCCGATCACGACGACCCCGAGGTCCGCGCCTCGCTCCCCGCGGATCTCGGCCGCTCTGCCGCGCTCGTCATGACGCACGATCATCAGCTCGATCAGGCTGCGATCGAGTGGGCCCTCGGCGTTGGCTTTGCGTTCGTCGGCGGCGTCGGCAGCCGCGCGAAGGCGGCCCGGACCCGCGCGCGGCTCGAGGCGAAGGGCGTCGCGGCGGCCGACATCGCGCGCGTCCGCATGCCGCTCGGCGTAGACGTGGGCGCGCGCCTCCCCGCGGAGATCGGCGTCGCGATCGCGGCCGAGCTCGTGTCGTGGCGCGCAAACGTCTCCGGCGCGCGCCGCGGCGCGCGGGGCCATGCGCACGAGGACGTCGAAAAGGAACAGGACGCATGACGAACACCGTGACGATCGTGCTCGCGGCCGGGAAAGGCATGCGCCTCGGCGGGCCCAAGGCGCTGCTCCTCTGGCCCGGATCGCCCGGGCAGAAGCGGCCGCTCGCGATCGCGCATGCCGAGGCCCGCCTCGCGGCCGAGTCCTCGCGCGTCGTCGTCGTCGCGCGCAAGCCCATCGTGCAGGCGCTCATCCCGTTCGTCCGCCCGGGCCTCGACCTCCTCGTCTCCGACGCGGACGACGAGCTCGGCCCCGCGGGCTCAATCGCCACGGCCGTGCAGCGCGTCGCCGCGAACGATCGCGTGCTCGTCTGCCCCGTCGACACGTTGCCCGCGCGCGCGTCGACGACGGCGGCCTTGCTCGGGGCCCTCGGCGCGGACGGCGCGCCTCCGCTCGCGACGCGCCCGCGGTACGGCGGCCGCGCGGGGCACCCCGTGGCGCTGCAAGGCCGCGCGCTCGATCGGTATCGCCAGCCGAACCCGCCTCCGCTGCGAGATCACCTCCACGTGCTCGGCGGCGACCTTCGCGACGTCGACGTCGACGATGCCGACGTGCTCGTGGACATCAACACGCCCGCCGAGGCGATGCGGTACCTGCGCGCGCCGCCCACGTTCCTCGGCGACTAGACCGGAAAGGAGCCCTCGTGGACGAGACACGGCTTGCGACTGGATCCCGGCGCGCGTGGGCGCGCGGCACCTTGCTCGGGCTCGCGGTGGGCGACGCGCTCGGCACCACGCTCGAGTTCCAGGCGCGCGAGGCGCCGCCGTTCCCCGAGCTCGCGAAAGGCCCGCACACCGACGTCACGGGCGGCGGACCGTTCGGCGTCGCCCCCGGGCAAGTCACCGACGACACGCAGATGGCCACGTGCCTCGCGCTCAGCTTGAAGGAGCACGGCCGGTTTCACGCGGCCGACGTGGCGGCGCGTTACGTCGCGTGGGTCGAGCACGCCTTCGACATCGGCAACCTCACGCACGCCTCGCTCTCCATGATCGCGCGCGGCGTCTCCCTCGGCGAAGCCTCGCGTCGCGCCTGGATCCACTCCGAGCGCAGGACCGCGGGCAACGGCTCGCTCATGCGGATCGCGCCGATCGGCGTCGCGCTCGCGAACGCCCCGGAAGCGCGCCGCATGGCCGCGCTCGCCGACAGCGCGATCACCCACTACGACCCGCGTTGCCGCATCACGTGCGCCGCGCTCTGCGCCGCGATCGCCGCGGCCGGCGCGGGACAAACCTCGGCGACGGACATGTTCGAGACGATACGCGCCGAGGTCGAAGCGGCTGCCGCCACGCTCATCGACATCGTCCCGAGCGACGGTCGTGACGTCGAGGCTGCGCGCGACGCGCTGCGCTGGGATCTCGAGGTCGCCGTTCGGGACGATCCCGAGCTCTACGGCCCGGAGATTCACCTCCATCGCCAGCAAGGGTTCGTCCGCGTGGCGTTCCGCCTCGCGCTCTGGGAGCTCCTGCATGCTCCGTCGTACGAGGCCGCGCTGATCGACGCCGTCAACCGTGGTGGCGACGCTGACACGAACGGCGCCATCACGGGCGCGCTCCTCGGCGCTCGCTTCGGCGAAGACGCGATCCCGGCCGCGTGGCGCGCGCGTGTCCTCGGCGCGCTCGAGGACGCCCCTCCGAGCGCGCTGCGGGATCTCTACCATCCGCGCCGTCTGGTCGAGCTCGCCGATACCGTCTGAGAGCGTTCTCCATCGCCGCGATCCGCGGTATCGTGTCGCCTGCGATGACGACCGCCGCGCAAAACGCTTCGTCTGCCCGCCCTCCCTTCATCGGGACCAACGTGCCGCGCACCGATGGTGCGTCCAAGGTGACGGGGCGCGCCGCGTACGTCGACGACCTCCCTCGCGAGCCTGGTGAGCTCTTCGGCGCCACCGTCCGCAGCCCCGTCCCGCGCGCCCGCCTCCGCGGCATCACGCTCGATCCCGCGTTCGACTGGAGCGACGTCACCGTCGTACGCGCCTCGGATCTCGCGGTGAACGAGGTCCAGTGCATCTCGGCCGAGCAGCCCATCCTCGCGGCCGATCAGATCCGCCACGCCTACGAGCCCGTCGCCCTCCTCGCGTGCGCGGACAAACGCAAGCTCGCGCAGGCCGTGCGCGCCGTGAAGCTCGACCTCGAGCCGCTCACGCCCGTCCTCGACCCCGAGCAATCTCTCGCGAAGGTCGACGTCATCTGGGGCGACGACAACGTCCACAAGCGCTTCTCCATCACGAAGGGCCGCGCCGATCTCCCCGATCCGGCCGCGAGCGCCGCCGCGATCGACGCCGCGATCGCGAACTGCGAGGTCGTCGTCCGCGGCCGCTACACGACGCACCACCAGGAGCAGCTCTACATCGAGCCGCAGGGCGTGATCGCCCGCTGGGACGACAAGGGCGTCCACGTCACCGGCTCCCTCCAGTGCCCTTATTACGTGCACAAAGCGCTCCTCCACGGCTTCGAGCTCGCCGCCGATCGCGTGCACGTCACGCAGGCCGTCACGGGCGGCGGGTTCGGCGGCAAGGAGGAGTATCCCTCGGTGATCGCCCTCCACGCGGCCCTCCTCGCGCAGAAGAGCGGCAAGCCCGTGCGCATGATCTACGACCGCAAGGAGGACATCGAGGCGACCACCAAGCGCCACCCGGCCATCTGCGAGATCGTCTCCGGCTGCGATCGCGACGGCACCCTCCGCGCGCTCTCCATCCGCATCCTCATGGACGGCGGCGCCTACATGACGCTCACGCCCGTCGTCCTCTCGCGCGGCGCCCTCCACGCCGCCGGCGTCTACCGCTGGGACGACGTGCGCATCGACGCCATCGCCGTCGCCACGAACACCCCGCCGAACGGCGCCTTCCGCGGCTTCGGCGCGCCCCAGACCATCTGGGCGATCGAGCGGCACCTCGACCGCGTCGCGCAGGAGCTCGGCCGCGACCCGATGGACCTCAAGGCGCAGAACATGCTGCGCGAGGGCGACACCACGGCCACGGGCCAGATCCTCCGCGGCTCCGTCGGCGTCGCCGAGTGCCTGGAGAAAGCCCTCGCCGCGAGCGAGTACCACGAGAAACGGAAGAACCCCCCGGCCGTCCGCGGCCGCGTCGCGCGGGGCATCGGCGCGAGCGTCTTCATGCACGGCGCCGGCTTCACCGGCTCGGGCGAGAAGCACCTCAAGGGCCGCGTCGCCGTGGATCTCCTGCCCGGCGGGCGCCTGCGCATCCGCACCGCCTCGACCGACATCGGCCAGGGCACCGAGACCGTCTTCCGCCAGATCGCGGCCGACGCGACGGGCCTTCACCTCGCGGACATCGACTTCGCCGTTCCTTCGACCTCGTACGTTCCCGACTCTGGCCCCACGGTCGCATCGCGCACCGTCATGGTCGTCGGCGGCATCGTCGAGCGCGCCGCGCGGGAGGTGGCCGCGCGCGTCCGCGCCGAGCAGGAGGCGGGCGGGGGCGACTTCGTCACGGCCGCCGATCGTTTGCTCACCAAGGAACGCGAGGTCACGGCGCTCGTGCAGTACGAGCACCCCGGCTGGGTCGCCTGGGACGACGGCACGTACAAGGGCGACGCGTATCCCGTGTACGGCTACGCGTGCGACGTGGCCGAGGTCGAGGTCGATCTCGACACGCTGGAGGTCACGGTCACGGGCTTCTGGTCCGCGACGGACGTCGGCAAGGCGATCCACCCCGTCATGTGCAAGGGCCAGATCGAGGGCGGCAGCCTCCAGGCGATCGGCTGGGCGCTCTGGGAGGACGTCGTCTGGAAGAACGGCCTCATCCAGAACCCGCGCATGACGAACTACATCATCCCGACCGCGCTCGACGCGCCGCCCATGCACGTCGACCTCGTCGAAGCTCCGTACGCGTACGGCCCCGGCGGCGGCGCCAAGGGCGTCGGCGAGCTGCCCATGGACGGCGGCGCGCCCGCAATCGCCGCGGCCGTCGAGCACGCGACGGGAATTTTCGCGCGCGATCTCCCGCTCTTGCCGGAGAAGCTGCTCGAGCTCCAGACCACGCGCAAAGGCTGAAACGCGAAGGCCGCGCAGCGAAGG
Source organism: Polyangium sp. 6x1 (assembly GCF_029946515.1). Lineage (GTDB taxonomy): Bacteria > Myxococcota_A > Polyangia > Polyangiales > Polyangiaceae > Polyangium. The sequence continues at coordinate 45,109 of NZ_JARZHH010000039.1, forward strand.
AAACCCGAAGACCATGCGAATCCTCCACACCATGCTCCGCGTCGGCGACCTCGACCGATCGCTCGCGTTTTACACGGACGTCCTCGGCATGAAGCTCATCCGCCGACGCGACTATCCCGAGGGCCGGTTCACGCTCGCGTTCATCGGCTACGGCGACGAGTCGGAGACGGCCGTCCTCGAGCTCACGCACAACTGGGACACGAAGAGCTACGAGATCGGCACGGGCTACGGCCACATCGCGATCGCCGTCGAGGACGCGTACAAGGCCTGCGAAGAGGCCAAGAAGCGCGGCGGCAAGGTCACGCGCGAGGCGGGGCCGATGAAGCACGGCACCACCGTGATCGCGTTCGTCGAGGATCCGGACGGCTACAAGATCGAGTTCATCCAGCGCAAGGTGGAGGAGTAACCCTTGAAGATCACGCTCACCCTCAACGGCCTTTCGCGCGAGGTCGACCTGCCGCCGCTCGTGCGGCTGCTCGACGCCCTCCGCGGTCCGCTCGGCCTCCCGGGGACCAAGGAGGGCTGCGGCGAGGGCGAGTGTGGCTCGTGCACGGTGCTGCTCGACGGCGCGCCCGTGAACGCCTGCCTCGTCTCGATCGGCCAGTGCGAAGGCCGCGCCGTCACCACCGTCGAGGGCCTCTCGGACGCCACGCACCTCGGCCCGCTCGCGCGTTGCTTCGTCGATCACGGCGGCGCGCAGTGCGGCATCTGCACCCCCGGCATGCTCATCTCGGCCGAGGCGCTCCTCGCGCGAAGGCCCGAGCCGAGCGACGAGGAGATCCGCGAGGCCATCGCGGGCAACCTCTGCCGCTGTACGGGCTACCAGCGCATCGTCGACAGCATCCGCGAGGCGTCCCGCGAGCGTCGGCAAGCGGGAGGGGCCTCGTGAGCCTCGCGGATCTTCCCCTCCACGACATGCGACGGGCGGCCTCGCTCGACGCGCTCTGCGGCCTCGTTTCGGAGCGGCACGCGCGCGGCGAGGCCACGGTCCTGCTCGCGGGCGGGACCGACTGGGTCGTCGAGCAGGAGCTCAAGCCCCCGCGCCCCGACGCCGATCCCCTGCCCCTCGTCGTCGACGTCTCCCGCATGGACGAGCTCCGCGGCATCACGGTCACGCGCGGCCTCTTGCGCATCGGCGCGGCCACGACGTACCTCGAGATGCGCCGCCACCCCGCGATCCTCGAGCGCGCCCCGATGCTCGTGGAGATGGCCCGCGAGCTCGGCGCGATCCAGATCCAGGCCCGCGGCACGCTCGGCGGTAACCTCGCGACGGCCTCGCCCGCGGCCGACGGCGTGGCGGCGCTCGCGGCGTACGACGCCTCGATCGTCGTGAAGAGCGTCCGCGGCGAGCGCCGGATCCCCTTCTCCGCGCTGCAAACAGGGTACAAGCAGAGCAGCCGCGCGCCGGACGAGGTCATCGTCGCCGTGGAGATCGCGCTCCCGCCCGAGGGATCGCCCTGGATCTGGCGCAAGGTCGGCACGCGGCGGGCGCAGGCCATCTCGAAGGTCGCGCTCGCGGGCATCGCGGTCCGCTCCGAGGATCGGGTCGTACGGCTCGGCCTCGGCATGGCCTCCGTCGCGCCCGTCACCGCGACCCTCTTCCAGACGCGCGCCCTCGTCCTCTCGCGACCCCTGCCCGCGATCACCGCAGACGCCCTCGACGCCGCCGTCCTCTCGGACATCGCGCCGATCGACGACGTCCGCTCGACGCGCGAGTACCGCAAGCACGCCGCGAAGGCCGTCGTGCGGGGCTTCCTCCGCGACCTCGGCGCGCCCGTCTGAAAACTCGTTTGGCTCGCCAAACTACCCCCATGCCCGACGATCTCTCCTTTCGCCCGATCCGCCCCGAGGACGATCCTGCGGTCGCCGCGATCATCCGCGCCGTGATGCCCGAGTTTGGCGCGGACGGCCCTGGCTTTGCCATTCACGACCCCGAGGTCTCGGCGATGAGCGCGGCGTATGCGGGTCCTCGCTCCGCGTATTTCGTCGTCGAAATGGCGGGCCGGGTCGTGGGCGGCGCGGGGCTCGGTCCACTCGAAGGCGGCGACACGGACACGGCGGAGCTGCGCAAGATGTACTTTTTGCGCGAGGCGCGCGGCAAAGGAATGGGCGAGCGCCTGCTCCGGCACGTCCTCGACGTCGCGCGGGAGCGTGGGTTTGCCCGCGTCTACCTGGAGACGCTCACGGGCATGGATTCCGCGATGCGCCTCTACGAGCGCCTCGGCTTTCGCCGGCTCGATCGTCAGCTCGGGGGCACCGGACACCACGGCTGCAATCGTTTCTACATGCTCGATCTGGTCGCGGCGCCGACCACCTGAAACGAGGGACAAGCTGCTCTTGACTTGACCTTCCTCGGCGCGGATGGCTTTACTTCAGCCCATGAACGGTCTTCGAGCGTTTTCCCTCGCCATCTTGCTCGCCACGAGCGCCGTCGCTTGCTCTGCCCCGAAGCCCGAGCCTGAAATCGCCTCCTCGGCGACGCAGCCCGGATACGCGCAGGACTATCCGACCGTCATCCAGCAGATCGTCAAGGATTTCGGCCGCGACGACGATGATGCGCGGACGCTCGCCTCCGGTTTTTCCGAGTACTCGAAGGGGCTCAAGGCGCCCGACTGGAGCGTCGTTGGTGACATTCACCGCACGGCGAACGACGCGGGCCGGAGCCACGCGTACGTCGAGCGCACCCGCGAGGTCCAGGGCGCAGCGGCGTTTTTCGTCGCCGAGCAGGACGAGATCGTCAAGAAGGTCGCCGGCTCGGCCACGTATGTGGCCAAGCAAAAGGGCTGCGAGGTCGACCTCTCGGGGACCGTCAACAAGGCGCTCTCGGATTCCGTCGGCAAGCAGCTCGAGAAGCGGCTCCGCGAGCGGAACGAGGCCCACGCCATCATCGACCAACATCGGACCAAGCTCGGCAAGGAAGACGCGGCCACGCTGGAAGAGCAAGCCGATCAGATCAGCCGTTCGAGTTACCTCGTGCACATCGCGATGGTCGAGGAGAAGGTCCGCCTGCGCGCGCTCATCGAAGAGGCCGAGCAGGTGAAAAAGACGCTCGACGATTACATCGCCCGCGAGCGCGCCTCGCAGAGCAAGGGCGACGACGCGGAGAAGAAGGCCAGCGAGGCCCGGATCACCCGTGCGAACGAGAGCAAGGCGCAGATCGACAGCTCGCTCACGCAGGCCCGCGAGATGGAGCAAAAGATGGAGGAGCGCATCGCGGCCGCGCAGAAGCGGCACAACGACGCGATGACGGCCCTGCTCGCCGACGACGACAAACGGGCGAAGGACGCGGGGCAAAAGAAATAACGCAACTGCCGGGCCTCTCGGGTCGATGAAGCGAGGGCGAGACCCAGCTCTCGCTTCCCTGGAGGTCCCTCATGCCCTCGTTTTTCCCGTTTCCAGGCTCCGAACGAACGCTCCCTCCGGCCTTTGCGGCCGACGTCCCGGCGCCGCGTCCCGCGCGGGCCGATCCCACGCTCGCATCCACCCCGCCGCCGGCGAGCGGCGGGATGGATCTCGCGTGGGACGACACGCAGCCGATGAGCGTGATCGAGATCGATCAATCCGCGGCGAAGCAGTAGACGCGCCCGCTACCGCCCTTCGGAGCGGTGTCGCCGCAATTCCCGTTGGCGTGCACCGAATTCCACGGCCTGTACATCGCGTCCATGCTCCCGCCGGGACCGAGCCCATCGCTATGGCCCACCTGGGCGGTCATCATGATGTCTTCGGACGTCCAGTCCGCGCAGGTTTGTCCGAGGATGACGGTGCCGTCCCGCGCCGTGCCGGTGAGGACGTCGTGCTCGTTCGGCGTGGGGGAGTTTGGCCACTGACCCGGCACCTTCTCGCCTTTTTCGTCGAGAAATACCTCGGGATCGCCGTATCTCTCGTGCAGCTCCGTCAGGTTCGCCGCCACGAGCGCGCCCTTCGCGTTGTACCAGGGTCCGGCGCCGATCCTCTCCTTGGCGTGCACGGGCTCTCCATTGAAGCCCTTCTCGACGCTGAGGTAGGCGCGCCACATTTTCGCCCCGGCGCCGACCGCGGCGGCCAGGTCCTGGCACCTCTTGTCGGCCCCGGCGAGCCCGCCCAGGTTGGCCGTCTTGCTCCCGGTGCTGGAGACGAAGAAGCTGAGCCCCTTCGCTTCACTGCCGCCGGCGCCGCCGGTGCCGCCCATACCGCCGGCGCCGCCCATGCCGCCGGTGCCGCCCATGCCGCCGGTGCCGCCGCCACCGCTGCCCCCACCGCCAGCGCCGCCGCCGCCGCTGCCGCTGGCGGAGCTACTGCTGGAACTGGTGCTGTTCGTGCTGCCGCTGCCCTGGTCGTCGCCGCACCCGATGGCGGCGAGCGTGAGGCCAAGACCGACGAGGACGCCGAAGCTGCGAAGATGGTGCGTGCCCAATCGTTTCATTCAAGTCTCCTGAGGAAGGTTGCTTCGAGGCCGAACGATCGCGTACGCGCGGCGGTGCGTCCAGACAGGAGCCAGATCGCGCGCCATCGAGAACGGCTCGACGTAAGCTCCTTCCGAAAGGCGCGCCTCGTCCTGCGCCTACCTCGTTGAAAAGGTTTGTCTCGACCACCCGCTCGGGGGCAAGCGCGAAAATGAGAATTCGTTGCGGTCGTGCGGCAGCATCGTGCCGACTTCGTCGAGGATCACGAACCTGGAGGGGCCGACCGGCGGGCTACTCCTTCGTGTGCTCGGGCATCGGGGCGAGCGCCTTCCGAATCGCCTCCTCGCGCGCGGCGCGCGCGTGCTTTCGGCCCTCCACGATCGACTCGACGGCGAGGTTCGCCTCGATGTCGTCCGCGAGCTCGTCGGCCGCGAGCCGCGCGATCGCTTCGAGCCGCGGCCCGAGCCGCGCCCGCAGCCGCTCCTTGATGGCATCCTTGAGAATCTCGCGCGCCGCCGCGCGTGTCAGCGCCGCGGCCTCGCTGTAGAGCACCTTCGAGACCTCGAGATCGAGGAAATCCGTGCCCTCGGGCCCCTCGGCCCGCCGCCCCTCGCCGTGGCCCTCGTGCCTCTCGTCGCGCCGCTCGCCCGGCCCCTCGGGCCCTTCCCTGCGATGATCCTGCATGTCGCCTCCGACACGCAGCGTAGCGGCGACGTCGAGGCGCCGGAAGGGCCACCCGAGGCCGATCGATCAGAGCAGGTCGAGGTGCTTCTTGGCGCTGTGCTCGGCGGCCTCGACGATTTTCTTCGCCTCGTCCGCGTCGAGCTCGAGCTTCGCGCAGAGATCCTCCACGAATTTCTTCTCGGTCTCGTGCTGCTCGCCGTCGACGTACGTGAGAAACACGGCGTGCCGCAGGAGCACGCGGCGATCGTCGAACGGCATGTCCCAGACGGGGATGTCGTCGAGGGTCTTCTTCTCGGCCGCGTACGCGCGGATCTCGGCGGCCTGCTCCTCCGTCGCCTCGAACGTGGAGATCAGCGCCTCGACCATCTCGCGTTCCTTCACGTCGAAGTGGCCGTCGGCCCAGGCAACGCTGACGAGCGACTTGACGATCCCCATGTTCTCTTCGCGCATGACGGAAGCTTTTGCCGTCACGCGCGGAGGGCGTCAAGCCCCCTCGTCGATCCCGCGGGCGCATAACGCTCCTCCCGGGCCCGACGATGCGATACCTTCCCGCCCCGATGGAGCCCCCCCTCGCCGTCCACCACGTCGCCGTCGTCGTCGCCGACCTCGATCGAGCCGAGCGTTTTTATTCGGGCGTGCTCGGCCTCCCCGTCCTTCGCCGCTGGGACGACGCCGCAGGGCAGCCGCGCTCGGTATGGCTCGCGCTCGCGGGCGGCGCGTTTCTGGCGGTCGAGCGCGCGTCCACGCCCGGGGGCTCCGCTCCGGCGAGCGGAGCTGCGCCCCCGAACCCCCGCTCGCCCCATGCCCCGCGCCGCGAGGACACGGCCCCCGGCCTGCATTGCCTCGCGCTCGGCATCCGCCCGGACGCGCGCGAGCGCTGGCGCACGACCCTCGCCGAGGCAGGTTTTCCCGTCGAACGCGAGAGCCCGTATACCCTCTACACGCGTGACCCCGACGGAAACTTGATCGGCCTCAGCCACTTCCCCGATCCGGCTCCTTGAGGCAAAACCACCCCAATGACAGGCCTCTCCCACCAGCGCTACCGCTTCGTCGCCCGCCCGGAGGACGCCGGCCAGAGGCTCGATCAGGTCCTCGCCGCGAACGTCCCGGGTCTCTCGCGCCGCAAGGCCCGCGTCGCCATCGACCTCGGCGGCGTCTTCGTCGACGGCGCACGCGTCAAGGTCGCCGGTCGCGCCATTCGGCCCGGACAAACCATCCTCGCCCACCTCGGCGGCGCGCTCGACCGGGCGACCAAGGAGGTCGGCGCCGCCGCGCGCGCCAAAGACGAGGCGAGCCTGCCGCCCTTCCGCATCGCCTACAAAGACGACGACCTCGTGGTCGTGGACAAACCCTCGGGCCTCGTCACGGCCCCGACGCCCGAGAGCGACCGGGGAAACCTCGCGGATCTGCTCGGCCGCGCCCTCGGCGGCACGATCTACGTCGTCCACCGCCTCGATCTCGACACGAGCGGGCTCGTCGTCTTCGCGCGGACGGAGAGCGCGAACCGCGCCCTCTCCGATCGAATTCGCGCCCATGATTTCGATCGCGTCTACCTCGCGGCGCTCCTCGGCCTCGTCGCCTGGGACGAACGCACCATCGAGGAGCCCGTCGCCGGGAAACGCGCCGTCTCCCACGCCACCGTGCTCGAGCGCCTCTCCCCGCCGGGCACCCCCGGCGCGACGCTGATGCGATTCCGCCTCACGACCGGCCGCACCCACCAGATTCGCCTGCACGCCCTCCACGAGGGCCACCCCGTCCTCGGCGATCGCAAGTACGGAAAGACGAGCCCGCTGGATCCGCCGCGCCTCGCGCTCCACGCGACCCGCCTCGGCTTCGTGCACCCCCGGACGGGCGAATCCCTCGCCTGGGAGAGCCCGTGGCCCGACGACCTCGCGCCCTGGCTCGAAGGATTGCGGACGGCCACGTCAGCTCATTGACGCCTCGCGCGCGCCATTCTATCACGCCGGGCATGCTCGCCCGACGCGCCCTCCCCCTCGCCCTCGCGTCCCTCACCGGACTCCTCGCGCTGTCCTGCACGAAATACGAGCTCAACATGCGCGAGAACGCCCCGGCGAGCGCCTTCGCCGCCCTGCCCCCGAACACCGCGCGGATCTGCGTCCTCCGCCCGCACGGGGTCGCGGCGCTCGTCCCCGCCGTCGTGCACGACAATGTTCGGCTCGTCGGCATGACCAAGGGCCCGTCGTATTTTTGCTATCTCGCCGAGGCCGGCGTTCACAGGATCGTCACCCGGTACGGCGACGACGTGGACGCCGAGCTCGGCTCCGACACGCTGGTCGACGCGTCCCTGACCGCCGAGCCCGGGGGGCATTATTTCCTGCACCACGACGTCACGGCGATCCTGACGCTCTCGGTCGGCTGGGTCGACGCGACGCGGGCGAACGAAATGATCTCCGAATGCGACTACGCCGAGCTCGTCGCCGCCCCTTCGAACGAAAGCTTGCCCGCGCCCGGCGAAATCGTGCGCGCGTCGCGGCCTCAGTAATCGACGCGCAGCCCGAACCGCACCTGCCGCGGCGCCTGCCACGCCACGGGTTTTCCGTACCGCGGGTTCTCGACGAGGTCCTCGGGGACGTCGTCCGGCGTGCCGTCCGGAATGGCTTGCACGTCGTTGTACGTGTAATTCTGATCGACCGCCGTCTCCGTCTGGCTGCCCGCGAGGTTGTAGATCTCGACGCTCGCGCCGAGCCGCAGATCCTTGCGGAGCTGGGCCGACACGCCGAGACGCGCGTCGATGCGGTTCACCCACGGCGTCCGCCCGGCGGACCCGCGCGGCAGAATGAACACCTCGCCGTCCCCGAACAACGCGTGCGAGCCGAGCATGCTGTACGGCGTCCCCGATCGCCCCGTGTATCCCGCGCCGGCCTCCAGGATCACCCCGGCCGGCAGGACGAACTCTTTCCCGGCGTACAGCTTGACCGAATGCGTGTGATCCCCGGGCAAGAGCCCGGTCCGGTTCGTGTCGAGCTCGGGCTCGTCGAAATCGGTCGTGTTGTTCGGATCGAGCTGCCCCGTGTCCTGCCGGAAGAAGCCGCTGTAATTGCCGTACAGCGAGGAGAACGTATAACTCGCGATCCCGACGAACCCGCCCGCGAACGGCCGCATCACCGTGATGGAGAGCCCATTGTAGACCCGCTCCGCCTCGGTCGCGAAGACCGCGGCCCCCGCGCCCGGATTGCCGATCAAGAATCCGCCCGTCGACAAACTCGTATCCTCGAGCGCGCGAATGAGCTCGTCGTGCACGAACACGGCCCCGAGCCGCACGCCGAGAGGCACAAGGACCTCGGCCCCCGCCACGATCTGATGCGACGCGGGCGCGGACGTGTCGGGGTCCACCGCGTTCCGGCCGCCTTGCAAGGAGTACAGCGTGCTCGGCTGCGCCGGATTCACGATCACGGAAGCCGACTCCCGCCCGCATCCGCCATACAGATCCTCCGGCGCGTTGACGCGGCAGCCGCTCGTCTGATGAAAGCTCGAAAGCCGCGTTTCCTTCGCGAGCGCTCGCACCGAGACGTCGAGCGGCACGGACTGGTACCGCATCCCGTACGTCGCGAAGATCCGCGCCCGTCCCTTCTTCGTCGGATCCCACGTGACCGCGGCGCGCGGCGCGATCATGAACGGCAGCGCGAGCGTCCCCGCGCCAAACACCTGCGCGTCGTAACGCACGCTCGCCTCGATCACGAACCCGTCCACGATGCGCCACGTATCCGCGAGGAACGCGCCCGCCCCGTACGACGAGGCCCGCGTGGTCGTGCTGTCGTACGTCACCGGCGCATCGGGGCCGGCGAGATACCCGAACCGCTCATTCCGCACGAAAGACCCGCCGAGGCTCTCCCGCACGAGGGCGGCGCCGGAGTACCCTTGCACCCGCGACACCGTCGCGACCTCGAAATCGATCCCGGCGCGGATCTTGTGCTCGCCGAGCCCACGCGCGCGCAGCGACACGACGGCGCGCCCCTCGATCCGATCCGCGGTGAACCGGGAGAGCAGCCCGGGGCCCCCCATGGAATACGGGCCCGCGGCGCAGTTCAGCGCGAACAAGATCGGGGCGCCGGGCGGGGAGCACACGGGATATGCGCTGGTCGGAAGATCCTCGAAATCGTCGATCGGGTGGGGCGGGACCGAATCCAGCGGCCGGTTCCAGAGCACCCGCGGCACGTGCGCGAGGGTCCCCGGCGTGCCGATGTCGTCGACGCCCGATCCATCCGCCGCGCGCGTCTCGGTCTGGCTGCGCACCCAGCCGAGCGCCGTGTCGAGCCGCGCATCGCGCCCGAGCAAGCTCGTCCCGCGCAGCACGACCGCATTCGTGAGCGCCGTCTCGCGCCGGCCCATGGCCGTGAGCTCTCCATTCAAGTTGTCGACCCCGATCGCGTCACTCCGCGGATCGAATGCATACGTCGCGCCGCCCCCGGACCCCGCGTAGGTCCCGAACACGGACAGCGTGACCTCCTGCGCCTTCGAATGCCGGTACGTGAGCTTGCCGATCCATTGCCCGACGTCCCCCTGGGCAAACTCCGTGCGCTCCGTCCCGGCGAGCCGCGTCTTCACCTGCGCGCCCGTCTCCGGGTCGAGGGTCGGCTTGGCTCCGAAGACGTCGCCGAAATCGTCCGACGGGGTCCACGTCATCGCGTTCAGGCTGCGATCCAGGCGATAACGCCGCCGGGCGAGGCTGCCGCCCGCGAAAAAGAAGAGCCGATCCTTTACAATCGGCCCCCCCACGGATCCGCCGAGATCCCGCACGCCGTCGAGCCGCGGATCCGTATGAATGACCGTGTTCTCGAAGACCCGCAGCGGCCTTTCCCCTTCGAGCGCGCCCGGCGCGAGGCTGCCCCACGTCGACGCGTGGAATCGATCCCCGCCGCTCTTCGTCGTGACGTCGTACACCCCGCCCATGCCCCGCCCGAATGCAACGTCGGCCCCCGCGACCGTCACGTCGGCCCGCTCGACGAACTCCATCGAGAGCGGCATCTGGAGGACGCCGAGGACCGGATTGCCCACACGAATCCCGTCCACGAAAAACGTATTCTCCGGCGAGCTCGCCCCGACGAAGGACACGCCGTACAGGTCTTCCTGCGTCCCCGGCAAGAGGAGCGCGAGGTTCTCGAACGATCGCGCGGGCCCGCCGCGCAGCTCCGGCGCCATGAGCGGCAGGAGGCGCACGCCGGCCGGATCGATCGATTCTCCGAAGCGCGCCCCGCTGCCGGCGCCGAGGCCGCTCGGCAAGGGCTCTTCCGCGAGGACGACGGGTGTGGCGAGAAAAACGCCCACGAGGAAGGCGACACCGGGGATCCGGAAAGGAAAAACCACGTTTCGTACTCCAAACGTTCGTCGCGCCGAACGGGTCAAAGCGGATCCAGCGGGGAGCCCACGAGCACGCAGTGGAGCGTGTTCGAATCACAACGCGTCTGGATGCGCGGGTCGATCCCGGAGCCGGACGGGTTGCCCGTGCTCGGATCGGGCTCCGGTGAGCAAAGCTCGTCCCCCGGGGTGGCCTCCGGGAAAAACGAGCTGCAGTCGACCGACGGCGAGAGCGCCGAGACCTCGTACCTCACCGAGCACCCGTTCGTGAGGTCTTCCACCGTGAGCTCCGCGGCGAACCGCACGCCCGGCAGGCTGTGGGTGACGAGCATCCGGAGGTCCTTCCAGGTCTCCCGCACGTGCGCGCCCGGCACCTCGAAGGGGTTGCCGAGATCGTCGAAAACCACCTGCGAAGGAAACTGGACATCGGCCGGCGCGAGGTCGCCGGGGCGGCACAACCCATCCGCGTCCGCGAGCTCCGGGAAGGAGCCGAACGAATACGGCCGCTGCTCGTCGCGGTCGACCATGAACGCCATCTGGCCCATGAACGACGATTGCACGGCGATGCTCGGCCGGCTCGAATCCGGCCCGTCCGGGCCTCTGCCGGGATACACCTCGATCCCCACCTCCTCGCCGATGCGGATGTCGCACAGGCCGCCGCTCTGCGAGAGGACCCGGTACCGCGCGTAGTAAGGCGCGGTGGCGACGTGGCACGGCGCAGGCGGGTCTTCACAACCCGCGGTCGCCGCGAGCAAGAGCAAAGGGGCGATCCGACGCAAGAGGGTAAGCATGTGGGGCAGCACCCATGCTACAGGACGTGCGATGCCCCGACAATCGGGATGTTTGCGATCAACCTCGATTGCTCTTCACGGGCACCCCGGCTTCCCGCAGGAAAACGACGACGGGGCGGAGCGCGTGCGCCGGACCTTTGCCGAGCCGTAGCTCCTCGCCGTTTTTCATTGTAAGCGCGAGCCAGCGCGGCTCGAACCCGGGCTCCGTCGATTCGCCTTCGACCCCCGCCACCACGGGCGTCGCCGCGTGGACGAGGCCACGCGCGTCGAGCGTCCGGGAAAAACCCCGGCCCTCTTGCACGATCTCGCCTCGCTCGAGGTCGATCCGGAAGCGCCCGTGCTTGCGCGCGCTCCGCCGCGCGATGCGATTGCCGATCGCGGAGGCCGTCGTCCAGACGATCGCGATGAGCAGGATGGGGAGCGGCGCCGCCCGGAGCCCGACGATGATGGAGACGAGGATCGACGCGACGAGCGCGAACGGCGCGTAGAGCTTCACCAGCGTATCGGCGAAGCCCCCGGGGCAGTCGCAGACGAGCACGAGCGGCCCCTCGGCCACGATCGTGCCCGCCTCGTTCTGCAGCAATGTCTCCCGCTCCTCCAACGAGGCCCTTGTTCCTCATCCCGCCCCACGTGGCAAGATCGAAGCGGGCGCGCGGCTTCGGCTTTCAGCCCGTCGGGCGCTTCCGCGAGCGCCACTCGCGCAGGACACGGATCCCGAGCAGCGCCGCCGCGAGCCCCACGACGAACGCGATTCCGATCGGCAAAGGCTCGAGCTCCCGCCGAAGGCCCTCGCTCGCCCCGCGCGCGGCCGAGCGGCTGAGCGTGGCCACGATGTCGTTCACGCAAGGCTCGCCCCTCTTGTCCGTGCACTGCGCGACCTCGTCCTTCGCCGCGGCGAGGGCCCCGCGCACCGCCGCCCCGGCCGCGCGCTCGGCCGCCGCCGCCATCGCGTCCGCGAGCGGCCCCTCGGCGTCCGGCCCGAACCAGCCAGCGATCTCGCTGCCCATCGCCTGCGTCAGCGACCGGCCCATCTCGCCCGAGACCTCGCCGATCATCGTCGTCGCCTCGTTTTCCCGGCTGTTCATGCCTCGCACGAGCCCCATCGCCGCCTGCTCGCCGGCCCTCGCGGCCGCCTGGCTGATGGGCCCGCGCTCATCCATCACGGTATCGACCGCCGTCCGCAGGGACTCCGAGACAAGGTGCCGCACGATCCACCGCTGCTCAGGCACGGTCGCCGTGAGCCCTTGCATCGCGCCTCGCATCACGTCCGCCGAGATCGCCTTGATTCCCGGGGGCGGCCCGGCCGCGAGCGCATTCGTCAGAAAACGATCGAGCAAGAGCCCCATCTTGCGGGCGAGCTCGGCGTCCTCGGGAGGCCTCTCGAGCGCGGAAATCGCGCCCAGCGTCGCCTCCCGGGCGGGCTTCTGGACATTCGCGGCGCACCCGAGCATCACGAGCCCGAGCACGATCGCCAGCATGATCGCTCTCATATCGATCCCCCCGTACCGGGCGCATGCGTGCACCTCCCGCGCCGGGCGCCCCCTGCACGCGCGTACGTTCGCGGCGAACCGGTTTTTCAGGTGGAACGGGGGACGCGAAGCGCGCTCAGGTCACGCCGTACCAGCGCTTCGTCTCGGGCTTCATCCACATGATGAGCAGCGGGATCGTGATGGGCAGACAGCACGTATTCCACAGCATGTTCAGCCCGATCAGGACGATCCCCATCGTGTAGGCCCATTTCGCCTTGCCGGCGAAGAGCACGACCGCGTGCGGGATGATGATGAGAAACGACAGGCCCGCCAGGAAGATCCCCGCCACCCATTCTCCGGCCGCGGACGACCCGGACATCCCCCGCATGGCCGGCCCGAGCATCAGGTAAAGCCCTGTCCCGAACGCGCCGAGGAGCATGAGGATCATCAGCACCGCATAGATGCGGAAATAATAAACGCCTTCCGGCGGACGATCCTCCTCCATCAAGAGAGGCGTCCCGGGGGGAGCGCCGGAGGGGATGAAGTACGGGCCCTGATGGCTCATGACGTCCGGCCATCATCACCCGAGTTCGCCGGAGCCGGCAAGGCCTCCGTCCACCTCTCCCTCGCGGCCCAGCTCGCCGCGTCGCTCGCCCACGCCGAGCAGGAGCTCGCGCGGCTCGTCGCTCTCCTCCGCGACGCCGCGCCTCGCACGCCCGGCGCCTCGCGCACGCGCGCCACAGCCGCGGCGAGGGTCGTGCGGCGCCGAGCCCGCGCCCTCGCTTCTCCCCTGCACGCTTTTCCCGTTGGCGTGATCGTCGCAAGCGTCGGCCGGCGCGGGCTCCGCCGATCCTGTCGGACAGGGCCCCGGGAGGAATCCATGGATCAGTCGTTCGACGTCTCCACGCAGGGCATGACCTCCACGCTGAACAAGAACGAGGGCAGGACGACGCAGCTCATCGAGCGCCAAACCTCGCGCCTCCCCTCGATCGCGTACCTCGGCCTCGCGTTCGGGTCGATGTTGATCTCGGCCAGCCTCGCAGCCTCGGCGCGCCCGCAGCGCCGCTTTGGTTACTCGAAGCGCCTCGAGCTCGCGAACTTCGTCGGGCAGTGGGTGCCGTCGCTCTTGCTGATCGGCGTCTACAACAAGCTCGTCAAGGTCGAGCACGAGATGCTGGCCTCGCGCAGCGTGGTGCGCTGAAGCGCGACGAAATCCGTCGGCGCGTGATCTCCCGCGAGCCCCCGCGAAAAACGCGCCTCCCGTAGACACACGGAGAGGCCCTCGCGTATCGTGCTCGGCTCGGGAGGTCGCTCGGCTCGCGGCTTCCGTTCGGAGGTCGCCATGGCAGAGGCCAAGCGCGTCGATTTCAATGCATTGCCGAGGGAGGTGCGGGAGCGGCTCATCAGCTGCATGCAGCACCAGTCGTACCCGTACCCCCTTTTGTCGAGCATCCCCTCGCAAGGCGCGGCCATCGCAGGGTGGTTCGTCCTCGCGCTCCTCGGCTTCATCCTCGTCGTCGGCACGCTGCTGCACAAGTTCGGCGAGGAGCTCCAGTCGATGCCGGTGATGTTCCTTTACTTCCTCGGCACGGCGATCGTCCTCTTGTCGATCCTGTTCTTGATCCGTCGCGTCCGCCTCGGCTCCGCGCTGCCGTACAAGCCCGGACGCTTCCTTTTCCCGATGGATTTCATCAACGCCGAGGATCGCGTCCTGCGCATCGTGCCGATGAGCGCGCTCGTGGATTTCCGCGGCGTCCATCAGCACACGAACGGCATTTACAACGGCACGACGCTCACCTTCACGTTCGAGGGTGGCATCACCGAGACGTTCACGATCCACGGCAAGGAGCGCGCGGAGGAGGTCCTCCGGCAGCTCGGCGCCTCGCAGCGCGCGATCCGCGAGGCGGCAGAGGCGCGTGACATCGAGGCGCTGATGAAGATCGATCCGCTCTTCGAGGTGCGGGTCAAGGACACCTGGGCCGTGCAGGCGCCGCGCGACGAGGACATGCAGCAGCCGGCCGCGAAATCGCTCGGCGCGCTCCTCGCGAAGGGCACGATCCTCGGCGTCGCCGCCGGCGCCGCGGCCCTGGTCGCCCTGCCGATGTGGCACACGCGCAACGTCGCGAGCGACGAGGCGATGTTCACGCACGCGAAAGAAGTCGATCGCGAGTGGTTGTGGGAGCAGTACGTCCGCGAAGGCAAGCGTCACCTCGACGAGGCGCGCGACGAGCTGCTGCCGCGCGCGGCGCTCCGCGAGGCCAAGGAGAAGGGCTCGGTCACGGCGCTGCGCGACTTCCTCAAGAAATACCCCACGTCGGTGGTCGAGAAGGAGGCGCGCAACGAGATCCACGCGCTCTTCACGAAGACGCTCGGCGAGTTCCGCGAGCAGGCTTCGACGGACGATCCGAAGCTCCAGCCGTTCATGGAGAAGCTGCTCGGCTACCTCGAGAAAAATGACACGGCCCGCGTCGAGGCGCGCTTCGAGGCGCCGTCGACCGAGAAGCTCGGCAAGGTCGACCAGCTCCTCCGCGAGAAGGGCGCCGAGATCGAGGGCGGCAACATCGTCCCGGTGGCCCCGCATTTCGGCGAGAAGGTCAGCGTGCAGCGCGAGGCCGAGATCGTGCGGAGCCTGCAACAGGGCTTCGAAAAGGTCTTCCCGGCCGACGTGATGGCGCTGAAGCAAGGCCCGCGCATCGGCCCCGACGGCAAGCCCCTCGCGGAGCAGCCGAAGGACGACCGCGACCCGTACGATCGGCTGCGCGAGGCCGCCGGCAGCAAGAACCCCGCGGAGATGCGCGCGGCGCTCGCGGCGATCGACGCGCGCGACGGCAAGATCACGAAGGACCCCGACGTGAACGACGTCCAGGCGCCGACGATCGAGGTGCGTTACGAGGTGAGCTGGGCCGGCGATTTCTTCACCGAGGAAAAGGGCGACCGCAAGTTCGTCGGCATCGTGGTCTTCTTCCACGTGGCCATGAAGATCCCGGGCGAGACGGACAAACTCGAGTTCGACCTGCCCGTGCAGCCGCCGGATCACTTCACAGTCGACTACACGAACCCGATGTACGGCATCGGCGGTGGCCCGAGCGAGGGCCGCGTCTACGACGTCATGGCGGCGCGCGCGTTCGATCAGCTCAGCGACAGGATGCGCCGCGTCTTCTTCAAGGTCGGCAGCAAGGCCTACGGCCCGCTCGATCCCGATGATGTCCAGGAGGAGGCCCCGACGCCCGAAGGCGTGTTCGGCCTCCCCAACGGCAAAGCCCCGCCGCCGGGGAAGCGGACGGGGACGAAGCTGTAGAGGCTAGATCTCCTTCGCGCGTCCCACCTTCGGATCCTCCGACGCGAGCATCGAAAACGCGAGCGGATCCGATTTCCCGAGATCCTCCAGAAGCTGCACGAGCCCCCGGCGCGAACCGTAGTAGTTCGAGGCGTCGTGGTCCGCGTCGGTGATGCACCCGCGGACGAGCGTCCTCGAAATCGAGGGGAATCGCAGGGCTTCGAGCGCCATGGCCCAGAGGCCGTCGACGAAGTTCTGGTCGGCGGGGAACTCGAGCAGCCCGGCCAGCGTGAGCAGGACGGCGCCGCGCTTGCCCGCGAGCGTGTGCATGGGCGGACCATCGAGCAGGCCCGTGTCGAAGGCGCGCCACAACGCGTCGGCCGCGCAGAGCAGGCGCTTCAGCTCCTTGCCGGCGTGGCTCAGGTGGGCGTGCATCATCACGTCCGCCTGCATGCCCGCGGGCCCTTCGTCCAACGCTCGGGGGCTCCGCTCGGACAAGCCGAGCTGCGCCCCCGAACCCCCACCCCGTACGTACCGACAAACCGCGGGCAAGGCCCCGATCCGCTCGCCGGCGAGGCCCCCGGGCACGTCGGCCGGCGGCTCGCCTTGGCTGTAGAAGCCGCCCGCGTGAAAGACGTAAAGCAGCTCGCTCTGTCCGGGCAAACCCGCCCAGAGATCCGAGTATTGGGTGACGCGGTTCATGCTGCCCGCGGCCCAGCCGAGCCCCGTGGCCGCCTCGCCGCCGATCTGCGAGGGCGCGACGCCCGGATCGCGGGGGCTCAGCGAGGCGCGCAGGTCCTCGGCGAGCTCGGCGATCGTGAGGTCGAGGAAGCCGTCGTAGAGGTCGGCGCGGCCGTCGCGGTTGACGTCCTGGAAGCGCGCGACGACGAGGGGATTGCCGGGCCCGATGAACTGCGAGAACCCCGGGAAGCTCGCCTGCGCGTGATGCCATTGCGCGCGCCGCATGCGGGCCTCGATCTGGGCGTGCGTCTCCTTCTCGCACATGCCGCGGAGCAGCTCGACGAAGCAATCGACGCCCTCGGAGGCGTTCATCTTGCCGTCCGGCCCACCCGTGCGGAAATACGTGCTGTCCCAGGACGAGTAGATGTCGGCGTCGGGGAAGGCGCGCGCGATGGCGAAGCGGGTTGTCAGTCCGGCACATTGCGCGTTCATCATGATCTTGTAGCCGGCCTGGCGCGCGGTGGCCGTGGCGGCGCGCATGTCGTAGGCGCCGAGCTGGGCATGGCGGTTGATGAAGACGCCGACGAACGCCGCGTCGGCCATTTCGAGGTTCTCGTCGTCGGGCCGCGCGGCGCGCGCGTAGAGCCAGACGGGATCGCCGCCCGGGGTGCGGAACGGCGCTTCGAGGACGCGATACGTGCCGTATTTCGGGGGCTTCGGCGAGCCGTCGGGCGCCGGGATTTCGCGGAAGCCGTAGCGGCCGAGGAGGATGTCGACCTCGCCCTCGTGGAAATCGCGGGCCGAGCACATGGCGAAGCGCCACGGGCCGGGGAGCGCGTCGTAGGGCGGCGCCTCGCGTACGAGGCTCCGGACGAGGCTCCGCGCGCGCTGGCGGTCCGCTTTGGAGAGCGCCGGCGCGCGCATCGAGAGGAGCTGAATCGCGTGCGCCCGGAGCGCCGGCACGGCCGTGGGGCCGGTCTCGCCGGCGACGAGCGCGAACATCAGGGCCGCGGCCTGGTCGGCCGTGGCGCGGAACGCCGGATCCCGGAGCGTGGTGGCCACGAGGTGCGAGAGCACGGTGAGCGCGGCCGATCGGATCTGCGCGGCCGCGATCGGCTCATTTCGCGCATATGCGGAGGTCGTCCTCGCGGCGGCGACGGCGCTGCTGGCCTGGTCGAGCAGGCCCGCGGCCTGCGGCGCGGTGAGCCGCTCGGGGCGCAAGGGTTCGTCGGGGTGAAACGCGCTCGGCGGAAAGAGGCGTTCGAAGGTCGTGGTGCGGCGGGACGAGACCCAGCGCGCGGCGCGGACGAGCGCGGGGCCCGCGTCGAGGCCGCGCGGCGGCTTCCCCGGCTCGGTGGCGAACGAGCCGTCGGGCAGGAGCCATAACGACGGCGCGCCCTCGCGCCCGGCTGTCAAATCGAGGGCCGCGGCGGCCTCGGGGGCGGCGGCCTGCCCGAGGTGGTTCGGCGGCACGACGGCGACGCCTTCGATCCTGCGCCGCACGGGGGATCGACCGGGGAAGACGACGCGCACGCTCTTGTTTCGGTGCGCCTCGAGCATCCGGATCGTCGCCTCCGGCACGGGGGGCGCGAGCCGCACGGCATACTCGCGATCCCCGGCGAGCAGGACGTGCACGCCGGGCGTGCGCGGCGCGTCCTTCCAGCGCTCGGCGGCTGCCTTTCCCGCGCCGACGAGGACGACCGGCACGTCGACGTTTTCACCCGGGGTCGCGCGAAAGCGAAGGAGAATGGGGTCGGGCATGAGGATTCGCTCCGAGGAGAAGCGTCCTCCGATTCGGCGGGGGGGATCAACGGAAAACGGGGCGGGGCCGAGAGGAAAGTGGTGCGTTCAGGCTGGAAATGGGCGGCGCCCCTGACGCAGACCTCTGGCTCTACGTGAGGCGCTCCTTTCACCACTCGACCAGCAGGGACTCGGGCACGTCGAATTGCGTCTCTCCCTCGACGGATTCAACGCCCCACGGCTCGGTCGTATCGATGCGGGCGATACCTGCGCACTGCGAGATGAGCTTGCAATGGATGACGCCCGGTTGCGGGTACTCACTTTGCTCATCCAGCAGAGCTTCGGTGACGATCGGCACCTTTTCGAAGAACGACCAGCGGCGGCCGTGTACGTCGATCAAGTGGCAGTCGACCCAGCCGGGTTGGGCGTCGTCGGCGTACCTTACGATCTGGATCCGGACGCCGATCACGGTCGCGTCACCAATCCCGCGGCGCGATCGCCTCTTCGATGTCGAATTCGTAGCCGTAGGCGTCGAGGATGAAGCCGATGTCCTCCGCGATGGCCTCGCGCGCGACGGTTTCGATTTCGCTCTCCGCTTCGAAAAACTCCTCCTGGAGATCGTTGAATGCCTCCGTCGTGGCGTGCGTGAGCGCGTAGACCGCTTTCCCCTTGGGCGCCTCCTTTTCGATTCGCTCCGCGAGCGCCGCGAGGAGCCGCTGTCCCTTCTCGACGAGGTGCTTCGGGTAGTAGTCGTCCTCGATCATCGACTCCAGGAATTTTCGCTGTGCGACGGTCTCGTTCTTGATGGTCATTTCGCCCTCGGCAGCATGCCACCCCTCAGCCATATGCACAAGCGCGGGCTCGGACGGCGGACTGGTGTGGTGACCCTACGAGTCCACGTCCTCCAGCAGGCATTCGGCGACCTCCGCAGCCAATGTGGCCGAGCGGAGACGTGCGGGAGAGCGGTCGCTAGCAATTGCAAGAATCATCGCGAGCATCTTACCGGCTTGCATACGCAACAAGCGTCGGAGCTCACCGCGGAGGCCAGTCTCGGGATCGACGCCTTCGAATTCGAACCCGCGCTCGGGACAGAAGGAGCCGAGGAGATCGATGAGCGCGTCGAGCGTCGTTCGACGCGCAAGCTCATTGTCGCTTTCCAGGATGCGGGCGAGGAAGGGGAGCGTCGGCAGGACGACCGGGTAGTACGTACCGCAGTGATTGTTTCCGACGGCATACAGAAAGTCGTCGTAGGCGCGGCGCGCCTCCTCCTCGGATACGCACGAGGCGAGGGCGCGAAGCGCGGATGGGACGTGGTCGGGCTCGTTCCATTCGGGCTGCGGGAAAGACGCCCAGGGGACATCGTCGACATCGTCCAGCATGGAGACTTCGTCCTCTTGCCCCCACGAGTCCTATTCGCTCAAGGGTGCCATCCACGCCGCAAGAGCAATGCGCGCAGCCGGACTCGCCCCTCGTCGTTCATGTCCAGGAGATGCATGGTCGCGCGCCCCTCGGCCGTCACCCCATGCATGGTCCCGTCCGATCCCACCGAAAAGTGCTCGCCCCACGACTGCCGCCTCGGATGATAGAGTGGCACGATGGCGCTGGTCACGGGGTCGATCGACGCGATGTTCGGCCCCTTCTTCAGATTGCAGCGAATGCAGCAGAGGCACAGGTTGTCCACACCATCCGATCCCCGATGCTGTCGCCCGATGATGTGGTCGACCTGATGGGGCAGAATCGACGTACTCTGGGGAAAACGACAATACTCGCACGCGCCCTGGGCGCGCCGCTGGACCAGCTCCCGCGCGTCGCTGGCAAGCTTCACGAGGCAGCGCGCATCGTCCAGAACTCCTCGGCCTGTAGCTTGAGGAGGCTGAGCGTGTCGTTCAGGCGGACGACCTCGGCGTATTCCTGGTACTCTTCAGGCGTGAGGGCACCAGCGGTGCTCTTCTGCGCGAGTTCTTCGACGCGCGGGGCCAGATCCCTGCTGACCGCATCGAGCGCCGCTTCGAGCTGCTCCAAGGTTCGCTTTTCCACGCGTCATTCCCTCGCCGACGTCTGCCGCTAGCATGCCACCCCTCCCCCGCTGGCACAAGCTCGGCCTCGAATCAGAGACCGTTTGCCCAGGGATATCAGCGTCCTGCCGCGGATGCCGCCCATCCTCCTGTCGCGCGCGCCGCGCGCCCTCTCGTCGTCCTCATCGCACCCCCTCCAGATCCTGCTACCGTCCTCCCCCCATGGAACCCCGCACCCTCGGCCCCCTCCGCGTCCACGCCCGTGGCGGCGACGATCACCGCGGCGGCGGCGACGGCCCCGCGATTCTCCTCTGCCACGGCTTCGGCGCGCCCGGCGAGGACCTCGTCAGCCTCTCTCGCGTCATCGACGCCGGCCGCGGCGTTCGCTGGTTCTTCCCCGAGGCCCCCCTCGAAGTCGAGGTCGGCCCCGGCATGCACGGCCGTGCCTGGTGGGACATCGGCATGGATCGGCTGATGACGCTCCTCATGCGCGGCGACATCGACGGCGCCATGAAGCGCCTCGACGAGGTGCCCGACGGACTCGCGCCGGCCCGCGACGCGCTCGCGGAGACCATCGAGGTCCTCGTCAAGGATCACGGCGTGCGGCGCGATCAGCTCCTCGTGGGCGGGTTTTCCCAGGGCGCCATGGTCACGACCGAGCTCGTGACCCACCTCGGTGAGCCCTTCGCCGGCCTCGCCGTGCTCTCGGGCACCCGGCTCGGCGGCGACCGCTGGCAGGCCGGGCTCGATGCGATCGGTGAGCGGCTCGCGGCATTCATCTCGCACGGACGGCGCGATCCGCTCCTGCCTTTTGGGCGCGCCGAGATCCTCCGCGACATGATGACCTCGGCGAAAGCCCGGGTGACGTGGGTGCCGCACGGCGGGGCGCACGAGATCCCCCAGGTCGTCGTGAACGGGCTCGGGACGTTCGCGCAGGCGCGGCTCGGCGGCGCGTAACGCCCGAGCCCTCCCCTTTTCCAGCGCGCGGGCGTACACTCTTCCCCATGCTCCGACGCTTCCACATCGCCGAGCCTTGCAGCGAACGCTGGGAGTCGATGGCGGGGTCGGAATCGCGGCGGCATTGCGGTTCGTGCGACAAGCAGGTCGTCGCGCTCGCCGAGCTCACACCGGAAGAGGCCGATCGCCTGATCGCCTCAGCTCGGCCGCATTCGCTCTGCGTGCGGGTGGAGCACGACGAGGAGGGAAACGTCCTCTTCCGCGATCGCGAGCCGAATCCCCCGCCTGCCCGGCGTTTGCCCCGCCTGCGCCTCGCCGTGGGGGCCTCGCTCCTCGTCGCCGCCTGCGGCAAGGGCGAGCCCGCCCCGACCGCGACGAACGAGGCCGCGATGCCCGAGGTCGCCGAGGCGCAGGCGTCGCCCACGCCGCTCCCGTCGCCCGAGCCCGAGGCGCGGCCGAACACACCCCCCGAGGCGCCGGCCGGCCTGAAGCCGCACGAGCACAAGCACGACAAGGCCTCGGTCCCGGGCAAACCGAACACGCGGGTCACCACGGGCTGCGCCTGCGCGATGGACGATCCGCTCTGTAGCTGCC
This sequence comes from Polyangium sp. 6x1, assembly GCF_029946515.1. GTDB lineage: Bacteria > Myxococcota_A > Polyangia > Polyangiales > Polyangiaceae > Polyangium. The sequence continues at coordinate 67,015 of NZ_JARZHH010000039.1, forward strand.
TCTGACCTACGACGGTTCGCGCGTGGGCGCGGCGTCCGCGGGCCAGAGCCTGCGAAAGCCGAGGCCGACGATCGTGCCGTCGCCGCGCTCCACGAGCGCGCCGAAGCGGCATTTCTCCACGAGCGTGCCCTCGTCCACGCGGCCCTCGTCGAGGTAACGGACCCGCTGGCCCTCGGTCAGCGTGGCGAAGACCCGCGCGTCGGCGGCGATCGCCAGGAGATCCCGTGGGAGCGCCGCGTCGAGCGGGGCCGCCACGGCGCGACGGGTCCGACGCACCACATTCTCGTCGACCCACACGTCGAGCTCGTCTCCCCGGACGAACAGGACCACGCCCGTCAGCCGAACGCCGCCCGGCGTCGTGAACGTGACCGCGTCGCCTGCCCCCGGCTCGGTCGAAGCGCGCCCGCCGAGGCGCTTGCGCATGGCGTCGACCGTCGGCAGCGGCGACTTGGGCGTCAGGACGGGGAGGCCGAATTTCCGGACCATCGAACCCACCATAGCCCGGCCCGCCCTCCGCCGCGATCCCCGTCGTGCCCCACGGGCGGCGTGAGCTGACCTACGGTTTTCCCACGGAGCACGATTTATTTTTCGTGGTCTCACTTTTTTTTCGGACGATCGGGTCGTTCGACACATGGAGCTGATTGAGGGACCTCTGTGTCCGGTCCCGTAAAACCCCATGCTCGATACGTACGTCCTCCCCGTCTCCCCCGACGAACCCACGACGGTGGCCGAGAGCCTCGCGCTGCTGGAGCACGAGCTCGACGAGGTGCCGGACGCGGTTTTTCCCGGTCTGTCAGGACAGCCACCGGAGGACGACCCCTGGGCGGTGATCGACATCCTGGCGGACCACATGCGCGCCGGGCGCCTCAAAGGTTTTGCCGGGTACGTCGGGGGTTTTCCCGCGGCACTCTGCCTTTTCGGCGCGCTCGCGGCGTTCGGTCCGGGCGCCGCCGCGACGCCGGGGCCCGTGCCCACGGTGGCCTGCCTGCTCGTCGCCCCCCGCTACCGGCGGCTCGGGTTCGGGCGGGTGCTGCTCGCCGAAGCCGAGAAGGCGCTGACAGCCGAAGGAGTGACGTTCGTGGACGCCTACCCGCCGAAGACGCGTCCCGGAAAGGAGACGGGGCCGCTCGGTACGTTCCTGCAGGCGGGGTTTGTCCGGCTGGGGGAAGCGGGAGATCGGTTCCTGGTGAGGAAGACGCTGGGGACGACGCGGGCGCGGAAGGTCGGGTGAGGTTCAGCGCCGCCGCGGCGGACGGCCCCGCTGCGGGCCCGCAGGCGGACGCGCGGGCGCCGGGGACACGGGCGCCCGGGGCGCGGGCGCCGCGGGGGACGGGTTTTTCCCGAGCAGGTTCTCCCGGACAACCTCCGCGAGGAGCACGCTCGCCGCGATGGACACGTTCAGCGACCCGACCGTCCCGGCCCCCGGAATCGCCACGAGCGCGTCGCATTGCGCCTTCGCGCGCTCGGACAGACCCTCGCGCTCGTGGCCCAGCACCAGGACCACCGGGCGCTTGAAGGTGAAGCCAAACGCGTTCGCCGCGGCGTCGCTCTCGCCGCCCACGATCGTGATGCCTCGGGCGCGAAGGCGCGCGAGCGTGTCGGGCAGGTCCGTCGTGCGGGCAAAGGCGAGCTCCTCGGCGCCGCCCTCGGCCACGCGGACGGCGTCGGGCGCGAGGCCCGGGTGCGGGGCGGGCGCGCCGAGGAGCGCCGCGTCGAGGCCGAAGAACGCCGCGCTCCGCACGATCGCGCCGATGTTGTAGGGGTTGCGCACGCGCTCGAGCGCGATGGCCGCCCCGCGCGTCCGGACCAGCATGTCCGCGAGCTCGTTCGTCCCGAGCCACGCCCGCGGCCGCGTGTGGAGGCAGAGCCCCTCGTGGTTTTTCGTGTGCGCCATCCGCTCGAGCTCGTCGTCGCGCAGCTCGTGGCAGGGGAGCCGGCGCGCCGCGGCCGTGCGGAGGAGGGTCTCGAGGTCGCGGCGCGCCTCGCGGCCGTAGGAGACGGCGAGGATGTCGTCCGGGCGGCGTGCGAAGACGGAGAGGCCAGCGCGCAGGCCGTAGACGATCTCGGGGGGCGGGGCGCCGGGTGCTCGCGGGTCGGGCTTCTGCTTCATGAACGGGGTCGGGACCTTCCAGATCAGTTCGGCGTGGGCTCCTGGCACCCGAGGACGATATCGAGGTCCATGACCACGCCGTTCTTCAAGCTATCGCACGCCGGGCCGTAGAAGACGACCTGGTTCTTGCCGGGATCGTAGTCCCAGCCGTCCGTCTTCGTGTCGTCGCGCGGGACCTCGGTCGTGTTGTCGAAAAAGACGTAGATCTCGCTCGCGTTCGGCGGGACGGAGTCGAGCGTGTATGCGCAGGAGAGCGTCTTCTTGGCGATCGTCGTGAGCGCCGCGTCGAGGCTCGCCTGGTCGGAGGCGTCGTAATACTGATTCGCCCCCGCGGCCGGCACGCCGCCGGCGACCGCGAACTTGTTCATCTGCGCCGGATCGATGCCCGCCCCGAAGCCGATCACGAACGTCGGGATGCCGCGCTGCGCGAAGAGGTTCTTGATCTCCATTTCGGTCGTCGCGTCGGAGCCGCACGTCTCCTTGCCGTCCGTGATGAGCACGGCATAGCTGTCGCGCTCGGTGTCGTTGAACGCGGGCTCGGTCGTCGATTGCGTCACGGCTGTCTGGATGTTCGTGACGCAGGGCCCGTCGGGGAAATACTTGTCCGCCTTCACGAGCGCCGCCGTGAGCAGCTCTTGAATGGCCGCCTCGTTGCCGGGGCCGACGGGGATGGGGATCGCGTCCTGCTGGCAGTTCGGCGTCACGAGGTCGGGAAAGAGCGTCAGGCCGAAGCGGATCTTGCCGGTGTAATCGGTCGTCATCTTGTTGATGGCGGCGACGGCGATGTCCCACTTCGTCACGTCGCCGACGAGCGCCGTCATCGAGCACGATCGATCGAGGACGAGCAGCATGTTCGGCGGGATGGTCTCGACCTTCGCCTCCTGCGCGCCGCATGCGCCGCCGGGCACGCACGCCTTCGTTTCGTCGTCGCACTTCATGCCCGGCGAGCAGTCGCCGTCGGCGGCGCACGTGCCGGGATCGATACACGTACCCGCGGTGCTGCACGTCTGCGGCAGGGCGCAGTCCGGATTGCAGCCGAACGTGCCCGCGCCCGCGCCGGCCGAGCCCCCGCCCCCGCCGCCCGTCCCGCCCGCGCCCGACGTGGCGGAGGCCGCGCCGCCCCCGGACGACGCGCTGGATCCAGCGTCTCCACACGCGGAGGCGATCACGAGGCCCATCACGCCCACGAGGGCAGCCCAAGTCGAGGAGGAAGATCGGTGCAGCATGGATCGAGATTACCCGATCCACTGGCGCGACGATAGATGGCAGCAGCCGCGAATCCGCGCTCAGGGCGCGCGCAGCGTCACGCGCACGAATCGCGGGAAATAGAGCGACGTGTCGGCGAGGAGCGTGGGGAAATCGAGGCTGTTCGAGGCATACGTGGCCACGAGATCGGCGCCTTCGAGCTCCGGGTGGCCCTTGCCGGCGTAGACGATGGTGTCCTCGCGGTCGGATTCGGGCGGGTGGTAGAAGGCCTCGAGGTCGGAAAAGGGGCCGCGGAGATCGTCTGCCGTGCGGAGCGCGAGATCGGAGGCGCCGAAGCCCTCGGTCTGCACCTCGATCCACAGGTCGCGCGCGTGGTCATGGTGCACCGTCAGCTCGGTTTGCCCGTCCTCGAAGGCGAGGCCGAGCGGCTCGGGCTTCGTGAAATCGATGGCGCCCGACGCCGGCAGCGGAAAGCGCGTCAGGTGGATGTCGTGCCCCCCGGACTCCCGCGAGCCGAATGCGTAGAGGTGCCCGTCCTCTGCGAGCACGCTCGCCGAGCCAACAATGACGCCCTCGTCGCTCGAGGGCATTTCGAGCTCCTTCATCACCCAGGCGGGCGGGGCGTCGTCGGGGTTCTCCACGACGAAGACGTCGGAATCGAAGACCTCGAAGCCGAGGCCTCCGCTCGCGGCGCGGACGGCCATCATGAACAAATAAAGTTTGTCGCCGACCCGCTCGCCGTCGCCGGGCCAGTACCAGATGTCGTCTTTTTCGGGGAAAAAGGAGGCGGGCTCCGCCTCGGGTCCGTTCCAGAAAAACGCGATCGAGGCCTCGCTCGGGTCGTATCCATTCTGAAGGGCGATGCTGTTCCGTACGAGGCGCGATTCGCGGCGGACGCGCGCGTCGCTCGTGGCGATGAAGCTGTCGCCAAAGAGCCAAAGCACGCGGCCGCCGCCGAGGTCGACGGCGTAGGCGTCGTCGCCGCCGAGCCAGCGGGGATCGGCGTGGAACAGGGCGTCGGCCTCGGGCCAGGCGGTCGCGGTCGCCTCGACCGCAGGTGATTCGCCGCAGCCGGCGAAAAGCGCGCCGAGGAGGAAGATTGCGCTGCGATGGTTCCGCCCGCCGCCCATACCGTACATTTACCAGCGTTGTAGGGGCCTTGCATAGGTGGTAGCGTGGCGTACCGTGGATCCCCTCGATCGTTCGATACAAACGTGGGACGTCGGCGCGAACTCGATCCGGCTGGAGCGGCCGGACCTCGTGCACGTCGTCTTCCGCGGGCCGAACAAGCTGCAGGACGTCCTCGCGATCCAGCGGATCCTGTTCGTCGTCGGCGACCGCTTCGGGTCCTTCGATTTGCTCCTCGGGCTCGGCGAGCTCGAAGCGCTCGGCGCGGGCGCGCGCGAGGCGTGGGCGCGCGTGGATCGGACCTATCCTTTCCGGAATGGCTTCGCTTATGGCGCGAGCTTCGCGATCCGCACGCTCGTGCACACGACCCACCGGGCGGGTCGACTCATTTCGCCCGCATTTTTCCGGTGGAACCTCAGCTTCTTCCCGACCGAGGCCGCCGCGCGCGCTCATATCGATGCGCAACGCATCCGGGCGGAGGGCCTCCCCTCGCCCGTGTGAGGTCTCCGATGTCGCGCCTTCCAATTTCGATTTTCGCATCGAGTTTGCCGCGACGGAAGCAGGAGGCGCGCGCCCGTATCACCGCGCTCGGCGGCCCGGGAGGCGCTCGCGCCCGCCTGGGCGTTCGCGCGGTTGTGCGCGCGCGGTGTCGCTGGTAGCATCCGCAGCCGAGTGGATCCTCTTGATACCCCCACGCCGACCTGGGAGGTGAATCGCAACGAAGTCCGGTGGGAGCCGCCGGATCTCGTCCGCGTCACCCTCCGCGGGGTCACGACGAAGGCCGACTCCCTTCGAATGAAGGCGATTTACGACGAGATCAGCGAGCGAGGCGGCCCCTTCTACGCCCTCGTCGATGGAACGCAGCTCGAATCGCTGGAGCCGACCGCGCGGACGAGCTGGACGAAGCAGGAGGACAAGCCCTACCCCATCCGACACGCCGTCGCCTTCGGCGCGAGCTTCGCGATGCGCACGCTCGTCATGACCCTCTACCGCGCAGCCCGGATCCTCGCGCCGTCACGATTCCCATTCCCCGTGGAGTTCGTCGCCACCGAGCCGGAAGCCCGCGCCCGTATCGACGAGCTGCGCCGGGCAGCGCGAACCAGCGTTCCGCCCAGGTGAGGCCCGCCTTCGGGCGCAGGACCCCCCGGGAACTTTGTGGGTCGCTCGTCGTGTCCTCCGGAGCGGCATGCAAGAAGCTCCTTCCTCTGCCGGGTCCTCCATGCAGGACTCGACCCTCGCGCTCCTCTCGCTCCGCCTCGTGACCGGGTGGCTCTTCTTCTCCGCGCTTTGGCGGCGCCTCGTGCTCGAACCGGAAAAGATGGTGCCCGATGCGGCGGGGTACGTCGGGGAGAAGTTCAACCACTTCCTGCCGCACGCGATCGGCGTGCGTGGGCTCCTCGATTGGCTGGTGCGGCACCCCGAAGTGCTACACCCCTTCCTCGTGATCTTCACCGTGCTCGAAGGGGCGGCGGGGCTGGGGCTGATGCTCGGGCTCCTCACGCGCGCCGCGGCCGCGGGCGTCGTGATGTTGTCGGGAGGCATCCTGCTCGGCGCTGGGTGGATCGGGTCGACGTGCCTCGACGAGTGGCAAATCGGTGTGCTGGGGATCGCGGGTGGAATTTCCGTCATGCTCGGGGGCGCCGGACGTTTTGGGCTCGATGCCGCCCTCGCCTCGCGTTTTCCACGGCTTCGTGAGAGCCGCGCCTTCGCGCTCCTCGCCTCGGGCCCGCTGCCGCTTCGCGCGGGGATCGTCCGCCGCGGCGGGATCGCCCTCGCGGGAGCGACGGTCGCGCTCACGCTCGCGACCAACCAGATTTTCTTCGGCGGCGTCTGGGGCAAGCTGCACAATCACTCGGTGCGGCCGCACGTGACGATTTCGGCCGCGGAGCTCGATCGAGCGGGCGCGCTCCGGCTGAAGCTCGCCCGCGACGGAGGGCCGGACACGTATGGCGCGTTCATCGTGGATATTGCGCTCCTCGACGAAGCTGGAACACCGGTTCATGGCTGGGACGCGCGGGCCTTGGCTTCGCTGCCGGCGAGCGCGATCACGAACCATTATCTCGTGAAGGTTCGCCCCGGCCCCCATGGGCTCGTTCTACCGCTCGGGAGCGTCGCGGACGTCGTTTTGCCGATCCCGTCGGAGGTGCCATCGCCGGGGCCTCACCGCGTGCGGGTTTCGGACGTGAGCGGCGCCGCGTGGGAAGCTGGGCTCGAAATCGCACCGCGGCTGGCCACGAGGGAGTGAGAGCGTGCCGGGTTTGTCCTTCGTCGAACGTCTCGTCGCCGAGCTGCCGGCGCTCTTCCGGATGGCAAGGAAGATGACCCGCTCGGAGACGGACGCCGAGGATCTCGTGCAATCGACCGTGGTGCGAGCGATGGAGAAGCGAGACGATCTGCGGAACGAGGAGCGAATGCGCGCCTGGCTCTTTCAGGTGCAACGCACGGTGCTCTTGAATGGTGTTCGCGGGGCGGCGCGGCGCTTCGAGGTGATCCAGGGAGGCACGGGCGCAGAGCCGCCGGAGCCGAGCGAGGATCTCGAGGAGGAGATCCTGCGCCGCTCGTTCGACGACCGGGTGACGCACGCCCTCGATGCAATGCCGCCTGAATGGAAGGAAGCGCTGCTCTTGCGCGAGGTGGAGGAGCTCTCGTACGAGGAAATCGCGTCGGTGCAAGGCTCTCCCGTGGGCACGGTGCGCTCACGCCTCGCGCGGGCGCGGGCAGCGTTGTTCGAGGGGCTCTCCGAGGCAAACCAAGAGAGTGCGGTGCATCATGGCAAGATGTGACGAATTCGACAATGTCTCGGCATGGCACGACGGGGAGGTGAACCCCGTGGAGGCAACGCGAATCGAGGCGCACCTGGCGTCGTGTGCCTTTTGCCGCGGGGCGGCTGATTTCCTCGCGCAGACGCGGCAATCGTTGCGACGCTCGGCCCGAGCCGACGTGCCCGCGCGCGCCGTGCAAACAGCGAAATCGCTCCACGAGCCCGCGCGTCCTCGGCGTCGGCTCGCGCTCGCCACGTTGCTCGCGGCCGCGTCGCTCGGCGTGGGGGCGGCGCTCTTGCTTTCGCGCGGCGGCATCGCGCAGGCGATGGCAGACGAGCTCGTGAGCCACCACCTGCGGGGATTCGCGAGAGAAAAACCGTGCGAGCTCGATTCGTCCGATCCCGCGGTCATCGCTCGGTGGCTTTCGCAGAGGCTCGGGTATGCGGTGACGGTGCCCTCCATGCCCGGGGCGAAATTGCTCGGGGCGCGCCTTTGCCAGCTCGAGGGCGATCGGACGGCAGCGCTCATGTACATGCAGGACGACAAACCGGTCACCGTCTTCGTGCCGAGGCCGGGATCGAGCGCCGCGGTGGCGGCCGAATCGCTCTCGCGAGGCGAGGTTCGCTGCGCGCGTGCGCCGCTCGGGAATCGAATTTGCGCGAAGACCGCGCAGCAACCCATGCTGGCTGTCGCCGAGACGAGCGAAACCACGCTCGCCGCGGCGCTCGAAGCGCCGTGAACGCCGCTTGTTTCTTGAAGGAAAGGTGAGGAGATGTTTCCGAGGTCATCGAACCGGGGTCGAGTCGCGGCGGCTGCAATCACATCGCTCGCCGCGTTGACGGTCGCGCTTGGAGTTTTCCTGCATCGGTCGGATGCGAATCGAGAGGCGGCTCCGGCTGCCCCTTGCGCAACGGGCTCCGCGACGGCATGCGCCATGCCGATCGGCGCTGGCCGGCATGGCAGCGGTGGCCTCCCGACCGGCGGACAGCCGAGGCTCCTTGAATTCACGAGCGGTTCTTGCGCTGCTTGCGCGCGGATGGCGCCCATCGTGAACCAGGTCGAGCAGCGGTGCCTCGCCGAGGCAGACGGATCGCTCGTGCACGTGAACATCGACGAGCCCGAGGGCGAGGCGCTCGCGGAGCGTTACGAAGTCCGAGCATTACCGACATTCGTCGGGATTGACGCGCAGGGCGCGGAGGTCTTGCGGATGGTCGGGGTCCAGACGCGGGAGAAGCTCGCTTCGGCGCTCGGCGAGGTCCGCGGACGCGCGTGTCCGCCGATCTGATGGCCCGTGTCACTCCGGATCGTCCGCCAGGTATTTCGCGAGCGTTTTCACGTCGATCGCCAACCGTTCGGCCGTGCGCGATTTGTTGCCGCCGAGCTCGGCGAGGGCCCAGCGGGCATAACGATGTTGCATTTCGCGCATGGGCAGCACGGGGCCGGCAAAACGCGGGCCCTGCGCGTCCTCCGTGGTGGCGTGCGGCAGCGCCGCGTCGGCGAACTGCGCATCGGCCGAGCGACCGAGGAGCACGAGGCGCTCGACCGCATGCGCGAGCTCACGCACGTTGCCCGGCCAGGGATACGCCAGCATCGCGAGCAGGCATTCCCGTGAGAGACGTTCGACCCGGGAGGTCGGATGCCGCGCGCGTGCCTTGGTGAGGAGCTCGGCGGCGAGCTCGGGCAGATCCTCGCGACGCTCGCGCAGCGGCGGCACGTTCACGGGGACGACATCGAGCCGGTAGAGCAGATCCTCGCGGAAGAGGCCCTCGGCGACGCGGCGTCGCAGATCGCGGTGTGTGGCCGTGACGATCCGCACGTCGATCGGCGTCTCCTTCGTCGAGCCGACGGGACGAACGACGCGCCGTTCGAGCACGTCGAGCAATTTTGCCTGGAGGGCGGGCGCCATCTCGCCGATCTCGTCGAGGAACATGGTCCCTCCCTCGGCCTCCGCGAAGAGGCCACTGCGGCGCGTGGTCGCGCCGGTGAACGCGCCCTTCGCGTGGCCGAAGAGCTCGCTTTCCAGGAGTGGCTCGGGCAGCGCGGCGCAGTTCACCGTGACGAACGGGCCCTTGGCGCGACCGCTCTCGGCGTGCAGGTAGCGGGCGAGCAGGCCTTTCCCGGCGCCCGTGGGCCCCATGAGCAGCACGGGCACGTCGCTCGGCGCCACGCGGGCGAGCACGTCGAGCGCCGCGCGCATGGCGGGGCTCTTGGCCACGATCCCCGCCTTCGCGGCCTCGTCGCGGAGCGATTTGCGGAGGGTGCGGGCCTCGCGTCGCACGCGGGACTCGTCGAGGGCGCGGCCCAGGAACACGACGAGTTCGTCGAGCTTGAAAGGTTTCGTGAGATAATGGTAAGCGCCTCGCCGGATCGACTCGATGGCGGTCTCCATGGCGCCGTAGGCCGTCATCACGAGGACCGGCAGATCCGGCACGGCGCGACGCGCCGCCGTCAGGAGCTCGATGCCGTCCATGCCAGGCATACGAAGGTCCGTGACGAGCGCGTCGACCGGCTCCGCCTCGATTCGCGCGAGCGCCTGCTTCCCATTGGCCACGGCGAAGGCCGAAAAACCGTGCTCTCCGAGGCCGTCAGCGAGCATCTCCGCCATTTCGAGTTTGTCGTCCACGATGACGATGTGCGGGGCGTGGGATCGATCAGGCATCGGAGCTCTCCTCGCCTTGGGCAGGTACGTGGATGCGAGCGCGGGTGCCGCCGCCCTCGTGGGGTTCGAGCACGAGCGAGCCGCGGTGGATGTTCACGATCTCGTGGACGATCGCGAGGCCGAGGCCCGAGCCCTCGGGTTTCGTCGTGAAAAACGGCTCGGTCGCGCGGGCGATGTCCTCGGGCCGGATGCCGGCCCCGCGGTCCTCGACGATGAAATCGACGCCCGCGTCCGCGCGGCGGACCGAGAGCGCCACCTGCGTCCCCGGACCACTCGCCTCGCAGGCATTGAGCAGGAGGTTCACGACCGCGTGCTCGAGCAGACGGAGGTCGCCTGCGAGCGTCGGTACTTCCTCGTCGACGAGGGACACGAGCGCGACCCGCGCAGCGACGAACCGGTGCTCGACGAGGCGGAGCGCCCCGCGCGCGACGTCGCCCGGATCGACGGGACGCAGCGACGGGGAGCCGCCGCGGGCGAGATCCAGAAAACCTCGCACCACCTGCGTGATGCGATCGGCCTGCTCGCTGATGGTGCGCGCTGCGCGTGCCGCTCTCGGATCCTCGCCGACGCGGGTCGCGAGTTGCTCGGCGCGGCCGACGATGACCCCGAGCGGCGTCGAGATCTCGTGCGCGATCCCCATCGCGAGCGTGCCCGTGGTGGCCGCGCGGCTCGCTCTCGAAAGCCGCTCGTCGCTCTCGCGGACCAGCGCAGCCAGCGCGAGCTGCTTTTCGAGCTCGAGCTCGCGACGTTGTCGCCGCAGCGCGGTCGCGCCAAACGCGACGATGAGCGCGCAGGGCACGAGCACGCCGATGAGCAAGCGGCCACGAGCGCGATCCCAGCGATCTCGCTCCTGCGACGCGCTCGCCACCACCGCGGTCGTCCATAGGCCGAGTGGCCCGCCGTCGGTGGTGGCCACGGCGGCCACGGCCCGGCGGTTCGGCAGCCCGAGCACGACCGCGTCGTCACGTTCGAGTCGTGTCGTGTCGCGACCTTCGTTCACCGCGAGCGTGAGGGGTTCACTCCCTATCTGCCGTCCATCGGCTGCTTGCCACAGCACCTCGTCGGGCGGCCGGACCAGCACCACGAGCTCCTCCGGACGCTCGATCCGCGTCGAAGGGCCCATGAGCCACGCGACGGGCACCGTCAGCTCGACGGTGCGCCCTTCGGTCGAGGGCACGCGCACCGACATCGTCCGCGGCGGGCGCACGCTCGGTGCGGTCTCCGACGCTCCACGAACCTCGATGCTCGGATAGGCCTTTCGCATCCCCACCGACGGCCCGTGACCGGCCGAGACGTCGTCTGCCACGAGAAGCGCGTCCCGCCGCACCGCGGAGAGCCGCGCCGCGAGCTCGTCCGACAGCAAGACCGCGAGCATCTGCTGCTGCCTCGCCAGCGCCCCGAGCGCCCCTTCGAACTCGCGTTGCTCATCGAGCAGCGCCAGCACGGTGATCAAGAGGACCCCCAACGCGGCTGCCCAGACCAACCAGCCCCGCCGGATCGACCACGCGATCCGCGAAGTGCGAGTCCGAGGGGGGAGGGAGGACGAGGCGAGTTGCATGACGAGGGCGTTCTCTCGCAGGCGATTGCAGGGCGTATGCCACCGCGGATCGAGGCCCTATCGTGCGTCGGGCGGCGCGGATCCGGCAGGGAAATTCTCCCGGCCGCCCGGGAAATTTTCCACCCCCGCGGCGCAACGCGAACGCCAGATCATCGAGGTTTTGGCCTGCGGCGACCGCTGGCATTGTTGGTGCTCCTACGGCCGGCATGCTTCATGGGGATCACGCCGCACACCGGCGGTGGATGGCTTTGCTCTCGCTCGGCCTGCTGCTCGTGCCGTGTCTTTCGTCCGCGCAGGAGGCCACCGAGACCGCGCAATCGGCGGGCGTGCGGGCGCTGTCGCTGCGCGAGGCGATCACGTACGCAGAGAAGAGGAATCCGGATCTGCTCTCGGCACGAGCGCGGGTGCAGGCGGCGCGGGCCGCCGCTTCGGTGCCCCGGGCGCAGTGGTTGCCCTCCGTGGGCGCCACGGCCCAGATCATCGGCTCCACGGTCAACAACTCGACGGCGACCGTCCTGTCGAATCCTCGCGTCGACCTCCCGCGGATCGGCGCGACGAGCGTCGCGGCCGAGCCGGATCTCACGCCCTACGCCTCGACCCTCGTGGCCGTGGGGGTGCGGCAGGAAATCTTCGATTTCGGGCGTATCGCCGCGCAGACCGCAGCGCTCGATGCCCAGGCGGAGCTCGAAAGGCAGCGCGCCGAGGGAGCCAAGCTCGACATCGCCCTGCAGGTGACCGAGGCCTACTGGGCCGTGCGCGCGGCAAAGGCGGTCGCGCAAGCCGCCGATGAAGCCGCGGGCAGAGCCTCGGCGCATCGGGATGCCGCGCGCGCGGGCGTCGACGCAGGCCTTCGGACGCCCGTCGATCTCGCCCGCGCCGAGGCCGAGGTGGCGCGGTTCGAGGTCGCGAAGGTGCGGGCCCGAGGATCCCTCGCCGCCGCGCAGGCGGTCTTCGCGGCCGTCGTGGGCGTGCCGGAAGCGGCGCTCGACGCGGGCAACGAGGCGGGCGAGGACGAGGCGCTCGGCTCGCTGGATGCGCTCCTCGAACGCGCCCGCGAAGGCAGCGCGGAGGTCCAGGAAGCGCAGGCGCGCGTCGACCTCGCGAAGGCCGAGACCCGCGCGGCCGCGGCGCAGATGCGCCCGGACATCTTCCTGACCGCGGCGATCTCGGGGCGCGCGGGCGGCGCGCCGCCGTCGAACGGTACGACCGTGGGCGGGCACGGCTTCGCGCCGCTCGTGCCGAACTGGAACGTGGGCGTCGTGCTCAGCGTGCCGCTCTACGACCCCGTCCTCGCCGCACGGCGCGACGCGCTCCGCGAGGTCGAGGACGTGCGGGAGGCGGAGCTCGAGGCGACCCGCGCCACGCAGGCGGCGACCGTGCGACAGGCCCACCTGGGCCTCGTCGCCGCGCGCCAGGCGCTCGGGGCGCTGGAGCGCGCCGCCGCCGCCGCGCGGGCCAACCACGAGCAGGCCGAGGCGCGCTTCAAGGCGGGCCTCGGCACGATGCTGGAGCTCGTCGACGCCGAAGCGCTGCGCGTGGAGGCCGAGGTCGAGCGCGCGGTGGGCGGGTTCGAGGTGGCCAGGGCGCGGGCCGCGCTTCAGCGGGCCGTGGCGGAGGTGCGTTGATGAAACGGATGGATCGACGGGTGATGATCGCGCTCGGCGCGACGCTCTTCGTGGCGCTCGGCGGAGGCGCGGCGCTGCTCGTCAGGGCCGTGTCCTCGGACGTGACGCCGCTCTCCGCGCAGCCGAAGGGCGCGACCGTGGTGCCCGCGCGCGAGGCGACGTACCGGCCCACGCGGCGCTTCGTGGGCACGCTCGCGCCGTGGCAAGAGGCGAACGTCGGCCCGCAGCTCGTCGCGGCCTACGTCGAGACGGTGCTCGTGCGGCCTGGGGATGTCGTCAAGCGCGGGCAGGTCCTCGCGACGCTCGATTGCCGGAGCGCGTCCACCGGGAGCCAGAGCGTCGCCATGCAGGCCCGCGCGCTCGATCAGCGGCAGCGGGCCATCGCGAGCGAGGCGGCGCGCGTGCAGGGCCTCGTCGGCGAAGGGTTCGTCTCGAAGAACGAGGCCGAGCAAAAGGCTGCACAGAGCGCCGCGGCCGAGGCGCAGCTTCGCGCGCTGCGCGCGGAGCTCGCGGGCAAGGCGCTCGAGGTGAACGATTGCGTGCTCAAGGCGCCGTTCGACGGGGAAATCACCCGCAGGAGCCTCGATCCCGGCACGTTCGTGCGGCCCGGGACGGCGCTCGTGTCGATGGTCGATCGCGCCATCATCCGCGTGACGGCGGACGTCCCGGAGGTCGATTTCCAGGCCGTCACGCCGGGCGCCGAGGTCAAGCTGCGCCTGCTCGCGACGGGGAAGGAGATGACCGCCCGCGTCGCGCGACGCTCTCCAGCGGCCGATCCCGTGACGCGCACGCTGCACGTCGAGATCGACGTGCCCGACGCGGAACGCACGCTCCCCGTGGGGACCACCGCCGAGGTCTTCACCGAGGTCGGCGCGCCCCAGCCTGCCATCGAGATCCCGTTGCGCGCAGCGACGGTGCGTGGCTCGAAGGCGACCGTGGTCGTCGTCGAAGGTGACGTCGCGCGAAAGGCCACGGCGCGTGTCCTCGGCGAAACCGGGAAAAGCCTGTTCCTCGAGCCCTCGATCCTGCCCGGCTCCCTCCTCGTGCTCGAAGGAAGGGCGCAGCTTCGGAATGGCGACGTGGTGCGAGCGAAGGTCGAGGGCGCCGCCGCGCCCGGTCCGTCCCTCGTGCCCGTGTCCACGCCTGCGCCCCCGGGAGGGGCTGTCCGATGACGCGCCTCGCGCTGCGAAACCCGCTCGCGGTGCTCGTGGTGAGCCTCGCGCTGATGGTCTTCTCCGCGGTCGTCACGCCCCGCATGGCCGTCGACACCTTCCCCGAGCTCACGCCGCCCGTGCTCATCGTCGGCACGCTCGCCTCGGGGCTCGGCCCCAAGGACGTCGAAAAGACGATCACGTGGCGGCTCGAAAAGTTCATCGCCGCCACGCCCGGCGTCGACCACATCAAGAGCGAATCCCGAAACAGCCTCAGCATCATCTATGTGTGGCTGAAATGGGGCACCGACCTCAACGCGGCGCAATCGCTCGTGCAGCAGCAGGTCGCCTTCGCGATGTCGTCCGTGCCGAAGACGCTCGGCGTCCTGCCGCCGTTCGTCCTGCAATACGATCCTTCGAACGCGCCGCTCATCCAGATCGCCGTTCACGGCGGAGGGCTGAGTGGACCGCAGCTCTATGATTTCGCGGTCAACACCGTGGAGCCCATCATCGAGGGCATCCCGGGCGTCGCCAGCGCTTCGCCGAACGGCGGTCGAGAGCGCCAGATCAACGTCGTCGTCGACCCCGTGCGCGCCCAGGCGCGTGGCGTGACGTCGAGCGAGATCGCCGCCGCGGTGGACAAGGCGAACGCACTCTTGCCGTCGGGCCGCTTCATGGCCGCGGGCTTCGAGGCGAACGTCTACACGAACGCGGTCGCGCCGCGCGTCTCCGACATCGGCGAGTCCGTGGTGAAGGTCGTGCATGGGCACCCGGTGCTCGTGCGCGACGTGGCCACGGTCGAGGACGGCGGCACGCTGCCCACGCAGTTCGTCTCGGTTGACGGGAAAACCGCCGTGTACCTCAACGTGCTCCGGATCCCCGGCGGCAACACCGTGCAGATCGTGGAATCGATCCGCGAGGCGCTCGCGCACCTCCCCGAGCTCCCGCCCGGGATGGTCGTGCAGCCCATCTTCGATCAATCGACGTTCGTCGAGGGCGCGATGAAGGGGCTCGAGCGCGAGATCGTGCAGGCGCTCTTCCTCATTGCGGGCGTCATCCTGATCTTCCTTCAGAGCGGGCGCTCGGTGCTCATCGCGGCCATCTCCGTGCCGCTCAGCTTCGCGGTCATCCTGCTCGTCCTTTACGCGACCGGCCAATCCCTCAATGCCTTCACGCTGGGCGGGCTGACGCTCGCCATGGGGCCGCTGGTCGACATCTCGGTCGTCGTACTCGAATCGATTCACCGACGGCGGCTCGCCGGCGAGGACGACGCGACGGCGGCGCTCCGGGGGGCGAGCCTGGTCGCCGGGCCCGCGCTCGCCGCGTCGCTCTGCACGATTGCGGTGCTCCTCCCCGTCGTCCTGTTGACCGGCCTTGCGAAAAAGCTCTTCTCGCCGCTCGCGCTCACCGTCGCCGCGGCCATGGTCGCCGGATACTTCGTGAGCATGCTCGTGACACCCGTCGCCTGCCGGTATCTGCTCGGCCACGGCGAACCTGGGAGACTTGCGCGCGCATGCGAACGGGCCGTCGAAACGCTCGCGGGCGCTTATGCGGCGGCGCTCCGTTTGGCGCTCGCGCACCGGGGCGCCGTCGTGCTCGCGACCGTCGCCCTCGTCGGGGCCAGCTCGTACGGCGCTTCGAGGCTCCCGAGCGCGTTTTTCCCGGAGATCGACGAGTCGATGGAGCGCGTCTACGTGCGCCTCGCGCCGGGGACCTCGCTCGAAGAGTCGACGCGTATTTTTCAGGAGATCGGCGCCGCGCTGCGAGAGGAGCTCCCGAAGGACGAGGTCGAGCTCGTGCTGATGAACGTGGGGGCCCCGAGCAAGGCCCGCGCGAAGATGAACAGCCCGAACGCCGGTCCGCACATGGGATTCTTGCGCGTCGCGCTCGTGCCGCCCGAAAAACGCAAGCACTCGCAGCGCGAAATCGCCGACATGATGCGCGCCATCCTCGCGCGGCGGTTCCCCGGCGTGGATTTCTTGCAGGCGCCCGGTGGGCTCGTGGCCAGCGTCTTCTCGAACGGATACATGGCCCCGCTCGTCGTCGAGGTGCGCGGGGACAACCTCGACGAGCTCGACGCCCAAGCGCGCGCCGTCGCCGAGGTCGCGCGGACCGTGCCGGGCGTGCGTGACATCTACACGACCCTGCAGCTCGATTACCCGGAGCTGCGCGTGGCCACGGACAGGCAAGAGGCTGGCCTCGTCGGCGTGACAGCGCGCGCCGCAGCGCAAACGACGCTCGAAGCGACGCTCGGGAACATCAATGCGCCCTCCGTCTGGGTCGACGGCTCGAATGGCCAGTCGTACTACGTGGTCACCGCCTACGATCGCGCGGTCGTGAGCGAAGCCGACCGGCTGCGCGAAATCCCGATCCGCGCGCTCTCCTCGGGCGCCGTCACCCTCGGCAGTTATGGCGCGATCGAGCGATCGGCGGGCCCGATTTCCATCGAACGCAACCACCTCCAGCGCGTCGCGCACGTCCTCATGCAGACCGAGGGGCGAGATCTCGGCAGCGCTGCCGCCGATCTCGAAGCGCGGCTCGAGCAGGATCCTCGCACCCGCGGCGTGCATTTCGCCATGGCCGGACAAGTCGAGCTGATGCGCACGACCTTCGGCGGCCTCGGGATCGCGCTCGGCCTCGCCGTCATGGTCGTCTTCATGATCATGACCATTCAGTTCAAGTCGCTCCGGCTGCCGCTCGTCATGTTGTTCACGATCCCGGCGTGCCTCGTCGGCATCGTCGGGGCGCTCCTCGGCGCGCGCGAGGGCTTTTCCATTCCCGCGCTGATGGGGGTCCTCATGGTCATTGGTATCGCCGTGTCGAACGGCATCCTGCTCGTCGACCACGCGAATCGGTCCTTTCAGTCGGGCAAGGATCTCCTCGAAGCGGCCGTCGAGGCAGGGCGCGCTCGATTCAGCCCCATCGCCATGACGAGCCTCGCCACCATCATCAGCCTCTTGCCGACCGCGCTCGGCCTCGAACACGGGACGGAGTCGAACCGCCCCCTCGCGCTTGCCGTCACCGGCGGCCTCGCTTCCTCCACCTTCCTTTCGCTTTTCCTCGTGCCTTCGATGTTCGTTTTCCTGGCGAAGCGAAGGGCCGAGGACGTGCTTCCCGTCGAATGAATTGTGGCTGAAAAGGGGGATTCATGCCTCGCCTGTTGCGATTCTTGCTGCTCCTTCTGTGCGGGCTCGCCCTGATCACCGCGGTCGGGTACGTCGCGTTGACGCGCACGACGCACCGCTGGTTCGAGACGGATTTGCGCGCTCGTTCTCTGTTCGTCGTGACCGCCACCAAGCAGCTCCTCGCGCGGAACTGGGAGATCGGCCGCGAGGGCCTCGTCGACGCCCTGGAGGACATCACCCGGGACGAGCGCGTCATGGGCGCCGCGGCGTGTTCCCTCGACGGTCAGCGCCTCGCCGTCACGGCCGCGTATCCCCTCGATTTCGGCTGCCGATGGGTCCTCGCGCGCCTCTCGCAAGAGGGCGAAGGCACGGATCCCTGGACGACGACCGAAGAGCTCCCGGGCGGACGGGTGCACCTCAGCGCGATCACGGTCACGACCGAGGGCAAACCCCTCGGACGCGTGCTCCTCGTCCACGATCTCAGTTATCTGGAGCGTCGCGAGGCGACGACGCGGAACCTCCTGCTCGTGGCGTTTTTCGTGCTCTCGCTCGGGGCTGCCACGATCACGATGATCGCGGAGCGCCTGGCCTTCCGCGTGTGGACCTCGGAGCTTCGGCGCGCCTTGTCCGGCGAGGTGACGCGTGATTTCAAGCCGCTCGTCGGGGACGTGCGGGCGCTCGTCGAGCGCCTCGCCAGCGAGCGGGATCGCGAGGCGCGAGGCGGGAACTGGAACCCCGAGCGGCTGCGATCCACGCTCACGACCCACCTCGAAGGCGAGCGGGTCATCATCCTCGCGAACCGCGAGCCGTACATTCACGAAAAGACGCCGGACGGCGTGAAGGTCCTCCATCCCGCGAGCGGCCTCGTGACCGCGCTCGAGCCCGTCATGCGCGCCTGCTCCGGGGTATGGGTCGCGCACGGGAGTGGGAGCGCCGACAAGCAGACCTCGGATGCTCGCGGCCACGTGAAAGTCCCGCCTGGGGAGGAGTCGTACAGCCTACGGCGTGTCTGGCTCAGCGACGCCGAGGAGAATGGGTATTATTACGGCTTCTCGAACGAGGGCCTCTGGCCGCTTTGCCATGTGGCGCACGCGCGGCCCGTCTTCCGCGCCGAGGACTGGGAGCATTACGTCCGCGTGAACCGCAAGTTCGCGGACGCGGTCTGCGAGGAGGTCGACACGGAGGACCCGATCATCCTCGTGCAGGACTACCATTTCGCGCTCGCGCCCCGCATGATCCGCGAGCGCCTCCCGCGCGCGACGATCTTGACCTTCTGGCACATCCCCTGGCCGAGCGCCGAGCGGATCGGCATTTGCCCCTGGCGCGAGGAAATCATCTCGGGGCTGCTCGGGTCGAGCATCGTCGGGTTTCACACCCAGCAACATTGCAACAACTTCATCGACGCGGTGGACACCTTCATGGAGAGCCGCATCGACCGGGAGGCGAACGCGATCGTCCAGGGGGCGCGGCGGAGCCTGGTCCGGCCGTACCCGATCTCCATCGAATGGCCCGTGCACTGGCTCGAATCGCTGCCCTCCGTGGGCGAGTGCCGCGTCTCCGTGCGCAAGGAGCTCGGTTTGCCCGCGGACGCGCTCCTCGGCGTGGGCATCGATCGCCTCGATTACACGAAAGGCATCGAGGAGCGCCTCCAGGCGGTCGACGAGCTCCTCACACGTCATCCCGAGTTCCGTGGGCGTTTTACCTTCGCGCAACTCGCGGCGCCGAGCCGCACCAAGATCGCCCGTTATCGGGAGCTCAACGACCGCGTCGAGGCCCTGGCCGACGAGATCAATGCGCGGTGGGGGAAAGACGACTACCGCCCGATCATCCTCCTGCGCTCGCACCACGAGCCGCCGACGGTCTTCCGGTATTACCGCGCGGCCGAGCTCTGTTACGTGTCGAGCCTCCACGACGGCATGAACCTCGTGGCCAAGGAGTTCGTCGCGGCGCGCGATGACGAGCTCGGCGTGCTCGTGCTGAGCCAGTTCACCGGGGCGGCGCGCGATTTGACCGAGGCGCTCATCGTGAACCCCTACGATCTCGGACAGGCCGGCGACGCGCTGGCCGCGGCGCTGCGCATGCCCGAGGACGAGCAACGCGAGCGAATGTGCTCGATGCGTCGCATGGTGAGCGAGTTCAACGTCTACCGCTGGGCCGGGCGCATGCTCGTCGACGCGGCGGAGCTCCGCCGCCGCGAGCGGGTCTCAGGCCGACTCTCTGCGCCGACGGTGCTGACGCGGGCCATGGGGTAGCGCCGGGCGCACCCTCCCAACGGCGGAGACTTTCCCGGATGGCACGAATTCTTCCGGTTTCGTGAGGCGAAGCGAAAACACACTTCCGCGGACCTCCCCGAATTCGATCATTGGCATCCTTGATGCTTCACGCTCCCGCGCACCGTGGACGGCAAGAGCAGCCTTGAACCCCTGCGCTTTCTCGCGGGCTTGCTCGCCGTCGCCCTGGTGTCGGCGGCCTTCGCGGTCCTCTTCCGGGCCTCCCTCGCATTTGTGCTCGGGTATGCCGTCGGTGAAGGGGATGTGGTCAGCGCGATGCGCGGGATGCCTGCGTGGATGCGGCTCTTGCTGCCACCTGCGGGGGCTCTGCTCGCTGGCGTGCTCGCCGCGCTCGCCGCGCGTGTGCCGAGCGGCCATGGCGTGGGCTCCGTGATGGAGGCCGTCGTCCTCGGGCGTGTCCAGCTCTCCATGCGCGTCACGTTGCTCAAATCGCTCGGCTCTTGGTGCGCCATCGCCACGGGCGGCTCGATCGGGCGCGAGGGGCCGCTGATTCAGTTCGGCGGAGCGGCTGGGAGCTTCGTGAGCGAGCGGCTCGGCCTCTCCCTCGAACGCACGCGAATCCTGATCGCCGCGGGCACCGCCGCTGGCTTCGCGGCGGCCTACAATACGCCCTTTGCGGCCATTCTTTTCGTGCTCGAGGTCGTCACGGGCATCGTGGTGCTCGACACCATCGTTCCAGCGTTCCTCGCGACCGTGCTCGCGACCGCGATCACGCGGGCCCTCCTGGGCGAGGGGCCGATCTACGGCGCGCGGGCCTTCACGGTGCAATCGTCCGTGGAGCTCGTCGCCCATGCCGGTGTCGGCGTGCTGGGTGCGCTGGCCGCGCAGGGTTTCATGCGACTCCTGGCGCTGGGAGAAGCGCTCTTCGCGCGTTCGAAGGTGCCGCTTCCGTGGCGCCCTGCGCTCGGTGGGCTCGTCACGGGCGCCATCGTGGCTGCGCTTCCCGACGTCGCGGGGAATGGGTACGAACCGCTCAATGACGTGCTCGATGCTCGGCTCTCGGCGGGGTTCGTGACCATTCTGTTGATCGCGAAGTGCGTGGCGACGACGAGCTCGGTCTCCTCGGGGAGCCCGGGCGGGGTGTTCACGCCGACGCTGCTCCTCGGCGGGGGCGTAGGCTTTCTTTACGGCAGCGCGCTCGGGTATCTGTTCGGGCCGCAGGTCGGGCCGGTCGGGAGTTATGCGCTCGTCGGGATGGCGGCGACGACCGCGGCCACGACGCACGCGCCCCTCATGGCTGCCGTCATGGCCTTCGAGCTGTCGGGCGACTATGGGGTCGTGCTCCCGCTCATGCTCGCGACCGCGATCGCCACGACCCTTTCGCGCGCGATGCGCAAGGACTCCATCTACACGGCGGAGCTTCGGGGACGCGGGGTCGGCTGGGAGCTCACGCTGGAAGGGCGCCGGATGATCGAATCGCGCTCGCGCGAAATGCCGTGACGCCGGAAAACATCGCGATCCCGTCCTCCAGCGGCCGACGTTTTGCGCCGGGAAGAATTCCCTGCGCCACGGGAAAAATTCCCTGCCCGGCGCTGCCTCGCGGCTGAAATTCAGGCTTTGATCCGCGGTGGCACGCATCCTGCTGATGCCGGCACGCGCTCCGCGCACCTTCTGCGTCGAGCGCCTCGTCATCCATTTCCAAACGTTTCCTCGCCCCTCCAACCAACTGCTTCGAGAGACCTGACCATGAATCCTGGGCTCACGCGTTTCCTTGCAACCATAGCGACATGCGTCATGGCCGTTGCCTGTTCCCCCTCACCCCGATCCGTCCCATGCTCGAACACGTCGGACTGCGAGAGCGCCAATCCAGAGTTCCGATACTGTCTTCAAAACCGTTGTGTCGAATGCGTCAGCGATTCGAGTTGCGGCGTGGGCAATGCTTGCGTCGACGGCGCCTGTGAACGCTCTTGCAAAGACGGGCGTGATTGCCCGGACGGCCAGACGTGTTCGTCGAACCGTCGCTGCACGCGAGAGTGAGGATGGGGCGCCGCATTCCGAGGACGACGACCGACGATCCTGGGCGCGCAGCAGGTTTCTCGACAGCCTGTCAACCCGACGAGGGCGTGAACTCCAGGGTCTCGACGACGACGCGGCCCGGGGCGCGCAGATCCATCGCGGTGACGGGTGTTTTCTGGGAGACGAGATCGCTGATTTGCTGCGCGATGGGATCGGATTCGAGGGCGCGATCCGAGAAGACGACGAAGATCTTCACCTTGCCCTCGCGGGGCGGAATTCGAAAGACGTTGCCCGCGATGGGCTCGCCGGCCGGGCAATCGGGCGAGAGCTTGTCCTCGAGCATCGTGAGGTGGCGGATGGGCCCGCCCTCGGCGATGGTGAAGACGAGGCAATAAGGGGGCTGCCCCGCGGCCGGCACGAGCTCGATCTGGGCCGGGCCTTTCTGGACGAGCGTCACGCGCTGGGACGACGGCGGAGGCGCAGGTTTCTCGCAACCGGCGAGGACGAGGAGCGAGGCCAGGGCGAGGATGGATCCCCTCATGGGCGAGGGTCTACCCCGCCCCGGCTGCGGACGCAAAGATCAGAATGTGACGACGGTCCGGATCGACTTGCCCGCGTGCATGAGATCGAACGACTCGTTGATCTTGTCGATCGGCAGCACGTACGTGATCAAGTCGTCGATGTTGATCTTCTTGTCCATGTACCAGTCGACGATCTTCGGCACGTCCGTGCGCCCGCGGGCGCCGCCGAACGCGCTGCCCTTCCAGACGCGGCCCGTCACGAGCTGGAACGGGCGCGTCGCGATCTCCTGGCCCGCGGCGGCCACGCCGATGATGACGCTGACGCCCCAGCCCTTGTGGCAGCACTCGAGCGCCTGGCGCATCACGCTCACGCTGCCGACGCATTCGAAGGAGTAATCGGCGCCGCCGTCCGTGAGGTTCACGAGGTACGGCACGAGGTCGCCCTGCACCTCGCTCGGATTGACGAAATGCGTCATTCCGAACTTCTCGGCGATCTCCTTGCGCGCCGGGTTCAAGTCGACGCCGATGATCATGTTGGCGCCGGCCATCTTCGCGCCCTGGATGACGTTCAGGCCGATGCCGCCGAGGCCGAACACCACGACGTTGTCGCCGGGCTGGACCTTCGCCGTGTAAATGACCGCGCCGATGCCCGTCGTGACGCCGCAGCCGATGTAACACACCTTGTCGAACGGCGCGTCTTCGCGGATCTTCGCGACCGCGATCTCGGGCAATACGGTGTAATTTGCGAACGTGGACGTGCCCATGTAATGGTAGACGGGCTCATTGCCGATCTTGAAGCGGCTCGTGCCGTCCGGCATGAGGCCCTTGCCCTGCGTCGAGCGAATGGCCTGGCAGAGGTTCGTCTTGCGCGAGAGGCAGAATTTGCATTGGCGGCATTCCGGCGTGTAGAGCGGGATCACGTGATCGCCCTTCTTCACGCTCTTCACGCCGGGGCCGACGTCGACGACGACGCCCGCGCCCTCGTGTCCCAGGATCGAGGGGAAGATACCCTCGGAGTCCTTGCCCGAGAGCGTGTACTCGTCGGTGTGGCAAACACCGGTCGCCTTGATCTCGACGAGGACCTCCCCTTCCTTGGGGCCCTCCAGATCAACTTCCTCGATGCTCAGCGGCGCGTTGGGTCGATGCGCGACCGCGGCTTTGATCTTCATGGTGTCGTCCTCCGGCGTCGAACAACGCGCGCCTTCCCGGCGCCCGCGCCGGCATCGTAGTCACGGGGCCTTTCGTCGTCACACGAAAAATCGTCGTGAAGAACCCCGCTCACGCGCTCGTGTCGTCGTCTTGCGAAGCACTTTCGGCCACGCCCCACGCTCGCGCGAGCTCCACGGTGCGCGCGTTCTCCGGGACCGCTTCGAGAAACCACGCACGCCAGAGAGGATCACGGATCTTCGAGGCCCGCCCTTCGAGGCGCTCGTACGCCGAGACGATCGCCTCGCGCGCCTCGGCCTCGAGCCCGAGCGAAGCAAGCGCCTCCGCGCGCACGAGGCGCACGAGCGACTCGCCCTCCTCGATGCCGCCGAGCGATTCGAGCAGGCGCATGGCTTCGTCCGCAGGGCCGAGCGCCGCGGCCGCATCGCCGCGGAAGATCGCAATTTGCCCGAGCACGGCGAGCGCGTGCGCGCGGACGGGCGGGTGCGCGGCGAGGAGGTCGATCGCGGCGCGGGCCTCGGCCTCGGCCGCCGCGAGATCCCGGCCGGCGAGGCGGATCATGCCGAGGTAGAGGCGCGCATACCCCTCGACGCGCCGATCGCCCTGGCGCGTGGACGTCGTGAGCGCCTCGCGCGCGAAGGCGTGGCCCTCGGCGAGCTGGCCCTGTCGCGCGAGCGCGAGGGCGAGGTTCAGCTTGGCGTGCGCGACGAGCGCGCCTAGGCCGAGGCGCTCGGCCTGCGCGAGGGCGTCCCGCAAGGACGCCTCGGCCCGCGCATAATCGCCGAGATCGTTCGTCGCAGAGCCGACGTTCGCCCGCTGGACGCAAGCATTGCGCAGGTCGCCGACCGCCTCGAAGCGCTGGGCCGCGGCCTCGAACTCGCGCACGCTCGTGCCCGCGTCGCCCGCGAAGAGCGCTCGAAACGCGCGGGCGCGATGCACGGACGCGGCGACCTCGGGGTCGATGGCGACGACGCGCCGGTCGAGAGCGTGGGGGTTCGGGGGCGCAGCTCGGCTTGCCCGAGCGGAGTCCCCGAGCTCGGGGAGCGCTTGAAACATGGCCTCGGCGTGATCGTGGTGGCCGGCCATGAGGAGCTGGAGCGCCGTGCGTGCGACGGCGATGACGTGCGGGGCGCCGGACTCGCCCTCGGCCCCGAGCGCCGAGAGCGCCTCGAAGATGGCCACGAGCGCGGCGTCGTCGCCGAGGTTGCCCGCCGCGAGCACGACCTCGCCCGCGGCGCTGTACCAGAGGGGGCTGCCGACGGGGAAGAGGCCGAGCGCGTCGCGGCCGGCTTCGAGCGCGGCCCGATGCTCGCCCTTCCACTTGCGGGCCTGCGATTCGAAGAGCCGGAGCGCGCCGCGGACCTCGCCCGCCGAGGCGGCCGCAATGCCGCGCGAGGCCCACGCGAGCACCGCGTCGAAATCGCTCGCCTCGAAGGCCGCCTCGGCCGCGAGGCCCGCCCACGGCACGGCCCGATCGGGCGCGCCGGCGCGGCTGAAATGCTCGGCGAGGACGGCCGGCTCGGCGTCGCCCGCGCGCTCGAACCAGTCGCCGACCGCGAGGTGCAGCCGCGCGCGCTCCGCGTCGTCGAGCGAGGCATACGCGACCTCGCGGACGATCGCCTGCCGGAACACGTACTCCTCGCCCCAAGGCGTGCGCCCGCCGCGGCGCGCGACGAGCTCGGCCGTCGTGAGCTCGGCGAGGGCCCGGCGCTCGGCCTGCCACGGCTCTGTGCTGCCCGCGCGCACGGGGGCGCCGCCGGGAAGGACCGAGAGCAGGGCGCCGGGCCAGAACCGCGCGCCGAAGACGCTCGCGGCGCGGAGGAGGCGCTGCGCGAGGGGCGAGAGCGAGGCGATGGCGCGGCCGACGAGGTCCGGCGTCGGGCCCGAAGGCACGTCCTCCCGCGCGCGGACGGCGCGCGTCAGGATCTCCAGCCGGAGCGGGCTGCCGAGCCCGCGCTGCACGATCCGCGTGACGAGCGCGGGATCCGCGTTCTCGCCGAGGCCATGCCGGACGATCCCGTGCGCCGCGTCGGAGAGCAGGGCCGCGAGGGGCAAGGCGCGCGCGCGGCCGGCCGCGAAGGACGGGGGCGGGGCCGTGACGAGCAGGAAGAGCGGGCGCGAGGCGAGGCTCGACAGCGCGCCTTCGAAGAGGCCGATGCTCGCCGCGTCGGCGCGGGCGAGGTCGTCGAGCACGACGAGCACGGGCCGCGCGTCGCACTCGGCGGCGAGCCAGTCCTCGAACGCGCGGCGCACGTGGTCGCCCATGAGCCGCGCGTCCTGCCGCGCCGCGCGGAGCGGCACGCTCGTGTCGTCGGGGAACGGGACGTCCGTGAGCTCGCCGAGAAACTCGACCACGCGGCCCGCCGACGCGGGCGGGAGGTGCCGCGCGAGGCGATCGAGGAGTTTGTCGCGCCGCGCCGAGAGCGGATCGCCGCGGGAGAGGCCGGCGGCGTTGCGGACGAGGTCGGCGGCGAGGGCGAACGCGGCGCCCTGGGCGAGAGGCGCGGCCTCGGCCGTGAAGACGGAGACGGGGCGGACGATGCCCTCGGCGTCGAGGAGGCCGCCGCGAACGTCGAGGGCACGGACGACCTCGGCGACGAGGCGGGACTTGCCGACGCCCGGCTCGCCCGTGACCACGAGCGCCGAGGGTTTGCCCGTGGTCGACGCTTGGGGGCTCCGCCCCGCTGCGCGTGGCTGCGCCCCCAAACCCCCGACGACCGCGCCGAATGCCCGTAAAATCTCGTCGATCTCGCGCTCGCGGCCGACACACGGCGAGGGCCGGCCGAGGAGCGTGTGCGGGACGAGCGTGGTGTCGTCCTCGGATCCGGCGAGCGCGAGGGAGGCGCCGGGCAAGACCTGCGTCCGCGGGGCTCCATCGGAGGCGCTCTGGCGGTACCAGGCGTCGAGGGGCAAGGTGGACGCGCCGTCGCCGGGCCGCTTTCCCGCGTCCACGGTGGGCACGTCGTCGGGGAGCCCGAGGCCGGTGACCTCGAAGAGATCCTCGATCGGCGTCGCCGCGCCGAGGCGATGGAGGGGCACGCCGCCCTGGACCCAGGCCGTCTCGGCGTCGTCGAGCATGGCGATCTCGACCGCGACGGCCGCGCCGTCGGCGGGCCGGTGCGAGGGCTCGTGCGAGAGCATGCGCGCGATGACCTCGTCGAGCGCGGCGGGCGTGTCGAGACGAACGTCGGCGGGGCGCGGCGGCTCGGGGGCGAGCATCTTGGAGAGCAGCACCATGAGGTGCTCGGCCTCGAACGCCGGCCTGCCCGCGAGGCACTCGTAGAGCACGCACCCGAGGGCGAAGACGTCGGCGCGCGGATCGACGGTGCGCGCGCCGAGGGCCTGCTCGGGGGCCATGTAGCCCGGGGTCCCGAGCAGGATGCCCGTGCGCGTCGCGGGCCGCGTGGCCTGGGGCCGCGCGATGCCGAAGTCGAGGATCTTCACCCGGCCGATGTCGCGGTCCGGGAGGAAGAGGTTGCTCGGCTTGATGTCGCGGTGCACGACGCCGCGCGCATGGGCCGCGCCGAGGGCCTCGGCGACGCGCACGCCGAGGGTGAGGGTCTCGGCGATGGAGAGCGGCCCGCGCTTCAAGCGCTGCGCGAGGTCCTCGCCTTCGAGCCACTCCATCGCGAGGAAGAGCTCGCCAGAGGGCGCGGCGCCGTGCGCGACGTACCGGACGATCCCGGGGTGATCGAGCTCGGCGAGGACGTAGCTCTCCCGCGCGAAGTGACCGGCGAACGGGGCGCCCGCGGCGTGCAGGACCTTGAGCGCGACGCGCGCGCCGGTCGCGCGATCGAGCGCGCGATACACCTCGGCCATGCCGCCCGCGCTCGCGAGCTGCTCGATGGCGAAACGGCCGCCGAAGAGCTCGGCCGGGGTCACGGGCGGCAGCCTACGCGCAAAGCCAACGGGGGGTCCAGAGCAGCGACAGGGTCGCTGCTCTGCGAGGTCGCATCGCAAGCTCGCCTCGGGGAACAGTTCTGGGCATCCTGAACTGCATGAGTTCGTCCGTCTCGGAAGAACTGCGGGCCGCACGCGCAGAAGGTATCGTTTCCAGCGCAGAGGCGGACGCGCTGGCCGAAGAGGCAACGCGCGCCGGCAGGAGCCCGCTCGACCTCTTGCACGAACGCGGCCGGATATCGGCAGAGACCCTCGCTTTCCTTCGAGAGGGGCCTTCCGCCAGGCCGTTCATCCCCGAGGGCCTGGCGGCGACGCTGCCCGCACCGCCGCGAACCGAGAAGGATCTCGACGCCACCGCCACCATGGCGCCTGCGCCTCCCGCACGGACGAGCGGCGTGCCAGCCTTCCCCATTGCACGTTGGGATCGCTATGAGCCGGTGCGCTTCCTCGGCCAAGGCGGGATGGGGAAGGTGTTCCTCGCGCGCGACACGCGCCTGCGACGCGAGGTGGCGATCAAGTTCGTTCACGGCGGCGATCCGGGGGATCTCGCGAGGCTGCTCTCGGAGGCGCGGGCGCAGGCGCGCGTGGATCACGAGCGGGTGTGCAAGGTCTACGAGGTCGGCGAGGCCTTCGGCCAGGCCTATATCGCCATGCAATACATTGCCGGCGAGACCTCGAGCGCGCTCGCCAGGACGCTCAGCGTGGAGCAGAAGGCGATGCTCCTGCGTGACGTGGCGCTGGGGCTGCACGAAGCCCATTGCGCCGGCATCATCCACCGCGACGTCAAGCCTGGGAACATCATGGTGGAGCGCACGGAGGATGGGCGGCTCAAGCCTTATGTGATGGACTTCGGCCTGGCGCGCTCTTTCCAGGAGGGCAACACCGAGACGGGCACGATCATGGGCACGCTCCATTATATGTCTCCCGAGCAGGCACGTGGCGAGGTCGGCCGTCTCGATCGCCGGGCCGACGTCTACAGCCTGGGCGCGACCTTGTATTACCTGCTCACGTTCGAGCCACCCGTGCCCGGGGACAACGCGCTCGAAGTTCTCTCCAAGATTGCGGCGGTGGAGCCCCGTCCGCCGCGCGCGATCGATCCGGACATTCCAGCGGATCTCGAGGCCATTGCACTCAAGTGCCTGGAGAAGGACCGCTCTGCCAGGTACGACTCGGCGCGCGCCGTGGCCGAGGATCTCGATCGCTTCCTGCGCGGCGATCCCGTGGCAGCGCGGCCCATGCAGGCTTGGTATCGTCTGCGCAAGCGGCTCGTGAAGCACCGGCGCGCGGCGCTCGCGGTGACGGTGGCCCTCCTTTCGGTGCTGACCGCGCTCGGCTGGGGTGTCACGGCGCGGCGCGAGGCGCAGGCGCGCGAGCGGCTGGCACGGCGCTTCACGGAGCTCGTCGAGCGGCTCGAGTCCATGTCGCGTTATTCGGCACTCGCCCCCCTGCACGACATCCGTGCGGATCAGGCTGCCATCCGGGCGCGGATGGAGGATCTCCGGCGCGAGATCGAGAGCGCCGGCCCCCTCGCGGTGGGCCCCGGTCATTACGCGCTGGGGCGCGGCTACCTGGCGCTCGGGGACGACGCGAAGGCGCAGGACATGCTCGAATCGGCGTGGCAGCAAGGGTATCGCGAGCCGCGGGCTGCGTACACGCTGGCGCTGGTGCTCGGGCACCTCTATCAAGAAGAGCTGCGCGAGGTGCAGCGGATCGAGCAGAAAGAGCTGCGCGAGGCCAAAAAGAAGGAGACCGAGCGTCGGTATCGGGATCCGGCGCTCGCCTATCTCCGGCAGAGCGAGGGCGCGGAGGTGCCGTCGGCGGCGTACATGGCGGCGCTCGTCGCGTTCTATGAAGGGCGCCTGGACGACGCCTTGACCGACCTCGACGCCATCGACGGCGATCTTCCCTGGTTTTACGAGGCGCCGGCGCTTCGCGGCGACGTCTTTGCGGCGCGCGCAGAGCGGCGCTGGAGCGAGGGAGATCGACCTGGCGCGCTCGCCGATTTCGAGCAGGGTCGCAAAGCGTACGCGGCGGCCGCAGCCATCGGTGAGAGCGTGCCCGCGGTGCACCAGGCGAAGGGGGAGCTCGAGTACGCGGCGCTGGCCATGGAGATCTACGGGCAGGGCGACGTCGAGCCGCGCTTCGCGCAGGGCCTCGAGGCCGTCGAGAGCGCGCTCGTCGCGCAGCCTGATCACCCCGCGTCACAGCTCCTCTCGGCGCGCCTGCACCGGCGGCGCGCCGAGCACGGAGCCAACCGCGGCGAAAACGTCGATGACCTCCTCGCGAAGGCGATCTCGGCGGCAGAGCGCGCCGCCGCCCTCGCACCTGCGAGCACGGCAGCCCGGCTGGAGCTCGGGCGAGCTCACTGGCAGCTCGGTAGCTATCGTTTGGATCGAAATGAGGATCCGAGCGAACCTCTACGCAAGGCGCTGGAGGTCTTCGAGGGCATCGGGCAGGCGGACCGAGATTATGATTACTACCTCCAGCTCGGCCTCGTCTTCAAGACCTTCGCCGATCACCAGGACGAGCGTGGCGCGGACTCGCTCGTCGATCGCGGCAAGGCAATCGACGCCTATCGCACGGCGATTCGCCTGGACGAGCGGCAGTTCGAGGCATGGGTGAACCTCGGCACCTGTCATCTCATACGCGCCGAGCACCCAAGGGCCAAGGACGCAGGTAAAGATCTCGAGGAGGCGACGAGGGCGCTCGACAGGGCGAGAGCGATCAATGCCAGCCGCACCGTACCTTATTATTATGGCAGCAAGGCGCACCGCCTCCTCGGCGCGCGAGCGCGGGCCCACGGCGGCGATCCGCGGCCGGAGCTCACGGCGGCGCTGCAGCAGCTCGAGGCGGGGCTCGCCATCAATCCGAGGCTCCCCCACCTCCACGACGCGGTCGGGCTCACCCACGTCGAGGAGGCGAGGGCCGCCTGGGATCGCGGCGAGGATCCCGGACCGCTGCTCGCGAAGGCGCGGGCAGCGCACGAAGAGGCCATTGCGGTGGCCCCGCAGCAGGTCCTCGGTCACTTGAACCTGGGGTGGGCGTTGTTGCTGGGCGCGCGCTTCGAATCCGCTCGCGGGCGAGATCCGCGGCCGAGCGTGCGTATGGCCGAGGCCGCGCTGAAGAAGGCGCTGGAGCAGGCCTCCGAGCTGGTCGAGGCGTGGGGAAACCTCGCCATGGCGCGCTCGATCGAGGGGGCTTACGAGCTCGAGCAGGGGCGGGATCCGCGGTCGATCCTCACCTCGGCCGAAGCGGCGCTCGAGCAGGCGCTCCGGCGCAACCCCAACGACGCGCAATCGCATTTGATCCAGGGAGAGGTGCGCGCCACGCGCGCCCTCTGGGAGAGCCGAAAAAACCTGGACGAGGCGATGTTCGAGGCGGCCCGGGAGGAGTACCAGAGGGCCGTCGAGCTCTCGCCCGATGAGCAGGACTATCGCCTCGCCTTTGGCCGATTCTGCCTGGCGTGGGCGCGCGTGCAAAAGGACGCATCCCGCGATCCAGATCCCGCGCTGCGCTGCGGCCTCGATCAAGTGAAGCAGGTGCTCGACGCGCGCCCGTCTTTTTTGGATGCGGTGGCGCTACGCGCGGATCTCCTCCTCGCTCAGGCAGAGGCGGCGGACGGGCGCGGGGCACGGGGCGAGCTTGCGGAGAAGGCCCTTGCCGATTTCACCAGGGCCCTCGCGGGCAATCCCAACCTCGAGCATGCTTTTCGAGGGCGGGCCACGCTGGCGCAGAGGCTCGCTGCGGCGCGCTGACGGCGAGCTGCCCCGGCGGCCACCGCATCATTTGGTGACGTTGATCTTTGCCTCCTTGGGTAGGCCGTCGTCGCAGCGGAGGGAGACGTTCGGAACCACCTTGAAGACCATGGTGCTGCCGTCGTCATTACTGATTTGAACGACGTGCTCGCTGGGGATGATTACAGAATCGCCGCCGAACAGCAGGTGTCCTGCAATGCCAGACTCGCGAACAACTGCTGCACTCGTCGGTCCGCTCGCTTCGCGCCGAACAAAGCACACGATATCGCCGCAACGGACATCCAGCCAACCCGGGGATACTCCGCAACTGTCGAACTCGAGATTGACCCGCTGCGGGGTGACATTGATCGTGGTACGCACGTCGCCGACGCTGAGGGTGAAGACGTTGTCGCCGGAGCTCCCGTCGCTGATCCGTGCGCCGACGCTGACCGTATATGTCGAGCCGATGCTGCAGGTCGTAGCTCCGCAGAGGGACGACGCGGTGACATCCGTCGCCACCGTGTCGACATCGACGGCCACGGTGGTGGTCGGGTTGGGAGGATCCGTGGGGTGAGGCGAGAAGGTGATCTCGTCGCCGAAATGGACGGACGCGGGCACGCCGCTCAAACCCTTGGGAGACACGTAGATGGTATGGCTTGCCATGGTGTAGTTCTTTTCGCGCATGCGCCGGACGCCCAGCAACCATCGTGCCGCGACTCCGAGCGGTTCTTCCAGGCGTATCTCCTGGAGATCTCCTCGCCTCGACGCGTCGAAGGTTTCGCTCGACACGTCGACCCGCCTCCTCAGCCGAGCTTCAGCTCCTTGAGCCGCCGCGTCAGCGCCCGCTTCGACACCTTCAGGTGCTGTGCCATCGCGTCGAGGTCACCCTGGTAGGCGTGATGGGCGCCCGTGATCTCCTCCGCGCTCAGATCCCCCGCCGTGCGGATGCTCGGGCTCCTGTCGATGAGATCGTAGATGGAAGGGCGCGGGATCCCTAGCCGATCGGCCGCCGCCTTCAGATCCCACTTGCTCTCCGCGAGCGCGGCCACGAGCTCGGCCTCGCTCACCTCGGAGGGCTTGCGGCGCGGGGCGGAGGCCTGCGGCGGGACGTCCACGAGGCGGCCTACGACAGGCGGCACGAAGTCGAGCTCCTCCGCGAGCCGCGCGTCGAGCTTCAACTGGGGCTCTCCGCGGCTCGATATCACGAGCCGGCGGGTGATGTTGTGGAGCTGCCGGATATTGCCCGGCCAGGCATGGCACAGGAGGCGAACGGCGAGCGGCGTGGGGAGCCAGGGGGCGGCCCGGGGATCCTCCGGCGAGAGGCGGTGCGCCTCGCCCATGGCCGAGAGCTCCTCGCGCGCGAAGTGATGAAAGAGCGCGCCGATGTCCTCGCGGCGCTCGCGCAGAGGCGGCACGTGAATCTCGTAACCCGCGAGGCGGTGCAGGAGCGGCGCCTTGAAGCGCCCGTCACGGAGGTGCTGCTCCAGATGGGCGTCGGTGGCCGCAAGGAGGCGAACGTCGACGGCGACGGGCCTGTCCGCGCCCATGGGGTACAGCTCGCCCGTCTCGAGCACCCGGAGCAGCATGACCTGCACCTCCGGCGAGGCCTCGCCGATCTCGTCGAGGAACAACGTGCCCCCGTGCGCGGCGCGAAAGAGGCCCTCGCGATCGCGGGTCGCGCCGGTGTACGAGCCCCGCTGCGCCCCGAACAGGTCCGCGACCGCGGTCTCGCGCGGGAGCGCGCCGAGGTTGACGCTCACGAATGGCTTGTGTCGGCGCGGCCCACGCGTATGCACCGCGCGCGCGACGAGCTCCTTGCCGGTGCCGGTCTCGCCGCGGATCAGCACCGGCACGTGGAGGTCGGCGATGCGCTCGATCTGCTGTCGAACTCCACAGACGCCCGCGCTCTGTCCCACCATGCCGAGCATGTCGGTGATGCCAAATGGCTCGGGGGGCGCGTGATGCAAGAGCAGCGTGACGCGATCCTCGAGCTCGATGGGCACGCCGCGCTCGACCTCCTCGGGCCCGAACGTGACGGGGCCGTACACCGGCGCGCCGCGAGCGGCGACCCGCGTTCCATCCCCCGCAGGGACAAGCACGACCCCGCCGCTCGCTGCGGGCGAAAGGTGGATCGGCCTGCGGCTGAGGAATGGATCCGCGAGCGGCGCGCCCAGCGCGTGCCCCGCCCGCACGAAGTCCGGCTCGCGGCGAGACAGCAAAGCCTCGCGCCCGACGGCGACCGCGGTGAGGAGGGCACGCTCGCCGGCGCGCCCGGCGAGCGGGTGAGAGGCAATCGTGAGGGCCGGGACGACGCTCGGCGCGAGGGGAGCACCCCTCGCGTGACGGCTCAGCGTGGACGAGTTCTCGGCCATGAGGACCCGGAGTGTACCCCAGGAGGAGGCGTCCAGGGTTCGTCCGCTCGACGCGTCGACGCGCGCCGTCGACGCGCGCCGTCGACGCGCGCCGTCGACGCGTCGAGCCGACCTGTCGGGGTCGAAATCGAGGGGGCCGTCGCGCACGCGTGACGGCCGACAGCGCCGCGCGCCGGCCTGAGGTTCGTCATGTCGCCGCAATACACCGCCGGCGAATGCGGCGACCTCGGGCTGGCACGCCGGCTGCTCTAAGGGTCTTCGCCGCTCGACGGGCCCTCCGGGGCCCGAGGACGCGCCGACAACACAAGGGAGATTGCCCGTGAAGACCATCCTGACCTCGAAGCCGAACCATTACCTCGCTGCTGTCCTCAGCCTGCTCGCGCTCGCCACGCCGGGTTGCGTGGTCGACGCCGACGAGGACGGCGCCCTCGGCGCTGCTGACGACATCCGTGATCTCGTCGAGCCCGCCGAGCGGAAGCCGGTCCCGGTGCGTCCGCCGCTCGCGCCCAACGTGATCACCGACGCCGAGCTGCCCGAAAAGCCGGAGCACGACAAGAAATCGAACCCGGCGAGCTCGCTCTCCGGCTGGACCGTGAACCTGACCGCCACCCCGGACACGCTGTGGCCGACGGAATGGAGCAAGCTGAGGGCCACCACGAACAACCAGCTCGGGCCGACGCCGTATTACCTGGCCATTTACGACAACAGCACCGGCGCGCGTCTCGCGGCCTGCGGCTACGACACGTTCTGCGAGTTCTGGGTGAGCAAGCCCAACGTGTCCTGGGGAAGCTACACGGCGTATGTCCAGAGATATGACGCCACCGACACGCAGGCCGAATCGCCGTACAAGCTCGTGGAGTGGCACGGCGCGAATCTCGATATCTCGGCGACGCAAAACACGGTCGGGATCGGGGCGAGCACCACCATCACCGCGACCGCGAGCTGGGACGTCGGACCCTCGCCGTTCTACATCCTGATCTTCGATGTCACGACCGGCACCCTGCTCGAGCACTGCGGCATTGGCAGCTCGTGCGGCGTCACGGTCAGCGAGGGCGCGGCGACCACGCACGCTTACCAGGCATTCCTGGCCCCGTACGGGGCGTCCCTCCCGCTGGCCGGCGTGCAGGAGGCGACGGCGAAGACCTACGTCACCTGGTCGGACAGCGGGTACTCGCTCAGCCTGGGCACGCCCGTGCTCCAGGGCTCGGCCGAGACCGTGACCGTCACCTCCAACATCAACGTCGTCAAAACGCCGTACTGGATCCAGCTCTTCAGCGACTGGGGCACCCGCCTCGGTTCGTGCAAGTCCGGCGCGACCTGCACCCTGACCTACCCGGCCGCCGGGACGTACAGGAACCTCTTCGCGTTCATCTCAGCCGACGACGCGAATCTGCTGCCCGCCGACATCCAGGCGTCATCCAACAAAGTGCGCTCCCCGCTCTACATCCCTTGAGCGCCCAAGTTGCCAGCTCGACAGGGCCCCCCACGCGCAACGCTCATGTGGGCGCTGCTTCGGCTCCGGGGGGGCCCAAAGGGCGGCCACGGGGCCCGAACGGCCGGTTTGGCGCGGCTATTCAGGCGGCGGGCCCGGCGGCGGGCCTGGCGGCGGCGGGAAGCCGCCGTGCGGCCTTCGCTTGCGCTTGTCGTTGAACTCCTGGAACCGCACGCGCTGCGAGGCGTCGAGGACCTCGACGATCCGATCGTCCGTGCTCTTGCGCAGCGTTTCGAGTCCGTCACGACAAGGCTTCATCGTGCGCTCGAGCTCGTCGTCGGTCTCGCGGAAGATGGCCTCGACCTTGGTCACTTGATCGGCCGTGAGGTCGAGGTGCCGGCGCATGGACTCGACGCGCAGGTGCGTGCGGACCTCGCCCGGGGGGCCGCCGAAGCGGGAGCGGAGGTCCTGGAGCATGTACGCGCGCATCGCGCCCGCGCCGGCGACGCCGCCGAGCACGAACACGCCCGCGAGCACGAAGGCGGGGAGCAGGCGGGATTTCATTCGTATACCTCGACGGAGGCCACGGACTCGAGGACGACCGAATCGTAGCCTGTCTCGGCCGTCCGCGAGAGCCAGAGGCCGAGGACCGCAGCCGCCGCGGCGCCGATCAGCGCGAACCGGCCGAACCGGACGACGCCGGACGACCAGGCCGGTTCGCCCGGACGCGCGCCACTCGCGGCGCCGATCGCGCCCATCACGGACGACACGAAAGCCTCGCTCGGAGCGAGATCCAAGGTCTCCTTCGTGATCCGCGCGAGGCGATCGTCCGGAGGCACGATCGCGAGGAGCACGGCGTCGGTGAGCTCGTCCGTCGGGCGCAGATCGTCCGTGGCGCGGGCGAGCGCGGCGAGATTCAAAAGCGGATCCTGTTCACGCTCGGCCATCGGACACCTCCCCCGCCTCGGTCTTCGTGCGGAGCGCGGCCCTCGCTCGCACGAGGCGCTGCTCGAGCGCCCCTTCGCTGCATCCGAGCGCCTCGGCGGCCTCCTTCGCCGAGAGCCCCTCCACGGTCACGAGCACGAGGGCCGCCCGATCTTGTGGCTGGAGGGCCTTGAGCATCACGTCGAGCTCGGTCAAGGCGACGCGCGCCTCGGCCCGCACGAGCCCGTCGAAGCGGGGCTCGCGCGTGTCCTCGGCGGGACGCTCGCGCCGCTTGCGGAGGAGGTCGACGCACGCGTTCGTCACGATCCGGTAGAGCCAGGTCTCAATCTTGGCGCGGCCGTCGTAACGGCCCTCCGAGAGGGCACGGAAGGCGCTGGAGTACGCGTCCTGGAGCGCGTCCTCGGCGTCGGCGAGGTTGCCGACGAGGCGCGCCGCGAGCCGGTAGAGCGGCACGCGCGTGTGGTCGACGATCGGCCGAAAGGCTGCCACGTCTCCACCAGCCACGCGCGCTGCGACGAGCCTCAGATCGACGGACATGCGTGCCGGACTCTACCGCGAGGGCGGCGCCTGCGTCTCGCCGTGTTCGCGCCCGCCGCGCTTGCCGCGGAAATGCGGCGGCATCTGCGGGCCTTCCTCGATGCGCTGAGCGAGCGTGCTCCGCTGCTCGGCGTCGAGCACCGGCACGATGGCCCCGAGCGCCTTCACGAGGTGGTCACCCATCTCGGGCCGCATGTCCTTCGGGGGCATGAGGGCCTCGGCGTCGAACTTTTCGCCGCGGAACGATTCGAACGCGGTCTTCATGCGGGCGCGCATCTCCTCGTGCTTCTTCGCCCACGCCTCCCGATCCATCCCCTCGGGCTTCTCGGGCCGCGAAGCCTCGAGCGCGGTCTTGATCTGCGCGCGTTGCTCGTCGCGGAGCTCGAGCCCGTGCAGGAAGAAGCCCATCGGCCCGTGCTCGCCGCGAGGGCCGTGCATCGCGCCCTCGGGACCACGCGGCCCGCGCGCGCCGTCCTCGGGACCACGCGGCCCACGCTCGCGCGCCTCGGGACCACGCGGCCCGCGCTCACCCGCCTCGGGACCACGCGGCCCGCGCGCGTGCTTCATGCCTTCGGGCCCGTGCTTCGCCATCCGCTCCTCGACGTGCGTCACGAGCGCCGCGCGCTGCGCCGGGGTGAGCGTCGCGTGCAGCGTGCCGAGGGCCTTCGCGACGGACGCGCGCCGCTCGCTCGCGAGCTTCTCCACGTCGCCGAGCTTCGCCTTCACGGCGGCCTCGTCGATCTTGCCGGCGCGCACGCCGTCGGCGAGCGCCTTGTGGAACGCCTTCCGGTCGGCCTCGTGCGTGTCGCCGAGCGTGTCCAGCGCGGCTTCGATCGTCTTGCGTTGCTCGGCCGAGAGGTCGTCGAGCTCGTGGAGCGCCGTGACGAGCAGCTCGCCGCCGCCGTGGTGACGACCGAACTTGCCACCGTGGCCCTGCGGGCCGGGCTCAACCTCCGAAGCAGCCTCCGCGGCCGAGGCGACCTCCTCGTCCGGGCTCGCCGACGCGCAACCGCCCACGGCGAGGGCAAGGGCGAAGGTAAGGGGCGCGAAGAACTTCAGGGTACGGGTGAACATGATGATCTCTCCTCGTCCTCGCTCGTGATGCATCAGCGAGGTCTCGATCCAACTGACGGGGCGAGCCGGGCGATCCCTACGCGGGCGCCGATGTTTTTCTCTTCCGGCAAGGGCGGCGTCGCGTTCCGCAAGGGCGGAGTCGTGTTCCACTTGGGCGGAGTCGTGTTCCACTTGGGCGGGGTCTTGTTCCACTTGGGCGGGGTCTTGTTCCACTTGGGCGGGGTCTTGTTCCACTTGGGCGGGGTCTTGTTCCGCTTGGGCGGGGTCTTGTTCCGCAAGGGCGGAGTCCTGTTCCGCGACGGCGGCTTCGTGTTCCGCGACGGCGGGGTTCTGTTCCGCGACGGCGGCTTCGTGTTCCGCAACGGCGGGGTCGTGTTCGGCGAGGGCACGATGCCTCGCGCCAAGGACACAGCCGCTCGCGCCAAGGGCACAGCCGCTCGCGCCAAGGGCACAGCCGCTCGCGCCAAGGGCACAGCCGCTCGCGCCAAGGACACAGCCGCTCGCGCCAAGGACACAGCCGCTCGCGCCAAGGGCACAGCCGCTCGCGCCAAGGGCACAGCCGCTCGCGCCAAGGACACAGCCGCTCGCGCCAAGGACACAACCGCTCGCGCCAAGGGCACAGCCGCTCGCGCCAAGGGCACAGCCGCTCGCGCCAACGACACAGCCGCTCGCGCCAACGACAAAGCCGCCTTTCGGTCCGGCTATAGTCTTCGCCGCGATGTCTGCGCGTGCCCTCGTTCGACCCATGCGCTCCCAGATCGTCGGCCCGATCCTGACGCATCTCCGGAGCCTCGGCGTCGATCCTTCCCCGCTCGTCGAGGCCTTCGGCCTCCCGCCCGGCGCCGAATCCGAGCCCGACGTCGTCCTGCCGCTCGCGAAGCTCTACGCGTTCCTCGACGAGGCCGGGCGCATCTCGAACGATCCGTTCCTCGGGGTGCACCTCGCCGCGCAGCTCGAGCGCGGAACCTACGACCTCCTGGAGTTCAGTTGCCTGAGCGCGCCGACCGTGCGCGAGGCCCTCGTCCGCGTCGCTCGTTACACGGCGCTGCTCAACGACCTCGTCGTGGCGACCTTCGAGGAGCGAGGAGGCCTCGGGCTCCTCCAGCAGCGAATCCCCGGCGCACCCCTGTGCCTCGGGCGTCACGCGAACGAGTGTTTCGTCGTCCTCGTCCTCCTCCGGACCCGCGCGCTGTCGGGCGTCTCCGTCGTGCCGGAGCGCGCGTGGTTCGGCCACCCCGCCCCGCGCGATACGTCGGCGCTCGTCGACGCGCTGGGGACGCATCGGCTCGCGTTCGACGCGGGCGCGACCGGGCTCGCGCTCCCCGGCGAGGCGCTCGATTTCCCGCTCGCGACCTCGGATCCGCGGCTACTTTCGGTCCTGGATCGTCACGCCGAGCGCTCCCGCGTGGCGCGCGAGCGGCCGCACGACTTTTTCGGGGAGGTCCGGCAGCGTGTGTTCGAGAAGCTGCGCGACGGCGCGCCCGATCTCGAGGTCGTGGCGCGCGAGCTCTCCATGAGCCCGCGCACGCTCCAGCGGCGCTTGACGGAGGAGGGCACGACGTTCCAGGAGCTCGTCGATGGGCTGCGGCGAGAGCTCGGCGGCGCCTATGTCCGCGATACGGAGCTGCCGCTCGGCGAGATCGCGGACGCGTTGGGGTACCGCGAGACAGGCGCGTTCCTGCGCGCATTCAAGCGCTGGTACGGGGTGACGGCGAGCCAGATGCGCGGCGCGCGCGCTCGCCCTGGCGCGCCCTGATCTCATTTCTGGCGTCCGCGGATCTCGCGTGCATCGGAGGGGCAATGGGAGGATCGCAGGGTCACTCCCTTTCACGAGGAGCCCTTCATGCAGAACCGCGTTGCGATCTTCCTCTTCACCGTCGCGAGCCTCGCGGGCGGCGCCGGCTGCGACGGTGAGGCCTCCACGCCGAGCGGGAGCTCGAGCAGCGGGACGGGCGGACAGGGCGGACAAGGCGGGATGGCCGGCCCCGGTGGGACGGGCGGCATCGGAGGGATGGGTCCCGGCGGCGCCGGCGGAATGGGCGCCGAGGGCGGCGCCGGCGGAGCCGGGGGCGCTGGCGGAAGCGGGGGCGCTGGCGGAATGGGCGGCGAGGGCGGCGCTGGCGGGAGCGGAGGCGCTGGCGGGAGCGGAGGCGCTGGCGGGAGCGGAGGCGCTGGCGGGAGCGGGGGCGCT
>NZ_JARZHH010000003.1 GCF_029946515.1 Polyangium sp. 6x1
GGCCAGGCGGAGCCCGGCCGATTCACCCCCCGAGGCGAGCTCGCTTCGCGATCTCGCAGAGCATCGAACTATTCGATGCTCTAGCCGAGCCCCTCTCCCTCGCGGGAGAGGGGAGCCGATGCGCCCGCCATACCTCGCCCGGCGGGCGCAGGGCAGGGGTTCTGCGTCGTTCGCTCCGCGCACGGGATCCACACGCGGAACGTCGTCCCTCGGCCGAGCGTGGAGACGCACTCGATGCGGCCTTCGTGCGCGGTCACGATACGACGCACCGTGGCGAGGCCGATCCCCGTGCCCGGCGCGCGTACGCCGGGGACACGGTAAAACGGCTCGAAGATGCGGTCCTTCGCGCCGTCGGGGATGCCGGGCCCGGTGTCCTCGACGGCGAGCTCGACGAAGCCTCCGTCGGCCCGCGCCGCGCGGATCGAGACGCGCCGCTCCGCCGAGCCCGCGATGTACTTGAGCGCGTTGCCGAGCAGGTTGAGCACGACGACGTGCAAGAGCTCGGGCGAACAGGCGACGCGCGTGTCCTCGACGTGGACCGTGACGTCCACGCGCGCCTCGGCGGCCGCCTGCGCGAGCTCCTCCGCGACCTCTGCGACGACCTCGCGCACCGACGCCTTCTGGCTCGTGTCGTCGGGGCGGCTCGATCGCGAGAACGCGAGCAGGCCCTCGAGCACCGCGTTTGCCCGCGTGACCGATCGTTCGAGGGAGGTCGCGATCCGCTCGGTCGCCTCCTTGCCCTCGGCGCGCCGCAGCCGCGGCGGCACGAGCGCGATCGGCGTGAGCAGGTTCCGCAGATCGTGGGCGATGCGGCCGGCGAACGCGTCGAGATCCTCGTTGACGCGCGAGAGCCGCTCGACCGTCTCCGCGAGGTTTCGCCGCGCCTCCTCGGCCTCCGCGCGGGCGCGCTCCTCCCGCGCGAAGAGCGCGAGCCGCTCCTCGGCCGCGCGGTAGAGCCGGTGCATCGTGCGCGTGAGCAGCACACCGAGGCCGGCCGCGAGCAGGACGGCGGCGCACGCGACGATGACGACGAGCCGTGACGAGCGCGTGGCGGCGCGCCGGGCGTTGTCGCGGGCCACCTCGAGGCGCGAGTCCACGAAGAGCTCGTAGTCGTCGATCGCCACCCCGAGCGCCCCGAGCTTCGGGATCACCTCGGCCGCGACGACGCGCCCCACGTCCTCGTGCGTCCCGCCCGCGCGATGCAACGCGAACGCGCGTGCGAGCGCCTCCTGGTGGGCTTTTTGCGCGGTCGCGACGCGCTCGATCCGCGCGCGCTCGGCCGGGTCCTCCGTGCGCGCGAGCAGCGCGCCGAGCCGCGTCTCGAACGCATGCCGCGCCGCGTAGCTCGCTTCGAGCATCTCGGGATCGCCGGTGAGCAGGTAGGCGCGGCCCTGCGAGGCTTTCGTCATCGCGCCGGTGCGCAGCCGCTCCACTTCGAGCAGCTCCGCGCCGTAGATCTCCTCGACGCGGTCCTGGCTCGCGATCACCGATTGCAGGGCGAAGCTCGCCACGCCGCCGATGACGAGCGCGGCGAGGATCGCGACGAGGTACGCGGCGCCGATCGTCTGTTCGAGCTTGCGCCGCGCAATCGTGCGCTCGGCCTCGCCCTCCCCGACGGAAGCGTTCGCGACGGCGAGCGTCCGTCGCATCGGATCGAGCCTGATCATGGCCCACCGCCGCGCGGCGCCCGGCGGGGCGGGGTGGACGATCCGATAGGCCCTGGAAAGGAAGACAAACGCGAAGCCTTTGCAGGAGGCCGCGCGAAGAGGCTGGCCGGCGGGAACACGAATCGCGCGAGGAGCAGGGCCCGTACCATGCGCGGGGTGCGCGGCCCGTGCCCAGGCCGCGCGTCCGGGGCGCGCGAGGGCGCCGGGAAACGCGCTTCGCGGGGGCGCTTTCGGCGCACATCGCCGGGGGATTCGTCTATCGTGTTTTTCGGCTTTTTTATCGGAGAGGTTCGATCATGTCCGGACGAATGGATGACGGTCATGCGGCCGCGCGCAGGCGGGTGCTGCTCGGTCTAGGTGCGGCGCTGTCGGCGGCCGCCGTTGGCTGCGGCGGCGCGGGATCGGCGACGGACGTCGCGGGCGGCGCGGGCGTGGGCGGCGCGGGCGGCGCGGGCGGCGCCGGTGGAATGGGCGGAATGGGCGGCGAAGGTGGCGCGGGCGGCGGCGATCCGGGCGAGAGCTGCACGGATTCGGGCGGTCTTTCGCCCGAAGAGCTGCTCGCGCCGATCGACACGTTCGTGATCCTGATGATGGAGAATCGCTCGTTCGACCATTACCTCGGGAGCTTGCGCCTCCTCGAGGGGCGCGACGTGATCGGCCTCGACGGCACGGAAAAGAACCCGGCGCCGGACGGATCATGGATTTCCGTGTCGAAGCTCGACGACTTTACCCCGGAGGATCCGCCGCACAACTGGGACGCGGCGCACGAGCAGTGGAACGGCGGCAAGAACGACGGATTCGTCCTGGCCCACGCGGGATCGGCCCAGGCGGACGTGATGGGGTATCACGTCCGGGAGCAAATCCCGATCACGTATGCGCTCGCCGACGCGCACGCCGTCTGCGACCGATGGTTTGCCTCCGTCATGGGGCCGACGTGGCCGAACCGGTTTTACCTGCACGGCGCGACGAGCAAGGGGCAAAAAGGAAATCTCCCCGTCCTCGGCTTCGACAGCGTCTTCAAATACCTCGACGAAGCCAAGGTGAGCCACAAGGTCTATTACCACGACATTGCGTGGTGCTCGGGCGCGTATCTGAAGACGACCGGGCTCGCGGGCATCGAGCAGTTTTTCGAGGACGCGGCGGCGGGCAAGCTCCCGAACGTGGTGTTCATCGACCCGCAATTCTTCGGCGGCGGCGCGAATGACGACCACCCGGATCACGACATCCGTCTCGGCCAAGCGCTCATCGCGAGCGTGTATGCGGCGCTCGCCAAGAGCCCGCAATGGGGCCGCTCGATGTTCGTCCTGACCTACGACGAGCACGGCGGGTTCTTCGACCACGTCGCGCCGCCGACGACCGAGGACGACGAATCCGAATTCGCGCAGCTCGGCTTCCGCGTGCCCTCGATCGTGGCCGGCCCGTTCGCGCGGAAAGGATGCACTGTCGGGACGCAGCTCGAGCACGTCTCGGTGATCCGCACGTTGTGCAGGAAATTCGGGATGCCCGCGTGGAACAAGCGTATCGCGGCGGCGAACGATCTGTCGTCGTGCATTCAGCCGGCGTACCTCTCGGACCC
The DNA here is from genome assembly GCF_029946515.1 of Polyangium sp. 6x1. Taxonomy (GTDB): domain Bacteria; phylum Myxococcota_A; class Polyangia; order Polyangiales; family Polyangiaceae; genus Polyangium. The sequence goes on from NZ_JARZHH010000003.1 coordinate 3,244, forward strand.
GCAGCCCGCGGTGGAGCTGCCCCCGGTGGATGTCTCGATGGCCGAGCTGATGGCGCGCCGCGAGCACACGGAGACGCATGCGGAGCTCAGGGAGGCGCTCGATCGAGGGCTCATTCCGAGGCACCTCGATCGGCGCGGGGAGGGGATGGCGATTGCGAAGAGGGTGCTCGAGGCGGGCGCGCGGCTCGGGGCGGTGCGGATCCGGGAGTGATCCGATGCGTCAGCCAGGCGCGCCGGAGGCCTCTTCGGGCGCCTGGCCGCGCTCGCCGCGCGTGCCGTACAGGTGCGTCAGCTCGAATGCGGCGGCGAGCGCGGGTTGCTTCGTCTCGCGGGCGGCCGCGCGCGCGGCTTTGCGCGCCGAGCGCGCGAGGGTGACGACGATTCCGTCGATCAAATCGAGCTGCTCGGTCGCGGCCACGGTGCTCTGTCCCTCGCGCTCCTTGGCGGTGGCGCGCAAGGCGTCGGCGGCGATCCCGAGGCGGGCGATGGCGTCCGGGCCGCCACGGTCGTGCACCACGGCCGTCACGCCTTCCCGCTTCAAGACATCCCGCAGGGTATCGAGCTGCACGGCGAGCTTTTCGGCGTCGTCCTGCGCGGCGCGCGTTTGATCGAGGGCGACGGCGATCGCATTCGCGGTGGCCTCGTCGCCTTTCTCTTCGAGATCGTTTCGCCCGGCGTGGAGGACGCTGCGAGCGGTCTCTCGCACGCTTTTTCCTTCCTTCAGTGCGGCGACGAATCCCTTGTTCGTGAGCTTGCGCTGGCCTTCGACCTCGGCGCGCCCGATACCGGCGGCGATGAGCGCGTCGCGCGCGTCCGAGAGCCGCGCGCTGTCGGCGCCATTGAAGCCGTGATTCTTGAGGGTAGGGGCGTACTTGTGGAGGGCTTCGAGCGTCTTGTTGGCCTGGTTCAGGGTATCGGTGGAGCCGAATTGCTTGCCGATGCGGAGGTACTCCTGCCGGGCTTTGGGGGCGATGGTGGCTGTGTCGAGGGGCATGGGGTGTCCTTTCCGTGAGAGGAAGGCGAGGCGTGATGTCGCGTGGGGACAGGAACGCTCGGGAGTGCCTCGGAAAGGTCGGATTCGTGCTCTGGAACGCTGGGGAGCGTCTCGAAACGGCTGGGAGGCGTCTCGAAACGGCTGGGAAGCGTCTCGAAGGAGGTTCGGGGTGTCGATGTACGGCGAGGAGGCGCCTCGAAGGAGGTTCGGGGCGTCGATGTACGGCCGGGAGGCGTGTCAAGGCGAGGCGCGGCGGCGTCGAGGTAGGCGTGAGGCGCGTCGAGGCAGAGGTGGCGCGCGTCAAGGCAAGGCGCGAGGCGCGTCGAGGCAGAGGTGGCGCGCGTCAAGGCAAGGCGCGAGGCGCGCCAAGGCAGAGGTGGCGCGCGTCAAGGCAAGGCGCGAGGCGCGTCGAGGCAGGGGCGGGCGGCGTCGAGGTAGAGGGGAGGCGCGTCAAGGCGCGAGGGCAGGGCTGCGCGGGGGAGGGGTCGCGGCCCACCATGCCCGCACCGCAGAGCAGTGCCTAGGGTGAGCCCCCGTGGGGGAGGGCATGCATCGTGCTCTCCTCGACGCGCGCGTGCGTCCGCACCGCCCTGACCACTTCCTGGATTGCGGCGACGACGAGCCGCGGCGCATCCTTGTGAATATAGTGCCCGCTGTCCACAGCGGTGAAGTGCACGCTATTGGACGAAAGACGAGGAAGCTCGGACTGCATCTCGCGCCATACCCGCGCCATCTGTGCGCCGAGCTCGGCCGAGCCCCCCGGCGGCGGCCCCTCCTTTCCATGGGTCAGCACGACCAGCGGCATGTCTCCGAGCGACCGCTTCGAATTGCGCACGTCCGCCATGCTGGCAAGGAACGCATCAAAATCGAGCCCCTCCGGGTGGTCGGCCAAGGAGGTCCGAAACCCACGCATGTCCTCCTCCGGGATCAGGCTCCAGAAGCGAGTATCCTGCTCCTCCGTCGTCGCGTCGACCAGCACCATGCCGACCACTTCGCGCGGGTGCTCGCTCGCAAAGAACCGGACATTGAGGCCACCGAGCGAGTGACCGACGAGCACATACGGACCGGCGATCCCCGCTCGCCCGAGCAGCGTGTGGAGCTCTCGGACCATCTGTCGGCTCGTGTGGGGTCTCGGCGCAGCGCTGCTCTCGCCCGTGCCAGCGCGGTCATAGGCACAGGCGCGCGTGAAACGACCCAGCTCTGGCTGAACCTCGCTCCATATGCCACCGTCATCGCCGAGCCCGGAGTCGAGCACGACAACCGGGATTCCTTTTCCAATGCAATGGATGTGCAGGGACAGTCCGCCGATATCGACCAACTCGTCCATGACCCCTGCGGGCGTTGCGGTGGGCGTGGTGGTCGCTCCGGGCGTGGCGGGCGGAACGCTCGGCCCCTGGCATGCGGTGAGTGTCATCAGCAGACCGACGCGGTACCAGAACGACATGAGCCCTCCGCTCGACCTACCTACCCGGGTGTAGCAGTCCACGTGAGCGTTCTTCGTTCCTTCGCCGGTCACCCCGCGTTACGGGCCGACCCACAGCGCCATGTAGATGTCGTCGATGTACGCGTTTGGACCGATCTTCAACCGCCGCGTCTTGCGCCCCTCTTCGACGAACCCGAGCGAACGATACAGCGCGATCGCGCGATCGTTCGACGAGCGCACCTGGAGCTCGACTTTTTCGACGCGCGGGTTCGACCGCGCCCAGCGCAAGAGCTCGTTCATGAGGGCCCTTCCGACGCCCTGGCCTTGATGCCCTTCGTGCACGGCGATCGTCAATCGGACGACGTGCGACGTCACCGCGAGCGGGAGCGGCTCCAAGAGCGCATGCCCGACGATCGCGCCCGCGCGTTCGGCGACGAGATACATGCCGCGGCCGCGCTCTTCGAGGTCGACGATCATCCTTCGAACGGCGTCATCGTCGATCTCGTCGGGCCTCGACGCCAGCATCCCCGGCACGCGCGCGATCGCGCGCTCGGCCGCCGCGAGCTGCGGAGCGTCCTCCGGTCGTGCGTTTCGAATCGAGAGCGCGTCCGAGCCCATGACGGCCTTCTTACCACGCGGCGCTCCTTTCGCGTAGCCGTTCGGTCAGGCCAGATCACCTGGACGAGTGCCCCGCTCCGTCGCGCGGCGAGGTAAGGGGGCGGGGAGGAGCGGCGCGTCAAAATGTGCAACCGCCTCGAACCCGGCACGAACTCGCGCCGCTCGGCGTTCGGCGCAGTCCTCGCGACGCTCGGCGCGTGCTCGGCATGGGCGCGTGCTCGACGGCGCAGCCCTCGCGGCGCTCGGCGCGATCGTGCTCGGCGCGCGCCCTGGGTTCGTCCGGCTCATCCACCCCCTTCCGGCGGTCTATTCGATCGTGTACCGTGCCCTACTCGACCCGCGCGTCTTTTGCTGTCAAGCACCATCCCGCCAATGGACCCATGAGAGTGCGTGACGGACGACCAGGAGGCGAATGTAATGGGACGGTTTGCAGTTCATGTGCCGCGGTTTCTGGTGAATGCGTTCAGCGGAGCGGCGTTAGCTGTTTCAGTGGCGGCCTGTGGTCCCTCTCCACCAACGATTGATGACGATGTCTGTCATCGAAGAATGGTGGCCTGTCAGAATCGGTGCGCCAAATCCGGCTTTAGCTTGGCGTGTGATCTTTGTTGCCACAACGAGGCGCGTAAATGCGATTCCGATGGTGGCAACTATAGCTTCTCAAGCTGCGAGGAGTAGTCAGGACTCGCGGAACATGCGCCGGTTGAGCAATGGAATGGGCCACGTGAGCCAACGGTGACGAGGGAGGAAAGGCGATGAGGCGACACCTTTTACTTGCAGTTGGTGCAATCGCCCTGTTCGGACTCCTGGTTCTTGCTGCGGCTACAATGCAGCCTATAGGCCATCGATCGCGACAACGGAACGACGCCGCAAAGCCGACATGTGCAGACTATCAGGAGGTCTGTTACAGTGGCTGCAATACGCGCGGGTTGGGCGCGGATTGCACCGCATGCTGCGACAGGGTAAAAGCCGAATGTGACGCAGGCGGTGACTATATGAGCCAGGCCAAGAAATGCGGAGTCGCCTCGCCATCGGGAAGTATGTGAACTCAACCGTTTCGGTTTGGAGGAGCCGTCGTCCGCGAGTTCAGAAGTGACGGGTTGTTTTTGCTGCATCAAGGCACAATCGTCGCCGCCACAGTCGTCACATTCGCCATCCCCGGCACAGCCGCCACCGTCACCTGTGCTCCAACGACCCGCGCATGCTTCAGCGCCCCTCCCGTCGCATACACGATCTCCGCGTTGGCCCCTGACAAACCGGAAAGCGCGACCGGCGCGGAGGACGTGGTCTGCGGGACCTCGACCGTCGTGACCGCGCCCCACGCCCCGTCCTTGCCACGCACGAAATAGATCCCCTCGTTCAGCACGCCGCGATACGCGACCACGAAATCGCCCGTGATCGTCGCGGCCACCGACGGCGAAAGCCCGGTCGCCGCCGTGCCCACGGTCTCCTCCGCGCTCCACGCATTCTGCGGGGTGATCAGCTTGACCGTGCAGATCAGGTTGTCGCCTTGCCGCACGTAAAAAATGCGGAGGTCCTGGTCCGCGTCGACGAGCGCGAACGGGCGCAGCCAGTTCGCCACGGTCGAGGTCGGCACCTGCGACGAAAGCGTCCACGTGCTCCCGGGGCCGCTCTTCGTGACGTAATAAAGGCGCGCGTCGTCGCCCGCATACACCGCGTACGCCCCCGCCGCGCCATCGCTCGCGAGCGCCGTCGTGCTCGGGCCGAACGCCTGGAGATGCACGATGCCGGCGGGCAGCGGGCTGAACGGACCAAAGGCGCCGCCGTCGTTTTGCGCGAAGTAATGCTTGTTGTCCGTGCCGAGGAACGTCATCAGCGTGGCCACGCCGAGCGGGGATGCCGCGGGGCCGTCCTGCGCGAATCCGAAGTTGCCGACCTTCTGCACGGCCCCGAAGCCCCCGGCCTTCGTCCACGTCGCCCAGAAGAGCTCGTTGTTCTCGGCCGCATCCGCGCTCTGACGGCGCAGGACCGCGACGACGCCCTCCGGCTTCGGCGCCAGCCCTGCCGCGGAAAACTGGAGGTTGACCGAGCCCGTGGCCCAGCCGGCGGCCGGATCGTAATGGGCTTCCCCCGCGCCCGGACCCGCGAGCACGAGCATCGTGCCCGTGGGACCGCCGCCGCCCGCGCCGCCCATTCCACCGGAGCCGCCCATTCCACCGGAGCCGCCCGCACCGCCCATTCCGCCCCCACCGCCGCTGCCGCCGCTTCCGCCCGCGCCGCCATTCCCGCCGCCGCTTCCGCCCATGCCGAAGGCGCCGCCATTGCCGCCCGTGCCGGCGCTGCTGCTCGCGGACGACGAGCTGCTCACGGCGAGCGACGCGCCAGCCCCGGACGTGAAATCGGGCAGCTCGGCGCCTTGGGCGCAGCCGAGGAGCGGGACGAGCGGGGAGAGCGCGAACAATCGGGGAAACATGCCCCAGTTGTCGCTTACTTCGTGGTGACGTCAAGCTTGGAGGAAAATGGGAGGCGGGACGGATGGGGGCGGGCAGCCACCCCCATCCCGACGGATCACCGGATGGTGATCGCGAGCTTGTAATCGAATTCGGCCACGGGGTTGCCCGGCGTCGCCGAGAACGGCGCAGCCTGCACGAGCACGTAATACGTGCCGCCCGCGAGGTTGTGGGCGAATCCGTGCGTCGGCGTCGCGCCGAGGCCGTCGATTGCCGAGCAATACCCGCGACCGCCGTCGTCGTCCGAGCCGAGCTCGACGCCCGCCGCATCGTAGAGCGTCAGATAGCTGTCGATGGGATCCGCGCCATTCGCGCACGACTCCGCGGCCGTCCCCTCGATGACCTCGGCCCGCAGCGATTTGCCCGCCGGGACCGTGATCTCGAAGTAGTCGTAATCGTCGAAGGTCGGGTGCGCGGCCGTGACGACCGTGTCCCAGCCCGTCGCCGCGTTCGCGTCGGCCGTCTGATCGTTCGGCTCGGCCTCCGGGCCGCTCTCCGTGAGCACCTTCGCCCGCAGCATGTACGAGGCGATCGTGCCGTCGTTGTTCATCTCCTCGACGCCGACGTAATACACGCCCGCGGCGAGGTTCATCGTCAGCGCCGAGCAGGAGCCCTCGCCGCTCACGTTGTCGGTGTCGATGAGCTGACCCGTCGAATCGAGCAGGCGCAGCGTCGAGGTGAAGCCGCAGCCGATGCCCGTGGCGTTCAGCGTTTCGAGCACGAGCACCGCGTCCGATGCGAGGTGGAGAGGGAAGAGGTCGACGTCGCCCGCCGCCGCGATGGCGCCCGTCACGTTGCCCGAACCCATCAGCATCACGCCGGAGGCGTCCGCTTCGGCCGTGGCGTTGTTCGGCTCGACCTCGGCCATCGACTCCAGCGCGCACGTGGCGCTGCAGCCGTCGCCCGCCATCGTGTTGCCGTCGTCGCAGGCCTCCGCGCCGTCGAGGTAGCCGTCGCCGCAGACCTCCGTGCGATCGCAGGTCGCCTCGCAGCCGGCGCCGCCGTCGCACTCCTCGCTGCCCTCGATCACGCCGTCGCCGCAGACGGACTCCACGGCCATTTCGAGCAGATACCCGGGGATGACCGTGTTGTTCTCGAAGTCCTCGACCTTGACGAAATACGTGCCCGGGGCGAGGTGCCGCGCGCCCGCGTGCGTCTTGCCCGAGATGCGCGAGCAGATGTTGACGCCGCCGTCATCCGCCGTCGCGAGCACGGTCGTGCCGTCGGGGCCGTAGAGCGTGATCACCGTGTCGAGCGGCAGCGCGCAGGTGCCGGGGCCGTTCGCGTCGTGCGTCTGGAGGCGGACGTCCGAGATCGCGCTCAGCGTGAAGCTGTAGACGTCGACGTCGCTGCCCGGGGTGATCGCGCCGCTCACGATCGCGTACGGCGTGAAGGGGCCGTTTGCGGTCGCAGAGTCGTTGTTCGGCTCCGTCTCCAGCGTCGACTCCTTCATGCACGACGCGTCGCAGCCGTCGCCGGCCGTCGTGTTGCCGTCGTCGCACGTCTCGGGCGCGTCGATGATGCTGTCGCCGCAGACCGCGTTGCGATCGCACGTCATCGAGCAGCCCGCGCCGCCGTCGCACTCCTCGGCGCCCTCGACCTTGCCGTTGCCGCACGTCGCGTCGAGCGTGACTTGCAGGCGATAACCGGGGATCTCCGTGTTGTTGAGGTAGTCCTCGACCGAGACGAAATACGTGCCCGCCGGCAGGTGCCGAGCCGCGGCGTCGCCGGCTTTCTTCGAATCGATCTTGCCGCACGCGCCGAGGCCGCCGAGGTCGCGCTCGAGCAGGAGCGTGGTGCCGTCGGTGCCGTAGAGGCGGAGCAACGTGTCGATGCCGTTGCACGTGCCAGGGCCGTTCACGTCGAACGACTCGACCGTGAGGTCGCTCGTCTGGTCGAGCTTGATCGCGTAGAAGTCGACGTCCGTCGCCGGGCTGATCGCGCCCTGGTAGAGCGCGGGCGGGGCGAAGCCGCCCGACGCTTGCGCGTTCGTGTCGTTCGGCTCCGTCTCCATGAGGACCGACGTCTGGCAGGTCGCGCTGCACGTGTCGCCGTCCATCGTGTTGCCGTCGTCGCAGGTCTCGGGCGCATCGACGTTGCCGTCGCCGCAGACCGCGATGCGATCGCACGTCGCCGCGCAGCCCGCGCCGCCGTCGCACTCCTCGGAGCCGCTCACGGTGCCGTCGCCGCAGAGCGCGTCGTACGTCACGACGAGCTTGTAGCTCGGGATCGCCTTGTCATTGCCCGCCTCTTCGACCTTCACGTAGTACGTGCCCGCCGCGATGTGCCGCAGCGCCGGGCTCGTCGTGCCGTCGAGGCGCGAGCACGCGTTCGTGCCGCCGTCGTCGTCGGAGGCGATCACCGTGGTGCCGTCGCTCGCGTAGAGCGTGACGAGCGTGTCGATGTTCGCGCAGCTCGACGGGCCGGACCCGTCGTACGTCTCGATGTGCAGGTCGACCGTCGCGGGGACGGTGATCTGGATCCAGTCGGCGTCACTGCCGGGGCTGATCGCGCCGCTGACCAGGACGGGCGCCGAATACGGGCCGTTCGCCGTGGCAGCGCCGTTGTTCGGCTCGGTCTCCGTGAACGTGTCGACCACGCACGTCGAGCTGCAGCCGTCGAGGTCCTTCGTGTTGCCGTCGTCGCACTCCTCGGCGCCGGCGACGATGCCGTCGCCGCAGGTCGTGCTGCACGCGCTCGGCTGACCCGTGCAGGTCCAGCCGTTCTCCACGGCGCACAAGCTGCACCCGTCCATGTCGGTCGTGTTGGCGTCGTCGCACGCCTCCACGACGACGACGATGCCGTCGCCGCATTCGCTCACGCACACGCTGGGCTCGCCCGTGCACATCCAGCCCGGTTCCTGCGCGCACGTGGCGTCGCAGCCGTCGTCGGCCGTCGTGTTGCCGTCGTCGCACGCCTCGCCGCCGAGGATCGCGCCGTCGCCGCAGGTCGGCGTGCACACGCTGGGCTCGCCGGTGCAGCTCCAGCCGGTCTCCGTGGCGCACGTGGCGTCGCAGCCGTCGTCCGCCGTCGTGTTCCCGTCGTCGCAGGTCTCGGCGCCGGTGGTCTGACCGTCGCCGCACACGGCCATCGAGCCGCCCGCGCCGCCCTGGCCGCCCGCGCCGCCCTGGCCTCCTGCGCCGCCCTGGCCTCCTGCGCCGCCCTGGCCTCCTGCGCCGCCCTGGCCGCCCTGGCCGCCTGCGCCGCCTTGGCCTCCCACGCCGCCTTGGCCGCCTTGGCCGCCCTGGCCTCCGGTGCCCCCGGAACCGCCTTGTCCTTGCGGAATATCACTCCGATCGACCGCTGCGATCAGCTCGCAGCCCATGGATCCGAACGATCCAAGGCCGATCACGAGCGCCATACCCACGTGCCTCGTTAGCCTCGTCATGCGCGATTCTTCGCTCCCAATGGTTCGCGATGTCTCGCCCGACGCCTGCTTCCGAGACGCGTACCCGAGGGCCTCTGCAAGCGAAGAGCCCGGATACCTCAATGAATCAACGGGCCGGCGTCAAGCGTTCATTGGTCCGAAGTCCCGTCACGCGAGCGTCGCGAGGAACGAGCGCACGGCGTCGTTGAAGGCCCGAGGCGCATCCATGTTCACGCAGTGGTTCGCGCCCGCGATCACCACGTCGCCGCGACACGACGGATCCCGAAGGGCCCACGCGGGTCCTTGTTTCGCGATCGATCCGGCGCGGCTCAGCGCTCCGCGCACGAGCACGAACGGCTTCGGGATGCGGTCGTCTGGCGCGTCACGCAGGCAGCCGAGGACCGCCCTCATCACCTCGATCGTTTCGTGCTTTTCGAGGCGCAACATCGCCTCCTCGCAGTACACACGCACGCTCTCCACGGCCGAGACCGATTGCGCGCTGTGCCTCAACAATGCGCCGTACGGATAGAGCCAGAGCATTGCAGGCGCGAGCCATAGGCCGAGGCGCTCCATCCAGGAGAGCTCCGCCGTGTTGCACGCGCAGTCCACGAGCACGAGCGCGCGCACGCGATCGGGGTGCCTCCGGACGAGCTCCTGCACCAGGTTCCCTCCCATGCTTTGCCCTACGTGCACCGCCGGTGGCGCGCCGACCGTGTCGAGCAGCGCCACCAGGTCGTCGATCACGGTCTCGACCGTGAAACGTGTCCCCATCGGTCGCGAGAGCCCGTGCCCGCGCACGTCCCAGAGGAGCACACGATGCTGCTCGGCGAGCGCTGCGACGTTGTCGCGCCACATCCGGTGATCGAGCCCCGCGCCGTGGGTGAGCACGACGAGCGGACGCCCCGCGTCGCCGACGAGCCAGTAGTGAATCGGACAGCCTTCTCGCTCGAGAACGCGTGGCTCCTGACCCACCCACGTCATCCCATGCAACGTAGAGGCTCCGCGAGGCAACGCGAAGTCTCTTCACCGCCGGCAGGGAATCTCCAGGGTGAAGGTGACGCCCTTGCCCGGTCGATTGTCGACGAGCACCCGGCCGCCGTGCGCTTCCGCCACGCTCTTCACGATCGCGAGCCCGAGCCCCGTGCCGTCGCGATCCGCGTCCGTCGTGAAGAACCTGTCGAAGATGCGCGGCAGGATCGCAGGCGGCACGCCGGGGCCACGATCTTCCACGGAGATGCGGATCACCGCCTCGGGCGGCCCTCCCTCGACGCGCAGATGCACCGGCTCTCCCGGCGGTGAGAATCGCACGGCGTTGTCGAGCAGGTTCCCGAGCGCCGTCTCGACGTCCGTGGGCCGGCAGTACACCTCCCGCTCGCGCGCGGAGAATTCGAGGATCACCGGCTGATCCGGCCCCGACGCGCGCTCCTTCGCCGCGAGCGCGAGCGCCGAAAGGTCGCAGACGCGCATCGGCTCGGCCGAGGCCTCGATGCGCGAGAGCTGGAGCAGGCGCGAGACCAGCCGATCGAGCCGCTCGACGTCGAGCTCGATGTTTCGCAAGAAGCGCACGCGCGCCTCGGGATCGTCGTGCGCACCTTCCCCGAGCAGCTCCGCCGCGCCGCGGATCGAGGTGAGCGGCGACTTGAACTCGTGCGCCACGTCCGCCGCGAACTCCGAGATGTACTGCATGCGCGCGTCGAGCCGCTCTTTCATCGCCGCGAACGACTCGCCGAGCTCGCGGATCTCGCCGCCGCCTCCGATCGGCACCACGACGTCCCGCTCGCCCGCCGCGATGCGCTTGGCCGCGCGTGAGAGCCGACCGAGCGGCCGCGAGATGCTCCACGCGAGCACGAGCGTCACGAGGCCCGTGCCGAGCAGCGCGACCAGGAGCACGCGCCCGAGGCCCGCGCGGATGCGGTAGAGCTCGAACAAAACGGGCTGCGTCGATCGCGCCACGTACACGACGCCCGTCACCTCGCCGCCCGCGCGGATCGGCTCCGCGAGGAAGAGAATCACGCCGGGGTCGCGGTCACGCACGCGCGTGCGTGTCGCCTTCTTGCCGTCGAGCGCCGAGCGCACTTCGTAGCGATCCGCGACGAGAGGCCATCTCTCGCCGGGCGCCGCGCGCATGTCGAGCACCCATCGCACGTCCTTCGGACGCGGCAGCATGAGCGGCGGCGGCGGCTCCGGCCCCTCGGGCGGCCCCTCCGCGTGCGAGTCGCCGATCACCTCGCCGCTCTTGCCGAGGAGCCGGATCCGCGTCCGCGTCCGCTGCGCCGCCGTCGCGAGGATCTTCTGGTGCTCCGGATCCCCGAGCGCGCGGCCCGCGCGGAGGTCTTGCTCGACGAACGAGCGCACGAGGATCGCCTGGTTCGACATGTCGCGCTCGAGCCCGTTCAGCAGCTCCCGCTCGTGGATCCGCGCGAATTCGAGCCCGATCGCGGGCACGAACAGCGCGAGCAAATTCACCGCGAGCAGCCGCACCCGGATGCGGCCGAGCAGGACGAGCAGCCTACGCACCGGCGACCTTGTATCCGACGCCGTGCACCGTCGCGATCGGGTCCTCGCCGCCGGCCGCGCGGAACTTCGCGCGGATCCTGCGGACGTGCGTGTCGATCGTGCGCTCGGTGATCAGGTTGTCGTAGCGGTAGGCGCGCGTCATGAGCTGGCTGCGCGAGAGCACGATCCCGGGTCGTTCGAGCAGCGCGCCGAGCAGGCCGAGCTCCGTCGCCGTGAGGGTCACGGGCGCGCCGTCGAGCCGCGCCTCGTGCCGCTCCACGTCGACCTCGATCCGCCCGTGCGTGAGCACCTTGCGCGTGGCCTCGCCCGGCGCTTCGAGCCTGCGAAACAAGGCTTTTACGCGCGCCACGAGCTCGCGCACCGAGAAGGGCTTCGTGAGGTAGTCGTCGCCGCCGAGGTCGAGCCCGAGCACGCGATCGATCTCGTCACTGCGCGCCGACAGGAACAGGATCGGCACGCGGCTCTCGGTGCGGATGTGGCGGCACGCGGAGAGGCCGTCGACCTCGGGGAGCATCACGTCGAGGATCACGAGGTCCACAGAGCCCTTCGCGACGGCCTCGATCGCCTCGCGGCCGTCGGTCACGACGGAGACCTCGTAGCCCTCTTTTTGCAGCGCGTACTGCAAAACCTCTCGGATGCGCGCCTCGTCGTCGACGACCAGGATGTGCTTGCTCACGTCTCGATCGGCTCCTCGGCGCGCAGGCTCTCTTCGGCTTCGAGGGCGGCGCCGAGGCCCTCGACCCGCGCCTGCACCTCCGAGACGATACCACCGATGTCCGCCGCGGAGGATCCGCTGAAGCGCGCCACCGTCACCTGCGTGCGCAGCGCCTCGGCGAGCGCGCAGAGCTCCTCCAGGGCGCGCGCGTCCCGGTCGCGCAGCAAGGACAGTCGGCGGACGTTGTCGAGGTCGAGCCGCGCCGTCGCGAGCGCGCGGCTCGACCCCGAGGCGCGCTCGATCTCGCGCACGCGCGCCTCGGCCCGCGAAAGATCGAACGCCTCCTTCCGGAGGAGCGCTTCGAGCTCCGCGTGCCGCTCGACGCGCCGCGCGACCTCCGCCTCGATCCGCGCCGCCGCTTCCGCCGGCAGCACGCTCGCGAGCGGCGTCCCCCGCGACGCCTCGACGGCCTCCGCGAGCGCCGCTTTCACCCGGACGAGCGCGCTCCCCGCGGCGCCCTTCGGCGTGTCCGCCGCGCGCTTCGCGGTCAGCGCGATCGGCGCCCAGAGCGGCCAGAGCGGCACGGCCAGCGCCGCCGACACCGCCGCGCGCGAGCCTCCCTCGGGGGACGACCGATAGATCGCTACCGCGCAGCAGATCCCCGCGACGAGGTAGAGCAGCGACAGATCCCGCAGGCTCATTGCCCGCCCTCCTCCTCGAAATCCTCCTCGACCTCGCGCGACCGCGTGCGGCCCTCCCACGCATCGGACGCGGGGGCAGGCGGCGCGTCGATCCGATACGGCCGGTCGCTGTAGATCGCGGCCGACGTCAAGCTCGTCAGCACGGACTCGGCGAAGCTGCCCTCGCGGTCGCGCAAGAACGGCACGTTCGTCGCGCGCGGCCGCACCAGATACGGACGCAGGATCCACGCGGTTTGTCCGCCGACCGCGAAGAACACGCCGATGAACGCGATCGCCGTCGTGATCCGCCCTTTCCCTTCGCCGAGCCCGCGCACGAGCAAGGACAGCGCCGCGAACCCGGCCACGGCGTACGCGCCCGACGCCACGATCGCCGCCGTGTGGTAGCCCATGCCGAGATCGAGCATCAGCCAGAGCGCGGGCGCGAACGCGAGCAGCACGAGCGACGATCGACCCGCCGACGCGAGCGCGAGCGCCACGATCGATCGCATCGGCCAGGGCCGGCCGAGCACCGCGGCGAGCGCGTGGAACGCCGGCACCGAGAGCGCGAGCGTCGCGAGCACGGCGAGCGGCACCTTCGCCGCGCCGTAGAGGATCTGCGCGCCGCCGCGGAAGCTCCCGATCACGCCGCCGAACGCGGCCGCGCCGAGCGCGATCGAGGCGAGCGAGGTCGCGGCGATGGCGCGCACCTCCGGATCGTCGTCGCGACAAGCGCGGGCGACGTCACCGGGCGAGCGGAGCAAGCGGGCGAGGACGGTGGCGCTCACGGGGCACCTCCGAAGATCGGCAGCGTGCTCCACCAGACCCGCGCCGACAGCGCCGTCGCGAAGATCGCGAAGCCTGCGAGCGCGAATCCGCTCATCGTTCGCACGCCCGCGGGGGCGCGCCCGAGCGGCGTCCCGATCGCCCCGAGGAACGCGCGAAGCCCGAAGATCCCCGCGAGGAGGAGGCCGAGCCCCGCCGAGAACGCCGCGCCGATGCGCGAGCTCGACGTCGTCACGAAGAGCGCCATCGCAGGCGCGAGACCGCCGAGCACAAGGCCCGTCGTCGCGGCCCCGCGCGCCGCGGCCTTCACCGCGGCCGGCGGATCGACCGGCGCGTCGAACATCGTGAGCACGATGAACAGCGCGGGCACGCCGAGCCCTGCGACGGCGAGCGGCGCGAGTGGCACCGCGGCCGCGTGCTTCAGGATCGAAAGCCCGCCGTCTCGCGTCCCGATCGAAAGCCCGTAGAGCGCCGACAGCGCGAGCGCCGTGGCGAACCTCCGCGCGTCGTCGCGCAGCGCGGCCGCGACGCCTTCCGGCCCATCGCCGAGCAGCGCCTTCGCGAACGACGGAGCGCCCTCGTCGGCGGGGGGAACGGGGGCGACGACCTGCGCCTCTTCGGGCTGGCTCGGGGGCGGGGCTCCCTGGGGCTCGGGCGGGGCGTCGCCCGCGAGGGCATCGACGTACGAAGCGTGGGCTTGCATGATTCCTCCGGTGTGGCGGCCACGGGCCGCGCCAGACCCCTCCTTCGTATCGCCCCGGTTTGGCGCTCCTCTGCCTTCCCCGCGGAAGACTCGTGGAATGAATTCGACGAAATTGTGGCAAGGTGGATCCTCGATGATCCACCCACGCGCCGCCGACCCGTTGTGTCGTCCTCGGTTTCGCTGCTAGTAAGGGGGCCATGAAGGTTCTCGTCATCGGCGGGACGCGGTTCGTCGGTCCGCTCCTCGTGCAGCGGCTGCTCGCGGCGGGGCACCAGGTGACCTTGTTCAATCGCGGGACCCTGCCGGATCCGTTTGGCGCGCGGATCGAGCGGCTCCAGGGCGACCGGACGACGGCGGACCTCGCGCGGCTCCTGCAAAACCGCCACTTCGACGCGGCCGTCGATTTCGCCGCGTATCGCGCCGAGGACACGCGCGGCGCGGTGGATGCGCTCGGCGGCCGCGTGGGGCACTACGTCTTCATCAGCACGGGCCAGGTGTACCTCGTGCGCGAGGGCGCCCCGCGGCCGTCGCGGGAAATCGACTATGCCGGCCCCGTCATGCCCCGCCCGACGGACGAGGACGAGCTCGGGAACTGGGAATACGGCACGGGCAAGCGCGACTGCGAGGATACGCTCGTGGAGGCCTTCGAGACATCGCGCTTCCCGTCCACGCGTATCCGTATCCCCGTCGTCAATGGCGAGCGCGACTCGTCTCGCCGCATCGACCGTTATCTCTTCCGCCTCGCCGATGGCGGCCCGGTCCTCGTCCCGGACGGCGGGACGCACCTGGTTCGTCACGTCTATGCGGGCGAGGTCGCGCGTTTCCTCACGGACATCCTCGGCAACGCGCGGACGTTCGGCGAGGCGTACAACGTCTGCCAGCCGGAGATGCCGTCCCTCGTCGAGCTGCTCGGGATCCTGAAGGGAATGCTCGGATCCCGGTCCGAGCTCGCGCCCGTCCCGTCCGCGGACGTCGTCGCCGCGGGGCTCTGCCTCCGCGACGTCTCGCCGTTCAGCACCAAATGGATGTCGATGGTGGATCCCTCGAAGGCCGAGGCCGAGCTCGGCTTCCGCCACGAGCCGCTCACGACGTCGCTCGGCAAGATCGTGGCGAGTTTCCTCGCGTACGGGTATGCGACGCCGCCGCCGGACGGCTACGAGCACCGCCCGAAGGAGATCGAGCTGGCCACGCGCTGGCTGGCGGCGCGGTAGAGCGCGTTTTGCGCGGCGGACGCACGATCTGCGCCGCCGCGCAAAGCGCGCACGTCCCCGGCCGCTCGCTCTGCTTTCGCGCTGCAAAATGAGGCATTCCTGGTGATGGCATGACGCTTGCCAATGCATTCCCTCACCAGCCACCTGCACCTGGAGAGCGATGATGCAACGTACGATGAGGGCCGCGGTCGTTCGGGCGTTTGGACAGCCGCTTGCCATCGAGGAGGTCCCCGTCCCCGTGCCGAGCGCCGGCGAGGTCCTCGTTCGAATCGTGGCGAGCGGTGTTTGTCACACCGATTTGCACGCGGCGAACGGCGATTGGCCGGTCAAACCCGCGCTGCCCTTCATCCCTGGCCACGAGGGCGTCGGTCACGTCGCGGCGCTTGGCGCCGGCGTCACCACGCTCAAAGAGGGCGACCGCGTCGGCGTCCCCTGGCTCCACAACGCCTGCGGCGCCTGCGACCATTGCATCACCGGCTGGGAGACGTTGTGTCCGTCGCAGCAAAACACGGGGTATTCGGTCAACGGCGGCCACGCTGAATACGTCGTCGCGCCCGCGGCCTACGTCGGGCGTCTTCCGGACGCGCTCGGCTTCGTCGAGGCCGCGCCGATCCTCTGCGCCGGCTTGACCAGCTACAAGGGCCTCAAGGAGACGGAGGCGCGCCCGGGGCAATGGGTCGTCGTCTCGGGGATCGGCGGCCTCGGGCACCTCGCGATTCCGTATGCAAGAGCGATGGGCCTGCGCGTCGCGGCCGTGGACGTGGGCGCGGACAAACTCGACCTCGCCCGCGAGCTCGGCGCGGAGCTCGTCGTCGACGCCCTGCACGTCGATCCGGCGGCCGAGGTCCAGCGGCAGATCGGCGGCGCGCACGGGGCGCTCGTCACGGCGGTCTCGCCGAGCGCCATCCGTCAGGCCCTCGGGACCCTTCGATCCGGCGGCACGTGCGTGCTCGTCGGCCTCCCGCCCGGCGATTTCCCGACGCCGATCTTCGACGTCGTGTTGAAGCGCCTCACGCTCCGCGGCTCGATCGTGGGCACGCGCATGGACCTGAAAGAAGCGCTGGAGATCGCCGCGCACGCCGGGATCAAGCCCACCACCGAGGTCCAGCCGCTCGAGGCGATCAACAGCGTGTTCGCGCGCATGACGGAAGGCACGATCCACGGCCGCGTGGTGCTCGCCCTGCGCGCGGATGAAAAGGGAGAGGTCAGCGCGCCGCGCTGATCGAGAAGAGCTGATTGACGCAGGGCGCGCCGAAGAGCCCGCCGAAGCAGCTACAGTCCGACCCCGTGAACGTCATCTGATAGAGGCCCGTCCACGAATTCGGCCCGTTGAAGCTCCCGACCAGACTGTACGTCTCCGTGCAGCCGCCGGCGATCGAGGCCGAATTGCTGAAGTTCCCCGACGGGCAGGTCGTCGCCTGGCCGGCCATCGTCGCCGGGTTCGACGGCGACGAGCCGATGATGGCCCCGTCCCCGGCAAAGACGAACTTCGAGATGTTCACGTTCACGGATCCATTGCAGCACGTGTAGCTGATCGGATTGCCGACGATCGTGTACGTGCCGTCCGGATCACACGCGGCCGCCTCGATCTGGCACGTCGCCGAGCACCCGTCGCCGGGGGCCTGGTTGCCGTCGTCGCAGCCCTCGCCGGGGTCGATCTTGCCATTGCCGCAGGGGTTGCAGCTCGACGTGTCGAACGTGCACATGCTCGCGCACTTCAGCGTCCCGCTGCCGAACCCTTGCGTTACGCACGTCTCCTTGTCGAGGTCCGGGCCGTCGCATTCCTCGCCCGGGTCGACCTTGCCATTGCCGCAGGGATCGCAGCCGGCCGTGTCGAGCGTGCAGCTCGGCGAGCATTGCAGGTTGCCGCCCCCGAAGCCCAGCGACACGCAGCTCTTGCCGCCGAGGTTTTGCCCGTCGCAGGCCTCGCCCGCCTCGATGTTCCCATTTCCGCAAGGATTGCAGCCCGAGGTGTCGAACGTGCAGCTCGGCTTGCACGCGAGCATCCCGCTCCCGTACCCGAGCGATACACACGTCGTCACGCCGAGGTTCTGGCCGTCGCACGCCTCGCCGAGATCGAGCATCCCGTTGCCGCAGGGGCTGCACCCGGACGTATCGAACGTGCAATCGGGCGTGCAGGCGAGCGTCCCGCTGCCGAAGCCCTCGGACACGCAGGTCCTTCCGCCGAGGTTCGACCCGTCGCAAAGCTCCTCGTCGTCGAGCGTGCCGTTGCCGCAGAGGCAAACCCGGATGTCGTATTGACAGTCCGGATTGCAGCCGGGGTTCGCCCCGCTGTTCGGATACCCGAGGCTCTGGCAGGTGGCCGCGACGAGCGGATCGCCCTGCGCGTCGAAATCGCATTTCTCGCCGATCTCCGGCTGAATGACCCCGTTGCCGCAGTCCTCGCATTGCTTCACGTCGAGCGTGCAGCCCGCCGTGCACATCGCCTCGCCGCTCGCGTATCCGAGGTCCACGCAAGGCACGCCGTCGCCGTCGCACGCCTCTCCCGGCTCGACCACGCCATTGCCACAAACCGGCGCGCCTCCGCCCATGCCTCCCGCGCCGCCCGTGCCGCCGGCGCCGCCCATGCCGCCCGCGCCGCCGATTCCTCCTGCGCCGCCGATTCCCCCTGCGCCGCCGGCACCGCCCATGCCGCCCGTCCCGCCGTCGCCTGCTTGTCCTCCTGCGCCGGCGACGCCGCCCCGCCCCCCGTCCCCCGACGAACCACTCCCCGTGTCCGTCGTCGCGCTCCCCTCCGCGCAGGAAACGAGGCCCAGGCACGCACCCAAAAGCAAGGCTCGCGCGAACGTTTGCACGTGTCCCTCCACGCGCGAGCGTAGGGCAACCCGCGCGGAACTGCGAGAGGGAATCGCGCCGTCTCTGGCAAAACGCGACGCGTCGAAACGCACGGTGTCGTCGCCGCCGACCGCTTCACTCGTCAAACGTGTACGTCGCCCCGATGGCGGGCGCCCCCGGTTCCCGCATTCTTGCGGCCTCGCCGCGATCCAGGCATCCTGCCGATCCTGCCCATGCGCATGTCCCTCTTCGTCAGTGCCCTCGCCGTGCCCGCCTTGCTCCTCGCTTGCGGCGCTCGCTCCGATCCCATGGCGTTCGACCTCGGGACCGGCGGCGGCGCCGGCGCGGGCGGGGCCGGCGGCGCGGGCGGAACGGCGGGAGGGCCTCCCGTCTGCACCGTCGAGCTTTGCAACGGCATCGACGACGATTGCGACGGCCAGATCGACGAGGAGAGCCAGAACGCGGGCGCCGATTGCATCACGGACAAGCCGGGCATCTGCAAGGACGGCACCGTCGTCTGCACGGGAGGCGCCCTCGCGTGCGCCCCGGACGTGGCCCCGAAACCCGAGATTTGCGGCAATGGCATCGACGAGGATTGTAATGGCATCATCGACGACGCGTGCGCCAAGGCAAATGGCTGCGGCGACGGCACGCGCGAGGGGTTCGTCGACGAGCAGCAATTCCCTCTGATCGCGGGCTGCTCCGGCGGCTGGAACATCCAGGGCTTGATCGTGGCGCCCGACGCGCAATGCAACCACGGAGCCGGCAACACGAGCGCGAATCCGAACGGTATGGGCTGCAGCGCGGCCGACCTCTGCTCGCCCGGCTTCCACGTCTGCAACGGCGCGGACGACGTCGCTGCCCACGCGCCCGGGGGCTGCGCCGGCGTAAGCTTCGAACCGAACCTCTTCTTTGCGACACGGCAGGGCTCGACCGGCTGCGCGATATGCGCCCTCGGCACCGAGACCGACCCGAACATCTGTACCGCCGGAAGCTGCGCCACGGACTGCGCGTCGAGCGACGTCACGGCGAACGATCTCTTCGGCTGCGGCACGCTCGGCATTCCCAGCGACGGCAACTGCGGCGTGCTCACCACGACCTCGGGGAACGTCTGCAGCGCTCTCGGCACGCCGTGGTGGTGCGGCGGAAACAGCGGCGGTTACGACGAAGCGAACGTCGTCATCAAGTTCGGCCCCGAGGGCGGCGGCGTTCTCTGCTGCGCGGATTGATCGGGGCGGGGGCCTTGACGACGGACCGCGTCCCGCGAATCATGGGCCCCATGCCATCGGGTGGGCCGAGGCTCTGCGTGCTCCACGTCTCGGACCTGCATTTCTGCGCGGCCGAAGCGCAGGGCCACTACTGGAACACCGAGGCCACCGAGCTCGCCGTCGCGCCCCACAACCGCCGCGGGCTCCTCGGCAGCCTGCTCTACGACCTCCGCAACGAGGGCCTCGCGCCCGACCTCGTCGTCGTCTCGGGTGATCTCCTCGACCGCGGGAGCGAGACCGGCATCGAGCCCGTCGTCACGTTTCTGAAGTCCCTCGTCGAGGGCCTCGGCCTCCCTGTCTCGCGAATCGTCATCGCCCCGGGAAACCACGACGTCCTGCGCGGTGGCGAACCCGCGGGCCGGTATGCCCTCTACGACCGCATCCGCGCCGCGCTCTACGGCGACACGCGCCCGCCCTTCGCGGAGGGCACGCCGCCGCACAAGCGCGTCGATCATCACGTCTTCGAGGACCTCGGCGTCGAGGTCGTCGCGTTCAACTCCTGCGAGGAGCTCGAGGCGAGCGCGCAGAAGGAGCACGGCTCGGTCGGCATTGGCCAGCGCGACCACGCGGACGGGCTCCTCCGGCGTACGCGGGACAAGGGCCTCTTCCGCATCGCGGTCGTCCACCACCACCTGGAAAGCCCGGCGGGCGTCGGCCGCACCGATTACAGCGTCATGACCGACGCGGGCGGCATGCGGCGCTGGCTCGCGCGCGAGCGATTCCAGCTCGCACTCCACGGCCACCAGCACGTCGATTGGCACGACGTACGCGAGCTCGACGGCTGGTTCCTCGCCATCGCGGCCGCGGCGAGCGCGGGCGTCGCCGCATACGGCCGCAAGGAGTGGGCGCTGCCCATTGCCTACCAGATCGTCGTCGTCGAGGGCTCGGCCCGCGGGCGGCGCATTCGCCGCGAATACGACCCGCAAACCATGGAATGGGCGGACGCGGGCCGCGGCGAGGACACCCAGGCCCTCCGGTTCGGCCCCGCGGACGCGGCCGTCTCCTCGGGATCGCGGCCCGAGCCCGTGGCCAAGACGCCGCCGCCCGAGGAGCCCTCGCCGCCGAGCCTCACCCGCAAGGGCCGCATCGCCGTGAAGATCCAGCACCTCGAACGCGCGATCGATTCGCACCGCACCACGCTCCGCGTGCAGCTCGTCAGCCTCGGGGCCGCCCTCGCCCTCGCCGTCGCGCTCGCGGCCTACCTCTTCCGCATGCTGCCGCCGGTCCTCTCCGTATCGGGCGGCTTCGCGCTCCTGTTCGCGGGCTCGATCGGGTTGCCGATGCGGCTCGCGTCGTACCGCGAGGCGATCGACAGGCTTCATTTCTTGAAAGACGGCTATCAGCGGTGTGCGTCGCATCGCGACGACGAGCTCGTGCGGGTGCTCGACGAGCGATTCCAGCGGCTCATTTGAAGGGCGAGCGAGCCATGTCCATGGATGAAAGAGAAAGGTTGGAAGCGGAGCTCTCGGCGCTGGAAGAGCGCGCGCGCTCGCAGCGCCAGCGGAGCATGCTCCTGACGCTCGTCCCGGTCCTTTTGACGGCGCTCATCGTCGTGTACTTCGCGATCGACATCGCCCAGAAGAACATCGAGCTTTACGACACGCGGAAGGCCAAGGAGGAGCTCGACCAGAGGCTCAGCGAGGGGCAGACCAAGCTCGACGAGGTCGAGAAATCGCGAAAGAAGCTCGAAGACGAGACGCGCCGCCTCGAGGATCGCAAGAAAGACCTCGAAGCGTACCTGCGCAGCCAGCGGGCGGAGTCGCCCCTCGCCAGCGCCGGGATCGCGCGCACCGCCGACGCGCCCGAGAGCGTCGTCCTGACCGAGGAGGGCAAGGTCCCCGAGGGATTGCGCCCGACGCCGCGCGTGCGGGTACTGCAGCGCCCCGGCATTCGCGGCAACTCCGTCTTCGACGTCATCCTCTCGCTCGACGTACCCGAGGCGCAGAAGGACACGATCAAGCGCGTCGTGTACGAGCTGAACCCGGTCTTCTACATCTCGAAGAGCGAGCTCGTCGGCGGCGACGCGCCGTCGTTCGAGGCCGCGGCCACGGTCAGCGCCTGCAAGTCGACCGTCGTCGCGAAGATCGAGCTCCGCGACGGCTCCCGCATGGAGCTCGATTTCGACTGGTGCCGCACCGAGGGGTGGCCGCAGAAAAAAGCGGACAAGCAGATCGTCGAGAAGCAAAGCCCGCAGGAGGTCGAGCGGATGCTCGGCGTGGCGACCCCGCCGCAGCAGCACGTGCCCCCGCCGCTCGTGACCCAACCGATCGTCAACGATCCGCCGCGCCCGCCCCGGTAGGCCCTCGGATTCTCTCCGCCCTCTCCGCGGTTTCGAGCTTCATCGGTTTTTCCCGCCAGACGATCGACGTGTCCACGTCGAAATCGTCCTGATGAGCGTGAATCGTCCCCGCTGCGCCGCGTCGAAGAGTCGCTGCCGACGTAATGGCTGCGTGGAGGTTTCGAAATGAAGAAGTACGCGACGATCCTGGCATTTTGCGCCCCTCTGCTCGGGCCGGCGATGGAGGCGCGAGCGGACGTCGGGATCGACGCGTCGCTCGATGCGTCCTTCCTCGGCAAAGTGCAGATGAGGACGCCTGCGCAGACGAGGACGCCCGTGCCATTCGCGCAGATGCAGTCGCCGATGCAGATGGGGGCGCCCGTGCAGATGCAGTCGCCCGTGCAGACGGCGCCCCCGGCGGTGCGGCCTTACGGCCCTCGATCGGTCCCGCGCCCGCCGCAATATGGTCCCGCCCCCACGCCGAGGCGTTACGCGAACCAGTACCCCGGCTACACCGAGCTGCGCGTCGCGCCGGCATACGGCGGGATCGCCTGGATCTACGACGGTAGCACCCTCGTCGGCTCGATCGAGGGCAGCCCCGGCGTCATGTTCGTCCCCGAGGGGCGCGCCTACGGCGTCGTCATGACCCGCGGCGACCGCAGGGTTTGGCAGGGCCAGGTCCAGGCCACGCCCGGCGTCGTGGCCCTCTCCCTCGACCGTCATGGCTCGCCGATCGTCGAGCGCGTCCCGCCGCCGCCCTCGCACGACGCTTATGCGCCGCCCTCGTTCGAGCTCGAACGGCCCCTCTCGGCCATCCAGTTCCGCACCGCGATCACCGACATGGAGGCCTTGCGGGACGACAGGAGCCGCCTCGCGTTCCTCTCCGAGGTCTTCGGGAGCCGCGCCGTCACCGTCGGACAAGCGCACGATCTGATCAATCGCTTCGCATTCGAAGAGTCGCGCCTCCGCGCGCTCGAGATCCTCGCCCCCGACCTCGTCGGCCGCGGCGACGCCTCGCGCCTCCTCGACGGCTTCGTCACCTACGAGGGGCGCGCCCGTGCCGCCGCCATTCTCCGCCTCCCGTGACTACCCGCAATATCCGCTCGACGTCCCGTCCGGCGGCACGCACGAGAGCCCGAGGGTCGCGCAATCGACCGTGACCCTCGATCCGGCGACGCAGACCGAGATCGACGTCCCGTCGCAGACGTCGATCCCGGGATCGAGCGGCGAGCACGCTTCAACGGCCCGCGCGCAGCGCGCGCCTCCGTCCTCCTCGACGCACCCTTTGCCCATCGCCGCGCAATCGAACTCCGAGGCGAGCGAGCCGTCGCAGACGCGCACCCGCGCGTCCTTCGGGGCGCACGACGTCGCGCCCGGCTCGTCGCACGGAAAGACCCCGTCCTCGGTCGCGCATTGCGCGTCCGCTCCCTCGGCGCCCTCCGGGCACGTGAGCCCCACCGTGTTGCAATCCTTCGCGACCTTCAGGTTCGTCGCCGGATCACAACGCACGTACACCCCCGACGTGCAGCGCGGCGGCGCCGCGGCATCGGGCAGGCAACCGCTCAGCGCGCACCGCCCCTCGCTCGCGAGCCCGAGACGGCATTCGCTCCCGGCGCCCCAGTGCGGCGTCACGCAACGCTCGGCGTAGCGGCTCGTGCAATCGACGAGCATCCCCGTGGACGCGCACGCGTCGCCCGCCACGCCCATGCAACGCGTATCTCCCTCGTCGAGCGGCTCGACGAAGGCGCACGCGAGCGCCTCCGCGCACCCTTCGGCCTCGCTCACGCAGCCGAGCAGGCTCGCCTGCGCCGCGAGCCCGAACCGGCTCGGCGGCAGCGGACCCGCGAGCCACCCGAGGCACGTCGAGTATCGCGTCGCGCTCGCCGGCACGCCGATGGACCGCGCGATCGCCTCGGAGAGCATCGGGCAGCGGAAGACGAGGCTACACGCCCGCGCGCCCTCGTCGATCGACAGGTAGCCGGCGAGCGCGCTCGCCTCCGGGGGCGGCGTGAGCCCATCGAACACGGTACATCCGAGGAGCCCGAGGAAGAGCCAAGCCAAGAGTTTTCCACGCATCACCGGCGATTGTCGCCGATCTCTCCCGCTCGATACGGATTCGCGTGCAGATCCCACCGCGACGCGGGTGCTTTGGGTCGCGCCGATCCCGACGCCGTGACCGAAGCCGGCCTCGCCTCGGCCGCCGCTGCCCGAACGGGCCCGCTCCCGCCCGGCGCCTCGCCGCGCGGCATGTTCGTCCCGACAATCACCACGCCCTCCCGCGCCGCCGCCACGCTCGCGGCCACGCCCGCGTTCGCCCGCGCGGGGCTCGGCGCGCCCCGTCGCATCGCGCCGAGCGCGAGGAAACCGCCCCCCGCGAGCGCCGCCGCCGAGGCCAGCATCATGATCGCCCGCGACGACGATCGCCTTCGCGGCGTGCTCTCCGGGGCCTCGACCCGCGGTTGGTCCAGAAAAACCCGCACCGCCTCCCGCCGCCGCTCGATCTCCGCCGCCCCGAGCCGCGCGAGGATCGCCCCGACCTCGCGCGGCGGCGCCGGCGAGAGCGCGCGTTCGAGCGCCTCCGCGAACGCCGCGGCCGAGGCGAAGCGCTCGTCGGGATCGCGAGAGAGCGCGGATTCGAGCACCTGGTCGATCGCGGGCGAGAGGCCGAGCGCCGCCTCCGACAGCCGCGGGATCTCGTCGGCGAGCACGCCGATCAGCACGTCCGCCTCGTCCCGCCCGTCGAAGAGCCGCTCGCCCGTGATCGCCTCGTGCAGCACCACGCCCGCGGCGAACACGTCCGCGCGCCGATCGAGCTCGCGACGCCGGAGCTGCTCCGGCGCCATGTACGCGATCGTCCCCTTCATGATCCCGCTCTGCGTCTGCGTGATCCGCCGGGCCGCTTTTGCCACGCCGAAATCGATGAGCCGCGCGCGCCCGTCCGTGCCGACGAGCACGTTCCGCGGGCTCACGTCGCGGTGCACGATCTCGAGCGGCTCGCCGCGCAGGTCCTTCGCCTCGTGCGCGGCGTCGAGCCCGGCGAGCACGTCGAGCAGGATCCGGCTCGCGACCGCGGGCGGCAGCCGCTCGCCTGCGCCTCGGGCCGCGTCGAGCAGCGCGCCGAGCGAGAGCGACTCGACGTAGGGCATCACCAGGCAAAGCTCGCCCGACGCGTCCACGACGTCCTCCACGGGCACCACGTTCGGGTGCCGCATCGACGCCGCCACGCGCGCCTCGTCGCCCAGCATGTCCCGGAGGCTCGGCTCCTTCAGCAGGTGCGGATGCACGCGCTTCAGCACGACGAGCCGCTCGAAGCCGACTTCGCCCGTCTTTCGTGCCAGGTACGTCGTTGCCATGCCGCCGGAGGCGAGCTCGGCGATCACCTCGTACGGCCCGATCCGCTCGCTCGATCGCGGCATTCAAAAGCTCCCCGAGGCCCCGACGAACGCCGGACCTCCGAGCACGGGCGGTACGAGCTTCAGTTCGACGCGCATGACGATGCCCTTTGCCCCGAGCCCCACCTTCACGTCCTTGCCACTGCGGCCCATGAGCCAGAGCGACCCGAGCGCGCCCGTGACCGCGCCGAGGCCGAGCGACACACCCACGAGCACATTCGTACGGAACTGTTTGTCCCGACCCTCGTAGAGTTTGTCCCAAGACGGCGCCGCGTCGTAGTCCGATCGTGCGATCAGCGTGTCGACCCCCGACCACACGACGAGCCCTGCGCTCACGAGCGTCGCTGCCCCGCTCGCGACGAGCGCCGGCACGAGCCATGGTTTTTCGGCGGGCGTCGCGGGCGGAGCCTTGGCCGGCGGTCGCTGTGCCTTCGTGATCGGCCGCGGTGGCTCGCTCGGCGCGTCGTGCGTGGATTCTTTCGGCGCCGAAGCAATGCCCTCCGCGACGAGCGCCACGCTGCGCACGTTGCCTGCTTGGAGCTCCTCCGTCCGCCGCACCTCGATCCCGCGCACGCGCCCTTCGATCACGTGGGTCCCTGGGTGCACGTACACGCTCGTCCCTTCGAGCGGCTGATCATCGACCCGCACGTCTTCAACCTCGGGCGCGAAGACCTCGATCCGCCCGAGCCTCGCCGCGAGCTCGCCGAGCGCCTTGCCTGCCTCGTCGCGATCGGGCGCGCCTTGTGGCGCCTCGCGCAGGTACCGCGCGTATCCGTTCGCCGCGCGTGCGATCTCGCCGGCCTTGTCCCACGAGCGCGCCGCGTTCCAGAGCGGCGCCGGGTGCGGGGCTTTGTGGTACGCCTCCTCGAACCGTTCGGCTGCTCTTGAAAAATCACCGGCTCGATACGCGCGTTCGCCCTCCTCGAATGCGCGCGTCGCGGCCTCGCGATCCGCGGCGCTGACCGCGTGATCCTCGGCCCACGCCGGCGCGATCCCGGCGCCTGCCGTCGTGGCGAAGAGCGCGATCGTGGACACGACGAGGCCGGCTCTTTTTCGAGAAACGAGGCGGGCGAGGACGCGCATTCCGCGATAAGATACCACGCCTTCCGAGCGCGCCGTGGCTCACCCCGGCGCGGGGAGCAGGGGTATGACACATTCTGTCCTTCCCTCTCGCGCGACGCGTGCGTCCATCGTCTGCCTTCTCGTCTTCGCGGCGCCCGCCTGCGGCCCCGCCGAGGGCGAGGACGAGAGCGTCGACGTCGAACAGGCCCTCGACGCGTTCGACGTCTCGCAGAACGAAGCGGCGCTCGTCGTCGCCTCGATCGCGCGCCTCGATCCGAAGAGCGCGAATCCCGACCTCGCCGCGTTGAAAGCGGCGGCCACGGCGGGCCTCGTCTTTCGTCCGACGGATTGCGTCACGACCAGCCGAAAAGACAACACGGTGAAATACCTGCTCTCCGGTTGCCTCGGCCCGTTCAAGACGGCGAAGCTCGACGGGACGCTCGACGTCGTCTACTCGGTCGGCGCGAGTGGCCTGCACGCGCTCGCGTCCGCGCGTGATCTCCACGCCTCGCGGGCGATCCTCGACATCGACTCCGAGGGGTTTTTCTCCCTCGACGCGGACGGCGTGACGCGGCGCCTCGAGGTCGAGACGAGCGGGGAGGGCCAGGGCCCGCGGGGGCATCGAATCGAGCGCGCGGGCGCCTACACGGTCACCTGGAATGCCACGGAGAAATGCGCCACGTTCGAAGGTGATTTCGAGACCCGCGTGGGCACCCGGGCGTTTCATACCGCGGTGAGCGGATTCGCGCGCTGCTCCGGCGAATGCCCCGCGGCCGGCGGCGAGATCGTGCACGAAAAAACGGACCTCGGCATCCACATCCGCATCACGTTCGACGGCAGCGCCGAGGCGTCCTGGTCGAGCTCGCGTGGCCTCCACGGAAGAATCCCGCTATTCTGCGCCGCGGGATCATGAACGAACGAGGTCATCGATGAGCGAGGCGGCGGAGGAGGGCGACGTCTCGCTCGTCGAGCGGGTCCTCGCGGGGGATCGGAGCGCGGCGGACGCGCTCGTGAGGCAACATCAGCCGGGGATCTTGCGCCTCGTCCGCCGGTACGTCCGGCGCCCCGAGGACGCCGAGGACGTCACGCAGCGTGCCTTCCTCAATGCATTCGAAAAGCTCGCCGATTTTCGTCGCGAATCGAGCTTCCGCACCTGGCTGTATCGTATCGCGGTCCACGTCGCGCTGAACCACGTCCGCGGATCCTCGCGGGAAGGCCCGCTCGCCGACATGGATGATCTGCCCGCGTTCACGAGCTCCCTGGAGACGAGCCGGCTCGTCGCCGCCGAGGTCTGGGGCCGCGTCGCGCAGCGCCTCGACGAGCTCCCCCCGAAGCAGCGCCTCACCGTCGAGCTGCGCCTCTTCCACGAGCTCAGCTTCCGCGAGATCGCGGTCCTCGCCGATTGCAGCGAAGACAGCGCGAAGGTGAACTTTCACCACGGCATCAAGCGTCTGCGGGGGCTGATCCCGGATCCGAACGGCTGATCGCGCGGGCCCTTCGCCGCCGTCTCCATCCGGCGATCCCCGCGCCGAGCGCGCCGAGCGCCGCGGCGAGGCCCAAGGCCCGCGGCGCCGACGGGAACGAAATGCGCGGGTCTGTCCGGACCGATGGTTCGTCCTGCCGCACCTTCGCGGGCGCCGCATAGGCCGCGCAGATCCCGGCCACGTCGTCCGGATCGAGCGCGCGCCTCGCCGCGTGTCCCGGTTTGAGCCCCGCGCGCATCACGGCCGACGTGTGCCCGCTGTGCGCGAGCCCCGCCGCGTGCCCGATCTCGTGGAGCAGCACCGTCTCCAGATCGAGCGCATCCGCCGGCACGACCTCCGCGTCGCTCCACCGTCGCGTCGCGTCGAGCTCGATCACCACGCGCCGGATCTCGCCCGTCCACTTGTCGCTCTCGACGTCCGTGTGCGCCGCGATCACCGGGCCGTGACGCCACCCCGAAGACACGGGGCGCACCTCGATCAGCGCTTCTTCACCGGAATTCGCCTCGACAAACGAAACCTCGCGCGCATCACAATGCACGCTCGACCACGTCGCCATGGCCCGGAGCAGCGCGCCCCGGCCCCCATCGAAAAAGCCCGGCACGGGTGTGGCAAGACGCACCCGTGCCGGAAGCGAAGCCAAGCGAAGGCGCGCGCCGTACTCGGATCGCCCGTGCTCGTAGCCCCAGGCTGGAGGCGTGAACGAAAGGGCCACGAGCACCCCGAGGGTTGCCCGGACGAACACGAGCACGGCGCGCGCCCGAATCATGCGTTCACTGGCCGATCGCGTCGGCCGCGTCCGCCTCGGCCGCGTCGATGTCCATCGCGCCCGACTCCTCGAGCAGCGCGTCGAGCTCCGGATCCGTGTCCTGCCCATTCTCGTTCACGTCGGCCTGATCCGGCGGCGCTTCCTCCGCGAAGCCGGCGCACATCGCGAGATCGCCCTCGTCCGGGTTCGTCTCGTCGTTGCTCGGGTTATCGTCCTTGTACGCCGAGCGCAGGCCCTCCTTGTCCCAGCACTCGTGCGCCGTGCCGAGCAGCTTCGCGTCCGGCCCGAGCGAGGCCACGGCCGCGACGGCGCGCCCGCCTTCGCCGGCCTTCCACAGGATCCGCAGGCCGATCGCCTCGTTTCCCGGCAGATCCGGGATCACGTCGCCCACGCCCACCGACCGGAACCGCCCGCCCACGCCCACGAGCCGCACGAGGTCGGCGCCATAGTTGACCTTTTGCATCTGCGGGTCGTCCCGACGAACCACGTTCAGGTAGGCGATGCGCCGGCCGCGCTTGTCGCCCTTGTGGTTCGCGAACCAGAAATGGACCGACCCGTCCGCGCCCGGAGCATTGTAGAGATCGCTCACGTTCGACAGGTTCACGTGGAACCGCCCGCCGCCCGTCTTCGGGCCCTTCTTCACGAAAATGCCCGTGAGCAGCGGCTTCTTCGCGCCGTCCGAGGCCTTGCCCTGCACGAGGTATCGCAGCCGATCCTGCGTCATGCGCACGGCCGAGAACGTGATCTCCGCGCCCTGGATCGTCTTCACCCATTGCGCATACGCGCGGCCGTCCGCCGTCACGCCTTTGCGCGCCGGCTCGCCCTGGGCCGCCTCCTTGATGAAGCTCATCACCGCGGCGACGTCGCTGCGCACCTTGTCGCCCTGCTTCTTCCCCTCGGCGAGCAGCGTCGCGGGATCGCCGACCACCTCCGCGGCCGCGGCCGCGTCCTGGTCCTGCTGAATGAGATCGCCGAGGTCGACGATCTCGTCATCGGCGATCGGATCGGCCGACGGCTCGGGCTCGGAATTGCCGCCGCAGCCGGCGAGCGCGAGGGCCGAGGAAAGGACGAGGCTCGAGAGCGTGTAACGAAGCCATTTCATGCCGAGATCTCTCCCTTCGATCCTCCACGCGGGGCAGAGGATCGTCATTCGAACGAGGGCGGGACGCGCGCCCCTCCGGCGCGTGCTCTCACCTCGTTCGCGCTTCTAGACACCCCGGCGGGCGAAAGGGAAAATCAGCGCTGCGCGTGGACCTTCACGGCCAGCAGGCCCGGGCCGTCGCCCTCGCGAAAGCCCTCGAAGCTCGCCTCGTACTGGAAATAACGACCCCGCGGCACGTCGATCGCCATGTCCGCGGGCGGGCTCAGCGTGCCCTTCGGATCGACGAACCACCCGTCGCCACCGCCCGGACCCACGAATGCGGGATCGTTCGCGCAAGCCGCATCCTCGCAGGTGCGCACGCGCAGCGCGAGCCGCGCCCCGCCGCGCCGGTACATCGCCATGACCTCGTCCGGCTCGAGCGCGCGTTTCCAGACGGCGACCTCGTCGTACGTCCCCTCGGCCTGGTAGTTGCCTGCGAGCAGTGTGCCGAGGGTGAACTCGGAGCCGGACAGGAAGATGGGGATGTTGAACGTGGTCCCGAGCGTCGCCTCGGCCTTCCCGTCGACGTAGAGCACGACCTGGCTCTGCGCGTGGCCCTTCTTGACGGCCGCGAGGTGGTGCCACTTCCCGTCGTTGATCTGGCTCGTGCCGCAGAACGGCACGCCGTCGGCCGGATCATCGCTCGTCGATTTGAACGTGCCCGCCGCGCGGCCCTCGGGCGAGCCCGGGCCACAGGCGCTGAAGGCGTCCCCGTCCGCGCAGCCGAGCCAGAGGTGCGGGCCGCTGAACCCGGTGTCGACGCCGAGGAAGACCTTGTTGACCGTGCAGCTCGAGGACGTCTTGACCCAGAGCGCCCAGGTGAAATCGTCCTCGTCGAAGTCGAAATCGAACGTGCCCATGACCGTGTCGATCGCGAGGTACGTCGTGAGTTTGTCCGCAATGCC
This sequence comes from Polyangium sp. 6x1, assembly GCF_029946515.1. Lineage (GTDB taxonomy): Bacteria > Myxococcota_A > Polyangia > Polyangiales > Polyangiaceae > Polyangium. Next base: position 33,755 of record NZ_JARZHH010000003.1, read on the forward strand.
CTGCCCGATCGGCGCCTCCTCGAACGAGAGCGTCGTACCCACAGGCGCGGTCACGACGGCATTGCTCTTCCCGCCGGACGTATCCATCGCCGCGGCCCCCGAGGTCAGCGCGCCCGTGCCGTCGAGGTGGAGCAAGAGGACGTTCGCGGACATGTCGCTCGAACCCTCCGCATACCCCGATTCCTTGCCACGGGAATCCGGCAATGCCTTGAGGTACGGCCCCGCGGGGGTCCACGAAAACGTCGTCCAGTCGACGTCCTCCCCCGCGTCGAAGACCCGCGAGCGGAACGTGCCGTCGATCGATTCCGATTTCAGCCGCAATCGCTCCCCGCCCCACTCCGTGTCGGCGAACGACCCGAGCTCGAATTCGCCTTTGAACGCGTCGTCGACGAATTCGTACGTCCCGTCCGGCAGCACGACCGGCCCGGGCGGCTTCCCCGGCGTCCCGGTCTCTCCCGACGAAAGCGCGTCGAGATCGACGAGCGCCGAGCAGCCCAGAGCGAAGGAGGCGAGGGGGAAGAGCGCCGCGAAAAGGTGCGACTTCATCAGAAAGCTCCTCGAAGGCTCAAGAACCCGCCGCCGATCGTCGGGGCAAACTCGATCCGGGGCATCGCGCTCTTCGTATCGTCGCGCGACCCCGAGGCGAAATACACGACGGCCGCCGTCCCCAGGAGCGCGAGCGACGCCCCGGCCGTGATGTCCGCCGCGAGGAGCTTCGTTCGAATGGGATCGACGTCCGCCGCCACGCAGTTCGGCGCGCACGACGCTTCGAGGTCCGATTTCGCCGAGAGCGCGAGGAGCCCGATCACCCCGGCCGCGCCGAGCCCGAGGATCCCCACGCCGCCGAGCACGATCGGCGCGACCGGCACGCCGCTGCCCTTGTCGGCGGGTGGAGCCTCCGGCGCCTTCGGCTCCTTCAGGAACGACGCCTCGATCCGCACGAGTTTGTCCCCCTCGTGCACGATCACCTTGCGGGTCACGGGCTCTGCGCCGTCTCGCTCGAACCGGAGCACGTGCTCGCCGGGATCCATCGGCATGGCTTTGCCGTCGAGCCGCTCGCGCACGAGTTTGTCCCCCTCGAACACGCGCACGTCGGCCGTCTCGTCGCCCTTCTCGTCCCGCGCGGCGAGCACCACGGTGGGCAGGCTCTTTTCGATCTCGGCGAGCCACTCGGTGCAGTCGCCGCGCACGACGCGCGGGCAGTCGTTGTGCGAGCAGACGAGCGCCGCCTCGCGCGCTTGCGCGAGCTTGCCATCCTTGCGCAGCGATTGCGTCTGTTCGTACGACGCCACGCACTCTTTTTTCGTCGTGGCAGAGGCGGGGGTCGCGAGCGAGAGGGGCGCCGCGGCGAGGAGAACGAGGGCTCGAATCTTCACAAACACTCCGGCTTGATGCGGCGGATGCCCTTCGCGTCGATGGTGTACGGCGGGCTGCAGCCCTCCGCGCGGGGCGCCGCTTTTCCGCTCGTCGTCGTCGCCGCGCCCGTCGGCGCGCCCTTCGCCGTCGATCGCGTCGTCGCCGTCGGCGTCGGTGTCGCGACAATCGCGCTCGCGCTCGGCGCCGTCGTCTCCGCGGGCGCGGGCGCGACCGTGGGCTCGGGCGGCTTCGGAGGCGTGTTCGCCGTCGAAGGCGCGCTCGGGGGCGCGACTGGCTGGATCCCCGTCACCGGCTCCTCGCGCCCTCGATCGAACCAGAGCAGCGCGGCGCCTCCGAGCGCGGCGATGAGCACGGCGGCCGCGAGGATCACGACGTATCGTGGCAGCGCCACGGCTTGCGGCGCATGGGGCACCGAGATCCCCGAGACCTGCGAGGAGCGGGATCGCATGGCCGACGGCATGCTCGCCGCGTCCACGCTCCCGTCGTGCGACGACGGCAGCGGCGGCACGTCCGCGTCCGTCAGCGACGCGTGCTCGATCGTTTGCACCTCGCGCGCGCGCCGCTCGATCCCCTCGGGCGCCACCTTCGCGAGCCACTCGCCGACCTCCCACGCGGGGGCCGGCGGCACCGCTGCTTCGAGCGCCATCGCCATCTCCCGCGCGGTCTGGAAGCGATCGGCGGGATCACGCGCGAGCCCTCGCATCACCACCGCTTCGAGCTCGGGCGGCACGGCGACGCCGATCTGCTTCAGCGGCAGGATCTCGTTCATCGTCACCTGCGCGATGATCGCGAGCTCGCTGTCGCCGTTGAACAGCCTGCGCACGGCGAGCATCTCCCAGAGCACGATGGCCGCGGCGAACACGTCGACGCGCCGGTCCACGCTGCTCCCGTGCCGGATCTGCTCCGGCGCCATGTACGCGTATTTGCCCTTGAGCTCGCCTTCGCGCGTCACCTGGGCGCGGCCCATCGCCTTCGCCACGCCGAAGTCGAGCACGCGCGTCGTGCCGTCGGCGCCGATGATCACGTTCTGCGGCGACACGTCGCGGTGCACGATCCCGAGCGGCGCGCCTCGCTCGTCGACCGCATCGTGCGCGGCGTGCAGCCCGTGCAGCACGCTCGCCATCACGCCCGACACGATCTTCAGCGGCGGCCGCGACCCGCCGCGCTCCATGTTCTTGAGCACGCGCGCGAGGCTCTCGCCGTGCACGTAGTCCATCACGAGGAGCAGCTCGCCGCCCTCGGAGATCATGTCGAGGATCGGCACCACGTTCGGGTGCTTGATCCGCGCGGCGAGGCGCGCCTCGTCGAGGAACATCGAGCAGAACTCGGGGTTCTTCGCGAACTGCGGGTGCAGCCGCTTGATCGCGACGGTCCGCGCGAAGCCCGACGGTCCGAGCAGCCGCCCGAAATGGACCGTGGCCATGCCTCCCGACGCGATCTCGCCGTAGAGGGCGTACCGACCGACCTTGCGCGCGCCCGCGTGCCCTCCTGCCATGGAGCCTGCGGCACTCTAACAGACCGCGCCCTCACGCGGCCACTTCTCTTACCCGCCCTTCTTTTGCCGTGCCTTCCAGGCCCAGAACGCCTTCGAGCTCGCGCCGCGCTTGCCCTTCGCCGTCGTCCCGCGGGCCTTCTTCTTCGGGGCCTCGTCGAGCGTCACGAACCGCGTGGGCGCCCCGCCGCCGTGCGTTTGTCCTTCCTCGGTCAGCGACACCCGCTGAAACTCGATCCACTCCCCGCCCTTCTGGAACGAGTCGGACCGTACCTCGCAGAGCCCCGCGCGCACGAGCCCGTTCACGAGGTGCTCGAACGACCGCCGATCGAGCGACTCGCCGAACGTCTCGCGGTGGAGCCTTCCCATCGGCTGCCCGTCCTCGTCGGCGAGCGCGTCGAGGATCTTCTGGATCGCCGCCGTTTCGGCGCGGCTCGGCTCGCGGAACTTCCTCCCGACGCAGCCATCCGGCGCGCACACGTCGCACACGCCGCAGGGCCTCCCGTCGTCCTCCTGGTCGCCGAAATGCCGGACCAGGTGAAGCATCCGGCAGCCGTGCCCTTCGGCGTACCGCGCCATCTTGGCGAGGTCTTCCTGCTTGTGCTTGCGCTGCGCCACGTACTCGCCGAGGAAATCCTCGCTCCCCCTCCGGATCCCCCCGTCCGCGTCGAGGATTGCGCCGCCGCTGATCCACAGCTTTTCGAGCACCTTCTCGAACTTCTCCGGATCCGACTCCACCCGCGGGGCCAGCGCCTCCTTCGTCTGCGGCCGCGGCCCGAGCGTCGCGAACAGCGCCGAAAGCAGCGCCGGCTCCGGGTAATCGCGCTCGAAGAAAAACTCGTGCGTCCGTCGATCCGTGAACGAATGCATCAGGATCGCCCTCGAAGGCAGCCCATCCCGCCCGGCGCGCCCGATCTCCTGGTAATACGCCTCCACGCTCCCGGGCAGCGCCAGGTGGACCACGGTCCGCACATTCGATTTGTCCACCCCCATTCCGAACGCGATCGTCGCCACCACCACGTTGAGCTCCCCCGACAGAAACGCCGACTGAATCCGATCCCGCGTCCCCGTCTCCATCCCGGCGTGATACGCCGCCGCCCCCAGCTCCGACAGCTCCCGCGCCGTCTCCTCCGCGTGCTTTCGCGTCGGCGCATACACGATCGCGGGCCGCCGATCCTTCGGCGCCAAGAGCTTCTTCACCGCATCCGCCCTCGCTGCTGGCGAAAGCTCCACCACCTCGATCCCGATGTTCGTCCGGCGAAACCCGTGAATGAACCGCGCCGCCTCGGAGAGCCCGAGCTCCCGCGCGATATCGTCCTGCACCATCGGCGTCGCGGTCGCCGTCAGCGCCACGACCGGCGCCGGCCGGAGCGAGGGCAACCGCTGCCCGAGCATCCGATACTCCGGCCGAAAATCATGTCCCCAATGGGAAATGCAATGCGCCTCGTCCACCGCGACCAGCGTCGGCTTCCGCTTCGCGAGCATCTCGGGAAACCCCGGCACCCGCAGCCGCTCCGGCGCAACGAACAAAAAGTCTAACCGTCCCGCCAGATACTCCGCGCAAGCCGCCCGCGAGCTCAGCCGATCGCGCCCCGAATGAATCCGCTCCGCGGCAAACCCCTGCGCCCGGAGCTTCCCCACCTGATCTTCCATCAAAGCAATGAGGGGACTCACAACCAACGTCGTCCCCCGCCGCGCGATCCCCGGCAACTGATAACAAAGCGACTTCCCGGCCCCCGTCGGCATCACCAAAAGCACATCCTGCCCCTCGGTCACGGCCCGACAAACCGCCTCCTGATAAGGCCGAAACCCGGGAAAACCAAATCGCTCCCGTAAAATCTCCCCCAGCGACGCGCCCGCGCGCACCTCCCGCCGCTCCGCCATCGGCAGCTCGACCTGCCGATTCACACCCCGCGTTTGTTCTGCCATACCATTCACCACCCCCGCCGACGCGAACGCCGCCCCCTTCGACTCGACCTTCCCCTTCTTCGCCCCCTCCTTCTCCTTCCGAGGACTCTTCGCGCGCGACGCACGTGGTTCGAGGCCTGCGGGCGTCGTGGCTTTGGAGGGCCGGGGCGGTGGGTCCTGTTGTTTGAGGGCCCGCTTTGCGGGCCCGAGTTCGGGGGAACCGCCCCGGCCCTCCAAAGCCACGGCGCCCGCGGGCCGATCGTCCCCATCCTGCACCGCGCCCACCACGTACTTCACATACGCTTCAATCCCCCGCATGAACGTCTTCAAATCCCCCTCACCGCGCGACAACCTCGCCAATCGCGCCTCCCATTCCCCGGTCATCGCGGCGCTCTTCACGTGCGGATGAACCGCCTCCACCAGCAGCATTCCCTTGTCCGTCGCCGCCAGGCTCTTCCCCATCCGGACCACGTATTCTCGCTTGATCAGCGTCTCGATGATCGCCGCCCGCGTCGCCGGCGTCCCGAGCCCCGTGTCCTTCATCGCGTCCGACAGCTCTTTCTCCTCCACCGTCTTTCCGGCCGTCTCCATCCCCGTCAAGAGCGTCGCCTCCGTGAACCGGCTCGGCGGCTTCGTCGTCTTTTTCTCCGCTTTGGCGCCCACGACCCGCGCCTTTTTTCCTTCCGCGAGCCCCCGCGGCAGCTTTTGCGCTTCCGCCTCCTCCTCGGCCCCCGCCCCCTCGGCGTCGCCCTTCTTTCGTTTTTTCGGCCCTTCTTTCGTACCGGCTCCCCCGAGGTCCAGCACCTTCCAGCCCACCTGCTCGACGACCGTCCCCGCCGATCGGAATCGATCCACCGCTTCGGCCGACGTCACCTCGGTGATCACCGTCGTCGTCCGCTCGATCAGATCATCGTGCCACGCCGCGAGCAGCCGCCGACAAACCAGATCGTAAAGCTTTTGCTCCTCCGTCGACAGCGATTTGCCCCCGGCCGTCGTCGTCGGCACGATCGCGTGGTGGTCGGTCACCTTCGTGTCGTCCACGAATCGCCGCCCGAGCGCCCTTTGCCCCGTCCCCGGCGCAAGGAGCCCCTGGTAGTTCCCCTCGATCGCCTTCACCACCGCGGGCAGCGTCTGCGCCACGTCCGTCGACAGATGCCGGCTGTCCGTGCGTGGATAGCTGATCAGCTTGTGCCGCTCGTAGAGCGCCTGCGCCAGATCGAGCGTCCGTTGCGCGCTCCACCCGAACAGCCGGTTCGCGTGCCGTTGCAGCTCCGTCAGATCGTACAGCAATGGCGGCGGGATCCGTCGCGTCTCCGCCGACACCTTCGTGATCACCGCTCGTCCCGTGCTCACCCGCCGCGTGATCCGGCTTGCCTCTTCCCCGTCCGGGGGCAGCCGCCGCGGTTTTTCCGGGCCGCCCGGTTTTTCCGGGACGTCGAGCAAGATCCCCTCGTATCGACTGTCCGGCCCGTCCGGCGCACCTTCCGGCGCGAACGTCGCCCGCACTTCGAGGTAGTCCTCCGGCACGAACGACCGGATCGCTTGCTCTCGCTCGACCACCATCGCGAGCGTCGGCGTCTGCACCCGCCCGACCGACAGATCGTGCCCGAGCGACAGCGAGTAGGCCCGTGACAGGTTCATCCCGACGAGCCAGTCGGCTCGGCTCCGACCGCGCGCCGCGTCCGCCAGCGGGTCGTAGTCCCGCGCGTCCCGCAGCTTCCGGAAGCCGGCGCGGATCGCGTCCGGCGTCAGCGACGAGATCCAGAGCCTCCGCACCGGCTTCTTGCAGCCCGCGGCGTCGTGGATGTAGCGGAAGATCAGCTCGCCTTCTCGCCCCGCGTCCGTCGCGCAGACCACCCACTCCACGTCCGCGCGGTTCAGGATCTTCTTCACGACCTCGAACTGCTTGCGCGTCTCTTCCAGCACCGAGAGCGGCCAGGTCGGCGGCAGCATCGGCAGTGTGCGCAGGTCCCAGCGCTTCCAGGCCGGGTCCATCTGGTGCGGCTGCGCCAGCGCCACGAGGTGACCGATCGCCCAGGTCACCACGTAGCCGCCGCCTTCGAGCGCGCCGTCGCTCGCCTTCGTCGCGCCGAGCACGTGGGCGATGTCTCGGGCCACGGACGGCTTTTCGGCGACGACGGCGATGGTCATGGGCAAAGCCCCCCGACTTGGGGGCGGCGCATCATGACAAAGGGCGCGGGGATGGGCAATCCATGCCGCGCCGGCCTGTGCGCTTCAGGGCGCGGGCGCTTCGCAGCGGGGCAGGGGAGGTTCGGCCGGGAACGACGTGTTCGTCTCTCTGCACACCGGCGCCGGGTTCGTGGTGGGCGGCTTCGCCAGCGCCCCGTCGCAGGGCGCGTTCGCTCGGTCGCTCGGGTGCCGCGCCAGCGTATCGCAGGCGAACGTCGTCGTGCGCCGCGCGTGCGTGAGCGCGTCCTCGACCGTGCGCAGCGCGCTGGCTGCATACGCGAGCTGCTTTTGATCTCCGGGCGGCGAACGCTCGAGCTCGCTGCAAGCCTGGAACGCTTCGTACTCCATCAAGAATGCCGTCTGGGCCATCCGATCCACGATGCGGATCCAGTCCTTGTGCTCCTTCGGCGTCGCGCGGAGCAGCACCTCCAGCATCTCGAGCTCCTTCCGGAGCGGCAGCCCCCTGCAACCTCGTCGCGACATCTCCCCCATTATTTGTGCCCCACGTGACAGCGTGCGCGCACCACCTGCTTCCGATGGTTTCGGACACACAGCCCTCGTCGCTCGCAAGAAGGTGTCGACTTCCGGGGGCGTGGTCTTTGCATTTTCCTGATCGAAGGAGGAGATCCAATCCGTGGCGGTGCCGAGCGGCGGGCCTTCCGGCGGTGGCGTCGTCGGCCGTGTCGGCGCGCATCCGACGAGCAAGCATGCGAGGACACATGCGATCGTTCGGGTCAACGCGGAATTCGTGCGCACCATGTCCCTGCTCGTACACTTACCGCCGCGTACCCTTGGACAGATGTCAGCAATAGCCCGACGTTGGGGACGATGGACCGTCGTCGTCGACAGGTCTATCGTTCGTTCTCGACGGGCGGCTTTGGGGGCGCGTCGCGACTCGTTCCGGCGCAGCCATCCAGCATGGAAAGAGGCTTCGATGAGCAGCATTGGCATCGTGGGAGCCGGCATCGCGGGCTTGCAGCTCGGATTGTACCTCCGGAGGCACGGCATCCCCTGCACCCTTCATACCGACCGATCGGCGGACGAGCTCCGCGCCTCGCGTCTTCCGAGCACCGCGGCGCTGCTCGGGTCCACCCGCGCGCGCGATCGCGAGCTCGGCATCAACCATTGGGATGACGACGCGTTCGGATGTTTTCACGTCGACGTGCGTATCAAAGGATTGCCGGAGCTCTCCTTGCGGGGCCGGGTCGATCCTCCCGCGCTTTTCATCGACATGCGCCTCTACCTGCCCCGCCTGCTCGAGGATTTCGAGGCGCGCGGCGGCCGCGTCGTCCGCTCCGGCCTCCTCGATGCGTCGGACGTCGAGCGCCTCGGCGAACAACATGACCTCGTGGTCGTCGCGAGCGGCCGGGGCGAGCTCGGCACGATGTTCCCGCGGGACTTGCATCGTTCTCCCTGGCTCGAACCGCAGCGCCGCCTTTTCGCGGGCCTCTTTCGGGGCATCGATTTCCCCGAGGAGCTCGGCTTGCTCTTCCAGATCGTCCCGGGGCACGGGGAGATATTCGAGAGCCAGCTCCTCACGGCGGAGGGGCCCGTCAGTTGCCTCCTCTTCGAGGCCATCCCCGGCGGCGCGCTCGACGCCGTCACGCGTGTCCCCTGCGACGACGATCCGCACGTGGTCGAGAGCCTCGTGCTCGATTTGCTGGCGGCGAACGCGCCGAGCGCCCATGCCCGCGTCGATCGGCAGATGTTTCACCTGACGAACCCGACCGATTGCATGCAGGCCGCGATCGTCCCGACGGCGCGGCGCGCGTACGTCGAGCTCGGCGAGGGCCGCTACGCCGTCGCGGTCGGGGATGCCTTTGCGACGCACGATCCCGTGCTCTGGCAAGGCGCGAACGCGGCCTCGCGCGGGGCGTGGGCGCTCGGTGAGGCGATCGTCCAGGCGCTCGCCGCGGGTCGTCCGTTCGATCGTCGGTTCTGCGACGGCGTGGACGAGCGGCTCTGGTCGCTCATCGGCCCTTCGATGGAGTGGACGAACGCCTTCCTTTCGCCGCCGCCGCCGCACGCGATGGCGATCTTCTCGGCGGCGTCGCGGGATCAGGGCATCGCGGACGCGTTCGTCTCGAACTTCGACGACCCCGCCTTGCAATGGCGGATCTTCCGCGGCCCCGAGGGCGTCGACGCGTTCCTCGAAGGTTTTCGACGCGCGAAGGCCCCGCGGCCGAGCGGCGCCGTCACGGCGGCTCCTGCATCGGTCTAGGCGGAACACCTCGGGTGTGTGGTAGGCTGCGCGCCCCATGCGGCGCCGCCTCGAACGAGTCCTCTTGCTCCTCGGGCTGCTCGCCCTTCCGCTCGTGGTCCTGCGCGTGCCGGCCGTGCACCGCGCGCTCATCTCGCTCGTGGGGTTCATGCGCGAGGCGGGCGCGGCCGGCGCGCTCGTGTTCCTCGGCGTCGAGGTCTTCGCCCTCGCGGTCACCACGCCCCTCTGGGTCATGTCGGGCCTCGCGGGGTACGCGTACGGCTTCGGCAAGGGGCTCTTGATCGCGTGGCCGGGCGTCACCTTCGCCGCCTGCGCCTGCTTCCTCCTCGGCCGCGTATCGATCGGCAAGTTCCTCTCGGCGCGCGCGGGCGAGACCCATTTCTGGCGCGCCGTCGAGCGCGCCATCCGTGCCGACGGCTTCAAGATCACCTTCCTTTTGCGCGTCACCTTCGTCTTCCCGCAGAACTTCGGGACGTACATGCTCTCGGCCACGCCGCTGCCGCTCCGTGATTTCGCGGCGGCCTCGTTCCTCGGCCTCTTGCCGGCCACGCTCTTTCACGTCTACGTCGGCGCGAGCGTCGAGAGCGCGGCCGCGCTGCTCTCGGGCGAGGCCAAGGCGCCTGGATCGCTCGGCTGGGTGACGCTCGCGCTCGGGTTCGTCGTGACGCTCGGCGCGCTCGTCGTCACCTCGCGGATCGCGCGCCGCTCGCTGGACAAAGCGCTCGCCGCTCCCTCGCCGGCGGCGGAGCCCTGATGGCGGCCCGGAAAAACACCTTCGACGACAAACTCGCTCGCATTCGCGCGCTCGCCCATGCCGAGCCTCCGTCGGCCTCTGCGCCAGAGCTCGGCCGATTCCTCGCCGACCCGACCCCGTTCCTCGTGGGGGAGGCGGCGAAGGTCGCTGCGGATCTCGAGCTCCGCGTGCTCGTGGCCGACCTCGTCGCGGCCTTCGAGCGGCTCCTCGGCATGCCCGCGATGGCCGATCGCGGCTGCCACGCGAAACAGAAGGTCTTGGAGGCGCTGATCACGCTCGAAGCGGATGCGTGGGACACGTATCGAAGAGGCCTCCGGTACGTGCAGATGGAGGTCACCGTGGGCCCGCCCGTCGATACGGCGGGGCTCGTCCGCGGCCTGTCGGCGCATGCGCTCGTCCGGACGAACTTCCCGCGGGCCGCGCTCGAAGTAGCTCCGCTCCTGTTCGACGAAATGCCCGAGGCCCGCGTCGCCGCGGCCGAGGCGCTCCGGGACACGTGCGAGGTCGTCTGCGCGGCCGTGCTCCACACCCGCGTGATCGTGGGGGACGCCGAGCCCGACGTGCTCGGCGCGTGTTATCGAGGAATGCTCGCGCTCGAGCCGCGCCACTATTTGCCCGTCGTGGCGGCCGCGCTCGACGCGGGGGTCGAGGCGGCGGCGCTCGCGCTCGGCGAGTCGCGCTTGCCGGAGGCGCTTCCGGTCCTGAAAGAGGCCGTCTCGCGCGCGGACGAAGAGCTCGCGAAGACCGTGCTCCTCGGCGTGGCCCTCCTCCGCACCGACGAGGCCTTGACGTATTTGCTGGACCTGCTCGCCGAGGCCGCGGAGGGCCGCGCGATCGCCGTGATCCAGGCGCTCTCGCTCCACCGGCACGATACGCGGCTCGCGTCGCGCGTGGGCGAGATCGTATCCGCTCGCAAATCGCGAAAGCTCGCGCGTGTTTTCGCGGAGCGGTTTGGCCCAAGCGAAGGTTGACGCGATCGTGTTAGTGATCCGCACGCTGGAACACGGCGCCGCGTATCGCGCTTCGCTCCATGTCGCCGGGGTGCAAACCAAGGTTTGCATCGCAACGTTTTCGCGGCGCGAAAGTGACGAAATCGTGGACAGCAAGACGCCCGTGGCTTTATCTTTCGACTTCGCCCATGACGTCCGCCGCTTGCCGCAGCCATCGCCGTTCGTTCCGGGGGGGCAACGTGTTCTGGGAGGAGTGGGCTCCGCATGGAGGGCTCGCCTACGAGCGCCAGAGGCCTGTCGTTCTCGTGCACGGCCTCACGGATACCTGCCGGACCTGGAACAAAATCGCCCCGGCCCTCGCGCGGGATCGGCGGCTTTATGCCCTCGATCTGCCGGGACACGGGCAGTCGAGCCGATACGACGCCTCGTATGACGTCTCGTGGTACGCGAGCCTCGTCGTCGAATGGATTCGATCGCTCGGGCTCTCGGACTTCGACCTCGTCGGCCATTCCCTCGGCGGCGGCATCGCGATGCACGTGCTGCTCGAACAGCCGGGGCGCGTGCATCGCCTGGCGCTCGTCGCCGCCGGCGGGCTCGGCCTCGAGGTCGCAGCACCGCTGCGCCTCGCCGCGTCCATGGAAATGCTCGATCTCGCGGCGCCGGTGCTCATGGGCCTCGGCACGAGCGCGGGCCTGCGCGTGCTCGGCGGCAATTTCGACGAAGCGGAGCGCAAGCACCTCGTCGAGGTGAATGGGCGTCCGGGCACGGCGCGCGCCCTCTTCCGGACGCTGCGAAATGCCGTCGATCTGCGCGGGCAACGCGAGCACCTGCTCGATCACGCGCATCGGCTGCGCGAGCTGCCGCCGCTCGCGGTGTACTGGGGCGATCGGGATCCGGTCATTCCGGTGAAACACGCGGAGACCGTGCACCATTACCTCGACGGCGCCGTCGTGCGGCGTTTCCCGAACGTCGGCCATTACCCGCACCGCGAGGCCGTGCCGGAGATGCTGTCCGAGCTCTTCCGGTTCCTCGACGGACCGCAGCGCTCGCCGCGGGTGCGCCCCGGCGCTCGTCCTCCCCGCGCGCCCGAGGACGCGCGCCCCTCGCTCTGGCGCAGGCTCGCGGGGGCGCGGCTCGCCGAGGTCGAGTGACGCCGCTCCTTCAGGAGCTCGTCGCGATCGCGTCGTATCCCTTTTCGGAGAACTGAATCAGGCAGAGCCCGTGCCCGAACGGATCGGCGAGCATGACGATCCGGCCCCAGGCATGCGCGGCGACGTCTCCCTCCCGCAATGCGCCCGCGGCTTCTGCCTTCGCGAGCGCGCCTTCGAGGTCCTCCACCACGAAATCGAGGTGGACCGGCGTCCAGTGGCGGCCATACGACCGCGGCGAGGTCGACCCGGGAAAGGGAGCGCTCTCCGCCTGCTTCACGAGCAGGTAGATCGCGGCATTCGCGCCCAGAAGCTCCACGCCGGCGCGGCCGAAGCGGCGGCCGATGCGGAGGTCGAAGGTGTCCGTATAAAAGCGTATCGCGCGGTCGAGGTCGTCGACGTCGATGTTGACGAGCAGGGTGGCCATGGGTTTGTCGACGCTCATGGAAGCACAGGTCGTCGCTGGTTTCCAAGCCACGAGAGCCCCGCGTTGTAGATCACGTCGTGTCCGCCGAGGAACACCACGACGGTCGCGCGTTCGCTCGTGCGTTCGAAGACCACCTTCGCCTTCGCGGCCTCGTAGAGCGGGCGCACCTCCGGGGCGCCGAGGGTCTCCGGGATGCTGCGTGTCTTCTGGATGCGCGCGATGGCCTCCTCCGGGACCCGATCCGCGGGCGCCGCGAGCTCATTGAATGCGCGCAGGGCGTGCTCCGGGGGGACGAGCTGGTCCCAGATCCCCACGCCGAGATAGACGTTCACGCGCCCGCGCGCGGCTTCGAGGTGGGAGCGCGGGCTGCGCCGGCGGCATTCCTGCTCCGCGGGCGTACCCGGCCGGGGCGCGCCGCCGCAAGCCGCGGCGACGTCCTGCGCGTAATGGCGATCGGGCAGGTTCGAGCGCAGCCAGCCGTACCAGTCCACGAGGTCGTAAATGGGCACCCAGGACACGACGCCGGCCCAGACCTCCGGGTGCCGACCTGCGAGCACGAGCGACGTCATCGCGCTGCCGGAATAACCGACGAGATAGATCCGCGTCGGATCCACGCGGGCGCGCCGCTTCGCGTATTCGACGGCGTCGAGCACGTCCCTCTGCGCGAGCTCGGAGGCCGTCGACGTGGGGGACCGGTAGGGGCCACGGTGATCGGGGTGGATGAGCAGCCAGCCATTCCGCTCCGCGAAGATGCCGTAGGGGATGCCGATGTTTTGCAGGTAATTCTCGCTCCAGCTATGGAGCGCCACGAGCAGCGGACGCGGCTCGGACAGGCCCGGATCGTAAAACAGCGCGCGCTGCTTGCTCCCGTCGAGGGACGAGGAGATCTCGACCTCCTCGATCCGCGGGACGCGCGCCCGCCATACCGAGAGATCCTGCGCGCCGAACGGGAACGGGCCGCCGGCCGCGCGTGGAAACTCCGGAATCAATGAAAGCGGCTCTCGCGCGCGCTCGCCTGCCGCGGGCGCTGGCCGCAGTCGAGGCGCGGACGTGGGCAGCGGTGCGTGGGTCTCCGCGTGCGCGGTGGGTGTTTCCCGACATCCGGAGAGGAGGATCCCCGCGAAGAGCACCAGCATGGAAACGATGGGGCTCGGCATTGCACCCTCCCAGCGCGGCGCTTTCGCGCCTGGATACGTTCGTCCCGCGCCGGTGGGGAACGCAATCGTCGTGCCTCTTTCCGCCCTAGGTCCGTGCACGGGCGGACAGGCACGACGCTCGCAATTCGTGGGGGATGCATGGCCCCGGCTGGGTGGAGCCGCTATACCCGCGCTCCGAGAGACGACCGCATGAATTGCATCCAGAATCGTGTTCGGTTCCTTGCCATCGTGGCGCTCGTGGCGCTCTTTTCGCTCGCGGAGGGGCCGGCGCGCGCCGACGGCGCGAAGCGCGTGGAGCCCGTGTTCACGCTCGCCTCCCGATTTCCAGGCGGCGAGGGCGCCTCGGGCCTCGGGGCCTGGAAAGAGCGTGTGCCCGGCGTCGAGGCCATCACGCTCAAATCCTCGACCGACGGCGCGGAGCAGCGCGCGATGTTCCTCGACTCGGGCGCGCCTGGAAAACGCCCGCTCCTCGTGGTCTTGCATAGCTGGAGCACCGACTGGCGGCAGAACATTGGGATCCCGTATGCCATGTTCGCCGCGCAGAACGACTGGGTCTTCGTGCACCCCGATTTTCGCGGCCCGTACCTGAGGCCCCAGGCCGCGGCCTCCGACCTCGTCGCGCAAGACATCCTCGACGCCATCGCCTACGCGAAGCAGCGCGGCCACGTCGACGAGACGCGCATCTATCTCGCGGGCTTCTCCGGCGGCGGAATGACTGCGCTCGCGATGGCGGGCCGGCACCCGGACCTCTGGGCGGGCGTCGTCTCGTGGGCGCCGGTGTACGACATCCCCGATTGGTACACGTACAACCGAAAAGGTTTTCCCAGGCGGCATTACGCTCGCTTCATCGAGGGCGTGTGCGGCGGCGCGCCGCGCCCGGACACGCGCGCATTCCACGAGTGCTCCCGCCGCAGCCCGAGCGCGCTTCTTTCGCGGGCGAAGCAGGCGGGCGTGCCGGTCTACGTGGCCACGGGCATCCGCGACGACATCGTCCCCCCGCGGCATTCGATCTCCGCCTTCAACGACCTCGCGGATCCGGCCGATCGCGTGGGGGACGACGTACTCGCGAAGCTCCTCGCCCCCACGGCGACGCGACGTGTATCGAAGGCTTCCTCCGACGATATCTACGAGCGCGCCGGCGCACCGTCGTACCTCACGCGCACGTCCGGTAGCGCGACGCTGGTGCTCTTCGAGGGCGGGCACGATGTCGTGTTCGACGCAGGCCTCGCTTGGCTCCGTGACAAGCGCCGCGCGCCGAAGACCAACTGAGCGGCCTCGCCGCGCGAGGATTGTCGTTGTGGTAGGGCGGGAAAACCTGTAGAAGACGCGAATCCGGGCGACGCGGTGCTCGCGTGTGCCCTACGGAGGAGCTTCTACATGATCCATTCCCGCCTCGGTTTTGCTTCGATCCTCGGATTGGTCCTCGTCTGCGCGGCCGCCTCTGCGTGCGGCGACGAAAATACCGGCGGCGGAGGCGCGGGGGGCAATGCGGGTGCGGGCGGCAGCGGCGGCAGCGGCGCCACTGGCGGCAGCGGCGGCGCGGGCGGCAGCGGCGGCGCGGGCGGCAGTGGCGGCGCGGGCGGAGGTAGCGCGGACCTCGTCATGACCGAGGCCGATTTCGATTGCATCCTCGATTGGCAGAAGGTCCGCTCCTTCCGCATCACGAACAAGCTCGGCAACATCGACGCGACGCTCGCCGCGGCCAATGCCCCCGGCACCACCGATTACCCCGTGGGGACCGTGATCCAGCTCGTCCCCTTCGAGGCGATGGTCAAGCGCGCGCCGGGGTTCGCCGCGGAGTCGAACGACTGGGAGTTTTTCTTCCTGGAAGTCTCGGAGATGGGCACGAAGATCGTGCAGCGCGGCTCCACGGACGTCGTGAACCAGTTCGGCGGCAATTGCCTCGATTGCCACAAAAAGGCCCTGCCCGAGTTTGATTTCGTCTGCGAGAAGGGCCACGGCTGCGATCCGCTGCCCCTCACGGACGACGAGATCCAGATGGTCCAGAACGGGGATCCGCGCTGCCCGATGCCCTGATCGCCCATTGCATCGATGAGCGAGGAGCATCACATCGGCAAGCACGTGCTTCGTTTCGAGCAGGAGGACCTGCTCTTGATGGAGTTTCACGGCGACGTCGAGCCGGGGGAGATGGCCGCGATGTATCGCGTGCACGATGCGCGGCTCCTCGCGCTCGGCCGTATCTTCGTGCTCGCCGATGTCCGGGGCGCCGCGGGCATGGCGCGCGTGGCGAAGGGAGAAGGGATCGGCCGGCCGAAGCCGTTGCCGCCGCACGTGGTGGCGGTCGTCGGCGCGCCTTTCTCCCTCCAGGTCGTGATCGAGCTGCTCGCGCGCGCCACGACGCTGCTCACGGGCGGCGCGACGACGCTGCGGTTCTTCAGGACAATGGCGGACGCGCGCGCCTACCTCGACGAATGCAGGCGCTCCTGGAAGCCGAGCTCGCCCCAGCGCGCGTGAGCCTTGCGCCGCTCCTCCATCCTCCGCAGGACGGCGTGTTTTTTTCGGATGCGTTAGGACCTTCCGTCCGCTAAGTAGGCGCCCCGCATGATCCGGCTCGACTCCATCGGCAAGCGCCATGGCAAGCAGATCCTCTTCGTCGAGGCCTCGGCCGCCGTCAACCGCGGCGAGAAGATCGGCCTCGTCGGCCCGAACGGTTCGGGCAAGACCACGCTCTTCCGCTTGATCACCCGCGAGGAGGCGCCGGACGAGGGGCAAATCGCCATCGATCGCGGCGTCACGGTGGGGTATTTCCGGCAAGACGTCGGCGAGATGAAGGGCAAGAGCATCGTCGCCGAGACGATGGACGGCGTCGGCCCCGTCTCCGAGATCGCGGCCGAGCTCGCCGAGCTCGAAGGGGCGCTCGCCGATCCGGACCGCGCCGACGAGATGGAGGAGCTGCTCGAACGATACGGGCAGGCCCAGGCGAAATGGAGCGAGCTCGACGGGTATGCGCTCGACGCGCGGGCGCGCGAGATCCTCGCCGGCCTCGGCTTCTCGAACGAGCTCATGGATCGCGACGTCGGCACGCTCTCCGGCGGCTGGAAGATGCGCGTGGCGCTCGCCCGGATCCTCCTGCTTCGGCCCGACGTGCTCCTGCTCGACGAGCCGACGAACCACCTCGACATCGAGTCGATCATCTGGCTCGAAGGCTTCCTCAAGGCCTACGAGGGCGCGCTCGTGATCACCGCCCACGATCGGGCGTTCATGAACCGGATCTGCACGAAGATCCTGGAGATCGACGGCGGCGAGCTCACCACGTTCACGGGCAATTACGATTTCTACGAGCGGCAGCGCGCGATCGCCGCGGAGCAGGCCGAGGCGCAATACGAGCGGCAGCAGGCGATGCTCGCGAAGGAGATGCGCTTCATCGAGCGGTTCAAGACCCACGCGGCGAAGGCGGCGCAGGTCCAGAGCCGGGTGAAGAAGCTCGACAAGATCGACAAGCTCGAGCCGCCGAAGAAGAGCAAGCGGCCGCAGATGTTCGATTTCCGGGCGCCGCCGCGGTCGGGCGAGGACGTCGCGAAGCTCGACGGCGTGGTGAAGCGCTACGGGAGCCGCACGATCTACGAGGGGCTCGATTTCCTGGTCCGCCGACGCGAGCGCTGGTGCGTGATGGGCGTGAACGGCGCGGGCAAATCGACGCTGCTCAAGATGATCGCCGGCGAGCTCGCGCCCGACGCGGGCGGCGCGGCGATCGGGGCGAGCGTGAAGCTCGGGTATTTCGCGCAGCACGCGATGGACGTGCTCGACCCGGAGCTCACGGTGGTCGGCACGCTCATCCATTCGTTCCCCGATGCCTCGCTCGGCACGCTGCGCACGCTGGCGGGCTGCTTCGGCTTCTCGGGCGACGACGTGGACAAACCCGTCCGCGTGCTCTCCGGCGGGGAGAAGGCGCGGCTCGTGCTGGCGCGGATGCTCTACGATCCGCCGAATTTCCTTATCCTCGACGAGCCGACGAACCACCTCGACATCGCCACGAAGGAGATGCTGGTGGAGGCGCTGTCGAATTTCGAGGGGACGATGCTGTTCGTCTCCCACGACCGCCATTTCCTCGCGAAGCTGTCGAACCGCGTGCTCGAATTGACGCCGGAGGGCGTGCACAAGTACGGCGGCGGCTACCTCGAATACGTGGCCACGAGCGGGCACGAGGCGCCGGGGCTGCGGCGCTAGCTCGCCGGCGGCGGCGGGTTGCACCCGCAGACCGACATCTGGCCCCACACGGTGGTCGTCCACTGACCGCTCCAGGTCACGCGGCCGAGCTGGCTCGGACATTTCGTCTTCGCGTCGTCGTTGCTCCAGATCGGCCCGACCGGCACGTCGACCCCCTTGTCCGTGCCGCAGACCGACATCTGGCCCCACACGGTGGTCGTCCATTGCCCGTTCCATTGCAGGCCGCTACAGACGGCCGGGCACTTGTTCTGCGCGTCGGCGTTGTTCCAGATGGGACCCGCGTTGACATCGAACGCCATGGCGTCACGGAGGAACAAAAGCCCGCCGGCGATTGCAAAAAGACTGATCACGAGCTGCTTTTTCATGATTGACGACTCCTCTTCGCGAGAGCTTTTGGCTCTTTGTGTTGAAACCGCCGTCGTCGTCCATCCGCGCGGAATCGATCGGCGCACGGCTCCACAACCCACCTTGTGCTGGCCGACATGGCGTCAATGATTCGCGTGGGGCCATCCCTACGAGGGGTCGGGACGTAATGGTGAACCGGGCCGCGTCCGGCCGGATGTCAAGGCCTGGGCGGCGGCCGGAGCGCCAGGTAAACCGTACTCCAGAGCTGGAGCGCGTTCGATTCGTCCACATGGCCGCGCGCCTGGCCAAATGGGATGAGCGCGGCTTTGCCGCCCACAGGCTCCCAGCTCCACAGCTCCTCGGCGCGCCGCGCGTGGGCGGCCTCGATGCCCTCCCATAATGCACGCTCGGCGAGGAGGAGCGCTTCGCGCGTGGCGGCCGGGAGATCCTTGCGCGCGAGCTGCCGGGAGAGGCCCGCGGCCATCGCGGCTTGTTGCCACGACCAGACCACGGTCCCGTGGTAATCGGCGCGGGTGAACATCGCGGCGAGAGCAGGATCGCCGGCATATGCAGGATTCGCCACCAGCATGCCGACGTCCGTGCGAAGCCCGGCCGGGAATGGGCGCAAGAGCTCGCCGGCCACGAGGGTGAGGAATTCGGGCGACGGCTCGTCGAAGAGCAAGGCGAACGCCGTGTCCGAATGCATCACCGGGATCGGTTTGCCCGCGGCGTCGAGCGCGAGGGCGAAGAAGCGGATCGGCGCGTCGATCGATGCGACCGCAGGCGCGCCGTCGAGGTCCACCGAGGCGGCGTATTCGCTCACGCGCGCGCGCGCCGTCGCAGCGGGGATCTCCACCCTGAAAAAGCGCTCGACCCCCTTCCACGCATCGGCGAGGGCCCGCGCTTCGCCGGCTGCGGCGGGGTCCGGGCCGAGAAGGTCGCTCGCGTAGAGGCGCGCGGCGGCGCGCAATGCGGCCGGGACGAGGGCCACGTTGACGTCGAACGGGAAATGCCCGCCGCCGAGCCCCTGATTCGAATCCCGCCAGTTTCCCACGGCAAGGCCCGGCTTCAGCGCGACGAGCGTCTCCGGGCCCGGGTGGGCCGCGAAGGGGGCCGCGCGCGAGAGCACCAGCGCGAGGTTTTTCCGGAGCGCGTCGCGATAGAGCACGCCGGAAGGAGTTTTGCGGGCGAGGAAGGCTTCGGCACGCGCGCTGCCCGCGGGCATGTCGAGGAGATAGGCCGCGGCCATGGGGGCGAGGAGGAAGTCGTCATCGATCATCTTGTCATCGAGGACGGGCGCGCGCAGATCCGCGGGCCGCGGGATCGCCATTTCGTTGAGCCAAACCGCATACTCGCCGATGGCCTCCTCGTGCGCGACGTCGCCGTCCGGGGCGAGCCGATCGAGCACCGAGCCGAGCCCCGCCTCGATGGCAGGGGGCTCCAGGGCGGGCCGGAGCATGTACAGCGCGAGCAGCGTGTCGCGCCCGAAATAGGTCAAGAAGCGCCAGGAGCCGGCGAGGAGTTTTTCTCGGTACGTGAGGAAGGAGAGGGCCCGGCGCGCCTGCAGATCGCTTGCCGCGTGTGTATTGACGAGATCCTCGACGGGAAACGGCGCGAGCGGCGGCTCGTCCTGGAGGGCCGTGACGAGGAAATGAACGTCGCCGTCGGGGCCCGCCCGAAGGACGATTTCGTTTTTGTCGAGCGTGAGGGTGGTGCCTTCTTGGGGCTCGATGCGGAGCTCGATGCGTCGGCCGTCCAGCATGATGCGGCGCAGGGCGAGGGGCGGGCCGGGATCGATCTCGTGCGCGAGCGAGGGCGCCCCAGGGCCGAGGCCTCCACCCATCTCGTCGCGCAGGAACCGAATTCCGGCGAGCATCGCGTGGTGGACGCGGAGCGAGGGCGCATGGGCGATGAGATGCGCCGTGACGCCGCGCATTCCATCGGGCTCTTCGACGCCGCCCGGCGTGGTGAGAGGCGCGAGGTCGAAAGCAGCGGGCTGCGCGAGGGGCGCAAAGCCGAGGACGATGCCGGCATTCCCCGCGGGAAACGCGACGAGGAGGCGGGGAACGGGGCCGGAGGTCGTGAGGAGGTGCGCCGCGACCGGGCCGCGGCGATAAAAGTGATTCGCGATGGATCCTGACATGATGTCGAAGCGCAGAAGCTCGGGGGCAGGGGAGATCGCGGCGCGCGGTGACGGCGCGACGTCCATGCCGTGATCTGCATAGCCGCGGTTCGTGCAGGCGGCGAGCGCCAAGAGCACGCAGGTCAGGATGCGGAATCTGTGAAATCGTGGAAGGCTCGGCGTAGGCGGCGTGCGCATGGGCTCTCCCACGGAGGAAGAATGCAAGGAGGGCGCCGGCGCCGCCGTTTCCGTTTCGGCTTCCTTTTCCGTTACACGAGCTCCGCGATCGCGTCGATCTCCTCCCGCAGCGCGGTCACGAACGCGTCGAGCTCGTGCTCCTCGATATCGAGCCGCGGCTGGAGCCGGAGCGTGCTCCATTGGTGCCCGCACACGAAGCAATAATAGCCGCGCTTGTACATGCGGTGGCAGACGAGCAGGCCGATCGGCGAATGCCCCTCGAGCTCGTCCATGCCGAAATGCTCGAACGAGAGCCACGGGTGGTCCGAGGAGCGGAGCTCGACGCCCGCGATGAGCCCCGCGCCGCGCTTTTCCACGACGAGCGGCGAGCCCGCGAGCGCGCGCCCGAGCGCCGCCTGGAAATGGTCGCCGCGCGCCTTGGCCACGGAGAGGACCTCGGGCGTGAGCAGGTCGAGCATCGCGAGCGCCGCGACGCACGACATCGCATTGCCGCCGAACGTGACGTTGTGCGCCTCCGCCGTGGCCATGTCCTTGCCATAGGCGCGCAAAAAGGTTTGTCGTCGCGTCAGCATCGCCGAGCACGGCAAGAGGCCGCCGCCGAGCGCCTTCGCCAGCACGATCACGTCCGGGCGGCGCGGCCAGGTCGAGGTCCCGAGGAATCGACCGAGCCGGCCGAGGCCCGTCTGCACCTCGTCCGCCACGAGCAAGGTCCCGTGCTTCTCGGTGAGCTCGCAGAGGGACGTGATGTATCGGTCGGACAAAGGATACACGCCCCCTTCGAGCTGGATCGGCTCCACGATGATCGCGGCGACGTCCCCGGGTTCGAGCGCGCGCGCGAGCGCGTCCACGTCCTCGCGCGGGACGGGCGAGACGCCGGGGAGGTGGGGCGCGAAGGGATCGCGGAACATCCCCGGGTTCATGAGCGCGCAGCTCCCCATCGTGGTGCCGTGGTACGCGCCGAGCAGCGAGAGCACGCGCGGGCGCCCGGTGGCGGCGCGCGCAAGCTTCATCGCCGCCTCGACCGCGTCGCTGCCCGACATGCCAAAAAAGGCGTTGTCGTAGCCCGTGCGCTCGAAGAGCGCACGCCCGAGCCGCCCCGCATAGGGATTGACCCGCGACGGATACCAGGACGGCGCGTCGGTCGCGAGCCAATCCCGCACGGCGTCCGCCACGGCCGCGACGCGGTGCCCGAGCGATTGCGTGCCGTGCAGATCCTCGATGAGCCGCCCGTCCTCACAGACGAGTTTTCCTTCCCGTGTTCCGGCAATTCGATAAGGCTCGCCGGTCATGGCCACCCGCGCAGCGACGAGCGGATTGACGAATTGTTTGAAATCCTCGACGCCTCTGCGGAGGATGTCTGCGTGATCCATCAATGCCATTTGTCACCTCGCGAGATCGAGCGGCTCGATCCCGGCTTCGCGGAGCAGGCGGCAGAGCGAGAGCAAGGAGAGCCCCACGATGGCCGACTCGTCCCCGCCGCGCACGGATTCGAAGAGGCCGATGCCCCGTTTTTCGAAGAGATACCCGCCCGCACTGCCCACCGGATCGTCGAGCGTGACGTATCGATCGATCAGGGCCGGCGAGAGCTTCCGCATCACGAGCTCCACCGTGACCGTCTCGCCGAGCATGCGGCCCCCTTCGGCCGACCAGAGCACCACGGCCGTGTGCAGCATGTGCGTGCGTCCGGAAAGCTCCGCGAGCTGCGCTCGGCAATCGTCCTGGCTCTCGGTTTTTCGCAGGATGTGGCCGTCGTATTCGGGCACCTGATCGGCGCCGATGACCCACGTCCCCGGCGCGCCCGCGAGGCTCTTTGCCTTGCCCTCGGCGAACGCGCGGGCCACGTCCCGAGGCGCCATGCCCTCGGGCGGGATTTCGTCGAAGTGGGGCGCGCGGGCCTCGTAGGGGAGGCCGAGGCGGTCGAGCAGCGCGCGGCGGAAGCGAGACGTGGATGCGAGGATCAGCCGGTCCATCGCCGCGGAGCATACCCCTCCGCCTGGGCTCCGCGAAGCGCGCGAGCGACCCCGTCCTGGAGCGTGCTGCACGTGACGAGCTCGCCGAATTTCACGTCGAGCGCGAGGAGCGTCTGCGCGACGGGGCCGCGGATGCCCGTCAGGAACACCCGCGCGCCGAGCAGCGCCGCCGCGCGGGCGGCCCGCAGGATGCCGTGCGCCACGTGCGAGTCGACGTCGCTGACGCCCGTGATGTCGACGATCGCCACGCGCGCGCCCCGCCGCGAGACGCCTTCGAGCAAGGCCTCGAGCATCTGCTCGGCGCGCGATTCGTTCAGGGCACCCACGAGCGGCATCAGGAGGACGCCCGGGGCGATCGGCAAAAGCGGCGTGGAGAGCGCGCGGATCGCCGCGGCCTGCGAGGCGATGATCTCCTCCTGGAGCTGCATGCGCGCCTCCTCCGCGGCGACGAGCGGGCCCTTGTCGCGGAGCAACATGAAGCGCGCGGCGACCCGATCGCCCGTGACGCGCGCGTCGAACGCCGTCACGTCCGCGTTATACACGCCCCCGTTCACGCGCCGCAGGCGGATCTCGCCGCGCCCACGCCCGGTCCGATCCACCGCCTCGTGCAGCCTCGCGAGCGCCTCTCTCTGGTCGTCCTCGACGAGCGAGGCGAGCCTCCTGCCCGGGTTGTTCTCGCCGAACGCCTCCTTGAAGGCCGTGTTCGCGTACAGCACGGCCTCGTCGCGTAGCGTGAGCGCCACCGGATCGGGCGAGGCATCGACGAACTTCCGGAAGAGCCGGTCGCCCGCGATTTCCTGCACCTCCGCGCCGTGGAAACACGCGTCGATCTCCGCGTGCACCGCGCCGAACGCATCTATCAACTTGAGCGCGCCTTCGCGGGCTCCGGGAACGCCGCGGGCGAACGCGTCGAACGTGAGGTCCAGGTAATCTTTCCGGATCTCCTCGACGGTCTGGAGCACGAGCGCGCTGCCCCTGTCCAGGGTGACTTGGCTCTCGCACCAGCTTCGTGCACGGGTGCGGAGGTCGGAGAAATCGGGGGCGATGAGCGCGTGCGCATACGCGAGGGCGTCCTTGCCGATCGACTCCACGAGGGCCTCCCTGGGCAGCTCGTCGAGGAAGGGGAGGAAAGGCCTCGCCCGCTCGATCGCGCGATCGACCAGGACGTCCTTTTGCGCGAGCAACGCGGCGTGGAAGACAGCGAGGGGGTGTTCTTCCGAGGGTCGTTGGTTCTCGGCGCTCATACGCGCGTGGGACAAGCGAAAATCGTGCACGCGCCGAGGACGCGAGATCCAGGGCAGAAGAGCGCGCGCGCCTTTCGAGTCTGCGACGCGCCCCCGCTGCGTCCTTTCATTCGTGAACGGTCTTCAGATGGCCGGCAGCTCCGACCCTGCGAGATCGAGCCTGCGCCAAGCCCCGCTCCGGAAGCGCAGGAGCAGGATGACGGCCATGATCGCGATGTACCCCGTGAGCCAGAAGACGACCCACCCGATGCCGCCGCCGAGCACCCGCACGGAGATGAACGAGCCCGGCACGAAGACGCACCACGCCACGATCCCGCGGACCCAGGCGGTGAAGGCCGTGTCTCCCGCGGCGCGCAGCGACTCGGCGAGCGTCATCACGGTCGCGTCGAACATCTGCCACGTGATCGAGAGCGTGAGGATACGAGCCGTGATGTCGAGGAAGGCCTCGCGCTCGGCCCCGGGCGGCGCGAAGGGGAGCATGCAGTACCGCGCGAACACGAGGTAGACGAGACCCACGAAGCCCATCCAGCTGCACGCCACGAGGGCCGTGAGCTTCACCGTCTTCGGCACTTGATCGAGCTGCTTCGCGCCGATCGCTTGCCCCGCGAGGATCGCCCCCGCGCTCGTCAGGCCGAACGCGGGCATCGCCGCGACCTGGTTCACCTCCATCGAGGCCATGAACCCGGCGAGCGTGGTCGTGCCGAGCCCGTTGATCACGAGATTGATGAACAAGGAGAACGCGCCGAACTCGACGAACCAGTTGAGCCCCGAGGGGATGCCGAATCGGAGCATGCGCACGAGCTCGGCGAACCGGAGCTTTGCCTTGCCCTCCCGGGCGCTCGGGTGCTCGCCGACGCCCGCGAGGAAACACCCGAGGAGCACGAGGAAGGCGAACAACGTCGCGAGCGCGCTGCCGAGCGCCGAGCCGACGACGCCGAGCGCGGGCGCGCCGAGGTGCCCCGAGATGAACACCCAGTTCAGCGCGACGTTGAGCACCATGCAGAGGACCTGCGTGGCCATGGGCAAACGCGGGTTGCCGAGCCCGCCGTAATAGTTGCCGAGCGCCTCGAGCCCGATCGCCGCGCCGCCCGTGCAGAGGCGGACGGTGAGCCATTGCTGCATGAGCGTCGCGACGGCGGGCGTGTAGCCGATCGCCTCGACGGCCCGCGGCATGACGAGGGCGCCTGCGAAGTAAAGGAGCTGCGCCATCGCAGCCACGGCGAGGCCATAAAACCCGTACCGGCGGGCCCCGGCGTGATCGCCGCGGCCGTAGAGCTGCGAGGCGAAGCTCGACACGATGAAGACCACCCCCATCGGCAGGATGAAGAAGGCCATCAGGTTGAGCCCGCCCGTGGTCGTGGCGGCGAGGCTGTCCTGGCCGAGGTGCGAGACCATGGCGGCGTCGGAGACGCTCACGACGACCTGCGCCGAACGCGAGATGATGATCGGCCACGCAAGGCCGAGGAGCCTCCGCAGCGAGGGGGTGTGCGCGGCGGTTTCGATGCGCGCGGCGTCGATCATGGGGCGCGAGATGTGACACCGGACGAGGCGTCGCGCTCGCATCGCTCGCCTCCTCGGCGGCTTTGAGGCAAGAAAGCGACATGAACCGACCCCGCTTGGCGATCGCCACGTGCGCCCGTCTGCCCAACCTCGACGTCGACGATGCGCGGCTTTTCGAGGCCCTCGATGCGCGAGGGATCTCCTACCGTTGCCTCGTGTGGGACGACCCGTCCGCGCCCTGGGACGAGGCTGATCTCGCGCTGATCCGCACGCCGTGGGACTACTGGGACGGGCCCGGCCGCAGGGAGGCGTTCGTCGCGTGGGCCGAGCGGACGGCCGCGCGCGTGCCGCTCTGGAATGGCGCCGACGTCATCCGCGAGAACACGCACAAGTCCTACCTGCGCTCGCTCGAAGCGGCCGGCGTGTCCGTGATCCCGACGATCTGGCTCGCGCCGGGCGAAGGCGCCGAGGGCCTCGCGCGGCGGATCACGTCGCGGGGTTGGTCCGAGGTCGTGATCAAGCCGGCGGTCTCGGCGGGCTCGGTGGGCGCGATGCGGATCGACGTGCGGACGAACCCGAGCGAGGCGGAGGCGCACGCCGCGTCGCTCACGGCCTCCGGCGAGGTGATGGTGCAGCCGTATTTGCGCTCGATCGAGTCGGAGGGCGAGCTCAGCGTCGTGTTCTTCGGCGGCGAGGCGAGCCACGCGGTCCGGAAGGTGCCGTGCGCGGGGGATTTTCGTTCGCAGCCGGAGTTTCAGAGCCGCGTCTCGGCGACGCCGATCGAGGCCGAGGCGCTTCGCGTGGCCCAGGACGCGTTCGCGGCCGTGGGCAAGCCGCTCCTTTATGCCCGGGTGGACCTCGTGCGCGGCGACGACGGCGCGCTCCAGCTCATCGAGCTCGAATTGACCGAGCCGAGCCTGTATTTCCGATGGAGCGAGGGAGCGGCGGCGCGGTTTGTTGAGACGATTCTCGCGCGGATGTGATCGGGGAGCGATTCCGGCGAGGTCCTTGCGCCTGCCGATTGCATACCGCTGTCCAGCGGTCACCTCGGCGCCGCGCGGAATCACGCAATGCCGAACGATGCCATCGCAAAAGTACCGTCACGATCGCCGCGCCCGGCAAACGCGGGGATCGGCAGGAGGTTGACGCATGATGTCAACGGGGACGGGAAGCGCGCGCGGTGACGAACGCAGCATGTGCGACCTCGTGCCTGTCCGTGATTGACGCGAGCCTGGACAATCCGGTAGCGTACAAAGAATGGTCGCCCCAACCCCCGAAACTCCTTCGCCCCTCGACCAGCCACCGAACTCCGCGCCGATCGACGGCGCCCTCGCTCCCCTCGACGACCCCGACGCCGCGCTCGCCGCGGGCCCGACGAGCCGCCGCAATTTCCTTGCGGGCGGCATCGCCGCGGCCGCCGCGCTCGTCGGGGGCGACGCCCTCGCCTTTGGCAGTGGCGGGGATCCGGTCTACCGGATCCACCCGGCCATCGGCATCGCCCGCGTCGGCAACGCCGACCCGGACACGTACTTCATCGGCCCCGAAATCCCGGGCCAGCCGCCCCTCGGCAGCGCCCCCGGCACCGCCGTGCCGTCGTACAAGGTCGACGGCAAAGTCAAACCCCAGGCCGCACGTTTCCGCATTTTCGAGTATCGCTGGATCGGCGGCAAATTGACGCTGATTCGCGAGGTCACGCTCGGCACGCCCGGCGTCATCGACATCACCTGGACGGCGCACCTCGCCAACAAGAAGGCGTCCTTCCACAAGTTCTACGGCATGGCCGGCGAGAAGGGGCCGCCGGGGCCGCTGCGGAATGCGTCGGTCGCGGATCGGCGCTCGCTCGAGATCGATTTCGGCCCGCGCTCGATCAGCGGCTCCTCCGAAGGCCCCGTCAAGTTCCGCCCGGGCACGAGCGACGACCCCTCCCAGGAGTCGTGTCCGCTCGGCGCGGACGGCGAGCCCGTCATCAAATACCTCGGCCAGCTCCGCACGGACGTCGAGGGGCGGCTCATCGTGCTCGGCGGCAAGGGGCACGCCCGATACAACACGGCCACGCCCCCGGACCTCCCCTCGTACGCGAACAACGACGGCTGGTTCGACGACATCTCCGACGGCCCGGTGACGGCCGTGGTGACGATCGAGGATGGCAATGGCGGCGTGCGAAACGTCCCGGTCGACGCGGCCGGCGGAGCGTGGGTGCTCGTCGGCCCGCCCGATTTCGCGCCGAACGTCACGAGCGCGGTCACGCTTTACGACATCCTCTATGACATGGCCGTGCGCGAGCTGCCCGTCCCGCACGACAACGCGCTCTACGATCCGGGTGGCCCGCTCGCGCGCCTCCGGCAGCTCGCGTCCGATTACCAGCCGTCCGGCGCGGTGGAGTTCCCGGACTTCCTGCCCGATTTCACCACCGAGATCCGCCCGATCTTCGCGCGCGGCGGCGGCTATCGCTGGGTCATCAAGTCGGCGGGGGACAAACACGGACCCCTCTTCGATCCGACGCTGGGCGATCCCTCCCCGCAATACGCCAAGACGCGCAAAGGCTTCTTCGGGGCCATGCGCGCGCCGAACGGGGCCGAGGTCCCGAAGGGAAAGGGGAGCATGCCGCTCCTGCTCGGGGACGACCCCTACAACAACCAGGCGCCCGACTACGAGCAGCGCCTGGCCGTCACGCCGACGCAGTTCGGGCTCTTGCGCAACTGGGCGAACGGGCAGTTCGTCCCGGGCCCGGTCGCGGTCCCGCCTTCGGGGATCACGCCGCACGGCCTCGATCGCGCCCAGCTCGAGGCGGCCTCCGGCGGCGCGTTTTTCCCGGGCATCGAGGTGGGCTGGCAAATCCGCAATGCCTCGCTGTTCATCGAGCCCTTCCGGCTCGACCTCCAGGCGACGAGCGGCTACTGGGGCGAGGACGCCCCCATCGGGCCGGGGCATTTCTCGCGGCAGATGGCGCTGCCCTGGCATGCCGATTTCACCGATTGCGCGGCCGAGGGCAACCGGGGCTGGTGGCCGTCGATCCGGCCGGATGACGTCTTCCCCGACGCCGAGGCCACGACGCGCGTCCCGTGGGCGCGGGCCACGCATCGCTTCGGGAGCGGCAAGACCGAGGTCCAGCACGAGGACATGGTCGACAACTGGTACAAGTTCGGATTCGTCGTACGGCAGCCGGACAAGACGCAGATCGAGACCGAGCGCGCGCCGCACATTCCCTGAGCATTCCTGCCCCCCGCCCCCCGGCGTTCGCTCCGAACCGTAGCGCCACAGACAGAACACCGACGCGGGCGTCCCAGGTGCGTTGACGCTCCTGCCTCCCCGGTGCGACCATCCCGGCCATGCAGGAAACGATGAACCACGTCAGCGCGGGCCTCACGAGCTTGAAGACCACGCTCGTCGAGTTCGCCGTGCGGTACGGGCTTCAGATCCTCGGCGCGTCCGTCATCGTCTTCGTCGGGCTCAAGGCCGCGGGATACCTGACCCGGATGCTCGACGCGTGGCTCGAAAAGAGGACCACGATCGACGTCGCGCTCCGGACCCTCCTCGTCCGCCTGCTCCGCCTCGTCGTCGTCGGCGCCACGATCGTCATTGCCGCCGAGAAGATCGGCGTCCCCGTCGCCTCGCTCATCGCCGGCCTCGGCGTCGCCGGCGTCGGCATCGGCCTCGCGATGCAGGGCGTGCTTTCGAACCTCATCGCGGGCATGACGATCTTTTTCCTCAAGCCCTTCAAGGTCGGCGAATACATCGACGTCCTCAAGGAGCACGGCGAGGTCGTCGATATCACGTTGTTCTCGACGACCCTGCGCCACACCGATCAATCCCTGATCGTCATCCCGAACCGCCAGATTTCCGGGGAAATCCTGCACAACTACGGGACGAAGCGCCAGCTCGACATCGAGATCGGCATTGCGTACGCCTCCGATATCGGCAAGGCGATCGACGTCGCGACGGAGACGGTCCTCGCCGATCCGCGTGTCCTCCGCGAGCCCGCGCCGCTCATCGGCATTCGCAAGGTGGGCGACGCCGTGCTCACGATCTCGGCGCGCCCCTGGGTGCCCGTCCCCGACTTCGAGCAGGCGCACCTCGGCCTGTATCGCGCGCTCGTCGAGGCGTTCCGCGAGCACGGCGTCGACATGCCCTTCCCCCAGCGCGAGATCCGCGTGGTCCACGCGGAGACCGGCGCGACGCGGGCCGTCCTCGGCGCGCCGGTCGTCAAGGTCAACTGACGCGGGTGGTCACTCGTCGTGCACCTTGAGCCCCGGGATGCCCAGCATCACGGCCTGACCGCTCACGGCCGAGCCCGCGATGTGCAGGTTCTTCAGGTTCTTGAGCCCCTTCAGCGGCGAAAGATCGGTCACGCGCGTGTTCTTCATCTGAAGCATCTCGAGCTTCGTCAGCTTGGAGAGCGGCGTCAGATCCGTCACCTCGGTCTCGTCGATCTGCAGCTCCGTCAGGCTCGTCAGCCCTGACAGCGGCGTGAGATCCTTGACCGGCGTCCGGCCGATATCGAGCCGATCGAGCTTCGCGAGGCCCGCGAGCGGCGTGAGGTCTTTGACCTGCGTGGCCGCGATGCGAAGCGACTCGATCGTCGTGAGCGTCTTCAGCGGGCTCAGATCTTCGATCTTCCCGGGCGGCAGGTAGACGCCCTTCACCGACGTGAACAGCGGGAAGATGCACGGGTCGATCTCGTCGAGCTTCACCTCGGTGAGCTTCAGCGTCTTCACTTTGCCGAGGTCCGCCTTCGTCAGCGCGCCCTCGGGCTTCTGCGCCTGGCTGCGCACGGCGTTCTCGAACGCCGGATCCGTGAACGTGATCGTCGCGTCCTTCGAGCACACGACGTCCTTCTTCTTCGGCGGCGGGGCCGGCTCCGCGGCGCTCGGCGTGGGCGCGGGCGTGGGCGCCTGTGCGGCGGAGGCGACGGGCGCGGCGCTCGGCTTCGGGGGCGCGGCGTCGGGCTTCTTTTCGTCGCATCCGACGAGCGACGTGAGGGCGATCGAGAGGGCGAAACCCGCGAGGGGAGCGATCGTTCGGGGCAGCATCGGCGCCGATGGTACAAGGGCCGTCTGCGGAGGGGTAGATCCTGGCTACGGCGGGACGAACGCGCCGTTGCGCCGCGTCACGATCACCCGTACCATCGGGTCTCCCGCGAACCGCGAGGGAGCACTTGACGGCCGCACGACTCGACTTCGGCAACACGCTGAGCGAATTGGCGCTCGCCCCGACCTACAGGGCGTTCGAGAGCTTTCGCGAGGTGCGCGTCCCGCAAGGCCTCGCCGAGGTCTCGCACGACAGGCTGCTCGGGGCGCTCACGTCGGCCGTCGAGATCACGGCGAAGCGGCTCGGCCTCAAGGCCCGCGACGTCGAGGCGATCCTGCCGTGGGCCGGGTACATGGGCCAGCTCCAGCAGCTCGAGCGCGCGCGCGTCGAGGCGCAGAGCGTCTTCGAGCAGTACGCGGCCTCGGTCGGAGGCCTCCTCACGGGCCTCGCCGGCGCCACGATGGAGGTCGATCCCAAGCGCAAGAGCGCCGCGCAGACGCTCACGAACGTGGCGCGCCGCTTCTCGCGCGAGCGCGCGCTCGTGGGCCCGCTGAAGGTGCTCGCGGCCGAGCTCGAGGCCTGGGAAGAGGCCATGGAGAAGGCCGGAGAGCTCATCGATCGGAGCCGGCTCGTCCATCGGCACCTGCAAAGGCGGCAGCTCTTTCGCGTCTCGCTCGTGTTCTTGATCTTCGCGATCTGCTCGGTCGCGGCCGCGTTCGTGATCCGCGAGCGCCGCATCGCCGCTGCGCGTCAGAAGCTCGACGCGCGCATCACGGCCGCGACCGATCCGTGCTCGATCACGGACATCGACGAGGAAGAGAAGCGGCACGCGCTCCCCGAGCATTTCACGCGGATCGACGAGAAGAAGAAGGTCTGCGAGGAGCGCCGCGCGCGCGAGCGGTACGAGGCCTCGTGCGACGCGCTCGCGAAGGCCGTCGAGTCGGGCAAGCTCTCTGCGGAGGACAAGGCGACCGCGAAGACCGCCGCCGAGAAGCTCGAGCGCGCCGCGGAGGGCAAGCTCGTCGCCGCGGACCTCATGGCCAAAGAGTCCGAGATGCCGTGCGGCGACACGAAGGCGAAGGGCCGCATCTGGCTCGCGTACGCGCGCGGCGCGGCGCGCTCGTCGGCCGCATGGGCCGACGTGCCGGAGATCTCCGAGGACCTGAAGAAGGCGCTCGCTTCGAAGGATCTCGAGAAGGAGACGGCCTACAAAAAGGGCATCGCGCCGGACGCCGAAGAGGTCGCGTCCCGCGCGATCAAGGGCGACGCCGTGGCCATGGAGCGCGCCGAGAAGCTCTGCAATGGTCGTGCGGCCTACGGGCTCGAAGTCGGCAAGAAGTGTCAGCGCTTCCTTCAGATTCTCGCAGGGCTCGCGAAGCAAAAAAAGAAGTGAGCTGCGCGCCCGTGAAACCCCGGTGTTGACGTTGGGGGCTCCGCTCCGCGAGCGGAGCTCGCGCCCCCAAACCCCCCGCGCGCCTTGACAGCCTCGCGACGAGACGGTTCGATCAGCACGATGGAGCGCGCGGCCGACGACGTCTTCCAGCGAGCCCGTGCGCGCGTGGGCCAGGTCCTGCGCGGCAAGTGGCGGCTCGACCACCTGCTCGGCGTCGGCGGCACCGCGTGCGTCTACGCGGCGACGCATCGGAACGGCAAGCGCGGCGCGGTGAAGCTCCTCCGCCCCGAGTTCGCGACCGACGAGGAAGCGCGCCATCGCTTCCTGCGCGAAGGGTACGTCGCCAACCGGATCGAGCATCCCGGCGCGGTCGCCGTGCTCGACGACGACACCGCGGAGGACGGCGCGGTTTTCCTCGTGATGGAGCTCCTCGAAGGGCAGAACCTCGAGGAGCGCGGGCGCTCGCAGCCCGGCGGCCGCCTGCATCCGTCCGAGGTCGCGTTCGTCGCGGAGCGCCTGCTCGACGTCCTCGCGGCCGCGCACGACAAGGGCATCGTGCATCGGGATCTGAAGCCCGAGAACGTGTTCTTGACCCGAACGGGCCAGGTGAAGATCCTCGATTTCGGCATCGCGCGCATGCGCGACAACACGGCCGTCGGGGGCGTCGGTCGCGCGACGGAGGTCGGCAGCGTCATGGGCACGCCGGCCTTCATGCCGCCCGAGCAGGCGCTCGGGCATACGGCCGAGATCGACGCGCGCACCGACCTCTGGGCGCTCGGCGCGGTCATGTATTACGCGCTCTCCGGCCGGCTCGTCCACGAGGCCGAGACCGTGAACAAGGTCCTGCTTCTGGCGATGACGCGGCAAGCGCCGCCGATCGCATCGATCGTGCCCGGCCTCCCTTCGAGCTTCTGCGAGGTCGTCGATCACGCGCTCGCCTTCGATCGCCAGCGCCGCTGGCCCGACGCGCGCGCGATGCAGCGCGCCCTCCGCGCGGTGATGCAGCACATGCCGCCGGCGCCGCCGATCACGATGGGCCCGGCCGCGACGGGCGCTGCAAACGTGCCCGGCGCGGCGCGCCTCACGGGCTCGCCGTTCTCGCGTGACGCCTCTTCGCCGCTGCCCTCGCGAAAAACCCTCCTCGTGGGCGTCTCGCTCGCGGCGGCCCTCGTGCTCGGTGCGGGCGGGTTTTTCCTCGTCCGCGTCCGCGGCGCGACGCCTGCTTCGGCGGCGACGCCTCCCACCGCGGCCTTGCCCGAGCCTGCGCGGTCCGTCGCCCTCGCGCAGGCCGTGTCCGCGGCGCCCGCGCCGTCTGCCGCTGCCGCGCCCGCGCCTTCGGCGAGCGCTCCTTTGCCGGCGACGACCGGACCGCGTGTCGCGCCTGCCTCGACGCCCGCTCCGAAACCCTCCACGAAGCCGCCGCAGGGCGGCACGACGAAGGACATCTTCAGCGAATGGTGACCTGGAAGAACGACCGCTCGACCTGGGAGCGGCGCAAGCTGCGCGCCGTGGGGATCAGCGCGGCGCTTCTTTCCCTTTTGCTCGCGCGCCCTGCGGCCGCCGACAAGACCGACGACGACGCGCGCCGCGCCGAGGAGCTCTTCAAGGAGGCGCGCGCGGCCATCGACCGGAACGATTACGTCGCGGCTTGCCCCAAGTTCGAGGAGAGCCTCGCGCTCGTCCGCCGCGCGGGCACGCTCTTCAACCTCGCGCAATGCGAGGAGCACGAGGGGCGCCTCGTCACGGCGCTGCGTTATTACAAGGAAGGCATCGTCGTCCTCGACCCCGGCGACCCGCGCCTCGCGCCTTCGAAGAAGAAGCTCGCGGAGATCGAGCCTCGCATCCCGTACCTCACGATCAAGCCCAAGACGGAGCTGCCCAAGGACGCCCGCGTCACGATCGACGGCAAGGAGGCCGAGGGGGTCGGCGTCGCGATCCCCGTCAATCCCGGCACGCGCACCGTCTCGGTGCTCGCGCCGAAGCGCACCGAGGAAAAGTTCGTCGTCGAGGTCGGCGAGGCGGAGCAGGTGGAGATCCTCGTCAGCGCCGGCAAGGTCATCATCGAGCCGACGCGGCCGGTGACCGCCGTCCTCGGGCCGCGGCGCATCGCGGGCCTTGCGGCGCTCGGCGTGGGCGGGCTCGGGTTCGTCGGAGCGATCATCACGGGCGGGATCGTCGTCTCGGCGAATGGGCGCGTCGAGGAGGGGTGTCCTCGCGTGCAATGCGACACGGCGAAGGGGTACGAGGCGGCCGAGCTCGGCAAGACGATGCTCGTGGCGAATGCGATCGCGTGGGGCGTGGGGATTGCGGGCGCGGGCGCGGGGGCCGTGCTCCTGCTGCTCGACGGGAAAAAGAGCCGGGAAAAAACCAAGACCGGCCATTCCTTCGTCGTCGGGCCCGGCTTCGTGGGGGTCGAAGGGAAGTTTTGATGCGATCCACGAAGAAGACGCAGGTGCTCTCCCGGGCCCTCGCCCTGTCGCTCGTCCTCGGCGCGGGCGGGTGCGTGGTCCTCGGCTACGATTTCGACAAGCAGCCGCCGGTCTCGTGCGAGCGAGCGCAGGACTGTCCGGGCGAGGACACCGCGTGCGGCAAGCGGGCCTGCGAGCAGGGCGTGTGCAACTTCGTCGACGTGAAGCCCGCGGGGGAAAAACCCCTCGGCCAGCCGCTCCACGATTGCCAGGACGTGACCTGTGACGGCGCGGGGCATGCCGTCTCCAAGCCGGCGCCGGATCAGCTCCCCGAGGATGGAAGCGAGTGCACCGAGGACAAGTGCGTCGATGGCACGCCGCTCCTCGTGCCGTTCGAGAACACCACGGCTTGTGGCAAGGACAAGCTGCTCACGTGCAACGGTCTCGGGTCCTGCGCGGGTTGCACGATGCCGAGCCAATGCGGCGACGAGGGCCCCTGCTTGAAATGGTCGTGCGAGGAAGGCGTCTGCATACGAGCCTTCACGCCGGCGGGCACGATCGTCGCGAACACGGTGACGGGCGATTGCGTGGCGGAGGCCTGCGACGGCGCGGGCAACCTTGGCCAGATCCTCGATCCGACGGACGCGGCCGACGACGGCGATCCCTGCACCGACGACATCTGCACGGACACGGGCACCGAGCACGCGAATGCAGCGAACGGCACTCCGTGCGAGGGCGTCTGTCAATCGTGCACGGACGGCGTCTGCGGCGATTGCAGCCCCGGGTTCGTGTGCGATGGCGTGGAGAAGTGCGTCTCGACGGGCGACCAGCCCGTGGGGGCGGTGTGCATGAACAATCCCGATTGCATGACCGGCTTTTGTGTCCAGGGGGTCTGCTGCGACAGCGCCTGTGACGGCAAGTGCATGGGGTGCATCAAGACGGCGACCGGAATGCCGAACGGCGTATGCGCGCCGGCCCTCGACGGCAACAATCCGGGGGGGCGTTGCACGGGCGCGGACACCTGCGTCGGCGGGATGTGCCGGTGTGAGAACGGCGTGCAGGACGGGAGCGAGGCCAAGGTCGATTGCGGCGGGGTCTGCGCGCCGTGCGCGGGCCAGTGGTTCTGCAATGGCGTGGCCGGCTGC
Source organism: Polyangium sp. 6x1 (assembly GCF_029946515.1). Taxonomy (GTDB): domain Bacteria; phylum Myxococcota_A; class Polyangia; order Polyangiales; family Polyangiaceae; genus Polyangium. Next base: position 68,920 of record NZ_JARZHH010000003.1, read on the forward strand.
GGCGCGCCCAAGCAACAATGCTGCGGGGCCGAGTGCATCTCCGATTGCCCCGACGACACGACGGCGTGCTTCGAGATCCAGGCCATGCCGTGTTTCCTCGGCGAGCCGGCGAGGTCGTTCACGGGCGGCACGGTGAAGGACGGCGGGTGCTTCTTTCAATATGCGTGCGAACGCATGACGTGCATCTGCCAGTAATCGCCCGTCGCACTTGACCCTGCCGGCTTGCCGGCCGAAGCTTGCCGCGTGCACTCGCTCCGCCCGCTCCGAGGTGTCCTCCTCGCGCTGACGTGCCTGGCGCTGCCGATCCGCGCCCACGCCACGCCCGATGCTTCGGCGCTTTCGCCCGGCGCCGCGTCTGCAGCGGCCGCCGCTTCCGCTTCCGCTCCCGCTCCCGCGCCCGCTTCCGCTTCCGCTCCCGCGCCCGCGCCCGCTTCCGCTCCCGCTCCCGCCGCCGCTTCCGCTTCCGCCGCCGCCTCCGCCCCTCCTCCCACCGCCGAAGGCGTCCCCGTCCGTGTCCGCGATGCGCGCCTCTTCGCGCTTCGTGTCCCCCGCGCGGGTGAATCTCCCGAGGAGCGCGCGCGCGCCGCGACGATGGCCCTGCGCGCGGCCGCCGAGAGCGGCGAACAGGCGGCCGTGCGGGTCGAGCGCCGCGGCGATGAAGCTCTCGTCATCGTCGCCGATCGAACCATCGTCACCTTTGGCCCCGACGACGCCGCGTCCGCCGGCGAGCCCAGCGCGGCCACGCTCGCCGAGGATGTCGCCGGCCGCGTCCGGGTCGCGCTCGCCAAGGAGCAATCGCGCAGCGCCGCGCTCCTCACCTTGCTCTCCGTCGCGCTCGTCGTGCTCTCGGGCATGGTCGCCCTCTTCTTCGCCCGCAAGATCGGCCAGATCGCCGACCGGGCGCGCGCCTTCCTGGAGGAGCACCCCGAGCGGATCCCCGCGATTCGCCTGCAATCGATCGAGGTCGTGCGGCCGGAGTCCTTCCGCGCCGCCATGCTCATCGCCACGAAGGCCGCGCGTGTCCTCTTTCGGCTCGGCATCTTTTATGGCTGGGTCCTCATCGGCCTCTCGCTCTTCGAGCCCACGCGCGGTTATGCCGAGCGCCTCAGCGGCTTCGTCTTCGGCCCGCTTTATTCGCTCCTCGCGCGCCTCATCGGCTCGCTCCCCTTGCTCGTCGTCGCGGTCATCGCCGCGATCGCCCTCATCGTCCTCGTCCGCTTCATCAGCCTGTTTTTCGAGGGCGTCGCGCGCGGCCAGACGACCCTCGATTGGCTCCCGGCCGATCTCGCCGCGCCGACGAGCATCCTCGTCCGGGCCGCGGTGGTCATCGGGTTTTTTCTGGTCGCCGCGCCGCTCGTGCTCGGCGACGACGACGGCGCCCTCGTGCGCGCCGGGACGGCCGTGATCGCGGCGCTCGCCCTCTCCACCACGCCCGTCGTCGCCAGCGCGGCCGTGGGGATCGTCGTCGTGTACGGCCGGCGTTTGTCCGTCGGCGATCACGCCGAAATCGGCGGGCGTGCGGGAAGAGTACGCGCGGTCTCGCTCCTCGAAGTGGAGCTCGAAGGCGAGGACGGCACGTTTCGTATCCCGCACCTTTATTCGCTCGTGCGGCCCACGCGCCTCCTTGGCCCCGAGCCGCCGGTCTCGGTCGAGGTCACGCTCGAAACGAGGGCCCTCGACGAGGAGGTGCGCGAGCTCTTGCGCGAGGCGGCGGGCGCCGTGGGCAGCCGGCCGCGCGTCGAGCTCGTGCGGCTCGACGCCGAGGGCGCTTGTTATCGCGTCACCGCGCATCGCGCCGGCGCGGGCGCTTCGAGCGAGCTCGTGGTGATCCTCGCCGAGGCGCTCTCCGCCGCCGAGATCCCGCTCGCGCGGGCCGGCGTGCGCGTCGTGGCTACTTCCCGACCTGCGCGCGCATGAATGCGCGCCAGTCGTCGGGCTTCATCGTCTCTTTCGAGAGCAGCTTCAGCTTGTAGGTCACCCATTCGGGGTGATTCGGCAGGCTCAGCTCCATGTCGACGATGTGGGACTCTTTCTGGTCCACCCAGACGAACCCGCCTCGATTCTTGAGCCCCGGCCCGTCCATCTTGTACTTGCTACACGGCGTGCTCTCGCGCGTCTCGTCGCCCACGTACGACACCACGACCTCGCCGCGGTATTCGAAGATCGGGCCCCTTTCGGCGTACGTCGGGTTCGCGACGCCGATCTTGAACGAGCCGAGCGGGTCTTTCAGGTACCGGAACGCGAGGTTCAGGCTCCCGAAATCGAAGCTGTGCACGTGGAACGGCGATTGCGCGATCGTGATCGTATTCGGGGCGAACCCATTGATCTCGACCCGCAGCGTCTGCGTCATTGGCGCGTATTCGGCCACCGCGACGTCGCGCTCTTTCCCGCCGCGCGTCATCTGCCGCGATTCGAGGCGCGTCGCCAGGAAGCGCGTCCAGTCCATCGTCGCGAGGACGTGGCTCGCGCTCTTGGGCTTCGGCTCCCGGAATTTGAACGCCTCGATGGTCTCTCGATTGACCACGTAGAACGAGACACGCTCCGGCTTCGACCCGTCCGTGTTCGACTTGACGTAGTGGTAGGCGATGCCCACGGGGAGCTTCGACGCGTCGAACGAGAATGCCTCGACGCCCTGCGGCTCGGCTTTCGGGCCGCCGAAAAGCCCGGAAATCGGCCCGCCGCACCCCGCCAAGAAGAGCGTCGCCGCCAGACAGGTCGCCCCCAGGACCGCTCGCATGCGCCCGCATGCTAGCAAAGTTTTCACGCCAAACGAAAGATCCTGACCGGCTCTTTTCGACCGCGCACGTGCAGCGGCGCCGTCGCCGTCGCCTCGGGCAGCTCGAGGCCGCACGATTCGAAGACGCGCGCCGTCACGAGGATCTGGGATCCAAGCTCCTTGTTCAGCCCCTCGACGCGGGAGGCGACGTTCACCACGTCGCCAATGACAGTGTATTCTTTTCGCTCCGACGAACCCACGTTCCCGATGAGCGCCTTGCCCGACGCGATGCCGATGCCGACCCGCGTCGCCGGGATCGATCCGTCCGCGACGAGCGCTTCGAGCTTCGACACGATCTCGATCGCCGCTTCGATCGCGTTCTTGCAATCGTTGTCGCCCCGGAGCGGCGCGCCGAACACGGCCATGAAGCCGTCGCCGAGGAACTTGTTCACGATGCCGTGGTGCGCGTTGACGCTCTCGATCATGAAATCGAAGAGGGCGTTCAGGTACCCCACGACCTCCTCGGGGCTCTTTCGCTCGGCGAACGCCGTGAAATTGCGGACGTCGAGGAACATCACGCAGACCTCGCGCACCTCGCTCTTGACGTCGGCCTTCTGCGCGAGCAGCCGCTCCACGACCGCGGGCGAGACGTGCTGGCCGAACACGCTGAGGATGCGGCTGCGATCTTCGAGTGATTCGAGCGTCCGGCGGAAACCCTTCTCCAGCCGCCGCGCCACGAACCCCGCGGCCACGCCGCTCGCGAGCAGCACGAGCGCCTTGCCGCCGTGGTGCGCCTTCGACGTGAGCGAGGCGCTCGCCACGCCGAGCTGCGCGGCTCCGCCCGAGAGGAACGCGAGCAGGCCGTACTCGGTCGCGGCCACGATGCCCGAGAAGACGCAGAGCTTCGGATCGAGCCGCAGCGTCGAGAGCAGGATGAACACGAAGTACACGAATGCCGGCGGCAGCAGCAGCGCCTCGAAGGGCTCGACGATCGACATGTAATAGACGATCGCCAGCGTGGGCAGGCTCGTCTCGACGAACGTATCGATGTAACGCCGCGCCGCGGGCGGCTTCGTGCGGCTCTTGATGAACTTCTCGAGCCCGCGCAGCACGACGAGCTCGTAGGCCGCGAACCCGCCGAGCAAGAGGCCCACGCGGACGCGATCGAGGCGGCTGTGGAAGAGCTCGGCCATCGCGCCCGGGTACGACGCCGAGAACGCGAGGAACGCGATGAGCGCGCCGCCGAAGATGCCCGCGAGCAGCTGCGCCCGGAAGCGCTCGCTGATGAGGATCTCCCGCGCGAGGCTCGCGTCGATCGCCGCCGTCGCGCGGGGCGTCGGGCCCTGTCTCTGGTCGGTCACCAAGGACCGCGATGCTACCACCTCGCGCGCCGTCGACGGATCGATCGAATGAGCGCACGAGCGCCGACCCAGGTCGAGAGCCTGGATCGGAGCCCGCGGTCGAGCGGCGTCAGGGGGGTTCAGCGAGCATGCCGGGCCGCTGGGAGGTGCAATCGAGGGCCACGGCGGAAGACCTCGTCGAGAGAGGTCAGCCCTGGGCGATCTTCTCGTCGGCGATCGTGAGCGCGGCGTCGAGCGCGGCGATGCCCTCGTCGAGCTCCTCCTCCGTCACGATGAGCGGCGGCGCGATCACGAGGTGGCTCACCCACGCGAGCACCGTGACGCCGCGCTTCGTCATCTCGGCGGCGACCGCGTCGATGACGAGCGGCTTGCGGGCGGCCTTGTCCTGCGGCGTGTTGAACGGCTCCTTCGTCGTGCGGTCCTTGACGAGCTCGACGGCCCAGAAGAGGCCGAGGCCGCGCACGTCGCCGATCGACGGGTGCTTCGCGGCGAGCGCCTTGAGCTTCTGCCCGAGCAGCTCGCCCATCTTCGCCGACCGCTCGATGAGGTCGAGCCGCTTGTACTCGTTGATCGCCGCGATCGCGGGCGCGAGCGTCAGCGGGTGCGCCTCGTAGGTATGGCCGTGCGCGAAGTAGTTGTCGTCGAAGAAGTCGGCGATCGCGCGGCTCGTCGCGACCACGCCGAGCGGCATCGCCGCGTTCGTCACGCCCTTCGCCGTCGTCAGGATGTCGGGCGTCACGCCCCAGTGCTCCACGGCGAACCACTTGCCCGTGCGGCCCCAGCCCGTCATCACCTCGTCGGCGATGAGCAAGACGCCGCGCTTCTTCGCGAGCTCGGCGAGCTTCGGCAGGTAGTCCGGGGGCGGCACGAGCACGCCGTTCGTCCCGACGATCGGCTCGACGATGACGGCGGCCACGTTCTCTTCGTGGTCGATCATGTACGCGAGGTAATCGGCGCAGGCCGTGCCGCACGTGCCCTGCTTTTGCTGGAGCGGGCAGCGATAACAATTCGCCTCGGGCCCGAATATCACGCCGGGGATCTTCCCGGTCGGCTCCACGAACCAGCGGCGCAGGTCGCCCGTCGCGGCGATCGAGCCCGCCGTCGAGCCGTGGTACGAGGTGTAGCGGGCGATGATCTTGTGTTTGCCCGTGTAGAGCCGGGCGATCTTGATGGCGGCCTCGTTCGCCTCGGTGCCGGACGTGGCGAAGAAGAACTTGTCGAGCCCCGCCGGCATCACCTCGAGCATCTTCAGCGCGGCCTTCGCGCGCACGTCGCACGTGTACGAGGGCCCGATGAACGCGAGCTCCTTGGCTTGCGCGCAAATGGCGTCGATGACCGCCTGGTTCTGGTGGCCCAGGTTCGAGCAGACGAGCTGCGACGAGAAATCCAGGTATCGTTTGCCGGAGGCGTCCCAGAAATGGCAACCCTCGGCCTTCGTGACGTGCAGCGGCTTCCAGCCGCGCTGTGCGCGCCAGGTGCCGTAGGTATGCCTCGCTGTGAGCTCGGAGATGTCGTCGGTCATGGCCGCGCATCCTAGGCCATCGCCGAGCGCTACGGAACGCCGGTTTTTGGTGAGGGCCGTTGCCGCGGTCAGGGCATCTTGACGACGTGGAAGGTCTGGACGAAACCCGGCTTCGACGGCGTGCCGAAGACGCCGAGCAGCTTCGAGTCGGGCACGATGTAGATCGCCTTCAGCGCCGAGATGTCGAGCTTGCCGCCGGCCGCCGTGAACGGAGTGGGCTTCTGCCCCTCCTTCACGCCCTCGATCTTGCCCTTCGACCACTTGAGCTTCATCGACAGGCTCGACACGTCGAGCTCGTCGCGGTTGTCCGGCCAGCCGATGCTACGGATCGCAACGAACTGACCCTCCTCGAGCTTCTGCGCGAGCTTCGGCAGGACCTCCGCGACCTTCTCGTCGAGGTGCTCCTCGCACTCGCCGGGCTGACAGACGCGCATCGGATCGCGGCTCTGCCCGTCCTCTCCGAAGAAGTGGATCTCGAGGCTCCCGGTCGACTCGTTGCGCTTCTCCATCGGCACGACGAAGAGCTTCTTCGACGCCGACCAGCCGATGCGCCGGCCGCCGCCCTTGATGATCTCCTTCGCGAGCGACTCCGACTCGCTCAGCGCCTTCGCCTCCGCGGGCTTGCGCTCCGGCGCCTTCGCCTCGGCGGGTGTTTCGCCCGCGGGCTTTGCCTCGGCGGCCTGGGTCTCTTCCGCGGGCTTCGACTCCTCGGGGGCCGCCTCTTTCGTGGTGCTTTCGCCGCCGCCTTCGGGCGTGACGGGTTCCTTCGCGGGGCCGCAGGCCGGCAAGAGCGCGAGCACGAAGGCGAGGGAAGCGAGCGAGCGAACCATGGGGGAGACCTCCTGGGGGTTTGGGGCGCAGGACACCGCAGGTGATCCGAAGCCCCAAGCGTCGACCGATGTGGTTCGAGGAAGCTACTCCAGGCCGAGCCCGCGCGGAAAACCTTTTCCAGCGCGCGGAGGCCGGTACACTCGCGCATCATGCAAAACCACTCGGGTTCTTTCTCTTTGCCTCGCACCACGACCGGGCTCGCTCTTCGGCTCTCGGCGCTCTTCTTGCTCGCCGTTCCGCTCGGCGCGTGCGGGGACGAGGCGCCGGCGCCTCCCGGGCCGATCCCGCTCGACGCGCTGCGTGAGGAGCTCGCGCATGCGACGTGCGAGCAAAACGTGCGGTGCGGGCTCACGCCGGACAAGGCCACGTGCGACGCGACGCAAGGCGACGAGCAGCAGACGCTCCAGCTCCTGACGGACGCGGTGCTCGGGCGCGTGACGTACGATGAGGCCGCGGGCCGCGCGTGCGTCGAAGCGATCCGCGCGTATGCGTGCGACACGCGCGCCTCGGCGCAGAAGGGCGTCTCCGACGCGTGCGCGGGCATGTTCGTCGGGACGGTGCCCGAGGGTGACGCGTGCCTGCTCGCGGAGGAGTGCGCGGGCGACAGCTTCTGCGACACGTCGATGCCCACGGGGGGCGGCGTCTGCTCTCTTGGCGTGTGCAAGAAGCGGCCGGCGCTCGTGGCCGTGGGCGGCGATTGCACGACGAACCCGTGCGTCGCGTCGGCCTACTGCGATCAGGCGGCAATGCCGTTCACGTGCAAGGCGCGCAAGGACAACGGCGACGCGTGCGACGCGGTCGATCAATGCAAGGACGGGATGCGCTGCGACGTCGGCGGCAACCCGCAGACCTGCTACCTCTTGCAAAACCGCGGCGGCCAGTGCAATCCGTCGTTGCAGCAAGGCGCGTGCTTTCGGTTCGACGATTATTGCCACCCGACGGACCGCAAATGCGTGCAGCTCCCGAAGGACGGGACGCCGTGCACGATGGACAACGAATGCCTGGAGTATGCATTCTGCGACAACGGCACGTGCAAGCGGAAGGCGACCGAGGGCGAGGCGTGCATGGGTGACGGCGATTGCCTCGGGACGCTCTGGTGCAACGAGATGGTGTGCACGATGCGGGCGTCGAATGAGGTTTGTGCGTTCTGAGAGGGCGTGACCGCGGGCAAGGAATGCCCGTGGCGGGGGGGCGTCCCGGCGATGCTTCGATCTACATGCCCTCTCGAACCTCCGTGGCGCGTTCAAGCTTCGCGTGGAGCTCGTCGAAGACGGAGTCGGAGAGGGCCGCGGGGTCGGCGGATAACCCTCGCGCCCGGAGCAACGGGACGTAGAGGCAATCGTCGAGGAGCGCGGCGCGCGTGGCCTCGAGCGCCCCGCGGTCCTCGATACCGGCGTCGATGAGCGCGTCGAGGAAGGCGAGGCGGCCCGGCACGTCGTCCACGTGCTCGGCGGCCCGGAGGCCCAGGCGGAAAATCTGCGCTGCGCGTCCATCGAGACCGAGTCGCGAGGCGAGGCCGCCGAGGTAGTGGAGGTATCGGAGCACGCATGGATCGTCCGGCTCGGCGAGGCCGCGCATGCAGAGCACGCGGGCTGCGAGATCCTCCATGACGCGCTGGCACCGGGGCAACTCACCCGATGCTGCATGCAGACCTACGCGGTAGGTGACCCGCAAGAGTTTGTGGAACCCGCTGACGTTCCAGGCATCGCTTTGGAGCAGAGCCGCTGCCTCCGCGAATTGCTCCAGCCTGGCGAGCGTGAGAAGCTCCATCTCTTCCAGTAATAGAAATGGCTGCTCGCCACAGAATGAGCGCGCCCGGCGCAAGAAGTCGAGGGCGCCTGTGAGATCCCGGGCGACGAAGTACGTCTTGACCGAGTCGACGACGTACACGTTTCGGAGCAGGTCGGACAACGATCGACGCCGCACGAGCACTTGCCACGATGCTGGGTCGATCTCCACCTCGCCCAGCCGTACGGGCTCGCCCGAAAGCGTCTCGACCACGAGCGCGAAATGGGCGAGCGCGGACTCGTGATCACCAACGATGCGGCGCAGCCTGCCGAGGTTGATCCAGGGCTGGATCATGTGCGCCCCTGCAATTGTGACGCCGTGCCGTCCGACCAGGCGCGCGGCCCACCCCAGTTGTCGCGCGCAGACCTCTGCCGCCGCGCGCGGGCGACCTCGGTAGACCTCGATGAGCCCGGTGTTGTTGCAGCACTCTTCGATGCGCGAAAAGGCAGCGTCGTCCGGCTCCAGGGCGTTCAGCCTGCCGATCAAATCGGACGCCCACACGCGGAGCGGCGGGCGCCGTACTCTCCCCTGTTCGGCGAGCGTATCAGGGGGGAGCCATGCGTCGCGTGGATCCATGCTGGAGAGCTCCTTCGGCAAAGGGTGAAATGAAAGAAGCGGCTGGCGTGGTCCCACGCGCAACCGCTCCCGGACTATACGTTGCTTGCGGAGCTCGGTCCCGAACGGCAAGAACCATTGGTGCAACCACCACCGTTGACGCTCGCGCCACCGGTCACCCCGGCGAGATCGAGATCATCGAGCTCTGCAATCTCGAACTCGATCGCTTCCTCCGCTGGCACCTTCTCGTTTGGGTTTCTCTTTTCCTCGGGCATATTCTTTCCCTTTGGGTCGCGTACTAATGCGCCATTCGTACTCTGTCGTTGAATAAGGAGAGGCTGACGTGTTCCAACGTGCAGCCGCTTCCGGAGGTCACCTGCAAAATCCGTTGGCAGTGCCGCAACTGCCGCCCCTGCAACCACAGTCGGCGGCGAGAACTGCCTCCGCCACATTCCCCTCGCTGCCGCCGGTCACCTCGGCGAGGTCCATCTCGTCGAGCTCCATGATCTCGAGCAGAATCGCTTCCTCCGTCGTAATTTCTTCGTTCGTGGGTTTCACTTTATCGGACATGTTCTCTCCTGTCGTCAGTCCCGCGATGCGGGCTCATCGAGCCGATCGACGGCCATCGTCGGGAAGCTCGATGTGCTCTTTGCTTGGCGCCATCCTCTCCGCGACCTCGCGGACCCGCGCCATCCGGGTCGGGTATTCGAGCAACTCGAACAGCTCGCTTTTCGAGTTTGTCCGCGTAGGAACGCACGGGCGCGTGCCATCCGTGATTCGCGGCAGCGGGCACGAGATGCCCTGGCAGCTCGGCAGCACCGCGCACTTCTGACACTGGGAATCCCGCTGAAAGGCGGGCTCCGTCCATAACGCCATCCGATCATCATCCAGCACCAGCCTGCCGTCCTCGTGGAGACGGCCCACCACGTTGTTCTCGTCCTTGTCGAGCACGACGGTGCATTTCATGACCTTGCCGCTCGCACCAATGATCAGGTTGAACGGTCGCGCGGCATAACAGACCTGACCTCCGACGAAACTCACGTCCTTCAGGGTGGAGACCCTCAGGCCATGTCGATGCGCCAGCGCTTTCAGCGCGCGTTGCACGGTGTCGCGCTCATCGTCGCTGCACACCTCGAGCTGCGGGTCGTTCGGCCCACCCCAGCGCCCCACGGCATGAAAATCGAGCGTGAAACGTGAATCCCCGTGGAACGTCTTCTCCACGAGTTCAAACAGCTCCTCGAGGTGGGGATGGTTGTTCTTGTCGAAGTTGACCCGCAGCGTGACGGAGAACTGGTCACGCCGTTGCGAGAGTGCTTCGAGGTTCTGGAAGATCGTCGCAAAGCTCCCTTGCCCGTCCCGCGTCGGCCGACTGCAATCGTGGGTCGCGGCGAGACCGTCGAGCGTGATTTGAAAAGCGTTCACCCGCCAGGCGAGCAGCTTCTCCGCGACCTCGGGCGTGAGCAAATAGGCGTTCGTCGTCATGTGGCTCCGGTACGCAACCCCGTGCCTCTCCGCGAGCTCGGAGAGGTACGGCGCCAGGTCCTCGACGGCCTCCCAACCATAAAGGGGCTCGCCGCCGAACCACCGGATGTCCAAGGCGAGCAGCTTCTCGATCCGAGCCTCGACCAGCCGCTTAATGCCGCGCCGTACCCCCGGGCGCATCGTGCCGCGCGCGAAATCCTCGTAGCAATACGTACACCGGAAATTGCAGTCCTCCGACGAGAGCACGAAGAGCTCGAGCCTGTCGCTCCGGTAATGCTGCTGGCCAAAGGCGAGGAGGAACTTCCGATACTCGTCCATTCCCTTCCGAACCAGAAATCCGCGCTCCACGAGGTACCCGGCAAGCCCCTCCCTGCGCGACTCGAACCCTTGCGCCTTGAGCAACGTGAGCACCTGCGGGACCTGCTCGGGCTTGAAGACGCTGATCGCCGTGCTCAGCGTATTCCACAGGATCAATCGCCCGTCGTCGGTCGTCGCGTGCACGTTGAAGCGCGAGGGCACCCAGGACTCGATCCGCGACGCATTCGACAGCTCTTCCGGCTCGGCCTCCGTCAGGTCATGGGGAGATTGCTGCAATACGTTCAGCCGCACGATTCGTGTTGCGCTCATGACGTCTCTCTCGCTCGTACCTAGGTCGATTGCGACCGGAGCGGGAGCCGTGAGATCGTCTGGCCGGATCCGACGCACCGCCTTACATGGTCCGACGCCATGAACGCCGCGAAGAGGGGGCTCGGGGGAGCCGCGATATTCGTCCTGCTCCCGCTGCTCCTGCCCGGGTGCCACGACCCGGAATGCGTACGAATCGCGGCGCAGGTCGATGCTCCGCCGCCGACGAGCCCGGGCTCCGGGACGACGAGCGAAAGCGTGGCAGAGCCGACTCCACGGTTCGTCGGCGTGATCCTTTCTCGAAATACCGTCGATATCGCGCCCAGGTTCGATGGCAAGATTGGTGAGGTCTCCGTTCGTCTCGGAGATCGGGTCCCCGAGGGGGGATTGATTGCCGTCCTCGACGCACCCGCGGTCGCCTTCGACGTACGCATGGCGGCGGCCGCCTTGAAGAGCGCGGAGTTGTCACGCGATCAGGCCAAGCAGGAGCTTGCCGAGGCCGAGGAGCGCTTGGCACGGCGTGAAGGGCTCTCTGCCGAGGGCCTCACGACCGGGGAGGACGTCGCGACCGCTCGCCATCAGGTCGCGATCCGGCGAGCGCACGTCGAGACCCTCTCCGCGCAGATCGACGAGCGGCGCGCGAAGCTCGCGCTTTTCCGTAGAAGCAAGACGGACCTGCACATCACCGCGCCCTTCGAGGGATACATCGCCGCCCGTTTCGTCGATCCGGGCGCCAGCGTGACGGCAGCGACGCCCGTCGTGCGGCTCGTCGGTGCGCGCTCCTTGTTCGTTCGATTCGCCGTGCAGGAGAGCGAAGTCGCGCTCCTTTCCGCCGGTCGCGCGCTGCGCATCGGGACGGTCGAGGGGAAACCCGAGGTGGTGCTCGATGGAAAGGTGGACAGGATCGCTCCGGAGATCGACGCGGCGTCACGAATGGTCGTCGTCGAGGCGACGATCGAGGGAGGAGATCTCCAGAATGCCGTGCTTGCCGGCCGAGGCGCGGAGGTCTCTCTCCGGCCGGACCCGTGAGGCCCCACCATGGATCGAGGCGCGCCCAGGATGTTCCGACGCGAGGCTCTCCGGAGACATGCGGGGCGGCTCGAGGGCGACATCCTCCGAACGCCTTCCGGCTGGACGACGTGGTCGTATCGCATCCTCGTCGCTGCCCTCGTCGTCACCTTCGCATTCACCGTCCTCGCCACGATGTCCGAGTATGCGTCCGGCCCTGCCGTCGTCTGGGTCCCCGGCAAGCTCGACCTCACGGCGACCGTCCAGGGAACGGTGCATTCCATCGACGTTCGATCCGGGCAGCGCGTCGAGGCGGGGGAGCTCCTGGTTCGCCTTCAATCGTGGCAAGCCGAGGCCGAGCTCTCGCGCGCGCAGCGCGAATTCGATCTCCAGCTCATGAAGACCCTGCGTGATCCGTCCGACGCGCAGGCGCGGCAGACGCTCACCTCGCTCCGAGCCCAGAAAGACCTGGCCAAGGCGCGCCTGGAACAGCTCTCGATTCGCGCTCCCCACGCCGGCGTCGTGGGGGATGTCAGGATTCGCCCGGGTCAGGCGGTCGCGATGGGCGACGTCGTGCTCCACCTGCTCGACGCCAGCAGGGAGCCCTCGATCCTCGCCATCGTTCCTGCCCAGTACAGGCCCCAGCTTCGCCCCGGCATGTCCATGCGCTTCGAGCTGAAAGGGTATCGTTTTGCGTACACCGAGGCGACCATCACCTCGGTCGGCAACCAGATCATCGGCCCCCACGAGGTGCAGCGTTACCTGGGACAGGAGCTCGGGGATACGGTCGAGATCAAGGGGCCCGTCGTGCTGATCGAATCGGTTCCCTCGTCCCCGACGTTCGAGATCGAGGGGCAGCGCTTCGACTTCCACCATGGAATGAGCGGCGTGGGGGAAGTGCGCGTGCGGTCGGAGCGCGTGATCGTGGCATTGATTCCGGGCCTTCGCGTGCTGCTCCGGGGGACACATGGATGAAGAAGCGCAATCCCGAGATCTGCGCCGCCGCTTCCCGGCGTTCGCGCGCCTGGGTCAGAAGGCAAAGCGCATCCCGTTCATCCAGCAACTCGCGTCCACCGAATGCGGGGTTGCCTGCCTCGCCATGGTGCTCGGGTACCACGGCAAGAACGTCCCTTACGAGGAGCTCCGCAGCCTCGTCGCGCTCGGCAGGGGCGGCACGACGGCCCGGGAGATCCTGCGCGCGGCCCGGCACCATGGGCTCCGCGGCCGCGGTGTGCGGCTCGAACCGAGGGCCCTCGGGTACCTGCCCACAGCGTCGATCCTCCACTGGGATTTCGACCATTTCGTCGTCCTGGAGAGAGTCACGAAGAGAGGAATCGACATCGTCGATCCGGGCGCAGGCCGGCTCCGGCTGCCGCTGTCCGACGTCGACCGCTCCTTCACCGGCGTCGCGCTCGTGCTCGAACCGTCCGAGCATTTCCCTCCCCCCGAGGGCGTGAGCAAGCGAGCGCCTTCGTCTGGATATCACGCCCTCCTGCGCGAGGCGGGCGCGTGGGGGCGCATCGTCACGACCTCGTTTTTCTTGCAGGCCATGCTGCTCGCTTTGCCCGCGCTGACCGGCACCGTCGTGGACCGCGTGGTGCCCCGGAGCGACCTGCACATGCTGCTCGTGCTGGCCATCGGAATCGTGGGCATCGTGGTGTTTCACCTCCTGGCATCGCTGGTACGGGCGCACCTCCTCCTCGACATGCGCACGATTCTGGATGCCCGGATGACCGTGAGCTTCATGGAGCACCTCATCGCGTTGCCCTACGCTTTCTTTCAGCGCCGCTCGACGGGGGATCTCCTGATGCGGCTGAACAGCAATACCCTCATCCGCCAGATCTTGACCTCGGGCATGCTGTCGGCGCTCCTCGATGGGACGATGGCGGTCGGTTACCTCGCCCTGCTGTTCATGGTGAGCTGGAAAATTGGGCTGCTCGCCCTGGCGTTCGGCATCGCTCAGATCGGCATCCTCGCGCTCACCAGCAAAAAGCGCAGAGAGCTCGACGCCCGTATGCTCGCCAGGCAGGCGCGCGCCGAGGGGTATCAGGTCGAGCTGTTCGCCAACGTGGAGACGCTCAAGTCCATGGGAGCGGAAGCGCGCGCGCTGGAGCAATGGTCGAACCTGTTCGTCGACGTGCTGAACGCGTCGCTCTCGGAGGGCAAGCTCGACGCCGCCGTCGAGGCGCTCGGCAGCACGCTCCGCATGAGCGCGCCGCTCGTCGTTTTGTGGGTCGGGGCCATCCAGGTGCTCGACGGAACGATCTCGCTCGGAGTGATGCTCGCGCTCAATGCGCTGGCCGCCGGCATCTTCGCGCCGCTGTCGAGCCTCGCGTCGAATGGGAGCAAGCTCGAGCTCCTCGGTTGTTACCTCGAGCGGGCCGAGGATGTTCGGCGGACGCCGCCCGAGCAAGTGCCTGGGAGCAAGGTATTGAAGCGCGTGCGCGGGCGCATCGAGCTCGAGCGCGTGAGCTTTCGGTACAACCCGCTCGACCCGCTGGTGGTCGAGGACGTCTCCCTTCGAATCGAACAGGGGCAGTTCGTCGCCATCGTCGGCCGCTCGGGCTCGGGCAAGACGTCCCTGGCGTGCCTCCTCGCAGGCCTTTACCGCCCCGACGCCGGCAAGATCCTCTATGACGGGTGTAACCTCGCGGACCTCGATATCCGTCATGTACGCAGCCAGCTCGGGATCGTCACGCAGAAAATCTCGCTCTTCGGGACCACCATCCGTGACAACATCTCCCTGGGAAACCCGGATGCGACCGTGGACGAGGTCATCGAGGCCGCGCGCCAGGCGCATATTCATGACGATATCGCGGCGATGCCTGCGGGCTACGATACGGTCCTCGCGGATGGTGGGAGCTCGCTCTCCGGGGGCCAGCGTCAGCGCCTGGCGCTGGCCAGGGCACTCGTGCGCAAGCCGTCCATCCTGCTCCTGGACGAGGCCACGAGCGCCCTGGATGCCATCACGGAGGCCGCGTTGAACGATGAGCTGGCGAAGCTGCGGTGCACGCGCATCGTGATCGCGCATCGCCTCAGCACGGTCAGGGACGCGGATAAAATCCTCGTGATGCACGAGGGCCGCCTGGTGGAGCAAGGACGCCATGCAGAGCTCGTGGCCCGCGGCGGGTGGTATGCATCGCTGGTCGCAACGCAGATGGAGAAGGACGCGTGAGCGCGGCGAGCTTGTGGACGACGGCGGCCTAGACGCGGCCGTGCTCCGCGAGCACCTCGCGCAGGCGCGCGCGTTCCAGCTGCGTGAGGACGGGATCGAGCCAGTCGAGGAGCGGCCGCACCTCGGTGAACGCGCGCCGCACGGGGTTATCGGTCTCGCGCAGCATCCGGCGCACCTGGAGCGCCGACGTCGGCGAGTGCGAGAGCAAGGTGCCCGTGCGCTTCAGGTGCGGCTCGGTCTGCATCACCGCCGTGTAGGCGTCCACGGCGTCCTGCGGGAAGACCTTGGCGTCGAAGAGATCGACCAGGCACACGTACGGTCCGCCGATGGCGCTCACCGCGGCGTCGTGATCGCGGGCCCAGGCGACCGCCTCCCCGGCGCTGACCGGTGACCAGACCCGAATCTCGACGAGCTTGCCGACCCGATTCTCCACCTTGTACACGCGCCGAGCGTACCGCTCGGGCCGCGGATCTTCCATTCCTTTGACGTCAACGTGTCGTCTGCTTGCCCGTGAGGCCGCGGCGATCGGCGGGCGCGGGGCCGCCGAGGGGCGCGTCGAAGAAGAGGGCCATCCAGAGGAGCAGATCCGCCTCGGGCGCCGTGGGCATGACTTCCATGCTGACGTGCCACAGATGCTCACCGTCTTCGATGAATCGCTCGTAAAGTTCGGCGCGCTCACAGCCTTTCTCGATGTACGCCCATTCCACGATGCGCCGGCCCTTCTCGTCACGAAACTCGGCGACGCGGTCGAACCAGTTCACGAAGCTGTCGTCCGCCATCTCGTCGGTGATGTCCTCGCCGTTCGCGTCGAACGACTTGGCGGCATGACGAAACAGACTTTGCCCCTCCGGCCGCGCGGCCGGGTGGTCGAAGACCTGGACGACGACCGAAATGTATTCGTGGTCGTCGTATTCGAACTTGGCCACGAGGTCCGCGGGTGTGGGGGTCGTCTCGATCTCGTCGTCCGCGGCGCCGTCGGCGACGTCTTTCGAGACAGGGACGGCGTGGAAGCCCGGCGGCGGCTGCAGCGCCCGGTAGCCCTTCCCCCAGCGGTCCGGGCCGCGCGCGGCGGCTCTGGCTCGTTGCCGCGCGGCTTCGTCGGACCCAGGCGGGGCCACGGCGGAGCCCGACCCACGACAACCAGGCGGGTGCACGGCGGCGCGTTTGCCGGCCTCCGGGGCCGATGGCTCGATCGGGGCCGCGGGCGGCGCGGCGCCGCAGGCGATGAGGAGGAGGGACAGGACGGGGAGCAGGTTCCGCACGCGCGCCCATCGTACCGGCATCCCGGAGTGTGACAACGGCGCCAGAGCCCGCGATCGAAGTCCCTCCCTTCGATATCGAACCCCGTGCGCCCGAGATCGAAGTCTGCGAGCCCGCGATCGAAGTCCTGCCCCAACGACCTCGAAGCCGGCGAGCGCGTGATCGGAGTCCTCCGCCTGCGACCTCGAAGCCGGCGAGCCCGTGATCGGAGTCCTCCGCCTGCGACATCGAAGCCTGCGAGCCCGCGATCGAAGTCCTCGCCCAGCGACCTCGAAGCCTGCGAGCCCGTGATCGAAGTCTCCCCCTTCGACCTCGAAGCCGGCGAACCCGTGATCGGAGTCCCCGGACCGCGTTCACGGTCTGCTCGTACGTAAAAATTGTGCTCCGACCGGATGATGAATCACCGCACTTCGTCGAACGCGCACACAGGGCCCACTCCCCTGCACAAGGAGGATTCGATGTCGGAGAATTCGATTGGCAAGTACACGGGCAATGGCGTCGTCGATGCGTCGGCGTTCCAGCACAAGCTCGTCGACCTCAAGCACGGCGAGATGCAGAAGCTCAAGCGCTCGAAGCCGGGCTGCGCAGGCGTGATCGCCGACCTCGCCGCGGCGATGCCCGGGCACGGCAGCGAGGCCCGTATCCATCCGGATTGGTACGCCGAGATCGTCGAGATCAAGCAGACCCTCGAGGTGATCCGCGCCCAGCGCCCCGAGGCCGACAAGCTCGCCGAGGTCCTCCGGGAGAGCGAAGCCTATTATGAAGACAGACTCGAGGGCTTGATCAGCAGGGTCGGCAAGGCCGTCGTCGATACCGCGAAGGAAGAGAACAAGCCCGGCCTGCTCGCGACCTTCGAATCGACGCTCCAGTATCGCGCGCAATACGCGGAGAAGAGCGCCGCGACCCGCCGCAAGAACCAGCAGAACGCCGCCGAGCCCGGAACCCAGGGCTGAACCCGAATCCTCTCCCCTCCCGACGAAGACATGCGATGCTCTCCTTATCCCGGAGGGCATCGCAGGCTCCTCGGCCGAACCGCTCGATCCCGTGAACGAACTCCGTTAGGATGGCCACGGAGGGATCCTTCCGATGAGCAAGGCCGCCACCGACCGGTTCGACGAAGCGCTGAAGACGCTGGAAGACTTCTGCGCGCAGCGACAGAGCCCAGGCGCGTATTACGCCGTGCTGAACTGGCTCAAGAAGCAGGCCCATCCGGCCACGGCCAAGGCGACGGTGGGCGCCCTCCTCTCCCTCGACACCCACGGCCCTGCGCCCGCGGATCGGAAGCTCGGGCGCGCCTTTTTGCTCGTGTCGGCCACATGCGACGGCAAGAGCGCGGTCCAGGTGGACCAGCTCCGCAAGGAGCTGCTCGCGACGCCGTCAGGCGCGTTCAGCGCCGTGGTCCAGACGAGGCTCGCGTCGGCGATCGCCCGTCATCCCCTCCTCTCGGGCTCCGCCGTCTTCGAAAAGAGCCTGCTCGACAAGATCGGGCTGCTCCAGTTCGACAAGCAAAAGATCCACGACGCGTTCGAGACCACGAAGGGATTGCTCAGGAAGGCGAAGAGCCTCCTCGACGCCAGGCAATGCGACGCCGCCTATACGCGATGGTTCGGCGCCATGGATGACGCGCGGTACCAGGCCGTCACGATGAACATCGGGCGGCTCGTCATCGCATCCCACACGAGGCCCGTCGTGTTCGAATACCTCGGCAAGAGCGACTTCGGCTCTTCGAGGACCCTCGATTTCAAGGGATATACCCGCGAAGGGATCGCGAGGATCGCGCTCGGCGACAAATTCTTCGGGCCCGGTGCGGATCGACAGCCCAGGAACGCCGCGCGTAACGTCGCCCCGGCCATGATGCAGATGAAGGGGCTCAACGACGAGAAAGACCGAGCGGTGAAGGACACAATGCTACGCGTGGCGGCCCTCGATGACCCGAACGCGCGAAGGCTCGCGGACGCGGAAGGAGCCCAGAAGGAGGCAGAGATCAATGGGCGACGCGCAGCGTTGGCGGCGGCGTCTTTGAAGGACGACAGTGTCATCGGGTACGCGGGCATCTGCGTCCACGAGCTCAGCCACAACGTCGTGTCCACGGACGACGTGGTGTACCAGGGCGTCACGATGTACGGCTACAACCTCTGCCAGTACCTCGCCGCCAATGAGCCGAAACGCGCGCTCATCAACGCCGACAACTATCGGTTGTTTTGCGACGAGTTCTCGCCGTTTTGACGTCGTCGTTCAGAGCGCCGCGAGCGCGGCGAGCACCTGGTCGGCGTGGCCGTCGACCTTCACGTTCGCGAAGCGCTTCGCGATTCGGCCCTGCTCGTCGATGATCACCGTCGTGCGCAGCGCGCCTTCGAACGTCCTGCCGTAATTCGTCTTCGTCCCCCACGCCCCATAGGCGCGGTGCACGACGCCGTCCGTGTCGGCGAGCAGCGGGAAGCCGAGGTTGTATTTCGTCTTGAACTTCACGTGCGAATTCACGCTGTCACGGCTCACGCCGAGCACCACGGCGCCCTTGCTTTGCAGCGTCGCGAGGTTGTCCTGGAACGCGCACGCCTCGCGCGTGCAGCCGGGCGTGTCGTCCTTGGGGTAGAAATAAAGGACCACGCGCTTGCCCGCGAAATCGGCGAGCGACACGGTCTTCCCCGCGTCCGAGAGGAGCGAGAACGACGGGGCCGCCTCGCCGCCGCCCGCCGCCGGAGCCGGCGCGGCCGGGGAGGGGGCCGCCGCGGCCTTTTTCGTGGGCGCGGCGGCCTTCTTCGCCGGAGCGGCCTTTTTCGTCGCGGCGGCCTTCTTCGCCGGCGCCGCCGCCGGGGCCTTGGCCGCCGCCTTCTTCGCGGGGGCGGCCTTCTTCGTGGTGGGGGTCTTCTTCGTGGTTGCCTTCGTCCTGTATGACGTCGCCATGCCCGGTCCTCCTCTGCGCGCGGACGAACCGTAGCGCAGAAGGAAGCCCGGGCGCAATGGCCTCCGCTATTCGGGATCGCAGGCGCCTTCGCAGGTGTTCTGGATCTGCCCGTCTGGCTGGAAGAACAGATCGAGCTGGTCCTGCACCTTCACGTTGCGCCGGACGCCCTCGTGGACGTCGTTCTTCTCGTCCTCCGTGGGCAATCTGCACTCGAGCCCGGGCTCGGTCGCGAGCTTGAAGTCGATCACGACGAGCGCGTCGTCCGCGGGCGACATCGTGCTCTCGAGGCCCCAGATCGGCCGCGGCGCGGGGTCGAGCAGGGGAATGCCCGTCGCGCGCGCGACGAGGTGGCTCGCGAGGTTGTTCACCGAATGATCGCCGATCCCGATCTGCATGAGCACGTGCCGATTCGCGGGGCTCTTCGGGTACGTGTCCGTGAGCAGGTGCGGCGCGTAGGTCATGGGGTCGACGCGGTCCCAGGTGCCCTGGCCCAGCGCCATCAGCTTCATGAGGGTGAGCGGGTCCTGGATCTGGCTATGGAGCGCGCCGTAGAGCTGCGAATAACTCGCCGAGCGCGACATCATGAGCGAGTACGGCCCGCCGCCGACGCCGAGCGCCGCGCGATCGAGGATCGGGTTCAGGGCCAGCATGGTGACGCCGAAGATCGAGCCCTGGCTGATCCCGTAATAGAAGAGCTTGTTCGTGTCGTAGAGGGGCTTGCCGAATTGCTGGAGCTCCGGCAGCGCGGCGATCGGGCCTTTCAACGCGTAGCTCAGGGCGATGTAGTTGATGATGCCCTGGTGGATGCGGTCGACGAAGTCGAAGACGGCGCCGGGCTCCCCGAGGGCCTTCTGCAGCACGATCTCGATGTCCGGCTCGGACATGCCCCAGAGATCGACCGCGGCCGCGATGAACTTGCGCTCGTTCTCGTAGCCACGCATGAAGCCATAATTGATCTCCTCGGCGAGCCCGAAGAAGCCGTGCCCGTACTGGAGAATGCGCGCCGGCTCGAAGTTCGCGTCCGCGGGCTTCAGGCTATGCGGGACCTGGAGAATGAACGGGACGTCCGCCTCGCCATTTGGCGCCGGCTTTCCGCTCGCGTCCCTGTGGATCGTCGCGCCCGGATCGACGCTCTCCATGTAGAGCGGCACCTTGATCGTGCCCTCGATCCGCAGCCATATGTTCTCGTTCTCCGCGGGCGTGCTTTCCGTGACCACGACGTTGCTCACGGCCGGCGGCGCCGCTTCGAGCTTGGCGATGAGGTCGTCCCGCATCGTGAGGAGATCACGCGTGTTCACCTCCTCGCTGCTCGTCGTGAAATCCCAGGCGAGCTGGAGCGTGTCCCGAGCGACGCCGTGGGCGGCGAGCGCCGGGAAGACGTCCTTTTCGTAGCGGCTCGCGATGGGACCGAGCACCGGATCCGCGGAGGTCTGTTTGTCGCGGATACGCTTGAATCCCTCCGGCGGCGCGAGGGGCGGGCCAGCGGCCGGCATCCCGTCGACCTCGATGTAGGTCGCGAGCTTCTGGAGCGCGACGATGTACCGCTTGCCATTCGCAAGGCGCACGAACGGGCGAAGGATGAACGCACGCTCCGAAGGTTCGAGCGAGTTCTTGTCGACCTCGGCCCAGACCGGCACGGGTTTGCCCGTCTCCGCGTCGAGCAGGATCACCTTGCTCTCGGGCGAGAGGCTCTTCTCGGGCTCGTCCGTGTGGAAGACGACGCCCTCCGTGCTCACGCCCTCCTTGAAATGCACGAGGATCGGCTGGTGGTGCGAGAACCCGTCGATCGGGTGCGCGACGGTGAAATCGAAGGACTTCTCGTTCTTGTCCTTCATCTTGGCGGCCTCGGGGATCACGACCCGCTTGCCGCTCGGCATGGCTGCGTCGTCCTTCAGGTAGAAATCGGACGGGTAGGGCAGGAGGCAGTCGTGTTCGAATGCGATGGGGTTACACCCCTCGGGCACGGCGAGCGGCGGCGGACCCGCGGGCGTCTCCGCGTCGTCCGAGCATCCGAGCGCGGTGAGACCGGCAAACGAAATGAGGCAAGCGACAAGAGTCCGAGACGGTAGCATGGCGAAGCTCCTTCGCCCGCCACAGTATCACGGCGGACGGAGGAGCGGAGCGTCAGCTTCTGCGGACGCGGTGACACTTCTCGTAGAGGCCCGGGAAGACGCCATGGGGATCGAGCCTACGCTTCGCGGCCTCGTATCGTTCGCGGTCGTAGATCTCCCAGAACCGCTCCTCGGTGTAATGGTTGCGCGAGATCAAGGTCTTCACGCCGCCGAGCTCGTACGTCTTTTGCTCGAGCACCTCGGACCTGTCGACGAGCGGATCGTCATTGGGCATGCCGTAGACGGCGCAGTCGATCCAGAGCTCGTCCTTGTACCGCGCGTGGGATTCGCGGATCCAGGGGTAGGGGCGCGGCATGCGGTAGGGGACGACCCAGAGCGGCCAGAAATCGAATTCGCGTGCGTACCATTCATGGAAGGCGGAGAACTTCCGCTCGGGCACGAAGACGTCGCAGACGACGTCCGGGCGCGACTTCAGGCCGAGCACGCGATCGAGCCGCTTCGACCACCGAATGAGGTTCCGCGATCCGAGCACGTGGCGGCCGACGAGCCAGCGTACGGGCTTCGTCTCGAGCCCCGGCACCGTGCGGCTGAGCCAGTGGCATTCGGCGTCGTAGCGGAAGAAATAGTCGGCCGTCGTGAGATAATCCACCGTCCGTCCGAGGGTGCTCTTGTAATAGACGTCGAGCCACCGGTAGTTCGAGGTGAACGGCGCCTCGTCCACGAACGAGCCGAGGCAGAGCACGAACGAGCGCGGGTCGTGCACGATGCCGTCGACGAAATCGAAGTCGCCCACGCGGCAGCGCTCCGCCATGGCCGCATGGAAGGCGCCGAAGCCGTCGAAGCGGCGGTACTCCATCCGGACGAAGCGCTGCGCCGGCACGAGCTTGAACGTGATGCGCGACAGCACGCCGAGTGTGCCGTACGAGCCGTGGATCATGTCGAAGAGCAGCGGCTCCTTCTCGGCCGAGCAGGTGACGATCTCGCCGTCGCCGGAGATGACCTCGTATTCGAGGCAGCCATCGTGGAAGCCGCCGTGACGGTACGAGCTCGATTCGATCGAACAGCCCGCGACCGCGCCGCCGAGCGTGATGTCTTCGAGCTCGGGGACGACCGCGGGCACGAGGCCGTGCTCGAGCGTGCGCGGGACGAGCTCGGCGAACGTGACGCCGGGCTCGGCCACGCAGACGCGCCTCTCCGGATCGATGGAGAGGACGCGGCGGAGCCGCGAGGCGTCGATCGGCGTGGCGCGCTCCCGGGGATCGCCCGGGACGGGTACGAAATGGGAGATGCCGCCCTTGTCGATACGGACGGGCCCGCCCCGGCTGGCCTGAACACGAATGGTGGTCGCGACGCGAGTGACCTCGCGCTCGTGGGAAGAGAGATCCATTGGTTGCCCCCCGTACCCGGGAGGCGTGGCATCCGAGCAAAGGAGGGTCAAGCCGAGGAAACGCGAATTCCGCGCGACGTGCCGGCCGAAAGGGAGAGCGGCCGGGGCGGATGCCTCTTCAGCTCGCCATGAGCAGCGCCTTCAATTGCGAGGGCTGAATGCCGTATTCTTTGCGGCAATAATCGCAGGTGATCTCGAGGGTCTTGTTGTCGCGGAGCAGGTCCTCGATGTCCGAGCGCGGGAGCGTGGCCAGGCTGGAGAGGACGCGGAGCTCGCTGCAATGGCACGCATACCGGAGGTCCGACTCCGCGAGGAGCGTGTACGGCATGCCATAAAGGAGATCCTCGATCAGCGCATGCGGTGTGAGGTCCCCTTTGCGGAGGAGGTCGTCGAGCTTCGGGAAATCTTCGAGCCGCTGCGTCATGATCATGAGCGGCCCGCGCTCGACCTCCGGCAAAAGCTCGACGATGTAGCCGCCCGCCGCGACGATCTCGTCCCCTTCGAGCAGCGTGGTCACGGCGATCGTGGAGACGATCTGCTCGGAGTGCTGCATGTACGCCATGAGCGCCCCCGAGATCCCGCCGTCCGACGGCTCGAACGAGACCTCCACGATGCCCTGGTGCAGCGAGCCGTTCGGCAGCGTCCGCATCATCTTGAGCAGCGCGTTCTTGGCGCCCGACATGTCGTCGCCCGTCTCGCCGCTGAAGCCCACGAGGCCGCGGTTCGTGCCGTCCGGGTGCGCGTCGGCCACGATGCTGCCCTTGCCGGTCGCGCCCTTCAAAATGCCCTGGACGCGCAGGTTCGGGCTCATCGCCTCGCGGATCAGGATCGCGCCCGTGACGAGCTCACCGAAGCGGCCGGCCACCGCGCCCTTCGCCCCCTGCGAGGCGATCGCGTCGCGCACCGTCTCGGTGGTCAGCGCCGTGATGACGCGAAACGCGCCGTCGTTCGTCATGGCGCGGATGACCTTGTCGGATCGCTTGTTCGTGTCGTTTCGCTCGCTCATCAAACGGCCACCGCCGTCCCGGACGCGATGAGGCCGTCGCGTTCGAGCAGCGCCTCCAGGGTTGGTTCGCGCCCCATGAAGCGCCGGTAGAGGACCATGGGGTCCTCGCTGTCGCCTCGCGCGAGGATCTCGGAACGGAAGGCCTCACCGACCTCCCGGCTGAACAGCCCCTCGCGCTTGAACCGCGAGAACGCGTCGGCGTCGAGCACCTCCGCCCACTTGTACGAGTAATACCCCGCGGCATACCCGACGGGGCTCGAGAAGAGGTGCGAGAACGAGGCGAGCATCGCGTGATCGGAGGGCAGCGCCGCGGGCGAGTGGCGCGAGAGGATCGCGCGGCCGTACTCCGTCGGATCACCGTCCCGCGCCGGATCCCAGTCCACGTGCAGCGCGAGATCGACCTCGGCGAAGCCGAGCTGCCGCATCATCGCGTTCGCCGCGCGGAACGTGCGCGCCGCCCGCATGCGCTCGAGCAGCGGCGCCGGGATCGGCTCGTCGGTCTCGTGGTGCCGCGCGAAGAGGTCGAGCGCCTCCTTCTCCCAGCACCAGTTCTCCATGATCTGCGAGGGCAACTCGACGAAGTCCCACGCCACGTTCGTCCCGGCCAGCGTGCGCACCTCCACGCAGCTCGACGCGTGGTGCATGAGGTGGCCGAACTCGTGGAAGAGCGTCTCGACCTCGCGGTGGTTGAGCAGCGCGGGGCGATCGCCGATCGGCGGCGTGAGGTTGCCCGCGAGCACCTCGATGTGCGAGGCCGGCGCCGCGGCCTTCGCGACGCCCGTCACGAGGCCCTGCATCCACGCGCCGTCGCGCTTCGACTCGCGCGGCCAGAGGTCCACGTAGAACACCGCGCTCGCGTGCCCCTTCGGCTCCACGATGCGGTACGTCGAGACCGACGCGTGCCAGGCTTTCGTCTCGGGCGAAGGCTCGATCCGCACGCCGTAGAGCGACGAGGCGATCGCGAAGACACCTTCGAGCGCCTTGTCCGCGGAGAAATAGGGGCGGAGCGACTCCTCGTCGAAATCGTAACGCGCGCGGCGGAGCTTCTCGGCGTAATACCCGACGTCCCACGGCTCGATCGGCGGCGCGTCCGGCCCCTCGATCTCCTTGCGGAAGGCCGCGAGGTCGGCGTTCTCCCGATCGAAGTGCGCTTGCGTCTTGTCGCGGAGCGTCTGCACGAACCTGCGCGCGGCGTGCCCCGACTTCGCCATGCGATCTTCGAGCACGAGGTCGGCGAAGCTGTCAAAGCCGAGCAGGCGCGCCTTCTCGCGCCGGAGCACGAGGATCCGCTGCACGAGCGGGCGGTTGTCCCAGGGCCCCTCCGTCGCGCGCGTGGCGTAGGCGCGGTACATGCGCTCGCGGACCGAGCGATCGTCGAGGTACGTCATCACGGGCAGGTAGCTCGGCGCCTGCATCGTGAAGCGATACCCGGCGAGGCCCTTCGCCTCCGCGCTCGCCTTCGCCGCGAGCACCGCGCCCTCGGGCAGGCCGGAGAGCGCCTCGCGCTCGCCGATCACGAGCTCGAACGCGTTCGTCGAGTCGAGCACGTTCTGCCCGTAACGAAGCGTGAGCTGCGCGAGCTCCACGTCGATCTCCGCGAGCCGCTTCTTCCCGTCCGGATCGAGGTCCGCGCCGCTGCGCTTGAAATCGGCGATCGTCTTTTCGAGCAGCCGTTTGCGCGTCCCCGTGAGCGCCTTCGCCTCGTCCGTCGCGGCGTAGGCCTTGAGCGCGTTCCACACGGGCTCGGAGAGCGCGATGCTGCTGAAGAACTCGCTCACCTCGGGCTGCACCGCGGAGTACGCGGCGCGGAGCTCCGGCGTCGTGGCGACGGACTCCAGGTGGCCGACGACGCCCATCACGAAATCGAGCTGCTCCGTCGCCCGTTCGAGCGCGGTGATGGTGTTTTCGAACGTGCGAGGACCTTGTTCGGCCGCGAGGGCGTCGAGCCGCGCCCTCGCCTCGGCGACGAGCTCCTTCACCGCGGGCTCGACGTGCTCGCCGCGGATGCGATCGAAGGGAATGTCGTAGCCGAGGTCGAGCAGCGGATTTTCGTGAGATTCGGGCATGGTCGGTGCTCTCGCGGCGCGCGCGCCTCCTCTGGGGACTTCTTCGTCCTTGCTACCTACGATCCCCGCTCGGCTCGCGCAACGCTTCGCGCGCGACATCCGGGCGAGTTCGACGCGAAACACTCCCCGTGAGCCCGGCGACGCGGCAAGAGCGAGCCCTCGGAGGGCGAACAGATCGGACTTCCAGCGTTTTCCTCGGTACCCGGCCTTCGGGCCCCGCGCTCGTTCGCCGGTTTCGAGGCCTCGGCGATTCCGCTACGCTCGCGTCGTGAACGTCGCGCTCTTCCTGATCGGGATCGGCAAGATCCTCTTCGGCATCCTCGTCGGCGCCCTCGGGGTGTGGCTCGGTTCGCGCGTGCTCGGGCGGCTCTTGCGCCTCGGCGAGATCGACGAGGAGCTCGGCAAGGGCAACACGGGCGTGGCCGTGATTTCGGCCGCGGGGCTGCTCTCGCTCGGGCTCCTCGCGCAGCACGCCGTGTCGGCGACGTTCGCCGCGATGGACCTCATGTACCGCGGTCAGAAGCTCGCGCCGGCGATGCTCGGCAAGTTCGCGTTTTACGGCCTCTCGCACGTCGCGCTCTCGCTCGCCGTCGGCGCCGCCGCGATCGCCGTGGGCACGTTCCTCTTCGTTCGCCTCACGCGGGGCGTGGATGAGCTCGCCGAGATCCGCAAGGGCAACGTCGCGCCCGCGCTCGTGCTCGGCGCGGTGATGGTGGTGATCGCGCTCGTGGCCGCGCCGGGGCTCGAGACCGCCCTCGACGGCCTTTTGCCGCTGCCCGAGCTCGCGCGCGACGAGGTCCTGGCGCCGTCATGAACGGGCGAACGTTCCTCGCGCTCGCCGCGACGGCGTGCGTGTTCGTCGCGGGCTGCTGCTGCAACCTCGGCGACCTCGCCGAGCTGCTCTCGCAGGGCGGCGACGAAGAGCCGTCCGAGGACACGCCGGGCGTCGATCTCGGCGTCGCGGTGTATCCCGAAAAGACGCCGGAATCCGGCGCGACGAAGTATGCGTGGCGTGATGGTCGACTCGACCCGCCCGTCTATCGCGCCGGCTACGCGCTCGGTGCCGACGAGCAGCGCGACGTCGATGCCGCGCACCGCGAGCTCGCGCAGCGCCTCAAATACCAGGACGCGGGCGACGGTGCGTTCAAGTGGGTGCCGCCGCCCGGCTGCGACGCGAGCATGCAGTGCATCTTCGAGTCGCTCGCGGAGCGCAGCAAACCCGACGTCGATCCGCTCGCCGCGCGCTTCAAGGCGCGCATCCAGGAGGCGAAGCTCGGCACGCTCGACGCGGTCGAGCTCCTGGCCTCGTTCGTCCAGACGATCCCTTACGAGATCCCCAAGGATCGCCCCTTCGGCCTCATGCCGCCGGCGCTCGTCGCGTCGGCGAAGAAAGGCGACTGCGATTCGAAGGCGCTCCTTTTGCACATGCTGCTCGACGCGATCGGCGTCGACAGCGTGCTCCTCAACTCGAATGCCCACCGGCACGCGATGCTCGGCGTCGCGGTGCCGGCCCAGGGCGAGAAGATCCGCTACCAGGGCCGCGCGTACGCGTTCGTCGAGACGACCGCGAAGAACGCGCCCGTCGGATGGATCTCGAAGGAGCTCTTGAAGCCGAACGACTGGGTCGTCGTGCCCGTGCGAATCCGTTCTCCGGAGAAGGCGCCGAAGAACGATGCCGCGACGGGCAAAGCCGCGGACGTGCCGAAGCCGAAGTCCACGAAGAAGCGTTGATCGGCGCTACGAGCCGAGCGCGTCCGAGAGGGCGTGCACGGCGGCGATCATCCCTTCCGTGGGGTTTTCCCCGCGCGTACGGGCGCGCGCCACCACGAGATCGACGAGCGTCACGAGATACGGCGAGGCCTTTGCCTTGTGGAGCGCTTGTTTCAACGCGCCGAACCTCTTGCGTGTCTCCTCCGTCGCGCCGAGCGCCGACAGCGCGGCGAGCGCCGCGGCCGCGCGCGCTTCGTCCTTCTTTTTGATCGCGTCGCGCGTGACGTCGATGAGCACGTGCCCGAACGCGGCGAGCCGCGCCTCGCCGAGCTCCGGAGAAACCCCTGCGGCTTGCGCCACGAGCTCCTGCAGTTCCGGGAAAGCGCGCCGCTCGACGAGCGCGAGAAAGAGCGCGTATCCGTTCGTCTCCCAGTCGGCTTTCGTGGCGAGCCGCTTTCCGATCCAGGCGACCACGGGCGAGGCCACGGGCGCGCGATGCAGCGAGGCGAGCGCGGCGCTCATGAGCCGCTCGGCGGAGGCGCCTTGCGCGGCGAGCCAATCGAGTAGCATCGCGCGCTCGTCGCCGTTTGTCCCGTCCGTGACCTTCGCAAACGCGTCCTCGACGGTGAGCCCCGCGAACGGATTGGCAAAGAGCGGCCCGCCCTCGTCCTCGCCGAGGTCGAGGCCGAGCTCGTCGCCGAGCGAGCCGCCGCCGAAGAACGAGCCTTCCCCTTCTTTCGAGGCCGAAGCCTCCGGCGCCGTCGCCTCGTCGAGGTCGAACATCGCCGCGAGATCGACGGGTTCGTCCGCGGGGGGTGTGGGGGGCAGAGGATGGCCCACCTCGTGGGCCGACCGGAGCCCCCCACCGTGGGGAGACGACGCGAAGAACGCGACGGCGGGCGCGGGCGCGCTCGTTTCCCGACGCGCGATACGCGCTTGCAGCGCGGGCGGGACCTTTCCGCGGACGAGGTCGGCGAGCGTCTCCCATTCCCGATCCTCGAAGGAGAGGCCCGGCGCGTTCAGCACCTCGTGCTCGAACTCGGCGGGTTTGTCCTCGCAGAGCTTCGCGAGCGCGACGAGGATGGGCGGGCGACCCACGTACGGGGTGCGCGCGCGCCAGCGCAGGAGATCGGCGGACGTGAGCTCGTGCGCGTGTTCGGAAAGGAAGCTGTGATCGTCCGGCGCGAGCGCCGGCTGCCGGAGGACGTGCAAGAAGGCCACGGCGCGGGCGCTTCCCCGATGTGCACGCACGAGGGCGTCGATTTCGGCCTTTTTCATGGGAGCCCCCACCTTACCAGGGACGGGCCTTCCCACGCGACGCTCGTATCGTGCTTCGTCGGGGTAGGACCTGCGCTCCGGAATGACCACCCAAAGGCCCATCCAGCAACGCCGCGCGATGCCGAGCCGGCGAGATTCATTACATGCACACGAATGCATGCGCGTCGCGCGAGCGCCGAAGCCGTTCGGGCGCGCTCCGCCCGGGGCGATAACGCGAAGGTGAACGACGGGCCAAAAGAATTGCATTCGTCGAAATCGAGTTGACGGAACGCGCGGGGCGGGCTTCCATGACGTGGATCGCGATTGTTCCCGCTCGGCGATCCGGCCCCGGGGCTCATGGGGAGCCCGGGGCTGTATGTTTTTCAGGGCCGATCATTTCCGCCGCGCGTGACGGCGGCGCGGCGCGCAAGGGCGCGCAGTCCCGCGCAACGTCTCGCTCGATCGCTGCTCCTCTTTTGCGCGGGCCCGAGCCCGCCGCTGGGTGGCGTCGGCGTGCGCGGAGCCCCTGCGTGCCACCCTGAGCCGCCTCCGACACAACTGCCGCAGGTTCGGCGCGATCGCGACGAAATCGCGGAAAATAGCGCTCGGCACGCCGATTGCTCCAGAGCTCCGGCATGCGAACACTCCCTGTTTTCTCTCTGCTTCTCTCCCTCTCCGCCCTTGCTTGCAGCTCTTCCGCGCCGCCCGAGCCCCCCGGGGCCGTGAATGACGATGATTGCCACGACGTGAACACCGCCGGCTGTGTCGTGACCTCCGGCGCGCAGCGGATCACGAGCCCGAATGTCCCGAGCGCCGACCTCGCCACGTTCGTCGATGGCAACACGGCCTTCGCGCTCGACATTTACAAGACGCTCCGCAGCGAGCCCGGAAACCTCTTCTATTCCCCGCACTCGATCACCAGCGCGCTCGCGATGACCTGGGCCGGCGCGCGTGGACAAACCGAGACGGACATGGCGAAGGCGCTGCACTTCACGCTGCCGCAGGCCCAGCTCCATCCGGCGGCCAACGCGCTCGACCTCGCGCTCGCGAGCCGCGGCAAGGACGCGAAGGGCTCGGACGGCCAGGGCTTCCGGCTCAACATCGCGAACGCGGTCTGGGGCCAGGTCGGTTCTCCTTTCGAGACGGCGTTCCTCGACGTGCTCGGCCTCAATTACGGCGCTGGCATGAACATCGTCGATTACGTCGGTGCGTCGGAGCAGGCCCGCACGCTGATCAACGGCTGGGTCGAGAAGAAGACCGAGGGCAAGATCAAGGACATCCTCGCACCTGGCTCGATCGACTCGACGACGCGGCTCGTGCTGACGAACGCCGTGTACTTCAATGCCGCATGGCGGACGCCGTTCGAGGAGTCGAAGACACAGAACGGCTCGTTCACGACGAGCGACGGCGCGTCGGTCTCCGTGCCCATGATGCAGGGTTTCGTCGAGGCGCCTTACGTGCAGGGCGCGGATTACGCGGCCGTCGAGCTGCCGTATGACGGCGACGAGCTCTCGATGGTGCTCGTCCTGCCGGACGATCTCGACGCGTTCGAGGGCAGCTTCGACGCGGCGAAGCTGAGCGAGGTCGTCGGCGGGCTCTCCGAGCACTCGGTCAACACGCAGCTGCCGCGATTCAAGTTCGAGTCCAAGTTCAGCCTGGTCGAGCAGCTGAAGACGCTCGGCATGGGCGTCGCGTTCACGGACGAAGCCGATTTCTCGGGCATCAATGGGACGGGCGGGCTCATGATCTCGGACGTGATTCACCAGTCGTTCGTCTCGGTGAACGAGGCGGGGACCGAGGCCGCGGCGGCGACCGCGGTGATCGTGGGCGAGACGAGCGCGCCCCCGCCTGCGGCGATCGCGTTCGACAAGCCGTTCCTGTTCTTCATCCGCGACATCGCGACGAAGTCCGTGATCTTCGTGGGTCGCGTGGCCGACCCGAGCTGAACGAGATACCCGGACGGACGGGCGTATCTTGCCGCGCGGAGCCTTCCGCACCAAGATACGCCCATGTTCAAGGTCGACCCTCGCAAGCTGAAGTTGCCCACGAAGGCGGAGGCCCTCCCCGGGAGGACAGCTCGGATGCGCGTGCCCGAGCAGCACTTCGTGAGCGGCGCGCGCATCGTGCCCCCGTTCCCCGAGGGCACCGAGCAGGCGATGTTCGGGCTCGGGTGCTTCTGGGGCGCGGAGCGCAAGTTCTGGCAAACGAAGGGCGTGTACGCGACGGCCGTCGGATACGCCGCCGGATTCACCCCGAACCCGACGTACGAAGAGGTCTGCACCGGAGGCACCGGCCACAACGAGGTCGTGCTCGTCGTGTTCGAGCCGGCGAAGGTCTCGTACGAAGCGTTGCTCTCGGTCTTCTGGGAGAACCACGACCCGACGCAGGGCATGCGCCAGGGCAACGACGTCGGCACGCAGTATCGGTCGGGTATTTACTGCTTCGGCCTCCTGCAAAAGATGGCCGCCGAGCGCTCGCGCGTCGCCTACCAGAAGGCGCTCAAAGCCGCGGGGCACGGCGACATCACGACGGAGATCCTCGAAGCCCCCGAGTTCTATTACGCCGAAGACTATCACCAGCAGTACCTCGCGAAGAACCCGGGCGGTTACTGCGGCATCGGCGGCACCGGCGTGAGCTGCCCGATCGGGCTCGTCTCCGCCGGCTGAGCAAGCGTTCGCGCGCACTCCGGCGTGACACGGCCCGGGAAGCGCGGATACCATCCCATCCATGACGAACACACGACACGCGGGCCGGATGGGGCGCTTTGCGCTCGTCCTTTCGGTGATGGGCCTCCTCGGCGCGGCGACCGCGTGCGGGGATGGCGGCAGCAGCGCGACGGGTGGCCCTTCCGGATCGGGCGCCGGCGGCAGCGGCGCTTCGGGGCAAGGCGGCCAGGGCGGCATGGGCCAAGGCGGGCAGGGCGGCGAGCTTTTCCCCTCGGGCGTCGGCGGCGCGGGCGGGGGCGCGGGCGGCGGGCCGACCTGCAATCCCGTCCTCAAGGCCACCGTGCGCGATTTCAAGGTCGAGCATCCGGACTTCGAGGATTTCCTCGGCGACGATCCGGGCATCGTCGCGAACGAGCTGGGGGCGGACGGAAAACCCGTCTATGCGGGCAACCCCACGACGCCGACGACGTCGGGCAAAGAGAATTTCGACCAGTGGTACAACGACGTCGCGGGCGTGAACCTCGCGATCCCCATCGAGATCCCGCTCACGGCGGCGGGCGGCGGGACGTACACGTACAACAACTCGGCCTTCTTCCCCATTGACGGCCAGGGCTTCGGCGACGAGTTCAACACGCACAACTACCATTTCACCCTCGAGCTCCGGACGCAGTTCATCTACGAGGGCGGCGAGGTCTTCACGTTCACGGGCGACGACGACCTCTTCACGTTCATCAACGGCAAGAAGGTGATCGACCTCGGCGGCGTGCACGGCGCGCAGAGCGCGACGGTCGATCTCGACGCGCGCGCGGCCGAGCTCGGCATCGAGAAGGGCAAGAGCTATCCGCTCGATTTCTTCTTCGCCGAGCGGCACACGAGCGAATCGAACTTCCGGATCGACACGACCATCGGCTGCTTCTCGGAGCCACCGATCCCCGATTGAGTCAGTCGAAAGGCGCGACCGTCACCGCGTGATTCAGGGGCCCGTGCCCGTGCCCGAGCCCCGGCGCCTCTTGGATCGCGAGCCTCAGGTATCGCCGCGCCCGCGTGATGGCCGCCTCCACGCCGAGCCCCTGCGCGATCCCCGCGGCGATCGCCGAGGCGAGCGTGCATCCCGTCCCGTGCGTCGAGGTGGTCTCGATCCGATCGTCCTCGAAGAGCCGCTCGCCCGCAGCCGTGACGAGCACGTCCGTGACCTT
Source organism: Polyangium sp. 6x1 (assembly GCF_029946515.1). Taxonomy (GTDB): domain Bacteria; phylum Myxococcota_A; class Polyangia; order Polyangiales; family Polyangiaceae; genus Polyangium. Next base: position 101,507 of record NZ_JARZHH010000003.1, read on the forward strand.
CGGCCCTTCGAGGTGCCCGCCTTTCAAGAGCACCGCCTTCGGCCCGAGCGCGAGCAGCGCCGCGGCCACGCGCCGCATCGCCGCGACCGAGTCGATCGTTTGACCCGAAAGTACCTCGGCCTCCGGGAGGTTCGGCGTGATCAGCGTCGCGCGCGGCAGGAGCCGACCGACGAGCGCTTCGCGCGCCTCGGGGAGCAGGAGCGGCGCGCCGCCCTTGGCCACCATCACCGGATCGACGACGAGCGGCACGTCCTTCGCGAGGCGCTCGTGCACCTCGGCGACGACGTCGATCACCTCGGCCGAATGGAGCATGCCGGTCTTGATCGCGTCCGCGCCGATATCCTCGAGGACCAGGCTCATCTGCTGCGCGAGGAACGCGGGCGGGACCGGAAAAACCCCGAAGACGCCGCGCGTGTTCTGCGCCGTCAGCGCCGTGATCGCGGTCGCCCCGAACGCGCCGAGCGCCGTCACGGCCTTCAGATCCGCCTGGATTCCCGCCCCGCCGCCCGAATCCGAGCCGGCCACGATGAGCACACGCCCTTGCATCGCGGCTCGCGTACCAGCGCGGAACCCGGCGCGCAAGGTGCTGGACCGTTCACTTCGTCGACATGGCCAGCGTCGCCCGCACACGGCGCTGCTCGAGCGGCGTGAACGAGCGATCGAGCAGCGCTTGCTCGGCCGCCTTGAACGTGGCGTCGTCGTCCGTCTTCGCGGCGAGCGCGTCGCGCTCCTTCCGGAAGGCCTCGATCCGCGCTTTCCACGCCGCGCGCTCGGCGTCGAGCGCGGCCAGCCTGTCGGCCGCCTCCGCGCCGAGCGTCTCGACGCGCTTCGCGTACACGTCCTCGTCCGTCGCCCCTTCCGCGCGCATCGCGTCCACTTCGGCGCGCGCGCGGAGCGGCAGCGTCGCGTTCTCCCGCGCCTCGCGTGCGGTGCCTGGCAAGCTCTCTTCGAGCGCGGCGATCCGTCGATCCCGCTCCTCGACCGTCAGGGTTTCGTCCTGACGAACCCGGCTCGCCTCGGCGGCCACGTCGCCTTCGCGCTCCTCGTCGCCGAAGAGCGCGTTCGCCGTCTCGTCGCCGAAATGCTTGCGCCTGAGCTTCTTCAGCGCTTCGAGCCTCGCCGTCGGATCGGCCTCCTCGTCCTTCGGCAGCGTGAGCCCGTCCTTGTCTTTTCGATAGGCGAGATATCGATCGAGCAGCGCCGCGGCTTCGAGCGCGGCCGGGCCGTCGACCCGCTCGCGGATGGCGGCGAGGATGCGGGCGCGGATCGTCTCGTCGCTCTCCTCGCCCTCGGTGGTGAAGTAGTAATCGAAGAGGCGCAGGATTTCGGGGCCGAGGATGAGGGATCCGTCGGGACCGACGCGCAAGGCGCCGTCCTCGTCCGTGCCGCGCAGCGACCGGGCCTTGTCCTGGAAGGGGCTCTTCTCGCGGGTATCGATGTTCGCCTCGGCGCGCCGGGCCGAAGCCGAGGTTTTTCGCGTCGCGCTTTTCGGGCCGCCGCGCAATTCGTTCGTCGTTTCGACCGCGCGCGCGGGCTCTTCCCCGCCGCGCCGCCACGCGCCGATGCCGGCGGCGGCGACGAGCGTGACGAGGGCGAACCCCGTGGCGATGCGGCGGCGGTCCACGCGCGTCCTCGCTTGGAAGATCGTCAGAGGCCGAGGTTCTTCAGGCGGTTCGCGTGGGCGCGGAAGACTGACTTCGGGCTTGTCTGGAAGGGCGCCGTGATGCCGAAGAGCTGGTTCACCTCGTCGAGGTGGTTCATCTTGTAATCGTCGCGGATGACGTCGCCGAGGTGCGAGCTGCAGCGGCCGACGAGCCCGTCGTTCGCGTCGTCGTAGATGATGCCCGTGAGCCCCATCGGGTAATCGGAGACGTCGAGCACGTTCGTCACCTTCGAGGTGCCGGACCACGAGAAATACTTGATCCCGTTCACCTCGTGCGCGCCCTCGCCGCACCACGCGGCCGGCAGGCCCGCGCCGTAGGTCGCGTTATACGTCGCGGCGCCGTCGGACGAGAGCGACTCCAGCGCGGCCACGGAGTCCTGCGGGCTCGTCTGGCCAGAGAGCAGGCCGAGGATCGTCCCGAGCGAGTTCGCGAAGAGCGAGAGCACGGCCTCGGAGAAGCCGCCCTCGGTCATGTTGTCGCGGAGGAAATCGGCGAGGTCGGCGCCGTGGTGCGGCGAGCCCACGCTCGTCACGCTCGCGACGAGGTCGGGCCGCACCGTGGCGACGTACCGGATGTCGAGGCCGCCGTGGCTATGGCCGACGAGGTTGACCTTCTTGGCGCCCGTGGCCGCGACGATCTCCTCGACCTGCTGGAGCAGCTCCTCGCCGCGCGCCTCGGTGGACGAGAACGCGGGCACCTGCGTCACGAAGACGCGCGCCCCGCCCGACGCGAGCGACGACTCGATGCCGTGGAAATAGTCCACCACGCCGAACAGCTCGTCGAAGCCCGCCATGCCATGGCAGAGCACGATGGGGTATTTCGTCTGCGTGTACGTGTCGGTGTACCCATTGGCCGCCGACGTCGACGTCTCCTCCGCTGCCGCGAGCTGGTTCGGCGACTCACCGCCGCACCCGCTGATGAAGGCCGACGCGAACATCGCCGCGCCGAACGCCGCCGCCCGACCCAACCGAACCCCCAAGCCAATGTTCCAGCGCATGTTCAGGCCCTCCATCCTATCCGAATGGCACTGTTCATGCCAGAGGATCGAATGACGCACTGCGCGTGGAACAAGCCATTGAGGCTGCAATCTTGCCGAGCGATGGTGATCTGGATTGGGTCAAATGCGATCCAGGGTGGATCTTCCGTGTATCAGTCGCCTCGATCCAAGCCGCGTCACTGAAGCTTGAATTTGAACGTGAGGACGTAACGGACGCTGACGGGACGGCCGCCGTACATCAGCGGGCTGTAGCGCTGCTGCGCGAGCGTCGCGTTCACCGCGGGATCGAGGAACGGGTGCCCCTTGAGGATGCGGCAATCCCGCAGCCGGCCTTCCGTGGTGATGACGCATTGCGCGATGACGGTCCCCTCGACCCGCTGGCGCGCCGCGTCGCTCGGGTAGGGCGGTTGCGCCGGGCCGCCGATGAGGACCGGGCGGCCCATCTCGGAGGACCAGCTCAACGTGGTGTTCGTCGGCGGCGGCTCCGGCGGAGGCGGCGCGGTGCCCTTGCCATTCGGATCCCCGCCGAGCACGCCGTCGGGCTTTCCATTCGGGTCGCCTCCATTGCCCGTGCCGTCCGGCGCCGTCGCGCCATCGCCGGGCGCGGCGGCGGGCGACTCGTCCGTGGGTTCGGGCTCGGTCGGCGCCGTCTTCGGCGGCTCGTTCGTCAAGATCGGGACCTGCGGACGCTTGGGCCGGGGCGTCTTCGGTTGCGCCGCCCGCTCGGGCTGCGGGGCCGCAGGGCCCGGGGAGCCGAGGAGCGCAGGCGGTTTCGGGACCGTGAACACCACGACCGGCTCGTCCTCGTTCGAGGAGGCCTTCTTGCCGGGAATCGCGAACACGATGACCGCCGCGAGCGCGTGCGCGGCAATGGACAGAAGTGCTCCGGTGCCGAGGTGCGGACGAGCGCCCTCGTACCGGCCCAGGGCCGATTCGAACACGAATGCCTCCTTTCCAGGACGAACGGGGTGCGTCCCGGAGAAACCTATTTCAGGACCGATTCACTTCGGCAGAACGAGATTGACCTTCGAGACGTACCGCACGGAGACGGGCCGTCCGCCCTGCGTCGCCGGCGAGAATCGCCACGTGCGCGCAGCCGCGAGCAGCTCGCCGTCCATGTGCGGCAAGGTTTTCAAGAGCCGACAATCCTTCGTCGCGCCCGCCGCCGTGATCTCGCATTGCAAGAGGGCCGTGCCCTCCACGCGCGCTTCGAGCGCCTCGCGCGTGTACACGGGATCGCGACCGCCGATTCGCTTCGGCTGGGACATGGTCCCTTGCTCGAACGGAGGCACGAGCGCGCTCGGCGCCTCGGGTTTGGCCGGAAGCACCTCGGGTGAGCCCACGGCCTCCACCACGGCGACGGGCGGGGGCACGTCCGCGGGCGCGCTCGGCGCCTCGGACGCGGCGGGATCGTCCTTCACGGCCACCTTCGAAGGCGACGCGACGACGCTCGGCACGCCGCGCGGAGCATGCGCGGGCGTCGCGACACGATGGGGCTCCGCGTCGTGCCCCTTTGCCTCCGCGCGAGGCGCGGGCGCGGGGATTCCTGCGCCGAGCTGGAGCTCGGGGTATTGCTGCGGTTCGTCCGCGGGCCCTTTCGACACCTCGGGCCGATGCATCGGCTGTGAGACGAGCGCGATGCCGATGAGCACCACCTGCGCCGCCGCCACGAGCCCGGCGCCGAGCCGTCCTTTTTGGAAAAACCCGACGGGCTTTCCGGTCGGCCCGAGGACGCTCTGGAACAAGACGTGCGGCGCCGCCTGCGCCGATCGCTTCGCGCCGGCCATTGCGACCCGCGCCGGACGAGGCTCGGGCCTCTCGGGACGCGCCGCCGTCGCCGTGCGAGGCGCGTGGACGGCCTGCGCCGGAATCTCTTGCGCCTTCGCCACGCGCGCCGGCTCGATGCCGAGTGCCGCGAGGGCCCGCGCCTTCGACGCAGCCGGCGCCCGATCGGACCGCGCCGAGCGCAGGAGCGCCGTCGCCGCGTCGTCGCCATTCTCGTCGAGCAGCCTGCGCACCTCGCTCACGGCCGCCCCCTTCCTTCGGTCCCGACGACGCGCGCCGAGATCCTCGCAAAGAGCTCCCGCGCGCGCCGCAGCCTCGACGCCACCGTACCCATCGGCAGATCGAGCGCCCCGCTGATCTCCTGCATCGTGAGCTCTTCGAGCTCGAAGAGCACGAGCACCGTCCTCAGATCCTCCGGCATCGCCGCGAGCACCTCGTCGAGCAGCGCCCGCAGGCGCCGCTGCTCCACGATCTCATCGGGCCGAGGCCCCGCGTCGGCGCGCGCGTCGGCCACCTCGTCCCCCTCGGGGACCTCGCGCCGCCGGCGCTGCGCGCGTTTGGCGTGCGAGGCGACGTGCACGGCCGTCCCCATCAGGAACGCCTTCTCCCGCCCCGGCTGAATGGCCCCGAGCTTCCCCGACGCCACGACGAACACCTGCTGCGTGCAATCATCGAGCTCCGCCGCCGGCACCCCGAGCCGCCGCAGCGCCACGTAGACGGCGTCGAAATGCGCGTCGACCATCCCCCGCAGCCGCGCCTTTTCCGCGCCGCCCTCGCCGCCTTTGGCCCACCCCTCCTCGACCGGGCGAGGTTCGTCCGCCTCGCAGATTTCGGCGCCCGAGAAGAGGATGTCCAGGTCAGAGACGAGGGTCACGGGCTCACCCTCCGTTTCGAACGGAGCCCCGGGGCCACGCGAGGCGCGGCGAACGCAGGGGGCACATGGGCAAGAGCGGGGGCCACGTCTCTACCATGCCCGGTCCGGGGCAGGTTGATCACGAAAAATGAACGGGGCGCGTCGATGCCCGAGATGTGCGGGAGGCGACGGTTACTGCTGCACGGGCGCTGGCGCCTTGGTCACCGCCACCACGCCCCATCCCGGCTACTTCTTCGATTCTTGCTCCCCCGGCTTGGGCAAGCTCGCCGGGTCGTAGATCCCATCACTCTCGATCTTCCCCCACCGATCCTCGAGCAATTTCACCCTGCCCGGGTCGTGGATCTCCGCGAGCTTCTTCTTCCACGCGCCCTCGAGAAAGCTCGTGCTGAAGGGATCCCCTCGGTCCTCGGGAATCCCCACCTCCGTCTTGCACACCTGCATCTCGTAGCCCCCCGGGGAAGGCTCCGCCTGCTTCATGCAGAGGTCGTATTTGTTCTTCCAGTTGCTGATTTCGAGCCTTTGCACGAGCAGGCCTTCCGCCTGCTTGAGGAGCGGGTGGACGCGCTTGTATTCGGCGTCGACGAGCGCCTTCGCCTCGCCGGCCTCGGGGCTCGTGGGGAAGAGCTTGGCGATTTTCTTGCCGAGGTCGACGCACGAGCCGGTCCCGTCGGGCTTGCACGCGGCCTTCACTTCGTCGAGGAGGAGCGCCGGGCCATTCTTCGTGAGCCACTCCTTCGCCTTGTCCGCGACCGGAGAGCTTTGCCCGGCGAGCTCTTCCATCTTGGCCCGCGCCGCGGCCTTGTCCGCCGAGGCGTTTGCCTCGTCGAACGCGGACGCCTGGCTCATCGCCCGCGTCTTCGCGAGCGCTTCGAATGCCCGCTTGGCCCGCGCATCCGTGACCGTCGCGGCGAGCTCCTTGGCTTTGCCGTATTGCCCCTCGGCGACGAGCGTGGTCGCCTCCCGGACCGTCAACGCCTCGATGCGTTGCTTCGCCGCGGGGCAAAAGGGCGAGCTCTCGGAGGCCTTGCAGACCTCCGCATAGAGCGCCTTGGCCTCCGCGACCTTGCCGGCCGCCTCGGCCTCCCTCGCTTTGGACATCGGCTCCTTGGCGGCATCGCAGCCCGCGAGCGCGAGGGCGAGTACCACGATCGTCTGGGCAATGGAGCGGCTCATTTCGCACCTTTCAGGGCCTTCAGCGGATCCTCACCCGTCGCGACGGCCCCGGACCGGCGCGCCTCGTACGTCGCAATGAGGCCGGGATCGCCGAGCGTCGCGACGCGCCTGCGGAAGAGCGAGTCCTCGGTCTGCCGCGCGTCGAACCGCTCGTAGGGAGACTTGCCGTCGTCGTAGACGGTTTCCTCGCAGGCGCGGATGCGCTGGAATTCTGCCTCGATCTCGGCGGTCTTCTCGGCCATGCAGAACGTGAAGGCCAGGTCCTTCTTGCCCCGCTGCATGAAGACGCCGATGAACCTGTCGAGCTCGGCGCGCGCCTTCTCCGTGCGCTTCTGCTCGGCGTCGTGGGCGGCTTTGGCCTCGTCGAATCCGGGCGGCTTCTCGGGCAGCGCCGAGAGCTTTTCGAACGTATCGATGCACGAGCCCTGATGCTCCGGGCCACACGCGGCCTTCACCTGCGCCACGACGAGCCCCGGTCGCTCCTTGTCGATCCATGCCTTCGCCAGCGCCGCCGCGGGCGTGTTTCCGCCAGCGATCGCGTTCATCGTATCGAACGCGCGTGCCTTGTCCGTATCGGCAGAGGCCTGCTCGAAGCGAACGCCTTCGGTCAGGTCCTCCTTGCCGAGGCGAGCCTCGATGTCCTTGGCCGTGGCTTCGTCCGCGAGGGCGAGGGCGCGGAGCAGCAGGCGCTCGGCCTTGCCGAATTCGTTTTTCTCGGTGGCCTTCGTCGCGGCCGTCACGAGCGCGCCCGTGGCCTTCGCGCCGCTCTGCTGGCATTCCGGGCTCGCCGGCCCCTCGGCGCAGACGAGCTCGAACTTCTGCGCGGCCTCTTCGAAGTTCGCTTGGGCTTCGAGGTTCTCCGCCTCCTTGAACGAAGGCGGAGGGCCCGAGCATCCGCCGATGGAAAGCGGCAGAAGGACCAGGAAAGATGTACGTGCGAGCACGGAGCGAGTAGACCCGCGCGGCCTTTGCCTGTCAATCTCTCAGGCCGCCTCGCACCGCGGGCACCACGCGCCGCTCGGTCATGTCGGACAGCCACGTCTGCCGGAGCGAATACGAGGGGCGCGTCATGCAAACGCGAGCGTATCGCGATAGCCGCTCGCGTGAGGGCTCACTCGCGGATCAGGGAAGGCAGCGCGACGAGCAGGTAGGCCGCGGACGTGCCGGCCATGATCGATTGGGCGATGACCGCCGCGGGTCGCTCGACCGGCTCTCCGCGGAGCAGCGCTGGCAGCTTGCCGAGCCCGCGCGCCGAGCCGGCGAGCCCGAGGCCGGCCACGGCCGTCGCGCCCACGAGCGCCGCCTTCCGGGACGAACCACGCCGGGCGAGCAGGCCGAGCCCCAGCGCCGCCGCGCCCACGCCCGCGGGGATCAGCGCCGTCTTGTGCTCCCTGCCTGTCGCGACGAACCCCCCGATGCCGAGCGCGGTCAAGAGACCGCCGTACCCGATCGTCCAGCCTGTCATGACGTCGAACCCTCCTTCGGCCGTGACGCGCGGCGCGTCATGCGTCTCGCGCCGACCCTTCATGACACGCCACGCGGCGCCGCGCTCGATACGTCGAGGGCGACGTGGCCGCCGGCCGCGACGGCAGCGGGCGAAAGCCACCCCGGGAGCGCGAGCCGCTCCCCAGGGGTGAGCTTATCATCCGCGCTTCTTCGCCGCGGGCGCGGGCGTGGCCCGGCCTTCGATTTCTTTCCGCAGCTTCTTCCACTCGCCCTTCGGCAGCTTGCGGACGGCGTCGGCGATGCGAGCCCGCTCGTCCTCCCCGGGGAAGGCGAGGATGTACAGGGGCGGGATATCGAGCGCGCGGGCGATGCGATCGACGGTCTCGATCGTGATTGCGGCGAAGCCGTGCTCGATGTTCGAGAGGTGGCCCTTCGAGATCGAGCTCGCCTCGCCGAGCGCGGGCAGGGACATGTTGCGCTCGAGCCGCAGCTCGCGGATACGCGCGCCGACCTTGGAGGAGAAGGGGCTGGGTTCGGTTCGTCGGGGCATGGATCACCTCTCGTCAGCGAGGATTCCCCCTTACCACAACATGCGCGGAAGACAAACTACCCAGTTCGTCCGACCCGTAGATTTTGGAGAGGACGTCCGAGAACCAGCCCACATCCAGGGGCGCCGGGGGAACGTTTGGCCCCCCCGCACATAGTTGTTGCGTGTTCCGGGGAAAACAGGCAAAGTCCAGGCCGGGCGAGATCCGATCCGGCCGGCGCTCGGGTTCAGAGCTCGACGTTCACGAGGGGCAGGAACGGCAGCCCGCCCTGGCTCGACAGGTTCACGCGCCCGAGCTGCACGCCTTGCAGCCGCGCGGCCCGATTGACGAGCTTGGCGAGGCCGCCCGCGAGGATCGTGAAGCAGAGGCGTCCGATCTGCATGCCGTGCGTCATGGAACGGCGGCAGCACTGCGATCCCGCACGCGCGCCGTGCCGGGGGAGTGGTAGGACGTTCTATGGCCGACCATCCTTGCGTTGCCCTTGCGGCCGTGACGAATCCGGAATACGCAGTGGATATCCGAACACGCTTTGCGGGAGGTGCACGCTTGAATTCGTCTCGATCCTTCGTCGCCATTTCATTCGCGGTTGTCCCGTTCGTCCTTTTCGCCTGCGCCAAGGGAAACACCCGTCCCGGCGGCGACGGCGGTGCAGGAGGCGAGGGGGGCGACGATTGGGGCGGGCCCGCGCAATCCTCGAGCAGCAGCGGAGGGATGGGCGGCGGGCCCGGCGGAACCGGGGGCATGGGCGGCGGGTCGAGCTCGAGCAGCGGATCGAGCTCGTCCTCGGGCAGCGGCGGCATCGGCGGCGGCGGGAGCGAGCCTTTGCCGATCGTGCTTCTGCGCGTCGGGGATGGGTTCACGACGCTCTCGTCCGCGGCGTCGCCGGTCTCCATCGAGTGGCGGCTCACGGACGGCTCGGCCATGCCCGGCTCGCCGGGGACGACCGGGATGCCGCAGTCGACCTCGGGGTCCAATTACGCGTTCACCTTGTCGGGAACGGCGACCTCGGAGGGCCACCTGTCGCTCTCGTCGGCGAACGGCAAATACGTGTTTCTCGCAGGGTATGCCGCCGGCGTGGGGATCGCGAACGTGAGCTCGCAGTCGGCGGACCTCGTCCCGCGCGTCGTCGGCCGGATCGACGCCTTCGGCAACGTGAACACCTCGACCCTGGTCTCGGGCGCGTTCAGCGGCAGCAACGTGCGCGGCGCGACGTCCGAGGACGGCACGTCGATCTGGGTCTCGGGCAACAGCACCACGACCGGCGGCATTCATTTCGTCACGCTCGGCTCCGTCTCGGGCACGCAGATCCTCTCGAATCCGCTCAATACGCGCTGCGTGCACGTCGCCGGCAACCAGCTCTACGCGACCTCGGGCGCGGGCACGTTCGTCAACGTCTTCACGGTCGGCTTCGGCACCCCCACGTCGAGCGGGCAAACGGCCACGTCGCTCCCCGGCCTGCCCACCCTCGGCGCGAGCCCGTATGGGTTTGCCCTGCTGGATCTCGTGGGCGGCATTTCCGGGCCGGACACGCTCTACATCGCGGACGATCGGAGCCCGGCGAGCGGCGGTGGAATTCAGAAATGGACGTACGACGGCGGCTCGTGGACGCTCGCGGCGACGTGGAGCGACGGGACGTCCGGCGTGCGGGGCATCGCGGCCGTCCCGTCGGGGGCAGGCGTTCGTGTCGTGGCGACGACCACGGAGCCCAGCGAAAACAGACTCATCACGCTCTATGACGATGGATCGGCGTTCCCCGAGGTCACCGTCTCCACGATCGCGCCGCCGAATACCGTGTTCCGCGGCGTCGCGTTTGCGCCCCAGTGACCCTTGACAAGGGCCCGGACGCCCGGGACCCTTCAGCCCGATGTCTCCCCTCCTCGCGCACGGGCCGTCGGATCTCCTCGAAGGACGCTGGGTCCCGCTGCCCGGCGACGCCATCACCTCCCGGAACCCCACGCGTCCGGCCGAGATCGTCTGGCAAGGCAGCCCCGAGCCCGCGCATGCAGGCGAGGCCGTCGCGGCGGCGCGGCGCGCCTTGCCTGCGTGGGCGGCGCTGCCCGTCGAGCGGCGTTTCGCGGCGCTCCGCCGCTTCCGCGACCTCTGCAAGGCGCGCGCGGCCGACATGGCCCGCCTGATCGCCGACGAGACGGGAAAGGCGCTCTGGGACGCGCGCGCCGAGGCCGATCTGCTCGCGGCCAAGGTCGACATCACGCTCGACGCCTCCGAGCACGGCGGGCTCCGGCGGGTCTCGGGCTTCGAGATCCCGCTCTCGGCCTCGCGCACGGGCCGCACGTGGTTCCGCCCGCACGGCGTCATGGTCGTGCTCGGCCCCTTCAATTTCCCGGCGCACCTGCCGAACGGGCACATCATCCCCGCGCTCGCCCTCGGAAACACGATCGTATTCAAGCCGAGCGACAAGGCCCCGGCGGTCGGACAAACCCTCGCGGCGTGGCTCTCCGAGGCGCTCGCCGCCGAGGGCGCGCCGCCCGGCGTCGTGAACCTCGTGCATGGCGGCGCGAGCGTCGCGTCGCGCCTCGTCGCGAACCCCGACATCGACGGGGTCCTCTTCACGGGCTCGTGGCCCGTGGGCCGGCGCATCCTCGAAGCGAGCCTCGATTGGCCGGGCCGCGTGCTCGCGCTCGAGATGGGCGGCAATGCCCCGTCCGTCGTCCTGCCCGACGCGGATCTGCGGCAAGCGGCGATCGAGGTCGCGCGCTCGGCGTTCGTCTCGACGGGGCAACGCTGCACGTGCACGCGGCGGCTCGTCGTGCACGGCGCCGTGGCCGAGAGGTTCGTCCGGACGATCGTGGAGATCGCATCGGCGCTCCGCGTCGGGGATCCGCTCGCGGATCCGCAGCCGTTCATGGGGCCGATCATCTCGGCGGAGGCGCGCGCGGCCGTGCTCGCGGCGCAGGAGCGATTCGCGGCCGGAGGCGCGGAGAGCCGGCTACCGGCGCGCGCCCTCGAATCCCCGTCCGGTGGGCATTTCCTCTCGCCGGGGATCGTCCGCGTCGACAGGTTCACGCTCTCCGAGGAGGGGCCGGGCGCGGACGTCGAGGTGTTCGGGCCGCTGCTCCGGTACGTCGTCGTCGATTCGGTGGACGAGGCGATCGCGCAGGCGAACGCCACGCGCTTCGGGCTCGCGGCCTCGATCTTCACGAAGGACGCGGCCGTCGTCGAGCGATTCCTCGCCGAGGCGCGCGCCGGCTGCGTGAACGTCAACACCGGCACGGCGGGCGCGAGCAGCAAGCTCCCGTTCGGCGGGATTGGTTTGTCTGGGAACCATCGGCCCGCGGGGGCCTTCAGCCTGGACTATTGCGCGTATCCGGTGGCGGGGATGATCGAGAGCGGCGCGGCGGCGCCGCTGCCGATCGGGATGACGTTCGAGGAGAGCTGGCTCGGATAGGGAGCGCGGCTCAGTTCACGTTCGGATCCGACGCGGCGTTCGTCGCGTCGGCTTCGGCCGCGTTCGCCTCGGCGTTCGCCTCGGGGGCCTTCTTCGGCAGCTTCTCTTCGATGGACGCGAGCCGCTCGGCCGCGCGCTCGAGGGCGCGCGCGCTCGTCGTGAGGGCCGTGCGCCCGTATCCGAGGCCGAAGCCCGCCCATTTCACCGAAGCGTCGACCAGCACGTCGTACATCTCGCGCGCCTTCTGCTCGACGCGGGCCGACGCGGCCTTCACGTCCTTCAGGCTCGGGATCTTCGTCTCGCTCTGGGTTTGCGTCTCGACCATGAGGGATGCCTCCTGTTCGTCTGGAAAGCTCTCGTCCGGCAAGGCCATGCGCTGCGCGCAGCCCTGCAAAGGAGCCCGCGCGAATCGCGTCACCATGCGCCGCCCTGCGAGCGCGAAGCCCGCCCCGGACGTCGTTCGGATGTGTCCGCTTTCTATGACGCAACGTGTTACGTGTCAAGACGCGACGCGTTGAATTTCCAGCATCCCCTGGATCGGGGGTATTCAGGCGGCGCGGCGGACCGTGGCGGCGCGCGTCACGGCGGCGACGAGGGTGTCGACCGCGTGCGGGCAGCTCCGGAGGTCGATCGCCTCGCGGAGGAGTGGCTCTTGCTCGTGCGCCGCCGTCGTCGTGAGGACGAGCGTGGGGCGCGAGCCGACCTTGGTTCCGCGCAGGAACGTGAGGAATGGGACGCTCTCGTCATGCGGAGAGACGTCGTAAACGACGACGCGTGGGTCGTGTCGAGCGAAGAGCGCGAGCGCCGCCTCGGGCGCCGCGACGAGCGGGCCGAGCGCGGCCGTGACTGCGTGGAGGCCCGCGGCCTCGATCTCTTCGGCGAGCGACCTCGCCACGGCTTCGTCTTCGTGAATGATGACCACGACGGCTGGGTGCTGCATGCTCGCGATGCGAGGCAGGGCGCGTGCCTGGCCGCGCCGCGTCGTGCTCGCACGCTCGCAGCTTCCGCCCGGATCGATTATGCTGCGCGCTCTCCCCATGTTTTCCCGACGCGCCATCCTCTCTTCGGGCCTTGGTTTCGCGGGTTCTGTCCTGCTTTCGCGGAGCGCGCTCGCGAAGAAGGCCGAAAAAGACCCGATCCCCGCGCTCCCGCTCTCGTTCGCCGTCGCCGAGGAAGACGCCGTCGCGGTGCAAAACGAGACGTGGATCGGAGAGCAGATCGCCGAGGCCACGCGGCTCTTCACGCCGATCGGCGTCACGTTGCGCAAGGCCTCCGCGCGCGCGCTCCCGGCGGCGCTCGCCAGGCTCGAGACGCGCGCCGACAGGGACGCGCTCGCCGCGCACCTCGAGCCAAAGCGGATCAACGTGATGATCGTGGCATCCCTGCGAGACGTGGACGATCCGAAGCTCTTCCGGATGGGCGTGCACTGGCGGCACAGAAAGACGCCGGCCAAGCATTGGGTGATCGTCGCGGCGAGCGCACGACCGAGCACGCTCGCGCACGAGCTCGGCCATTTCTTCGGGCTCGGCCACAGCGACGTGACCGACAACGTGATGAGTTATTCGCGTACGGGTGTTCCACCGTTCTTCGACGCCAAGCAGGCGGAGCGGATCGAGAGCATGGCGCGGATGTACGTGGGGTCGAAGCTCCTCGAGCCCGCATGAGCCGCGCGCGCGGGCGCCCTTCGATTCGCTCGCCACGGGGCTCGAGATCGTTTACCCTACGGATCGTCCGGCCGATCGTGCCGGGGTCCTTTCATGCAAACGCCTCCACGTCGAACGACACCCCCGCCGCCGTCCGTCGCGCCCGCTGCGAGTGAGCGCGCGCCTGCTGCTTCACCGATCAGCAGCGGCTTCGGGCGACCGAGCAGGCCGCCGCCGTCGTCGAGCGACGGCGCGCCTCGCTTGACGGACACCTGGGGGCCGATCTCTTCGGAGCGTTCGCCGCGCTCCTTTTCGCGCCCGCTGACCGGGACCGGCGAGCAGCGCGCCTGGTACCTGGATCTGCCATCTCCGCCGGGGGAGGGACCCTTTCGGGTCAAAGGGATCGCGTATCGGGGTTTGACGCAGCTCGTGACGTCCCGCGTCGAGGGAGGCCCGGCGGCATTCGTCGCGGCATTGCCGTTGCCCGCGTTGCAAGGCTTCTTCGGCCAGCCGTTCCTCGCGGGCAGCTTCTACGACCTGTACCCGCTCGTGGCTGGCAGCGGCGTCCTCGCCTCGCTCTTGCGCTCCCAGCTCGACACGTTCGCGCACCAGCAGGGGCGCGCGCAGGCCTCGTACGACGTGGAGCACGCATACCGGGCTTTGTTTCAGGGCAAATCGGCGGACGACGTGCACGCGCGCCTCCGCCCGCTCGCCGGTCGGTATTACGATTTCGGCGAATGGAATGTCGACCGGGTGGGACCGGATCGGATCCGCGTCGTCGAGCGGGCGCTTCCCATCTGGATCATGCCGTGGTTCATCCCGATGCAGATCGGCTATTTCTCGGGCCTCATGGCGGCGCTGGGCAAGCCCGGCTCCACGGTGACGTTGCAATCGTTCCGCCGCGAGGGGCTCGCGGGGTCGGTGCCGCTCGTCGTCCTGGAGCTCGAGGTCGTCATGCGCGACTGATCGAAGCGTTTCGCCGGGCGATCGGGGCTTCTCGCGGGGGCCTCGCCGTGGTACGGCGGGCCATGCGGTCCTTCCTCGGTGCTACCTCGATATGCCTCCTCGGGGCCCTCGGCTGCAGCGGCGGCGGCGAGACCCCCAAGTCGCCTCTTTTCGACGTCACCGGCACGATCGTCGACCTCCACCTGACCGAGGGGGGGGACGTGACGAACGTCCGTGATTCCGGTCAATTCGAGATTGCCGCGATCGTCCCCGGGGACGACGGCGCGCCGCGGGAGCTCCTCGCCGAGGTGGCGGAGGACGGCACGTTCCGCATTCGTGACCTCCCCGAGGGGCCTTATGATCTCCGCTTCATCGAGCTCTTCGGCACGGGGACGAGGCCGCCGCGGTTCATCATGGACGCCCCGCGCACGCTCGATCTCGGCCGCGTTTACGTGGGCCGGCCCGACGCCGACCCCATCGCGACGGCGGACACGACGGAGCTCGCGCTTACGTTCGATGGATTGAATCCCTGGGAGGAAGGGTCGAGCATCGAGGTTTTCTCGCTCGGCGCGGGCACGATCGGCACGCTTCCCCCGGCGAATGGCATGCCGCCGGCCATGGACGCCACGCAGGTCACCGATTATCGCGTCGCCACATCGGAGCTCGTCGTGCCGAACGTCGTCGCGGGTGGCGCGGGGGACCAGGCCTATTTCACGCAAAGGGTCGGGACGGCCGGCGTCGGGGCGCCTTATCGTTCCGTGCGCAAGGCCTTCGGTCCGATGTCGTTCACGCTCGCCGACGGCGCGACCACGCCCGTCGAGGGCACGTTCGTGGATGCGCCTTCAAAAAAGCTCTCCGTCTCCTTCGACGACGCTGCATTCCAGGCCCTCGCCGAGAGCGTGCATCCCGAGGCGACGATCGCGGGCAAGGACGTTCGCATTGGCGTGGAGCCGGGGGGCGCGGATCGCGTCTCCGTCTCCCCCACGCCCGATTTGCTCTTGTTCTCCGGCCTCCCCGCGGCGCAGCCTCCGGCCGAGCTCGTGTATGGCAATCCGTTCCCCGACGGCTGGGCCGAGGTCGCCGCCGTCGAGGTCTCGTATGCGGTGACGCACGTCATGCCCACGGGGATCCCGAAGACCACGGCCGTCGCGATGGGTCGCAGCGGCCCGGTCGCCTCGTTCTCCGGCAAGGTGGCGCCGACGCTCGGCCCGCCGCTCGACATCCGCGTGAATGAGCAGCCCGCGTATGGAGAGCTCCTCGGCATTGGCAAGACGCCCACGGTGACCTGGAGCGCGCCTTCGCTCGGCAAAGCCGCGGCGTACATCATCACGCTCCGGCGCCTCGATCCCGGAGGACAGCTCACGCGGACCATGGCGTCTTTCTCGACGCGAGAGCCCGTCTTGCGTATTCCGGACGGCTTGCTCGACGTGGGGTATTATTATTACCTCCGCATCGGCGTGCGGGAGGAGTTCGACCACGCGGCGCCGCTCCGGGTCCAGGAGAGCCGCGTGTATGCCGAGGCGCTCACCGGCGTCCTCTCGCCCTGAGGCGCGCGCGGCCCTGCCATGGATGTCCCTACCTATCAAGTCTCGGCCATTCAGGTCCTCGGCCTCGCTTGCCTCGGGCTCGTCCTCGGCCGCGGGATCCGGCGCGTCCTGCCCGTCTTCGAGCGCCTCAGCATTCCCGCGTCGATCCTCGGCGGCCTCGTGTACGCGATCGTCGGCCTCGCCTTGCGGGATCGCGTCTGCAATTTCAAGTTCGACCTCGCCTTACGCGACATCCTCATGATCGCGTTTTTCACGACGGTGGGGATGACGGCGAGCCTCCGGCTGCTCGCGCTCGGCGGCAAGCGGGTCGCCATTTTCCTCGGCGCCGCGGTCCTCGGCCTGCTCGCGCAGATGGGCTGGGGCGCGGGGGCGGCGAAGGCGATGGGGCTGCCGCCGCTGCTCGGCGTCATTCCGGGCGCCGTATCGCTCACGGGCGGGCCCGCGACGGCGCTCGCGTTTGGCCCTGTCTTCGAGCAGGCGGGTGTCCCGGGCGCGACGGCGATTGGCCTCGCGTCGGCCGTCTTCGGGATCACCGTGAGTGGCCTGCTCGGCGGGTTCGTCGGCAGCTTCTTGATTCGCCGCCACGCCTTGCGCCCGGGCGAGAGCGACGCGATGCCGGCGCCCGAGATCGACATCGACGCGGGGCCCTCGGAGAAGCACGGAGATTATCTCGCGCACATCATCGTGCTCGGCGTGGCGATGGCGCTCGGCTCGCTTCTCTCGGCGCAGTTCGCGGCCTGGAAGCTCACGCTCCCGGCGTACATCGGGGCGATGATCGTGGCCGGCGTGGTTCGCAACCTCGACGATCGCCTGCAATTCGCGGGCATCGATCAGAAGAAGATGGAGGAGATCGGCTCCGTCGCGCTCGAGCTCTTCATCGTGATGGCGCTGCTCACGCTGGAGCTCTGGCAGCTCCGCACGCTCGCGTTTCCCGTGCTCTTCATCCTGATCGGCCAGGTGGTGCTCACGATCACGCTCTGCTGGACGGCCATTTACTGGATGATGGGCCGGAATTACACCTCGGCGGTCATGGCGGGTGGGTATTGCGGGTTCATGCTCGGCACGACGGCGAACTCGCTCGCCTGCATGAACGAGATCGTGCGCAAATCGGGCCCGGCGCCCCAGGCGTTTTTCGCCGTGAGCATCGTGGGGGCGTTCCTCATCGATTTCATCAACGCCCTGCTCGTCACGCAGGCCTTGAACGTGCTCCGCTGAGCGCGCGCCGAGCCCCATGACCTCCGAACGTAGGACCGTTCTCGTCACCGGCGGCGCCGGGTACATCGGCTCGCACGCGGCCCTCGCCCTCGCGGCGCGCGGCGACCGGCCCCTCGTGCTCGACAACCTGAGCAAAGGCCACCGCGAGCCGATCGAGCGAGTGCTGGGCGTGCCCGTGATCCAGGCCGATACGCGCGATCGCGCGGCCCTCGACGTGATCTTCGCGCGCGAGCGGATCGACGCGGTCATGCATTTCGCCGCGTTCATGGAGGTCGGCGAGTCCGTCCTGGATCCGCTCAAGTATTACGAGAACAACGTCCACGGCACGGTCACCTTGCTCCAGGCGATGCAGGCGGCAGGCATCTCGACGCTCGTCTTCTCCTCGACGTGCGCGACGTACGGCGTGCCCGAGGTCGTCCCGATCCCCGAGGAGCACCCGCAGAATCCGCTGAACCCGTATGGCCGGTCGAAGCTCGTCGTGGAGAAGATCCTCGCGGAGTGCGAGACGGCCTGGGGCCTCCGGTCCGTGAGCTTTCGTTATTTCAATGCGGCCGGCGCGCATCCGAACGGCCTGCTCGGCGAGGACCACGACCCCGAGACGCATTTGATCCCGCTCGCCCTCCACGCGGCGCTCGGAAAACGCCCGTCGATCCGGATCTTCGGCGAGGATTACGACACGCCGGACGGGACGTGCGTCCGCGACTACATTCACGTCTCGGACCTGGCGGATGCGCACGTGCTTGGCCTCGATTATTTGCTCGGCGGCGGGGCGAGCACGGCCGTGAATCTGGGCAATGGGCGTGGTTTTTCCGTGAAGGAGGTCATCGCGGCGGCGGCGCGCGTCACGGGCCGCGAGATCGCCGTGGAGAAGGCCGAGCGCAGGCCCGGAGATTCACCTGTGCTCGTGGGAGCGAGCGCGCGCGCGCGGGAGCTGCTCGGCTGGTCGCCGCGGTACCCCGAGCTCGACACCATCATCGCCCATGCATGGGCGTGGCATCAGAAGCAACACGGCTGACGGAATGGAAGCGAGGGGCTAACCGGCTTCGGGCCGGAGCCCGAGTCCGCGCGCGATCTCCTGGAACGTCTCGACCGCGGGCGTGGGCGTGCGCCGTTTGTCGGGGCTGTCGTAGTCGACACGGAAGAGGCCGAAGCGGGGCTCGTAGCCCTCGGCCCATTCGAAGTTGTCGAGGAGCGACCAGTGGAAATAGCCGCGTACGTCGACACCCTCGCGCGCGGCGCGCACGAGCGCCTCGAAATGGAAGCGCAGGAACGAGGGGCGGACCTCGCCGTCCTTGTCCGCGATGCCGTTCTCCGTGACGTACACGGGGAGCCCGAGCGCGCCATATCGCTTCAAGACCTGGTAGAGGCCTTCGGGGTAGATGTCCCAGCCGAGGTCGCTGACGGGCCGATCGGCGGGCACGTATTGCTTGGAGAGCGAAGGATCGCGGAGGTCGGCCCGGACGTGGTCGCGGCCGTAGTAATTGATGCCCATGTAATCGTAGGAGCCGACGAGGTCCGGGACGGCCACGTCGATCTCGATGACCCCGGGAATCGCGAGCTCGACGCGGCCCGTGAACGGCGCGGACGCGATGGCCTCATTGAAGAAACGGTCGGTGAAGCCGGCGACCAGCCGATCGAGCGGAGAGCGGGTCGCTGGCTGAAAGATGCGGACGTGGTGCGCGATTCCAATTCGCGTGGCGTGCCCGTCGCCGTCCGCGTCCGTCGTATCCGCCTCGCGGATCGCCTCGGCCATGCGCGCGTGGGCCACGAGCATGCGCGAGAGCACCCGCGCGGCAGCGCGTTGATCCGAGAGGCCCGGCGGAAAGATCCCCTTCACGTAGGAGAGCGTCGCGAGCACGTTGGGCTCGTTGATCGTGCACCAGAGATCGACCGCCGGGCCGAGCTTTTTCGCGACCCTGCGCGAGAAGGCCGCGAGGAGCTCGATCGTCCGATCATTCATCCATCCGCCTTGCGTCGCCACCCAGCGAGGCAAGGTGAAATGGTGGAGCGTGACCATGGGCTCGATGCCGGCCGCGCGGAGGGCGAGCGCCCAGGCGAGGTATCGATCCGCGGCCTCCTCGTTCCACGCGCCCTCCGTCGGCTCGAGGCGGCTCCATTCGACGCTGAATCGATATGCATTCGCGCCGAGCCGGCGCATGAGCGCGATGTCCTCGTCGATGCGGTTCCACGAATCACACGCGGCGCCCGAGACCGCGCGATCCTTGATATGGGGCTCGCCGCCGGGAAACGCCCCGCGCTCCCAGTCGGTCCAGTCGTTGTCGAGGCCGCCCTCGATCTGGTGCGAGGCCGTCGCGGTGCCGAGCAGAAAACCCGCTGGCAAGGCCGAGGGCAACGAGGAGAGCGCGTCCTTTGCGCCGAGGACGCACGGGGGCGGGTGCGGATCTCGGGTGAGCGCGGCGTAACCCATGCGGGCGAGGCGTCCGAGGTTCATGAGGCCGGCGGCTTTATAAGCTGGCCGTGCTCGGGCGGAAAGAGGCCTTGCAGCTCAGAGCTCGATTTCACGCGCGCCCGCGCCGCCGCGCGTGACGAGGAAGCCGGGTTCGACGCCGAAGCGGCTCCGGTAGCCGTCGCGGACCGCAGCCATGACCGCGTCGAGCGCGGATTCGTCGACGAGGGACACGGTCGAGCCGCCGAACCCGCCGCCGGTCATGCGCGCGCCGTGGACGCCCGGCTGGGCGACGGCGAGGTCGACGAGCGCGTCGAGCTCCGGACAGCTCACCTCGTAGTCGTGCTGCAAGGATCGGTGCGACGCGACGAACGAGGCGCCGACGGCCGCGATGTCGCCGCGCCGGAGGGCCTGGGCGGCCGATTGCGTGCGTGCATTCTCGGTGACGACGTGACGCACGCGGCGAAGAATGGGGTCGGGGAGGAGCGAGGTATTCTCGGCGAAGGCCTCCTCCGTGACGTCGCGGAGCGCGCGGATCCCGGGGAGGGCGCCGCCGAGGAGCGCGACCCCACGCTCGCATTCCGCGCGGCGGGTGTTGTATTCGGACGTGGCGAGGGCGTGCTTTTTGCGAGTGTCGGTCACGAGGATTGCGACGGGGCCGGCGGGCAGGGGGACGGCCTCGGTCGCGAGCGAGCGGCAATCGACGAGCAAGGCCGCGCCCGCGCGGGCGCACGCGGAGACGAGCTGGTCCATGATGCCGCATCGGGTGCCCACGAACGTATGCTCGGCGGCCTGGCCGGCGAGGGCGAGCGCCACGCGGTCCACCGTCGCGCCCGCGAGCGAGAGCAGCGCGAAGCCGGTCGCCATTTCGAGGGCGGCCGAGGACGAGAGGCCCGCGCCGTGCGGTACGTCGCCCGTGACGAGGAGGTCCGCGCCGCGGAGCGTGTGGATCCTCGAATCGACGATGTGTGCGATGCCCTCGATGTAATCGACCCACCGGCCGGTCCTGCCGGCCCCGGGGCGGTCGAGGTCGAGTTCTGCGGTCTGGTCGAGATCCAGGCTGTGCACGCGAATCGTGCGATCGTCGCGGGGCGCGGCGACGACGGTGACGCCGAGCTCGAGCGCGACGGGCAGGACGAACCCGTCGTTGTAATCGGTGTGCTCGCCGATGAGGTTGACGCGGCCGGGGGCGAAAAACGCCCGTGGCCCGTGGCTTCTCCGGCCGAAATGCGCCTCGAAGTGGGACCGCGCGTCGACGGTATCTCTCATGAGCGCTCGGTGACCCGATCCAGGCTCAGGTCTTCGATTTGTACAGGTTGAAATCGGCGCCTATGACGAGGATCCAGGAGAATGCGTATTGCCACATCGGATCGATGAGGTTCGTGCCGAGCTGCGCGATGGCGAAAGGCGACATGCGATTCGACAGGAACTTTTTCGGCCAGCGGCCGAAGGCGACCGCGTGCAGGGTGAGCTGTTCGAGGCCCGTGCCGAGGACGCGCTGATACCGGCTGCTCACGCCGAGCAAGAGCTCGCCGGGCTTCGGGACGGGGGCCGCATAGGCGACGAGGAGCTCGTGCGCGTGGCTGAAATCCTCGAGCTTGCGCAGGGTGAACGTGAAGTTGTCGTGATAGACGTCGTCGGGGCCCGCGCCCGGAGCGGTGTAGTAGTTCCAGTCGGCGGTGAAGTTGTATTGAAAGGCGATGGGCCCGACCTTGCCCTGGAGCGTGGGGAGGACCCGGAGACGGAAGCCCCCGTGATTGATGGGGGCGAGGAAATGGGCCGGGTTATCCATTCCCTCGCCGTCCTCCTGGTTGACCCAGTCGACGGCGGCCAGGCTGCCGCGCGTGAGCTGCCCCGCGGCGAGGCGCTCGCGGCCGAGCGGGGTCATGACGCGGAGGCCGCCGTTGAACGGCTCCTTGATGAAATAATCGTAGGCGCCCTGGACCTGCAGTCGGAAGAACGCGATCGGGGTGATGTCGACGAAGGGCCCGACGGTATTGTTGACGAAGCCATAGACGTCACGCACGCCGATCGTGACGTTCGTCGAATCCCACAAGACCCCCTTTTTTTGCACGAGCGGAATCTTGTAGCCGAGCGTCGTGCCGATGGCCGAGCGGGTGTAGTGCATACCCCAGGGGACATAGAAGACGCTGAGATCGAGTGAGCGCGGGCGGCGCTCGTCGGGCGCTGCGGGGTCCGCGGCGGGCTTCGCCTCGGCGGGTTTGTCCGGGGACGTCGGCTCGCCGTCCTTTTGATGCGGCTCGTCGGCGTCGCCGGCGCGCGCGGTCAGGGAGAGCGAAAGCAGGGTGAGCGCCGTGAGACCGCGGAGGAGGGTTCGCATGACGTTGCGCCGTGCGGCCCGCGCGAGGTGGTTTCGTGGTGCGCGTGGCTTGCTCCGGAGAGCATATCGGGAGTCGCGCGGGGTGTATACATGCATCCCGCCGCGCGTCACCCGGCGCGGTGATCAGGCGTCAGCGCGGCGACAGGCGATGTCGACGATTTCGCGCTGCCAGCCCACGGACGAGCTTGCCTGGATGCGGCGAAACTCGGCGATGGCGCGGACGCGCGCGTCTTCCTCGTCGGCGGCCTCGATACGGAACGTGCCGCGGAAGGTCCGAGCCTCCTGGCCCGCGTGCTCGGCGAACGTCGGCTCCTTGTACGATATGACGACCTCGTAGAGAGCGCCGCGTGGGGCGGGGGCGCTCTGGGAAGTGCGCTCGGCCCTCTCGCGCTCCAGCGTATCGGGGAGGACCCGCCGCGTGCTCGGGGCGTCGTCCATCACGTCGTTCGGCGTCGTCACGAGGGACATCCTAGCAGAGGGAACACGCTCGCCCCAAGAAGGTTTCGCGCGTGGTCCTTGACGCAGAAACGAGGCAGCGCGAAAAAATCTCGCGGATCACGCGGACACGAAAGGCCGCGATCAAGATGAACCGTCGCTCTCCCTGGAAACACGCGGCCCTCGCCGCGTCCCTCGTCTCGTGCGGCGTCGCCCAAAGCGGTTGCACCTCCAACCATCGTAGCGAGGAGAACGTCGGTGCTGCGCCGAGCGCATCGGCTCCTCCGGCCACGCCCGCGGCATCTGCGGCGTCGAGCGAACCAGCGCGTTGCGCGGCGCGATCGCCCCGTCGCTTCGAGCGCGCCGCGGCCGGCGGCGCGAGCTCGGCGGTGACGCTCGTGCGCGCGGGCGACAAAACGCTGGCGCTCGTCGCGGACTACGACGAGCGGGCGCTCCACGTGGTCGACACGGGTTCGATGCGACAGGTGTCGGTGACGCCGCTCGAAGGCCGGCCCGGGCACGTGCTCGCGCTCGAAGGAGGCCTCGTCGCCGTGGGGCTGCGCGATACGTCGCGCGTGCTCCTGCTCGAGCCCGCCGACGAGGCGCTCGCGAAACCCTTCGAGGCGCGATGCGCGGTGGACGTCGCGGCCGAGCCGTGGGCGCTCGCGGAGGAGGGCGGCTCGCTCCTCGTGACGAGCGGGTTCGGCGGGGCGCTCACGGTGCTCGCGACGGCCGATCTCTCGGTCGCGCGGGTGATCGCGCTGCCGCGCGAGCCACGCGCGGTGATCGTGGCGAACGCGGGCGCGGAGGCGTTCGTCACGCACGCCGTGGGGGGCGTCGTGTCGGTGGTGCATTGGAAAGACGCGGCGAAGGAGCCCGAGGCGATCTCGCTGCACGCGGGGCGGAGCATCGGCGCGGATGGATCGTTTGACGACAAAACACCACGCAAAGCCTCGCAAGGGTATGCGCTCGCGCGTGTGGTCGGGACGCGCAGCGACGGGACGCGCGACGCGCTCCGGATCTTCGCGCCGCATACGAGCGTGGATCCAGGCGCGCCGGCCGTGGGGGTGACGATCGGATATGGCGGATCCGGTCAGGGGCCGCGGACGATGGCGCAGCTCGTGAGCGTGGTCGATCCGGGCGCGAAGCGGTCGATCACGAATCACGTGGCAGGCGTGTTCAACGCGGCGTTCGGGCAGGATTGCATCCTTCCGCGGAGCGCGGCCGCCGACGACAATGGCCTCTTCGTCGCGTGCCTCGACATCGACGCGATGATCGAGATGGATCCGTGGGTCGGGGATCCGAGCATCGCCGAGCGACGGCGGATCGCGCTGCCCGCGGGGCCGAGCTCGCTCGTGCTCTCCGACGACGGGAAACGCGTGTTCGTCTGGTCGGAGATGGATCGAGCGCTCTCGCGTATCGAGCGTGAATCGTTCGGCGTGACGAGCGTCGCGCTCTGGCGGCGATCGGGCGTCACGCGGGACGCGAAGATCGAGCGAGGCCGGCGGTTGTTTCATACGACGCGGGACGCGCGCCTCGGCATGGGCCGCGGCTGCGCGAGCTGTCATCCGGAAGGGCGCGAGGACGGGCTCGTCTGGACGAGCCCCGATGGCGTGCGGCAGACGCCGATGCTCGCGGGGCGCGTCGCGAGCACGGGTCCTTATGGATGGTTCGGAGAGCACGCGACGGTGCGGGACCATTTGAATGAGACATTCACGCGGCTCGGCGGGACCGGCCTCGCGAAGCATTCAGAGGAGGATTACGAGGCGCTGCTCGCGTACGTGTCGTCGCTGCCCCCGCCGCCGCAGACGAAGCCGAAGGAGCCGGATCTTTCGGAGCGAGGCAAGCAGGTGTACGTGGCCTATGGCTGCAATGGCTGTCACAAGGACGGCGGCATGGACGGGAAGCCGCACGACGTGGGCAGCGGGCAAAAAGGCGAGCGCCGCTCCGATTTCGACACGCCGTCCCTGCTCGGCGTGCGCGGGACCGCGCCTTATTATCACGACGGGCGGTACTCGACGCTCGATGAAATGCTCTCGGCGAAGGATCAACGCATGTTCCCCGGCACGCTGAGCGGCGCGGACAAGAAGGCGCTGCTCGCCTATTTGGAGACGTTGTGATGGAGTGCTCGGCGCGAGGGACGAGAATGCGAAACGTGGCTTCGTTCGTGCTCGGCGCGGCGCTGCTCTCGACCCAGGGAGGGCCCGCGCGCGCGGCGGACGAGCCCGCGCCGCCGCCCGGCTGGGAGGCGCCTCCGCCGCTCCCCACGAAGCCGGCGAAGGCCCCGAAGGCCCCTTCGTGTTGCCAGCACGACGCGATCTGTTGCTCCCGACAAACCTCGATCGATCAGGCGCTGATCCGCCGCGTCGTGCGGATGATCGAGGTGCGTATCGCCGACCTGCCGAAGGAGGAGGTGCAGGAAGCGCCGAAGGACGGGCCGGGGCTCACGGGCGTGCGGCCGCTCCGCATCGTGGACGGGAATGGAAGGGCCTTTCCGTGGCTCGATGGGCCCGTGGGGGAGGTTCGCTTGATGCCGCCGGGGCATTGCGGCGAGTTCAGGATCCGCAAGGAGGAGTGGCCCTCGCCGTTCTACGCCGAGCCGGAGTTTCAGGGGATGGGCAGCGGGCGGGTGCTCGGGCGCTTCGAGGACAAACCGGCCGACAAGGGGCGCAGCCTGATCACCGGGGCTCTCTCGTATCTGTCGTTCGATCGCGCCGACGGCGACGGGATCGCCGTCGAGCGCGTGGAAGGAATGCTCGAAGGCACGCCCGACCTCCGCGTGACGCGCAGGGCGCGCGTCCTCGCCGCGCCGATCCTGCCGGGCCGCGTGAATGCATACCAGGACAAACGGGGGGACGAGACGCGGGTCGTGTTCGTCTTGCCGGAGGTGCTCCTCGGATTCGAGGCAAAGGAGACGAAGGTCGCAGGCGGGTTTTTGCCGGTGCGCGGCGAGACGACGGAGACATTCACGACGTACGCGATCCCCGTGGGGACAGGGCGGAGCGGCGTCGGGACGTTCGTGATCATGAGCCGCTGGCTGCGGCGGTGGTTTCCACCGAAAAACCAGGAAAAACTACCGCCGGCCCAGCCGGGGGGCGTCGCCGTGAGCCAGACGTCGGTCGAGGCGGAGCCCCGCGCGCGGGTCTTCTTGTACGAGCCGGAGCCCGATATCTTCCAGTAGGTCGAGGGGCGTGAGGTGCGGGCGGCGCGCGCGCGCGGTCACTGCAGGGCGGGGGTGTTCTCGGCGAAGTATTCGTGGTTGTCGGCGTTGTTCAGCGCCTTCGTCGGATCGGAGATCGCGAGCGACTTCGCACCGGACTGGCCATACACCCAGTCGTCCGTGCCGGCGATGACGTCGAAGTGTGAGAGCTCGTGGATGATCGTGCCGCCCTTGGAGTCCGTGCCGGAGAGCGGTGCGCTCCAGAAGACGCTGCAGAGATACACGTTGTACGGCTGGTTCGGATACACGTACGCGTAGTACTTCTTCTTGCAGCCGCAATCGAAGTTCAGCGACTTCGAATCGATCGCGTCCTTGATGGCCGCGTAATGGCTCTTCGCCGTGCCCCAGCCGTTCGTCGAGAATGCGCCGAACCACGTGGTATACCGCGGCGTCGCCGAGGGCGAGCCGCCGAGGTAGGCGACCGCGCCGTTCGCCATGGTGCTGGAGGCGCCGAGCGCCTGCGTGACCGTGGTCTGCTGGTCGGCGGTGCACTTGTTGAAGCCGAGGCTCCCGAAGCTCTGCGGGCCCGGGGCCTTGATGAACTGGGGCGACGGCGCGTTCGCGCGGCCCTCGATCCACAGGCTCACCTCATTCGAATCGATCGAGACCGCCTGCTTCGTCACGGACGAAAGCATGTCGGCCGCGTACTGGACGGTGTACGTGCCCGTCTGCGTCAGATCGTAGAAGCCCGAGAGCGTGGCCGTGCGCGTCACGGTCTTGCCCGGGCCGAGCACGACGTAATCCTCGTCCGACATCGCCGGCCTCTTGTAATGCGGGCCCGTGAACGCCACCGGCTGCCCGTCGTGCGTGACGAGGAAGAGATCCTCTTCGAGATCCTCGCCGGGCGCATACCACGCGGGCAGGCGGATGGAGCGCTTCGTCGTGTTGGTGAGCTTCACCGTGACCGTCACGCTCTCGGTCGGGCTCACGGATATCTTGTCGACGGAGAGCTCGACCGCGAGGTCCCCCGCGGCAGGATCCATTCCCTCGTCGACCACGACTTCGTTGCCCGCCCCGTCCTCGTCATCCTGAACGACGCACGCGCCGAGCAGCATCGCGCTCGCAGCACCCAGAGCCAGCCACTTGAAAGGAAGCTTCTTGCTCATCGTTGGACCCCTGGACAGGAGGAGCGACCGGCGGTGACAGCCCGACGAAGGAGACTCCTCACTGTCCTCCAAACGTACAATTTCTGTTTTCGAAATGAAATCGAAAAAAATCGACGGAGGGACGAAAAAACAGGCCGTGGTGATACCGACGGGTGGTCACTCGAGTGACCGAAATGGGCGCGCTCGCGATTGCGAGGTTCAGCCCCGGTGTTCGGTCGTGAGGAGCGCGCGTCGCTCGGCGAGCCACGCGCGGGCCTCGGCTTCCGTCGCGAAATAGCGTGTGGGCACCGTGTCGATTCGCCGGAGGAAGCTGCCGGCGCGCACGACGAGGTCCGCGAGGAC
The DNA here is from genome assembly GCF_029946515.1 of Polyangium sp. 6x1. Taxonomy (GTDB): domain Bacteria; phylum Myxococcota_A; class Polyangia; order Polyangiales; family Polyangiaceae; genus Polyangium. The sequence continues at coordinate 128,601 of NZ_JARZHH010000003.1, forward strand.
GCGGATCGCGAAGTGCGCCCCGAAGATGGCCACGCCGAGCACGGGGACGTCGTGCACCTTCTCCGCCCCCGCCCTGCGCGCGCCCGCGCTGACGGACCCGATGCGCGAGAGATCCACGAGCTTCAGGAGATACGGACGGCCCGCGATGAGGGATCCTTCCTGCAACGTCAGCTCGCGCATCTCCGCCTCGCTGATGTCGCCGACGAATCTCCACACGGCCGTATCCGGCGGCTCGAAAAATACCGTATGATTCTCCCTCATCAGGTGTCTCGCGACACGAGCGAGCGTAGATCGTGCCGAAGCCGATACGTGAAACCAAGCAAAAACAGCGCGCCGAACGCGCCCCTTCGGGAGAGCCGTATTACCTTGGTGCGGCGCGTCAGCAGGATGACGGACGTGCCTTGCTTGCGCGCTGCGCCGCGGCAGACGCGCACGGCCCGAGGGAGGGGAATGCGCGGCGCAATGGCGGAAGTGTTATAGAAGGAAAAACGGCGAGAGGAGATCGCTCAGTATCGGCGTCCGGGCGCCGCTGTATCACGGAGCGGCGCCGGCATATCGTCGGAATCGCTCGCGGGCGTCATTTCGAGCGTCGACGGATGCACGAGGACGGGCGCGCGGGAGAGGAGCGCGTACGCGCCGAGCAAACACGTCGCGATCACCACGACGACGGCGAGCGGGTGCGGCTTCGCTTGCAGGTGCGCTTGCGGCAAGGGGACCTCCTCGAGGGAAAGAAAGGATGGCCGCCCGACGGCGCCATCGTCCACGGAAAAGAAAGCGGAAGCGGACAGGAAATGTCCCAGGCTTGACAGGGCCTCGGTCCTGTGCCTGTTGGTACTGGCTGGAGAGGATGAGCACGATGGTGGACAAGCTCGATGTCGCCCGAGCGCTTCGCGAGATCGGGGCACTGCTCCGATGCAAAGAGGAGAGCTCGTTCAAGGTGCAGGCCTACGAGAATGGCGCGTCTGCGGTCGAGGCGCTCTCCGAGGACCTCGGCCGGCTGGTCGCGGAGGAGCGCCTGACGCAGGTGCCCGGCATTGGCGCGTCGCTCGCTTCCATCATCACCGAGATCGTCCGAACGGGGCAATCCGAGCTGCTCACGAAGCTCCGCGCATCGCTGCCGCCCGGCGTGCTCGAGCTTTGCGAGATTCCCGGGCTCAGCCCGAAAAAAATCCAGGTGCTCCACGACGCGCTGGGAATCACGAGCGTGGAGGAACTGCGGCAGGCCTGCGCCGCGGGCCGCGTCCGCTCGGTGAAGGGATTCGGCCCGAAGACGCAGCAGAGCCTGCTCGAGGCGATCGCGCAGCGGGAGTCCCGCGAGGCGCGGGTGCTGCTCGTCGACGCGCTGGGCGTCGCGGAGCCGCTGCTCGACCACCTCCGCGCCTTCCCCGCGGTGAAGCAGGCGGATCTCGCCGGTGAGGTGCGCCGTTTTTGCGAGACGGTTTCGGAGGTGAACGTCGTCGTGTCGAGCGACGAGGCCCTTGCGGTTCTCGATCACGCCGAGCGATTTCCGCGTGTGACGCGGGTACGGAGTCGAGACGCGCAACAGGTCGATCTCTTTCTCGCGGGAGACGTGCGGGCGTCCGTGCACGTGTCGCCGCCCGATCGATACGCCGCGGCTCTTTTGACGCATACAGGCTCCCCGGCGCACCTCGCCGAGCTCGGCCGAGCGGCCGCGGAGCGCGGCCTCGATCTCGATGGAATGCGCGCGCTCGTCAGCATCGAGAGCGAGACGCAGGTGTACCGGGCGCTCGGCCTGCATCCCGTGCCGCCCGAGCTCCGCGAGGGAGACGGGGAGGTCCTTGCGGCGCGGCGTGACGATTTCGCCGATCTCGTCACGCAGAGCGACATCCTGGGCATGGTGCATTGCCACACCGTCTTTTCGGATGGCAACGACACGATCGAGGACATGGCGCGCGCGGCCGAGGCGATGGGGATGAAATATCTCACGATCACGGATCATTCGCCGACGGCGCATTACGCGAGGGGCGTGGAGCTCGATCGTTTGAAATCGCAGTGGGACGAGATCGCGCGCGTCCAGGAGCGGGTGAAGATCAAGCTCTTGCGCGGGACGGAATCGGACATCCTCGCGACCGGCGCGCTCGATTACCCCGACACCATCCTGGAGCAGCTCGACGTGGTGATCGCGAGCGTCCATTCACGCATGAAGATGGACGAAGCGGCGATGACGCAGAGGCTCGTGGACGCGATGCGGCAGCCGATCTTCAAGATATGGGGCCACCCGCTCGGCCGTCTGCTCTTGCGGCGCGAGCCCTTCGCTTGCCGGGTCGAGGAGGTGCTCGACGTGATTGCCTCGTCGCGGGCCGCGATCGAGGTCAACGGGGACCCGTACCGGCTCGACATGGAGCCGCGCTGGTTGAAGGAGGCGCGCAAGCGCGGGATTCGCTTCGTCATCTCGACGGACGCGCATTCGACGAAGGGCCTCTCGTCGCTGCGCTTCGGCGTGGGGGTGGCGCGGCGAGGTGGGCTCCGCCGGGGCGAGGTGCTCAATACGCTCGGCCCCGAAGGCTTCGCGGCGGCGGTCAGGCCCATCCATTGAGGTGGGCGCCGAAGTTGCAGGTGCTCCGGGTACGATCCTCGCACCGGCGTATCGGCATGACCCCCAGAACGAAGAACGACACCCGCCCCGGCAGCCCAGCCCGCCCGCGGACCCTGCCGGGACGTGGCCCCGTCTCCAATGCCTGCCCGCTGTTTTTCCGTGTCCTCGTGTACGAGGCGCGATCGGGCGAGAAGAGCTTCACCGATTGTGGCTACGAGCTCGGACGGCAGATCTTCTCCATCGTGGGAAATGAGCTCGGGGAAGAGGTGCTCGGCGAGCTCGTCGTGCTCGTCATGAAGCGCGACACCCTGGCGATCCTGCAATGGCTGAAGGGCCACGTGCCTCGCATGATGGACATGATCCCGACGCGCGACCTCCGCGCGTTCATGAAGGGATTCATGCAGGCGGTCGTCGAGTAGCGCGTCATTTGAGCTCGAGCACGAGCTCGAACTCTCCTGCCTCGTCCATCCACCCGTCGACGATGACGTGATAGGTCGCGTCCGCCAGGACGTCGATCTGATTGACGTCCTGGTCATCGATCGTCGATCCGATCGAGCAATCGAGCACGTCGCCTTCGCTGCCGGGGCACGAGGTCCATGTGTGCAGCCAGTGGTGCGCGTACTGGGGATGGAGCGTCGCGACGAGCGTGCCCGACGACGAGGGCCGGACGGGAAAGACGAGCTCCTTGCCGATTCTCTCGCCTGGCATGCACTCGCTGAAACTCGGGCTCTGCGTCGTCAAGTCCGCCCCCCGGCTCGTGTCGTCGAAGAGCGACAGGGACTCGCCTGCCGCGATCTCGGTGAGCGACGTGCAGGCTTCCTCGTTGCCCTGGCCCGGCGGCGCAGGGGGCGTGTATTCGTCGACCGCGCAAGCCGAGAGCAAGAGGCCGAGCATCAGGCAAATGCCAGGGCCTGCGAGGCGGGAAAAGGGCCGCATGGCGCGCGAGCATTCCACCGCGGGCTGCCCGATACAAGAGGGAAGTCGGTCCGTCAAAAGAAGCTCTTCAGCGTTCGCTCCACGCGCGCCGGCTCGAAGGCATACGTGAGCAGGGCGCCGTAGACCGCGCCGGAGAAATGCGCGTCGTGGTTGATGTCGTCGCCGGCGGTATAGGAGTGCCAGGCGCTGTAGGCGAGGTAGGCCACGGCGAACACGATGCCTGGCACCGGAATGGGAAGAAACATGAGCTGGAGCTTGAGCTTCGGGACCAGGAGGACGGCGCTGAACATCACGGCGGCCACGGCGCCGGAGGCCCCGAGCGAGCTGTAATTCGGTTTTCGCATGTACCGGAGGGTCGTGGGGATGAACCCGACGATCACCGCGGTGACGTACAGCGCGAGGTACCGCGTCACGCCGAGCACGCGAATGGTTTGCTCCGTGAAGAAGTACAGCGAGAACATGTTGAACGCGAGATGGGAGAAATCCGCGTGCACCCACCCCGCGGTGAGCAGGCGATGGATGTGCCCGTTCTTGCGCACCTGGTAGGGAATCAGGATCAGCGCGCGCCGCACAGGCTCGGAGGTCCACCCGAGCAGGCTCACGATCGCCACGGAAGCAATCAGCAAGACGGGGACGGGCGAGGCGAGGAGACGCGCCGGGAGATCGTTCATGGCGGTAGGATATCACGGTCCGCGTGCGCCGCGCCTCTTGCTCTCGTTGTTGAAAATCACTTGCATTTTCATGATTCCTCCAGTAGAAGCTGGCCATGATGTCAGAAGAAACACGTGATCCGGGCTGTTTCGCAGGAGGAGCACTCGTGATGTTCGGGGGGATGTATGCGTGACCGCGTTCTATTGCGTTGCCTGACATCCGTCGTCGCACCGGCTCTCTTCGTCGGCGTTCCTGCCTGCGCGGCGCTCGATAGCCACGATCAGACGCGCAAAACGGTGGAGGTCGTGGATGAGGCCGCGACCGACGACCCGAGCACGACCACCGGTTCCGGCACGGGCGGCGCCGGAGGGGCCGGCGGCAGTGACGCGACGGCCAGCAGCTCCACGGGATCGGGCTCATTTCCGCCGCCCGACGACGACGACGACGACGACGACGATGATGATGACGACGACGACGATGATGATGACGACGACGACGACGATGATGATGACGACGATGATGATGACGACGATGATGACGACGACGACGACGACGAAGAGGAAGAGGACGACGACGATTGATGTTTTTCAGGCACCGTGAGATCGCGCTCCTCTGCGCTCTCCTTTCGTCGGTCCTGCATCCTTCCCATTCGTTCGCGGGTGACCCCAAAGCACCGACGACGGCCAAGCGTCAGGCCACGTCGAGCCTCGACGCCACCGCCAGCGCCGAGACGTCGTTTTATCTCGACGATACCCACGTCGGCGTCGTCACCCCGACGATCGCAGGTACGATTTCGAGCCCGACGGCAGGATGGTCCTTGGGCGGTCGGTATCTCGTCGACGTCGTGACCGCCGCGTCGGCCGATATCGTGGCCACCGCGTCGCCTCCCTGGACGGAGGTTCGTCACGCCGCATCCCTCGAAGGGGGCTACGAGAAAGGAGACCTCGGGGCCTCTGCGCATGCATCGTTGTCGCGTGAGCCCGATTATTTGTCGATATCGGCAGGGCTCCAAGGGACGCTCGAGCTCGACGACAAGAACTACGGGTTGCTGCTCGGGTATTCGTACCGGCACGATACGGCAGGACGCGCGGGGACCCCGTTCGACGTGTTCGGATGGACGCTCGAGCGGCACGACGTGAACGCTGGGCTCACGGTCGTCATGAATCGCTCGACAATCGGAGCGATCCAGCTCGACGGCATGTTCGAGCGGGGAAATCAGGCCAAACCTTATCGTTACGTGCCCCTCTTCGAAGCGGCCGCCGCCGAGGAGGTCCCCGCCGGCGCGAGCGTCGCGCTCGTCAGCGCGCTTCGCCTGCATGCGCGCCCCCTGGAGGCGCTGCCTCTCGTGCGGAACCGATTCGCGCTGACCGGGCGCCTCGCGCATCGCCGTTCGGCCGCCACGCTGCGCGTGGAGGAGAGGCTTTACACGGACACGTGGGGAATGGCCGCGAGCACGACGGACGTACGGTATTCGATCGACATCGGGCGGTTCGTCACGGTATGGCCCCGCCTGCGCTTCCATGCGCAGACCGGCGCCGATTTCTGGCAGCGCGCGACCGTGGTGTCCGTCGCGGCGGATGGCGCGATCACGATTCCCGCGATCCGGACCGGGGATCGCGAGCTCGGGCCGCTCTGGACGCTGACGGCCGGGGGAGGGGTGTCCGTGAAGCTCGGCCCGATCTTCACGGTGAGCCTCCAGGTGGACGGCGTCTTCACGCATTACCTCGACGCGCTCTACCTCACGCGGCGCAATGCCTTGTTCTCGGCGCTCGCCCTGCAAGCGGCCTTCGACTGACGCCGATATCGCATCAGAAAGCGTAAAAGAAGGAGAGCTCGGGCGAGAGGAGCGTGCCCGTCGAGGGAAAGGGCTTCGTGAACCGCAAGGCGGCAGAGACGCCGAGCGACGGCGAGATCGCATAGGTCGCCGCGACCCCGAGGCCGACGAAGCCCGTGCCGGATTTTCGGTACGCGCTGAGCGTCTGCGAGGGGGGATTGTCGAGCTGGCTCGCGGGCGGCGGCTTCGTCGTGTCCTCTTCCACGACGACCCGGTATTCGGTGTCGAATTGCGCGATGCCGGCGGTGACGAAGACGGAGCCCCGGAGCCCTGGCCTCGCGAAGGGCCGGGCGCCGAACGTGTATCCCGCGCGGATCTCGCCGTGAAAAGGCAAAAACTCCGGCGCCTCGGCCCCGCTCGGCCGCGGCCCGCCCCCGCGGAGCACCCACCCGAGGCGCAATCCGAGCGAGAGGTTCTCGAAAACCACGCGGTCGAAGCCGAGTAGCATCCGCGTCGTCGCGATCTGGAGGCCAGGGCGCACCTCCCCGCCGCGCCCGACGAGCGGTGTGCCGTGGTATTGCGTCCCCGCGTCCCGGAAGCAGGCGTAATCGCCGTGGAGCTGGCTCTCCGGCGAGCAGACGTCGGTGCCCGCGTGGATCCCCAGATCCTGGACGAGCGACAAGGAGAGGCCATTGTTCAGGCTGGGGGCTTTTTTCGGCGGCGCGTCGGCGGCCAGTGTTTCTTTGGGAAAAACCACGAGCATTGTGACGAGGAGCCACGCCCCCCACCACAAGCGCGTGTCAGTTGCAGCCGCAGCCGCCCTCGGCGCTCGCCGACCCGCCGCTCGCGCCTTCGTGGACCGCTTGCATGTGGGATTCGCCGGGGCCGGACACGGGGCCGACCGACATCGTCGGATGCGCGAGGCGCCCGCGTTCGTAAGGCGCGACGTGCGTGCAGGCCGCGAGCCCGCAGAGGAGCACGAGCAGGCATGCGAGCTGCGTGGTTCGCAGGACCATGGAGACCTCGTATCGAAAAGGGAGGGGTTCGAGGGAATGGCCCTCGTCAGGGTGTCCACGAGAGATGCCTTCCGATGAATGCGGGCTCGTCCGGCAAGGTCGTATCCTGGGCGTCTTGGCCCTTCACGAAATCGACCGCCATCCACGGCCCGGGCGCCTCGCCGGAGTCCGACGAGTTCCATTCGGTGAATTCGACGTGCACGCGATACGTGCCGTCCGGGGCCTCGACGCCGGCCGTGTCCGTGCCATTCCAGGTGGACACGTGCTCGGCGTGGGATTTCCTCGTGGCACCGGTCACCGCATCCACGACATTCGTGCCCGATGCCGCGCCCCAGCGCACGAGGTGCTCCACGCGCTTCGCCGCCCACACTTCGAGCGTCTTGACGAACGTATCCTGCGCGTCCGTGATCCAGACGGCGCCGATGTTTTTCGGAGCATATTCGCCGTCGAGGGAGACGGTGGTGAAGCGAAATGCGAGCGCGCCGCCGGCGGGCGCCCCGCCGCCGGTCCCGCCCGCGCCGCCCGCGCCGCCCGCGCCCATTCCTCCGCTGCTCGCAGCGTCCGCCGCTGCTCCGCCGCCGTCTCCGCCATAAGGTACCCAGAACGCGGGATCGCTCCGCGTCGCGGGGCCACAAGCGAGCAGCACGGGCGCGAGGAGGCTTGCCGCCCACACGGGGGCGAGACGTTTCGCATTTCTCGTTGACCAGACCATCGGCGCCAGGTACCCTGTTGATGTTGACTTCTACTTTCATCTTCAGCTTAGAAGAGATCGCACCCTGGAGACAAGAGGAAAGTTGTTCGTGTTCACGCTGACCCACAACGACACCGCACGAAGGTCGGGCCCTCGCGGGCCCTCCGCGGCGCGATTCGCGCTCGCTTGCCTTTGCATTGCGGGGATGGGCTGCACGAACCCGCTCCAGGAGGGCGCGATTGCCGAGCTCGGCCCCGAGTCGCCGGCCATTCCTGTCGGCCCTTTGCATCGTCCCGGACAACCCTGCCTCGTATGTCACGACGGCGCCGAGGCCACCGAGCTCTCCGTCGCCGGGACGATCCACGAGCGCGCCGATTCGACGAAGCCGGTCCCCGACGTGCTCGTGCATCTCGTCGACGCGCGCGGGACGGCCTACGTGACGGCCACGAACTGCGCGGGCAATTTTTTCGTGAGGCCCGGCGATTTCAGCCCTCAATACCCGATGCGGGTGGCGATCGAGCGGGACGGGTTCCGTCAGGAAATGGAATCGCCGGTGAACGGCGAGGGCTCGTGCGCGGCGTGTCATACCAGCGAGCCCGGTCCACGCTCCGCCGGCCGCGTCTTTTTGCTCTCCGTCGCTGCGACCCTGGAGGACCGCTGTCCGTGAGACGAATGCTCCTGCGCTCGTTGTTCCCGTTCGTATGGCCTGCGCTCGCCGTCGCCTGCGCCTCCGAAGCCGAGCCGACGGACGTGCTGCTCGTCCCGAGTCGCGTCACCTACCCGAGCGTCGGCGACGCGCTGGAGTACCGTTGCGCGACGCTGGATTGTCATGGAAAACCCGAGCGGAACCTGCGGCTTTACGGGAGCTCCGGGATGCGGCTCGAGGCAGGGGACGTGCCGGGGCACGGCGAGACGACCGACGCGGAATACGAGGCGAGTTATCGATCCGTGATCGGGCTCGAACCCGAGGTGCTCGGTCTGGTCATCGCGGAGGGCGGCCGTGCGCCGGAGCGGCTCTCGTTGGTTCGAAAGGCGCGCGGCGAAGAGGCGCACAAGGGCGGGGCGCAAATCGTCCCCGGGGACGACGCGGATCGATGTTTGACGAGCTGGCTATCGGCCGCGACGGACGAGGCCGCGTGCGTGCGTGCGGCGGAGAATCAGGGATCGGAGTGAGCGCCGAGCATGCGCCGGAGCTCGGGGATCGCGGCGCGGGCCTCGGCGAGGTCACGCACGAAGCGGGTGGGGCTCGGATGCGTGGGGCGAAGCGCGATGACCGCGCGAAAAAGGAGGTCGGCGAGGGTACGTAACATCGCATTGGCCCCGATCACGACAATGGCCCGCGGAGGCCCGACGTCTCGCGTCTCGGCGAATGCTCGGCGAGCGCCCATCGACATCCACGAGAGCTCGGAGACGTCGCAAAGCACGATGGCATGCGGCCATTCCGCGCCGGCCGCGAGTTGTGCCGCGAGGAGGGGCTTCGCCTCCGCCACATCGAGGGTGCCCCGCATCGTGACGTGCAGGATATCGGGTCGCTCGATCCAGACGTCCGGGTGGCTCGTCGGCGTGCGCAGAGCGGGGGGATCCAGGTCGTCGGGGTTTTGAGGAGACGGCAATACGCAGCGCAGGATACCGCGAAAGAGGTCGTCTCCTCAACCGGAATTTTCCCAGCGGGAGATCGCTGCCTTCAGCCACGCCGGTGCATTGTCCATCGGCGGCTGCGGCTCCGTGCGTGTCAGTTCCTCCGCGCGGCGAAGCTGTTCGGCGAGCGGCGGAACATCCCACGCAGCGCGCTCCGCGTCCGTCGTCGTCGGGTCCACGTCCCAGAGTCGATGACGCGCGCCATCGGGGACGAATTGCGTCCCGTATTTCTGCGGCCGACCCTCGTACATGCACCATCGGTCGTACGAAGCCGCAGCGAGCCAGCGGGCCGGCAAAAATCCGCGCTCGGCCGCTTCTCGTGCGAGCTCGTGCGCGCGTCGCGCGTCGCCCGGGTGATCTCCATGGTTGAACAACCACGCCGCGTGAAAGAGGTCGTCGGCCGAAGCACCTCCGCGCTCGCGCAAGAGGTCGAGCGCCGATTCTGCCTGAGCACGGCGCGCGCGATCCCGCTCTCGCAGCGCGCGGTAGTCGGGCGTATCGACCGGAGGGACCGCGGCGTGCTCGCGCACGTCCTCCGCGTGGAGCGCGGCGAGCGTGCGCGACGGGGCGAGCTCCGGGGAGCCATTGGGGGCTTTGTTCACGGCGTCTTTCTAGCGCAGAGGGATCGGCACGCGCCATCTCCCTTTGCTGCTTTCGCTGTTCGCTTTTTTGCCCGCGTGCGACAAGGCAAAGCCCGGTGCGGACGACAAGCCCAAGACGGCCGAGGTGCCCGCGGCCAGCAGCGCCGTTGCCGCCGTCGCGCCGCCGGCGGCGCGCCTCGAGCTCCCGAAGGGTTACCGCGCGATCGCTGCGCCGCCCGTCCCGGTCGCGCCGAAGGGAGGTCGCGAGGCTATCGGTCCAGGAAGGGGGCCTCGCCCGCGATGTTGAGCCGGTGCATCAGCCTCTCGCGGGGGAAATAATCGGCCACGGCGAGGTGCTGCGTGCAGCGGTTGTCCCAGAGGACGAGGTCGCGCCGCTGCCATTTGTGCCGGTAGATGAATTCGTTCGTCTCGATGTGACGGTAGAGAAAGTCGAGGATCGCGCGGCTCTCGGCCGGCGACAGGCCGCTCACGTGGGTCACGTAGGGCCCCGAGATGTAAAGCGCCCTCCGCTTCGTCGTCGGGTGTGTCCTCACGAGGGGGTGCTCGACGGCGGGGTATCGCTCGAAATGCTCGTCGGGATCGATGCCCTTCTTCCGGAGATTGCGCTGGAGCGTCCCATAATCGGACCCGAACGCCTTTTTGACGTCGTGCACCGCTTTCAGCCCGAGGAGCAGCTCCTGCATCGGCCGGGAGAGGGCCTCGTAGGCCATGTACATGTTCGAGAACAACGTATCTCCGCCGATCTCGGGGGTGATCTTGGCATAGAGCACGGTGCCGAGCGGCGGACGCGGCCAGCCGCTGTTGTCGGTGTGCCAGGAATTGAGCCCGGGCGGCTTCTCCGCATTGTTGTGCAGGAGCATGCACTCGGGGTGGCCCTCCACCGTGAAGGGAAGGAGGTGCTCGTGGATGACGGGCTCTCCGAACGCGCGGGCGAATCGGGACAGATCCTCGACGGCCAGCTCCTGATTGCGAAAAATCAGCACGCTGTGCTGGTGGAAAGCGTTCCGGATCGTCTCCCAGGTCTCCTGCGAGAGTTCCTGCGAGAGATCCACCGCGCGGACCTCGGCGCCGAGGGCGAGGCTGATCGGCTCGACGACGGGCGTCGCGCTCATGACATTTCTCCAGTCGGCATGATCATTTCGGTGGGCAAGACGGTCTGCAGGATTCCGCGGAGCACGCTCGGGTCGATCGCCCCGCCGGTGATGACGGCGCAAGGCGTCTTCCAGCGGTACAGCGGCATGTATTTGAGCGCCGCCGCGAAGGCCGCGGCGCCGGCGCCTTCGAGGAGGAGATCGTCCGAGCGCGCCAGGGACGAGATGGCAATGGCGATTTCCCGAGGCGTCACGGAGAGGACGCCCGAGAGCACGTCCCTGAGCCGATAGAACTGCCAGGGAATGATGAAGCTCGCGCCGATGCCATCGACGAACGACGGCTTGTGCTCCACCGTCACGGGTTTGCCCGCGCGGATCGAAGCGGCGAGCGGCGCGCCCGTGGAGACCTCCACGGCGAAGACCTTCGTTTTGCGCCGCGCACAGCGAAGCAAAGAGGCGATGCTGTACGCGAGGTTTCCCCCGCCAAACGGGACGAGGATGGCGTCGACCTCGGGGAGATCTTCGAGGATCTCCAGCGCGATCGTCGAGTTGCCCAGGCACACGTAGGGGTCGCTCTCCGAGGATACGAAAAAACCAGGCAAGCCCGGGTATCTCGCATCGATCATCGCGGTGCGCCACCGTTCGAGGGGGGCGCGGATCACGTTCGCGGTGGGATTGTATAACTGGATCCGGTCGAGCTTGAAAGGGGCGATGTGGTGGGGGACGATCACCGTGTAGTCGAGCCCGAGCTGCAATGTCGCGTGCGCCATGCCTTGCGCGAAATTTCCCGAGCTGCACGTGACGACGCCGCGGCTCTGCATGTGCGTCCATACCTCGGGATGGGCGCACCGATATCCGAGCACGGCGCTGAGCGCGCCTCGGAGCTTGAAGGAGTCCGTCGGCTGCAGGTTTTCACATTTCAGGAAGACGTTCCCCGCTCCTGCGCGCTCGGCGGCCTTCGATGGGCGGAGAGATGTCCGCAGGACATGGGGGCCGATGAGCTCGGCGACACGCCTGGCGTTGTCGACGGAGATCTGCGGCGAGTCTTCACGAATCATGGCGCGCATTGTATCGGGGAGAATGGAGGCGATCAGGCAGCGAATCTGGCTCCTGGCTCGATCCGTCCTTCACGTTGGCAGCTTCAAGACCTTGTACCGGAAATCATCCTGCAAGCCGATTCGATACGAGAGTGCGATCGAAGCGGCCTTGTCCACGTCGCAGGTGGCCTCCGCTCGGAGGCCGAGCTTTTCGCTGTGCTTCTTGACCGCCGCGCAGACGACGTTCGAGAGACCCGTGCGCCGATACGCCTCGTGCGTGTAGGTGCCAATTTCGACGTGGCCTCCGCCGACGACGCCGTGCGCCTCCGTGATCAATTGTCCATCCAGGAGCAAACCGAATCCGTAATGATACGCGAGGAAGTTCTCGGTGGATCCAAAGATACGGTGAACGGCGCCCTTCCAGTTGGAGTTTCGAAAGAGGTCACCGTCGATCCGGACGAGCTCGAACGGCGACGGCACTTCGATGTCCGGGCACCCCGGCCCGCCCGCGGGGGCGCCGAGCTGGCGCCGTTCGCCCTCCATGAGGCCATACCTGGCCGCGGCGGCGCTCACGTCGAGGCCTTGCGGATGAATGAACGTGATCGGCGGCGTCTTCATGACGAGCGCCAGCATTGCGTCGAGCGTCTCCGGGTCGAGCGCACCCGCGGCGAAGCAGAAGCTCGCGTCGGTGACGATCAGGCAGGCCGCGAAATCTTGCTCCGCCGGAACGACCCATACGCGCCCGGGGAGCTTTCGCTCGAGGACGCCGAGAACGAACGCGAGGTTCGGGTACTCCGGGGCGAAGAATCGGCGGACGCTCGTGTATCTCTCCGATGCCAGATCGATCAGCATGATAAGGTAGGGGCGGCTCGCGCGCGCCAGTGCAGCAGCTGCATTGCAGCCCGTCAAGCGCTCATGCCCCGTGAGCCGGAGATAGCACGATTTCGTTGTAAACTTGTGCTTTGCATAGACCCACGGCCCAGGCGGGCCGCGGGGTTTCAGGCGCGACGCTTGCGGGGAGCGGCCTTGCGCGTCGAGCGCGGCGCGGCGAGGCGATGCGCCTCCTCGACGATCGCTGTGATGGCCCCCCAATCGGGGTCACGATCGAGCCGCGCGCCGATCCATCCCTGCCGGCCCACGTAGGGCGGGACGAAGAAGCGAAATGGATCGGATTCGACCACCATCTGCTGGGCGTCGGGCGTCGCTTTGCACCAGATCGCCAGGCGCCCGTCGCCGTGATGGTTGTCCATGAACATGACGAACGTCTTGTCGCGCACGACAAAGCAGGGGCGCATGTGCTTCGTCACCTCGGCCGTGCCGGGCAAGGCAAGACAGATCGTGCGAATGCGATCGAATGCGGCGTCGCTCGTCATCGCTGTCCTGGATCAGTTTGTTCCGCAATAACGTAGTTCGCAGGTCGTGGGGTTCGGGAGCTGGAAGACGTAGTAGGCTCCGCAGTTCGTCACCTGGATGGCCGACGACCAGTTGCAGGAGTTGCCACTCCAGTTGAAGCACACCGTCCGTGGCACCGTTTGTCCGGTCACGGTCGGATACGTCCCCTGCATCCATCCCGGCGCGTCCGTGCCGCAAGCATAGATCAGCGGTGCGCTCGTCGGCATCCTCGTGCCGGCGGCGCCCGAGAACCGGTACCAGAGGTTGTTCATGGTGCTGTCGCAAATCTCGACGTTGCCGTCGCCGTCGTTGAATGTGACGTTCCGGTCCGACTCGGTGAGCGAGGTGTAGCTATAACACTGCGACGGCAGCTCGCTCTGGCAGGCCGAGCTGCACCCGTCGCCGTTCACGATGTTGCCGTCGTCGCATTGCTCGATGCCGGCCTGGACGAAGCCGTCGCCGCAGACGGCGGTCTTGCACATGCCGACGCAGCCATCGGTGTTGGAGGCATTGCCATCGTCGCATTGCTCGACGCCGGTCTGGACGAAGCCATCGCCGCAGACGGCGGTCTTGCACATGCCGACGCAGCCATCGGTGTTGGAGGCATTGCCGTCGTCGCATTGCTCGACGCCGGCCTGAACGAAGCCATCGCCGCAGACGGCGGTCTTGCACATGCCGACGCAGCCATCGGCGTTCGAGGGGTTGCCATCGTCGCATTGCTCGACGCCGGTCTGGACGAAGCCATCGCCGCAGACGGCGGCCTTGCACATGGCGCAGGCATCCGTGGTCGAAGGATTGCCATCATCGCATTGCTCGACGCCCGCCTGGACGAACCCGTCGCCACAGCTCGCGGGAACACACGTGCTCAGGCAAGCGTCGGCGTTCGAAGCATTGCCGTCGTCGCATGTCTCGACGCCGGCCTGGACGAACCCGTCTCCGCATTTGGCCGGAAGGCACGTCACCAGGCAGGCGTCGGTGTTCGAGGGGTTGCCGTCGTCGCATTGCTCGACGCCGGCCTGGACGAACCCGTCTCCGCAGCTCGGCAGGACGCAGGCGTTGAGGCAGGCGTCGGTGTTCGAGGCATTGCCGTCGTCACACGGCTCGACGCCAGCCTGGACGAAGCCGTCCCCGCAGCTCGCCGGAAGGCAAGAGTTCAGGCAGGAATCGGAGTTCGAGGCGTTGCCGTCGTCGCATTGCTCGAAACCCGTGTGAACGAACCCGTCGCCGCATTTGGCCGGCAGGCACGTGACGAGGCACGCATCGGTATTCGAAGCATTCCCATCGTCGCATTGCTCGACGCCCACGTTCACGATCCCGTCGCCGCATTTCGCCGGGATGCACCCGTTCAGGCAGGAATCGGCGTTCGAGCTGTTCCCGTCGTCGCATTGCTCGACGCCCACCTGCACGAAGCCGTCGCCGCAGCCCGCGATGACGCACGTCGACAGGCACTCGTCGCCGTCGAAATCGTTGCCGTCGTCGCACGACTCGCCCACCTGGAGGATGCCGTCGCCGCACGTCGGCGGCTTGCACTGGTTCGTGCAGGCGTCGTCGTTCACGTCATTGCCATCATCGCAGGATTCGACGCCGGTCCTCACGACCCCGTCGCCGCACGTGGCATTCAAGCACGTGACGAGGCAATCGTCGGTATCGATCGCGTTGCCGTCGTCGCACTCCTCGCCGCTCTGCACGACCCCGTCGCCGCAGACGGCCTCACCGCCGCCTCCGCCCGCCTGCCCACCCGCGCCGCCGCTGCCCCCCGGGCCGCCTGCTCCGCCTGCGCCGCCCATTCCGCCGGTCCCGTCGCCCCCGCCGCCGGCTGTGCCGCCACCTCCGTTCGACGTGACCGAGCCTCCGTCGCTACACCCCACCCCCGCGAGCGCGAGGATCAAAACCAGAGCACACGAGCCACGATGTTGCTTCACCATCGACCGCGATTATCACGACGGCTCGAAGAAAACAATGGCCAGGCTCGGCCTAGAACGCATAACGCAGGTGGCGGACGAGCTTCCGGTAGAAAGGCAGCCGCCCCATGACCCCATGCACCATCCCGGAGACCCGGCCTTTGGAGAGCCTATCGACGAGCTCGGGCATTGTAAGGAAGTCGACGCTCTCGACGAGCCGAAGCTTCGGGACCTGCTTTTCGAGGTCGCGCGGGTCGTCGACCCCCCAGACGAGCTCGACCTTGGCGCCGCGCACGGTCGCCAGGCGGGAGACCATGCGCACCATCGCCGCGCTGTAGCCGTCGAATACGACCTGCCCGCTCGGAAACTGCTCGGTGATTCGCCGTAGCATCGCCGCCCCATCCTTTTCATGCAGGTACATGAGGAGGCCCTCGGCGACGACGAGGACCGGCGTGCCTCCCGGGATCGCGTCGAGCCAGGCGAGGTCGGTCACGGAGGTGCCGATCCGGCGATATCCCTCCCGCTCGGGATAAAGCTTTTCACGCAGCGCGATGACGTCGGGGAAGTCGACGTCGTACCAGCGGACCTCCGGCCCCGGATCGATTCGATACACGCGGGTATCGAGGCCGCAGCCGAGGTGCAGGACCGTCGACGCCGGGTGCTGGGCGAGGAACGCTCGCGTCCACTCGTCGAAGTGCCGGGCCCGCAGCGGCAAGGTGATGGCGCCGCCGCTCGGGAGCTTCAGCTCCTCGAAATCGTAATCGATGCGCGCGACCGCGTCCGCCGCGAATCGGTCGCCGAGGATCGTATTCGGGGCCGTGGCGTCCCTCGCCTTGCCGTACAGCGTGGCGAGGTACGTCTCCTTGTCCTTGGTCAGGCGAACCTTTTTCGCTTCCATTGTCGCCTCGGGCCGCGGCATGAGAGCGCGGCCCCGGGGAGTACATCAAGCCCGGTCGCCCCGGTCAAGCGGCCCGCCCGGCACACCGAGGGCCCGCATGGCCTGCCTGTCGAGCTCTGCTGCAAATTGTCTTGCATAGCGGACGCGTGTCCGTCATGTGAGATGTCACTCAGGATAGCGAGCATCGAAAGGAGTCCAGCATGTCTTTCGTGGTCGCAGGCGTGACGGGTAAGGTCGGCTCGGTCGTCGCGGCCGGGCTCCTTGCCAATGGGCAAAAGGTCAAGGTCCTCGTGCGCGACGCGGCCAAAGGCGCCGAATGGTCCAAGAAGGGCGCCGAGGTCGCGGTCGCATCGCTCGGGGACAAGGACGCGCTCGCCGGCGCGCTCGCGGGAGCGCGAGGCTTCTTCGTGCTCCTTCCCCTGAGCTTCACGGCGCCTGATCTTTATGCCTATCAGCGCGAGATGTCGGATGGCATTGCCGCCGCGGTGAAGGTGAGCGGCGTCCCGCACGTCGTCCTCCTCTCCTCTGTGGGCGCTGATTTGCCGGACGGGACGGGGCCGATCAAGGGCCTTCATTACCTGGAGAACGCGCTCCGCGCGACCGGCACCGCGCTCACGGCGATTCGCGCGGCGGCCTTCCAGGAGAACGTCGCGAGCTCACTCGCGCCGGCCAGGAATGCCGGGATCTTTCCGAACTTCATGCGGTCGGCCGACGAGCCCCGCCCGCAGATCGCCACCAAGGACATCGGCGCGCTCGCCGCATCGTCGCTCCTCGAAGGCGGCAAGACGAGCGAAAACATCGACCTGCACGGCCCCGCGTATTCGATGCGGCAGATCGCCGAGAAGCTCGGGGCCGCTCTCGGGAAGACGCTGAAGGTCGTCGACATTCCGCCGGAGGCCCATGTGAGCACGCTCGTGCAAGGAGGACTGCCGCCGCACACCGCCGAGGTCTTCGCCGAAATGTACCGTGGGATCGCGAGCGGCGCCATTGCCCCGCGGGGGGACCGCCGGGTTGAGGGAAAGACGCCCATCGACGAGGTGATCCAGGCGGTCGCCCGTTCATGAAGAGCGCGGCGTCGTCGATTCCGCGGGCGCGTGTGCGCGTAGAAACGAGCCCACACGCGCCCGGATGCTGTCGCGATCCGTGAAAATACTCACGTGCTCGCCATTTTCGATGGTGAGCAGCTCGGCCCCGGGAACACGGGCCGCGAGGATCTGGGCCTGGGCAAATGGCGCCGCCTTGTCGTTCGTACCGTGCACGACGAGGAGCGGAGCCTTGATCCGTTCCAGGGCAAACCCTTGGTCCCGGCGCGTCACGGCGACGTCGTTCTCCGTGCCCGGGAGCCGGAGCGGCATTCGATCGAACGTGCTGCGCTGGAGCTCCCGCAAGAGCGGGCCCGCCTCCGGATCGCGCAGCGTGCGTGCGCGCACGACCGGATCCGGAATCGAGCGGCGCGCGGATCGCTCCGGGTCCTGCTCGGCCTTTCTCCGCATGGCGGCGACGAGCGGGCCGCAGCGCGCGGTGATCCGCAGGATGTACCACGCGAGCGGCAATCGCGTCTCCACGCGGGTGCAGACGGACGAAACGATGACGAGACCCCAGCAGCGATCCGGATGGCTGAGGGCAAACTGGAGCGCAGACGGGCCGCCGCCGGAAATGGCCATCACGGCGGCTCGTTCGATTCCGAGCGCATCGAGGAGATCGCGGTAGAGATCGGCCTGCTCCGCGGGGGTTCGTCCCAGCGAGAGGCGCGTCCCGAGGTAGCCGGGGCGAGAGGGCGCGATATGACGAAAGCCCGGGACGCCCGCGGTGCGCGCGAGGAGCAGCGCCTGATCGTAGCCCCCCATGGCGCCGTGGAGCGCGAGCACCGCCGGACCGCTGCCAAGGAAGGCGCATTCGACATCACCGCGCCGCGTCTTCACCACCACCGGGCCTGAATCGCCCGACATCGTCGCCACTCCGTTCGACGGTTCCCGTTCCTCCGAAGCTTGCATGGGGTTCTCCTTTCCAGATCGTCACTCCGTCCTAGCGCGCGCTCGGCGGCCCGTATTGTGAAAATGCGACACGCCGTGGGGCCCCGCGAACGACTACGGGCGATACCGGTGGACGATCCGCGTATCGGCGGTCGCGAGCTGCCTGCTCCTGTGCGCGCCTTTCTCGCCGGGAAGGCGATCGGTCAGCGTCTTGAAGTCGCGGATCAGGTGCGGCTGGTCCGCGTAGCCGCACGCCTGGGCGAGCTCGGCGAGCGTCGCGAAGGCGCCGGTGTGCAGAGCGCCAAGGACATGCCGCAGGCGGACGAGCCGGGCCATCCGCTTCGGCGTCATTCCAAATTGATCGAGGAAGAGGCGCTCCAGGCTGCGTGTGTGGAGACCGAGCTTCTCCGCGAGCTCGTCGACGCGGAGCCGACCTCCGTGCGATTCGAGGAGGTGCGTGGCCCTGCGGCAGCGCGCATCCGTGACGAGTGGCGGCGCGGCATCCCTGACCAGATTCGCGAATGCGCGTTGCCGCGAGCCGAGGTCCGGCAGCGCGCGCAATCGCTCGGCCAGCGATTCAATAGGGATTCCTCGGATCTTCGTCACCTCGGCGCGTCCGTCGGTGAGCTCCGAGGAGCGGACGTCGGCCAAGCGTGGCGCCTGGCCGGCCCGGAAGCGGATGCCGAGGTACTCGGCGCCGGCGACGCGCTCGATGGTGGCGCGCTCGGTGGCGGGCCCGATCAGCACCATCCGACAGCCCGCGGGAGAATGGCGGAACACGAGGTGCGCGCCTGCGTCGGGGAAAAACTCGTGGAACGTCGTGCCCGCGCCGCCGCTGCTCTCGGTCGCCCAGCAAAGATCGATCTGGGTCGAGGGATCGGAGGGCGGAGGCACGAAGAGGCTCGTCGTTGCATGCGCGTTCTTCGACGTGGGCATGGGGCGCGGCTCCGAGATCGTGATACCGCAGCGTCGCACCGGGTGGAAGAGGGCATTTCAACGGCCGTCCCCGCATCGCGCCCGTCTCCGCCTCACGAGGACCACGGCGAGAAGCAATCCGAGCGCGCCTCCGACGTACGACCCGATGTGCACACGCCACACCCGCACGAACGCTGCGGCGCGCGTCGAGCCGGCGAGCATTTCCGCGACGGCGTGTTGATCCAGGGGATCGAACCTGACCGGCGACGTGCCGCGCATCACCGCGGCGAGCGCCGCCGTCACCAGCGGAATGGCGACGAAGCCGAGCAATCGTCGAAGGGGTAGGCGCCTCGGGAGCCGCCCCGACGGCTCGTTCGCAAACCGAAGCGCCATGCCGGCGAGCAAACCCAGCGGCCAGGACGCATGGGCTGCGAGCGTCGTCACGGCCCACCGAAACGGGCGCGGATCCCGCGCGAGGTCCTTGCCGAAAAGGAAGTACTCCGGCGAGAGTGTCGCGGTCACGTGGTCGTGGACGATGGCGTAGGCGAGCGCGGAGAGCGTCGTCACGCCGAAGAGGACGGCGTCCTCGCGACCGAACCGCGGCGGAACGAATTTCACGGCGTGATCAGTGCGCGCGCACGATCCCTATTCCCGACCTGTTTGCAGATACCACTCGAGCTTGCGACTTCGGCGACGAGGCCGAGGCGATGTCACCGACCCGCCCGACCTTGACAGAGCTCCGCCGCTCTGTTGACGTCCATCCATGAGGAATCGATCCGTCGTGGATTCAGCGTGGCTGCGTCTTTTCGCGCTCACCCTCTCGGGGGGTATCGCGGCGTGTGCCCCCTCGACGGCCGCTCCGGACGGGGCGGGGCTCGTACTTGCCTCGACAAACCATGCCGTCTCCGTCGAGGCGACGTTCACGGCGTCCGGCGCCGCGGTGGAGGCGCGCGGGCTCGCGCAGAAGGCCGTGTTCGAGGCGAGCGGGCTCGGATGTGGAGACGAGCGACGGCCGCTCTCGAAGTCTGCACCGGTCGCGGAGGCGGGCCGGGTCGAGTACAGGCGGACGGCGCGCGGCGGCGGCCCGGGGCTCGTCGAATGGTACGTGAGTGATGCGCGTGGCATCGAGCAGGGGTTCACGATCGACGCGGCGCCCGATTGCGCGGGGGAGGGGGCTCAGGACGTCGTGATCGACGTCGAGCTGCGCGGCGGGCTCGACGCGCGCGTCTGGCCCTCGGGCCGCGGCGCGACGTTGCACGACGCCGAGGGGACCGCGAGGCTCGCGTATCGTGATCTGTATGCATTCGATGCGCGCGGTCGGGACCTGCCGATCCGCCTTTCGAAGGTCGAGGGGGAAGAGCGGCTCTCCATTCACGTGGATACTTCGGGCGCGGTGTATCCCGTCGTCGTGGATCCGACGATCACGAACAACATCGCGAAGCTCGTCCCCGCCACGGGCGCGGAGTACGACTATTTCGGCGCGTCGGTGGACGTCTCGGGCAATACGATCGTCGTGGGGGCCTCCGGCGACGGGCCGGGAAACTCGCCGCTCGGCGCGACCTACGTGTTCACCGGCGGGGGCGGCGTGTGGGCGCAGCAGGCGAAGCTCGTCATGTCCGACGCGGTCGCAGGCGATTGGTTCGGCTCGTCCGTCGCCGTTTCGGGCGATATCCTCCTCGGAGGCGCGAACCTCGACGACGAGAAGGGGACGGATTCAGGAACGGCGCTCGTATTCGTCCGAAATGGTAGCACGTGGACCCAGGAGGCCAAGCTCTCCCCGGCCGACGGCGCCGCGGGTGACAACTTCGGTCGCTCGGTCGATCTGTCCGGGAACACAGCGATCATCGGGGCGTATTGGGACGACGACAAGGGCACGAGCTCGGGCTCGGCGTACGTGTTCGTCCGGAATGCGGGGACGTGGACGCAGGAGGCGAAGCTCCTCGCGGGCGACGGCGCCATGAGTGATCAATTCGGACTGGCGAGCGCGATCGACGGGGACGTCGCCGTGGTGGGCGCGCCTTATGACAATGCCATCGCCACGAATCCACCGTGCGGCTCGGCCTACATCTTCACGCGGAGCGGCGGCATCTGGACGCAGGAGGCAAAGGTCCTCGCGAGTGATGCGGGCGCGGGCGACGAATTCGGTTATGCCGTGGCCGTCTCCGGCGACACGGTCGTCGTCGGCGGGCTCCGGAACGACGACAAGGGGAGCGACTCCGGAGCTGCTTACGTCTTCCGCAAGGTGGGCGGCATGTGGCAAGAGGAGGCGAAGCTCCTCGCGAGCGACGGCAAGTCGAGTGATCATTTCGGCGCGGCCGTCGCCATGCAGGGCGATACCATCGTCATTGGCGCGCGTTACAGCGACGTCGGGGCGAGCTCGTCCGGATCGGCTTATGTCTTCCAACGGACCGGCTCTGTGTGGACCGAGCAGACGAAGCTCGTCGCCAAGGACGCCGGCACGAACGACGATCTCGGGGATGCGGTGGCCATCGATGGAAACACGATCGTGGCCGGCGCGGATGGCGATCAGATCTTCGGCACGTCGTCCGGCTCTGCGTACGTCTTCGCCGTCTCGCTCCTGCCGAACGGCACGCCTTGCTCCGCGGCCGCGCAATGCCAGAGCGGCTTCTGCGCGGATTCCGTCTGTTGCGACGCGGCGTGCGGAGGCGATCCCGCCGATTGTCGCGCCTGCAGCGTCGCCGCCGGTTCCACGGCTGACGGCGTATGCACGCCTCGCGCGGCAGGTACCGAATGTCGCGCGTCCGCGGGCGCGTGCGACGTCGCGGAGGCGTGTGACGGTGTGAGCACGGCGTGCCCGGCCGACGCGCTTGCCACGGCCGGAACGATGTGCCGCCCCGCGGCGGACGCTTGCGACGTGGACGAGACATGCAGCGGTCAATCGTCGAGCTGTCCCGCGGATACCCTCGTGCCCGCCGGCACGACGTGCCGCGCCGCCGTGGGCTCGTGCGACGTGGAAGAGGCGTGCGATGGAGCGACCATCGTTTGTCCCGATGATGCATTCGCAAGCACCGGCTCCGTCTGCCGCCCGTCCGCCGGCACATGCGATGCCGAGGAAGTTTGTCCTGGTGACGGGATCGATTGCCCGGCGGACGTGTTCACGCCCGATGGCGCGACCTGCCCCGGCGGCTCGTGCCAGGCCGGCGTTTGCGTCGATGGGAGCGGAGGCGCCGGCGGAAGCGGAGGCGCCGGCGGGAGCGGAAGCGGAGGCGCCGGCGGGAGCGGAAGCGGTGGCGCCGGCGGAAGCGGTGGCGCGGCCGGACCCGATGGGAACGTTCCCGGCGACGATGGTGGCTGTGGCTGTAGAATGATCGGCTCGGAAAAACCGTCTTCCTTCGGCCTCGCCGCGCTCGGCCTTGCCGCGCTCGTCGTCACGCGGCGGCGCCGCCGCCTCTAGGAGTACGACGCATGGATTCGAACCTGCACCACGCGGGAGCAAAGAAAAAATGCTCGACGTAGTTTGGGACATGGAGACCGGCGATCCGGATGATTTCATCACGCTGCTCCTCCTGCTCGGCCACCCCGAGGTCAACCTCAAAGCAGTGACCATTACCCCGGGCACGCCTGACCAAGTCGGCGTGGTGCGCCAGGCCCTCCGCTGGTTTGGCAGGGACATCCCGGTGGGGGCGTACAACCTCGACCACCAACCGAAATCGGTCCGCGAGGGCACGGGCCCGGGGGAGGGGCGGCACGGGCCGCGCGGCGTGTGTGTCTCCTCCTGGCATTACAAGGCCTACGGCGAGATACCGCCTTCGCGAGACGCCGCGCCCGGCCCGGAGGTCTTGCGCGCCGTCTGCGACGCGTCGACCACCTTGATCACCGGCGCCCCGCTGAAGAACCTGGGCGGCGCCATGAAGCTCCCCGGCTTCCACGTGGGCCGCCTCGTCGTCCAGGGAGGCTTCGCCGGCGAGGGCGTCGTCCCGCCCGAGCGCCAGCTCCCCAAGTTCCGCGGGATGGTCACTTGCCCGACGTTCAACCTCAATGGGGATCCCAAGTCGGCGCTCGCGGCGCTGCAATACCCCGGTATCGGGAGCCGGAGGTTCGTCTCGAAGAACGTTTGTCATGGCGTGATCTACGACCACGAGCTGCACGATCGGATCGGCGCCTTGAAGGAAACAAGCCTGTCGCTCCGTCTGATCTGGCAGGGGATGGATGTCTACCTGGAGAAGAAGCAGGGAAAGATGCCCCGTCCGTCGCCGCCCGAGGTCGAAGAGTCGGCGCCGGAGGCCATGGGCGGCAAGGCGTTCCATGATCCTCTGGCGGCCTGCTGCGCGATCGATCCCTCGATTGGAGAGTGGGCCGAGGTCGAGCTCTATCGCGAGAAAGGCGCCTGGGGCTCCCGGCTCGCTCCGGGATCGGGCGTGTGGATTATCACCGGGTACGATCGGGAGAAATTCCTCCAAACCCTGACCGCCCTGGCGCCCACGTAAAAGTCGTACTGCGGCCCACGTCCGGCGGCTAGCTTTTCCCCCATCCTCTCCATGGCTACGGCGAACGTCCGGAACACGTGCTAGTTCGGGCGCCGCGATGATCACGCTCGACAAGCTCTCCAAGCGCTTCGGCCCGAAAATTCTCTTCGAAAACGTCTCGATGCGGTTCGACCCGGGCAAGCGGTACGCCCTCGTCGGGGCGAACGGCGCGGGAAAATCGACGCTTCTCAAGGTCATCTCGGGGGAGCACGAGTCGGATCAAGGCTCGGTCGAGATCCCGGGCAAGCTCAAGGTCGGCGTGCTGTCGCAGGACCACTTCGCGTACGAGTCCGTCCGCATCCTCGACGCGGTCCTGATGGGCAACCGCGTCCTCTGGGACGCCACGCAAGAGAAGGAGCGGCTGCTCGAAGGCGAGATGGACGACGAGGTCGGCATGCGCCTCGCCGAGCTCGAAGGGACGATTGGCGAGGAAGACGGCTACACCGCCGAGGCGCGCGCCGCGGAGATCCTGGAGGGTCTCGGAATCTCGTCGTCCCGGCACCTCGACACCGTCAGCACGCTGGCGGGCGGGTACAAGCTGCGCGTGCTCATCGCGCAGACGCTCTTCGCCGGCGCCGACGTCCTTTTGCTCGACGAGCCGACGAACCACCTCGACCTCGACTCCATCCGGTGGCTCGAATCGTACCTGACGCACGACTTCCGCGGGACGCTGCTCGTCGTGAGCCACGATCGGCATTTCATGAACGCGATCGCCACGCACGTCGCCGACGTCGATTACCAGACGGTCACCGTGTACACGGGCGATTACGACGATTTCATCGAGCAAAAGACGACCGGGAAGCGCCAGTCGGAGGCGGACGCGGCCCAGAAGAAAAAGAAGATCGCCGAGCTCAAGGACTTCGTGGCCCGCTTCGGCGCGAGCGCCAGCCGGTCGAGCCAGGCCCAGTCGCGCGTGAAGGAGATGGAGAAGCTCGAGAACAGCATCCAGGTGCGTCGTTCGAGCGTGGTGCGACCGTACATCAAATTCGAGATCGAAAAACCTTCCGGCCGCGACGTGCTCCGCGTGGAGGGGCTTTCGAAGAGCTTCGGGGATCTGCGGGTGATCGAGGGGCTCGGTCTGAACCTGAACCGCGGTGACAAACTTGCGGTGATCGGGCCGAGCGGCATCGGCAAATCGACGCTGCTCAAGCTGCTCGTCGCGGAGCACGCGCCCGACGCAGGGACCATCGTCTGGGGCCACGACACGAACGTGGGTTATTTCGCGCAGGATCATCACGAGGCGCTGGAGCCCGGATTCTCCGCGTACGAGTGGCTGCACCGCTTCGATCCGGACGCGCAGCTCGAAGACGTGCGCTCGGTGCTGGGGAAGCTGCTTTTCAGCGGAGAAGCGGGGCTCAAGAAGACGGAGAGCCTGTCGGGAGGGGAGGCGGCGCGGCTGCTGCTGGCCAAGCTCATCCTGCTGAAGAACAACGTGGTGGTCCTGGATGAGCCGACGAACCACCTCGACGTGGAGAGCATCGACGCGCTCTTGGAGGCGCTCATCGCGTTCAAAGGGACGGTCGTCGTGACGAGCCACGATCGGCATTTCATCGGAAAGCTCGGGACGCGCGTGCTCGAGTTGTCCCGCAAGGGGCCGCGGCTCTTCAATGGGACGTACGAGGAGTTCCTGGAGCGGTTCGGCGACGAGCAAGCCGGGCGTTGAGGGGGCGCCTGATGACTATGGGGGCGCGCCGTGTTCGACGGCGGCGCGCCGGTTCGTGGTCGGGAGCAGCAGAGCGGCCTTGTCAACGCGCGTGATCCGGGTATCTCTCACGCATGTGCGTGCTGTTCCTGGGCTTCGAGGCGCATCCCGACCACGACGTCGTGCTGGCCGCCAATCGCGACGAGTTTCACGCCCGTCCGACCCGGGAAATGCACTTCTGGGAGGATCATCCCGAGATCCTGGCCGGGCGTGACCTCCAGAGCGGCGGAACGTGGCTCGGCGTGACGCGGTCCGGGCGCTTCGCCGCCATCACGAACTTCCGGGACCCCGCGGCGCAGCGCGGAGACGCGAAATCGCGGGGCGCGCTCGTGGTGGAGTATCTCCTCGGTAGCGGCTCCCCGCGCGAGTTCACGGAGAGCCTTCGCCCGCGCGCGGGGGCGTACAACGGATTCAACCTGATCGTGGGCACGCGCAGCGAGGCGGCCTATTTCGCGAGCCTGACGCGCGAGTCGCGCGTCCTCACCCCCGGCGTGTACGGGCTCAGCAATCATCTTCTCGATACGCCCTGGCCGAAGCTCGTGCAGGGAAAGGGCGCTTTCACGAAGCTCGTCGAATCGCGTCCGCTCCCGGAGCCCGGGGCATTTTTTCAGATGCTGCGCTCGGATCAGGGAGCGCCGGACGCGGAGCTTCCGGATACGGGCGTGGGGCTGGAGATGGAGCGCATGCTCGCGCCGCTCTTCATCGATGATACGAGGACGCCTCCGATTTACGGGACGCGCTCGAGCTCGGTGGTCACTTTTTCGAGAACGGGTGAGGTCAGGTTCTTCGAGAGGGGGTTTTCCCCGGGGATGGAGCCGCGCCTGGTGGAAAAGAGTTTCCGACTACCTCGGCAAGGATAGTGGAGACCAGCCTGGCGCGCGCCTGGCGAGGAGCAGCCCAAAAGGAAGGATGGGGAGCCGTGAAGACCCACGAGACCGCCGCCGTCCTCGTCCCACCCACGGAAAGCTGGGAGCCGATCCAGGCCATCCGAAGGGTTCACGACCGCAAAATCGGCCGGTGGATGCCGCACGTCACGCTGCTCTATCCCTTTCGTCCCCGCGTCGAGTTCGACGCCCTCGCGCCTGTGCTCGCCGCTGCCTGCGCCGAGGTTTCCCCGTTCACCCTGTCCCTCCGACATTTTCACCACTTCGGTCACGGTCACGGTCGCTTCACGGTATGGCTCGATCCCGAGCCACACGAGGCGCTCCTCGCGCTCCATGCCGCGCTGGTGCGAGTGGTGCCCGATTGTCACGATACCGCCCGTCCGGCAGACGGCTTCAGGCCGCACCTCAGCGTCGGTCAGGCGAACGGCCCCGCGGAGCTCGCGCGTTTTCTCGGGGACGTTGAGCCTACCTGGACGCCGATCACGTTCGAGGTCCATGCGGTCGCGCTGATCGCCCGCGCGGGGGCAACTCCGTTCGTCGTCGATCGATGGATTCCGCTCGGGGCTCGGGCGGAGAACGTGGCATCATCGTCGTGAGCGTCATGGGTATCTTCGATATCGTCGTGGGGGATGCAAGCTGCCCGCGCTGCGGCCATCCGCAACCGTGGCGAATCCAGTACGAATACGGGTATTGCCGGCAGCATGAGTACATGCCCGGCGATGCCATTTGCTGGTTCGACCCTCCCGGGCGCAGCGCGCCTCTGGCCGACGTGGGGGAGAACGTGGGCGGTCTGGTTGCGGTCGTGGGCGCGCCCGAGAGCGGGTGCCGCCGCTGTGGTGTCGCTCCAGAAGAAGCAACGGTATGGTTTCGGGACAACGTGGTGGAGAGCGTCGAGGTGGGCGTATCCGTGCAGAATGCCGACTTCGTCCCCGTGGCCCCTCCGCGGGAATGGCTGCATGTCTGGTCGCAGCGGCGTGCCGGCACTGCAAACGAGGATCGCCTGGAAGCGAGCTGCCGTGGCAGCCGGTGGACGCTGGTCGTCGCGGACGGTGCGGGTGGGCTTTCCGGTGGTGCGCTCGCGGCGCAACGGGCGGCAGAGGCGGCGTCGGCCCTGGGGGCAAGCCGGGAGCTCACGCCTGCGGCGTGGTGCGAACAGCTTTCGCGGCTCGACCGTGAAATGGGCTTGGATTCAAAGTGCGGGGAGACGACGCTCGTCGTGGTCCAGGTGAGTGGCAGCGAGCTTTGGGGCGCGAGCATTGGAGATTCGGGGGCGCTGCTCGTGGAGGCGGGGCGGGTCGTGGAGCTGACTTCGAGGCAGAGACGCAAACCGCTGCTCGGCAGCGGAGAATGCACGCCCACCGGTATCGAGCGGCAGCCTCTCTCGGGCCGCCTCCTCCTGGCGTCGGATGGCCTCTTGACGTATCTGCCTCGGCCGAGGTTGTCCGAGGTCGCTCTCGCGGGAGATGTCCGCTCGGCTATTCAAGCGCTCGTCGAAGCCGTGAAGCTCCCTTCGGGAACCTTCCACGACGATGTTGCGCTGATTCTCGCCGAAAAATTCTCGGCTTTGCCTGGTTGACCCGGCATCGAGGAGCGCACGATGCACACCGTGAAGCGCCTGGAAGGACCCGATGCCCCAATCCCGACACGCTGGCTGGGCGGGGGCGACGACGAGGGGCCGGTGTACGTGTTCGCGCGTGAAAACGAGATCCTGTGGAGCGTGGGTATCGATTTCGGCGAGGCCTCGCACGTGCCTTTCCGCGCGGAGCTGGTCTGGGAGAGCGTCGGCGTGGTCGTCCTCGGTGGTGGGGACATCGTTTACATCCTCGATATCCGCACGGGCGACGTGCGCGCCACGCTCGCGGTTCCTTCGCATTTCGGCCATCTGGCGCTCGCGCCCGTGCCTGCTCCGGGCGGAGGCGAGGAGGAGTTTCTGTTTCTTCTGGGCTGGACCGACGTGCACGCAGTGGATCGCCGGCTCGAACTCCGGTGGGCCGCGCGTGATGTCGCCGTGGACGGCATCGTTTTTCGCGAGATTCGCGGCGACGCGCTGATCGTATCGGCGGAGATGGATCCGCCGGGGGGCTGGGTCGAGGTGGCGCTCGACATCCGGACGGGGGCTGAGCTATCGCGCGGGTCGGAGAGCCCAGACAAGACGCCCGCGGCGAGGGCTTGACAATCGGGCCGGAGCCTGCGTTTCTATTCTCTGGCGAGGCGCGATTCCGCAGACTCGTTCGAGGTACCCATGCGCAGGCGACAAGCTCTCCAAATCGCAGCAGCCGCAGCGTCGCTCCCATGGACAGGGTGTGGTGCCAACGCTCCAAACCCTGCGACAGGGCAAACGCCCCCAGAGACGACGGCTTCCGGCAAGAGCGCCGCACCTACCGCAGAGCCGACCGCGCAGCCGAGCGCGACCGCGGCGCCCGTGGAAGCCCGTCCGGAAGCGAATCCGGAGCCCGTCACGAATACGACGCCGGAGCCCGCCGCAAAGCCGCCCGAGCCATCGTATGCAAGGGTGATCTGCAAGGTAGGCAAGAACCATGGGCACGTCTTCGTGGTGACGCTGGCCGACATCATGGCCGGAGCGGAAAAGACGTATCAGATCGCGGGGACGGCGAAGCATCCGCACGAGGTGACGCTCACGGTGGAGGATATGAAGACCCTCTTGAAGGGGGAGCTTCTGCGCGCCAAGAGCACCCAGGGGCTCACGCATACACATCGCGTGCATGTGCGGTGCGCGCCCGCGGAGGATCCGCCGGAGTGGGTGAGCGTCTGCTCGGCCGAGTTCACCGGGAAGGACGAGCACGAGGTGGTGATCACCGCCGCCGACATGGACGCTGGTACGGACAAGACCTATGATGTTCAAGGCCTCGCCGGCCACGCGCACAAGCTGACCCTGACCGCGACGGATTTTCAGAAGCTGAAAAAGGAAGGGGCCGTTTCGATCCAGACCTCCAGGCTGGAGGAGGATGCCCATTTGCACGTGGTGATCATTCGTTATCGTCCCTCGAAACGAGGGTAGAATCACGGGCAGAGGGACGGGTCTTCGAGCCGCGCGGCGGCTCGCGGGTCGAGCGGGGCTTCTTTCAGGCCCTCGGTGAACGCAGTCCAAGCCATTGCGTCGCCCGCCGTCAGCTTGAATGCCGCGCACACGGCGCGCGCATGCGCCGCCCGCGTCCACGGGGAATGGAGCAGCACGTCGAGTCCAGCGAGCGCGTCCGCGTTTTCGGCCGCCGTGGGGGCCATCGTCGTGACGACCGCTCGGATGGCTTGCTGGAGCACCTCGCTGTCCTCGGTCGTGCCGAGCAGCTCGATGAAGAATGTCCGCCACGTGGGGATGTCCGCGGGATCGAGCCCGCTGAGGTACGACCTGAGCTTCATGGTCGCGAGCCAGCGCGCCCGGGCATGGTTGGCTTGTTTTGCGACGCTGCCCCAGGTCGACATCGCGAGCGGCGCGGGGATGTCGAATGCGGTGAGGTAGCTCAGCCGGAGATAATCGATTTCACCGGAGGGGAGCCCCGTCGTGAGGCTCGCCCAGTCGTCCGCGAAGGCGGTCACCGGGTCGAACATGCTGCACGCGCCATAGCCGTAGACCTGGATGAGATCGAACGCGAACGGCGGCGGCGGGACCAGGAGCGCCTGGTTCAGCGTGGTCGTCCAGGCCGCTGCGGTCGCTGGGTCGAGGCTCGGGTCGATGGCCACGGAGCAAGCGGTGCCCAATGCATTGGCCTGGGTCCACTCCGAGTCGAGCCCTGCGACGAACGCCTCGAACTCTTCCGGCGTGGCGCCTGGCAATGACGACGACGTGAAGAGCACCTCGTCCTGGGCTGCTGCGCCGATTTCGAGGAAACGGGCCTGCCCCGCCGGGGTCTTGGGCACGAGGAGCGGCAAGACGTTCGTGAAATAGGCATTCATGGATTCCTCGTCCACCACGAACCAATCCCAGGTCAGGTGGTGGTCTTTCGGATCCATCACGAGGAACTCGCCGCTCTTCTGCGGCGCCACGTCGAAGGGGGTTTCGATCGGGAGCGTCTCCGTCCGCACCGAGCCGTCCTCCGCGACCCAGCCGATATCGAACGGAGCCAGCAGCGCCCCGTCGGGGTCGTGCACCGTGATCGTGGCGCCTCCGGTGGGCAGCGGCGCGATCGTCAACGTGGGAAGGCCCTTGGCGTCGACGGCGTGTCTCGCTCGCGCCGTGGCCTCCGGACCGAGCACCTCCGCGAATGCTCCGAGGAAATCGTCCGTCCCGATCGCGCCGAAGCGGTGCTCGGCGAGGACGTTTCGCAATGTCGTCCAGAAGGCCTCCTCGCCCACCAGGCTTCGTATTTGTGTCAGGAGCCAGGCCGCGCGGCTGTAGGGCCCCGAGTTGTATTTGTCCGCGAGCGCGAGCGATGTGTCGCGGATGGCTTCGCCCTCCATCGCCAAGAAATCGTTCGCATTCAGTGTGAATGGCCCCTGGGTGTCCGTGTGCGCGCGGAGCCCCTCCGGCTCGAGGAGCGTCGCCATTCCCTCCTTGATCCAGAGGTCGTCCCAGCTCTTCAGCGTCACGAGATCTCCGACCCACTGGTGCGCGAGCTCGTGCGCCGTCAGCGAGAGCTCGGCGGCGATCGGCTCCGTG
Organism: Polyangium sp. 6x1; assembly: GCF_029946515.1. Lineage (GTDB taxonomy): Bacteria > Myxococcota_A > Polyangia > Polyangiales > Polyangiaceae > Polyangium. The sequence goes on from NZ_JARZHH010000003.1 coordinate 159,361, forward strand.
CCCGCGCCTTCGTAGTGGAACGAGACGCTGGCATTCTCGATGCCGGTGGCCGGCAGGTTCGGCAGGTGCACCACCGCGTACTTCTCGAAGGGATAGGGGCCGAGCAACCCCTCGAAATGGTCGAGCATGCCCACCATCTCCCCGAGGACCGCGTCGTAGTGCCCCTGCAGCCCGCGCCGGTGCCAGATGGAGACGGGCAGGTCGCCCTTCATCGTATTCTCCACCTCGAAATCGCTGATCGCGAAGGCCATCAAATAGGTCGGCAGCGTGTACGTGGTCTCGTACTTCATCCTGTGGAGACCGTCTCCGTCCGGCGCGTCGGAGACGAGGTCTCCATTGGCGATCATCTTCTCGGCGCCGTCCATGCGCATGGAGACGGAGAAGATCGCGCGATCCGACGGCGTGTCGTGGCAAGGCATCCAGCGCCTCGCGCCGACCGGCTCCGACATCGTGAAGACCGCGCGCACGTTCAAGGGGTCGCCCTTGCGGGATTCGATGACGGGAATCAAGGAGTCGCTCGGCGCGGCCTCGTAATCGATCTCCAGGGTGAGGTTCGTCCCCGCGCCGACGGCGGACGCCGCGGAGACGTCCACCTGGAGCCGCTCTTCGCTTTCATTCGTCGAGAAAGGCAGGGCTCCGCCGCCCGCGAGCCGCACGGCTTTCACCTCGGCGACGGAGCTGTCGAGCGTGATCGTCTTCGTCCCCTGGGCCAACGGCGCGAGGGTGATGCCGACCGTCGCGGCGAGGCGGCCTCGAGCCCAGTCGTACTCGCCCTTCAATTCGTATCGCTGGACGTCGACCTCGGCGCTCTCGGGGCCGGTCGGCTCGGGCTCCGTCGAGCATCCGGCCGCCGCGAGCGACGTCGAAAGGAGGAACCAGGACGTCCAGCGCAGGCCCGGACGCGAGGGCGGTCTCGTGAAGCTCATTGATTCTCCTCGAATGGACAAGGAGCGACGCCACACCGGGCGACGATGTGCGACCGGTCGGGGCGATGCTCGTCACGCGCGCGTGCGCGAGGGGCGCGATTGCAGAGGGCGTGCCAGGATGCCCTCCGACGCTACGACGCAGAGAGCTGCGGGGCGACGCGCGGCCGGTTCGTGCAACGTTGCCCGAACTGTGAATGCCTGGTTGCGCAATCTGCGCAACGGCTCAATCCGGCGAGAGGTACGTGAACGTGACCGATTGATGAAAGTCGTTTCGGGCGTGACCGAAACGTAGCCCCTGATTGAACGAGATCTCGTATTGACGTCGGTCGCCTGCGCACATGGAGAGCAGCGACCACTCCGGGCCGATGGAGGCGCCGAAGAGCACCGGGCTCTGCTGCAGATCCGCCACGAACCCAGCCGAGAGGCCCGCAGCCGACGAGAACCACGGGCTCCAATTGACGCGGAGCGTGGCAGGCACGACGACGGAGACCTGCGTCACCTGATACATCGGATCTTCGAGGAATCGGTGCACGACGGTCAGCGTGCCGCCCGTCCGGAAATCGAATGTCGGCGTGATGCCGATGTTCATCACGAAGCCAGCCGCCGCGCCGAACATGAGCGCGCCGCCGTCGGTATGCACCGCCATCGCGGGGCTGAACGACCCACCGAAGTGGAGGCCTTTGCGATGCCGTGCCACTTCATCCATGGGGGACGGCCGAAACTCCACGCGTTCCGTCTTGCCGGCAGCGACGGTCGTCTGCCTCTTTTCGTGTGTACCGCCGGGGTATTCGATCTCGACGTCGTGCACGCCTGCCGTGACGGGCACCTCCAGCGGCGTCGCGCCCACGGCTCTCCCGTCGATGAAGACGTTCCCCTCGTGCGCCGTGCTCTCGATCCGGATCTTCCCGCCGCCCTGGATCGCCTGCGCTGGCAGGGCCGGCGGCGGCTTGCTGGGGTCGGCCGGGACGAGCTTGAGCGTCACCTTCTCGTTTGCGCCTTCCTTCACGTTGACGGTCGTGCTCGCGGGGTTGAATCCGCTCGCGGAGGCGGTGATCGTATGCGACCCCGGATTGACCTTGCGCGGAGCGGAGAGCGCCGCGCCCGGGATCGATGCGCCGTCCACCGCGACGACAGCGGCATCGCTCGGAGCGCCGTCCACGACGATGACCAGCGAAGGGATACGCGGCGTGAGCTTTTGCGCGAGCTCCGCGGCCTCTTCACGGGCTTTTGCGAATGCCGCGGGCTCGCCCGCATCCTTCGGGTGACGTGACACCTGCAATAACGTGTCGCGTGCCTCGACCAGCAATCCGCGCTCGATCTGAGCCTTGGCCAGCGGGAGGCCCGTGGACGGGACCTGCATGATCGCATGGGCCGCCTGATAAGCCTTGAGGGCTCCTGCATAGTCCCTCGCGGCAAACTTGGCGTCGCCCTCCTTCATGAGCGTTCGGGCCGTCTCCTTGTCGGCCGAGGATGGCTCCGCGAGCGCGAGGGACGGGGCAAGAAGGGTCGTCGTCAGCAAGAACGCCGCGGCGCTGGATACCTTCGTCAAACCCCTGAAGAAACGACCCAGCGTGACGCGATACGAAATCACCGACCGTTCAGAATCCATAATCCTTCTCGGGTAGCGGATTGCTTCGCCCTGGGCCCCCTGGCTTCGCGGACGGCTTCGGGCTCGCCCCCGACGCAGATGCTCCCGGAGCCGAGGCACTGGGCACGGACGCACTTGGCGCGGAGGCATTGGACGCGGACGCGCTTGGCGCGGGCGTATTCGGAGCGAGCTCCACGCGGCTCGAGACAGGCGCGACGACGGGCGGCTCCGGGGCGTCCTTCGCCGTCGGAGGCGCGGACGCCACGGTCACGCCAGGATCGTTTTCGACGGCCGGCGCCGACGTCTCGACGAGCGGTTTCACGGATCGTTTCAGGAAGACAAACGCCGACACGCCCGCGACGAGGCTCACCAGCACAGCGGCGATCACGGCCCAGCGTCGACCCGAGCCCGTCGTCCCCGACGCGCGGGTCCCGGCCTCGCCGACGTACGTCATCGCCGATGCGCCCCCCGCGAGCGAGCCCGGATCCTTCGCCGCGTCCCCGGAGCTCGTGTCCTTGTCGATGGAAGCGGAAGAGCCGACGGAGGGGAGAGATGCCTCTTGGGATGCTTCGTCGTCCGACGAAAACGGTCGATATTCATTCTCGACGACCGTGCGCATCTCCTGCCGACCGATTCCTTCGATCGTCGAGCCGACCCCGGTAGATTCTCCACGGGAAGCGTGGCGCGAAAGACCACCGCCCCTGGGAGCACGCGTGAGGGAAGGAGACGACGTCCTGCCGAGGGCGATGTAGAGCGCGTCTGCCATTTCTCGCGCCGAACCGAATCGCGCCGCGGGGTCGTGCGCGAGCGCCTGCTTGCACCATGCGTCGACCTCGGGCGGGATGGCGCTCACGATCTGGCTCGGCGGAACGAAGCGCCCCGCCTGCATCGCCAGGAACAATGCGCCGATGCCATTTTCGTCCGAAAATGGGAGCTTCCCCGTCATCGCGCGATAGGCGACGATCCCCAAGGACCAGAGATCGGCGCGGAAATCCACGTTCTTCGCGTTGAGAAGTTGCTCGGGACTTGCGTAGAGGATGGTGCCTACGATCATCCCGGTGCTCGTCACGTCGCTCGATTCGCCGCCACCCGGCTTCGCAATGCCGAAGTCGAGCACTTTGACGAAGATGTCGCCCTCCGTGTCCAGGAGGAAGATGTTGCTCGGCTTGACGTCGCGGTGCACGATTCCGAGCCGATGGGCCTTGCCGAGCGCCTTGCTGGTCTGTGAGACGATCTTGGCGACTTCGTCGAGGGGCAGGGGGCCTTCACGCTTGATCCGCGTCGACAGATCCTCCCCGTCGAGGAGCTCCATGACCATGTATGGGGTCCCGTCGCTCGTGATCCCGTGGTCGTGGATATTTACGATGTGAGGACTCCCGATCTGGGCCGCGCTCGTGGCCTCGCGCTGGAAGCGCATCCGCGTCGCCGGGTCGCTGGCGTGCACATCCGCCACGAACTTGACCGCGACCTGCGTTTTCAGCCCGAGGTGGTCCGCGATCCACACGCTTCCCATGCCGCCCCTGCCGAGCAGGCGCACGAGCTTCACGTGCTTCGAGACCGCGTATCCGGGACCGAGGCCCATGCACAGACGACTACCACAGCTCCCGGTCGATCGGCTATTTTCGTTGCGCAACTTCCCTTCGTTTGGCGGTGCCGCCCCCGGGGACCCCGGGCTCCGACGTCGCAGCCATGGCCGACGCTACGCGCAACCGGGATGCGCAGCTCGAGAAATGTACAGTTTGGCTGATGGCGCCGGAGGCAGCCTCAGCTCGCCGGCCGCGAATACGCCCGCGAGAGCGCGTTCAAATCGCGGTTTTCCAGCACGCGCCTGTCCGCGCCGTGTCTGGCCACCTGAAGCATCGCCCGCCCCACGTCTTCGGTCGTGATCACGTACTTCGGGATCAAGTGGCGCCACAGGGGGAAAAGCGGCCCCATGAGGGCGTAGCCGACGCGATAGAGCCTCGTCTTGGAGACGATGCCGTGGCGCGGCTGGATGTACCCCGGCCGGGCCATGTAGCTCGCCTTGAAGGGCATCCGCAGCAGCGCGTTCTCCGTCTTGCCCTTCACCCGGGCCCACATCCAGCGACCGCGCTCGGTGCTGTCGGTGCCCTGGCCGGAGACATAAATGAACGTCATCCCGGGGCTGACCCGAACGAGCGTCTCCGCCGCCGCCATCGTGGAATCGTAGGTGATGCGGTGATAGTCGGCCTCCTTCATGCCGGACGCGGAGACGCCGAGGCAAAAGAAGCAAGCATCGTATCCGGCGAGCTGCCCTTCGATTGCGGAGAAATCGGTGAAGTCCTCGTGGAGGACCTCGCGCAGCTTTTCGTGCTGCCGACCCGTCGCGCTGCGCACCACCGCAAGCACGCTCTCCACGTCGGGGTCGAGCAGACACTCGCGCAGCACACCCTGCCCGACCATCCCCGTCGCACCAAAGAGAAGGACTTTCATGACTCCTGCCCTCGACCTATCGCTTCTTGTCGCGCGGCCTGCGTGACCCGACGCGGCCGCCCTCCGCGCGCGGGCTCGCGTGCGCCTTCGCGCCCGCCTCTCGCAGCGGCAGGCACATCACGCGCGCCGCGACGCTCATGCTCTCGAGGAACGCCTCGCGCGTCGCGGCGCTGTGCTTCAACCCGCGCGCCGTCGCATACAGCGTCTCCGCGAGCTTTTGACCGCTGACCCCCGCGGGCTTGTAGACGGCCCCGAGCCCGGAGGCTCGCAGGGCCTTGGCCACGGCCTCGACAAACCGCCCTTCCTGCTCGCCGACGCGGGGGCCGACGAGCTCCTTCGCGGCGGCTTCGAGGTCCGCGGCGTCGGGCCCGAGCGCGCCGACGAACCGGCCGACCCACGCGTCGAACGCCACCACGAGCCTCTTCTCCAGCGGCAACCCCGCGTCCGCGAGGGCCGCCGTCGCGCTGGCGAGCGCCGTGACGAGGAGGTGCTCCACCGAAGCACGAAACAGCTCGTCCTTGGTGGCGAAATGCAGGTAGAGACCCTGCCGCGAAATGCCCGCGGCGCGCGCCACCTCGTCCATCGACGCTTTGCGGAAGCCGAACCGCGTGAACACCGTGAGCGCCGCGTCCATCAGCTTGCGACGACGCGCGTCCTCCACGTACCTTTCGCCGGAGCTCGTCTCGCTCACGTGGTCAAGCTTTACAACCAATGTTGAAGTTGTCAACACGCTTGACAAGGATGACGTGCGTTGTCAACGTCGTCCCGTGCGACCGTCTGCTCCCTCGCCCCGTCCCGTGGCGAGCCGCTCGCTGCGCCATCTGCGGCTCGCCGCCGTGGCCGCTGTGGCTGTCGGGCTCGTCGTGGCGCAGCGCCTGGGCCTGTTCGAGGTCTTCCGCGAGCCCGCGCGCATCAAGCAGGCGCTCGTGGAGCTCGGGCCGGGAGGGTATGCCGCGTTCGTCGCGGCGTACGCCGCGCTCCAGCCGTTCGGTGTGCCGGGCACGATTTTCATCCTGGCGGCGCCGCTCCTATGGCCGTGGCCGGTGGCGTTCGTGGTCTCCATGGTCGGCACCATGGCGGCGAGCGTGGTGGGCTTCTCGTTCGCGCGCTTCGTCGCGCGAGATTGGGTCTCGAAGCGCGTACCGGCGCGCTTCCGCGCCTACGAAGAGGCCCTCGAGAAGCGGGCGTTCTTCACCGTGTTCATGCTCCGCCTCGTCTTCTGGATGCCGCCCATGCTCCACGTGTTCTTCGGCATCTCCCGGGTGCGCTTCCAGACGCATTTCTGGGCCTCGCTGGCCGGGTACGTCCTGCCCCTCCTCGTGACCTCCTATTTCGGCGAAAAATTCTTCGCCGCCATGCGCGACGCACCTCCCTCGGCGTGGATCGGCCTGGGCGCCGTGGTGGTCACGCTCGTCGTCCTGTTCTGGCGCATCAGCCGCCGCTCCATGCAAAAGGTCATTCCCTCCTGAGCTTGCGGCTGCCCGGGCTGAGCATCGTCACCGCGGCGCCGCGAGGTGCCTCCGGAGGGTCTGGTGCGACTTGTGCTTCCAATTCCATGCAACCCTCCGCCGCGCTCAGCGCCACCGCCGTCCGCCCGCTTTCCATGGACATGCAGAGCCCCTCCCCGTACACGATCATCGAGACCCTTTTCGAGGGTCGGGGGACCGTCGTGCTCCGCGCCATCCGAGAGCGCGATGGGCGCCCGGTGATCTTGAAGGCGCTCGATCCGAAGCGCAGCCGGCCGCAGGACATCGAACGATTGAAACACGAGCAAGCGCTGGGCGAGGCGTTGAACCTCCCCACCGTCATCAGGCCGCTCGCCCTCGACACGTATCACGGGCAGCCGGCGCTCGTTCTGGAGGATACCGCGGGCACGCCCCTCGACCGCTTGCTCGGGTCGCCCATGGAGACGGAGCGCTTTCTCCGGCTCGCGATTCGCATCACGACCGCGGTCGCGGACATTCACCGGCACGGCGTCGTCCACAAGGACATCAAGCCCCAGAACATCATCGTCAATCCCGCGACGGGCGAGGCGAAGCTCACGGATTTCGGGATCGCGTCCCGCCTCCCCCGCGAGCACACGTCGCCGCAGAGCCCGGAGCAAATCGAGGGCTCGCTGCCGTACATGTCGCCGGAGCAGACAGGGCGAATGAACCGGGCGGTCGACTCTCGCACCGATCTCTACTCGCTCGGCGTCACGTTCTACGAAATGCTCACGGGCAGGGTCCCCTTCGAGGCGCAAGATCCACTCGAGTGGATTCATTTTCACCTGGCGCGCGTCGCCCCGAAACCCTCCGAGGTCGTCCCCGCGGTGCCCGAGGCCGTCGCGCGCATCGTGATGCATTTGCTGGCCAAGATGGCCTGCGACCGATATCAGAGCGCGCGCGGCGTGCTTCACGACCTGGAGATGTGCCTCGCGCAATGGCTCGCGGTCGGGCATATCGAGCCGTTCGCCCCGGGCGCGCTGGACGTTCCGGACCGCCTCCAGATCTCGCAGAAGCTTCATGGGAGGGAGGCGGAGGTCGCCGTCTTGTGCGACGCCTTCGAGCGCGTCGTGGCCACGGGGACGCCGGAGCTCGCGCTCGTCGCCGGGGAGCCGGGGACCGGGAAATCCGCGCTCGTCCACAAGCTCCACGAGCCTGTCGTCCGGGAGCGGGCCTTCTTCGTTTCGGGCAAGTTCGACCTGATCAAGAGCGATATCCCCTATTCGACGATCGTCCAGGCCTTTCAGGAGCTCGTGCGCGAGATCCTGGCCGAGAGCGAGGAGCGGATCGGGGCGTGGAAGCAGCGGCTCGCGGCAGCCCTCGGGGTCAATGGGAAGCTCATCGTGGACGTGATCCCGCAGGTCGAGCTCGTCCTCGGGGAGCAATCCCAGGTCCCCGCGCTGCCGCCGGGCGAGGCGCGGAACCGGTTTCACATCGTATTCCGGCAGTTCATCGGCGTCTTCGCGCAGAGAGAGCACCCGCTCGTGCTCTTCGTCGACGACATGCAATGGGCCGACTCGGCGAGCCTCGCGCTCCTCCAGGACCTCCTGACGGATCCCGAGATGCACAGCCTCCTCGTCGTCGGCGCCTATCGCAATAGCGAGGTGCCCCCCACCCATCCGCTGATCCTCGTGACGAACGAGGTGCGGAAGTCGGGCGTGCGTGTCTCCGACATCGTGCTCGGCCCGCTCTCGAAGGGGCAGCTTGCGGCGTTCATCAGCGACACCCTCCGCTGCTCGGTGGAGGAGGCGAAGCCGCTCGCGGAGCTGGTGCACGAGAAGACGGCCGGCAATCCGTTCTTCGTGATCCAGTTCCTCGCCGCGCTGTACGAGGAGCGCCTGATCGAATTCGACGAGGACGCCGTCGCCTTTCGGTGGGACGTGGCCAGGATCCGCGAGAAGAGCTTCACCGACAACGTGATCGACCTCATGGTCGACAAGCTGAAGCGGCTCCCCGCGAATACCCAGGACGCCTTGACCAGCGTCTCGTGCCTCGGCAACCGCGCGGACGCCGCCACGCTCGCGATGATTCGCGGCGACGCGGAGGACGAGGTGCACGCGGCGCTCTGGGAGGCCGTCCGCGTCGGGCTCGTCCTCCGCCTGGGCGATTCCTACCGTTTCGTTCACGACCGCATCCAGGAAGCGGCCTATTCGCTCGTCTCGCTGGAGCACCGTGCGGAGGTGCATTTGCGGATCGGCCGGCTCTTCCTGGCCAACATGCCCGAGGGGGCCATCGGGGAGCAGATCTTCGATATCGTGAGCCAGCTGAACCGCGGGGTGGAGCTCATCACCGACCCGCGCGAGAAGGCTTCGCTCCGGCGGCTCAACTTCCAGGCGGCCATGAGGGCGAAGGCGACGGTCGCCCATGCGTCGGCACGAAATTACCTGGCCCAGGCGACGGCGCTCCTGCCGAAGGACGCCTGGAGCGCGTCCTACGACGAGACGCTCGAGCTCTATCTGGAGCGATCCGAGTGCGAGTATCTCGTCGGCAACTTCGAATCGGCGGACGAGCTGTTCAACCTGATCCTCGCGCACGCTCGCTCCAATCTCGACCGCGCCGCGGCGATCGGGCTGCGCATGCGGCTCTACCAGGTTTCCGGGAGGTACGACGACGGGGTGACGGTCGCGCTGGAGGCGCTGCTCCTCTTCGACGTGACGTTCCCCGATTCGGATGAGTCGCTGAAAGCGGCGACGGAGGCCGAGGTCGAGGTGATCCGGTGCCACCTGCGTGGCCGCCGCGTCGCCGACATCTTCGACGCGGCCGTGGCCACCGATCCCGACGGGCGCACGATCATTCGCTTGCTCGTCGAAGCGGCGCCTTGCGCATACATCGGGCGGCCGAAGCTCTTCCCCCTGCTCGCCCTCAAGGCGGTGAGCTCGTCCCTGCGGTACGGCAATACCCAGGAGTCGTGCTTCGCTTACACCGTTTATGGCATGATGCTGGTGTCCGAATTCGGCGACATCCCGCTGGGCTATGCGTTCTCCGAGATGTCGCTGCGGCTGAACGAGAAGTTTCACGACCCCCGGCTGAAGGGGACGCTCCTTCACCTCCACGGCGACCACATCAACTTCTGGCGGAGGCCCTTCGTCACCGGCATCCCCATCCTGGAGCGGGCCTTCCAGGCGTGCCTGGAGGTCGGAGATCTCGTTTATGCCGGCTTCCTCGCCTTCGAGACCGTCTGGCAGGCCGTGGAGAAGGGCGATCCGCTCGACGAGGTGCTCGAGATATCGAGAAAATATGCCGCGTTCGCCAGGCAGAGCCATAACGTGCCGGTCTACGAGACCATCCGGCTCGAGCGGCAGTTCGTGGCTTGCTTGAAGGGCGCGACGCAGGGGCCGACGAGCTTCGACGACGCCACGTTCCACGAAGCCGCGTGCCTCGCGGCCATCACCCGCGCGACGTTCGGCTGCGGCATCGTCTTTCACGACATCATGAAGCAGATCACGGCATTCATCCATGGACGTCACGCCGAGGCGCTGTCGTTCGCGGCACGAGCGGCGGCGAACCTCGGCGCCGCGATGGCCATGCCGATCGAGGCCACGCACCATTTCTTTCACGCGCTCACGATGGTGCAGCTCCTCCCGGACGCTCCCGCCGGCGAGCGGGGGGCGCTCGCGCAGCGCATCCGGGGCGTCATGCAGAAGCTCGCGCTCTGGGCGGAGAACTGCCCCGAGAATTATCTCAATCGATACGCCCTGGTCTCGGCCGAGGTCGCGCGCGTGGAGGGGCGTGACCTCGACGCCATGCGCCTCTACGAGCAGGCCATCCGCTCCGCGCGGGAAAACGGCTTCGTTCATAACGAAGGGATCGCCAACGAGCTCGCGTCGCGGTTTTACCGGGCGCGAGGGTTCGAGCAGGTGGCCGACACGTACCTCCGCGACGCCCGCGCCTGCTACGCGCGCTGGGGCGCCGATGGCAAGGTGAGGCAGATCGACGAGCAGCACCCGCACGTCCAGGAGCATAGGCCTCTCACGCCCACGGCCACGTTCGCGCTGCGCACCGAGCAGCTCGATCTGCTCTCCGTCGTCAAAGCCTCGCAGACCATTTCGGGCGAGATCCTCCTCGACGAGCTCGCCCGCACCCTCCTCCGTGTCGTCCTCGAAGAGGGCGGCGCCCAGAAGACGTATCTGCTCCTCCTGCGAAATGGCGACCTCTCGATCGAAGCAGAAGCGCGCCTCGAGGAGAGTGGGACGGTGACGAGGCTTTTGCCGTCGCTGCCGATGACGTCGTCCCCCCTCGTCCCGGCCATGATCGTGAGATACGCGCAGCGGACGAAGGAGCGAGTGCTGCTCGACGACGCGACGGCGAGCAAGTTCGCCGCGGACCCGTACATCGGCCGCGAGCGGCCCAAGTCGGTCCTGTGCATGCCCATTCTGAGGCAGGCCAACGTGGTCGGGCTGCTCTATCTCGAGAACAACCTGCTCATCGGAGCGTTCACGCCCGATCGGCTCGTCGCGCTCTCGCTCCTCGCGGTCCAGGCTGCCATCTCCCTGCAAAATGCGCGGCTCCTGTCCGACGAGCAGGCAGCGCGGGCCGCGGCCGAGGAGGCGGAGCGACGCTCGGCGTTCGTAGCCGAGGCCGGGGAGCTGCTCTCGGAGTCGCTCGATTACGAGGATACGCTCGAACGCCTGGGTCGATTGTGCGTGCGATCCTTGGCCGACTGGTGCGTGATCGACACCGTGGAGGGGGACGAGCTCCGGCGCATCGCCGTGGTGCACAGAGACCCTGCGAAAACGCCGCTGCTCGACGAGCTTCAGCGGCGATATCCGCCCCGCAAGGATTCGTCCCACCCGGCCGCCAGGGCCCTCGCCACGGGGGAGCCGATCCTGCTGTCCGAGCTTTCCGACGAACGCCTCCAGAGCTATACCGAGGACGAGACACACGCGAGGATCATTCGAGCGCTCGGGCTCAAATCCATCCTCGCCGTGCCGCTCATTTCGCGTGGACAAACGCTCGGGGTGCTCTCCCTCGTCTTGTGCGCGCCGGGCCGCAGCTATGGAAGCGCCGACCTCGAGCTGGCGAAGGAAGTGGCGCGCCGGGCCGCGAGCGCGATCGACAATGCGCGGCTCTATCGGGCGACCCAGGAGGCCATCTGCGCGCGCGACGAGTTCCTGTCCATGGCGTCGCACGAGCTCAACACGCCGCTCACGTCGTTGATGCTCTCATTGCAATCGATGAGCCGAGCCAGCCAGTCGGGGCCCTCGAGCGACCCGCAGGTCATGACCAAGCTGACCGAGCGTGCCTTGCGTCAAGGCGCGCGCCTGCGCCGACTCAACGATGATCTCCTGAGCATCGCGCGGGTCCACACGGGTCAGCTCCCGCTCGAGCTCGCCGCCGTCGATCTCACGGCCCTCGTCCAGGACGTGGTCGAGCAATTCAGATTGCAGCTCTCGCAGGCCCGGTGCTCGGTGTCGATCCACGACTCCGTTCGGGTCGTGGGCCACTGGGATCCCGCCCGGATCGAGCAGATCGTCGTCAACCTGCTGTCGAACGCGACCAAATTCGGGGCCGGCAAACCCATCGAGATCTTCATCGACCGGGAGAACGGGATCGCGCGGCTCGCGATGAAGGATCACGGAATCGGCATCGACCCCGCGCAGCAGAGCCGCATTTTCGAACGCTTCGTGCGCGCCGTGCCAAGCAAGTCTTACGGCGGGCTGGGGCTCGGTCTTTACCTCAGCCGCAAGCTCGCCGAGGCGCATGGCGGCTCGATTCGCGTGCAGAGCGAGCCTTCCGCCGGAGCGACGTTCATCGTCGAGTTGCCTGTCGCCGGGCCACCCATCGCCACCGGCCGAGGCGAGGCGTAGGGCGAGCGAGAAGCGAAGGCATGCCCGTTGCACGGGTCCACGCTGGATGCGGCTTGCATATCGCTCGCGCATGAAGCGAGTGCGGCCCCACCCATGAGGACATGACCATGCTTGCAAAGACGAACCTTTTTCTTCTCTGCGCTTTTGCCACGGCAGGCGCGCTCTTGCTCGGCTGCGGAACCAGCGACCCTCCTCGAATCGATGGCACCGGTGGGAGCGGCGCAGGCGGCGCGGGCGGCGCGGGTGGCGCGGGTGGCGCGGGTGGCACAGGTGGCACAGGGGGAACGGGCGGCTCCACGCCCGGCTGGGTGCTCCCTGCATGCGAATCGGTGAGCGGGACATCCGCCGTGACCTTCACGCACGATGAAGGTGCAACCCTCGCAAACACCCCGGGAGAGCTCCAGGGAATCGGATACACCTACGGGCTCGCGGCGCTCGATACGCCGAACACGCTGCTCGCCGAGCACAAGGGCAAGGTCTTGCGCTCCGAGGACGCCGGCTGCACCTGGAAGGAAGTGGGCACGGTGGCGGGTAGCAATTACAGGATCACGGCCGCGAAGGGAGGGCTCGCGTATGCGTGGGCCGAGAACGGGCCCGGGTTCTATCGAATCGATGAGACGGGGCCTCACGCCTTTTCGACGCCCGCGCCGAACATCATCGGCCTCGGCGTCGATGCGGCCGACGGCAAACACCTGCGCATCGGCGACGCGAGCGGCAGCCTGCACGAATCGCACGACGGCGGTGAGACGTGGTCCAAGCAGGGCACCCCTCCCGCCACGGGCAGCGTCATCGGTTATCGTTTCGCCTTCGATCCCGCAAACCTCGATCACGTGCTCTGGGGCCAGTCCGTGGGCGGCAGCTCCGTCACGTTCGACGGCGGCGCGACGTGGTTCGAGAGCGAGGGCCTCGGCGCGAATGGTGCGAATGCGTTCTCCCTCGTCGTGTCTCCGGTGGACGGGGACGTCGTCTGGGCCGAGGCGCTGGAGATCGGCCCTGACATCCGCCACATCTATCGATCGACGGACGGCGGAAAGACCTTCGCCGTGGTCGTCACCGACTCGCCGGACGTCCAGCTCATCAATGGTACGCTGCTCGTCCCGCACGCGACGGACGCGGCCGTGCTCTATTTCGTCTTCGGCATGGAGTACCAGGATTACGGGACAGACCTCTTCCGGTACGACCACGCGACCGGCAAGGTCGAAAAGACGCACAACAGCTACGACGAAGTATCGGCCATCGTCGCCTCGCCCGCGGATCCGAAGCTGCTCTATCTGGGGCTGACGGTCGAGAACGGCGGCTAGGACGACCTATCGACAGCTCACGCCTCCGCGGGTCGGAATGGGAACTCCAGCGTGAACGCCGCCCCGCGACCCGGGCCCTCGCTCTCCGCGGCGAGGGTCCCGCCCATGGCGCGGGCCACGAGCGCCGAGGAATGCAATCCGAAGCCGTGGCCGCCTTTCCGCGTCGTGAATCCGTGCTGAAAGATCTTCGTCAGCAACGCGGAGTCGATCCCCACGCCATTGTCGATGACCTGGATACGCACCCGGTCCTCTGCCGGTCGCGCGAGCCGTACCGAGAGGCGCTTGCCCTCTCCCCCCCGCTCGTCGAGCGCCCATTTCGCATTGGCGAGGAGGTTCAGGACGATCTGGAGCAGCTTGTGCTTGTCACAGAGCGCCCGCGGCAGCGGCGAAAGCGCCCGATCGACGACCACCCCGCCGCGGCCGCCGCTCGCCATCGCCATGCGGAGCGCGTCTTCCAGGACCGCCGTCAGATCCACCGGCTCATCGAGGTTCGTCACCGTGGCATAGCTCTGCTGGAAATCGACGATCGCGCGGATGTGCGTCACGTGCTCCTCGAGCGCGCCCACCAGGGAGAGAAGCTCCGTCCGCTCGGCGGCGAGGTTCTGGCCGAGCTTGCCGAAATACTCCGGCAGCCTTCGCCCGCGCTCGTCTTTCAGGAAAAACCCGGCCAGGTCCGCCTTTTGCGCGTCGAGCATCTCCGCCGCCTTGAGGATGGGCTCGACCCGCAGTGCGCGCAGCCGCTCGGAGAGCATCGCGCTCGACGTGTTCACGTGGTTCAGCACGTTGCCCACGTTGTGCAGCACGTTGGACGCGATCTCCGTCATGCCCGCCTGCCGCGCCAGCTCGAGCGAGCGTTGCTGCGCCTCCCGCAGCTCCGCCGTGCGCTCCTCCACGCGCCGCTCGAGCTCCTCGTTGGAGCGCCGCAGCGCCTCTTCCTGCCGCTCGAGCGCGGCGTTGGCCCGGACGAGCTCCTCGCGTTGCGCCTCGAGCTCGTGATTCGCGCGAGCGAGTTTTTCGCGCTCTCCCACGAGCTCGCCGTTCGCCGCGGAGAGCTCTGCCGTACGCTCCTCCACCCGCCGTTCGAGCTCGTCGCGCGCCACGCGCAGCGCGCCCTCGCTCCGCGCAAGGTCCTTCATGGATTCGTCGAAGGGCAGGAGGATGCGGCGGAAGACGAATGCGCCGAGCAGGAGCATCAGGGCCACGGTCCCGACGGGCAGCGCCCGTTGTACCTGCCCGAGCCAGCGCAGATCGGACCCGGCGCGCTTGCTGATGTCCGCGTCGAGGGTGACGAGTGCCTCCGCGAGTCGCTGCGTCGCCGCCTGGAATCGCTCGAGATCGGGGTTGTTCCTGAGCGATTGATGGTCCGAGCGGAGCACGCGCACGGCGCTCTTCTGCACCTCGCCCCAGAGGGGCTCCGTGGCGGCGAGCCGCTCCTTCGTCGCAGGATCGTCCTCGGCCAGGAGCGAGACCTCCGCACCGCCGATATGCGCCTTTCCCCCGAGCTGGAGCGCCGCGAGGTTCTGCGCGAGCTCTCCCTCGAATTGCTTTGCGAGCTTTCGTTGCCGGAGCAAAAGGTCCCAGTCGGACGTGGAGAGCCCCACGACGGCGAGGTACGTGGTGCTCTCATAACGATCGAGCAGCTCGCGCGTGGCGTCGGACGCCGAAGCCAGGAGGCGTCGTTGCTCGGTGCGGAGGCTGATCTCGCGCACCGCCATCAGCGAGGCGAGCTGCAAGGCCACGCTCGCCGCGACGAGCACCACGAAGGACCGGACGAGGCCGCGTGTGCCCGCGCGTGGCGGCGGTGCGTTCATCGGATCGCCACGGTCCCCGCCTCTTCGGCGGCGTTCTTCATGGATCGGTGTCCATCGTATTGGGCGTCCTCGACGGGCACGAATCGCTCGATGAGCGCCGCGTCGAGCAGGCGCTTTCCGTCCGGATCCTGGTGCATGCCGAGGAGCGTCCGTCGGAGCGCGGCGCGGAGCTCCGCCGGCAGATCCGGCGAGACCACGAGCGGGCTCACGGTCATGGGACCGATGCTCTCGAGGACCCGCATCTCGCCCGCGCGTCCGAGGTGCTTTTCGCGATCGTAATCGAGCACCAGGCTGTCCACCCAGCTCGCATCCGCCTCGCCCGCGGCCACCATGCGGATCGACTCCTCGTGCGAGCCGGAGCGTACGATCTTGCCGAAAAAGCCGCTCGCGAAGCCATGTTCCATCAGGTGGTGGCGGGGCGCGTTGTACCCCGTATGCGATCGCTCGTCATTGTAGACGAGGGTGCGGCCCCGGAGATCCTCCAGCGAATGATAGGAGCTCCCGCTCCGCACCACGAGATCCGCGAAGTACACGGGCCGCCCCCCGTAACGAGGGTACTTCATGATGGGCCCGGCGAGCAGCTCGACGCGCGGGGTGGGCATGTCGCGCAGCACGGTATAGGGCAATCCGCAGATGAAACCGAGCTGCACGGCGCCCGTCTCGAACATGCTGTTGATGGTGCTGTAGGCGAGGCCCGTCGTGACCTCGATCGTGATCCCATTTTTTCGGGCCACGTAATGCGCGATGCTCTCGTAGAGATTGATGCCGGACTCCGAGACGAACGCCCCGCTCATCACCATGCGCACGGGGCGCGCGGCCGCCGCGGGCGTCTCTCCGGTCACGAGCTCGGAGGGGTCGGCTACGCGCTCGTCCTTGGGCCCAGCCCAAAGGACGCCGATCGTCGTGGCCGCGACGAGGCCCCCCAGAAAGCCCCAGATCCCCAGTGATTTCAGGCCCGCCCCCATTCCCCACCCCTCCCTCCCGCGCTAGCGGCGCCCCATGGCGAATGCGATGCCGCTTTGCAGCGTCCGTTGCGTCGATAGCCCGGAAAAACCCTGGCCCAAGGCCACCAGCGTCCGCGCCACCTCGGGCCGGATTCCCGTGAGCATGACGTCCGCGCCGAGCAGGCGCGCGCTCTGCGCGATACGCACGATCTCGTCGGCAATTTCAGGCGTGACGCGAGGCACGCCGGTCACGTCGAGGATGGCCACGCGCGCCCCGCGCGCCACGATGCCCTGCAGGAGCGTCTCTTGCGCCTGCTGCATCCGCGAGGGCTCGAGCTCGCCGACGAGGGGCATCACCACGATATCGTCGGTGATGGGGATGAGCGGCGTGGAGATCGAGAGCAGCGTCTCGGTCTGCGCGCGCATGGCGTCCTCCCGCGCGCGCTGCAGCTTCATCGCCTCGTCGCGTCGCCGCTCCTCGGTGACGTCGCGCAGGAGCACGAGGGATTCCTCGGCGTCGATGCCCGCGACGCGCGCCTCGAAATGGCGGGAGCCGGTCTCCTCCTCGCGCCGGAGCTCGAAGAGCTGCGCGTGCCCGGTGTCGATGGCGAGCCCGACGTGTTCGGCCATCTGCGCGCCGAGCTCCGTCCCGAACACCGCGGAAATGGGCTCACCCGGCCGGAACGCGAGCACCGACGCGGCGGCGCCGCGCGCGGGCTTGAAATCGCGGCAGACGCCATCCCGCGACACGACGAGCAGCGCGTCGGGCAGGGCCTCGAGGATCCCGCGGTTCTTTGCTTCGCTGCGCCGGAGATCGGCCTCGGCGTGGGCCGAGCGCTCGGCCTGGTTCCATTTCTCGGTGAGCGCGCAGGCGATCTGGCGGACCTCCACCGGATCGAAGGGCTTCTTCAAGATCAAGAAGCGATCGGTCACCCCGAGCTTCGCGGTGATCTCGGCCCAGGAATGGTCCGAATAAGCCGAGCAAATGACGGCCTGCAAGGTCGGATCCTCGGCCCAGAGGTGCGTCAGCGTCTCCAGCCCGTCCCAGCCCGGGGGCATGCGCATATCGACGAAGGCGAGCGCATAAGGAGCGGCGACGTCGCGGGCTTGCCGCACCTTCTCCAGCGCCTCGGCGCCCTGCGAGGCGAAGCTGAGCTCGAAACCCAGCACGGGGAGCGTGGCGGTGTGACCCCCGAAGATCGATGCCTCCATGGCGTCGAGGTCGTATGTGTCCAAACGACATTTCAGTATGTCTTGAAAGTCGCGATGAATGGAGTCGCTGTCGTCCACGACCAGGATGCGTCGATTTTTGGACAGGTTGGCTTCCATGGTTGCCTGGAACCCAAGGTCTCATGGAAACAAGCGCGCGTCTATCGGACAGACGCTGGAATCGTGCGCCGTCGATACGGACACGAACAACCTGAAGACGACATCGAGGAGGCGTGCATTTGCTGCGCGCGACTTAATTCAATGCGGACGTTCCGGCGCCGTCGCCCCGCGAGCCTTCACGGTGCCGGCGTCGATACTCAGCGGGGGATCTTGTATCGCAATTCGACGAGCCCACGGCCGAATCGGGTGATGCCCTCGAGCTCGAGCGGGCCCGGAATCGAGGCCGGCAGGAGCGGCGCCCCGCTGCCGAGCACCACGGGAGCCACGGCGAGCAGGATCTCGTCGAGCAGCCCTCTCCGCGCGAACTGCGCGACGAGGTTGCCACCGCCCATCAGCCATATGTGCTTTCCCTCGGCCGCGCGCACCATCTGCTCGTGCACGGCGCCCACGTCCTCGGTGGTGAACCGGATGTCCGCGCCCGCGAAGGTCGGCAGCGCGCGATGGGTGAACACCCAGGTCGGCAGACCCGCATATGGCCACGTTTGCAGGCCTTCGGCGAGGAGGAACTCGTAGGTCGCGGCGCCCATGGCCAGCGCGCCCACGCCTGCGATGAAGGCCTTGTAGTGCGCGTCCACGCCCTCGGCGTCGTTGAACTGAAAGAGCCAGCCAAGGCGGCCGTCGGCGTCGGCGATGTACCCGTCGATGCTGGCCGCCACGTAGTATTGCGTTCGTGTCATGGTCGAAAGCTACCCGAGGATTCCTGACACCTTCTGTCAGTGTTTTTCTGGCATGATGGGGACGTGCGATCCAGCCGGCTTCTCGCGCTCCTTCTCATGCTCCAGCGGCGTCGACACGCCACGGCGACCGAGCTCGCCGACGAGCTTTCGGTCTCGGTCCGCACACTCTACCGGGACATCGCGGCGCTCTTGGCGGCCGGGGTTCCGCTCTGGACCGAGTCGGGTCCGGGCGGCGGGATCCGGTTGGCTCCGGGCTGGCGTACGCACCTCGATGGCCTGACCGCCGAGGAGGCGAGCGCGCTGTTTTTGTCCGGGGCGCCGCAGGCGGTCGCGGATCTCGGATTGGCCACGGTCGCGGTGACGGCCCGCGCCAAGGTCGACGCGACGCTGCCGGCGGAGCTGCGCGGTCGTGCCGGGCGGATCCGGGAGCGATTTCTGCTCGATGCGCCGGGGTGGTTTTCGCGTCGGGAAAACCTCGATGCGCTGCCCGCCGTTGCCGAGGCCGTCTGGGAAGGTCGTCGGCTCGATCTGCGCCACGGGGAGAGGGCGGCTCGCCGTCGCGTGGACCCGCTCGGGCTCGTCCTCAAGGCGGGCACGTGGTATCTGATCGCGCGGCATCGGCGGGCGATCAAGACCTACCGGGTCAGCCGGATCCACCGCGCCGAGACGAGGAAGGAAACGTTTGTCCGACCAGATGATTTCGATCTCGCGGCATGGTGGGCCGAGTCCTCGGCGGCGTTCGACAGGTCGCTCTTGACGTACCCTTGCCGCGTTCGCCTCTCGTCCCGCGCGCAGAGGCGCCTCCCCGACGTCGTCCCGCACGACGCCGTGCGACGGATGCTGGAGGAGGCGGGGCCACCGGACGCGGAGGGGTTTCGGACGGTGAATTTGCTTCTGGAGAGTGAGGACGTGGCCACGGACCAGCTCGCGGGCCTGGGCGACGGCATCGAGGTGCTGGAGCCTTCGGCCTTGCGCCATCGTCTGTATCGGGTGGGCATGGGGATGGCGCTGCGAAATGGTCCGGGGTCATGCGACGACGCGCGTGAGGGCTCGACATGACCGACGCGAATGCCAATGCAATCCGGGCCCTGGAGGCGCTGTATCGCACCTTCGCACGTTACCCGCTGCGCGCGCGGATCGTAGGCTGCCCGCACTGCGTGGGACAGAAAGACGACGCGCCGCTCCATCGCGCACCGCTCCGGGCGCTCCGGGCCGCCGACCTCGGGTCCTACGCATTCAAGGCCATGACCACCTGGGGAGACGTCGACGACTACCGGCATTTCCTCCCGCGCATCCTCGATCTCTCGCTCGATCGGCCGCCCGAGCCCGGCCTCGAACCCGCGCAGATCGCCGACAAGCTCCG
The DNA here is from genome assembly GCF_029946515.1 of Polyangium sp. 6x1. Lineage (GTDB taxonomy): Bacteria > Myxococcota_A > Polyangia > Polyangiales > Polyangiaceae > Polyangium. The sequence goes on from NZ_JARZHH010000003.1 coordinate 179,102, forward strand.
ATATGCCGGATGGTCCACCTGGCCGGAGGACGAGCAAAAGGCCATCACGGAGTTCGTCATGGCCACATTTCAGGCCGCCCTCGCGTGGCACCCCGACATCCGCGCGGAGAGTTCTCCACGGCCGTGCTGGGAGGTCTGGGATGCGCTCGAATTCGCCGCGACCGCCCACGGCGACGTCTCGATGCTGCTCGCCGCGTGGCCCATGCAAGGAAACGCGAGCCTTCTGCACTTTGCCGATCTGGTGCTACGCTGGGCAGAGCAATCGCATGAGCTCGAAAGGGTCGCGGGCCTGAAGCTCCGACGATTCCTGCTCGACGCCACGAAAATATCCATCCTCGAAGCCGTCTTCGCCGCGTATTTCGACGAGCCCTGGAGCTGTCGGATCGCCGAGGCGGTGGACGTCCTCGTCGCGCTCGGCCCCGCGCCCCCGTGACCCCTCGACCTCGGGAGGCACGGTCCGCTATGCTGCGTCCGCGTGTACCTCCCGAAAACGTTTCAAGCGACCGACCCTGCCGAGATCCACGGCTTCATCGAGGCCCATTCGTTCGGCGCCCTCCTCGTCCCCCACGGCGACGGCTCCCTGGAGATCGCACATCTGCCCTTCCTCCTCGATCGCAACGCGGGCCCGCATGGCAGCTTGCGCGCCCACGTCGCCCGAGCGAACCCCATCTGGAAGCTCGCGGGCCGGCCTGCGACGGTCGTCTTTTCGGGTCCCCATGGCTATGTCTCCGCCCGCTGGTACGAACACCCGCGCGAGCAGGTGCCGACCTGGAACTACATGGTCGTGCACGCGCACGGGCGCCTCGAAGCCCCCACGGATCGAGCGAGCCTCGCGGCCGTGCTCGACGATCTCTCCTCGTTCCACGAGCGCGGCGCGAGCGAGCCATGGCGCATAGAAGACCTCGAAAGCGGCGTACGCGAAGACCTGCTCGACGCAATCGTGGGCCTCACGCTCCCCATCGAGCGCCTGGAGGCGAAGTTCAAATTGAGTCAGAATCGGTCCCCGGAGGACAGGGCGCGGGTGATCCGCGCTCTCCGGGAGCGCGGGGGGCCCGACGATCTCGCGATGCTCGAATGGATGGAACAACGATGACGTCGTGGCATGACGAGCTCGCTCGGCGGATGGCGGGGCCGCAGCGGCATCGGCTGCTGCAGGGGGATCCGATGCTGCCGCTGATGCGCCCTGCGGTGGAGGCGCCTCCAAGCCGGTGGCCGAGGGATTCCCGCCGCGCCGACGGCAAGATTTCGAGTGGGAGTCTCCACGAGCCCCCGTGGGTCGAGCTCGAGGCGCTGCGCGCGGACGGCGCAGGGCGGCGGACGCGGGACCTCCTGCACGACGAGGAGCGAATACGATTCCAGGATCACATGGGCTGAGCCATGCGCCCATCACGTCAGCCGCTCGAAGGCGGCATCGAGCTCGGGCGCGTCGGGCACGGCGATCAGAAAATCGCGCTCCAGGGTCTCTCGCAAGTCTCGGCCGCTCTCCAGCACGCGGCGCTCGCTCGGGCCGCCGAGGTGGTGGACGGTGAATTGCCGGTTTCGAAGCGTGTAGCGGCGATCGGGGATGGAGCGGGCCACCATCAATCCGGTCCGAAAATGCGAGCGCGGATGCGTGTACAGGTAGTAGTTGGACACCTCGAAGTCGACCGGATACTGTGGTTTGAGGTCAAACCAGTAGGTGCTCCTCCAGGCATCACCGATCTTCGACTGCATTAGAAAATCGCCTTCTTTCTCGAGCAGCCGAAAGGGTTCGTGAGGGGTCGCCTGTTCGGTGCCTAGCTCGAGGCGCAAGGGACCGGTGAGGACCTGCCCCCCGAAGCCAACGTCGGCGATGTACGGCTCGTCGTCCAGGTCGATGCGCAAGAGCATGTGACTGCGCGGCGTGATCGCGTCGTCGGTGGTATTCCAGAGGACACGCGCCGCGAGGTCGGTCGTACGAAAACCAAGGGCAGCGAGCGCCGCCTGGAAGAGGCGGTTTTGTTCGAAGCAGTAGCCCCCGCGCCGGCCCTTGACGAGCTTTTCCTCCAAGGCCGGGAGGTCGAGCAGCACCGGCCAGCCGAGGAACGGGTTCAGGTTCTCGAACGGAATGGTTTCCGTGTGACGGAGGATGAGCTCGCGCAGGGATTCGAGCGTCGCCGCCCGCGGACCCGTGTAACCGACACGTCGAAGGTATGCGTCGAGGTCGATGGTCATCTCGTCTCGGGAGGTTACGTCACGGCGTCGCCGTGGGCCCAACTTGCAGGGGTTGTCCTGTCTCGGCTGGACACGATCCGACGCGGGCGGGCGCGGCCGGTTCGTCTCGTACAGAGTCCACGAATCTCGAGCGTGGCGGCCGCTCCGCCTCGACCTTGCGGCGCGCGGCGTTACACTCTCACCCATAACTTCGTGAGAGCTTCCGATCTCGTCGATTACCTGCACGAGTGCCGCGCGCTCACCCTGGCCGAGCTCGAGGCCATGATCTCGCGGGAGACCGCGTGCCGCGGCGTCCTGTACGAGCGCATGCTCGAATACCCGATGCGCAGCGCGAAGGCGCTCCGGCCGGCGATCTGCATCGCGACCTGCCGCGCGCTCGGAGGGCGGCTCGAGGCGGCATTGCCGTCCGCGGCGGTGCTCGAGCTCTACCATAACGCATTCCTCATCCATGACGACGTCGAGGACGGCTCCGAGCGGCGGCGCGACAAGCCCACGCTGCATGGGGTCTATGGCGTCCCCATCGCGGTGAACGTCGGAGACGCCATGCTCGCGTTCGCGCTCGGGCCGCTGCTCGACAACACCCGGACGCTCGGGGTGGGCAAGGCGCTCCGCATCCTCGAAGTCGTCCACCGTATGGCCAAGGAGTCCGCCGAGGGACAGGCGATCGAGCTCGAATGGATCCGCGAAGGCGCTTTCGACCTCGACGACGCCGATTACGTACGCATGGTCGAGAAGAAGACCGGCCATTACAGCTTCATCGCGCCCGTGCAGATCGGCGGGATCATCGCCGGCGGACAGGCCGCGCGCCTGGATGCGCTGGCCCGCTTCGCCGCGGCGCTCGGCGTCGCGTTCCAGATTCAGGACGACGTTCTGAACCTGACCGCGGACGAGGGACGCTACGGGAAGGAGATTGGCGGCGATCTCTGGGAGGGCAAGCACACGCTCATCCTCATGCACGCGATGCGCTCGGCGCCCGAAGAGGAGCGCGCACGCGCACGGGCCATTCTGCGCAAGAAGAGGCCGCCGTACGCGGGGGCCTCGCCGTGGCCGTCCGAGGCATTGAAGAGCGAGGACGATGTTGCGTTCCTCCTCGCGCTGATCCGCCGCCACGGCAGCGTCGCCCACGCCCAGGGCGAGGCGCGGCGGAGAGCGGGCGAGGCGGTCACGGCGCTCGCCGCGGCGCAGAGCGGGCTCGGGCCCTCGGTGCATCTCGATTTCTTGTCCGGCCTCGTTGATTACGTGATCGATCGGGATCGATAGGGGAGGGAAGGGACATGAACAAGGGACCGCGGATCGACGAATCCGAGAGAGCCAACCCGGGACGGGAGCAATCCGAGCGCCTCAAGGACGCGCGGACCGCGGTGCTCGAAGGGCTCGCGGAGGCGCTCGGGAACCTGCACCGGCTGAGGGAGATCACGGACGAACGTGGCGGCCCCGAGCTGCCGCGCGTCCCCGTCGGGGAGGGCGGGACCGACGGCGATCTTTTGATCGAGCTCATGCGATTGCACCTCGACATCATGAACCGCGTGCTCGCGTTCGGCCGGGACCACGCCGACCTCTTCATGCGCCGGCTGGAGAAGGCACGCGCGCCCCGCGCGGGCGCTCCGCTGCGGGCGCTCCGCATCTCCGGCCACCCCGGCGGGGAGGCCGTGGGCCAGTTTGTCCTGGAAAACGCAAGCCGGAGCGAGGTGGCCATCTCGGTGCATGCCTCGGCGCTCACCAGCTCCGATTGCAGCGAGCCGTTCGAGGGATCCATTCGCGTCACCCCGGCGGAGGCGCGCCTCGGTCCGGGGCAGGAGGCGCTCGTGGACGTGCGGGTCACGCTCGAACGAGCGCGGTTTTCCTCCAGGCAGCATTATCGCGGCATGATCGAGGTGTCCTCGCCGCAATCCCCTCGGCGCGACGTCCCGCTCTGGATCGACGTGCTCGATATGCCCGCGCCCGCCGAGCCGCCCGCGTCCGCGGACGAAACGGGCAGGACGACGCCATGACGAACGGAGAGGATTTGCCGCGTGTGGTCCTCGGCCATCCCGAGGATGAGCTCTCCGCGATCCTCGACGAGCTGCGGGCCGCCATGATGGCGCACCCGCTCGCCGCGGAGGCATTCTTTCGCGCGTTCGTCGCCGAGGGGCGCCGGTTTGCCCTGACGCCGGAGGGGCGGCGTTATCGGGCGGAGCTCGCGGGCTCGGAGCTGATACGTCGCGGCCGCATCCTCTGGGATACCTGTGCCATGAGCCTCGGCGACGGCGACGCGGCCGCGCCCTTCTCGGTCTTCGACGCGCTGGTCCTCGCGACGCAAGTCGAGGCATTGGAGCCCATGCTCTCCAGATTCTTCGCGCTGGGAGGCGACGATGCCGAGCCGGATCCTCGATCGCAGGGCTGACGCGCTGGACGACCACGAGCCGGTGCTCGATCTCGTCTTGGGCATCATTGCCGCAGGCAAGAAGCTCGACGTCGCGCTCGCCCATCGTGGCGAGCGCGCGCAGGGAGGTGGGGGGGAGGAGGACGAGGTGCTCCATTTCGTCCTCGGCCTGATCTCATTCCGGATCCATGCACTCTCGGTCCTCGAGGCCGCGCGTGTGCCCTTGCCGGCGGAGCGGGAGCGCGCTGGGCAAAGCCCGCCCCTCGGGGGGCTTTTGCGCTGACCATGCTGCCCTTCTCTTTGCTCGCGCGCCTCGACGCGTTTCGTTTTCCGTATGCCGCGCGCGTGGACCGCGTGGCCCACAAGGAATGGTTGCATTTCTGCGTCCATGGCCCGGGCGTCGATGCGATCGTGAACTTCAGCGTCACGGGCAGCTCCGAGGGCGCTGCGCGCGCGCAGGTGACGGCGCTCGTGCGTGAGGAGCAATGGGACGGCGATGTGGAGGCGTATGCCGAGGAGGACGTCGTGTTCCGCCGCGATCGGCTCGGGGCCACCTTCGGGAAGAACCGCCTCGAGCTCTCCGGCGAGCGGTATGAGATCGCGGTGACGCTTGCGGAGCGTCCGATTTCGATGTCCCTTTCCCTGCGGCCGACGACGTTACCGCTCTCCAAGCGACAATTCGCGCTCGGCAGCGCCGGATCGCTGCACTGGCTCCTCGTCCCACGGCTGGTCGCCGCGGGGACGATCGTCGTCTCCGGTCGCACGCACCGCTTCGAGGGCGCGCCAGCGTACCACGATCACAACTGGGGCCGGTTTGCCTGGGGCGGCGATTTTGCGTGGGAATGGGGCTACGGTCTACCCGCTTCGGCCGGCGCGCCGTGGAGCGTCGTTTTTTCGCGCCTCGCCGATCGCGGCCACCACGAGATGCGCACGCAGGCGCTCCTGCTCTGGAGGGGCGCGAAGCTCCACCGCGTGCTGGCCAGCCGCGATATCGTGGTCCAGCAGGAGGGATACCTCCGGCCGCGGCGCGTCCTCAAGGTGCCCCGGGTGATGGCCCTCCTCGCGCCCGAGACCGCGACGGACGTGCCGCGGCGCATCGATATCCACGCGGCCGCCGAGGGCGACGAGCTCCACCTTCGTTTCGAGGCCGAGGAGGTCGCGCAGATCATCCTGCCGAACGACCACGACCTCGGGATCACCATCATCAACGAGATCCGTGGTTTTTTGCGATTGAACGGAGTGGTCCGCGGCGAGCGGGTCTTCATGGAGGGTCATGCGATCTTCGAGCGCGTCAGCGCCTGAGGCCTCGTTCGCCGCGTTCCTCGCGGAGTCGCTCGCGGCGCTGCGGCGCGATGGGCCCTGGATCTTCGCGCGCCTGTGCGAGCGGCTCGCGCGCCGCGAGTTATGCATCGAGGTGGACGGCGAGGCGCTCGGCCTGCGCTGCGAGATTCACGATATCCACCTCGTCGAGGCCCCGCGCTCGCCTGATATCCTCCTGCGTACGGACCGGCGGACGATCCTGGATCTGGTCGACGCGCGGAGCACCTTGCTGGAGGCGCTGCTCGAGGAGCGGCTCGTGGTGCTGGCGCGCTTCGAGGACGTGAGCACCCTGCACGACGCGGTCCAGATCTACCTGCACGGAGCGGTCCGCGCTCGGGCATTTCCGGCCATGCTGCGACGGTTCCGGCAATCGGCGGCGAGGGCGGATGGGGCGGCTTGATACGGAGGGAGGGGGAAATGGCAGCGCCGAAGGAGCCCAAGATCGTGACCATTTTCGGGGGAGGTATCGCCGGTCTCACGGCCGCGCACGAGCTCTCCGAGCGCGGGTTTCAGGTGTTTGTCTGGGAAAAGGAAGGCGGCGAGCCGACCATCCCCGGGCGCTCCGAAATCGGCGGCATGGCGCGGACCCAGTGGACGCGCGTCAACTGGCCCGCGTGGCTCGAGGAGCCCGAGAAGCGGATGCAGAGCACGGAGCCGATCCTCCGCCTCGACGAGGAGATCCATTTCAAGCCGGGGGAGGCGGTACCGGTCGATCCCGCGGAGGCCGCGCGGGTTCTTGCTGCGGTGGCCGAGAAGCTCAACCGATATCCGTCCCTGCGCGAGGTCGATATCGAGGGTTTCGCGGATGTACCGGACGAGGCGCTCTCCCTTTCGCGCGCGAATTACGTCAAGGAGCAGCTCGTCACTGTGTTTGGTGTGCAGGATCCCCCGAGCATGAGCCCGCATCCCGCGCTGCCCAAGACGTCGCGCCTGGATACCTGGGGGCTCGGGGATGCGCACGAACCAGAACGACCGGCCGACCAACGGAATTACGTGGGATTCTTCGTGCGGGAGTCGATTCTGCCGGGGGAACATGGGTTCCGCTTCTTTCCGGCGTTTTACTGGCACCTCTTCGACACGATGCGGCGCACGCCCATCCTCGAGGACGTGCCGGTCTCCCGCGTACGAGCAGCGCGCACACGGGCGGCCCTCGAGAGATTCCATGCCTTGCGCGATATGCGCTACTGGATTGACACCTACCCCACGGAGACGACGCGCACGGTCTACGAGAACCTCGTCTCGACGACCACCCAGGCCGTCATGACCGAGCGCGAGGGCGCCCCCGCGCTCGTCCCGCGCCGCGTGATGCGGTCGTTCGAGGAGATCTGGAGGAACCTCCACGCCTTGCTCGTGACCATGCAATTCACACTCGAGGACATGCAGCAATTCGAGCTCAAGCTGTTCAAGTACCTCACCTCGTCGAGCGCGCGCCGAGCCAAGGAATACGAGCAGATCTCGTGGTGGGATTTCCTGGACGGCGACCGCCTGAACCCCGCGCTCCAGGCGTCGCTCGACGCCTGGCCGCAGGCACTCGTGGCCATGTCGGCGCGGGAGGGGGACGCGCGGACGCAGGGCAATGTCACGGTGCAGCTCCTGCTCGACCAGCTCGCTGACACGAAATACCTGGACGGGGTCCTGAACGGTCCCTCCAGCGAGGCCTGGTTCGCACACTGGCGCCATTACCTCGAAGCACAGGGCGTCAGGTTCGTCCACGGAGAGCTCCGGGGCATCCGGCTCCGGGACGGCGAGATCCGGCTCGACGTACACCGCGCCGACGGAAAACGCGCGCTTTATGCCATGGGGTATTTCCTGCTCGCGCTCCCCGCCCAGGAGGTGAAGCGCCTCGTCACCGAGGAGCTCGTGGAGGCGCACGAGCGCGCGCACCCTGTGGGGCCCGACGGAGGACCGCGGGACGATACGCTCCGCCGGATTCGCGAGCTCTCCACCGGCGGCGTGGAGAAAGCGCACCCCGAGGGAGCCCTCCAGCACCTCAGCGGAATCCAATATTATTTTGCGGAGGACATTCAATGGGTCCACGGCCACACCTACTTCCCGGACTCGGACTGGGGGCTCTCGTCGATCTCGCAGGCGATCTTCTGGAGGGAAAAACCTCGCCTGAACCACGGATACCGGGGCACCCTCTCCGTGTGCATCGCGAACTGGTACAAGAAGAGCCGGAACACGGGGAAGTGCGCGTGGGAATCGTCGCGTGACGAGATCGCGCGCGAGGTCTGGCGGCAGATCGTACAGGGCCTCGAGAAGCGCAGCCACGGGCGCGCTGCGACGCGCGACGGCGAGCCGGAGCTTCTCTTCTGGCCCCCCCCCGAGCCGCTTTTTTATCACCTGGACGACGGAATCCGGTTCAAGGAAGACGGCAGCGGCGTCCTCACCAACGACGCGCCGCTCCTCATCAACCGCCCCGGTGAATGGGCGTCGCGGCCCGGGGAGGTGGGCAACTATGGGGTCTATTTCGATAGCCTCGTGTTCGCCGGGACCTACATGAAGACCCATACCCGGCTGACCACGATGGAGGCGGCCAACGAGTCGGCGCGGCACGCGGTGAACGCGATCCTGACGCACGCCGAGCATCACCATCCCACCGGTCGTCTCGGCAATCTCTGCGCGATCTGGCCGCCCGAGGAGCGCGAGCTCGAGGATCTTCGCTTCCTGAGGGATCTCGACGAAAAGCTCGTGGAGCGGGGGCTGCCGCATTTCCTGGACATCGTCGGCGCCGAGGGGGTGGCGTCCGCGCTTTCGATCGGGGTCCCATCCGGCGGGCGAGCAGAGGAGCCGTCGCCGCGGGTCCCAGGGCGATGAGCATGCACGAAGCCGTGCCTCGGCCCAGCGCCGTTCTGCTTGCTTCGTAGGCCCGCGCGGCCTCGTGGTCGCGCCCGCCGTCGTCGAAGAGATTCCCTGGACGTCGTGGCGCTCGGGACCGGCTGCGCGGGTGTGCCGATTGCGATGGCGCCCCCCGCGCTCGATATATGGGTGCCACCCGACCCGGCCGGCCGGGCCGGCAGGCGCTGCGAAGCGGAGAAAACTTCATCCCATGGTCGCGTGGACCCCTCCTGGCGTCTCGGATCGTCCGTTCAAAGGGACCCCTCGTTTTCGCCCCATCGAGCTCATCGGGCGAGGGGGGATGGGTTCGGTCTACCGCGTCCACGACGAGGAGATGGGGCGCGACGTCGCCCTGAAGACGCTGGAATCCCTCGACTCCAATCTGCTCTACTACCTCAAAGAAGAGTTCCGCTCGCTCGCCGGCATCACGCACCCGAACCTCGTCGAGCTCTACGAGCTGGTCGCCCAGGGTGAGGATTGTTTCTTCACGATGGAGCTGCTCGACGGCGTCGATTTCATCGAGCACGTACGCGGCGTCCAGGAAAGCGATCCGCTCGTCACCGAGCCGATGAGCCGGGTGCGCCCCGTGCTCCTCGAGGACCGCGACATCCCCTTCCCGGAGGAAGTCCTCTCCGCGGACCTGACGCCCGCGGCGCTCGAGCGCCTCGCGCGGGCGCTGCCGCAGCTCGTCCACGGCCTCGCGGCGCTCCACGCCGGCGGCAAGATTCACCGCGACATCAAGCCCTCGAACGTCGTGGTGACCCGCGAGGGCCGCGTGGTCATCCTCGATTTCGGTCTGACCATCCCCTACCGAAAGCAGAGCCAATGGTCGCCTGACAAAGAGATTGTCGGGACAATTCCCTACATGGCGCCGGAGCAGATGCGCGGCGGGAGGCTCTCGCCTGCGGCCGATTGGTACAGCGTCGGCGTGATGCTCTATCAGGTGCTCACCGGGGTCCTGCCCTTCACCGGCTCGGTGGCGGACGTGCTCCGGCACAAACAGCACGCGAACGCGCGGCCGCCGCGGGAGCTCGCGCCCGCTACGCCTCCCGCGCTCGATGCGCTGGTGATGGCCCTGCTCCATCCCGATCCCGCGCGTCGCGCCGGAGGCCATACGATCCTCGAGGCCCTCGGCAGCGCGAGCGAGCCCTCCGAGGTCACCCTCCCGGCAAAGGAGGCCCCTTTCGTCGGCCGTGCGGAGGAGCTCGCGGCGCTGCACGCTGCCTTCGAGGACGTGAAGAGCGGACAAGCCGTGCTCGTGCGCGTGGAGGGCGCCTCGGGAATGGGAAAAACCGAGCTCGTGCAGCGATTCCTCTCCTCCCTCGAAGCCGAGCTCGACCTGGTCGCGTTCCGGGGCCGCTGCCACCCGCAGGAGTCCGTTCCCTACAAGGCATTCGATTCGCTCGTCGACGAGCTGAGTCGGTATCTCGTTGGGCTCCATCCCTACCACATCGACGTGATTGCACCGGCGCACGGGGCCGCGCTGATGCGGCTCTTTCCGGTGCTCGGGAGGGTCCCGGCGCTCGCCACCTCGCGCGGGCACACGGCGCTCGCTCAGGATCCCCAGGAGCTCCGGCACCGCGGCTTCGAGGCAATGCGCGAGCTCGCCGCGAACCTCGCGCTGCTCCGGCTCCTCGTGTTCTGGATCGATGATCTGCAATGGGGCGACGCCGACAGCGCCCTGCTCCTGCGCGAGCTCTTGCGCCCCGAGGACGCCCCGCCGATGCTCGTGATCCTTTCGTATCGTAGCGAGGATGTCGAGCGCAGCCCGATCCTGGAGGCGGTCGCCTCCATGGCCCGTGAGCTGCCCAAGGGCGCCGCGCGGTCGATCGTCCTCGCGCCGCTCGACGAGGCGCGCTCGCGTGAGCTTTTGTCGATGCTGCTCGCCTCGGAAGGGGCCGCGTTCGAACCGTTCGCCGCGCGCATGGTGGCAGAGTCGGCCGGCTCCCCCTTCTTCATCGGGGAGCTCGCCCGTCATCTCCGCGCCGCGCCCGGCGCTGCGCTCGATCTGCGCCTTTCCCGGGTCATCCAGGCCAGGGTCGAGCATCTCACCGGGCGCGAGCGCTGCCTGCTCGATATCGTCTCGGTCGCGGGCGGGCCCATCGATCGTGGTGTCGCCTTGCGAGCGTCGGGGCTCGGGGAGACGGGCCGCCCGGATGTCGCCCGCCTCGGCCAGCTCTCGCTCCTGCGATTCACCGAGCTCAATGGCCAGCTGGCGGTCGAGACGTACCACGATCGGATTCGCGAGGCGCTCGTCGCCGACCTCCCCGCCGAGGAACTCCGCACCTGTCACCGCCGATTGGCCGAGGCACTCCTCTCCTTGCCCTCGCCCGATCCGGAGGCGCTCGTCGAGCATTACCTCGGCGCCGGCGACACGCGCGAGGCCAGCCATTATGCGCTGCTGGCGGCCGACCGCGCCGCCGCGTCGCTCGCCTTCGATCGTGCTGCGGCGCTGTATCGCGAGGCGCTGACGCTGGACAACCAGGGCGAGGAGCGCTGGAAGCTCCAACGAAAGCTCGGCGAGACGCTGACCAACGCGGGGCGCGGTGGGGAGGCGGCAGAGGCCTTCATGGCCGCAGCGGCCGCGCGCGCGGCACAGGCGCACGACGACATGCAGATCCTCACGCTGGAGCGCTGCGCGGCGGAGCAATACCTGCACAGCGGGCGCATCGACGAGGGAATGCGCCTTCTTCGCTCGGTCCTCGTGCGCGTCGGTGTGCGCATGCCCGACAGCTCGCGACGGGCGTTCTGGTCGGCGCTCTTCTTACGCCAGTGGTTCCTCGTGCACGGCGTCCACGTCAAGCGGCGCAGCCCCGATCAGGTCTCCGCGCAGGCGCTCGCGCGCCTCGATACCCTTTGGGGTGTATCGACGAGCCTGTCCCTGATCAATTTCGCGACCGCCGACGCGCTCGGCGTCAAGCAGCTCAGCGCCGCGCTCCAGCTTGGCGAGCGCTCCCGGGTGGCGCGGGCGCTCGGCTACGAGGCGTCGGTGGAGGCGTGCTTTCGGTGGCCGCTGCTCCGCCGCCATAGCGAGCGTCTGCTTCGCCTCTCCGAAGAGCTGGCCCGCGAGACCGGTGACCCCTACGACCGCGCCTGGGCGCTCGCGTCCCGCGCCGCGTGCTCGTGGCTTTCCGCGTCGTGGGCGGAGTCGGTGCGCTTCTGTGACGAGGCGGCGGCCCTTTTACGAGAGCGTTGCCAGGGCATCGCCTGGGAGCTCGCGATGCTCGACGCATTCGCGCTCTCCGCGCTCGCGCAGCTCGGCCGGGTGCGGGAGCTCGGCGAGCGGCTCGCTCGTTCGATGCGCGACGCGGAGCGGCGGGGCGATCTCTTCGCGATGAACAGCTGCCGGCTCGGCCAGCCGTGTTTGTCCTGGCTCGCCGCGGATCGCGCCACGGAGTACGGCGCGTCGCTACGGTCGGGGTCCGTCGAGCAGGAGTGGCAGATCAATCCGACGCAGCAATATCATCGGGTGATCAGCGTCGTGCAGACATGCCTCTACATGGGCGACGCCGAGTGCGCATGGGCGTACATCGAGGCTGCGTGGCCGCACGTTCGAGGAGCCAACCTGCTCTGGGTCGAGTGCATTTGCGTCGAGCTCTGCCACCTCCGGGCGCGCGCTGCCATTGCAGCGGCTGCGCGCGGCCCGGTCCACGAACCCCGCTCGCGCGCGGCGCGGCTCGTCCGCACGGCCCTTACCGAGGCCCGCCGCATCGAGCGCGCCGCGCTGCCGCATGCGGCGCCGCTCGCCGCGCTGATCCGGGCCGCTGTGGCGCGGCTCGAGGGGGATCGGGACCGCGCCGCGCGCGCTCTCACCGCGGCCATGGAGGGCTTTGCTCGGACGGAAATGGCGCTTTATCGGGAAGCCGCGCGCGCGCGCCTGGGCGCGCTCCGAGGCGGCGCCGAGGGCCTCGCGCTCGTCGAGGAGAGCCGGCGCTGGATGGCCGCGGAGGGCATCCGTGACCCGGCGGCCATGATCGCGATGCTCGCCCCGGGGTGAGCCTTTTCGTTACGGCGACGACAACCCACATTCGCAGCATGCGAGGTCATAGTCCTCGTAATTGGGGGTGCACTCCCCGGCAGGGGGCCCCCCCGAGGACGCGACTTGGGCTGCCGTCGAGATCTCCAGGCTCGGCAGAACCACCTGCCCTTCCTGAATAAGTTTGATATCGAGGTTCGCCTGCGCTCCGAGCGCAGGCTGGGCATTCTTGTCTCGTAAAATCCTCGTCTGCATGCGTTGCTGGAACTGGGCCCCGTCGCACAGCGGGAGCTCCGCGCAGCTCGCCCTCTTCTGTGCCTGCGCTGGGCTCTCGAATTTGTCGAACTGCGGCGCCGGTTCTTCCAGGTCCGTTCCCTGTGTCTCGACGATCTCGTCCTCCCCGCTCATTTCCTGCACGCATCCTGCCGCCACGAAAGACAGAACGAGACAAACCGCTCCGCCGCCACGCGCGTACCGCCCGATTCTTTTCTGCTTCATTGCCTGGTCCCCCCCTTTCGGCGCTCTCGCCACGATGCGCTGATCCGTCCGAGACATCGCCGACCAGGGAGGTCGCAAGCGCTATGCCTGGCTTCGTCGGCTTGGTATGCGCAGGGAATCGAGGTGCTCGCGGTCACCCGCGAGGCGTTGACGAGCGTATCGCGCGCACCTGCAAAAAATCACCCATTTCTTCGGTTGGCACTTCTTCTCCACCTTTCGGGCTGCCGGCTTTCCTTTGCTGCATCGCATCCGGTCCCCTCGTGGCATTCGCTCACGGAGCGCCGAGCGGGACGGCGAGCACCTGCGATGGGCGGGGGGACTCGCCGGGCTTCGGGCGGCCCTGGTCGTCGCGAGGACAGCTCCGATGCTTCGCGAGGCGAGGTGGTTCTTCGGATCGAGCCCCGTCGCGATCCTGCGTGGTCAGGCTGCAGCGGCTTCGTCTTTCGCGAGCGATATCGGCGGGAAATAGAGTCCCAGCCTCTCCCGTTCCCACCACATGCCCGTGCGGCGTCGCGTCGCGACGTCGGTCATCCGGTATTCGTAAAGGACGGCGCGCACGTAGCGCGGGGGTCGATCCGGGAACGGACAGCGCTGGAGCAGCGCCAGCACCTCGGGTGATCCCGCGAGCAGACGGGCCAAGAACCCGACGAACCAGCGTGGCGGCGGCTCGAGCGCGGCGAACCACATTTGCCAATCGAGGCGTGGTTGATGCGGCGCGACCCAGGGCGGGGGCCGGCGCGGATCCGTGGGCTTGTACCGGAACTCGTATTCGAGCCAGCGGCCTCCGTCGTCGGACCCCTCGATCACGATCTCGGGCCTTCGCACCGTCATGACGCTGAAGAGACCGTACGCATTGACCGAGCGCAGCGGCAGGAGCGAGTCGAGGAGGCGCGAGAGAAAGCGTGGTGCGTTGCGATGGCCGTACCGGTCGAGGTGCGCGCCGAGGGAGAGCGCGAAGAGGAGGCTCGCCGCCGCTCCCATCGCGAAGCGCCGGACGCCCCGCATCGGCCGCGCGGGCCCCGTGGCGCGAAAGAGGGTTTTTCCGAGCAGCGGCTCGTCGTCGAGGAGCCATACCCCGAGCACGACCGTCAGCAAATTGAAGAATCCATAGTTCCCCGTGGCCGCGATGCCCGCCTGCAATCCGGAGAGCGGCCAGAAGGCGAGCCGCCGGAGGCGCCGGGGCGCGAACGCCAGAAAGGGAAGGACGTACTCGCAAAAGAGCGCGAGCGTGGTCGACAGCCGCTGAACGGGGCGGGGGAGCAGATGCGCGTACCACCCGATCGGCGTCGGGAGCGGCTGCGTCTCGTAATGGTAGCCGAGCGCGGTGCGGTCCTTCCACGTGGTGTCGCCGGACTGGAGCTTCGCGAGGCCCGATTCGTAGTAGAGCCGGAAGGCGTGCCAGCGCAGGAGCAGCACCACTTGCCACGGAGGGTCCTCCCGGCCGAAGCCCGGACGGAGGCCACGCGGCGCGACCAGAAGCCCGTGCAGGCTGCTCTCGAGGAGGAGCGCGTCCCATTGATACGAGAGGAAGGTGCCGCCGGCCGAGACGAACGAGAGATAGAGCGCCCAGAGCAGCGAGAGCACGGGCCGAGGAGCGACATTGAGGACGAGCAGCGCCGCGAGGAGCTGGCCTGCGCGGCAGGCTCGAACGAGCGTGGCGTCGGACGCGTCGACCCAGAAGATCGACGGCATGGCCCGATAGCCCCTCGGTCCGAGGACGTATTGGGCGCGCTCGAGCCGGTCTCGCATGGGGAGGATGCCACGGCGGCCATAAAGACCGAGCACCTGCGAACCGAGCGAGGTGAACGCGAGATAATGGACCACGCCGAGCGCGCGCAGAAACAGCCATCGAACGACGCGGCTCCGGGGCGGCGAGGCGGAGGGACCGAAGGGCCATCGGTCCCCGAGAGCGGCGAGGCCGCGGCGGCGCGCAAACCGCCGGTGGACCCATGCAGCGACCGAACGGACGATGGGCAAGCGCGCGAGCCACCCGAGCGGCGCAAGGGCGGGCGCTCGACCGAGACCCTCGTGGATGAGCACGGGCCTTCGCGACATGCCGAAACCCCGAAGCGGAACCTACGGCCCGCCATTCCATCCCGCGAGGGGCGTCCGCGTGCGCGGAGCCTCGAACATCGGGGGAGCTCAGCGTCTAGCCGGACGCGCCCGTGCCGTCGCGGAACAGGGCGAACCCGCAACCACCCGCCCCATTAAAGTCGCGGACGGAGACCGGCGTCTTGCCACGGCGTGGCCGTCCACAAGACGATCCCCCCGTCGAACACATCGGCGCCGATGAGGTCCCTGCCTTCGTCGTCGAGCGTCGTGATCGTCTCGACCTCGTCTCGCTCGGGGCTCCAGCGCTGCACCTGGTTGCCACGCGTGACGATGAGGCCGGGCGAGGCCTGAAGGAAGCGCATCGCGACGATCGGAGCGTCGACCCCGGCGAGCGTGCGCTTCTCGCCGTTCTTGCGCCATACCGCGCGGTCGCGGCTGCCCCACGCGAGCGCCGTGCCGTCGCGCGAGAACCAGATCGAGTGCACGTTCTCCTCGGTCGGGCCGGCCAGCGTGACCGGTCCCGCGCCTTCGATCACATAAAGCCCGCGGCCGGGCGTGAAGGCGACGGTGCGTCCGTCGGGCGACATCTCGGCGTTCTGCACGATGCCTCCCTCCACACGCCCGATCTTCTCGGGCTCCGCGCCCGGGCGCTCGATGGCGTAGATGTCGCCCCGGTGGAAATAGACGATCCGGTTGCCCGCCTTGGCGACGGTGAACCGGGACAAACCCCACGTCACCTGCGCGAGGCGCTGCGGGGCGCCGCTCCAGGGGAGCAGCGTGAGGCACGAGTCGCCCCCGAGCTGCTCGCTGTGCAGGACGACGAGCCCATCCGCGCAGAACTCGATCCAGGAAGGGTTTGGGAGCTCGGCCCAGGTGCTCGCCTCGAAGCTTTGCAGGTCGACGCGCGTGATGATCGGCAAGCCCTGCACCCAGCGCCCCGCGGCGAGAACCTTGCCGTCCGGCGAGATGCGTATGTCTTGCTCGCCCACGTGCGCGATCGTCGCAACGCGGCCGTCGCGCCGGACGAGCTCGAGCGCCTGCGTGTCGGGCCTCGTGTACGCGAGGATGCGCGCGTCGGGCGAGACCTGGAAGCGCCGCTGCGAGGGCAACGAGTCGACCCAGCGATCGTCGCGCAGCCGGACGATCTCCCGGTCCGGCGCGTCCATTCTTCGGAGCACCAACGATTCGTCGCGCACCCGGCGCGGCACGGGGATCCCTCAGGCGTAGCCAGAACGGGGGCGGGCGGTCAGGGCGGTGGCGGCGAAGGGCAGGGCGGCGAGCGAGTGCAGGAAGGCGCGGCGTTGCATGCGAAGACCTTGGACGCGCGAACGGAGGAAAGGTTCAGGGGGAGTGCACGAAATACCGCAGGACGCCTTGCTGCTGGGAATTGATGGGCCGCGGCGAGCTGTGATACGTCCTCGGACGGATTCCATCGGAGGTATACCATGCGAGCCCCGTCTCCAGCGCATGCTGGGCGCTGGACGATTCACGAGATCATCGACGCGGCCGTCCTCGTCGCCCTGACGGCGGCTGGGCTCCTTCACCGCGAGAGCCCGGGGACCTGGTATTCGAGCCTCGTCGTTTCGTTTGCCGTCCTCGCCGTGCCCGTGCTCTCGGGCGCGGCGATCGTGACATGGCTCTCGGGCCGGTTCGGGACGCGCATCCAGGGACAACGCAGCAAGCCGGCGCCCATGGCGCGGGAAGCCTTCGAGTCGGCGCGCGCGATGTACGTCGCGGCCTGCCTCGCGGCCTGGCCCCTCACGGCATGGCGATTGGGGCATCCGACGGGGCTCGTCTGGGACCTCGATGGACATGGCGTGAGTATGACGCGGGTCGTCGTGCAGACCCTCGTCGGCGTCGTCGTGATCGACGCGTGGCTTTACTGGAAACACCGGCTCTTGCACACGCGGCTCTTGTTCGGATTCCACAAGTCTCACCACGTCTTTCGCGATCCCACCGCCTTTGCCGGCTTCGCGGTGGCCCCGGTCGAGGCGCTGCTCACCTTCTGGCCGATTCTTTTTCTGTGCATGCCCGAGGCGCTGCACTGGGCCCCGCTTTATTTCGGGCTCGTCGTGGGATTCGTGAACCTCAACTTCTATCTCCACTGCGGCGTGACCCTTTCGTGGGTGGAGAAGACGTTGCCGAGGGTCTTCCTCAACACCTCGGCCTTCCACAACGTGCATCACGCCAGGGCGAACACGCATTTCGGCGAGGCGCTCTACCTGTGGGACGTCCTCTGCGGTACGCGGATCACGGGGCAACCCGCCCAGGAGACGGCCGCGGAATCCGCGCCCGTGTGACGTAGGATCCGCGCGTCTGGAAATGAAATACGCCGTGGCAAACGTCGCTGCATTGCAAGGATGTAGACCGACGAGCGGCGCCTGATCCGGCGCACGGCGTCTCGGGCTGGTCTCGTTTGTCCTCCCGGCCGGCAGGCCTGGAATCGTCTCGTCACGGGTCGGCGCTTACAGACGGACAACCCTCTCCGAGGAGGGAAGGCGTCGTCGGGCGAGCGGGAATAATTCGAAGGCGCCGCGACTCGACAGCACGGGACAGTCCGGACAGGACATGTTGGGCGCGGTACCGCGCGCAGATCGTTTGGAGTCAAACAGGTTCGCTCGCGGTAAAAAGATGCCTTGACGCTGCCTGAACCGGCACTACATCAATCGAACGTTTTCGTTTGTCCTCAAACGTGTTTGGGGTCCTACGATGCCTATCGTTCGCACGTGGTGTCGACGTATGCCCATTTATTTGGTGGCGATTCTGGTGATGCTCGTCGCCAGCGTCGCAATCGCCGAAGAGCGCCGAAAAGAGGCTCCTGCCCGAGCGGACGCCCATCCGCCCGCAGCCGAGCCATTCCCTGCGCTCGAACGCGCCATGGAGCTCGCGCGCGAGCGCGCCCCGGGCGTGGTGAGCGCGCGGGGAGCCGTGGGCGTCGCGGAGGCCTCGTACGCAGGCGCGCGGCTCCACGCGCTCGATAACCCCTATCTGGAGGTCTTCGTCGATCGCGGCCTGCAGGGCGTGACGAAAGACGCGACCGTTCAGGCGAATCTGTGGCTTCCGCTCGAAGTGTCCGGGCAGCGAGCCCGCAGGATGGACGAGGCAGACGCGCTCGTCGCCTGGCAAAAGGCGCTGTTCGAAGCGACGCAGCTCTCGGCCGAGGGGGAGGCCGTGCGCGCCTACGGAGCCGCGCTCGTCGCGGCCGCGCGGGTACGCACGATCGAAGGGCTCGTGAGCGACGCGGGCGCCGAGGCGGAGGTGTACAGGCAGCGGCTCGCCGCCGGCGACGCGACGCTGCAGGAGGAGAAGCTCGCGAGCATGGAGCACGCGCGGTACGCGGTGATGCTCGAAGAGAGCCGCGCCGATCTCACGCGCGCGCTCGTCGATCTCGCACGCGCGACGGGCCGCATGTTCTCGCCGCCCGACGGCGCATCCGCGATGCCGCCCACGCCGGACGAGACGTACGGTGAAGCCGGCGCTGCGCGGGTCGCGGGCGCGTCCGCCCACGTGACCGCCGTGACGCGCGAGGCGAGCTTTTACGCGCGGGCACGCGAGCGCGCGGCGATCGAGGCCCACCCGCCGGTGAACCTCATCGTCACGGCCGGCCGCGGCGATCTCGGCGAGCCGCGCTTCGGCGGAGGTTTGTCGTGGACCTTCCCGGTCGCGCGGCGCAAGCAAGCCGAGGTGGCCCGCGCCGACGCCGAGCGGACGCGCGCGCTGGCCGAGGCCGAGGTGAAGCGGCGCCTCGTCGCGCAAGGGCTCTCGGGCCTCGAAATCGAGCGCGCCAAAGTGCGCCGCGCCCGCGAGGTGATCGACGCGACCGCCCTGCCCGCAGCGCTCGCCGCAGCGGAAGCGGCAGTCGCAATGAAGACGGCGGGCAAGGGGGAGATGTTGCTCGTGCTCACCGCGCGCCGTGACCTCGCGCTCCTGCGATTGCGGCGCCTGGAGCTCATCGCGCGGGAGTGGGCCATCGTCGGCGACATCGTCGCATTGACCGGAGATCTGCCGTGACGGACGAAACGAACCCGATCGACGAGGGGCCCTCGGGCCCGCGCACCACGGACGAGGGCCTCGCCGAGGAGGAGACCCCGCCGCGCGCCCCGCCGCGGGAGCCGAGGCCGCGGTGGGCGCGCTGGGGCGTCGCCGCGGGCCTTTCTGCGCTCACCGCCGCGGGCCTGTTCGTCCTGCTGCGCGGGGGCGGCGCGGAGACGGACGTGCCCGTGACCAAGGCCGACGTCCCGCACGTCGAGGGCAAGGCCATCGTGTTCTCGAAATCGTTTCGCGACCGCGCCGGCGTCGAGACCGAGCCCGTGCGCCTCGCGCCGCTCGTGCCGCGCCTCAAGGTCGTCGGCACCGTCGATTTCGACCCGGCGCACGTGGCCGCGGTCGGGACGCGGATCCCCGGGCTCGTTCGCTCGCTGGCGAAGGTCGAGGGCGACAGGGTGAAGACGGGCGACGTGCTCGCCGAGATCGAGAGCGCCGAGCTCGGAGAAGCGCAGGCCGGCGTGGCCGTCGCAAGCGCGCACCGCAAGGCGGCCTCGATCAACGAGAAACGCGAGCGCGAGCTCGCCGAGCGAGGTTTGTCCACGGCGCGCGAGCACGAGGTCGCGACGGCGACACACGAGGAGCAACGCGCGCTCTTCGAAGCCGCGCGGCAACGCGTGGTGGCCATGAGCGGCGCCCCCGGCAGCGCGTTCGGCGTCTACATGCTGCGCGCGCCGCTCGAAGGGACCGTGGTCGAGCGGCACATCTTCGCGGGCCAATCCGTCGACGCCCACCTCGTCGCCTTTCGCGTCGCGAACCTCGACCACCTCTGGGTCGATCTCTCGGTCTTCGAAAGCAGCCTCGACGCGATCCACAAGGACGATCCGGTGGAGATCACGCGCGTCGGAGGCGAGCCCATCCCCGGTCGCATCGCCCACGTCGGCGAGGTCGTGGATCCCGTGACACGCACGGCGGAGGTACGCATCGCGGTTTCGAACAAAGAACGCAAGCTCCGGCCGGGGCAATCCGTGACCGCGATCATCCAGGCCTCGGGCCCTTCGCGCACCATGCTCACCGTGCCGATGACGGCCGTCACGTACATCGACGGGCGTCCGACGGTGTTCCTCGCCGAGAGCGCCGATCGCGTCGTGCCCACGACGATCGAGCTCGGCCCGAACGACGGCACGAACCAGGGCGTCACCTCGGGCCTGTCCGAGGGGCAGCTCGTGGTGAGCCGCGGCGTGTTTGCATTGAAGAGCGAGCTTTACCGGTAAAACCATGCTGTCACGTATCGTCCTTGCCTCGATTCGCCTGCGGGCGCTGATGCTCGTCCTCTTCGCGCTCCTCCTCGGCGCGGGGGCCGTGGCCGTGCGCGCGCTCCCCATCGACGCGATGCCGGACGTCTCGACGATCCAGGTCTCGGTGCTCACGAGCGCCTCGGGCCTCTCCGCCGTCGAGGTGGAGCGGACCGTGACCGTTCCGATCGAGAATGCGCTCAATGGCGTCCCGGGCGGCGCCGAGCTGCGCAGCGTCTCGCGCGGGGGTTTGTCGGCCGTGACGGTGGTGTTCGCCGACGGAACCGACGTGTGGTTCGCGCGGCAGCTCGTGCTCGAGCGGCTGCGCACGGTGGAGCGAGAGCTGCCGGCCTCGGCGGGCACGCCCGAGCTCGCACCGGTGTCCTCGGGGCTCGGCGAGATCTTTCAATTCGTCGTTCGGAGCTCGCAGCATTCGCCGATGCAGCTCCGGACGCTGCTCGACTGGGAGATCGTACCGAAGCTCCGCAGCGTGCCCGGCGTGATCGAGGTCAACACGATGGGCGGGGAGCTCAAGCAGTTCCAGGTCGTCGTGGATCGCGCGCGCCTGCAGGCCCAGCACATGACGGTGGAGGACGTGCTCGATGCGCTCCGCACCGCCAACGTCAACGTGGGCGGCGGCTACGTCGAGCGGCGCGAGGAATCGTTCACCGTGCGCGGGCAAGGCATGCTGCGCGACGAGCAGGACATCGCCAACGTGGTCTTGCGCGCGGACGCCGAGGGCGCGCCGGTGCTCGTCAAACACGTGGCGGACGTGCAGATCGGCGCGGCGCTGCGTTACGGCGTGATCACCCACGGGGGCGAGCGCGAGGCGGTCACGGGCATCGTGATGATGCTCCTCGGCGGCAACAGCCGCGAGGTCGTGGCCGCGGTCGGCGAGCGGGTGAAGGAAATCGAGGCGGAGCTGCCGCCCGGCGCGACCATCGAGGTGGTCTACGACCGCGCCGATTTCGTGGGTCGCACCATCGGCACCGTGCTGAAGAACCTGGCCGAGGGCGTGGTCGTCGTGACGATCGTGCTCGCGCTGTTCCTCGGTACGATTCGTGGCGCGCTGGTGGTCGTCCTCGGGATCCCCGCGGCCATGACGGTGGCCTTGTTCGGGATGCACCTCTTCGGCGTGACGGGTGATCTCATGTCACTCGGCGCCATCGATTTCGGGTTTCTGGTGGACGGGCCGATCGTGATGCTCGAAGCGGTCATCGCGGCGGTGGCGGGCCAAAAGCTCGCGGGGAACGCGAAGGCGCGGGCATATGCGGAAGCCGCGCAGGGCGTGGCGCGCCCGGTCGCCTTCGCCGTGGCCATCATCATGCTCGTCTATCTGCCGCTTTTGTTCCTCGAGGGCATCGAGGGCAAGATGTTCCGGCCGATGGCGCTCACCATGGCCTGCGCCCTCTTCGGCGCGTTGATCTATTCGGTCGTATTTTTCCCGGCGCTTCTCGTCACGCTCGTGCCGCCCGCGGCGGGCCACGGTCCGCGCTGGATGGAGTGGATCACCGAACGGTACGCGCGGCTCGTCGGTCGGGCCGTCGCGCTCCGGTGGCCGCTCCTCGGCGCCTCGGCGGTGTCGTTCGTCGTGACAATCTTTTTCTTCTCCCGCGCCGGCGCGGAGTTCGTCCCCCGCATCTTCGAGGGTGACGCGGTCGTGACCATCCGCCGCGCGCCGAGCATCTCCCTCGAAGAGGCGCGACGGCTCGATTTCGAGACCGAGAAGGTGCTGCACGGTTTTCCCGAGGTGGTGAGCACGCTCGGGATGACAGGGCGCGCGGAGGTCGCCGTCGATCCGGTCGGCAACGACAACACCGACATCCTCGTGCGGCTGCGCCCGCCCGCAGAGTGGAAGACGGCGCGTGATTTCGACGGACTCTCCGAGGCGTTCAAGAATACGATCGAGGCCCGCGTGCCGGGGACGTTCGTCTCCGTCTCGCAGCCGATCGAGGACAAGACGAACGAGCTCATCAGCGGATCGCGCGCCGATGTCTCGATCAAGGTCGTCGGGACCGACATCCACGAGCTCGCCGCGGTCGCCGACCGGATCGGCGAGCGCGTGAAGGCGATCCGGGGCGCCGGCGACGTGCGCGTCGAGCGGCTCCTCGGCCAGCCCGTCATCAGCGCCGTCGCGGATCGAGCGAAGATGGCGCGTCACGGGGTGAAGGTCGAGGACGCTTTTACCGTGATCGCCGCGGCGCGCGAGGGCGTACGCGTGGGCGACATCTACGAGGATCAACGCAAGTTCGATCTTCGCGTGTTGAACCCTCCAGCCGAGCCCTCGGCGGCGGCGCTCGGCGAGCTCTTCGTGGAGACTTCGAACGGGCGTAGCGTCCCGCTTCGCGAGGTGGTCACGCTCGCCGAGGGAGATGGGCCGACCTCGATCCGAAGGCAGGATCGCGAACGCACGGTGCGCGTCGACGTGAACCTGCGAGGTCGCGATCTCGTCTCCTGGGTCGACGAGGCCAAGGCGGCCGTCGAGCGCGACGTGCCGCTCGCGAGCGGCTACCAGGTCGCGTGGGGCGGGCAATTCGAGAATTTCGAGCGGGCGCAGAAGCGGCTCGCGCTGCTGGTGCCGGCCGTCGTGGTGATCATCTTCGGCATGCTGCTCTGGATGTTCCAGAACGTGCGGCTCGCCGCGGCCGTCTTCATGATGGTGCCGCTCTCGCTCGTGGGCGGCATGCTGGGCCTGCTCGCGCGAGGCCTGCCCTTCAGCCTGTCGGCGGCAGTCGGATTCATCGCGCTGGGCGGCGTGGCCGTGCTGAACGGGGTGGTGATCGCGACCGAGGTGCGCAGGCGCCTCGCCGCGCGTGAGCCGCTCGACGAGGCGATCCAGCGCGGCGCGACGGCCGTCGTGCGCGCCGTGCTCACGACCGCGGCCGTCGCGGCGCTCGGCTTTTTGCCGATGGCGCTCGCGCAGAGCGCCGGCGCCGAGGTGCAGCGCCCGCTCGCGACGGTGGTCATCTTCGGGATGTTTTTCGGGACGATCACCACGCTCGTGGTCCTGCCCGGCGCGCTGCGGGCGACGCTCTCGGGTCAACGATTCGAGGCGCGGGCCGTGGAGGAGGCGTCGATCGATGCGTGCGCGCCGGCAGCCCATTGAAAGGGGCGGCCCGGGGAGGGACGCCCTATCCGGGCGCCGACGAATCCGTCGCCGCGGGCGCGTCCATGTCGAGCAGCGCGGCCGCTGCCCGCGCTGCCCGCTGCTCCTTCGCCTGGGGGAGCGCGGCGAGCGAATCGAGAATCGGCCTGGCATAATCGCCGTGCGCGCGGAGCCAGGTCGCGGCGGCCGTCTTTCCCGTCCGCACCGTCGCGACGTGCGCGATGAGGCGGACGACGCCCGGATCACGGACCAGCAAGAGCTCTTGCGCGATTCGATGCAACCAGGGCACCGCGATGGTGAGCTTGCCGGCGAAGATGTCCGTCCCGACCAACCATGCAATGCGCGCCGGATACCAGAGCAGCGTGTAACCAAGGCTCGCGCCGCGAGCGACCTCGTCGGCGTCGCCGGCGCAGAGGGCCAGCTCGTAACGCAGTGCCTTCGCCGAATCGTGGAGCGGCGCTGACGGGTTCGCGAGGGCGTGCAGCAGGGCGAAGAATGCGCGCGGCTCCTCGTCGGAGACGTCTTCGGGTTTTCGCACGGTCGCGAGCTCGGCGCGGAGCGCGGCGGCCACCGCGGCGGGCAAACGGAGGAGGAGCCACGGCAGAACGAGGGCGAGGTGATGCATCGCCGCATTGGTGCGGTTCGGAATCTTCAAGAGGTCGGGCCAGGGGGACGCGCGCTTTGCTTCGCCGACGAGGTGCTCGGTGAGCGTGCGGGCCACGGGCTCGGTACCGAGGAACGCCTCGTACAGGAAGAGAACCTCCCGGAAGCGCCAAGCGCGATACGTATCGCCCATTCCTCGTGCGTGCGGGGCTCGCAGCGTCGTTCGCAGGAGCTCGAGATCCACCACGGGCGGCGCCGCCACCGCCGCGTCGCGCGCCTCCCTCCGTTGCGCGTTCTCGGCGGGGTAGTCTGGATGGACGAACAGGTTGGGCCCGTGCGAATATCCGACGAGGTATCGTGCTGCGACGGCGCGTGGCATGACGAGAGGCAGCATGTGTTCAATGGCGTCGAGCGCCTTCGAGGCGAGCCGGACGGCCGCCTTTCCCTTGACCGGCTCGTCGGTGATCACGCGCATTTCGGGCCAACCGCGCGCGAGGCGCTCGTCGTCCTCCGCCGTGAAGCCGAGACCGGGCCCTGGCGCGCTCGGAAAGCCATGCGGCGCGAGCGCGGCGGCGATGGGGCTCTGTTTCTTTCTGGGTCCACGCGACATGCGCCGAAGAGCATGCACCCGGCCAGGAGGGGCGTAAAGGGGAAGCGTTTCGATGCGGTCGTGCGGCGCACGGCATGAGCTTCCGCGCCGTCCGGCCCCATGGTATCCTCCAGCAATGCGCACCACGATCCTTTCGCTGCTTGGCATGCTGCTCGTCCTCGGTTGTTCGTCCGGTGGGGGCACGGGGTCCCCGACGGGTACATCGACTGCATCCTCGGGTTCGGCGGGTGGAGGAAGCGGCGGCGCCGGGGGCGGGGCCGGCGGCGTGGGCGGCGAAGGCGGCCTCAATCTCACGACGTCCAGCGGCACCGGCGGCGATACCGGCGAGGATTGCTTGAGCACCCTGACCATGCGGGTGCGCGATTTCTCCGAGAGCCACCCCGACTTCCAGTGGAGCGGCCACGCCAATTTCGGCCAGCTCACGGGGGTTCGTCCGGGCATCCTGGCCGCCGAGCTGGCCAAACAGCCCGACGGCAGCTTCAAGCCGGTGTACGTCGCCACGAACGAGGTCAGCCCGGATGGCCCGAGTTACGCGCCTTTCACCGGCGCCGCCCATTTCGATGCGTGGTACCGGGACACCCCCGACGTCAATTTCGCCACGAACGTGCAGATCCCGCTCACGGGCAATGGCTCGACGCTCGTGTACGACGACGCCAATTTTCATCCGATCGACGCATCCTTCGGCTTCGGCAACGAAGGTTTCGAGCTGAATGGCATGCCGAACAACTGGCACTTCACCACCGAGGCGCTCGTCTCCTTCCGTTACAAGGGCGGGGAGGTGTTCACGTTCCGCGGCGACGACGACATCTGGGTGTTCATCAATCACCGCCTCGCCATCGACCTCGGCGGCATCCACGGCCCCGAGCTGGGCACCGTCGATCTCGATCAGAGCGCCGAGCAGCTCGGCCTGGTCCTCGGCGGTGTGTACGATCTGCAAGTCTTCCACGCGGAGCGGAACTACTCGGGCTCGAATTACCGATTCGAGACGAGCAACTTCTGCTTCTTGCCGGTGGACCCGCCCAAGTAGCGCTCGGGCGCCGGGATCTCTTCGCCGTCGTTTTCTCGTGCGGCGTGAACGATTAAATATCGTTAATGTGCAATCTCCGCGTCGGGTCCTAGGATCTTCGGTACGCCCCGGATCCTTCCCCGGGGTCGCTCTTGCCGGAGACGAACGACATGCGGACCCCCACCCGAGAACGCACCCACGATACCTCCCCCGCGACGCGCCTCGCGAGGTCCTCGGCCGTCGCCTTGGCCGCGGCCTTTCTCGCGTTTCCCGTGGCTGCCCGCGCGCAGACCCAGGGCGGGGACGTCGTGACCGATCCTGCCCCTCCGCCTCCCGCGCCGATGCTGGCCGTCGCGTCTTCGCCGCCCGCAGCGGTCCTCTCCACGCCCGCGGCGCCCGCCGATTCCTCGGAGAGCGGCACGTGCGGCAAGGCGGGGCTCGAGCGCGTCGCGGAAGCTGCGCGGCGCGGTACGGTCCGCATCACCACGCATACGAACTGGGGTGGAGGTTTCTTGCTGGACGACACGCACGTCGTGACCCATCTCGGCGTCGTGGCGAGGCCGTTTCAGCTGCGCGTCCATGCCCGCGACGGCCTCTCGATTGGCGCGAAGGTCGTCTTCGTCGACGCATTCGAACGCATCGCCATCCTGGAGCTCGAAGCGCCCATCCCTGGAAAGGGGCTCGAGCTCGCGGCCTCGGCACCCGTGATCGGCAGCGAGGTCGTCGCGATCGGCGTTTTCGTCGACTTCGGCGAGCGTGAAGAGCGCTTCCCGGCCTACCGCCGGGGCATCGTCAGCGACCGCGACGACGATCTGATGTCGACCGACGCCCTCGTCGGGACAAACCACATCGGCGGCCCGCTCCTCGACTGTCAGGGCCAGGTGGTCGGCATGATCATTCCCCCTCCCTCCTTGCTGGTCTCGGGGGAGGCTCCGATCGGTCACGCGGTCCCGGTCGGAAAAATACGCGAGGCACGCGCGAACGTGGGAAAGAAGCCGTACGAAAGCCGACCTGGCGTCATCCTCGGGTTCGCGACCGCGTTCGCTGCTCAATTCGAGCGTGACAAGGGATTCGTCGGCGCAACGCTGGGCATTCCGATGCTCTTCGCCGATCAATGGGAATTCTTGCCCCGCTTCGGCGGCTTCGCGCAGGTCCCTGCGCAGGGCGACGTGGAGCTGCCCCTCGGGCGGACGGACACGGCGCGGCTCACTTGGGACGTGCGCTTCGGGTATCGCATTCCGCTCGTTTCGTCGCCCGCGTCGGTCTCGCTCGTTCCATCGCTCGGCGCCGGCTTTCACTGGGATTATACGAAGGAGAAAACCTACAGTCTCGTGCTCGAGGATCCGACGTGCATGAGCCAGACGGCGCCGTGCTCCTTTCGAATGAACGAGCACGAGCAGGCGTCCTGGAAACGTGGTGACGTCTTTTTCGCGGGCCTGGGCGTTTCTGTGAATCTCATGACGTTCGGATACGAGCTGCGCGTGGTGCCGTCGCCGGACGTGAAGTTCATCCATCAGGTCTCGCTGGGGATTTCGACCTTCTGAACGCGCGCCCCCACCCTGCAGGACCGCCGCCCGCCGCGCGACCCCTTAACGATTTTTAAACGCCCGTTGCGCCGGCGTCGGCCCGTGGTGGTAGCCTGTCCGCCCGTGACGACCCTGCTGCCCGGTACGTCGGCGCGCGGCGCCTTCATCGGGCGCGCGCGGGAGCTCCACGCGCTCGGGGAGCGCATCGACGAAGGCGCCCGGCTCGTCACGATCACCGGCGCCGCAGGCATCGGCAAGACGCGCCTCGCCCTCGAGTGGGCCGCGTCGGCGTCGGTCCTTTCCGCGTGTGGCGGGTCGCGGCTCTTGTTCTGCGATCTCAGCGAGGCGAAGGGGATCGACGACGCGTGCGCGGTCCTCGCCCGCGCGCTCGACGTGCCCCTCTCCGCAGGCGGCACCGCCGACGAGGTGGTGGCGCAGCTCGGGCGCGCCCTCGCCGAACCGCCGCGGAGCGTGGTCATCCTCGACAACCTGGAGCAGCTCGTCGACATCGCCCCGCAGATGCTGGGCCCCTGGCTCTCGTTCGCGCCTCGCGCGCAGTTCGTCGTGACCTCGCGCGAGCGTCTGCGGCTCGATGGTGAAGCGTGTCTCGGGCTCGAGCCGCTCGGCGTGCCGCCCGCGGAGGAGCGATCGCTGCGGGCGATCGCCTCATCGGACGCCGTCGAGCTCTTCGTGGCGCGGGCGCGGGCCGTGCGCTTCGGCTTCGAGCTCACCGAGGCCGAAGCCGAGAGCGTCGCCGCGATCGTTCGGCGCGTCGACGGCATCCCGCTGGCGATCGAGCTCTGCGCGGCGCGGGTGGGCGTCCTCGCGCCGGGGCAGATCCTCGATCGGCTCGCGCGCCGCTTCGAGTTGCTCGTGACGGGCGCTCGCGGCGCGCCCGCGCGCAAGGCGACGCTGCGCGGCGCGATCGACTCGTCGTGGGAACTCCTTACGCCGTGGGAGAAGGACGCGCTCGCGCAAGGCTCGGTGTTCGCCGGTGGCTTCTCGCTCGAAGCCGCGGAGGCGGTGCTCGATCTCGGCGGCGGAAGGGAAGGGGGGACGCCGCCGGTCCTCGACGTGCTCCAATCGTTGCACGACAAATCATTGCTCCGGGCGTTCGATCTTCATGCGCCGGGCTCCGCGGGCGAGCGCCGCTACGGCATGCTGGAGAGCCTGCGCGAATATGCCGAGGAAAGGCTCGACGAGCTCGGCGGCAAGGAGGCCGCCGCCCGGCGCCACGCGGCGTATTTCCTCGGCATGGCGGGCCCGAGGGAGGCCGCCTTGCCGAGGGTGATCGACGTGCGCCGCGCCTCGCTGGAGGCGAGCAACCTGATCGCCGTGTGCACGCGCGCGCTCGCACGGCAGCCTCTCACGCCCGAGGACGCGGAGGCCGCCCTGCGCGGGCTCCTGCTGCTCGAACCCGTGCTCCTCCTGTGCGCCAAGGGCCGCCTGGAGCCGTATGTGGCGATGCTCGATGCCGCGCTCGACGCCGCGCCGGCCCCGCCGGCCGTACGCACGCGGGCGCTCTACACGCGCGCGCTCGCGGACCTGCTTCGGGGACGGGTGCTCGACAGCTTCCTCGGCTTTCAGCGGGCGCTCGACGAGGCGCGCGCGGCGGGCTCGCGCGCCGACGAAGGGCTCGCCCTCACCAAGCTCGGGCTGATGTTCGATCAGGCAGAGCGCCCGGACGACGCGCGCTCCTGCTTCGATCGAGCGCGGGCGATCGCCCTCGATCTCAATGAAACATCGCTCCACGCCGACTGGATGCTCACCTACGGCGGCGCGCTCAACTGGCGAGGGCGAGCCACGGAGGCCCTCGGGTACGTGGAGCAGGCGGCCTCTGGCTTCGAGGCTGCTCGGGATCCGAGGGGACAATCCCTGGCCCTCGCGCAGGTCGCCCTGGCGCGCCTGAGCCTCGGCCGGGTCGACGATGCCGAGCTCGCCGGAAGCCAGGTCCTCGCCCTGCTCCGGGAAGACCGGCGCACCGAGGGGTACGTGCTCGGCATCCTCGGGCGCGTCCAGCAGGCGAGGGGCCGGTTCGTCGAGGCGCGCGAAAAGCTCGGGGCGGCGCTCGCGATCCACCGCGCCGTGGGTGATCGATGGTCGGAGGGCGTGCTCCACGGCTACCTGGGCGACGTCGCGTTCGAGGAGGGCCTGCTCGGCGACGCGCGGACCGCGTACGGCGAAGCGCTCGCGCGGCTCCACGGCACCGGGGAGCGGCACTATTCGATGGTTTTTCTGGCCGCGCTCGGGGCCGTCGAGGCTGGGCTCGGCCACGCGGACGTCGCGACGCGCCACTTCGAGGCCGCCGCCGCGAGGCTCGGCGGCGGGCGCGTGCTCACGACGAGGATCGCGGTGGCGCTGCACTCCGCCCACGCGGACGCGTGGCGCGCGCGCGACGCCGCGGCGGCGGGCGACGGGACGGCCGCGGAGCGATATCGCCTCGCCGCTGCTGCGCCGATCGCCATGGCCCAGGCGCCGGCGCCCGACGGCACCTGCGCGCCGGCGGGTTGTTCGGAGGACGTTCGCCTCGCCGTGCGCCTGCTCGAGCGCGCGATCGCCTTGCCTGCGGCCTCGGCGCGAGAACCTGGCGAGCCGCTCGCGCCTGCGATCGCGAGGCTCATCGTGGGCCCGGAGGCTCGCTGGTTTCGCGTTCAGAATGGCCCCCCGGTGCCTTTCTTGAAGGCGAAGGCGGCGCGCCTCGTGCTGGTTTGTCTCGTGCGCGCGCGCATCGATGCGCCGGGGCGCGGCCTCTCGCTCGCGGAGCTCTTCGAGGCCGGGTGGCCCGGGGAGAGGATCCCGCCCAAGGCGGCGGCGAACCGCGTCTACGTCACGCTCACCAAGCTCCGAAAGCTCGGCCTTGGAGGCCTCTTGCAGAGCCGCGATGACGGCTTCTTGCTCGATCCCACGGCGGTCGTCCTCGAGTCGCTCGACCCCGAGTCGCCGCCGAGCGGTCTCCCGATCGGGCCGGGCGGCTCGTAGATCTTGCGCGGCCAAAGGCGCCGGTCATCCCGCGCGCCGGGGTTCCTTCGCGACAAACGGGCGACGGGCCCGCTGCCGGCGGAGCCGCTTAAAACTTTTTAATTCGATACAGACGCGCCGGTCGTGCCGTTCCGGGCGGCTCGAAATGAGGTAGAACGTCGGGAAATCCAGGGTGAGCGTGGCCCTGTCTCGTCCCGCGTCGACCCCATTCATCCCGTCGAGGTATCATGCGTACTTGGCCGATTGTCGCAGCAATGGTCTCTCTTGGCACGGTTCTCGTGGCCGCGCCCGCGCCCGCGGTCGCCGACGTCCTCGTCCCCGACGCTCCCGACACGAACGGCATCCGCGCGATCGGGAAGGGCATCAAGGAGATCGGGGCCGAGAGCCTCCTCGTGCTCAACTACGCCAAGGAGGGCGACACCTCCTCGATCCGGACCACGAACATCACCGGGCTCTCGTTCCGCTATTTCATCGTCAAGAACCTCAACCTGGAGGCGAACGTCAGCTACTTCTACAAGGGCGACAACGCCGCCGCGCGGCAGGGCGGAATCTTCACGCTCGGGGGGAATTACCTCATCAACATTGGAAAAGGGTTGTTCCTCAATCCCGGCATCGCGGGCGGCGGCTTCTACGGCAAGCAGCCCATCAAGGGCGCGCCGCCAGGCACGCCGTCGCTGACGCTGGTGGGCGGCACCGCGCGGCTCGGCTTCGGGCTCTCGTTTTATGCGAGCCCGAAGTTCAACCTGTTCGCGAGGCCCGAGGCCGTCGTCTTCGTCGGGACGGTGGGCGATGGGACCACCTCGGCCTCGCTCCTCAACGTCGACGGCGGCTTCAATGTCGGGATGAATTACGTGTTTTGAGCCGGGGAAGGTAGCGCGCGGGCGCACCCGAACACCCCTCCTCGGGATGCATTCGCTCGACGTTCCGGCCGGAACGTGGCTTTTTCCGGTCCGTATCGGCCCGACGGACCATTCCGAAGGAGCCCGACTCTCGTGCGACGCGGCGTATCGCGTAGCGTTTCCGTTTGGGCCCATCGTGCGGCCGAGGGAGGGGAAAGTGATGCGTGCAGGGAGCGCGGCCCGCGTACTCGTGGCCATGGTTCCGCTGGTACTCTTGTCCGCGTGCCAGGCGGCGCGGGTCTCCCCCGCACAGGATGCGCGGACGCCGCCGACGACGGAACATCGTCATGGCGCGTTGCCCGCGGCCTCCGCAGAGCGACCATGTCCGCTCCCGTCCGGCGACCCGCTCTGCCCTATGAACAGCGTCTTCCGCGACGCATACGCCGAGCGCCGCACTGCCATGCTCGCGGCCTCCGGACCGGTGATCGTGCAGAACGGCGATGGGCTCGTGTTCCTGCATCGTGGCGAGCGGCTCGAGCGGCCCGCCACGAATGGACGTTATCACGAGCTCAAGGCCGTGGCGCACGTGCCTTTTGCCCTCTATTTGCTGCTCTCCGGGGTGGACGGCCCGATCGACGAGGCGCTGCGCGGCAAGCTCGTTTCCTACGAAGCCCTCCTCAGGGCGGTGCTCTCCACGATCGACGGCAGGTTCTCCGATGCGGCCCAGCGCGAGCGGCAGCGGCGCATCATGACCCGCTCGCTCGCGCTGATCGAGCAGGCCACCCGTGAACGACGCCTGGCGCCGACCACGCTCGGCGCGTTCGTTCGCTCGCAGCGCGCCGACGTCGTGGAGAACGTGAGGGACGCCGCCTACCAGAATGTAATGACCCTGCACGCGCAGGTGACGGCATGGGCGGCGCGCATGACGCCCGAGGAGCGCGCGCGGCTGCGGGTGGTGATCGGAACGGCGCACATGGCGCGCCCCGGCAACCTGGCGTTCCAATACTTCGCGGCCTGGCTCGGGGAGCCCTCCGCCGGTCGCGCCGCCGACGAGCGCATCGCCGAAGGGGCGCGCATCATCGTGGCCGAGAACATCTTCGACGCGGACCGCTCGATCGCGCTCTTCGGGACGCACCTCGTCGATCGAGCGGCCGCCGCGGCATTCTTCGACGAACCTTTGCGCCTCGACCGGGATCTCCTATCGGACGCGGCCGAGGAGGCCGTTCGCACGCTCTTCGGCGGCGCACCTACGCAGTGATGGCGCGACCCCTTCACACGACGCGCGATCGCCGTCCGTAGGACCTTTGCTGCTCGCTGCCGCGGGCGCGTCCCTCGGAGAGCAGCCTTTCGATGCGGTCTTCGAGGGGCGGGTGGCTCGAGAAGAGGGCCATCATGCGGCCGCCGCGGATGCCGAAGGCCTGCATGCTCGCGGGCAATGCGCTCGGCTCGCCTTGTTGCATGCGGAGCCTGTCCAGGGCGCGGGCCATGGCCTGCTTGCCGACGAGCTCGGCGCCGCCGTCATCCGCACGGAACTCGCGACGCCGGCTGAACCAGGCGACGATCAAGCTCGCGAGGATGCCGAAGACGATCTGCAGGACGATGTTGCTCACGAAATAGGCGATGCCCGGACCTCGCTCTTCGCCGTCCTCGGAGCGGCTCAAGAACCGATCGATGAGGAAACCCACGACGCGGCTCAGGAAGATGACGAACGTGTTCAGCACGCCCTGCAAGAGGGTGAGCGTGACCATGTCGCCGTTGGCGACGTGCGCGATCTCGTGACCGAGCACGGCCTCGACCTCGTCGCGCCGCATGTTCCGCGCGAGGCCCGTGGAGACGGCCACGAGGGCCTTGTCACGCCGCGCGCCCGTGGCGAAGGCGTTCATCTCGGGGCTGTCGTAGATGGCGACCTCGGGCATCCCGATGCCAGCCTCACGCGCGAGCCTCTCCACGGTCTGCACCAGCCACGCCTCCTCGGCGGTCCGGGGGACGTCGATGACGTGCGCGCCGGTGCTCCATTTGGCCATCGTCTTCGACAGGAAGAGCGAGATCAGCGAGCCGCCGAAGCCGATCACCGCCGCCGTGACGAGCAGCCCCGGCAGGTTGATGCGCACCCCTTGCTGCACGAGGAAACGTTCGAGGCCGAAAACCTGCGCGAGGAGGGCGAGCATGGCCACGACGGCCAGGTTGGTCAGCACGAACAAAGCGATCCGGCTGATGAATTTTCCTTTCATTCGTAATCTCCACAATCCGAGCAGACTGGCACGGTAAACCTGTGTCGTCTCCGTCCGGGTGCAAGCTGCAAACCGGCGAAGCGTGCCGAAGCTTCCGCGAACCAGACATCGGAAAAGCCGTGGTGACGTGGCCGGTGCGGCCATCCACCGCAGCTCGGGAGAGGTGTCCTAGGCCTTGCGGCCCACGAGCACCGCGAGGACGTCGACGTAGGTGACGATCCCGACGATTCGCTCGGACGCGTCCAGGACGCAGATCGCCGTCTGCCGCTCGTCGAGGATCTTGTCGGCGATCTCGAGCACCGAAGCATCCTGAGGGACGGTCACGACGCCGGCCCGCATGACGGCGCCGACGGTTTTTCCTTCCAGATCGTCTCCGTCGCCTCCGTTCAGCATCGTCGCCGCGTCGCCCACCGAGGCGCGCAGCTCTCGGCTGCTGAACATTCCGACGGCGCGCCCGGCCGCATTGACGACGGGCAGATATCGCAGCTCCGATCGTACGAGCATCTGAATGGCCTCCCGGAGCGCGAGGTCCGTGCTGATGGTCATCACGCGGCGATGCATGATGTCGCGCGCGAGCGGGATGCCACACGAGCCCGCCGTGCCCTTGTGCGCGAGGCGTCCGCGCTCGGCGAGGATGTCCATGCTCGTCAGGATGCCGACGAGACGTTCGCCCTCGTCGAGGACGGGCAGGCAATCGATCCGGCGAGCCACCATGCGGGCGCTCGCCTCTTCCACGCTCGCCTCCGGGCGCGTCGTCTCGACCGGGGAGGTCATCACGTCGCGTACGGCCATGTCGAGCAGGGGCCCGTCCTTCAATCCGAGGATGTCTCGATCGCTCAGGATGCCGACGAGCACCGCGCCGCGCATCACGGGCAGGTGCCGAACGCTCCCCTGGTACATGAGCTGTGCCGCGACGGCCACGCTTTCGCCCTCCTCAACCGTCAGCAGCGCGCGCGTCATCAACTCCTGCACGGGTTTGCCTGCGAATCGCTTCGCTCGTGGCTGCATCGTCACATCGTTCATGGTGCTCGCGGAATTGCAAGGTTCGCACCCGCCGCGATCTCTCGACAGGATCGCGGCGGGCTCACGGTCACCGATGCACGAAATGCGTCCTTCGCGCAGAGCTTGCGCCGCGGTTCGTCACTTCTCTCCCCGCAGCGTGAGCGGCGGCAGGGAAGCGGGCGCGGGGAGCGCTTCTTCGGGGTTCGGCGGAGGGGGCGGCAAGGTCGTGGTGGGGGTCGTGGTCTCTTGCGGCGATAGCGACCAGCCGGTCCGGAGGCCGATCAAGAAATACGCGAGGGCCAGGATTCCCGCGGCGAAGATCGTGTCGCCGAGGACGCGCGACCAGCGGAAGGCGTCCATGAGGGGCGTCTGGAGAAACTCGGCCGATCGCGCGTACCACATGCCCTTCTCCACGCTGGCGATGGCCTGCATGATTCCCACGGGCAAGAGGCTCACGAAGGCCATCGCGGCGAGCCCGATGTTGATGGCCCAGAAAGCGAAGGAGAGGGCGCCCGTCTTCCAGGCGAAACGCGCCGAGACGCCGCGCAGGCAGAACAGCATGAGCCCGAATCCGAGCATGCCGTACACGCCGAACATCGCGGTATGACCGTGCACGGGCGTCGTGTTCAGGCCCTGCATGTAATACAGCGCGATCGGCGGGTTGATCAGGAAGCCGAAGAGGCCTGCGCCGACGAGGTTCCAGAACGCCACGGCCACGAAGAAGTAAATGGGCCATTTGTAGCTCGAGACCCAGGGACGGAGGCCGACCAGGCGGAGGTTGCCGTACGCCTCGAATCCAATGAGCGAGAGCGGCACGACCTCGAGCGCGCTGAACACGGCGCCGAGCGCGAGGACGGGCATGGGCGTGCCCGTGAAATAGAGGTGGTGGAACGTCCCGATCACGCCGCCGCTGAGGAAAATGATCGTCGAGAACAGCGTCGCGCGGCTCGCGGAGCGCGGCCGGAGCAGGCCGAGGCGGACGAGGAGGAAGGCGATGATGACGGTCGCGAAGACCTCGAAGAAGCCCTCGACCCAGAGGTGCACCACCCACCAGCGCCAGTATTCGACCATCGAGAGGTGGGTATGTCGGCCCCACATGAGCCCCGCGGCATAAAACAACGCGATGCCGAGGGACGAGAGCAGGAACAACCCGACCAGGTTCCGCTGGTCGTCACGCCGCGCGAGCGCCGGACGCAGGGCGCGGACCATGAGCACGAGCCAGAGGATGAGCCCGACGAAGAGGAAGATCTGCCAGAACCGGCCGATGTCCGTGTATTCGAGGCCCTGATGCCCGAACCAGAAGCTCGTTTCGAGCCCCATGCGCTGGCGGGTCGAATACCACGTCCCGAAGAGCGAGCCGACGACGATGATGAGGAGGCAGGTGAAGAGGAAATTCACGCCCGCGCGTTGCAGCCGCGGCTCCTCACCGCCCACGGCCGGCGCCATGAAGAGCCCGGTCGCGAGCCAGGTCGTGGCGATCCAGAAGATGGCGAGCTGGACGTGCCACGTCCGCGTGACGGAGTAGGGCAGGATCTCGGCGAGCGGGATGCCATAAAAGCCGGATCCCTCCACGCCATAATGCGCGCTCACGGCGCCGAGCCCGACCTGCGCCACGCACAGCGCCGCAGCGACCCAGAAGAACTTGATGGTGGCCTTCATGGAAGGCGTCGGCTCGAGCTGGAGGAGGGGATCTTTGCGGGGGAGGAGCGACGGGGGCGCTTCCTCCTCGTGCCCCTTCGCGGCAAAGTACCAGGACAAACCGCCGATGCCCGCGAGGAGCAGGACGAAGCTCACGATCGACCAGACCACGATCGGCGCGGTCACGCGGTTGCCCACGAGCTCGTCCGGGGGCCAGTTGTTCGTGTAGGAGACGTGCTCGTCGGCGCGCTCGGTCACGCAGGACCAGGAGGCCCAGAAGAAGAACGCGGTCATCATGCGCCGGCGCTCGGGATCGGGCACGCTGCGAATCGGGATCGCGTAGGCCTCGCGCAGGGAACCGAGCGTCGGGTCGTCGCCGAAGAGGCCATTGTAATGGCTCGCCGTGGCCCGGATGGCTTCGGCGCGGCGGGACGAGACGCGTAGATCGCCGGTCACGGCATCGTACGTGTTCTTTCGAATCTCGGCCTGTACGAGCGCCTCGGCGGCCGCCCGCTTCGGGACGTCGAGCGCTTCGAAGCCTTGGCCGTACTCCGCGCGGGCGATGGCCTCGGCCAGGTAGGTGCCCTCGCGATGAAGCCAATCCGCGGACCAATCGGGGGCCACATACCCGCCGTGCCCCCAGATCGAGCCCACCTGCTGGCCGCCCATCGATTGCCAGACGTTCTTGCCGTCCTGGATGTCGTCGTGCGTGAAGAGCACGACGCCATCGTCGGTGACGACGCGCTGCGGCAAAGGTGGAGCCTTCTGATGAATCTGCCACCCAAAGAATCCGAGGACCGCGAACGACGCCACGATGACGACCGTGAGCGAGATCCACAACCCTCGGAAGGTGCCCTTCGTACTTTTTCCTGTTCCCATGCCCGCTCGTTGCCCTCTCCCCTCCCCACCGGATTGAATGGTGCAACTCGCAGAGCAAGGACCATGCTCACGCGTCGGAAGCTCGGGGCCGCTCCTGCAAATCATGCGTCCGCGCGCAGGAGCGTAGGGGCCCATCCCGTCCAAAGGACCTGGCGTTCGCGTGCGTCGCGCACCGTTTGCACGTGCGCGGCAGGACTTGCGGGATCCGCTCGCCGCGGGGAAGGGCGTCCTCAGGTGACTTCGCCACCTCGGACCGGCGAGACGCTTTCCGGGTCAGGGTATGGGCGGGGGAAGGATGCCGACGGCGTCGATCTCGTTCCAGAGGTCGACCTTCTCGGACGCGAGGTCGATGCGCACGGCGGAGATCGGCGCGCAGGTCTGGGTCGGCGCGGCGAGGACGTGCGCGCAGCTCCCAATGGCGCTCGGGTTCGGGTTCTCGTAAATCACTTTGTCACCTTCGCTCGTGGTGATGGTGATCTTCGAGATGGCGCCCGGGTTGTATGTCTCGTAAACCCAGACTGCTTCGCCGATCACGGGCGTCTTGAAGCCCACGGTCAAAAACTCGTCGGGGTTGTCCAGCCCGAACGTCGCCCAGGCCTTTTTCGCATCGACGCCAGCAGGATAGACGTCCGGCGCCCCGAGGGCCTGCTTGCTCGACCAGTCCACCGGTTGGTACTCGGACGAAACCTCGACCACCTCGTCGGCCCAGACCATCTTGTCAGGCTTCGGGATGGCATTGACAACCTGATTGCCCATGGGCGCGTCTTTGCAGCGCTTCGAAGCGTCGGGCTCATCGACGACCATGCCGTTGTTGCAATTGAGGACGCCGCCCGTGCCGCTGCTACTGCTGCTGCCATTGCTGCTGCTGCTGCTGCTCGTGCCTCCCGTGCCTGCTCCCCCCATGCCTCCCATGCCCCCCATGCCACCGGAGGCGCCGCTGCCGCCGCTGCCGCCGCTGCCGCCGCCGCCGCTGCTGCCGTTGCTGTCAGGCTCGGGGCCTCCGCATCCTGCGAAGCACGCGAGCATCACGAGAAAGGGGGCCACCATCGAGAGCCGTCGCTCATGAATGTTCATTCGATTCGCTCCTTTTCAGATGCCGCTTGTCATGGGCGGGCGGGTGGACCGGTCAATGGTCCCAGCCGACGTGAGGCTTCAAAGACACGTACGCCCGCTGGCTCGCCGCAGCCATACGAAGATGTGCGTACGTGTGAATCGACGGAGCTCCGTCTTTCAGAGGCCCCGTCGTATCAACGAAACAGCGCCACCAGCTCGGGCCGAGAGTGCACGTTGGCCCGCCGATAAATGTTCTCGGCGTGCTTCCGCATCGTCCCTTCCTCGATGCCTAGCCGCAGCGCAATTTCCTTGTAGGACAAACCGGTCTCCACGAGGAACCGCACAATCTCCCGTTGCCGTGCCGTCAGCCTGACATTCTCCAGGGGGTTCGTCCGTCGCGGCCGGGGCGCCTCCTGCAACATCAAGAGGACCAGATCCTCGCCGAGCCGATGGGTCTCCTTCGCGAGCCAATGCGCGGACACCTCGAGATCGTCGCCGCTTTCGTGTGCGATGTGCCACGCGCCTCGCCCGTGCATCTCGGCAATGGCGCGCTCCGCGAACCGCGAAACGATGGCTCGATTTCCGTCGATGCGAGCGCCGGATCGATACCTGGTCACGAGCTCGTGCGCGCGCTGGTTCAGCTCCACGCACCGCCCGCTCCGCGTGACGCAAATGAACCCGAGGCGGCGCTCCTCGACGATCTGCGTCAGGATCGATTGCGAGGGGACGAGGGGGAGCCGCAGGCGATCCAGAGAGGCCTGGATCTCCGCGCGGAGCGCCTTGAGCATCGAGCGATCTCGGTCGGTGAACGTTCGATCTCGCTCCAGCGCGAACGTCAAAAAACGCAGCTCGCCGGCAAGACCGGGGCTCACGCCATTCACCTTGTACCCCGCGGCTTCTCCGAGGCCACAGGAATGCAGAACGTCGATGAGCTCGATCTGCTCGCGGAGAGGGCCGCGGATCGCTTGCGTGTCGGAGATGAGCTGTCCCGGGGCCGCCGGGACGAGCGGCGCGAGCATGAGGGAGAGCTGCTCCACGGGCGCGCTCGCCCAGCCTTCGAGCACGTCGTCGGGGAGGCGCACGGCGTGGCTCACGATCGCGCCGGCGCCGCTCGCGCGCATGCTGCCAATGAGGCCTCCGGCGATCGGCATGCAGACGCGGAGCGCATCGAACACGGCCGCCGGCGCGCCCTGGGCCGGGATTTGCCGCAATGTGCCCGCGACCCCTTCGACCAGGCGACGATCCTCGGCATTCAGAGATTCGACCGCGTCCGCCCTCTGCGCGCCCATGCTCGAGTTCCCTCGCTTGGCAGGAGCGTACGAGAAACGTCGCATCGACTTCAAGGGGGCTCGTGGGCCATGATCTGGATCCCGGGGAGGCTCGCTCGGCGGGGCCCTTCGTCCCGCCCAACTTCCCCAAACTTGCCCGAAGTTGGGGCACAGGCCAGGCGGGATGGTTCGTAAGTCCTCGAAAGGACTTCGTGATCGCGCGGCACGAACCCTGCGGAAGGGGTGCGCGGATCGCGGGCGGACGACAGCTGCGCCGCCGGCTCGAGCCTTCGAGGTGAATCATGGGCATCGCTCGACGTGTCTTCGCTTTCGTGTTGCCACCGCTCGTCACCCTCGCCGACGAGCTCGTCCTTCTCGCGCTCATGGACGGAAGCGGCCGCGCCAAGAGCGCTTGCGGCCGCGGATATGGCGCGGGCGGCGAGAAGCTCATCGAGCTCGCCCGGCACCTGCGCGACGATCGTCGTGTGGCGCGCGTCGTGGCATGTGTCCTCTCCCAGGACAACGTCTCGAAGCGCTCCCAGGGCTTTTTTCGCGAGCTGCACGAGGCGCTCGTCCATTTCGGCGCGGCGGTCACGGGAGGCGCCATGCAGGGCGTCCGGATCGAGCTCGCGGGGCGCCTCTCACGATTGCGAGCGGCGGGCGGGTACGCCGCTGCGTGCGCAGACGATTTCGAGGCCATCGAACGGGCGACCGCACACGAGAATCAGCCGACCCTACGCCTGACGCTGGCCGTCGATTACGACAGCGACATCGCCATCCGCGAGAAGGCAGACATCATCCTCCGGACGGGCATGCAGGACGAGGGCGTGGTGCGGACGAGCGGGATCGACACCTCGCCCTCCCAGTTTTGCCATGGGACGAGCACGTTATGGCCCGAGCTCACGATGACGGAGATCGATCGAATGCTCGCGCGCGCGCTCGAGCGGCGGGTCTCCGCGTTCACGCTCGGGCATGACGCCTTCGCGCTCGCGCGCCTCGTCGAGGAGCTCGCCGGCGCTGCGTTGCCCGCGATGGACCTGACGCTCCAGACTGCATCGAGCCCCGCGGAGGTTTGCGCCCTGCTCGACCGCCTCTTCGCGCCCGGCACGGGGCCGCGCCAGAAAGCCTCCGCCGTGTATACAGGCCCCAAAGGACAGCCGCCCCGGCGCTTCGGCTTGCGCCGGAGCGATCGACACGTCGTGCGAATCGTCCACCACGACCGATGCGCGGAGAGCCCTGCGCCTGCGGGGTTCGATGTGATCGTCGCGCCGGGGCAAACACCAGATGGCCTCACGCTCCCCACGTTTCCCCGACTCGGATACGCGAGCGTCTGGCCTTGCGGGATCGACGCATCGACCGTGGTCACCACGATCGCGCGAGCGGCGCGTGATTTTCTGGACAGCGCGCCCCTCCTCGGGGCCGAGCGCAACCCTGCCCCGCCCGGCCGCGGCCCTGCGTCCGAGGAGGATTGGCTCGATCCGCCCGATGCATTGGGTCGTCTGATCGCACAGGAGCCGGAGGCTCGCCCTGTGGAGCTCGCCGCGAGGATTCCGGATGCGCAGCGGTTGGCATGTTCGCCAGAGGAGATCCCCGAGCGCCTGTTCGTCGCCAAGCTCGCGCGATGGGCGAAGGGAGCCGGTTTGCCGATCGACGACGCGGGTTGTCCGGGCGCAACGAGTTACCTGCGCACGGCGTACCGCCTGTTCCCCGATTGCCAGAGGGCCGAGGTGGTCGCGAAATACATGATCCTGGTCGCCGTGGGTGACGTCCTGTTCGACACGATGCCGGAGAGAGAAACCCCCGAGAACGCGGCACGGAGGCGCGCTGCGTATGCGACGTATTTGCGGGAGGCCCTTCGTGGCGGTTGCGTCCCGCGGGAGGCGCCGGGGTTCGACGGCGCAGCCGTGCTGCAGGCGATCGCCCGGCAATGGGTCGAGATGTACACGCATCTCCGGGATCGTGCCTCCGGCGCCCTGCTCCGCAGGTGGTGCGGCGCGCTCAGTGACCATTACGCCGCGAGCGTCCGCGAATACGAGCAGCCGGTCACGGACAACCCGATGGTCGGGAAGCTCGTCGCGGCCGGGGAAGATTCCC
The DNA here is from genome assembly GCF_029946515.1 of Polyangium sp. 6x1. Classification (GTDB taxonomy): domain Bacteria; phylum Myxococcota_A; class Polyangia; order Polyangiales; family Polyangiaceae; genus Polyangium. Next base: position 220,454 of record NZ_JARZHH010000003.1, read on the forward strand.
TGCGAGCTGCCCGGGCCATCCTCGGTCATTATGCCCCCCTCGCGTCGCCGGTCATGGCCGATCGCCTGGCCCGGCTCGTGCGAATCTGCTCGGATGAGCCGACCCGCGCCGCCGAGGCGGCACGCGAGCTGCGCGTCCTGCTTTACCTGCTCGACGTGAACACGATCGGCGCGGGCCTCGCGTTCCGAACCGCAGCGCTCACCGTCCCTCGCGACGAGGTCCCGCTCCCGGGCATCTTCGCGCTCGACGCGACCCTCCCACTCCTCGATTTCCGGGTGCGCCTCGCGAATGATCGCTCGGGGTTCGTCGCCGCGTTCGGGCAGGATCGTGATCGTGGGAAAAAAAGCGCCTGCTCGCTGCTCGTCCCCGAGGCGGCCGAGGCCGTCGACCGGGCCGAGGCGCTGATGCGCGCCGTCGAGACGATCGAGCTCGTCTGCCGATGGCTCGACGCGGCGCTCGACGAGACGATCGACGCGCTCGCCGCGGCCTGGCCCGAGATGGGGGCGGCCGTGCGCCGCGGGCGCAAGATCGGCGTGAAGGCGTACGAGGTCGGGCATTACACCTCGCTCTCGGCCGATCAAATGTCCGCGGTGCTCGCGACGCCCGCTTGAGCGCCCGGGCCCTCGCGCGCGTCGCGCTCACATACAGGACTACGGCTCGGGGGGCCGCACCCTTTCTACGCAGAATTGCGTACGCTCGTCCGATTCCTGGCAGCGAACGTTCGGAACGTCAGTTGAGCCGCAAGATGCGTCCCACGAGCCGAAAGAGCCCCCGCGACGCGGCGCTGATGCGGCTCCCCACGAGCTCGACGTCCCCGTCTTCGCGGAGCCGCAGGGCCGCGCGTCCCGCGCGTAGCACGAGCTCTTCGGCCGCGTCGATCGAGACCTTGTCCGCGGAAATGTGTATCTCGCGCGGAAGACGCGTCTGCAGCACGCCGACGATGACCGGGCTGCCCTCGTCGCCGACCTCCACGAGCACGCCGTCACGATTTCGCAGGGCGAGGACGAGCAACTCTTCTTCGACCTCGGGCGCAACGTGGGCCTCGACCGGCTCCGTGGTTCCTCGCCACGTGACGGTCGCGCGACGCCCTTCCAGCGAGACGAGGCGAGCCGAGCACAAAAACGGCGGCCGGTTGCGCGACGTCTGCACAGGCGAGGAGCCGGGCAAGAGCTCCTCGAGCGAAAGTCGCGGGCTTTCCGGCGCGTGCGCCGGCGCCTCCACGGCTTCCTCCACGAACTGCGCGGCCTCTTCTGTCTCCCTGCGACCGGCCATCGGTGCCTCCGCCGCTGCTTCGCGGCTCGCGTCAGCCTAAAACAGCGCGACGCTTTGCGGAAGAGCCCTTGCTGGTCCGCCTCTCCTCTGGTTAGCTTCCACGCGGGTTCTTCGAACCGGGAGACCAGCATGCGGGAGGGCGCCCTCGGTCAAATCATCCTCGCCGCTGAGCATTTGCCCAGCGACGTGCAGGTCCAGTCCTACGACGCGCACGAGGCCATCTCGCTGCCCTATGCCGTCAATGTGGAGTTTTCGACCCGGGATCCAGCCTTTCGCGTGGACGCGTGCTTGCAGCGCCGCGTCCTCCTTCAGGTCGTGGATGGGCGCGGCGGGATCCGCTACTACGACGGCCTCCCGGACCGCGCGGGGCTCCTCGCGTACCGCGGCGGCGACTTCCTCTTCCATCTCCGGCTGCGTCCGGCGCTGGCGGCCCTCGAGCACCGCGAAGGCTCGCGCATCTTCCAGGACAAGAGCCCGGTGGACGTCGTCAAGGCCATCCTGAGCGAGGCGGGCGTCGACGAGCAAGTGGAATGGCGGCTGCGGCAGACCTACGCACCACGCGAGTTCCTTTGTCAATACCACGAAAGGGAGATGGACTTCGTTCATCGCCTCCTGGAGGAGGAGGGCATCTTTTACTTCTTCTCGCACGGGGCCGAGGGGCACAAGCTCGTCTTCGCGGACGATCCGGAGGCATTCGTGGGGGAGGACGGGGCGGAGCCGGTGCTCCTCTCGCGCCGCAAGGGCCTTGGCCCGGGCGCCCAGCCGCTCGTCGCGCTCCAGCGCAAGAAGACGCTGCGAGCGACGGAGATCGAGCTGCGTGACTACGACTTCGAGAAGCCAGATGTGTTCCCGACTGCGAAGGTCCCCGCGCCGGGGCCCATCCCGCTCCGGCATTTCGAATATCCGGGTGGTTTCGTCGCGGGCGCCGAGGGATCACGGAAGGCGAATCGAAGGCTGAGCGCGCTACGGGGCGACCTCGACGTTTGTCAGGGCAAAAGTCGCGCGGCAGGGCTCGTGTGTGGCGCGCCGATGGTGGTCGAGGGGGCGCGCGAGCCGTTCCTCAATGGCGCGTTCGTCGTGACCGAGCTCCGCGCGCGCGGAAAGCAGGGCGGGGATGCCTCGGAGAACGAGTTTTCCGCGATCCCCAAGGGCGCGCCGTTCGCCGCGCCGAGGCGCGCGAAAAAGCCTCGGATCCGCGGCGTGCAGACGGCGATCGTGACCGGCCCGTCGAACGAGGCGCAAGGCGTCCACGTCGACAAGTATGGCCGCGTCAAGGTACGTTTCCTCTGGGATCGCTCGGGCAAACAGGACGATTCGTCGAGCGTGTGGCTGCGCGCATCGCAGCTCGGCCTCGGCGGATCGATGGTCCTGCCGCGTGTGGGCTGGGAGGTCTCCGTGGCATTCGTCGACGGAGACCCGGATCGCCCCCTCGTGCTCGGACGCGCGTACAATGCCGAGAATACGCCGCCGTATGCGCTGCCCGGCGCCGCGGCCGACAGCTCCCTCAAGAGCATGTCCACGCCGGGAGGCGCCGGCCACAACGAGATCAAGATGAGCGACACGGCGGGCGGCCAGGGGATGTCGATCGCCGCGAAGAAGGATCTCAACGTCACGACCGGCCATGACAAGAACGAGACCGTCGGCGTGGACGAGACGCACAGCGTCGGCAGCAACCTCGCGGTCTCGGTGGGCGCGAACGAGAGGACCTCGGTGGGCGCGAATCAGTCGATCGACGTGGGCAACGCGCTCCAGGTCAAGGTGAAAGGCGCGCAGAGCACGTCGGTCGGCGGCAATGACCAGTTTCACGCCAAGGCTGATTTTGTCGAAAAGGTCGGCGGGACACGCGACTCCACCGTGGGCGGGAACCAGATCACCATCTCGTGCGGCGTGCGCCAGCAGATCACGGGCGCATTCACGCGCGAGGTCGGCTCCGTCCAGGCGAACCTCTCGCTCGCTTCGATCGACGACAACATGCTCTCGACCTACGACGAGAAGGCGGGCCTCGCCATCGTGCAGCTCGTCGGCGGCACGAGCGTCGAGACCGTCACGGCGAGCAAGGACCACACGAACCTGGCCGCCGAGCTGCACATGGTCCAGGCCCTCTCCACCGAGGCCAAGGGCGTCAAGAACTTCATTGGCGGAGTCCACCTGCGCAACGTGGCTGGCGATTACATCGTGAAAGCGCCGACGATCGTCCTCGGCGGCGGCGTGGGGAAATTCAACGGCGGCGGGAGCTCGATCAAGTTGAACGGCGGTCCGGTCACGCTGAAGGGCTCCCAGATCTCGATCAAGGCCGTGGGCATCGTGAAGCAGGCGGCGAGCCTGAAGATCGGGTGAGGAGCCATGGCAAACCCTGTCGAGCTCGAACATTCTCTCACGATCGACGGCGCTCCGTTCGACCTGCTCGCGCTCTCCGCGCGCGAGGCGCTCGACGAGATCGGCACGCTCCGGTGCGAGATCACGGATCACGCGGGAGGGCCGGATCCGGCGACGCTCGTGGGAAAACCGCTTCTCCTGACGCTGTCGCGCCGCGGGGGCGACGAGGAGCGGAAATTCGCAGGGTATGTCGTCGAGGCCGAGAGCACGACGACGCGAGGCGACGAGGAGGCAGGGACGCGTCTCGTCGCGCGCCACCACCTCTTTCGCCTCACCCAGCGGGCCGATTGCCGCACGTTCCAGGACATGTCGGCCCCCGACATCGTGAAAGAGGTCCTCACGGGCGCGGGGATTCCGGCGAAGGAGCAGCGCTGGAAGCTCGGAGGCGCGTATCCGAAGCGGGTCTACACGACGCAATACCGCGAGACGGATCACGATTTCGTGCGGCGGATCCTCTCCGAGGAGGGCATCGCCTTTTTCGTGGATTCGAGCAGCGGGACCGACGTGGTGGTCTTTTTCGACGGCGATCCCGAGGCCGTCGAGGGCGACACCGAGATCGTCTTTCGCCCGGCGGAGGGGCTGGCCGCGACCGGCGACGCGATCACGACGCTCTCGCATGAAAGATCGACCGTGCCCGGGCGCGTGCACCTGCGCGACTACGATTTCGAGCGGCCTCGATTGAAGCTCGACGGGAAGGCGGAAGGCGACGACGAGGCCGAGAAGGCGCTGGAGGTGTACGTCCATCCCGGCCGGTTCACCGAGCCCTCCGTGGCGGACCGGCGTGCCAAGGTGCTCCTCGAATCGCTGCGCGCGCGGCGGGAGGTGGTGACGGGGACGACGAACGCGCTGCGTGTCCTCCCGGGGCGGACGTTCGAGCTCTCCGAGCATCCGTACGAGCCGCTCAACCAGGAATATCTCGTCATCGGGCTCGATATCGAGCTCGAGGCGCGCCGAGGGACGAACCGGCGTGGGCAAGGGCAGGGGGAACGGCTCACGTTTCGCGCGATCCCCACTCAAAAAACGACGTACAGGCCGCCGCGTGTGCCGCGCGCAGCGTCGGTCGCGGGAGCGCAATTGGCCGTCACGACGGGGCCGCCTGGCAAGGAGATTCACCCGGACAAACATGGGCGGGTGAAGGTCCTGTTCCCCTGGGATCGGCGGGGCAAGGCGGACGATTCGTCGAGCCTGTGGATCCGCACGACGCAGGTCCCCCTCGGCGGGGGAATGCTGACGCCGCGCGTGGGCTGGGAGGTTTGCGTCGCGTGCGTCGAGGGCGATCCGGACCAGCCCTTCATCGGCGGGCGATTGTACAATGCGAGCACGCCGCCTCCTTATCCTTTGCCGGCGAACAAGACGCGGATGGCGCTGCAGACCGCGACGACGCCGGGCGGCGGATCCTCGAATGAGATCCGCATGGACGACCGCGCAGGCAACGAGGAGATGTTCATGAATGCGTCCCGCGATGGCTCGGTCTCCGCGGGCAACAATGCGACCGAGAGCGTGGGGAACAACGAGACGCGCTCCGTCGGATCGAACCATGCGCTGGCGGTCACCGACAGCATGTCCGCCCATATCGGCGCAAACCAGGACCTCGCCGTGGGCGGCAACCAGACGGTCCACGTCTCGACCTACATGGTCGACGAGGTGGGCAGCCACGCGCTCACCGTCGGGGGAAATCGCGATTTGAAGGCGGGCGGGGATCACAAGCGTACGGTCACCGGCGCCTCGACGCTCTCGATTGGCGGCATGCAGGTCGACCTCGTGGCAGGCTCGGTCGACGAGGAGACCATGGCCACGATGCAGGACAAGGTCGGCGCCGTGCTGGTCGAAATGACAGCCTCCGATCGTACGGTCACCGTGAAGGGGAGCAGGACGGAGACCGCGGGATTGGCGAAGCTCGTCATCTCCAGCGGCGGCCGCGCGGTGGAGGTGGGCGCGGGCCTCAGCCAGAAGGTGATCGGCGCCATCATCAACAAGGTATCCGGGGACCGCGAGGACCAGAGCAAAGGTGATTTCCTGGAGGTCGCCGGGGGCGCGCAGATCATCAAGGCGACGAACGTCAAGTTCGAGGCCGAGAACCTGCTCAGCGTGGTCATGGGCGCCTCGACCCTGACCCTCACGCCGGCTTCGGTATCGATCGCAGGAACGAAGATCACGCTCGACGGCGATTGCGACGAGCTTGGCCTCATCAAGGACAATTGAGCCATGGCCACGCGCACGTTGACCACGTTTTTCCAGGCAGAGCCCCTCGAGACGTCCGACGTCGTGAGCTTTCGCGTCGTGCGCCGGCTCGGCGTCGTGACCGAGGCGGAAATCGAGGTTCGCCACGGCGAGTATGTGGAGCCGGACGAGCTGCTCGGCCGCCCGGCGTATCTCGCGTTTGGTCGAGGAGGGCCGGAGCACGAGGTCTCGGGCGTCGTGACGGACGTGGAGATGGACGGCACGCCGGAGGACGACGACGAGCGGAGCATGCTCTACCGCATTCGCGTCACGTCGTGGATGGCGCTCCTCGCGCGCGAGGTCGATTGCCGCATCTTCCAGGACAAGGACGTGAAGGAGATCGCCTCCGAGGTCCTGCGTGGCGCGGGTATCGAGGACAAACACCAGGCGTGGCGCCTCGCGGCCACGTACCCGAAGCGGACGTATTGCGTGCAGTACAACGAGAGCTCGCTCGCGTTCGTGTCGCGGCTCCTCGAAGAGGAGGGCATTTTCTTCCACGCCGAGGCGGGCGAGGACGGCGAGGTCCTCGTCTTTTCGGACGACAGCACGGCGAGTGATCCGATCGAAGGCGACAAGGAGGTGCCCTACCGGTTCGGCGCCGGGCTCGCGGGAATCGAGGACGCGATCGGCGTGATCACGCGCCGATATCGGACCACGACGGGCAAGGTCGTCCTGCGTGATTACGATTTCGAGAAGCCGAAGGCGGATCTCACGGCGAGCGCGACGGCAGGCGCGGACCCGGACCTCGAGGTCTACGATTATCCCGGGCTCTACAAGGACAAAAGCGAGGGCGAGCGCCTCGCGCGGGTGCGGCTCGAGGCGCTGCAGTGCGAGCGCGCGGTGATCGAGCTCGAATCGGGGTGTCCGCGGCTCATGGCCGGGCGATGGCTCTCGCTCGTCGACGCGCCTGACGACCTCGACGGTGAGTATTTCATCAGCAGCGTGGTGCACACGCTGCGCGACGGGGTTTACCTCGCCCGCGCGACGACGCTCCCGAAGAACGTGAAATACCGCAGCCCGAGGCGCACGCCCGCGCCGATCATCGAGGGCCCGCAGACGGCCGTGGTGGTGGCGCCGGAGGGCGCGCCGGCGCAGGAGATCCATACGGACGAACATGGCCGCTGCAAGGTGAAGTTCCACTGGGATCGGTACGGGAAAAACGACGATACGGCCTCGTGCTGGATTCGCGTCACGCAGCCACAAACGAGCGGCGCGATCCTCCTGCCCCGCGTCGACTGGGAGGTCATCGTCGAGTTCCAGGAAGGAAACCCCGATCGGCCTCTCGTGACCGGCCGCGTCTTCAATGGGAAGTTGATGCCGCCGTATGCCCTCCCCGAGGGGAAATCACGCACGGCGCTGCAGACGAGCTCGTCGCCGGGGGGCGGCGGCAGGAACGAGATTCGCCTGGAAGACAAGGCCGGGAGCGAGGAGATCAGCATCCGGTCGCAGAAAAACACGACCGTGGCGACGGCGAACAACAAGAAACGATCCACGGCGGTCAATGAGACGAAAAACGTCAAGGTCGACGCGAAGCTCACGGTCGGCGCGGATCAGAAGATCCAGGTGACGAACGGCTATCTGAACACGGTCGACGGCGCCCAGACGGCGAGCGTCGGGGGAAACCGGACGGTGGAGGTGAATGCCGTCTATGGGCTCACCGTGAAGGGGGACAGCGCGACGACCGTGGGGGGCAATCAGATGGAGATGGATGGCAATCCCATCCAGGCATTGCTCTCGCTCGCCGTGAAAGCCGCAACGGAGGCGGCCAAGGCGGAGGCGGAGCGCGCGCTCCAGAAGCTGGATCAGGCGGTCGCCGCGAAGGTGAACCAGGTGATGGGGCCGGTCCAGGCGCTCCAGGGCAAAGCCGAGAGCCTGGGCGGCGCCATGGAGGCCGTGAGCCGCGGGAACCTCGGCGCCACCGCGAGCGTCTTCGGCGCGGCTTCGAGTTTGCCTTCGCCGTCCGCATTCGGCGCCTCGCTCGGCGATGCAATGGCCGTCGCCGCGCCTGCCGCGTCGGGGAAGGCCTCCAGCGCGCTCGGGCTCGATACGCTGGTGAAGGGCGCGATTGACGCGGGCGCGGCGGGCCTCGGCGAGGCGCTCGGGCTCGACGGCGGCGGTGGCGGCGGTGCTTCGGCGGCGAACGTGGCGGGGCCGGACGGGGCCGTGGGAGGCAATTCGGGCTCCGACAGCGCGACAGGGCCGGGGCATTCGGTCAACGTTTGCTCGTCGACCCACGACGAGACGATCGGGAGCCTCAAGGTGACGATCGCCGCGGCTGGCATTCATACGACGGTGAATGGCGCGCGCACGCAGGATGTCGGCGCCGCGCGCGTCGAGCTCGTCGCGGGCACGCGCGCGGAGACGTGCCTAGCCGACAAGACCGAAAAAGCCCTCGGCCTCGTCGTCGTCAGCGGCGCACCAGAATCGGAGACCGTCGGCGGGAGCCGGACGACGATGGTGGGCGGGGCCGTGCTGGACAAGATCGGCGGCTCGCATACCGTCGTGGCCAAGAGCAAAGGGATGTTCGTCGGAGCATTCCACAAGGTGGATGCGTCGGAGTCCATCGTGTTCAAGTGCGGCGCGAGCGAGGTGGTGATCGACGGCGGAGGGATCACCATCAAGTCGCCGCTCGTCACGATCACGGCGCCGAACGTGAAGGAAAAGGGGAACGTGTCGCAGCTATGAGGAGAGCATGGACGCGCCGCGCTTGAACAACAAGAGCGAGTTTCGAGTCTCGCCCCTCCCGCTGATCGGCAAGGACGGCGAGCGGCTCGTCGTCATCGTGAAAGCGACGTTCGTGCTCGTGCCCGGGGAGGGAGAGGTCGAATTCGCCGAGCGAGCGCAGCAGCGCGCCATTCGCGGCGCGGACGTGCCCTGGGGGGATCCGGAGAAGAGCAGCATCAAGTATCCTTCGGACCTCTGCGTGACGAAGCCGGGTACGGACGTCATCGTGGTCGCGTCGGCGCATGCGCCCGGCGGGAAGGCGGTCCCTTCGTTCGACGCGGGGGTGCGGGTCGGGCCGCTCGAGAAAATCGTCCGCGTCTTCGGCCTTCGGGTCTGGGAGGCGAAGGGCAGCGGGCTCTCGGCGCCGCGTCCCACCACGGGAATCGAGCTTCGTTATGATTACGCGTGGGGCGGGCTCGATACGAGCGACCTGATTCGCCCGGTGGAGGAGCCTCGCAACCCCGTGGGCCTCGGAATCGCGCGTGATCCGGAGATGTTGACGCACAAGCCCGCGCCCTTCATCGAGGATCCCTCGCAGCCCATTCATTCGGTGAGCACGCGCCCGCCCCCGGCGGGGCTCGGCGCGATCGGCCGGCACTGGGAGCCGCGGCGGCGTTTTCTCGGTACCTATGATGACGCCTGGCGAAAGCAGCGCGCGCCCCTCTTGCCGCTCGATCACGACGACCGAGCGAATCTCCGTGCGTCGCCGGGGCTCACCGCCGTGCCTCCGTTGCGTGGAGGCGAGGACGTGGCCTTGCTCAATCTGACGCCCGGCGGAGGGACCACGAGCTTTCGGCTGCCGAAGATCCGTGTCGCGGTGACCCTGAAAGCAAAGGATCGAGCGCCCGAGACGCTGGCTCCCCATGTCGATACGGTCCTCATCGATACGCTCGCATCGAACGGGGTGGCCGTGGAGCTCGTGTGGCGCGCCGCCTTTCAGCCCCCGCGTCGCATGAAAGACGCCGAGATCATCGTCGTCGAAAAGGAGGCCGCGTGAGCGCCGTCGGGGTCGTGAAGGTCGGGGCGCGGACGCCGATCGGGCTCGATGCCCGGCAGACCGGTTTTCTGCTCCGCGCCGGATTTCCGGCAATGACAGAAGCGCCCCTCGCGGACGCGGCGGGTGAGCCCATCACGATGGGGTTCGTTCCGACAATCGACCCGCGCATCATGGGGCCCGAGCGGCTTTCGCTCCTCGCGAGGCCTGCATTCGAGGAGGTGGCTTCGCCGCTTGGCCACACGAAGACGCAGGTGCACATCACGCTGGATGAGGGATATGTCGAGGCGCGGGCGGCGGCGCGGGAGCTCGCCGCCGTCGTGCGACGCGCGTTGCCGGATGCGACCGTGGAGATATTTCCCCGGGGCGAGGCGGCCCTCGGCGCGCTCCTACCGGAGGCGCTGCGCGCGCTCGCATCGAGGGAGACCGACGCCGTGGTGCTGGGGGGCGTGCACAGCGATTACGATGCCGCCGCGATCCGCACGCTCGAAGAGAGCGGGCGATTGTTCTCTCCGGACAACCTCGACGCCCGCATCCCGGGAGAGGCGGCGGCATTCTTCGTGCTGATGCGCTACGCGGACGCGCGCCGCCGGGGATTTTCGCCCCTCGCGCGCGTGCTCGGCGTGGGGAGCGGGAGGGAGCGTGCACGGCCCGATAACGAGGCGCCGGCCTACGAGGCGTTCGGACTGACGAACGCCGTGCAGCAAGCGGTCGAGCCGCTCGCGAGGTCCGGGGCGAAGGCCGGGTGGATGCTCACGGATCTGACGGGCGAGATGCGTCGGCTCAGCGAGTGGCAATCCGCGTTTGTCAGGGCGCAGGACGGGCTCGAGTCGCCCTATTTCATCGATTCGCCGGCGCAGCGCATCGGGTATCTGGGGGCTGCGGCGATACCGCTGTTCGTCGTGATGGCGGCGACGGCCTGGGAGCATGGATATGCGCCTTCGCCCGTCGCCATGGCGATCGCGGGGAGCGACGGCGGAGAGCGGGCCGCGGTGGTGCTGTCGAGCGCAAAGCGAGACTGAGGCAGGAGGCACGGGCATGAGCGTCACGGCATGCATGATGGATTGCGTCACGTCGAAATCGGGTCACCAGATGGTGCCGCTCGCGGTGAGCGTATGCACGACCCCAGCGGCACCGAGCCCGATCCCGGTGCCGTATCCGGTGACGGCGCAGTCGATGGCCGGCATCAAAGACGCTCCCGTGCGGACGAAGATCGAGGGCGGGAAGATCCTGACGGTGGGGGCGTGTTTCAAGATGTGCATTGGCAATCAGCCCGGGACATTGAAAGAGGTGGTCAGCGTCAACACGGGCGGGCCGTGCTTCATCGTGATGGGAGCGCCGGTCGTGTTCGTGGAGCTCGGGATGCAGGGAATCACGGGGAGCCCGGGATTCATGAACAAAGGGGGAGGCTGAGCCATGCCCACGTCACCGGCGCCGGATGCGGCGGCCCCGCCGGGGATGTGCCCGGGCGTGGTGGTCAAGGGCGGGGGAATGGGGAGCGGGGGCGGGGATGGAGATGGGAGCGGGGGCGGGAGTGGGAATGGGGGGGATGGGAGTGGGAATGGGGATGGGGCTGGCGGGGATGGGAAGGGGGCGCAGGGGGCGCCGGACTACAAGAAGTATCCCGAGTGCGGGTATGCGTCGCATCCGGTCGATGTGGTCACTGGGCGCGCGTTTACCCACCCCATCGTAGATCTGGAGCTTCCGGGTCCGCTGCCGCTCGTCTTCCACCGGATGTACAGTTCCAAGATGGCCGATCGAGACGTGGGGCTCGGTTACGGCTGGGGACACACGTTCGGCTGGGAGGTCGAGGTCGGGCGGCGTGGGATTCGCGTGTGGAATGAGCAGGGGATCGCCGTCGATTTTCCCATGGTCCCGGTCGGCGGCGAGGTGATCGGCCCGTGGGGATGGGTGCTGCGCCGTGAAGCGTGGGGGTTCGTGGTCGACGCGGATGACGGGGTGTGGCGCTCGTTCTCGGCCAGCGCCTCAGGCAGCAAGCGTCATCGCCTCGTTTCCATTCACGATCGCAACCGGAACGAAATCCGCTTGAAGTACGCGGAAGAACGCATTGTAGAGATCATCGACAGCGCCGGCCGGAGCGTCCGTGTTCGAACCACGCCCGACGGGAGAATGACCTCGATCGAGGTCAATAACGCTCTTTCGCAGGGAAAGTGGATCGCGTTCGCGCGGTACGAATACGATGAACGCGGGAATCTCGTGAAAGCCACAGACGCCTGCGGTTACAGCTCGACGTACCGATACGATGAGCACCATCGGATGACGATGGATACCGATCGTGTCGGGTTGACGTTCCATTTTCGCTACGATGAGCAAGACAGATGCGTCGAGTCGTGGGGGCAATACTTGGGAACGGCCGATCCGAGCCTGGGATCTCGCCCATTGCCTGCACGCCTGCGCGACGGCGTCACGACTGCCAAAGGCATCCATCATTGCGCATTGTTTTACGGACCCAATGGCTACACGGAGGTGTCCGATTCCACCGAGGTGCGCCGCTATTTCGGGAACGAGCACGGCACGCTCGACAGGCGCGTCGAGGGCGGGGCGACGATCTCCGCCACCTACGATGACCATGGCCACATGCTGTCGCGCACGGACGCGATGGGCGGCACCGTGGTCTACAAACGCGACGCTCGCGGGCGGCTGCTTCAGTTGACCGACGTTCTCGGACGAACGACGACCTTCGAGCGTGACGCGTACGGGCTCGTGACCCAAGTCATTTCACCCGCAGGCGGCGTGCGGAAGATCCAGCGGGACCGCTGTGGAAATCCCGTGCTGCAGGTAGACGAGGTCGGCGCCATCACTTCGTGCAAATACGACGATCGCGGGGCCCTGATCGAGCTGACGGATCCATCGGGTCACCTGACCACGTACGCCTACGACGCCCACGGCAACCTCGCGTCGGTGAAGCACGCCAATGGGGCGGTGTACCGTTATACCTACGACGCGCTGGGCCGGCGGCTCTCGGAGACGGATCCGCTGGGGGCGACACGCCGTTACACTTATTCGGACAGGGGCGAGCTCGTCGCCATGAGCGATCCCCTCGGTGGGGTGAGCCGCTACGCTTACGACGGCGAAGAGCGGATCGTGGCCATGACGAGTCCCACGGGCCGCGCGACGCACGTGGTATGGGGTGGATACCACAAGGTCTGCGGGGTGCAGGACGGGAACGGCCACTGGGTGAAATTCGTCTATGACGCGGAGGGGCAGCCTCTCGAGATCCACAACGAGCTCGGGGAGGTGCATCGCTACGAATACACTCCGAACGGGTTCATCCTCTCCGAGACGACGTTCGACGGGACAGAGACGCAATACCGCTACGACCACGCCGGACAGCTCGTCCAGATCAGGGACGCGCTCGGCAGGGTGACGCAACTCGTGCGTAATGCGGTCGGCGCCGTCGTCGAGCGCCACCTGCCCGGCGGGATCATCGAGACGTTCGAGCACGACGGGCTCGACAATGTCATTCGGACCAGCAATGGTCACAGTACGGTGCTCCTCGAGAGGGACATCACCGGGCGTATTCTCCGCGAAACCCAGCTGTTCGGCGACGTATCCCACTCGATCGAGAGCCGGTGGAGCCCCTGGGGGGATCGCCTGGAGCGGCGGACCTCCCTGGGCAGCCATATCCAGCACCAGCACGACACCAGCTCGGGGAAGGACCACCTGCTCCTGGCACCGCGGCAGGCGGTGCGGCGGGAGTTTGACCTTCTCGGTCGCGAGGTCGCCCGGAACCTCCCGCGTGGAGGTCGGATCGAGAGCGCCTTCGACGTGGCAGGGCGGCTGGTGCGCCGCGGCGTATCCTCACCGTTTCCGTCACACGACACCGGGCAGGGACACCCCGAATGGGTGGGCGAGCGAAGCGATGGCCGTACCTTCCAGCAGACGTACATCTACAATGCGGAGGGAGAGCTCGAGGCGATCATGGATCACCTCCAGGGACCGCGGCGATACGTGCACGATCCCATCGGCCAGCTGCTCGCCGCGACACCTGCGTCCATGCATGGTGAGCTGTTCCGCTTCGATGCGGCCGGCAACATACACGAGGTCACCCCGCACGGCCCCGTTCCCACCGAATATGGTCAGGGCAATCGTCTCCTGCAGTGGGGGCCGTCACGGTACCGCTGGGACGAGCTCGGGCAGCTCGTCGAAAAGAGAACCTTGACGGATCGTGGCGCCGAGCGCGTGACACGTTATGCGTGGGGGACAGCAGGGCAGCTCCTGGCTGTCGAGCGTGATGATATACGGGTCGAATTCACGTACGATCCCTTTTTCAGGCGCATCGAGAAGCGAGTGCTGAAAAGGACCGCGCCGGATCGCTCGGCCGTTCTCGTGTCGCGGACTCGTTTCGTATGGGATGGCAACGTCCTTGCGCACGACGTCGAAGAAACGCTGACGGCGGCCGGCGATCCCGTGGTCTCGGAGAGATCTTATTGCTTCGAGGAGGGGGGATTCGTACCGCTGGCACAGCGGGAATCACGGCGCTACAAGAATGATGTCGTCGAGGGCGACTGGATTTACTACGTGAACGGCCCCGCCGGTGCTCCGGAGCGCCTCGTGGCGGCGGACGGCACCATCGTGTGCGAGATCCGGTTGTCCGCGTGGGGCCATGCGGAGCTCGCGCGGTGTGAGTCGACCAAGACGCCCATTCGTTTTCAAGGTCAGTACGAGGACGAGGAGACCGGCCTTTATTATAACGGATTCCGCTACTACGATCCCGAGACGGGCCGTTATATCAGCCAGGATCCGCTCGGCATCGCCGGCGGCCTCAACCTGTATCGATACGTCGAGGATCCGCTGGGCCGGATCGACCCCCTGGGGCTCGCTGGTCGATGCACGTGCACGATCATCACCAAGGAGCCTGTTGGCGGAAAAAAGAAGTTCACGGGCGACAGCTCCGACGCAGAGGGGCACCACAAGGCCGTGAACAAGGCCCTCAGCAAGACGGCGCTCCCCAAAGGGGTTGACAAGCCGGGACACCCCAAGGGTGTTTGTGCCGAGCCCCGGGCAATGACCGGCTATCTCAACGCCTGGGAAGCGGAGCACGGTAAGATCGAGAACCACGCAGATCTGCAGAAAGCGCTCAACAACATCAAATCGATCGATCCCCACGACAACGTTCTCGATAAACGCAAGAAGCTATGCAACTGGTGCAGACAATTCTTGCCGGCACTTGGTGGGAAGAAGTTGCTCGACAAGGCGAAGCAGGACGGCGCTGTCGATTGATGCACGCACCCCCAGTGCCCATTGTGGTCTAAATGGGCCATGTCACGATGGTATTCCGATGACGCTCAGCTCGAAGACGCTCGCATTGTTCTCCCCACGCGCGCAGACGATCCTGCGGCACGCGCACCGCACCGCCCCTGCGCGGCGGCAGGACATCATCGCGAAGCTCGCAGCGGTGGGGCGCCCGGCGTTCGAAGCGGTCGTGGACTTCGAGCGACAGTTCGGAGGACTTCGTTTCCTTGTGGGACCCGCTGGCGAGAAGCAGGAGTTCAAGCTCGGCATCGAGTGGCACGAGCCTCGGCCCAAGCCTGGCGACAAGGACGATCCGGAACGGACGATGGTCCCCATCGGCTGGGGATGGAACGAATACGAACAGCTGTTCATGAACGAGCGAGGCGAGGTGGTGAGTTCCTTCGACACCATCTCGATGAAGAGCTCATCCATCGTTCGTTACATCGAGCAGCTCGCCATTGGACTCACACCCCGCTGGAAGCCCCCGAGCTTCACGGTGGTCCTGAGACCGGCGCTCGGAGAGCGCTTGGCGCGGGCGCTTGCCCTGCGCTGCGTGGAGGAGGCTTCGGACGAATACAAGGCTTGGTGGCGTGGCCACGGGCTCTTCCTCCAGCAGGTGCTTTTCCCGGCGAGCTGGCAGGCTGGTCATACCACCATCCAGGCCCGCTCCATCGATGACGCGGTCCGTGCAATCGAGATGGCGGGCGCCCTCGAACCTGGGCTGATGGTCGAGGTCGGGTCGAACCCGCTGAAGATGACACGACCGACGAAAAGCCGGCGGGCTCACGCGCCATCCATCGACGCATGGGCGAGCGTTCCAGGCGCTCGCCGATACCCGTACGCAAATGAGTCGCCGCACATGAAGGGCGCCGTGTGGATGCTGAAGAAGCGCGGGACGCACATCATTGAGCAGTATCGCGTCTACGAGGACGAAGACGGTGAGCAAGAGTTGCTCGCGTGGGATACCTTCAAGGCGAGCGGCGGGACGTCTAGGGATATGGAGGGCTAAACGTCACCTCATAAACCGTCCAGGAGGTCGATTCGCTCCAACATCCTACTTTATGGGTTCAATCTAACGAGCACCTGTCCGGTCGTCGGCACATTTGATTGCACGACAGATGCAGGTGTGGACCTGACAGACCCTCCGTGGGCGCTTGGTTTGTCCCCGGAGCTTGTTGAAATTGGAGGCAGTTCGTAACGGACTTCCTGAAGAAAGGTCAGGTACCCCCGCCGAAGTTCGTGCCTCCCGAGGACGAGTGATCCGCGCAATCGAGCAGGCTCGCGCGCAGTCCCCGGGTGGAGAGCCGTCCGACCTGCGCCCTCTCGTCCTCCACGCGTGGAGCCGCGCGCACCACGCGCTCGAAGGCGCGGTGTCGCGAGAGGAGCGCGTCCCGTGGCTCGCGCGCTCGCTGGGAGCTCGCACCCTCTTCGAGCGACTCGGGGCACGATTCCCGAGCTCCGGGTATGCGCTTTATGATGTCTTCGCCATCGCAGAGCGCCTGTCATTCCCGGCACGCGAGCGTGTGCTGGGCATCGCCGCTCGCCAGGTCGAGGCGCGCGCGGGGGAAGAGTATTTATCGTGGTTGGCCATGCTCGCGCGCCTCTCCCCGGACGGGCGGAGGGCGGAGCTGCTGCGCGAGGTCGATGCTCGGATTTCTGCGCTGCCGGAGCTGAAACACCGCGTCGCCGCCGCTGCCGAAAGGCTCGATGCCGTGCCGGAGGGCGCGACAGGCCTCATCCGCGAGGTCCTCCGGTGGCTCCTCGCGTGCAAGCGTCTGCCGCCCTTGGCGCGTCGGTTCTTTATGCGGATCCCCGAGGCCGACTGGGCTGCTCTGCCAACCGACGAGGCGCGCGCGGTCGTTGCACGCTGGCAGGCGGACACGAACAGCTTTTGGGAAAAGACAGGGCCTTTCCGGGTCGGTCATGTCCCTGGCTGGCTGAAGGAGGAGCTCGAGCAAAGCCTTCTCCGCGAGGCCGTAGCCATGGATTCGTCCGACCGGCTGCAAGCCCTCTCGGAGCTCGTCGAGCACGTCGGGGGAGCGGCGCGCGCGACGATGTCGCAGGCGTTCCTCGCGGAGCCCGCGCCCGTGCTCCGCGAGAATGCCCGCGCCGTCCAGAACTGGGCTCCGGTGGCCACCTTGGAAGAGCTTCGTCACCTCGAGCGCGAGCTCCTCCCGCTCACGGGCGAGTGGGATGACGAAGCCCTTCTGGCCTTGACCGAGCGAGCGGCAGCGCTCGGCGAAATGGAGCTGGCCCGCGTATTTCAGGCGGCAATCGTGGATGAAGAGACCCAGCGCTATGGGCGGCTCTCCATCGTCTTCCGGAGCGGAACGTTCCAGGAGGTAGAACCGCTGCTGCGCCCCTATCTCGACGAGGAAGAAGCGTCGGGTGATCTCCCCTGGGTGGCCGAAGAGCTCCGGGACGCCGTCGATGTCGCTCGCTTTGCGGATGTCATTGCCACGGCCGCGTCGGGGGCCAATCGGCTCTCTGCATGGGCGGTTGCCTTTCCCCGGCTCTCGGAGGCGCAACGACAGGCGCTCGCACCGGCGGTATCCGCGGCCGTCGAGGACGCGCTCCGCGCTCCGGCCGAGGAGTCCGACGGCTCGCTCTACGAGATGCTGCCGTGGTTCTCGGAGGAGAACTTGCTCACGATATGGCGGAGGCGCGCGGATCCGGCCGTCTGGCAGCCGACCGACGCCGAGACGACGCGCCTCTTCTCCTATGACCGCGGGTATGTCCACCCGGAGTGGCTTTCAGCCATTGTCCTGCGCCTTGGCGGCGAAGATGCTCTCGTCGACTGGGCACGGGCCGAGGACCAGGTGGAGGGATTGATTTCGGGAATGCGCGTTGATAGCTGACCTCGCGCAAACGCGGAATTGTGGTTGTACGCTTTCTTGCACCCGGCGCTGACCGACCAACTCAACGCCTGGGAAGCGGAGCACGGTAACATCGAGAACACGCAGATCTGCAGAAAGCGTTCAACAATATCAAATTGATCGATCCTCACGACGCACCAATCGAGTGGCTGGCATGACGCCCGGGGTCTTCGGAGGGTCTGGCGAGAACAACGACTGGGGGCCCGTTTGACGGCGCCGCGAGGTTCTGCTTGACCACTCGTTTCTCATACCCGCTCCTCTGCAAACGACGCCGGCCGGCCCTGGGGTCCTCATGAGCTTGCGGGACATCGACCACTACGACATCAACGCATGCCTCGCGGAGGACGGCACCATGTGGCGCTACGACTCGAATTGGGACGAGTGGTCACGAACCAGTGACTCCGCGAGCACCTTCGTCGCCCGCATGGCGCTCTGGGGGCATCCCGACGAAGCGCCCATTCACAGTTCGTCGTCGTCGTTCGGCCAGCCGCTCGCACGTGCGCTCGGCCTCGAAGAGATCGAGGAGGCCAGCGATTCCGTAGCGACGTTCTATGCGGGTGAAGCCGCGCTGGTATTCGAACGGAGGACGCCCGACGGCACCGTGACGCGAATGCGGGAGCTGCGCCCCGAGGCGGTGCTCGCCTGGGACGCGCTCACGTCTCCGACATGAAGTGACGGCGCTTCTTCACCTCCGCACGACCCCCTCCCACCCCCGCAAGCTCTCCACCTGATCCGCCACGAAATCATGCGGATCGAACCGCACCCACCGCCCCGTCCGCGCCGCGAGCTCCCGCGCGAGCCGCCGCCGGTCCTCCGCCGAAAGCGAAAGCCTGTCGAGCTCGTACAGCGACACCGACGTCGAATACGTTTGTCCCCGCCGATACCTGAGCTTCCGATCGAACCGCCCGCCATGCTCGGCCCAGTACGCGCGCCATTTCTCCGGATCGGTCGACGGCGCCTCCACCGTATCCATCGATCCCGCCGGCGGCCGGTCTCGCGCGTCGCTCACGAGCTCTGCCAGCGAGACCCGCCCCCGCGCTGGCTCCGGGTTTGGATCGACGAACGCCGCCTCCTCGAGCGCCTCCGGCGCAAGCTCGATCTCCTCGATCAAATTTGCACCGAGCATCCGATCGAGCGCCTCCGCTGCGGCGAATCGTACCGCCTCGTCGTCACCCTCCAGCCGATCGATCAGCGTGGGAACCGCTTCTCCCAGCCCCGCCCACCCGACGGCCTCGATCGCCGACGGCGTCGGCGATCGCCGCATCCTTTCGAGCAACCACGACGCGTCGCTCTCCCGCGCCACGATCGCGAGCCGCACGAACGCGCGCTCCCCGAGCGCACCTTCCGCGGCCGCGCGCGCCGCCGCCGCTGCCCGTGGGTGCGCTGCGATCGCCATGGCGTCGAGGGCCGCTGCCTGCACGTCGAGATCCTCGTGCGCGAGCGCCCGCGTGAGCGCCCGTTCGAGGCCCGCATGCCGCTGCATCGCGATCGCAGGCAATGCCAGCGCGAACACGCGTGCATCTTCCTCCACGCAAAGCTCCTCGAGCTCGCTCGCCGTCAGCCAACCGCGATGGCCGAGCACTTCGACTGCGATGGCCCTGCATCCTAGCTCGGGAGATCGGTACAGCGCGCGCAGCACATTCGGCACGAACGGGTTCGGCGCGAGTTTCATCGCCGACACGAACGCCTCGGCGACCGCGGGATCACCCGGCCCGAATCGATGGAGCACTCGCTCCGCGCACGACAGCGCGTCGCGCCCTTCCAGGCAGCCGCCGACCATCGCGGCCGCGAAGATCCGCATGGGATCCGCGGCAGGCGCGTCCATCGCCCACGGCTCGAGGTATGCGACCGCGGGAGATCCCAGCGCGGCCACCGCGTCGATGGCTGCGATCATCCGTAGCTCCAGGCTTTGACACGCGCGCCAATCATCGCCGCGTAGCGGGGCTCGTTGCACCCCGAGCATCCCGATCTCCTCGAAGCACGAGCGCGCCCAGCGGCGAACGAAGGTCTCTTCGGAGATCGCTCCCTCCGGCGCGAACGCGAACCCGGGCGGAGCTTCCTCGTGGGCCGCGACGGGCTCCTGCCGCGCCGCGCGTTTTGGCGGCGCGAGGGGGGCTTTCGCCTTTTCTTTCGTGAGGCGACGCATCGCCTCGGCGGCCTCTCGGAGCTCCTCGAACGTTTTCGGCTCCGGCAGCGCGAGCGCGGGCGTCTCGGGTTCGGGCGCGGGCACGTCCGGCGCGCGAAACGAGGGCGCGAGCGACGCTCGTTCGAGGGCGTGGAGCGGAGGCCTTTCGGTCCCCGCGCGGAGCGGCTCCACGCGCGGACCGGCGAGGGGCACGCGCGGGAAACGTTCTTCCGCGGCGACGAGCTCCACGCACGCGTCCCGCAGCGAGGTGACCTCCCTGGGCAAACCCGCGCGTGAAAGCAGAATCGCTGCTTCCCAGATACGCCCGTGCGCGACGCCGATCGCCGTGACACGGTCGGCGCGGCCGTCGAACGCGTCGTACATCGCGGACAGGCCTCGCTCGAGCTTGCGCGCCGCGGGCGCGAGGTGCGCCGAGGGCTCGCTCTCCTCCTCGAGAAAGCGCGCCACGGCGTGGATGAGGCTGTGTGCGCGCTCCAGATGGGAGACCCAGGGCGCGTTTGCGTCGAGGGCGGCGATCACGTTGGCCATGTCCGCTCGTTTTACCGGCTTTTTGCCCGGCGCACGAGTACGATTCCCGCATGGACCTCGACCTCGAAGCGTACGCGACGGTGATGGCCGAGCTCGCCGCGGCTGGCAGCGCGCGCGACGAGGTGCTCGCGCGCCGAGGCCTCTCGGAGGAGCGCTGGGAAGCCATCGATGCCCATTGGCAGGAGCGCCTCACCGAGGCCTTGGCCGAGGACGACGACGGCGTGCCGGCCTTGCTCGCGGCGTACACGGCCGCCTACGAGGTCGCCCAGCGCGCGCTCGCGCCCCCGATCCCGCTTGAACGATTCGCCAGGATCACACGGCTCTTGCAGGCCACGGGTGATCTCCAGGCCGCGCTCGCCAAGGTGGGCGTCACGCTCGCGGATTACGCCCGGAGCAATGAACACTGGAGCCGGCGGATGGCCGAGGATCCGGATGACGAGCGTCGCTTCCAGGCAGCGCTGCGCGGCGATGGATGAACGTGCGATCCCCTCCTGATTTCCAGTAGCATGATCCCGATGAGCAGCACGTCCCTCACCATCGAGCGCTACGCCGAGATCCGCGCCGAGATGGAGGTCGGCAGGTTACGTGACGAGGTGCTCGCGCGAGCCGGCATCGGCATCGACGCCTGGACGGCCGAGCAACGGAGCTGGCTGCAGAAGATGAGCGCAGAGCTCGAGCGCGGGCGGTTCGAATTGACGAACCGTTACACGCAAGCGTTCCTGGAGCGTCAAAACGCCCTTCAGGCGAAGAGCCCTGCTCCCGCCGAGGCCGAGCCGATGGAGGCGCGGACGAAAGCACCTGCCGCAAGCCCAGAGGTGTCTCGCCTCCAGCCGCGGATCCCCGAGCCGGTGCGTCGTGACGTGGTGCCGCTTCTGCCGACATCTGCCGCGGTGGCGTCGGTGTCCTGGCAAGGCGGAATGCCCGCGGCAGAAGCCGCTGACGCCCAGGCGCCCGCGCCGCGGACGGCAGAGCCAAGTGCAGCCCTGCCCTTGGGCGACCTTTCGCACCTCGCCAGGCTCGTCCGTTTGCCCGCGGGGACCGATCTCGGGATGACGCTGCCTCCGATCCAGCCGGCCGGCGCGCCGAATGCGCTTCCCTTCCAGGCGGGCGAATCCGCGAGACCCAGACAGCCTGCGGCGAAGCCGACCGGGGCGACGACCACGCCGTCCGTTCGTGCTCGGCTCATGGAACCATCGCGAGACGACAGCGTCGAAGACCAAGCCGCGCGCACACTTCCTCCGGGAGGGCTCGTCCGCCCCGCGTTGCCTTTCGAGCAACAGCAGGACGAGAACGAGGACGATCCCCTGATGAGGACGATGTTCGTCTCCCCTGAAGCGGCACAACAAGGCCCAGCGCTGCCTTTTCAAGCGAAGCACGAGCCTGGCCACGACAAAGGCGACGATGCGGCGAACACGTCGCCGTCTCCTCCCGTCCCGGAGCTTTCGCTCGAGGCCCACGCCGCGTTGTGCGCCAAGCTCGCGCTCGCCCCTGGGGACGCGGAGCATATTTTCGCTGCCTACGGGCTCGCTTCGCGCGACAAACGTACGACTGTCGATGATGCATGGAAGCGACGGCTTCAGCAGGATCCCAAGCTGTACGAACAATGGCAGCAGCTCTATCGCGCGTTTTACGCGCAATGGAGTGCTCACCGGACACGCTAGACGGTCAGATTCGTCCTCGATCGCGCAAGAGCGGCGCGAGCGCTTTGCCCATCGCCACGGCAGCCGCTCGCAGCCTCGCGGGCTTGAACGCGGCAAAACCGAGCAGGAGCCCGCCGCGCTGGAGCGGGCGTATCGCGTGCGGCGAGAGCGGCGTGGCGACCACCGAATGGGCAGCGAGCGCAGAGGCCGCCGCGCGGTCGTCCACGCCGGGAGGCAGCCACACGCAGAGATGGAGGCCGGCATTCGAGCCGATCACCTCGACGGCATCCCCGAGCTCGGACGCGAGCGCTTCGAGCAGCGTCGCGCGCCGCTCGGCATAGAGTTCGCGCATGCGCCGGAGGTGCGACACGAAATGCCCCTCGCCCATGAATTCGGCGAGCGCCATTTGCGCGAGCGGCGGCGTGAAGCGATCGAGCACGCTCTTCGCCGTGACGAACCGGTCGAGCAGCGCGTCGGGCACGATGACATAAGCGAGCCGCAACGCCGGGGATAGCGTCTTGCTGAAGCTCCCCGCGTGAACGACGACCCCCGCGCCATCGAGCCCCTGGAGCGCCGCGAGCGGATGGCCCTCGTAACGGAACTCGCTGTCGTAGTCGTCCTCGAAGATCCACGCGCCGCGCGCCGCAGCCCAATCGAGCAGCGCGAGGCGGCGCTCGATGGAAAGCGTGAAGCCGAGCGGCGCCTGGTGCGCCGGCGTGACATAAGCAAAGCGCGCATCCGGCGCACGCTCGATGCCAGCGGCGACATCGATCCCGCCCCCGTCGATGGGCAGCGGGACGAGCTCCGCGCCCACGCCTTCGAGGACGGGACGCACGCCCACGTAGCCGGGGTCTTCGATCCAGGCGCGATCCCCTGGATCGAGGACGAGCCGCGCAGTGATGTCGAGCGCTTGCTGCACGCTGGGCGTGACGATCACCTGCTCGGCCGAGCACGAGACGCCCCGCGCGACGCGCAGGTGCTCCGCGATGGCCTCGCGCAGCGCGCGCACGCCGCGGATGTCGATGTCGGCGAGGCGCGTGCCCACGGCGCGCCGCGCGGCGCGGGCCACCATCCGGCTCCACGCCTCGTGGGGAAAGACGTCGAGGGCCGGGAGGTGCGCGGTGAAGGGCCGCAACGCGCCGGAACCGGCGAACGGGTTTTTCGTGCCGTCGAGCCCTGCACCCCAGCGCGACAGGTGCGGCGCGCGCGCCCGAGCGCGTCGCGTCGCGCCCGGGGGTTTGGCCTGGAGCCACGCGTCGGGCAGATCGCGCGTGACGAAGGTGCCGGAGCCCCGCCGGCCGACGATGTAGCCCTCCGCCGCGAGCTGGTCGAACGCCGCGACGACCGTGCCGCGCGCGAGGCCGAACTGCTGCGCGAGATCACGCGTCGAGGGCAGGCGCGCGCCTGGCCGGAGGCGTCCTTCGAGGATCGCGCCGCGAAGCGCGTCGTAGGCTGCGCGGTGCAGGGGGACACCGTGCTCGCGAAGGGGGATTGGGAACTCAGGGACACGCGTGCGGCGGCTCATGGCGGGCGAAGTGGTCCAGTCTGTTATGGGGAATGTGGAGCTTACACGTGGACCGCTGCGACGCTATCCCCTTGCACAAGGAGGAACTCATGACGCAACGCCTCGATTACAAAACCGTCGCCCCTCAAGCCTTTCGCACGCTCGTCGGCCTCGAAGAGCACGTGCGAAAATCGGGCCTCGAGCGCAGCCTCGTCGAGCTCGTCTATCTGCGGGTCTCTCAGATCAACGGCTGCGCATTCTGCATCGATATACACACCAAGGATCTGCGCGCCGCCGGGGAGGCGGAGCAGCGGCTCTATCTCCTCTCCGCGTACCGAGAGGCACCCTTCTACTCCGATCGCGAGCGCGCCGCGTTTGCGTGGGCCGAGGCCTTGACCCAGCTCGGCCGCGATGGCGTGCCGGACGCGGTCTTCGAGGAGGCGCGCCGGCACTTCAAGGACGAGGAGCTTGCCGAGCTGACCTTGGCCGTGGCCGCCATCAATGTCTATAATCGCATGGCCATCGCCTTCCGGATGCCCGTGGGCACGAGGGCCCGATGACGCTCCGCGGCCGCGCCGCTCGCTTCCGCGAGCTGCATGCGAAGGGCCGCCTGCCAAGATCCGCGCGTGCAAGCGCGAGGCGAGGCTCGTGGACGTGTTCATCAATGCGCGCATCGTAGCCCTCCGCGCGAGCTGGTCGAACGCCGCGACCGTGCCGCGCGCGAGACCGAGCTGCTGCGCGAGATCACGCGTCGAGGGAAGGCGCGCGCCTGGCCGGAGTCGTCCTTCGAGGATCGCGCCGCGAAGCGCGTCGTAGGCTGCGCGGTGCAAGGGGACACCGTGCTCGCGAAGGGGGATCGGCAGCTCGGGGACACGCGTGCGGCGGCTCATGGCGGGCGAAGTGGTCCAGTCCGTTGTTTGGAAAGTGGAGCTTACACGTGGACCACTCCGGCGCTACATCCTCGGTCATGAAGCAACGCATCGCCTACAACGAAGTCGCCCCGAAGGCCTTTCGCACGCTCCTCGGCCTCGCGCAGCACGTGCGCACCTCCGGCCTCGAACCGAACCTCGTCGAGCTCGTCAATCTGCGGGTCTCCCAGATCAACGGATGCGCGTTCTGCATCGACATGCATACGAAGGATCTCCGCGCCGCCGGGGAGACGGAGCAGCGGCTCTATCTCCTCTCGGCATACCGGGAGGCGCCCTTCTACTCCGATCGGGAGCGCGCCGCGCTCGCGTGGGCCGAGGCCGTGACCGAGCTCGGCAAGGACGGCGTGCCGGACGTGGTCTACGAGGAGGCGCGGCGCCATTTCGGGGAAGCGGAGCTCGTCGAGCTGACGCTGGCCGTGATCCACATCAATGCGTGGAATCGCATGAACGTCGCTTTCCGGATGCCCGCGGGCACCTACACGCCGGTGGCCAAATGACGGTCCGCGACCTCGCCGAGCGATTTCGCGCGCTCCACGCCGAGGGGCATCTGCTCGTCCTGGCGAACGTCTGGGATGCGGCCTCGGCGCGCGTCGTGGAGGCCGCGGGCGCCGAGGCGATCGCGACGAGCAGCGCCGCGCTTGCCTGGGCGCACGGAGTTCCGGACGGCGAGCGCCTGCCGCTCGACGTGCTCGTCGCGGCCGTGCGTGAGATCGCCGCGGTCGTGTCGATTCCGATCACCGTCGATTTCGAGCGTGGCTATGCGGACGAACCCTCCGCCGTCGTCGCGGCGGTCGCGCGGGTGGCGGATGCGGGGGCCGTCGGCGTGAACCTCGAAGATCGGTCCGGGCCACCCGACGTCCTCGCGCAAAAGATCCGCGCGTGCAAGCGCGAGGCGAGGCTCGCGGACGTGTTCATCAACGCGCGCATCGACGTGTTCCTCCACGGCGCGGCGCCGGAGAATGCGCTTGGCGAGGCGCTCGCGGGCGGTCGTGCCTATGCGGACGCGGGGGCGGACGGCCTGTTCGTCCCGAAGGTCACGGCGCCGGCGGCGATCGAGGCCCTGGTGCGCTCCACGCCGCTGCCGCTCAACGTCATGGCCGTGCCTGGATTGCCGAGCGTGCCCGAGCTCAGGGCGCACGGAGTCCGGCGTCTCAGCGCCGGCCCTTGGTTGGCTCTCGCGGCGCTCAGCGCGGCGCGGAGGGCCTCGGTCGAGCTCCTCGCGCACGGCTCGTACGAGAAGCTCTTCGACGCCGACCTCTCCTACCTGGCGTTGAACGAATTGCTCGCGAGGTGACGCACCTCGGCCTCGGTTCCCTCGACGAGCTCCCTGCAGAACGCAAAAATCACGCTCATCGGGGGAACGGGGACAACGACCGACAGAGGAAGGTCGCGCCGGAGCCGGCGCACGGGAAGCGCGCTCGGCGTCGAGATGCGTGAATCCCGATTTCTTCGTCCTGCATATCCGGAGCGCGCCGCAGCGCCGGGCGTCGTGGGGAGCGCGTCGTCTCGATCGGGCCACGATGCCTCCGCCGTCGATCGAGACAAGCCTGCCGCGATGAGCACGTTCCGCGCGACCTCGGGGAGGGCCGGCGGTTCTTGCACGACGCTGCCCGCCCTCTGCGCCTCGCATTCACGGATCGGGGAGCCCGTATGTCCCGTCTGTCGGATCGAAGCTTGCAATATCGACGCGGTATCCACGGAGGTGTCTCCGGGGATGAACTGCAAAAGGAGAGTCCTCATGAAAACCTGCTTGGCGACCTTCGCGTTCTTCACCTCCATCGCGTGCTGGTCCGGCAGCGCGCTTGCGGAATCCTGGCACTGCCTCGCATGGCCAGGATCGGACACGTCGGACACGCATGAATTCTTCGGCCCCAGCAGGCACAACTCCCGCATGTTCGCGCTGCGGCAATGTGAAAGGGCCCATGGCAGGGGAAACTGTTCCGTGGACTGCCACCGCGATCATGGTGGTGGTGGCGGGGATGATGACGATGATGATGATCATGATGATGATTAGCAGCACCCTCCCTCCAGCGAGCTCACGTTCTCCGACGAACCGATGCGTTGCCGTGCTCGCCCCGATTGCGGCGCAGGGTAGCCATCTCATGACCTCGTGACGCCTCGCCGTGCCGCGCGTCCACCGGCACCGCCTTCCGTGGTTGGCTCCGCGGCGACACTCCACCGGCCCGCTTCCACGCTGCACCGCCATACCGACGATCGGAAAGAATACGTCCGACCTCCCGAGCGATCGCGGTGACGCCGTCTCGAGCCATCCGCTAGGATGCGCGCCTCGTCGCCTGAACCGGAGATGGCTCGATGCCGATTTGCTCATTTTTCCAGCGCAGCGCGCTGGCTGCGTTTCCCGTGCTCCTCGCAGGGTCGTTTTCCGCCTTTCTCGGCTGCAGCATCGAAGCGCCGCCGCCCGTGGATCCGGCCCCGCCCGGCTCCTCCCCCACAGCCTCGCGCCTGCGCCAGCAGTTCCCGGAGCGCGCAGGCGCGGTCCTCGACCACGGGGAGATCTTCGCCTCGCAGAATGACGCATTCGTCCGCGCCTCACCGCCGCCCGGGGAGGCCCACTGGGGCGGCCTCGGTTTCGAGCTCCCCCACGCCGCGGGCGCGGCCATGCGGTTTTCCCTCCCCGAAGGTTTTTCCTTCCATGTGCGCGAGATCGGCCGTGAAGGCGAGGCCGAGCCCGCCGATCGCGCCGTCGCTTTCCGCCGCGCGGGCGGCACCTCGTTCTGGACCGTGGGGTCGGGCGGCGTCGAGGAATGGCTCCACGTCGAGCCGGAGGCGGTGCGCGAGGACGCGCCGGTCGCTGCCTGGGAAATTGACGGCGCGCGCCTCGAGCAGGACGGCGATCGGGTGCTCGTGCTCGACGGCGAGGGCCGCGCGCGTGTCGCAGTGACCGCGCCCGAGGCATTTGCCGCCGGAGGCAGCGCCGTCGCCGTGCGGCTCGCCGCGCGCGGCTCGACCCTCGAGCTCTTCTTGCAGCCCGGCGCGCCCCGCGGCGAGAGCCTGCTCATCGATCCCTCGTGGACGCCCGCAGGCTTGCTCAACGCGGCGCGTAGCTATCACGCGGAGAGCCGGCTCATGGATGGCAGGGTCCTCGTCACCGGCGGCATCGGCTCGGGCAGCACCGGGAGATTCGCCGAGCTCTACGACCCGGCCACGAACATGTGGACGTTCGCCGCCTCGATGGCCAATCTCCGGTACAATCACACCTCCACCCTGCTCCCGGATGGCCGAGTGCTCGTCTTCGGGGGGCAGAGCAGCGTGGGGTACTTGGCCGAGCTCGAGATCTACGATCCGACAGCGAACACCTGGACCAGCGGCCCTCTTGGCGTCGGCGCGCGCGCGCAGCACACGGCCACGCTGCTCGCGGATGGCCGCATGCTCGTCGCCGGGGGATATTCGGCGAGCTATGTGGACACCGCATCCATCTACGATCCCGCGGCAAACACATGGAACGCCACTGCGAAAATGAAGAAGGCCCGCTCCATGCACGTGGCGGCCCTCCTCCCGAATGGCAAGGTGCTCGTGGCTGGCGGCGACAGCTCGCTGCCGGTCGACACCATTTCAGCGACGGAGATTTACGATCCCGCCACCGACACCTGGACGACCGGGCCCTACATGAACCAGGGCCGTTATCGCGCGGCGGCCGTGCGCCTCGCGAACGGCAAGGTGCTCGTCACCGGCGGCGAGATCTCGGGGAGCAACCCCTTCAATCTATGCGAGCTCTACGATCACACGACAAACACCTGGACGCTCACGGGGTCCATGCAGGTTGGCCGCGTCGATCACCGCATCACGGCGCTGCAGAATGGGCAGGTCCTCGCCACGGGCGGCCTCACGCTGCAGCAAGCGAACTGGGTGACGGCGGAGCTCTATGATCCCACGCTCGGCGCGTGGTCGTCGACGGCCTCGATGAGCAATGGTCGCGCGGGGCATTCGGCCACGCTGCTGCAAGACGGGAGGGTGCTCGTCGCCGGCGGCGCGGCGGTGCAGTCGTACATCGCAAGCGCCGAGCTCTACACCGGCCCCGCGATCGTCTCCTGCACCCAGGCGGCCGATTGCGCGAATGGTAACTGCGTCGACGGTTATTGCTGCAATACCGCCTGCGGCGGCGGCGCGGCGAACGATTGCCAGGCCTGCAACGTCCCCGGCTCGCTGGGCACGTGCACGCCCCTCGCCCAGGGCACGCTTTGCCGCGCCGCCGCCGGGCTCTGCGACGCGCCGGAGACCTGCAGCGGCAGCGGGACCGCGTGCCCCGCCGACGGCTTCGCCCCGGCCGGCACGCCCTGCCGCGCCGCCGCGGGCGCATGCGACGCAGCGGAGGTTTGTTCGGGCAACGGCGCGTTGTGCCCGGCCGATGGATATGCATCCGATGGCACTGCTTGCAATGACGGCAATGCGTGCACGCAGGTCGACGCCTGCAAGTCGGGCATGTGCAGCGGGATGAACCCCCTCGAATGTCCTGCGCCGGACGAATGCCACGAGGCCGGAACGTGCAATGCGCAGACCGGCGCGTGCGCGAACCCGCCCAAGGCCGACGGGACGCCGTGCAACGGTGGAATGTGCCAGGTGGGTATGTGCGTGCCGCAGGGCGGCGTCGGCGGCGGGGGCGGCGCTGCGGGCGCGGGCGGGAGCGGAGGCGGCGGCGGAAGCGGAGGCGGCGGCGGGAGCGGAGGCGGCGGCGGAGCCGGAGGCGTGGGCGGGAGCGGAGGCGGCGGCGGAAGCGGAAACGGAGGCTCGGGCGGTACCGGAAACGGAGGCTCGGGCGGCACCGGAGGCAGCGGCGGAAGCGGAAACGGCGGCGGCACCGGCGGCACCGGCGGCACCGGCGGCGACGGAGGTGCCGGTGGCAGCTCCTCCGGCAATTCGCCCGATCAGGAAGGCAGCTGCGGCTGCGGCGTGGAGGGATCGCCCGTCAGCGGGGCGGGCTGGGCCGCGCTCGGCGCGCTCCTCCTGCTGCGGCGACGTTCGTTGCGAATGCGGATCCGCGCGGCCCGCTCGTAGCGGCGCTCCTCGTCCCGGGGCGCCCCACGAGGGCGCCTTCGCCGGCGCGCCGACGATCCCGAGAGCGCGCGACCGTTGACGTCGTGCGCTCCAGATGGTCCCATCCGGCGCGGCGCGCCGTCGCGTGCGGAATCGATTCGAGCGAGGGACCACGATGACCAAGACCTTTTGCAATCTCGAAGCGCTCGCCACGATCTCCGCCGGCGCGCTCGGCGAGCTGCTCACCAGCGCCGACTGGAGCGCGTTCGTCCCCGCGCGCGACCTGCCCGCGCTGCGCGCGCGGCTCGAACGCCTCGAGCGCGAGGAGGGGGTGACGTCGCTCCACCGGCTCGCCTCGGAGCGCGTCCTCCGCGGCGCGCGCTTCCTCCTCGCGGCGCCGCACGGCGCCGCGATCACCGCCTTCGCGATGAGCCCCTGCGGTCGTTACCTCGCCACCGGGAGCGAGTCACCCCACGACGACTATCGCGCGGGCGGCGTGCTGCTGATCTGGGAGATCGCGACGGGCCGCGTGGTCCGCGCCTTCGAGAGGATCGAGGGGGGCGTGGGGTGGACGGAGCATATCGCGTGCATGCAATGGAGCGCGTCGGGGCGGTGGCTCGGAGTCGCGTTCAATACCAACGTCGTCGGCGTCTTCGATTCCTTCGAAGGTGAACCATTTCAATTCGAGGGGGTGGTGACCGACGGGTGGGATTCACCGCCGGCGTGGTGCTTCGCGCCCGATGAGGCGCATCTGTTCATCGCGGCCTGGGGCCCGGACGAGGCGCCTGGCTGTGTGGTGCCGTTCGCTGACGGCGGCGTCTTTTACGACGATAGCGACGAGGTGCGCTGGCTCGCGGCGCAGCCCAAGGACGAGGACGACGGGGAGCATGCCGATCTCCAGCCCTTCAAATGGGTGCGCTGGTCTCCGGACGGCGCTCATGTCTACGGCCACAACAACCATGATCAGGCCTACGCCATCGACGCCAAGACGGGCGCTCTGCGTTATCGGACGCAGGTGGAGCCGCCTGTCGCCTGGTCACCCGACGGCGCGCGCATCGCACACAACCCCGCGGGGCTCGTCTTCTACGACGGCCGGAGCGGCCTCCCGACCCTCGATCTGCCCATGATCGTCGGCGCGGGCGCGGTGGTCTTCTCGCCGGACGGCGCGCGCCTCGCCATGCTTGTGCACGCCGACAACACGTTCGGCGCCGACCCGGGCGTGCACGTCTTCGAGGGGCGCGAGGTGCGGGCGAGCCTCGAGCTGCGCCCCGCAAAGGGGCATTGGATGTTCCCGGACGCGTGCGCGTTCGCATTTTCGCCCGACGGGGTGCGCGGGGCGTGCCTGACCGACCAAGGCACCATTGAAGTGTGGTCGCTCGGTGCGGACGCGAAGCGGCTCGTGACGATCGAGGGCGTGGAGGGCGGGCCCGGGCTCGCGTGGGGCGCGGGGGATACGCTGGTCGGCGTCGGGCGGGGCGAGGTCGCCTTCTGGGACGCGAAGACGGGCGCGTTGCGCTCCCGCCATTCGATGCTCGCGCCCCCCGGCTACGCGGGGCCGCCGACGCAGCTCGGCCCGTATTGGGGCACGGCGCTCGTGCTCGCGTTGCCGACCGAGCAAGGGTGGGCGTGGGTGGTCGCGAACGAAGGCGGCGAAATGGTTTGTCCTCCCGATCATCGCGCCGCGGTGGCGCCGGCCGCCTCCTTCGTGGTCGACAATCGTTTCGCGTGGCCCTGGGCGTGGGCGGTGGGCACGCCGCTCGCGCCCGTGTACGACGATGACGCCGCGGTGCCGCAAGGATCGCCGCTCCGCAATCGGATCCGGCCGACGCGGGAGGTGGCGGGCGCGCCCTTCGTCACCGTGGAGGCGGGAGATCCGCGGCCGAAGGGCGCCGACCCTTGGGCCGAGACGCTCCACGAGCAGCGGCAGGGGCTGATCGACAAGGCGCAGCTGCTCTCGTTCGAGCTCAACGCGCTCCCGGCCACCCATTATCGCGCGATGCCGACGCTTCGAGGGAAAGAGATCACGAAGGAGCGGCTCGAGGCGTATGTCGGGAAGGTGGTCATGTTCGCGGAGGCGTGGCGTCCGGAGCACGTGACCATCGGCGTGCTCGCGGCGATGCGCGACGGCTATTTCGAGTACTATTACGAGTCCCGGCAGGGGAGCTCGGGCGGCGGCGGGCAGACCCTCGCGGAGCTCGCGTGGATCGGGCCCGCCGTGCCCGTTTGACTTCCTATTTCGCGATCACGCGGCCGGTCGCGAACTTGAAGAAGGACGAGTAGGCCGCGGCGTTGAGGCAGGTATTGAGGTCGACGGTCTGGTTGTTCTTGTCGCGGCAGGCGTTGACCGCCTTCGTCATGGCGTTCGTCGTGAGCGAATAGGGGCCGCCCGCGCCCGCGACCGGCGCGTTCGGATCAGCCTCGTCGGGCTGGATCGCGCTGATGACGTTGACGAA
Organism: Polyangium sp. 6x1; assembly: GCF_029946515.1. Lineage (GTDB taxonomy): Bacteria > Myxococcota_A > Polyangia > Polyangiales > Polyangiaceae > Polyangium. The sequence goes on from NZ_JARZHH010000003.1 coordinate 252,364, forward strand.
GCCGAAGACGGTGCATCCGCTGACCATGACGTCGAGAAGGGAGTTCTGCGTCGTGTATCCCTGATCGCACGCAATGGTGCCGCCCGCGGCGAGGTCGGCGGGGACCGGGACCTGGTCGAGCGAGGCCGCGCTGACGTTGCCGCAGAGCCGGCCGGCGCCGCTGTCGTCCGGTTGCCCCGTGCTCGCGAACGTCTGGAGCGCCGGGTCGAGGTGCTCCGAGGCGAGGTGGCCCGGCGTCGTGCCGCCCGACACGAGGGGCGTGCTCGCGTCGCCGACGGACATCGTGAGCCGCGCGCTGCTCAGCTTGAGCGACGCAGGCGTGCCCGCGAAGTTGATCCCGATCGAGAGTTTGCCCGGGCCCGCGGTGAGCGTCTTGGCGGAGATGAAGCCCGTCAGCTTGTCGAGCGGGTTGCGGTTCGCGTCGACGGAGACCGCGGCGATCGTGTACCACCAATCGAGATCGGCCGTGCCGTCGTACATGGCGCCCATCGGGACGACGGGATTGCCCGTGATGACGCCGAGCTCGATCGACGGGTCGGACGTGCCGCTGAGGTCGCTGAGGCCGAGCGTCTTCAGCAGGATGTTGATCGTGCCATTCTGGACGCCGGTGTCGAGCGAGGTCTGGAGTTGGCCCTGCGCAGCGGCGGAGATGGCGCTGCCGAGGCGGTTCGCGGCGCAGAAAGGCTCGGTGCCGAACTGCATCTTGAGCCAGGTCGCGCGCTGGACCTGCTCGAAGTTGCACGCGGAATCGCAGCCGTCGAGGTTCTTCGTGTTGCTGTCGTCGCATTGCTCGTCCGCGTCGCGGACGCCATTGCCGCAGACCGACCCCGACGAGGGCAGCATGCAATCGGCTTCGCAGCCGTCGCCGCCCATGGTGTTGCCGTCGTCGCATTCTTCGCCGGGATGGACGACGCCGTCGCCGCACACGATGGGCGAGCAGGCGCCATTCACGCAGACGGAGGCGAGCGCGCAGACGTCGCCGTTGCCGACGGGATTGCCGCAGGTATGTGTGGCGTCGTCGCAGGTGTTGCCGAGGCACGGGTCGAGCCCCGAGCAGTCGCGGGCAGGGTCGTCCGAGGCGCAACTGAACTTGCAGGAATCGCAGCCGTCGCCGTTCGCCATGTTGGCGTCGTCGCACTCCTCGTCCTGGCTGACGAAGCCGTCGCCGCAGATGTCGTCGAGGCAGGCGCCCGAAATGCAGATCTTCCCCGCGCCGCACGAGTCTCCGTCGACCTCGTTCACCCCGGGCGCGCAGGCGTGGTCGTCGCCGCAGGTCTCGGCGCCGTTGCAGGGGTCGCCGTCGTCGCATTTCGCGTCGCCGGTGTCGGGGTTCTTGTTGTCGCAGGTGTAAGAGCAGTCGGCCTCGCAGCCGTCGCCGCTCACGCTATTGCCGTCGTCGCAGGCCTCGTTGGCGTCGACGACCCCGTTGCCGCACGTCTCGCCACCCCCGCCGCCCGCGCCGCCCGCGCCACCTGCGCCGCCCGGGCCCGTGGTGTTGATCGCGTCGTCGCCGCCGCACCCGGCGACGGGTGCCATCACGACGAGCCCTGCGATCGCCATCAGGGCCGCGAGTCCAAGCGAATTCGAATGCATCCGCACGTCATACCTCCTAAGCGCCGCGGCCCGCGCCAAGCGGAGCCGCTTCGCCATCCTAGCCGGATCCGTGCACGCGGGGTGGGAATCTCGCGGCCCGCCCGGCGGCTTCCCGGTCGGATCGAGTCGAGGCCCGCGCACGGGAAGGGGGTTGTGCGGGGACCGTTTTCGCGGTTACATTGAAAATCCGGGTCTCCCATGAAATACCTTGCCGACTTCCTTCCCGCGACCTTCACAGCGCTGCTCGTCCTCGCCTGCTCCTCGAGCAACACAGGCACCCCCAGCGGCACCGGCGGCGCGGGCGGCACCGGCGGCGCGGGTGGCTCCACGACGAGCACCGGCGGCGCAGGCGGTGCGGGCGGCTCCGAGAGCCGCCCGTTCGCGATGGGATTCACGCCGTTCCCCTACGACATCACCGAAGCCGCCGTGCTCGACGTCTACGACAAACTCGCCGACGAGGGCGATCTCTACGCGTTCCACACGCTCTCGGGCGTGCCCTGGGTCGAAGCAGGGCAAGGCCTCGGCCTCGACGACTATGGCCAATCCGTCAAGGATGCATGGTCCTTCCAGAGAGACCACATCGCGCCAAACCACAAGATCTATCTGGGACTCACCCCGCTCGATGACTCCCGTTCCAAGATGGCAGATTATTGGGGCACCAAGGAGCACATGCCCCTGCCTCCGCCATGGGATGGCTACGAATTCGACGCGCCCGAGGTGAAAGCCGCCTACCTGAGCTTCTGCGAGACCGCGATCGCCAACTACAAGCCCGATTTCATGGGCACCGGCATCGAAGTCAACCTGCTGAAGAAAAACTCCCCGGCGCGCTGGGCAGCGTACGTCGAGCTCCAGAAGTCCACCTACGAAGCCCTGAAGAAATCGCACCCCGATCTGCCCGTCTTCGTGACGCTCACCGGCGTCGACCTGCTCGAGGGCTGGACCGACGCAAACCACGCCGACCAGATGGCCGCCCTCGCCGACATTCTGCCGTACACCGACATCCTGGCGATCTCGCTCTATCCTTACATGAGCAAGTACCTCGCCGACTCGCTCCCGCCGACCGTCTTCGCCGACCTCGCGGCCCTCGCGCCGGGCAAGCCCATCGCCATTGCCGAGAGCGGATATCCTGCGCAAGTCACGACCCTGGCGATGGCAGGCATCACCTTCAATGGCTCCCCGGAGAAACAAGACGAGTTCGTGAAGCTCCTCGTCAGCGAGGCGCAAAGCCTGAAGATGCCCTTCGTCGTGAACTTCGTGGTGCAGGATTACGACATCCTGTGGCAGAAGGCAGGTGGCGGTGATCTGCTCACGGTCTGGCGTGACACCGGCTTCCTCGACGAAAACGGCGCCGCACGCCCGGCGATAACCACCTGGCGCAACGCCCTCGCGCGTCCGCTCGCGCCCTGAGAAGGTGTTTTACACTCCTTGCCACCAGGCGGCCGATGAGGAACTCTGCGCCTTCCAGATGAAGATCACAAGGCTCACGAACGTCCTCCGCTGCTCGATTCCACGGCGGATCGCTGCGCTCGCATGTGCTGCGTCGGTCGTCGGTTGCACGCAGGCACCGGCGCAAACGCCGCCGCAGGCGCGACAGGAGGCGGTGTCTCCCTCACCCGCGACCGCTGCGGCGCCGCCCCCCGCTGCGCCCGACGTCGAGGGGCCGCGCATCCGCATCGCGTTGAAGGAAATCCGCATCGACGATGCAGCCGTACCTTGGGCCCCCGCGCCCATTCGCGATCGGCTCCACAAGATCGATCCGCTCTTCGATGCGCTGCGTGAGCTTCGCAAGCCCGGGCTCGACCCGTTTGCCAAAGGCGAATGCGTCTTCGAGATCGAGCCCGACGTCCCCTTCATGGCAGCGGCCAGCGCCATCATGACGGGCGCATTCGCAGGCTGCCCTGTGGCATGGGTGTCGACCGGCTCGGGGTGGCTGAAGCTGCGGACGCCCGTTCCGCAGCCTCCCGGCAAGCCGCCGGCGCCCGAAAGCAGGGTTGCCTCGCGCCGGCAAACCGCGCTGCACATCGGCCCGACGGCGTTCGATCTCACGGTCTTCGCGGTCGTGCCGCCCGCCTCCGGCGCAGGCCGAGAGGAGGTCCAGGAAGTCGCGAAACGCTCGGTCGCGCGTGGGACGTCGGCGGCCCGCGAGCTCGGCAGCGTGCTCGCCGGGGCCTGCGAGCAGGCTCCGCGTCCCTGTCCCGCAGGCCTGTGGTTGACCGCGGACACCGACGCGCTTTTCGGCGAAGCCGCGCGCGCGCTCGGGGCGATCGTCCACGTGCAGAATGCAAATCCCTCCGCCGGCGGTGAGGCAGCGGAGGTCTTGGTGAGCTTTCGGCCCCGTGGCTCCGGGCCGATCGATCAGCTCCCTCCTGCCATCCGGCTCGCGGGCACCCAGGTATCCGGTCGACTCGCGCCGGAGGAGATCCAGCGCGTCGTTCGGAGCCATTTCGGCGCATTCCGGGCCTGCTACGAGGAGGGGTTGAAGCGGAATCCCAACCTGGAAGGGCGCGTGAGCGTGCGTTTCGTGATCGGAAACGACGGTCGCGTCATGCAGGCCGGCGCGCCCCCGGAAACTTCCCCGAACCCCGCGGGCCAGGCATCCGCGCCGCCGATGCCGGATGAGAAGGTCGTCGCGTGTGTCGTCGGGGCGTTCGAAAAACTCGTTTTTCCTGCACCGGAAGCGGGGATTGTGTCCGTGGTCTATCCGATCCAATTTTCCCCGGGAAGCTGAGCGCCCCCGCGCGCAGCAGAGGATGGATAGCCGACGCTGAGAGCCGAAATTTCGGCCTGGAGGATAGAAGACGCGTGCGAAGAGCGCCTTGCGCGTGACCCCGTTCCAGCTATCTCGACCGCTGCGATCCGTGGTCATGTTCGTCGAGGCGATGCCGTATGAAGTCTCCTGATCAGGTCGGGCGTGGCGCGCGCCCGCTATCGGGAGCGAGCGTCACCGCGGATTTCGCTTCTCGCGAGAGGACAGGGCGCCCGGCGCACCTTGTTTCGCCATCTTCCGCGTCCGGTGAGCGCGTCGTGTCCCGCGACGCCTCCCTTCCGCTCGAAGGCTTCCTCAAGCACTACGAGATCATCCGCAAGCTCGGCGAAGGCGGCATGGGGATCGTGCTGCTCGCGCGGGACATCAAGCTCGGGCGCCTCGTCGCCATCAAGCTCCTCCAGGACAGCGGACAGGCGACCTCGCGCCTGCTCGCCGAGGCGCGCGCGACGGCGCGTTGCAGGCACGAGAACATCGTGGTGATCCACGACGTCGACGAGATCGACGGGCATCCGTACATGGTCCTCGAATACCTCGAGGGCCGCACGTTGCGCGATGTCCTGTCCTCGGGCGCCCGAGGAGCACTCCCGCGGGGCCTCGCGCTCGACATCGTGATCTCGGTCGTCCGCGCGCTCGTCGCCGCGCACGAGCGCGACGTCGTGCATCGCGACCTCAAGCCCGAGAACATCATGATCCTCGATGCTGGGGGGGTCAAAGTGCTGGATTTCGGGCTGGCGAGGCCAGGCGATGGCCTGTACTCGAGCGACGGCGGCACGCTCGCGTACATGGCGCCCGAGCAATGGCTCGGCGAGAAGGTCGATGCGCGGGCCGATCTCTGGGCGGTCGGCGTGCTCTTGTACGAGCTCGTCGCAGGCGCGCATCCGCTCGCGCCGATCACGATGGAGCGGCTCGAGAGCGTCGCCGACGTTTCCGCGCCCATGCCCAGGCTCCGGGACGTCCTGCCCGAGCTGTCCGCGCTTTCCGACGTCGTGGAGCGCTGCCTGCGCAAGCCCCCGGAGGAACGATTCGCGTCGGCGGACGAGCTGCTCGCCGCGCTCGCGCCCTTGCGCGAAGGCGGAAAGGCTCTCGCGCTCGTCGAGGGCGAGCTGCCATTCGCGGGGCTCTCGGCATTTCAAGAGGCGGACGCGGGCCGCTTCTTCGGCCGCGAGCGGAACGTCGGGGCGCTCGTGGGTCGGCTCCGTCGTCAGCGGCTCGTCGCGGTGGCGGGCCCCTCCGGCGCGGGCAAATCGTCGTTTCTGCGCGCCGGCGTGATCCCGGCCTTGAAGCACTCCGGCGAGGACTGGGATGTGCTCGTCCTGCGCCCCGGCCGCGCCCCCGTGTCGGCGCTCGGCGACGCGCTCGGCGAGGTGCTGCTCGCCGAAGGCGGAATGGACGGCCCCGCGGCCCTCGGCGATCTCCGCGCCGAGCCGGGTCTGCTCGGCGCCCACCTTCGCGCGCATTGCCGCGCGCGCGGGCCCGGGAGCCGCTCGCTCGTCTTCGTCGATCAATTCGAGGAGCTCTATACGCTCGTTCCCGATCCGGCCGAGCGCGCCGCATTCCTTCAATGCCTCCTCGGCGTGGCCGACGACGCCTCGTCGCCGCTGCGGGTCATCGTGGCCATGCGCTCCGATTTCCTCGACCGCGTCGCGGAGGACCCCCATTTCCTGGCCGAGGTGACCCAGGGCCTCTTCCTCCTGCCGCCCATGGGGCGCGAGGGCCTGCGGGAGGCCCTGGTGCGCCCCGTGGAGGCCGCCGCGCATCGCTTCGAGGACGAAGCGATGATCACCGACATCCTCGACGAGCTGTCGCGCGCCAAGACCCCGCTGCCGCTCCTGCAATTCTCGGCCGCGGAGTTATGGGAGGCGCGGGATCGGGACGCGAAAACCTTGACGCGAGCGAGCTACGAGCGGCTCGGCGGGGTGGTCGGCTCGCTCTCGACCCACGCGGATGCCGTGTTCGCGGGGCTCTCGCTGCCGAGCCAGCGCCTCTGTCAGGCCGTCTTCCTGCGCCTCGTCACGCCCGAGCGGACGCGCGCGATCGTGAGTTTGTCCGAGCTCGCCTCCCTCACCGAAGAGCCCTCCGTCATGGAGGCGCTCGTCCAGCATCTCTGCGGCGCGAGGCTTTTGCTCCTCGAAGTCGGCGGTCTTCCGGGCGCGGTGACGGTGGAGCTCGTCCACGAGTCGCTCATCGAGCGCTGGCCGAGGCTCGCGCGGTGGCTCGACGAGGGCACGGCGGAGGCCCAGTTCATGGCCCGGCTGCGCGCCGCCGCATCGCAATGGCAGGCGGGTGGAGAGGCGTCCGGCTTGCTCTGGCGGGACCGCGCCGCCGAGGAGGCGCGGACGTTTTACGAACGACGGCGCGCGAACCCCGAGGCGCCGCGAGGTTTGCCGCTCGGCCGCGCGGAGGAGCGGTACCTCCGCGCCGTGATCGAGCTCCAGGAGCGCGCGCGGCGGAGGCGACAGCGCTCGATCGCCGGGGCGTTCGTGGTTCTCGGCACCGTGTCGGTCCTCGTGTTTTTCCTGGCCATGCGCGCCCAGGCCCAGGCCCGGCGCGCGGACGCCGAGGCCGCGCGTGTCAAGGAGCAGAATGCCGAGCTCGCGCGGGAGGCGCTGCGGGGCCGCAATGCCACGCGAATGCTCGCCGCACGCAAACGGATGGACGATCCCACACTGGTCCTCGCGCTCGCGCGGGAGGTCGAGGCCGCGGATATCCCGAAGGAGTGGGCCGAAATCGTGAGCGGCGCGCTCTCCTCCGGCGTCGCGCGGGACGAGGTCTCGGAGATCCACGGGGGCCTGCCGATCTACGCGGCGTACATCAGCCCGGATGGCGCGCGTTTCGTCACGGCGTCCCAGGACCGGACGGCGAGCATCCTGGCGGCCGGCGATTTCCGGAAGCTCGCCACGCTGCGTGGCCACGACGCGCACGTCTGGCTCGCCGCGTGGAGCCCGGATGGCGCGCGCATCGTCACGGCGTCCGGGGACAAGACCGCGCGGCTCTGGAACGCGGATGGCTCCGGGGAGCCGCTCGTGCTGCGGGGCCACGAGGGCGCGCTTTTTTCGGCGCAGATGAGCCCGGATGGGCAGAACGTCGTCACGGCTTCGGAGGATGGGACCGCGAGGGTGTTTCGCGCGGCGGACGGGAAGCAGATCGCCCTGCTCGAGCACGAGGCGGAGGTCACGAGCGCCGCGTGGAGCCCGGATGGCAAGCGCATCGTGACGACCTCGGAGGATGGGCTCTCGCGCGTATGGAGCGCGGACGGCACGGGCGCGCCGCTGCTCCTGCGCGGGCATACGAACGAGGTTGTCACGGCAACCTGGAGCCCGGACGGCGCACGCATCGCCACCGCGAGCAAGGATGCCACGGTGCGCGTATGGGATGCCTTCGAGGGCGCCGAGCGCCTCACGCTGCGCGGCCACGAGGACAAGGTCATGAGCGTCGCGTGGAGCCGAGACGGCAAGCGCATTGCTTCGGCGTCGAAGGACAAGACCGCGCGCATCTGGAATGCCGACGGCGCGGGCCAACCGATCGTCTTGCGCGGCCACAAGCACTGGGTCTACACGGCGGATTTCAGCCCCGATGGCCGCCACGTCCTCACGGCGTCGCTCGACAGGACGCTTCGGTCCTGGGATCTCGACGAGGTCGTCGCGCCGAGGCTGCTCGAGGGCCACACGGAGATCGTCAACGGCGCCTCCTTCAGCCCCGATGGTGCGCGGCTCGTCACGATGTCGGGGGACGGGACCGCGCGGGTGCGGCGCGCGGAGGGGGAGGGGAGCCCGGTCGTCTTGCGCAGCGCCGAGGGAATCGAAAGCATGAGGTGGAGCCCCGACGGCGCGCGGCTCGTCACGGGTTCGCGGGACGGAACCGCGCGGGTGTGGCGCCTCGACGACCCCTCTTCGCCCGTCGTCCTCGGCGGCCATCGGTCGCTCGTCTGGAGCGTCGATTGGAGCGCCTCGGGCGACCGGATCGTCACCGCCTCCAAGGACGGAGGCCTGCGCGTGTGGTCGGGCGACGGCTACGCGCTCCAGGCGGAGACGAGAATTCCGGTCGAATCCGAGGGCGTGGTGCAAGTGTGGTTCGAGCCCGCGGGCGCGCGGGTGCTCGTGTCGCACGAGACCGGGGGCATTTACCTGTGGAACCCGGGCGAGGGGGGCGAGCCCGTCCTGCTCGCCCGGGAGCCCCCGAGGCCCGCGCCGCCCTACTTCACCGGCGCGCGATGGAGCCCGGACGGCTCGCGCGTGCTCGCCCCGTTCGCGGACGGCACCGCGCGCATCTGGGACGTGCGCGACCCTCGGGCTTCGCTCGTGCTGCGGGGGCACGAAGCTCTCCTCACCTTCGCGACGTGGTCGTCCGACGGCGCGCGGATCGTCACGACGTCCCTCGACAGGACCACGCGCGTATGGCGCGCCGATGGCTCCGGGCAGCCCGTGGTCCTCCAAGGTCACGGCGATCGGGTCTCCTGGGCGAGCCTCAGCCCCGACGGCACACGCATCGCCACCGCATCCGCGGACACGACGGTACGCGTGTTTCGCGCGGACGGATCCGGGCAGCCGTTCGTGCTCAGCGGCTCTTCATTCGTCGCCGCGTTTACCGAATGGAGCCCCGACGGCAAGTACATCACGCAAGTCTCCGAGGAGAAAGTCGCCCGGGTATGGCGCGCCGTGGAGCCCTTCACCGGCCCCGACGACGCCCGACTCTGGCGGGCGACCTCGTATTGTATTCCTGTAGAGATTCGAAGAGAACTGCTCCAGATTACCGAAGCCGAGGCGCAGAGGGACCAGCGAGCGTGCGTGCGCCGCGTCGCGGAGGCGCGCGCCGCCGAGTGAGAGCCAGGCCGCTCGTCGCCTTGTGATACGGTGGTCAGCGCATCATGCAGAAGCCGATCTCGCTCGGTACGACCCAGAAGGCCGTGCGCGAGGGGCCGAGGGAGCAGACCCTCGCGCGTCCTTTCCTCTTCGTCGTGCTCCATTGCGACCAGCCGTCGCTCGGCGGCGCGCGGTATTGCCTCTCGGAGATCGACGTCGTCGACATCGGCCGGGGCCCCAAGCGCGTCGCCTCGCGTGACCGCGAGGGGGGCGTTCGGCGGCTCGATCTTCGCTTGCCCGACGGGGCCATCTCGAAGGCCCACGCGCGCCTCGTCCGGAGCGGCGATGGGTGGGCGTTCGAGGACATGGGCTCGCGGAACGGCTCTCATGTGAATGACCAGCCCGTCACGAGGACAGCGCTGCGGGACGGTGACTTCATCGAGCTCGGCCACGTCATCCTGCGTTACCGCGCGGGTTTGCCCTCGTCGCCTGACGCCAGTGCGGATCTCGATTTCTCGCGCCCGGCGGTCGGGGACCTCTCCACCCTCCTCCCGCCGCTCGCAGACAACCTCTACGCGCTGACGCGTGTCGCGCGAGCGCACATCCCGGTGCTCCTCCTCGGCGAGTCGGGCACGGGCAAGGAGGTGCTCGCGCGAGCCGTCCACGCCCACTCGGGGCGGACAGGGCCGCTCGTCGCGGTGAATTGCGGGGCGCTCACGGCGACGCTGCTCGAGAGCCAGCTCTTCGGCCATGTCAAGGGCGCGTTCACGGGGGCCATCCGCGACGAACCGGGGTACGTGCGCAGGGCGACCGGCGGCACGCTCTTCCTCGACGAGGTGGGCGATCTCCCGCTCCCCGCGCAGGCCGCGCTCCTGCGCGTGCTCGAAGAGAACGAGGTCGTGCCCGTCGGCGGCACGACCCCCATCAAGGTGGATCTGCGCGTCGTCGCGGCGACGCACAAGCCGCTCGACAAGATGGCCATCCGGGGCGAGCTTCGGGTCGACTTGCTCGCGCGGCTCTCCGGGCATCGGCACATGCTCACGCCGCTGCGGGAGCGGCTCGAGGACATGGGGCTCCTCGTCAGCGATCTCTTGCAGCGCTCGAAGGTGCCGGGCGCGAGCGAGCTTGGTTTGACCATCCAGGCGGGCAAGTGGCTCTTGTCGCAGCCGTGGTCGCTCAACATCCGGGAGCTCTCGCAGGTCCTCGGGGTCGCGGCTGCGCTCGCGGACGGGCCGCTCATCGAGCGCGGGCACCTGATCGAGCGGGGCCTCGGGACCGTCGCGCCGCCCGAACCCGAAGAGGAGAGCGTCGTGCCGCCGGAGCCCGAGGAGGAGAGGGACACGGCGCCGGAGGCGCTGCGCGGGCGTATCGTGGCGCTCCTCGAGAAGCACAGGGGCAACGTGAGCGGGGTGGCGCGCGACATGGGCAAGTCGCGCGTCCAGATCCACCGCTGGATACAGAGGTTCTCGATCAGCGTCGACACGTATCGCGGGTGATCGCGACCGATTCACGGCATCGGGCACGTGTCGGGCATCGACGGCTCGCAGAGCGCGTCCTTCTTCACCTCGAGGAGCTGCATCATGCCTTCATCCTCGTGCTCGAGGATGTGGCAGTGCAGCACGTACTTGCCTTCGTAATGCAGGAAGCGTGACAGGAACACGAGGGAACCGTCGACTCCCTCCATGCCGCTCGTGGGGATGAGAACCGTATCGCGCCAGATGGGCTGCGCCGGCTTCTTCCCGTTGATGGACGTCAGGAGGAACGAATTGACGTGGATGTGGAAGGGATGGATGGACTCTCGTCCCACCATGTCCCACTTGTTGACGATCGTCCATTCCTCCACGGCACCCAATGCCATGCACTGATCGATGCGGGTCTCGCAGAACGTCCTGCCGTCGATGGTGAAGTGGTTTGTCCCCTGATCATCGACGGATACAGTGAACTCGAGCTGGCGGTTGTTGTCGACCTGATTGCCAGGCTTCGCCATGTCGTCGAAGGACGGGTAAAGCGCAGGCGGCGTGAGCGCCTGCGGGATTTCGAGGCTCTTGTCCGGCTCCCCCGAGACGATCACGGTGGCGAGGACCTGCGGCGCCCAGCAGACGAAGTCGAGGTAGCCGAGCGCCACCATCTGGTAGGTGCCCGCTTCGAACTGAGTGAGCAGGTCGACGCGGCCTCCCGGCGGGACGACGAACTCGACGTCCGAAACGGCGTCGGCCATTGGCATCTTCAGGGGAGCCGCGTAGGTGATCCCGTCCGTCGCGACCTGGTAGTACGGGACCGACTTCGCCCGCACCCCGTCCCGGTCGAGCACGGGTGGCCCCCCGTTGCTCGCGCAAGAATAGCCGAAAGGATCATAACCGGGCTTCGGGAGCGACGTCGCGGCGTCGAGCTGATCGTCCGGCACGCGGAGGAAGGCGATGTCGAGCGGTGCACGGAAGCCCGTGTGAAGGACCCGGAGGCGCTGCACCTCGCTCGGGCGCATGCGAAGGATCGGGTTGATCTGGCCATTGACGTGGAAGAAATCCACGACGCCGGCAGGCAAGGGGCCGGCCGCGCCCATTTCTTTGTACGTCGCGAGGCGGGTCTTCCCCGTGCATGCATCCTTGGTCTGGAGCATGAGCTCGCCGACGACCAGGAGCTGCTCCTTGCCCTGCCCCGCCTCGGGCTCGGGTGAAAACATCTTGTCGAGGTCGTCTTGCCATTCGTCGCGAATGATGATCGCCCCGGCCATGCCACCGGCCACCTGGATGGCCGTCGCTCCGTGGAAGTGCGGGTGATACCAGTAGGTCCCGGCCGGATGATCGGCCATCGTCCCATCCGGCATGACGGAGCCTTTGGGGATGTCGATGACGAAATCGTAGCTTTCGCCAGGGCCAATCTCCAGGAAGACGTCATCGCCGGGGGGGCCGGGGTCGACGTGCAGACCGTGCGTGTGGAAATTGGTCGTGTTGTTCTGCATGCCCGGGCCATGCCCGCCATGCCCGCCGGTGGTCCCCATGCCGCAATCGCCGGGGTCCACGGCGCTGCCGTCGTCCGGAAGGCCGTTGATGAGCTTGAGCTTGAGCCGATCCCCCGGGGCAAGCTCGATGCTCGGGCCCGGGATCGTGCCCGTATACGTTCCCTCGAAATTCGCGTTTCCCGCATTCACCTTGAGGCCGGTGTACGCGCGGGTCATGAACGTATACTGGCCGATCGTCACCTCGACCTCGGTGATCGTGATCTCGATGTCGAGCAGGCCGTCCTTGGATCGGACCTTGGCAGGGTTCGAGAGCTCTCGGCTCGGAGCCGGCGTCGGCGGCGTGGGCGGCTTGTCGTCGGAGCTGCAACCGATGGTATCGGGCAGCAAGAGGCCAGCGCCGATCATGGCGCCCATGCTCAAAAAAAAGCGCCGGTCGAAGGTGACCGTGGCGCGAGCCCGATTCTTGTCAAAGGAAGGTTTGTTCTGGGACGTCACGAGTGGCTGCTCCGAGCGGCGCGCCTTGCAACGCTCGGGCCATCTGTCCGACCGAGAACACCCTCCCGCCGGTGAGCATGCACGCACGAAAGCAGGCGGCCACCAGCGGAGGGCCGCCGACGGGAGCGACCTGTACCTGTAACAGGGACCTGTAACAGGGACCTGTACCTGTAACAGGACCTGTAACAGGTCCCTGTTACAGGTCCTGATACAGCGGTCGGACCCTGTCACCCCATGCTGTCATGACACCGACGCGTCCGGGCTGATCTCCGACGCAAGCAAGACATCTCATGGGCTGGCATCTCGCTTGCTACGTCGTGGGCGTAACGTCTACCCCAAGAGAACCTAGATAGAGCGCCACCCCCGAGCGTGCGCCAAAACAAACGTTCGCCATCAGCGGTATCGCCTGTTGGGCGACATCCAAGGTGATCTTTCGATACCGGGGTAGCAATAGGACCCACGATGAGTGTCTTCGACGACGCAGATGCCACCTTCGAGGTGGTCGTGAACCACGAGGAGCAATACTCCATCTGGCCTGCCGGCCGGGAGATGCCTGCGGGCTGGCGCCTGGCAGGGAAGCGTGGGACGCGCGCGGAGTGCCTCCAGTATATCGAGGAGGTTTGGACCGACATGCGGCCGCTCAGCCTGCGCAAGCAAATGGACGCGGCCGCGGCTGCGGCCAAGCCGCAGGCCTGAATCGAAGGTTTCATGGAGCCGATTCCGGGCGCGTGGTTCTGGAGGCCCAGGCCCGTGGCATTGCCGCGGGCGCGGCTCTTTTGTTTCCCCTACGCGGGGGCGAACGCGATGGTCTTCAGGACCTGGTCCGCTCACCTGCCGCCCGACGTGGAGCTCGTCGCCGCGCAGCTCCCAGGTCGAGGGCCGCGAATCCGAGAGGCGCCCATGACGAGCATGAGCCCCCTGGTGGAGGCGCTCGGGCAGGCGCTCGCCCCGAGCCCTATCCCGTTCGCGATGTTCGGGCACAGCATGGGCGGGCTCGTCGCGTTTGCGCTTTGCCACTGGCTACGCGCGCGTGGCTTTCGGGCGCCGATGCACCTCTTCATTTCCGGCCGCCGCGCGGCGCAGTTCTCGGACTCCCGTCCACCCACCGGGGAGCTGACCGACGCGCACATCCTCTCCTGCATTCGAGGGTATGGCGGAACGCCCGCGAGCATCCTGGCCGAGCCGGGGCTCATGAAGCTGCTCCTGCCCGTTTTCCGGGCGGATTTCGAGGTCCTCCTGTCCTACCGCCACGTGCCGGCAGAGCCGCTCGATGTTCCGCTGACCGCGCTCGGGGGCACGAAGGACGATACGGTGCAGCCGGCAGAGCTCGAAGGATGGCGCGAGCAAACGAAAGGTCCGTTTGCGCTCCGCATCCTGGAGGGCGATCACTTCTTTTTGCATTCCGCCGAGGCGGCTCTGCTGCGCGTGGTCGGGCAGGCTTTCGAGGGGATATGACGTCGGAGATCGAATCGAACGACGTGCGTCCGCACGCCGGCCGTGCGGAGGCGATCATCCGGCGGAACGTCCTCTGGTCGCTCGTGGGGGGCGTCCTTCCCGTGCCCGTCGTCGACGTCGTCGCAATCAAGGGTGTTCAGCTCAAGATGCTCAAGGAGCTCGCCGATCTTTATGAAGTGAGCTTCACCCGTGACATCGCAAAGACGCTCGTTGGCACCCTCATCTCCAGCACCGGGAGCGTGGGCGTGGGGGCCACACTCGGATACGGATTCGTCAAGCTCGTCCCCGGAGTCGGCACGGCTCTCGGGATCATCTCGACGTCGGTCGTCGCGGGTGCGGCCACGTACGCGCTTGGCAAGGTCTTCATGATGCATTTCGAGACCGGTGGTACGTTCCTCGATTTCGACGCGGCCGCCATGCGGTCGCATTTCTGGTCGGAGCTCGAGAAGGCCAAGGAGACCGTCGCCAAGATGCAGCAGGAGCCGTAGGCCTGCTGGTCGGTCCTCGGGCGCGGATGGATACCAAGAATCAATCACGACATACGATGAGCATGCACGACGAGAGCGACGAGCTGCGCCAGATGGCGGCGTGGAACGACACGGCGGTGACGTATCCCGAGTGCAAGTGCATTCACGCGCTCTTCGAAGAGCAGGCGGCACGGACGCCGGACGCGGTGGCATTGGTGTTCGCGGAGCAAGAGCTCAGCTACCGGGAGCTCGACCAGCGCTCGAATCAGCTCGCCCACCATCTGCGCGCGCTGGGCGTGGGCCCGGAGGTGCGGGTCGGGCTTTGCGTCGAGCGTTCGCTGGAGATGGTGGTGGGGCTGCTCGGCATCCTGAAGGCGGGCGGCGCGTACGTGCCGCTCGACCCTGGTTATCCGCGGGAGCGGCTGGCCTACATGCTGACGGACGCGCAGCTCGCGGTGCTGCTCACGCAGGAGCGCCTCGAGGGCCGGCTCCCTGCGCACGAGGTTGTCACGGTACACCTCGATGCGGGCGCGGCCGCCTGGCAGGAGCATCCGGTCACGCGTCCCGACGCGCAGGTAGGGCCGGACAACGCGATATACGTGATTTACACGTCGGGCTCGACGGGTCGGCCGAAGGGGGTGCTCAACACGCATCGCGGGGTCGACAACCGCCTGCGCTGGATGCAGCGCGCGTACGGGTTGAAGGCGAGCGACGGGATTTTGCAGAAGACGCCCCTGTCGTTCGACGTGTCGGGCTGGGAGCTGTGGTGGCCGCTGCTCGAGGGCGCCCGCATGGTGATTGCGGCGCCCGAGGGGCACAAGGACCCGCGTTATCTCGCCGCGCTCATCCAGGAGCGTGGCGTCACGGTGGCGCATTTCGTGCCGTCGATGTTCGGCGTGTTCCTGGAGGCGACGGAGCCGCGGGAGCGCGTGTCGTTGCGGCTGGTGTTCACGAGCGGCGAGGCGCTGCCGGCGCACCTGCGTGCGTCCTGGTATGCGGGCAACAAGGGCGAGCTCCACAATCTGTATGGCCCGACCGAGGCCGCCATTGACGTGACGAGCCACGCCTGCCGGCCGGAGGAAGAGGGGCCGGTGCCGATCGGGCGTCCGATCGACAATACGCGGACCTACGTGCTCGACGACGAGCTGCGCCCGGTGCCCGTGGGTGTTGCGGGGGAACTGTATCTGTCGGGCGTGCAGCTCGCTCGCGGCTACCTGAATCGCCCCGAGCTGACGGCGGAGCGGTTCGTTCCGGATCCGTTTTCGCCCGAGGCGGGAGCGCGGATGTATCGCACGGGCGACCTTTCGCGCTGGAACGAGGACGGCGAGCTGGAGTTCTTGGGCCGCATCGACCACCAGGTGAAGATCCGCGGATTCCGGATCGAGCTTGGGGAAATCGAGGCGGCGCTCGCCGCGCACGCGTCGGTGCGCGCGTGCGTGGTGGTGGCCTTGGAGGATGCGTCGGGCGACAAGCGGCTGGTCGCCTACGTGGTGGCTGCCGAGGAGGCGTGGGCGCCGGGGGCATTGCGTGAGCACCTGGGGACGACGCTGCCGGAATACATGGTGCCGTCTGCATTCGTGCGGCTGACGGAGCTGCCGCTGAATCCCAGCGGCAAGGTGGACCGCAAGGCGCTGCCGTCGCCCGAGGCGACGCGCAGCGCGGCGGAGACGTCGTACGTGGCGCCGCGGACCGAGACGGAGCGCGCGCTCGTGGCCATCTGGGAAGAGCTGCTCCACGTGCGGCCCATCGGGGTCCGAGACAATTTTTTCCTGCTCGGCGGCCATTCGCTTCTGGCCTTTCGCTTCGTATCCACCGTCGAGGCGCGGCTCGGGGGCGCGCCGAGCGTAGCGACGCTGTTTCGGCACCCGACGATCGAGGCATGGGCAGCGCTCTGGGACACGACATCGGAGCGATCGGCATTCGCGCCGCAGATCAGCCTCTCGCCGCGCGCGGCGGGTGAGGCTCCGCATGAGGGTTTGTCGGGCACGGAGCGGCGCATCTGGTTTTTGGAGAAGCTGTCGCCCGAAGCACGATCGTACCAAATTCCGCACGTATTCCAGGTGGCGTCCGCACTCTCGGAGCCGGCGCTTCACGAGAGCGTGCGTGCGCTGGGATTGCGCCACGAAATCCTTCGCACGACGTATCCGGAGGTGGACGGCACGCCAAGGCGGCGGGTGTTGGACGACGTGTTCATTCCGATCCGCGTGGAGGATGTCTCGTCCCTGCCCGAAGAGGAGTGCGTCGCCGCATTGCGGGCGCTGCTCGCCGCGGAGGTCGGGACCCGCTTCGACCTGGAGCGTGGCCCGTTGACCCGGGTCCTGGCCGTGAAGACGGCTGCGGACAGGCATGTCGTCGTCGTGCTCCAGCACCACATCATCACGGATGAGTGGTCCTGGGGGATCTTGCTCGCGGAGCTTTCGTCCCTGTACGAGGCGTCGCGCTGCGGGGGGACGGCCGCGCTGCCTCCCCTCGTCGACCAATACTCGGATTACGCGCGCGCAGAGCGGGCGGCGCTCGCCGGCGATGGGCTCGCGGCGTCGCGCGCGTACTGGAGGGACGCTCTCTCCGGCGTACCGCGGCTCGACCTGCCAATGATGTATCCTCCCTCGGGTGCGGGCTCGGGGCCGGAAGGGTGCGTCTCGCTCCATTTGTCGCGGGAGACGAGCCGACGAATGCTGGCGCTCTCGCGCGAAAGCGGCGCGACCCCCTTCATGGCTTGGTATGCGGCCCTTGCCGCTGTGCTGGCTCGGTACAGCCGGCAGACGGACTTTGGCCTCGGCGCGGTCCTCGCGAATCGCCAGGTCGCTGGGACCGAGGCGATTCTCGGGTTCTTCACGAATACGGTCGTCCTGCGGACCGACCTTTCGGGAGACCCGACGTTTGCGGAGCTGCTCGCGCGTGCGCGGCGGACTTCGCTGGACGCGTACGAGCACCAGGCGCTGCCATTCGACGTGGTGGTGCAGGATCAGGGGCTCTCGCGGCAGGCCGGAGAGAATCCGCTGTTCGACGTGACCTTCTTCGAGGTGACGCCGCCGAGCACCGGAGCCGCGGCCGGCTGGTCACCGCTGCTCGGTGCGGTGCCGGAGGGCGGGACGACGGCGAAGAACGCGCTCGCCGTGACCGTGCGCCATGGCGCCGAGGGGACGGTCGTGGAGGTCCTCTACGACACGAGGCGTGTCTCGCGCACGGCAGCGGAGCGGTTGTGCGGGCATCTGAGGACGCTGGTGACGGATGCTGCGGCGCACCCGGACAAACGTTTGTCGGATCTGGATCTCCTGACCGAAGAGGAAACGGAGAAGCTCGCCGCGTGGAATGACACGCCCAAGGTGGACCCCGCCGCCCGGTGCATTCACGAGCTCATTGCGGAGCAGGCGTTGAAGGCGCCGGAGGCCGTGGCCCTCGAGCAGGACGGCCGGCAACTGAGGTACGAGGAATTCGAGGCGCAGGCGAACCGGCTGGCGCATCACCTTCGCAGCCTGGGCGTCGGGCCCGAGGTGCGCGTGGCGCTGTGCGTGGAGCGGTCGTTCGACATGGTGGTGGGCCTGGTCGGGATCCTCAAGGCCGGCGGAGCGTTCGTGCCTCTGGATCCGGCGTATCCGGCGGACAGGCTCTCCCTCCTGCTCTCCGAGGCGCATGCGCCGGTGCTGCTGACGCACGAAAACCTCGAGGACCGGTTCACGGCGCCTGGCGTGACCGTGGTGCGGCTCGACGCGGACGCGTCGCTGTGGGCGTCGCAGCCGGCGACGCCCCCCGAGAGCGGCGTCATGCCGGAGCATGCGAATTACGTGGTGTTCACCTCGGGCTCCACGGGCAAACCCAAGCCGGTGGTCAACGAGCACCGGGGGCTGGCGGCGCGTGTGGTATTCCAGCGCGAGCATTTCGTGATCCATCCGAGCGACCGCGTGCTGCAGAGCGCGGCGGTGGCTTTCGACGGTGCGATCATCGACTGGATGATATCGCTGTGCAACGGCGCCGCGTGCGTGCTCCCGAGCAATGCCTACGGGGCGGTCGATGGCATTGCAGAGTGCCTGGAGAACCGTGGGATCACGGTGTCGTTCATCCCGCCCGCGATGCTGCGGGTGCTGAACTGCCACGCGCCGCATCTGCGGCATATCACGCTGGCGGGCGATGCGGCGTCGCCCGCGCTCGCGGCGCAGTGGGCGAAGGGTCGGAACGTGCTGAACTCCTATGGCCCTACCGAGTTCAGCATCTTCGGAGCGCAGGGGTATTTTGATCCCGAGCGGCCGGAGAGGTTCTCGATCGGCCGACCGATCTATGGCGTGCACATCTACTTGCTCGATGGCGCGAAGAGGCCGGTCCCCATCGGAATGGCAGGGGAGATCCACCTCGCGGGCGTGGGCCTGGCACGTGGTTATCTGAATCGTCCCGGCATGACGGCGGAGCGGTTTGTCCCGGATCCGTTCTCGAAGGAGCCTGGCGCCCGGATGTATTGCACCGGGGATCTCGCGCGCTGGAACGAGGAGGGGGAGTTGGAGTTCTTGGGTCGCGCCGACGACCAGGTGAAGATCCGAGGGTTCCGGATCGAGACCGGCGAAATCGAGGCAGCGCTCGGCTCGCACGCCGCGGTGGGGTCGTGCGTGGTCGTGGCGCGTGAGGATACGTCGGGGGACAAGCGCCTCGTTGCGTATGTCGTGAAGAAGGACGGCGCGGCCGCGCCGGGCGCGTTGCGCGAGCACCTGCAAAGCAGGCTTCCCGATTACATGATCCCGTCGGCCTTCGTCTTCCTGGACGCGCTGCCGCTCTCGCCGAACGGCAAGGTGGACCGCAGGCGGCTGCCTGCGCCGGAAGACACGCGGCAGGCCACGGAGGCGGCCTACGCCGCGCCGCACACGGATGCGGAGCGAGCGCTCGCGGAGATCTGGTCGGAGGTGCTGCGCGCCACGCCCGTGGGAATCCACGACAATTTCTTCGCGCTCGGAGGCGATTCGATCCTCGCAATTCAGGTGGTGGGTCGAGCCAAACGCGCCGGTTTGCACTTGACCGTGCGCGACATGTTCGTGCACCAGACGGTCGCGGAGCTTTCGCAGGCGGCGCGCAGCTCGAGCGAAGCTCTGGTGGAGCAGGGCGCGGTGACCGGCAGGGCTTCGCTGACGCCGAGCCAGCATTGGTTCCTGGGCAAGAATCCCGAAGAGATCCATCATTTCAATCAGGCGATGATGTGGACGCCGTCGTCCACGCTGTCGCCCGAGACCGTGGCGGAGGCCTTGCAGGTCGTGCTCCGGCAACACGACGCGCTGCGATTGCAATATCACCACGCGGAATCCGGGTGGGTGCAGACCCATGCGGAGGAGGTGGCGCTGCCGCTCGAGCGGGTGGACCTCTCGGCGGTGCCGTCCTCGGCACGCAAGGCCGCCGTGCAGAACGTGGCGGACACGTTGCAAGGAGGTTTGTCGCTCTTCACGGGCCCGGTCGCCCGCGCGGCGTGGCTTCATCTCGGCGAGGAAGGGACGCGGCTCCTGCTCGTCGTGCACCACCTCGTCGTGGACGGCGTGTCGTGGCGCATTCTGCACGAGGACCTCGAGCGCGCTTGCCAGGCTCGGATGGCCGGACAAACGCCCGCGCTCGCCGCCAAGACGACCTCGTTCCGGCAATGGTCGGAGCGGCTGCACACATTCGTGGCCGGCGGCGGCCTGTCGGAGGAGCTCGGCTACTGGCAGGCGCAATGCGCGCGCGGCGTGGCGCCGCTCCCGCTCGACCGCGAGGCGGCGCCGGGCACGGTGGGCGAGAGCCGCACGGTGGACGTGGAGTTTTCGGCGGAGGAGACCCGAGCGCTGCTGCACGGCGTGAGCGCAGCCTACCGCACCGAGATCAATGACGTCTTGCTTTCGGCGCTCGCGTTGGCGCTGAGCGCGTTTTGCAAGACGAATACCATCTGCGTCGACCTGGAGGGGCACGGGCGCGAAACGGTGGTCGAGGACGTGGACGTGTCCCGCACCGTCGGATGGTTCACGGCCATGTTCCCGGTCTGGCTGATGGTGCCGGATGACGCCGATCCTGCGGCGCTGCTGAAGGGGATCAAGGAGCAGCTCCGGTCGGTACCGAGCCGAGGCGTGGGATATGGCTGGCTGCGATATGCGCATCCGGACGCGGCGGTGCGTGCCTCGCTGTCGGTCGATTCGCCCGTGGTGTTCAATTACCTCGGGCAGCTCGACATGGCGGCGCAGGGCCGAGGGTTGCTCGGGCCGGCGGGCGAGTCGACGGGGAGCGACACGAGCCCACGGATGAGGCTGTGGCACACGCTGGCGGTGAACGGCGGGGTTTGGCAGGGACGACTGCGGTTCGAATGGACGTACAGCCCCGTGGTGCACGACGCGTCCACGGTGGAGCAGCTCGCGGCACGGTTCGTCGCTTCGCTACGACGGCTCATCGCCCATTGCACGTCGGGCGAGGCATTTGGATACACGCCCTCGGACTTCCCGCTCGCGCGGCTCGGGCAAGAGGCGCTGGACGGCCTCTTCGGGACCCTGCGCGGCGTGGAGAGCGTCTACCCGCTCTCGCCGCTTCAGGCAGGGCTTTTGTTTCACGCTCTGCGTGAGCCGGAATCGCCGACCTACACGGTTCAGCTTGCGCTCGAGCTGGGCGGCGAGGTGGACGCCGCGGCCCTCGAGAGCGCATGGAAGACCGTATTCGCACGGTATGCGGTGTACCGCACGTCGTTCGTGTGGCAGGGGGTCCCGGAGCCGCTGCAGGTGGTGCGGCACAGCGTCTCCTTCGCAATGCCGAGGTACGACTGGTCGTCCCTGGACGCGGCCGAGGCGGAGGCGCGGTGGGAAGCGCTGCAGCGCGAGGAGCGCGCCGCGGGCTTCGAGCTCACGTGCGCGCCGCTCGCGCGTGTCGCGCTCGTGCGGATGCCGGGAGGTCGGACGTGGATGCTGAAGACCACACACCACATCCTGTCCGACGGCTGGTCGATGCCGGTCGTGCTCGGCGAGCTGCAGGCCGCTTATGCCGCATTTCGCGGCGGGAGCAGGCTCGTATTGCCGGAGCCGGCGCCCTACGAACGTTATATCGCATGGCTCGCGACGAGGGATGAACAGGCGGCCGCAGCGTTCTTCGCCGATTACCTGGCCGGCGTCGAGGAGCCGACGCGGCTGCCTTTCTCGCCGCCCGAGGTGATGCACGCCGAGGCGACGCGGGAACACGCGAATCGTATTGCCTCGTTGACCGCCGTCGAGACCGCGGAGCTCACGGCATTCGCGCGACGGCACGGCCTGACCGTGAACACGGTGGTGCAGGGGGCGCTCGCGCAGATCCTCGGCCGTTATGCGGGACGAAGGGATGTCGTCTTTGGCATGACGACCTCCGGCCGCAGCGCGCCCATCCCCGGCATCGAGCGGATGGTCGGCCTGTTCATCAACACGCTGCCGCTCCGGGCCCGCTGGTCGGGAGCGGAGGGCGTGGTCGAATGGCTCGAGCGGCTGCAAGCCGAGCAGGCCGAGCTGCGCGCCCACGAGGCGACCCCGCTTTACGAGGTGCAGCGATCGTGCGCAGTGGGCGGCGGCCGCGCGCTGTTCGACACGCTCCTCGTCTTCGAGAACTACCCGGTGGACGAAGCTGCGCAGCAGGCCGAGGTCCTGCCGATCGTGAGCTTCCGGAGCTTCGAGCAGACGAGCTATCCGCTCGCCATTGCGGTGGTGGTGAGCAAGACGCTCGACCTGCACTCGATGTGGGATCCCGCGGTGCTTCGCGAAGAAGACGTCGCGCGGATCGGGGGGCACCTGCGCGCCATGCTCCTCGACATGATCGCGCACCCGGACAAACCTCTGTCCGAGCTCGATCTCCTCACCGAGGCGGAGCGCAGGCAGCTCGCTGCCTGGAATGCCACGGCGGCGTCCCCCCCGGAACACTGCATTCACGCGCTCTTCGAGGAGCAGGCGGCGCGGACGCCGGACGCGGTGGCATTGGTGTTCGCCGAGCAAGAGCTCAGCTACCGGGAGCTCGACCAGCGCTCGAATCAGCTCGCCCACCATCTGCGCGCGCTGGGCGTGGGCCCGGAGGTGCGGGTCGGGCTTTGCGTCGAGCGTTCGCTGGAGATGGTGGTGGGGCTGCTCGGCATCCTGAAGGCGGGCGGCGCGTACGTGCCGCTCGACCCTGGTTATCCGCGGGAGCGGCTGGCCTACATGCTGACGGACGCGCAGCTCGCGGTGCTGCTCACCCAGGAGCGTTTGCAGGACAGGCTCCCTGCGCACGAGGTTGTCACGGTACACCTCGATGCGGGCGCGGCCGCCTGGCAGGAGCATCCGGTCACGCGGCCCGACGTTCCGGTAGGGCCGGACAACGCGATTTATGTGATTTACACGTCGGGCTCGACGGGTCGGCCGAAGGGGGTGCTCAACACGCATCGCGGGGTCGACAACCGCCTGCGCTGGATGCAGCGCGCGTACGGGTTGAAGGCGAGCGACGGGATTTTGCAGAAGACGCCTCTGTCGTTCGACGTGTCGGGCTGGGAGCTGTGGTGGCCGCTGCTCGAGGGCGCCCGCATGGTGATTGCGGCGCCCGAGGGGCACAAGGATCCTCGTTATCTGGCCGCGCTCATCCAGGAGCGTGGCGTCACGGTGGCGCATTTCGTGCCGTCGATGTTCGGCGTGTTCCTGGAGGCGACGGAGCCGCGGGAGCGCGTGTCGTTGCGGCTGGTGTTCACGAGCGGCGAGGCGCTGCCGGCGCACCTGCGTGCGTCCTGGTATGCGGGGAGCAAGGGCGAGCTCCACAATCTGTATGGTCCGACCGAGGCCGCCATTGACGTGACGAGCCACGCCTGCCGGCCGGAGGAAGAGGGGCCGGTGCCGATCGGGCGTCCGATCGACAACACGCGGACCTACGTGCTCGACGACGAGCTGCGCCCGGTGCCCGTGGGTGTTGCGGGGGAACTGTATCTGTCGGGCGTGCAGCTCGCTCGCGTCTACCTGAATCGCCCTGAGCTGACGGCGGAGCGGTTCGTTCCGGATCCGTTTTCGCCCGAGGCGGGAGCGCGGATGTATCGCACGGGCGACCTTTCGCGCTGGAACGAGGACGGCGAGCTGGAGTTTTTGGGCCGCATCGACCACCAGGTGAAGATCCGCGGATTCCGGATCGAGCTCGGCGAAATCGAGGCGGCGCTAGCTGCGCACGCGTCGGTGCGCGCTTGCGTGGTGGTGGCGTTGGAGGATGCGTCGGGCGACAAGCGGCTGGTCGCGTACGTGGTGGCGGCCGAGGAGGCGTGGGCGCCGGGCGCATTGCGTGAGCACCTGGGGGCGACGCTGCCGGAATACATGGTGCCGTCTGCATTCGTGCGGCTGACGGCGCTGCCGCTGAACCCCAGCGGCAAGGTGGACCGCAAGGCGTTGCCATCGCCCGAGGCGACGCGCGGCGCGGCGGAGACGTCGTACGTGGCGCCGCGGACCGAGACGGAGCGCGTGCTCGTGGCCCTATGGGAAGAGCTGCTCGAGGTGCGGCCCGTCGGCGCGCACGACGACTTCTTCCTGCTCGGCGGCCACTCGCTCCTGGCGATACGCATGGTGTCCGGGGTGAAGGCGACGTTCGGGCGCGAGCTGACCGTGGCAACGCTATTTCAACAATCGACGGTGGCGGCCCTGGCTGCGTCGCTGGACGGGATGGAGAATCGATCGGCGCCCGCGGCCGCCCTCTCTCCCGCCGCGCGTGGCGTGGCCGAGCCCGCGTACACCGAGCTCTCGGGGACCGAGCGGCGGACGTGGTTCGCCGACAAACTCTCGCCCGAGGCGCTGTCGTACCAGGTCCCGCAGATGTTCGTCGTTCGAGGCGCGCTCTCGGAGGCGGCGCTGCGAAAGAGCGTGACGTTGCTCGCGGAGCGGCAGGAGATCCTGCGCACGACGTATCCCGAGGTGGACGGGGTGCCGAGGCGCGTGGTCGCGGAGAGCGTGTCGATTCCGGTGCGCGTGGAGGACGTCTCGCCCGAAGCATCGCGGGAAGCTGCATTGCGCGCGCTCCTGGAGGCCGAGATCGGGGTTCGTTTCGACCTCGCAGCCGGACCGCTGACGCGTGTGCTCGTCGTGAGCACGGCGGCCGAGCACCATGTCGTGCTCATCCTACAACACCACATCGTCACCGACGAATGGTCCAGCGGCGTACTGCTCTCCGAGCTCTCACGCCTGTACGAGGCGTGCTGCCGGGGCGAATCTGCGGGTTTGCCGCCGCTATCGTACCAGTTCGCCGATTACGCACGGGCGGAGCAGGATGCGCTGACCGGAGGCGGGTTCGGGGCGTCGCGTTCGTACTGGAAAGACAAACTCGCGGGCGTGCCGCGGCTCCAGTTGCCCATTCTTCGCCCCGCCTCGGGGGGCGGCCCAGGCCGCGAAGCGAGCGTGATGCTGCGCATTCCAGCGCATGCGAGCCGCGCGCTGCATGCGCTGGCGCGTGACTGCGGTTGTACGCCGTTCATGGCGTGGTATGCGGTGCTCACGTCGGTCCTTTCGCGATACAGCGGCCAGAAGGACTTCGGATTGGGCGCAGTGATCGCGAACCGCGAGGTGCCGGGCGCGGCCAACCTCCTGGGCTTCTTCACGAATACGGTCGTGCTGCGGACCGACCTCTCGGGAGACCCGACGTTTGCAGAGCTGCTCGCGCGTGCGCGGCGGACGTCGCTGGACGCGTACGAGCACCAGGCGCTGCCATTCGACGTCGTGGTGCAGGATCAGGGGCTCTCACGGCAGGCCGGAGAGAACCCGCTGTTCGACGTGGGTTTCTTCGAGGTGACGCCGAAGGCCACCGGAGCCGCGGCCGGCTGGTCGCCCGTCGTTCATGCGGCGCACGAGGGCATGACGACGGCGAAGGACGCGCTCGCCGTGTCCGTGCAGCACTCGGCCGAGGGGACGGTCGTGGAGGTCCTGTACGACACGAGGCGTGTCTCGCGTACGGCAGCGGAGCGGTTGTGCGGGCATTTGAGGACGCTGGTGACGGATGCCGCGGCGCACCCGGACAAACGTTTGTCGGCTTTGGATCTTCTGACCGAAGAGGAAACGGAGAAGCTCGCCGCGTGGAATGACACGCCCAAGGTGGACCCCGCCGCGCGGTGCATTCACGAGCTCATTGCGGAGCAGGCGGCGAAGGCGCCGGAGGCCGTGGCCCTCGAGCAGGACGGCCGGCAACTGAGGTACGGGGAATTCGAGGCGCAAGCGAATCGGCTGGCGCACCACCTTCGCAGCCTCGGCGTCGGGCCCGAGGTGCGCGTGGCGCTGTGCGTGGAGCGGTCGTTCGACATGGTGGTGGGCCTGGTCGGGATCCTCAAGGCCGGCGGAGCGTTCGTGCCTCTGGATCCGGCGTATCCGGCGGACAGGCTCTCCCTCCTGCTCTCCGAAGCGCATGCGCCGGTGCTGCTGACGCACGAAAGCCTCGAGGACCGGTTCACGGCGCCCGGCGTGACCGTGGTGCGGCTCGACGCGGACGCGGCGCAATGGGCGTCGCAGCCGGCGACGCCCCCCGAGAGCGGCGTCAGGCCGGAGCATGCGAATTACGTGGTGTTCACCTCGGGCTCCACGGGCAAACCCAAGCCGGTGGTCAACGAGCACCGGGGGCTGGCCGCGCGTGTGGTATTCCAGCGCGAGCATTTCGTGATCCATCCGAGCGACCGCGTGCTGCAGAGCGCGGCGGTGGCTTTCGACGGTGCGATCATCGACTGGATGATATCGCTGTGCAACGGCGCCGCGTGCGTGCTCCCGAGCAATGCCTATGGCGCGGTCGATGGCATTGCAGAGTGCCTGGAGAACCGTGGGATCACGGTGTCGTTCATCCCGCCCGCGATGCTGCGGGTGCTGAACTGCCACGCCCCGCATCTGCGGCATATCACGCTGGCGGGCGATGCGGCGTCGCCCGGGCTCGCGGCGCAGTGGGCGAAGGGTCGGAACGTGCTGAACTCCTATGGCCCGACCGAGTTCAGCATCTTCGGAGCGCAGGCGTATTTTGATCCCGAGCGGCCGGAGAGCTTCTCGATCGGCCGACCGATCTATGGCGTGCACATCTACTTGCTCGATGGCGCGAAGAGGCCGGTCCCCATCGGAATGGCAGGGGAGATCCACCTCGCGGGCGTGGGCCTGGCACGTGGTTATCTGAATCGTCCCGGCATGACGGCGGAGCGGTTTGTCCCGGATCCGTTCTCGAAGGAGCCTGGCGCCCGGATGTATTGCACCGGGGATCTCGCGCGCTGGAACGAGGAGGGAGAGCTGGAGTTCTTGGGTCGCGCCGACGACCAGGTGAAGATCCGAGGGTTCCGGATCGAGGCCGGCGAAATCGAGGCAGCGCTCGGCTCGCACGCCGCGGTGGGGTCGTGCGTGGTCGTGGCGCGTGAAGATACGCCGGGGGACAAGCGCCTCGTTGCGTATGTGGTGGCGAAGGGGGGCGCGTGCACGGCAGGCGATCTGCGGGCGTGGATCCGCGCGAGATTGCCGGAATACATGACGCCGTCGGCGTTCGTGTTCCTCGACAAACTGCCGCTCTCCGCGAATGGCAAGGTGGACCGCAAGGCGCTGCCGTCGCCCGAGGCGATGAGCGGCACGGAGACCTCGTACGTGGCGCCGCGGACCGAGACGGAGCGCGCGCTCGTGGCCCTATGGGAAGAGCTCCTCGAGGTGCGGCCCATCGGCGCGTACGACGACTTCTTCCTGCTCGGCGGTCACTCGCTTTTGGCGGTGCGACTCGTGTCCGCGGTGAAGGCGCGGCTCGGGCTCGGGCTGACCGTGGCGACGCTGTTTCAGCAATCGACGGTGGCGGCCCTGGCAGCGTCGCTGGACGGAACGGAGAAGCAATCGGCCCCCGTGGCCGCCCTCTCTCCCGCCCCGCGCGGCGCGGCCGAGGCTGCGTACGCCGGCCTCTCGGGGACCGAGCGACGAATGTGGTTCGTCGACAAACTCTCGCCCGAAGCGCTGTCGTACCAGGTCCCGCAGATGTTCGTCCTTCGAGGCGCGCTCTCGGAGGCGGCGCTGCGAAAGAGCGTGACGTTGCTCGCGGAGCGGCAGGAGATCCTGCGCACGACGTATCCCGAGGTGGACGGGGTGCCGAGGCGGGTGGTCGCGGAGAGCGTGTCGATCCCGGTGCGCGTGGAGGACGTCTCGGCGCTGCCCGAGGCATCGCGGGAAGCCGCATTGCGCGCGCTCCTGGAGGCCGAGATCGGGGTTCGTTTCGACCTCGCAGCCGGACCGCTGACGCGTGTGCTCGTCGTGAGCACGGCGGCCGAGCACCATGTCGTGCTGTTCCTGCAACACCACATCGTCACCGACGAATGGTCCAGCGGCGTACTGCTCTCCGAGCTCTCGTGCTTGTACGAGGCGTGCTGCCGCGGCGATCTTGCGAGTTTGCCTTCGCTCTCGTACCAGTTCGCCGATTACGCACGGGCGGAGCAGGATGCGCTGACCGGAGGCGGTCTCGGGGCGTCGCGTTCGTACTGGAAAGACAAACTCGCGGGCGTGCCGCGGCTCCAGTTGCCCATTCTTCGCCCCGCTTCGGGGAGCGGCCCAGGCCCCGAAGCGAGCGTGACGCTCCGTATTCCAGCGGATGCGAGCCGCGCGCTGCATGCGCTGGCGCGTGACTACGGTTGTACGCCGTTCATGGCGTGGTATTCGGTGCTCACGGCGGTTCTGTCGCGCTACAGTGGCCAGAAGGACTTCGGGCTGGGCGCGGTGATCGCGAACCGCGAGGTGCCGGGCGCGGTCAACCTCCTGGGCTTCTTCACGAATACGGTCGTGCTGCGGACCGGCCTTTCGGGAGACCCGACGTTTGGCGAGCTCCTCTCGATGGCGAAGCGCACGTCCGTGGAGGTCCACGAGCATCAGGCATTGCCGTTCGACGTGGTGGTGCAGGACCAGGGGTTGTCCAGGCACGGCGATGAGAATCCGCTGTACGACGTGCTCCTCTTCGACGTATCGGCGCCACACGCCGGGATCGCGGCCGGGTGGTCGCCGCTCCTCGAAGCGGTGTCCCCCGGTGTGACAACCGCAAAAAACGCGCTGGTGTTCGCCGTGGTCCATGACGCGGAGGGGACCGGCGTCCACCTGGCCTATGACACGACACGCGTGGACGATGTCGCGGCGAAGCGGCTGGGCGAGCACCTGCGCACCTTGCTCCTCGACGCGGTGGCGCACCCTGACAAACCCCTGTCCGAGCTTGCCTTCCTGACCGAGGTGGAGCGCGGGCAGCTCGCTGCGTGGAACGATACGGCGGCGGCGTATCCCGAGGGCAAGTGCATTCACGACCTCTTCGAGGAGCAGGCCGCGCGGACACCCGACGCGGTGGCATTGCTATTCGACGAGCAAGAGCTCACCTACCGAGAGCTCGACGAGCGCTCGAATCAGCTGGCCCATTACCTGCGCGCGCTGGGCGTGGGTCCGGAGGTGCGGGTGGGGCTATGCGTCGAGCGCTCGCTGGAAATGGTGGTGGGGCTGCTCGGCATTGTCAAGGCGGGCGGCGCGTACGTGCCGCTCGACGCCGGCTATCCGCGGGAGCGGCTGGCCTACATGCTGACGGACGCGCGGCCCGCGGTGCTGCTCACCCAGGAGCGCTTGCAGGACAGGCTATCTGCGCACGAGGCCGTGACGGTGCACCTCGATACGAGCGCACCTCCTTGGCAGGAGCAGCCCCTCACGCCTCCCGATATCCAGGTAGGGCCGGAAAACACGGCTTACGTCATCTACACGTCGGGCTCGACGGGGAGGCCCAAAGGCGTCCAGGTTCTGCACGGCGCGCTGAAGAACCTGCTGCACGATTTCGCCGAAACGATGGCGGTCGGGCCCCGGGACGCGATGCTTGCCGTCACGTCGCTGTCCTTCGATATCGCCGGGCTGGAGCTGTTCATGCCCTTGATCCGGGGAGCGTCGGTCCACCTCGCGTCGCAGGAAGACGTGAGCAATGGGGAAGCGCTGGTGAGCGCCCTGGAGCGCGCGACGATGATGCAGGCGACGCCTGCGACGTGGCGCATGATCCTCGACGCCGGCTGGAAGGGCGGAAGGCCCCTGCAGGTGCTGTGCGGCGGAGAGGCGATGACGCCGGATCTCGCGGCCAAGCTCGCACTCCGGGCATCGTCGGTCAGGAACGTGTATGGGCCGACGGAGACGACGATCTGGTCTGCGCAATATCACGTCGGCGCCGAGCCGAGCTACGTCCGGATCGGCCGAGGTATCGCGAACACGCAGTTCCACGTGGTCGACCGCCATTTGATGCAGGTCCCGGTGGGCATCCCTGGGGAGCTGTATATCGCGGGCGCCGGGCTCGCTCGCGGCTATCTGGGGCGCCCCGGGCTGACCGCGGAGCGCTTCGTCCCTGACCCGTTCTCGAATGTGCCCGGGGCACGGATGTACCGCACGGGTGACCTCGCCCGGTGGGACGCGAATGGAGAGCTGGAGTTCCTCGGACGCATCGATCACCAGGTGAAGATCCGAGGTTTCCGTATCGAGCTCGGGGAGATCGAGGCGGTGCTGTCGTCCCAC
Source organism: Polyangium sp. 6x1 (assembly GCF_029946515.1). Lineage (GTDB taxonomy): Bacteria > Myxococcota_A > Polyangia > Polyangiales > Polyangiaceae > Polyangium. The sequence goes on from NZ_JARZHH010000003.1 coordinate 282,348, forward strand.
CCGGCATTGCGAGCGTGCGCGGTGGTCGCATGGGAGTACGCGCCCGACGACAAGCGGCTGGTTGCGTATGTGGTGCCCGGGGAAGGCGAATGCACGGAGGGCGCGCTGCGCGAGCACCTTCTGGCCTCGCTGCCCGCGTACATGGTACCCTCTGCATTCGTGCGGCTGGCGGCGTTGCCGCTGAATCCCAGCGGCAAGGTGGACCGCAAGGCGCTGCCGGCGCCGGAAATGACGCGTGGCGCGGTGGAGACCTCGTACGTGGCGCCGCGGACCGAGACGGAGCGCGCGCTCGCCGAGCTGTGGTCGCAAGTGCTGCAGATCTCGCCCGTCGGGACCCACGATAACTTCTTCACGCTCGGAGGGGACTCGATCCTCGCGATTCAGGTGGTTGGGCGCGCCAAACGAGCCGGCCTCCACCTGACCGTGCGCGACCTTTTCGCGCACCAGACGGTGGCGGAGCTCGCGCATGCGACGCGCCGAGAGAGCGCGGTCCTCGCGGAGCAGGGCGCCGTGACCGGGACGGTCCCGCTGACGCCGATTCAGCACTGGTTCCTGGATGGCGATCCCGTGGACGCCCATCATTTCTGTCCGGCAATGTCGTGGACCCCGCCGTCCGCGGTTTCGCCAGAAGTCGTCGCAGAGGCGCTGCGGATTCTGGCGGAGCAGCACGACGCATTGCGACTCCGATATCGTCGCACCGACGCCGGGTGGGTGCAGGAGCACGAGGAGGGGGCGACCCTGGGGCTCGAGCGGGTCGACATGTCGTCGCTTCCGCCCTCGGCTCGTGATGCCGCGTTGAAAAAGGTGGCGGAGGTCCTGCAACGAGGCATGAACCTGTCGAGCGGCCCGATTTTCCGCGCTGCATGGGTGGATCTGGGCGACGGCGGGGCGCGGCTGCTCCTCGCCATGCACCACCTCGTCACGGACATCGTGTCATGGCGCATCGTGTGCGAGGACGTGGAGCGCGCCTGCGACGCGCTGAGCGCTGGGCGTACACCGAATCTCGGACCCAAGACGACGTCCCTTCGCCAGTGGTCCGAGCGATTGCACGCGTTTGTCGGGGGCGGTGGCCTATCGGAGGAGCTCGCGTATTGGCAGACGCAATGCGCCCGCAGCGGGACGCCTGGCGCGCAGGGCCGCGACGGCGCGGTGGGGACCTTCGGCGATAGCCGGACCCTGGAGGTGGAACTGCCTTCGGCGGAGACCCGCGCGCTCCTCCACGACGTGGGATCGGCGGGTGGGACGGAGATCCATGCGGTCCTGCTATCGGCGCTCGCAGAGGGATTGAGCGCGTCCTCCGGGACGGATACGGTCTGCGTGGCGCTGCAGCATCATGGTCGCGAGCCCTTGGTGGAGGACGTCGACGTGTCCCGCACCGTGGGGTGGTTCTCGTCGCTGTTCCCGCTCTCGCTGCGAGTTCCTCCGGGGGGAGAGCCTGCTGCGCTGCTGAATGGCGTGAAGGAGCAGCTCCGGTCGGTGCCGGGGCGCGGCGTGGGATACGGATGGCTGCGGTATGCGCACCCGGACGAGGCCGCACGCGCGTCGCTCACCGTGCCAATGCCGGTGCTGTTCAACTATCTCGGGCAGCACGAGCCAGGCTCGGCCTGGGAGTTCGCGGGGACGGAGCATACGAGCGCGAGCCCAAACATGGCGCTGTTCCATGAGCTCGTATTGAGTGGCATCGTGATGCAAGGGCGCCTGCGGCTCACGTGGAGCTACAGTCCCACGATTTACGAAAAATCGACAGTGGAGAGGATCGCGGAAGGGGTCCTCTCGTCGCTGCGACGCCTCCTCGCACACTGCACCTCGCACGACGCATTCGGGGACGCGCCTTCGGGCCCCTCGACCGCATGCGAGGGGGGCGCCTCCACGGGCGTGGATGCTCGCTTGATCGCGGGGCAGCAATGTACGTCCTAGACCTCCTCCGCGAGGAGGCGAAGGGGCAGCGGGCTGCCATTCTCGCCGTCGCGACGATGGCGGGCATCGCGAACGCGCTCCTCCTCGTCGGCGCCAATGTCCTCGCCGGGTCCCCGGAGAAGGCGGACGTGCGGGCGCTTTTCCTGTTCGGTTTGACGATGGCCGTCTACGTCCTCGGCGCTCGATCGACGTTCCACCGGACGACGTCCCTCGTCGAGGCTGTGCTCCACCGCATTCGGACGAGGATCGTCGAGAAGATCGAGCGAACGGAGCTCGAGGGGCTCGAGCGCGTCGGGACCGCAGAGATCTTCGACCGCGTCACGGAGAACATGTCCGTCGTGTCGGAGCAAGGGTGGGTGCTCGGGAGCTTTTTGCAGGCGCTCTTCGTCCTCGTGTTCGGGCTCATTTACATTGCGACGATCTCGCTTCCAGCCTTCGCGCTGATCGCGCTCATGCTGGTGTTCGGATTCTTCATCGTTCAATACAGATTCGAAGAGGTCGTGGATGTGCTGCGCCAGATGGGGCAGCTGCGGCTCGAGTTCTTCGAAAGGGTGATGGATCTGCTGAAGGGCTTCAAAGAAGCCAAGTTCAGCCGCCGGCGTGGCCGCGAGATCCACGACGATATCGTGGGGATGGCCGAATCTCTCCGCACCGGCGCCGTGAGGACGGCCGACGGGCTCAGCGGCGTCCTGGTCATGCCCAACTGCGTCCTGTACATCTTGCTCGGGGCGGTCGTTTTCACCCTGCCCAGGTACATCGACGTGGATACGCAGACGATGGCCAGCCTGGTCACGTGCACCGCGTTCGTGTGGGGCCCCTTCACCAGCGTGGCCGGAGGGCTCAATGCGGTGTTTCGATCCAGCGTCGCATTCGAGCAGATCCGGACGCTGGAGGGGAAGCTCGATGAGGCCGTTCAGCGAGCGGCCGTCCAGAAGACCGAGGATCCGTGGAACGGTCGCATCGGCACCCTCGAGGCACACGATATCGTGTACGAGTATCCCACAGGCAACGGAGACAAGAGCTTCCGCGTCGGCCCCCTGAGCCTCGACATCGAGCCGGGCGAGGTCGTTTTCCTCGTCGGTGGGAACGGGAGCGGCAAATCGACGCTGCTCAAGGTGCTCACGGGGCTCTACCCGCGGAGCGGCGGAGAGCTGCGCGTCGGCGGTGTCCTCGTCCAGCCGGAGAACGTGGCGGCATATCGCGAGATGATTTCGGCGATCTATTCGGACTTCCACCTCTTCTCCAAGCTCTATGGCATGCTGGACGCGGAGCCGGGGGCGGTGCGCGCGTTGATCGCGGAGATGGGCCTCCAGGGGAAGACCTCTTTCGAGGCGCAGCAATTTACCCGGCGCGCTCTGTCGACCGGCCAGCGCAGGCGTCTGGCCACGATCATGACGCTGCTCGAGGACCGCCCCGTGTATGTATTCGACGAATGGGCCGCCGACCAGGATCCTGGATTCCGCAGGTACTTCTACGAGGAGCTCGTGCCCGCGCTGAAGCGCCGGGGCAAGACGGTCATCGCCGTCACCCACGATGATCGCTACTTTCATTGCGCGGACCGCGTCATCAAGCTGAGCTACGGGAAGGTCCAGGCGACCACCCGCACGGATGCGCCTTGACGATCGTCGACCTCATCACCCAGGAGGCGGGAGGCGAGCGCCGTCGCATCCTCGTGGCGGCGTGCCTGGCGGGAGCCACGAGCATGTTCGTGCTCATCGGGGCGAACGTCGTCGCCAGCGCGTCGGAGCGCCCGGGGCTGCTCGCGGCCGGCCTCTTCGCGCTCGTCGTCGTTGGCCATTATCTCAGCGCGAAATACGTGTACTACCGGACGGCCACCGTCGTGGAATCGGCGCTGCACCGGATCAAGATCAGGATCGTCGACAAGCTCGAGAAGGCGGACATCCAGGGGGTCGAGCGCATCGGCACGGCGGAGATCCACGACGGGATCACGGAAAACCTGAGCGTCGTGTCCAACTACGGGCCGCTGATATCGGCCTTCTTGCAAGCGGCCATCATCCTGGCGTTTGCGGTGCTGTACATCGCCTGGATCTCCCTGCCGACCTTTCTTGCCATCACGTTCCTGCTCACCATCGGCTACTCGACGTACCGAGAGAGGGCCAAGGAGCTCGAGCGCTATTTGCAGCGCCTCGGGGATGCCCGCGTCGCATTCTTCGATCTGCTCACGGATCTGCTGAAGGGCTTCAAGGAGGTCAAGCTCAGCCGAAGGCGCGGTCGCGACATCTGCACCGACATCGAGCAGTCGTCGGAGGCGCTGCGGGGATTCAACCTGAAGTCCGGCGAGATGAACAGTGACAACTTCATCTTCGCCAGCGGCAACCTCTATGCGCTGCTCGGCGTCATCGTCCTCGTCATTCCACAGCACATCGACGTGGAATCGTCTGCGCTGGTCGGCATCGTCGCGGCCATCCTGTTCCTTTGGGGGCCCATGACCGTGCTGATCACGGGGGCGCCTGCATACATCCGCTCGAATGTGGCGCTGGACCGAGCGCGGACGCTCGAGGAAAAGCTCGACAAGGCCATCCAGGAGACACGAATCGCGCTGGACGTCGAGGACGCGTGGCAAAGTGGATTCGGCGTCATCGCAGGGCGCGGCATCGAGTTCGAATACGTCTCCGAGGACGGCGATGGCGCGTTCCGCATCGGACCCCTCGACGTCGACATCGCGGAGGGCGAGGTCGTGTTCATCGTCGGCGGGAACGGGAGCGGCAAGTCGACGGCCCTCAAGGTGCTCACGGGGCTGTATCCGCCGACGGGCGGTGAGCTCCTGGTCGGCGGGATACGCATCGATTCCAGCAACGTCGCCGCGTACCGGGAGAAGATCTCGGCGATCTATTCGGACTTCCACCTGTTCGCCAAGCTCTACGGGCTGCTCGACGTCGACCCGGCGGCCGTGCATCGGCTGCTCGCGCAGATGGATCTGCAGCAGAAGACGTCGTTCGAGAACAAGGGCTTCACGAACCGCAATCTTTCCACCGGACAGCGCAAGCGCCTGGCCATGATCGTGGCGCTCCTCGAGGACCGGCCCATCTGCGTGTTCGACGAATGGGCCGCCGATCAGGACCCCGAGTTCCGCGCGTACTTCTATGAAGAGCTTTTGCCGGCGCTGAAGCAGCGAGGGAAGACGGTCATTGCAGTCACCCACGACGACCGATTCTTCCACTGTGCGGATCGAGTGATCACCATGGAGTATGGCCGTATTCGGTCTATGGAACGCACATGAGCCCGAGAATTGAGGAATTGGCCAGCGAGCCTGTATTGATCAGCGCCGAGCAGCTCGTCGACCAGAGCGCAGGTCTGCCGGCAAACGCCCGCGCGCAGCTCTTCGAGGTGCTGGCCTGGCTCGAGAGCTCCATCGCCAAGCCGAATCCGCAGATCGGTCGCAAAGGCCACGTGTGTCCGTTCGTCGGACCTGCCCTGACCCGCTTCCGGTCGATCCGCTTTCATGTGTACCAGGGCGAGCTCCGCCAGGCCGCCGTGGAACCGGTGCTGCGCGCGCTTGCTGCGCGCTTGTCGACGCTGCAGCCCACCACCGGAGTCGGCCGGGAATTCCGCGCGATCCTCGTCCTGTTCCCGGAGCTGCCCGACGACGGCGGGCCGGTGCTGATCGACCCCGTGCAAAAGGCGCTGAAGCCCGAGATCACTGCCAAGGGCTTGATGATAGGACAATTCTATCCCGGCTGCCCCGAGCCCGGCTTGCACAACCCCGATTACCGCCCGCTCGAGGCGCCGCACCCGATGCTCGTGATTCGCTCGATGCAGCTCACCGATCTGATGTTCTTGTTTTCTCTCCCGGACTGCCTGCGCGCGTACGTGCGGAAATTCGGTGTCTCCTCCCGCGACGAGCTCATGGCGCGCGTCGCGGCCGCCGACATCCCGAAGCTGCCGACGCTCTGGGAGGACGTCATGGACTCCGCATTTCCACTCGAGGCGAACGTCGATTGATGGAGTACCGTGTGGCTGCGAATCGAAAGCGCGACGAACGTCGCTCGAGAAAAACGACCCTCGGGCTCACCATTCGAGACATCGTGATCTCCTCGGGGCTGCTCGCCCTCTTCGCTGCGTTTTTTGCGCGAGGTGGCAGGCTCGTGTACGAGCTTCCAAAGCCCACACGGCTCGTGGATGTACAGCTCGCGAGCGGGGCCGGGAGTGAGCTTTGCGGACCGGCGCCGCCCGACGGAAGCTCCGTCATCGTCGAGATGGTGTACAGCAGCGACAAGCGGGCCTGGATCGACGAGGCTGCGACTCGGTTCGCGAAGGCATGCCCGAAGATCCAGATCAAGGCGATTGCGGAGGGCGGCATCGAGGCCGCCGACGCCATGCTGAAGGGTGAGGTGAAACCGACGATCTGGTCGCCGGCGGACGATCTCGTCCTTCGTTACCTCGATGGACGCTGGAGGGAGAGCCGCGGCCGATCACCGTTCGACATCACGAAGCAGGTTTCGCTCGCTCGCTCGCCGCTCGTGGTCCTGATATGGGAAGATCGGCTCGAGGTCCTCGAAGCCATCCTCGAAAAAAACAAGAACGGCGAGGGGCTGTGGATGGACGCGATGTGCCCGGGGGTGCCGCGGGACCCGCAGAATCTCGAGGAGATGGCCCTCGAAGACATGGTGCCGGGGACGTGGAGCGATTGGTACGGCTCCGTCGTACCGGCTGCGCTCCCGCAACCACGGCCGGCGGCTCGGCGGCTCGAGAAGACGACCAAACGAGCCTATATCGCGCCGTTTCCGACGGCCGACGAAATGAAGCGGTGGGGAAGGGCGAAGCTCGTGCACCCGTCGCCGACGCGCTCGGCGGAGGGGCTCGCGGCGCTTTACCTCATGGCCTACGATTACGCATTGCCTCCGAACGACAGGCCGGCCGCGCTCAAGGAGCGCATCAAGGAGGCAGTCGGGCAACCCGCGAAAGAGGGTGTGGTCGTGCGGGGCGACCCCGCCGAGGCGGATTTTGCTCGCTCGTTCGAGGAGCGGCGAGAGCCTTTCCAGCGCTGGCTCAAGCGATGCGAAGCGGGCGCGCCGCCCCCCACGCCGACGGCGCCCCTCTTGACCGACGCCATCTTCGACCTGGGCGCGAGCCGATACGACGCCGTGGTTACGCAGGAGCAGCTCGTTTTCGAGATTCTTCAGCGGTTCGATACAAACGCCGACGTGATGGAGGAGCTGCGGGTCGTGTATCCGCAGCCGACGCTCGTGAACGAGCATCCCGTGGTCGTTTTCGATGACGGCCAAATCACCGCCGAGCAGCGCGCGGCTGCCGAGAAGTGGATCAGCTATCTACGTAGCCCGGAGATGCAGAAGCTTGCCGTCAAGCTGGGGTTCCGGCCGGCGACCCCCGAATTGAAGCTCCGGAGCATCGAGGACTCCGAGAATCCTTTCTTCAAGTTTCGACGTTATGGCGTGGAGATCGACACGCCGTTCGTCGAGGCGCCGCGCCTCGACGGCAAGTTCGTGGCCGATCTCGTTCGCGCCTGGCGGGACGCGACGGGGAGACACTGACTCCCGCTCATTGTTCAACGTGTGAACGGAGGAGAATCATGGCGACCGAAACCGAGCAATCCAAGCAGTCGACGGAGAAGAAGACGGACGAACCTCGCATCGAGGTGAAAGAGGAGGCGACGAGCGCGTCCGAGGGCGAGCCGAAGGCCGAAGCCAAGGTCCCGCCGAACGCCGAGCCGAAATCCGAGGAGAAGTCCAAGGGCAGCGCCGCGCCGAAGCCCCCTGAGCCCGTTTCGCGCGTGGGCCGCGGGGAGGCCATCATTCGGCGCAACGTGCTGTGGGCGCTCGGCGCCGGGCTCGTTCCCGTGCCCATCGTCGACATGGTCGCGATCACGGGCATCCAGGTGAAAATGCTCGCCGAGCTCTCGGAACTTTATGAGCTGAGCTTCCGGGAGGACATCGCCAAGAAGCTCATTGGCTCGCTTCTTTCGGGCGTCCTCGGCGTCGGCGCCGGCGCCGTGATCGGAGCCAGCCTGGGGAAGCTCATTCCGTTCGTGGGCACCGCATTCGGCATCGTCACGATTCCCGTCATCTCGGGCGCGTTCACCCAGGCGCTCGGCAAGGTCTTCGTCATGCATTTCGAGACAGGCGGCACGCTGCTCGATTTCGAACCTCACAAGGTGCGCAGCCACTTCAAGCAGGAATTCGAGAAGGCCAAAGAGTACGTCGCGGACGTGCAGAAGTCCAAAGAGGACTCCACGGCGACCAAGCAGTCCTGACGAGCCCATCGTGAGAGCCGCCCATGAGCAAGCCGGAAGCGGATGAAGAGATGCAAAATGGATCTTCGAGTGGCGAGGCGAAGACGCCACCCTTCCGGGAGCGGCTCGCGAGGTGGCTCCGGAAGGCCCGGTTCACCCTCTACACGACGCTGGTCGTCCTCCTGTTCCTGGCCGGCTTCCTCTGGCCGCGGATCTTCATCCGCGTGCCGTCGGGGAGCAGCGCCGTCATGTATCGTTTTTTCCTCGGTGGGACGGTGACGGATCGTATCTGGGGCGAGGGACTCAACGTGATCCCACCCTGGGACGAGCTCACCGTCTACGAGACGCGAATGCAGCAGCAAAAGCTGAAATTCGACGTGCTCAGCGAGGAGGGGCTCAACCTTCCGGTGGAGGTCTCCGTACGATACCAGGCGAACAAGGAAATGCTCGGGTATCTGCACCAGGACATCGGCGTCGATTACTTCGAGAGGTTGATCCGGCCGGAGGTCGAGTCCCACGTCCGGCGCACCTTCGGCAACCGGACGGCGCACGAGATCTACACGAGCGTACGTGACGTCCTCCAGGAGCTCAGCAAGATATCGTCGCTCGGGCGCCCCGATGATAGTGGGGGAGCGCGTCCCTACGTGCAGGTCTACGAGCTCAAGCTCGTCGATATCGAGCTACCCGAGATCGTCCAGAGCGCGATCGCGGACAAGTACAAGCAGGAGCAGCTCATGCTCGAGTATCGCTTCAGGCTGGAGAGGGAAGAGAAAGAAGCCGAGCGTAGACGGACCGAGGCTGCAGGGATTCGTGATTACAATCTCATTGCGAGCAAGGTATCTCCGGAGATGCTCAAGTGGCGCACCATCGAGGCGTCGCTGGAGCTCGCGAAATCGCAATTGGAGCTGGCGAAGTCGCAAAACTCGAAGGTCGTCGTACTCGGCGGCGGGCCGGGAACGCAGATGCTCATGAATGTCGATGGAGCCACGGGCGCGGTTGCAGGAGCGCCGGGAGCGGTTTCTGGTTCGGCAGAGGAGAAGAAGAATCAGGACGCCGCCACATCCGCGACGGAAGCGGCTTCTGCGCCAGCTACGAGCCAACAAGGGGCACAGGGGAGCGTTCCGTAGCGAGCGTGCAAGGGACGGCCGCGCGTGCAGGCAGGCACCCGCTCTGGCGGGCCTGCCGGCGCGCAGGGGTCCGGCTGAGCGGTAGGGGTGGCGAGGGAGGGTGGGAAGATCACTCGAGCGGTTCTACAACCACGCCCAGCGTCACCGTGGAGGCAGGCGAGATGAAGACGGCAGCTGCGAAGTTCCGGTGACGTCGCGCGCATGCCCCTGACGCGCGCCGAAGGCTCGAATCTCCTCGTCGAGTCCCTGGAAAAACTGCTCCACGTCGGCGAGCTCGACGAACGGAACGAAAGGCTCGATGGGGCTTTCATAGGCTGCGCGGAGACTCGTGAGCTGCTCGAGCAATCGTTCGACGGTCGCTGCATGCGACGGATGCCGCAAGAAACCTGGCCGCTCGCGCAGCACGCCGGTGGCGTCGTCGAGCAGGGCCCGCACGCGGACTTCGGAGCCGTGGATGGCGTCGAGCCGTTCCTGCACCCGGGTCACATAGACGCGAAGCGCGCGGGCCAGTTTGCTCTCTGGAAGTGGGGCGCGCCCGGGAAGCGCGCCGTGTTCGATCAAGTCGTCGAGCGTGCTCACGAGCGCGGAGCCTCGCACGTCGTCGAGGAGTTTGTCGAAATCGAAACTCGATCGACCGGGGCCACTTCGGTCTTGGAACGTCAAGATCGGCGCGAATGCGAAGCGCGCGCCTTCGAGGGTCGCGCAGAGGCGTGCCCAGAGCATATCGGAGCGCCTGCACACGCGCCCCCCGAGGCGAGGGGCGACGTTCGGAATCGTGTCGAGCAGCGAGGCGCGGAGCACGAGCGTGTTTCCCCCTCGCGCGAGAAGGGCCGGGCCGGAATCGAGCAGAGGGCGCTCGGGGAGCGCGCGCGTGCTCGGGATACCGTCGAGCAGACCACCCACGGCCTCTGCGAGCCTGGCAAAGGCCGCATGCACGGGCTCCCCCGGATGAGCGCGCTCGATCCACATCGCGTGCGCGCCGGCATCTTCGTGGGCCCGCGTCAGGTCGTAATAATATTCCGGGAAGGCTCGCCGCACGCGTGCGTTCTCGGCGGACCAATCCGGCCACGGCGCCTTCGGCTCGAGCTCGGCGACCACGTCGAGGTGCCGCCGAAGGTCCTCCAGATTGACGCGCACCGTGCTCCGCGCAGGGAGCGGTGGAGCGCCGAGCACGGGCCCGATGGCGACATCGACCCCACGATCGCGCAGGCGACGTATACGCTCGGAGAGGCTCGGTTCGCCCCGAGCCATGGCCTCGAACGATGGCGAGAGCCGAAGGTCCTCGTCGACGATCCATACCGAGGCGCCCGTACCCCTCACGTGGTCGAAGGCATGACGTTGCACGAGTGTCCGGGCGGTCGCGATGGGCCATCGGCCCGGCTCGATCCGTAGGCGACCAAAGCGACCGTGCTCGATATCACGCTCCTGCGAGGAACGAGAAATGAGGTGGAGACGAGGGCCCGCCACGGAGAGAGCGAGGGTCGCTCCGGGATCGGGCTCGCTCGACGGGTTCTCGAGCACGAGGACGTCGATGGACGCGAAGCCGGGATCCAGATCCGCCAGCTTTCGGATATCGCCGAGCAGCCGGGCGGCCATGTCTGGAAATGTCGTATCGGCGATGATGGCGACGACGAGCCGCTCGCTCATGCATTCTCCGGCGGGTTTGCCTTCGCGCGCAGCCGCGCGTCCCACGCAGCGCCGGCGATCTTCCACCACGCGACGTACGCGCCATTGTAGACGTTCCGTGCGCGGTGCAGCCGGTACGCCTCGCTCGCGATCTGGAGCTTTTCGATGGCACTCCGCAGCTCGCCCTCGTCCTCCGGGACGATGATGCCGCACGCGAGGGTTTCGCGCACGATGGCGTCCCGAGCGCCGTCTTGGGAGAGGAGCCGGCCAATCCCGCCGGCGGCCTCCGGCGCGCGGCCGCTCTGCGCGAGGATTCGACGGAGCTGCCCGGCGATCATGGCCGAGGCATTGAACATCGACAATCCCTCGGTTGGCATAGGACCGGTATGGGCCAGCGCGCGCGGCCCGTCCGAGCGGATGTCGAGCTCGCCGAACCGGGGAAACCAGTCGTCGTTGAGGATCTCGCCAGGGTTCACCGTGACGTGCTCGTTCACCGGGTGCCACTCCGAGTGCTCGGGCGCATAACGTGCGTCCGGCGGCAACCACAGGGAAATGTATGCAGGCCGGTCGCCCGTGTCGAGGTTCGGGCCGGTGCGGTGCCACGTGAGGCTGTGCAGCACCACGATGCTGCCCGCGGCGACAGGCAAGCGCACGCGATCGGGGCGCGCGTCGAAGGCTTTGCCGTCGTCGGCCAGGAAGTCCGCCGGCGGGCTCTCTCCGAAGCGGTGCGAGCCGTCGACGACCTCCAGGCAACCTCCCTCCGGTCCGACGTCCTCGAGCGGGCACCACAATGAGAGCCCATCGGCCGTGTCCACGGGCCAGTATGGATAGTCCTGGTGCCACGGGACGGTCCCGCTCGCGTGGACGGGTTTCATGATGACGTGATCGTGGAGCAGACGCGCCCCGGACCGCCCCATGAACATGGCGGCCGTCGACCAGAGCCGCTCGTCACGCAGCGTGGCGCGGAACGCCTCGTCCATCCGCCAGATGTCACGCCATTGCGAGATGTTCGTGAGGTACGCGTCGAGCGCGAGCCTCTGCTCGGCCGCGAATCTCGTCAGCAAGGAGTCGAGCGCCGACCGCAGGGTCCGGCGCTCCCCCGCGGAGAACTGCGGCCGGAGGACGACGTGGCCGTGCTCTTCGAAGTACTCACGCGCGAGAGGATCATGCGGGGCGAATGCTTCGGTCATCGGGCTGTTCTCGTGGAAGACGAGGCGAAGAGGGGGCGCCCTGCGCGTTCGAGCGCGGCGAGCGCCTCGTCGAGGGGCAAAGCGAGATCTCCGAAATGTTCGGCCACGGCGTCCTTCAGCGCGCGGCAATCGGGTAGGCGCATTCTCCGGATCTCCGTGCGCCCGGTCAGGAGGATATCGTCACGAATGGCAGTGAGTGCTCCGTCCGGGAATCGAATGAGGCGGAGCCCCGTGAGGAAGGGACCGAACCCCGGCTTCCTGTGGTGCTCTTCGATCATCGTCGCGAAGAAACCCAAGGGCCGCGGGGCGAGGGAAAACGTGTAGCTGGTGGTCCAACCATCGGAGCCGGGCGCCTTGTGCTCCACGGCGTACCCCTCCGGCCCGCGTGAAGCGAGGCGGAACGTCAATCCCGCGAAAAACCTGGGCGCCTCGTCGCCGACGGCCACGGGCTCGAGGTAGGGATGGCCGTTGCCGGCGTCGAGCCAAAAGGTTCGTCCCGAGATCCGGACGGAGAGCGCGATGTGGCAATCCGGCTGCTGCATCGTGCCGCTGTGCAATGCGACGTCGTAGCCGAGCTCTGTGAGGAGCGCCGCGAGGAACGGATTCATCACGTTGCAAGGGCCGCCGTGCCCTCGCCGCATGTCTTCGAGGATCTCGCTCCGAGTCGGCGCGCGCCCGTACCGCGCGAGCATGTGAAGGTTGTGGAAAGGGACGCGTCCTAGAAGCCCCCTGAGCAGCGAGCGGAGCGTCTCCAGATCCGGACGTTCGAAACGGATACCGAGGCGGTCGCAAAACGCCGTCGCCTCGGCGCGCGAGACGAAGCTGGATAGATCCGGATCCTCCGCTACCCGCATCGCGCCACCTCGTGGAGCACGCCGATGAACTGTGCGCTCGCGAGCGGCAGCGTGCCGAGCGGCAACGACTCGTTCGGCGCGTGGATACGCGCGCGCGTGTCGTTCGGACCGATGGCCAGGTAAGGTGCGTCTTTCACGAGGTGCGCGAGGCAGGGGCAGCGGCTCTCGCCGAACGCCTTGTTGAGATACCGATCGAGCACGCGAATCTCACGTGCCTCGGCGCGCGCGAGGGACGCGATGGTCTCCAGGACGGGCGCGAGGCGCGGCGGAATGCGACGGGCGAGCAGGCGCTGCGTGCCATCCTCCTCGAAGTAACCCGTCTCCTCGATCCAGAGCTCGACCGCGGGAAGATCGAGCGTGGGAAACAGCGCGTGCGCCCAAGGCGAACCAATCTCCTCTTCACCCTGGAGGACCCACACGAGCCCAGGTAAGCTTTGGCGAGCTCCTGTCCATCGAACGAGCCGCTCGAGCGCGAGCAGGCGGAGCGACAAGGGGCCGAGGTTGTCGCCGACGCCGCGACCGAAGGCGCGCTCGCCCCGGACGTGAACCTCGAAAGGCTCGCTCGACCACCCGTCGCCCGCCTCCTCGACGTCGTAATGTGCAAAAAGGCCGACGTACCGCGCCCCCACCTCCGGCTTTCGCACGGCCAGGAGGATCGGCGCGGCCTCGCCGCTGCCGTGGACGCGCACGTCGAACCCGAGGGCTTCGAGGCGCAGGGCGATGGCCTCGCGCACGCGCGCGAGGCCAGGCGGATGGCTCGCCGTGGGCCGTGCCGAGATCCACGCGCGCACGAGATCGAGCCAGCGCTCACGCTCGGCCACATCGAACGCCTCCGCCACGTTCGCTCCTTGCAATCCCTGGTGGCTCACCGCAGTAGAGGAGGTTACACGAACGGGAGCGGATGGGTATAGGATGGATGGTCTCGTGAAACCCGCGCCATGAGCACGATCCTCGGCATCGGCGGCTTCGATCACGATGGGGCGGTGACGCTCGTTCGAGGCGATACCCTCGTCGGCCACCTCGAATGGGAACGTGTTTCGCGACGACGTTTCGCCGGCCTGCGTTCGCCCGAGGAGCTCGCGCTGCTCCTCGCGGCGACGGGATGGGACCTCTCCGACGTCGACGTCATCGCGTGGGCGGACCAGGAGCGCTACGAGGATCCCGCGGCAGCGGGGCTCCGGGCCTTCTTGAAGCGACGTTTCTGGGGGGCGCACCTCGAAGTCGTCGAGCACCATCGGTGCCACCTCGCCTCGGCCTACTTCGCGTCGGGCTTCGAGCACGCGGCCGTGCTCAGCATCGATGGCAAGGGTGACGCCGCGTCAGCGGCCCTCGCGCGTGGCGCGGGCGCGGAGCTACGAATGTCGACGCGTCAGCCCTCGGCGAGCTCGATCGGGCGCACCTGGCATGCGCTGTCGATCGCGTGCGGATATCCGCATTTCGGCGCCGCGGGGAAGGTGATGGCGCTCGCTGCATACGGACGTCCGCGTTTTCTCGATGCGCTGCTCGGCTGGACGGCGCTCTGCGACGACGGCACGTTCACGTTCACGGCGCCCGGCGAGCGTCCGAACGAGGGGCCCTCCTTTCGCCGCGCCGATCGCAAAGCAGCCTTCTTCTGCAGTGCGTTCGACGTCCCGCCCCGGCAGGCTTCCGAGCCCATGCGAGACGCGCATGCGGACCTCGCCGCGAGCGTGCAAGCGTGGACCGAGATCGTCGTGGAGCACCTCGCGAGAGCCGCGGTACGTGAAGCCGGATCGCGGCGACTCTGCCTCGCAGGAGGCGTGGCGCTGAACGTCCTGTCGAACAGCCGTCTCCTCGACGCGGGCATCGTGGACGAGCTCTTCGTGCAACCCGCGGCCGGGGACGACGGCCTCTCCCTCGGCGCCGCGCTCGCGCTCGCCGGCCGGCCGCTCTCGATGCCGACGGGAATCGGTCGATTCGATCCCTACCTGGGGCGCACGTTCGGCCCCGAGGCGGTGGAGAGAGTTCTTTGGTCCTCCAACGGACTGACGTCCGTCCGGCACGACGACGTTGCGCGACCCGCGGCGGAGGCGCTTGCGCGTGGAGAGATCCTCGGATGGGTCTCCGGGCGCGAGGAGACCGGCCCACGAGCGCTCGGCGCGCGCAGCCTTCTCGCCAGCCCGTTCGTCGCGGGCATGCGGGATCGGATCAACCGCATCAAGGGGCGCGAGCCGTTCCGGCCTGTGGCGCTCCTCGTGGATGAGTGCGTCCGCCGCGAGGCGTTCACCGGCCCTGTGTGCCCGTACATGCTGCGGAGCGCGAAGGCTCACTCCGACCATCAGGCGCGATTCAACGAGGGGCTTCACCGCGACGGGACTTCGCGCCTGCAAATCGTCGACGCTGAGAGCCCTCCGGAGCTCGCGAGGCTTCTCGAAACGTTCGGTGCGATCACGGGCACGGCGGCGCTCGTCAACACGTCTCTCAATGGCCCAGGAGAGCCGCTCGTGGGGAGGCCGGAAGAGGCGATCGCACTGCTCTCAGCAGGGCGCCTCGACGCGCTGTTCATCGAGGGGTTCGAGGTGCGGCGTGCATGAGCCCGCTCGGATCGCCATTCTTTGTTTCCACCGGGTCTTGCCCGCTTCGCGCCGCGAGGGCTCCGACGAACCCTATTTCGTGCGCCAAACGGCGCTCGCGCTCGACCGTTTCCGCGACCTCCTGGACGAGCTCGTACGACGCGACGCGATCCTCCCCCCCGAGACGCTCTTGGCGTGGTTGAACCAAGGGGCCGCGCCACCACGTCCGGGCGTGATCCTCACGTTCGACGACGGATACGCCGACGTGCTCGAGTTGGCCGCGCCGGAGCTACAGGCGCGCGGCGTGCGGGCTCTGCTCTGCGTCACGACCGCCGTCGCGTCGGGCGTGGTTCGCGGTTTCCCCGTCGATCACTGGTACGCAGCGATCGGAGCCGCCACCGTGCGGCGTGGGATGCTCGAGGGCTTCACGCGTGATCCGTGGTCGTTCGATCTCGACCTCGATGAGGACCGCGCGCGCCTCGTCGAGGGCCCGGAAAAACGCGCGTTCGTTGGAGCGCAAACCAATGAGCAAAAGGACATGCTGGTCCGACTCCACCGGGCGCTCGGCGTCGAGGTGCTGCCTGCGATCCCGCGAGTCCTCGATGTCGACGACCTCCGTTCTCTTGCGCGCGAAGGCTTCTTGCTTGGATCGCATGGGGAGCGTCACGTGCACCTGCCGCGGCTGCCTGAATGCGAGGCGGCTGAACAGATGAGGCGCTCGCGCGCTTTTTTCGCCGATCACGGCCTGCCCGACGCCTGCATCCTCGCCTATCCCGACGGCGCGACCTGCCCGCGCACCGAGGCCCTCGCGAAGGCCGCGGGGTTTTCGATCGGCCTCGCCCTCGGCTCGCGGTTCGCGACACGCGACGACGATCCGCTCGCTCTCCCGCGGCTCATCCCGACGAACGATCCAGGCTGGTTCCGCCGGCGCTTGCTCCCGCTGTTCCAAGGGGAAGGAGGCTGAAGATCTTCGGGTGTCTCCCCGGGTCGTCGAGCCCCACGCGTGACACGAGCTGCCTCGTCGCGCGATCGATCAGGAGCACCGACGTCTCCGTCGTCTCGATGGGACGATCACACCAGCGATACCGAGGCATGCGTCGGATCCCGGTCAGCCCGACGGCGATGTGCTCACCCGTGACGGCGAGCCCGCGGCACCAGCCCGTGTGCCCGGTGGCGAAGACATCGATCCGCTCGACCTCGCGACCCGTGACGCGGCCATCCTCGATCGCGTAGGCCAGGACGAGGCCGTTCACGCAAGTGATCCAGAAGCGATCCCCGTGCACGAGCCCGTCGTGCGGCAGACCGGGCGTGCCTTCGATCACCCGGCGAAACGTGGTCACGTCGTCGACCGCGCGATCGAGGAATCGCGTGACGAGGAGCTGGGAGCCATGCACCGTCACGTGGTTCGGATGCACGTAGTCGCGCACCTTCCTGCGCGTGAACGGCAGGTTGACCTCGGACCCACGTGACGTGTAATAGCCGTCGCCCTTCCCCTCGTCTGCTGCGGGGGCCTCCGCGCGAGGCGGAAAGCGCGCGTCACGGAGCGTGAGAAGCGCGTCGCGAGCAGGGGAAAAACCATTCTGCCGCGCGGCCGAAAGCCACCCCGGATGAAGGGCGTGGCTGCCGAGGAAGCTCCCCTCCAGCGAGAAGACGTCGATCGACTCGAGCCCCGTGTTGACGACGTAGACGCGATCCTCCGCCACGGTGACGTGGTGCAGATCGTTCATGCAGGGCTGGTGCCAGGTGCTCGTGATGGACCATTCGCGTGGGTTCACCCCGAACACGGCAGAGGCACCACAGACGAAGAGCGTCGAGGTCCCGGGCGCGCCGCTCCACGCTGCGCCGGTAAAACCCTTCTCCGGCACGTGGAGCGGCGCCTGCGGGACGTGCGCGAGCCGCGTTCGCTGCGTGCGACGCTCGAGATCGACCTCGACGAGCCGCCCTTCGCCCGATGCGTCGAAGTACCCGACCGTGACGAGGAGCTTCATGGGTTGCCCTTCGAGCCGCTGGCGATGTCCCTGGGCTCGGGCCTCCGATGGGACGCGAGCTCGAGGGCAAGCGTGATGGCCTGCTCCGCGTCTTCGGCGGCGTGCACGGTGTCTCGTCGCCGCGCGTCGATGCACTCGCCCGCGAGCCGCTGCGACCAGCCACCGGACCCGGCGAGGCTGATGATGGGCTTGCCGAGCTGCCACGCGATCGCGATCTCGCTCAACGTCCCGGCGCCTCCGCCGATGGCCACCACGACGTCGGACATGGCCACGACGACGACGTTGCGGCCGATCTGCATCCCGGTAGGCACGACGATGTCGACGTAGGGATTGGCTGCGTCGCGATCGTAGGCGGGAAGGACGCCGAGCACGTCGCCCTCCCGCCAGGCGGACGACGAGTGGGCGCCGCGCGAAACGGCCTCCATGACGCCGCCGAGCCCGCCGGTGACGACGCGGAAACCGACCTCGATGGCCCGCCGGCCCAGCTCGACGCATGCTGTCTCGATGTCCGCGGAGAGCCCGCCCGCGCTGCCCACGGCGGCCAGGACGAACCGACGCGAGGGTTGGCGGGGAATCGAAGCGTTCATACGAGGCGGAGTGTATCCCGGCCCGCGCATCGGTTACCATGCCCCGCGATGAAGCTCCGCGTCAGGAACCTGGGACGGATCGAGGATGCTGCGCTCGACATTCGTCCTCTCACGGTGTTCGTGGGGAAGAACAATACGAACAAGACGTGGGTGGCCTACGCGCTCTACGGTCTCCTGCGTCACCTGACGTGGCGCTCACCGGCCGTCGTGGGCCTGCGATCCATGGGCGCGACGCTCATCAAAATTCAGACGGAAGCCGTCCGGAAGCAGGTCTTCGCCAACATCGAGCGAGCGATCGACGGACTGCCGAAGGAGGGAGACGTTGGCACCGTGGAGCTCGAAGTGTCGCGCCGCGCGCTGCTCGAAGGTGTCGACGAGCCGACGGAGTTCACGCTGGTCTCCGAGCACCTTCGCAAGCTTTTGCACCTCGAGGGAGAGCTCTCGCGGGAGGCGAGCGCCACGCTCGAGGTGAGCGCCGCCGAGTTTCGCGAGCGCGATGCGACCGTCGCGATGCTCCTCGGGTATGTGCAGCGAAACCTGCGCATGCAGTGGAGAGCGGAGAAAGACGAGATCGCCACGATATCCGTACAGCTCGGCGGCGACGGTGAAGAGCTCCGCAAGCGGGCGAAAGTTTTTCTGCGCGCGCTCGCGCAGCGCTTCTCGTCGATGGGCTCGTTGTTGCTCCTGCCCGCGGAGCGGAAGGCTCTCGCCAGCACGTACAGGGAAATGGAGGCGCTGGGGCAAACCAGCGACTCTCTGAGCACGCCCGTGTCGTCGTACGTGACCTTCCTGCGATCCGCGGAAGGCCAATGGCGCAAGGGCGTGGCGCCGGCGATGCCCTCGGCGATCGGGTATCTGGACGACCGTATCCTCGGGGGCTCGACCGATTTCCTGTCCTCCGGCGCAGGAGAGCGGCTCATGTTCTCGCCGCGGAGTGGACCTTCCTTGCCGATGCATGCAGCGTCCTCCATGGTCCGATCGCTCGTGGGGCTCGAGGTTTATCTCCGGTACGCGGCGCGGTCGGGGGATACCCTGATCATCGACGAGCCTGAGATGAACGCGCATCCGGAGGGCCAGGTCGCGCTGGTGGAGCTCATCGCGCACCTCGTGAACCAGGGGATCCGCGTGGTGATGACGACGCACAGCCCTTACGTGGTCGATCATCTGAATAACCTGATAGGGGCGCGGAGGCTCTCCGAGGCGGATCAGGACGAGGCGGCGAAGAAGTTCAGGCTGGGCACGCGAACGTGTTTTCTGCGTGCCGAGGATGTGGCTGCATATGATTTCGTGGCTGAGGATGATGCAAGCCCGGTGCGCGTGAAATCGATCTTTCCCGCGGAAGATCCGTCGGCCTCCATCGACTGGGACACGTTCGGTCGCACGAGCGACTACTTGTCGAGTTTGTATACCTCGGAGATTCTGCCTCGATCACCGTGGAGGGAATCGCCATGACGCACGCACCTCTCGGCTATCTTTTCTGCCGGTCCCTTCTTCCAGGCCAGTCGAGCCATACGGAACGTGGCAAAACGTTTTCCCTTTCTCCTGAAGAAGGGGAGACCATCCTGCTCTTCCGCACCGACGACAGATTGCCGGCGAGAGACCCCCATGGTCGCCCTCGGGAGAGCTTCTGCGGGTACTTCGGTATCGAAGATGACGAGCCGCGTGCTGATCTCTTCCTCCTCTTCATCAAGAGGACGACGGATGGAGAGCACATGATCCGCCTCGTGGTCGTGGAGCTCAAGGGAGGCCACCTCGATCGCGCCGTCGAGCAACTCAGGCGCACGCTCCGGGTCCTCAAGCAGAAGCTCACGCCGGTCCTTGGCCCGGCCTTTTTCGTCCCCGGAAACGTTCGTGCCCTCATCATCACCGACAACGGTTCGCCCCGGCAGATGGACAGGGGAATGCAGCAACAATTCTTCAAGGAATTCGGTGTCTCTCCTGTGGTCTGCCGATCCTCGAAGACCGCACGCGAGAACATCTTGAAGTCATGATCGAGCGTGACGGCTTCGCCGTGATGGAGCGGCTGCTCGACGTCGACGCAGTGACGTCCCTCCTCGATTCGTTCTTCCATCACGAACGGTCGTCCATCCCCACGAGCGCCGAGATCCTCTACACGCACGCGCCCCCGCCGCCGAACACGCCCGGCATGGAGCGCCTGATGCATCAATGGCTGAACCCGCATCGCCGCCCGCCGCCACTCTCCACGCGCGCCGTCGCAGCGCATGTGCGCCCGACCGTCGAAGCACTGCTCGGCGAGCCGGCCGTGCTCTTTCAGGACGTGCTCATGGACAAGGGCGACGAGCAGGGCCCGTTCCCCTGGCATCAGGACTATCCATTCTGGCCCGTCGACGAGCCGCGCGGCGTCGTCGTATGGGCGCCGCTCGATCCCGTGGACGAACTCTCAGGCGGGCTATCCCTCGCCATTGGAAGCCACCATTCCGGAATCGGTCCCGCCATCGATCTGCATACGGGGGGCGCGCAGTCGGGCAGCACCGGGGTGCCGATCGATCCTGCGCGGTACGAAGCCCACCATGCTCGGCTCGACCCGGGCGATGCCATCGTTTTTCACCCGCTCACCTGGCACGCGTCGCAGCCGAACCGATCGGGCCGGAGGCGGCGCGTATGGGCATCGACGTGGCTCGCAAGATCCGCACGGTTCTCCCACGCGAACGCACCACGTCATCCCCTGTGCAAGCTCACCCGGGACGGGGCGTTCGTCGGCTCGCTCGAAGGAGAATTCTAAAATGAAACGGTTGACGTGGCTCGTCGGTCCACCTGGGAGCGGGAAATCGACATACGCAGGCGAAGTGCGGGCCCATCGTCGCGTCGTCGAGCTGACGGACATGCTCGGCCCGCTCGTGAACCCGGTGAAGATCCGGAAGGGGGTTCTTCGCGCGAACGGTGCGCTCGTGAGGCTCGTGCGGGACCTCGAGCTCCATCCGGACAATCGTGGCCTGCCCCCGTTGCTCGTCGTCGCCGGGATCGTGCCAGAAGATGCACTGTTTCCTCTCGGCGAGGACGAGGAGGTCCTCCTGCTGCTTCCGCCCCGCGAGCGCTGGCAGATGCAGCTTCGCGCGAGGCCAGTGAACGGTGGTTCGTCAGGACAGTACGACGATTATGTGTACGCGGAGAGTTGGTACGAGCGATTCTCGACCTGGGAGGCGCGTGGGTTCTCGTTCACTTTGCTCGAGCTCCCGTATCGCCCAGAGCTGGTTGGCCGGGCCCCGATCGGATAGCGTGATCCTCATGGATCGCTTGCTGCAAGGATCCGGTGCTCTGCCCGGTGGAAAAGGGTACGTCGAGAACCCCACCGACGCCGACTACGCAGCGGCGGCTCGCTGGGCGCTCGAGCAGAAGGACCTCCGGCTTGCGATCCAGCAGGTCTCGGCCGCGATTGCCCTGAAGCCGCTGCACGAGCCGTACCTCCATCTGCTCGACCGGATCGTGGGCAGGGCCAAGGGGCCCCTCCTGCTCGTACAACTGCCGCAAGATGGGGCCTTCTTCGGGTTGTGTGCGGTGCGCGCGCGGGTCCTCGCGCGGCTCGGGCGGGTCGAAGAGGCGCTGCGGCACCTCTTCGACGCGGTGGAGTTCAGTCCGGAGACGCCGTTCTTGCCGTGGGCCGTGGCGTGGATCGACCCTTCGAAGAGGGCGCGGTCTGTCCTCCCGGAGACGGTGGCCAGAGGCCTTTTGGCGCTGACCGACGGCCTCCGCATCGTAGATGAGTGCGGCGAGGGGGCGCGCACGAACCTCGAAGCGGCCCTCCGCATTGCACGGCGGATGCGGAGGGAGCACCCCGCGAATGGCGCTTTGATCGTCGCCGAGGCGCGCGTGTTGCGTGTCCTCGGGCGAGCGGACGAGGCCCTCGCCTTGCTGGGCGACGAGGCCGGATGGGAGCTTGCCGTCGAGCGCGCGGCCATTCTTCGCGACCTCGGTTGTCGGGGGGAGCAGGTGCGTGCGCTGGAGCAAGCCGCCGCGGCGCGCCCGGCAGAGCCATCGACCTACCTCGATCTCGGTGACGCCTACCTGGACGATGGCCGGCCCGAGGAGGCAGCGGCGGCTTACGAGCGTGCCCTCGCGCTCGATGCGTCGTCGGAATGGGCCCGGAGCTCTCTTGTTTACGCGGAGGCGCTTGGCGGTAAGGCCGGCGATCTCCCGAAGGTGTGCGGCTCCCTGTCCGACCCGGCGGTGGAGGCGCGTGTCAGGAAGCTGGAGGCCGATCTCTCCGCCTACGAGAGCCGGTTGAGTGATCCCGTCGATCCGGTGGTGGCCGTCGTTCGATCCGTCCTGGAACGCGCTCCCGAGACGGATGCAGACAAGCAGCTGGTGGTCCGCGTGCGAGCAGACCGCCCGCTCGCCCCCTCGGCTCACGTGTCGTTCGCGCAGGCGCTCGCTCGGGTGGGCCGCCGCGGGCGGCTGCTCGTCGAACACGCCGGCCCTGCTGCGTTCGGGCCTCTCTGGCGCCCTTCTCCGCATGGCGGGGTCCCGGCCGTCGATCGCCCTCCCGACAGCGTCCTCCAGGCCGTGGGTGCGCTGACACGGGAGCGGTTCGAGTGGAAGACGTGGGTCGCGAGAGCGGGCGAGCTCGCGCTCTCCATCGGCGATGCGCAGCACGTCGTCGACGCCATGGCGCACCCGCTGGATCTGCCGCCCGCGTCAGACCCGGTCCGGTGGGTTCACGGGTTCCAGGTGGCCGCTGCGCTCGTCGTCGCGCGTGGACCATGGCCCGTCGAGGATCGGCAAAGGTGGCTCACCTTGCTGCTCGATGCGCAGGACGATTGGACCGCCGCGGCGGCGCTTCTGGGCCTGCGAGCGCTGGGTGATGGGGGAGCACAGCTCGTGGAAAGACTTCGCGCGCTGATCCCCGTGGACGACGAACCGTTGCGCCCGCTGTCCCGTGCCCTGGCGATCACCGGGGCCGAGCTCTCCACGGGGGCCACGCAGGCCGAGTTCTTCCGGTTGCGGGCGAGAGTTCGGCACGAGCTGGATCGGGGGACCGACGTGGCGCTACGCTCTCCGCCGAGACCACGATGACCTCCATGGCATTTAGCGGACCTCTGCTCGACGATATCGACGTGTTCTGTGCCAGCGGGCTGCACGAGCGGGAGGCAGCCCTCCACGAGCTCTGCAAGCACCTCGGTTCGGACTGGTCGCCGGGCACGCCTACCCTGGCGGAAGACAGCCTGCCCCTCAGGCATCGACCGACGGGGCTCGATTTCGTCGCGGTGCCCGGTGGGGAATTCGAGATGGGGTTGACGGAAGAAGACCTCAGGGCCGCGAGCTACTTTGCGGACTGGACAGCCTACATCGCAGAAGCCGCGGACGCGATTCGCAAGGATCTCGGGCCACCGCGCCGGGTTCGTGTCGCTCCCTTTCTCGTCGCGCGACGCCTCTTGTCCACGCGTGATAGGGGATCCATCGAAATTCCACGCGGCGCGACCGAACGGAGACATCTCGTCGAGACCGATTTCTCGCCTGCCGTCACGCTCGCGTCGAATCTCGCGCTGCGCCTCCCCTCGGAGGCGGAGATCGAGTGGTGCCTGCGTGACGGGGGTCGAAGTCGGCTCGTGCTCGGGCTGTTCGAATGGTACATGGGCACGCTCGCTTCGTACGAAGATGCCTTGCGTTCGCGCTTTGGTCTCGACGAGCTCGACATCGGGCAATGGGCCGTCGGCGCCGGGGATGATGGCGTCATCCGAAGCGGAGGCTTCGGTCCCGTGCTCGTCTCCCAGGAGGAGGTCTTGGGCGCGCTGCCGGGCCGTCGCTACCGTCGTCCGTCTGCCGCGATTCGATTTTGTGCCCGCTAGGGCAATCGCGATTCGCCGCTGGATCCTAACGTGCGGCTGCGAAACGGTGCAAAATGGCCTCGCGGCGCGGGGCCGGGACCGCGCTCAAGATCTCCCGACCTTGAGGCTCGATGCAAACGGGAACGAGGTCATCCCAGCTCGGGTCGATCGGCCGGCCGGCTCGCACGACCGGCAAGAGCAGGAGCGCACCTGCTTCCCCTCTGAGCAACCAGATCTCCCGACAGCGTTTCGCCGCTCGTGCGCGAGCGGCGAATTCGTCGGCCAGGCGCGCGATGCGCCCGAACAGCTCGTCGTCGTGAGGCACGCGCGCGAGCTCCTCTTCCACGAACTCCATCGAGGGCACCCAGAAATCATACGATGCGATGCCTTGAACCCACGCTTCCCAGCGATCGTGGGCCGAGAGCGTCACCTCGGGCATGGGCTCGTCCGAATGATTCTGCCACTCCCCCCACGCGCGCCATAGAGGCACCGTTCGTCCGTCCGCGGTCTGGTGGGGCCGCTCCAGCGGGCCAGGCGGCTCGAGGCCCATCCAGCGACGCCGGCAGGGGCCGGAAGGAGCCAGTCCATATCCGCCCCCCGGCCGCGCGAGATCGCAGCGCGAGAGCGCCCGCATGGCCTCCTGCTCGTGGCCGGGCAGCTCGGTCGGGTCGACGATCTGCTCGGCCGTATACCGGGTCCAACCCTTGGCTTCGACCAGGATCCGGGCCGCCTGGGTCGCGACCCCGGGGCTGTCCGTTTTCGGCAGGAGATCGTTCACGACGCACACCAGCTCGTCGGTTCCTCCGGGCCCCCGGAGGCGGCTGACTTCCCAGGCGGCCCGCGCAGGACTCTCGGGCAAGCCCGCGTCGAACCCGAAGGGCGGCCGGTCGGTGCGCACGATGTCGAACCAGGGCAGCCGCTCGTCACCTTCGGGCTCCCAGGCGAGCCAGGCCGCGAGTCCCTCGGCCAGCGTGGCGAGGGGCGTCGCCTCGAGACGCGCGCGGGCAAGGGACGCCGCGCCACGAACGAGCGTAGGCTGTTCGGCATCCCCCGAGAGCGCCAAAAGCCAGGGGGGTGCGGGAGCGCCGGCGCGACAGAGTCCAAGCAAGGCGCTCGCGCGCACCCCTGGGGGCGCCGAGGAGAAGACGCACGCTTCGAGCACCGGACGCAGCGTTGGGTCGACGGGAACGAGCATCGCGAGCACCATCGCGGCACCTGCGCCCGCGCGGCCGTCCGCGAGCCATCGGACGAGGCTGTCTCGGTGATCGAGGGCGCGCTCCGAGACGTCCCGAGGAGGGTCCACACGCTCGGCGCCCCAGAGCCACCTGAGCCGCCCTCCGCCGAGGACTTCACCCGCAATCAGGAGCGGCAGATCGGGCTCAGGGGCATCGGCGACGGTATCGAGGATCATCCCGAGCGCGGGGCCGCTCGCGCTGAACCACGCGGCCTCGCCGACCAGCACGTCGGCGAGCGTCGCCCACGCGTCGTATCGGGTGAAGGGGTCAGGCGAGGCAAGCTGCTCGACGCGCGCGGGGATGCGTGTGGCGAACCCGTATCGGCCGCGGAGCCGCGACCATTTGTCCATGACGTCTTGGCGCATGTTGCTACGTGGTATGACCTTCGCTCCTCATCATATTGTCGTACGTCGTGTGCGCGCCGCTGGAGATGCCCGTGGCTCCCCAGTACTCACCCGGCGTCGTGCCCGACCTGTTCCGCCCACCATCGGTCAACTGAATGCCGCTGTAGGCTCCCATGAGGGAGTTCGCGTTCGCCCCTTGCACGTTCGTCGGAGCTCCCGTGCCTCCCTTGTACGTGACCGAGTTGCCTCCCCAGTTGTAGGTGATGTCGGACCCGGTTTCCTTCGCTGTCCGCATCATCGCGGCGTGGCAGTTGGGGCACGGAGGATATTTGCCGTTCAGCGTGTACGGCTGCCCCAGGTCCCGCTTCTTGTTTTTTCCCGCTTTTCCGTGCGCCTCGAGCAAATCATGACAGAATTTTTGCTCGGTGTGTTGTCCTGGGCCGTCCTTTCCGCCAATGGGGTCGGTCAGCGTACTGAGCTCCGGCGGACACAGACCGCTTCCTGATACGTACGTACCTGTTTGTCGGTTCGCCGCGCTCGTCATATCCGTGGACTTGAACCCCGGGTGCTTGTCCACCGTCATCGTATGGGGCGCGGTCACCAATCCCAGGGGATCCGCCCATCCCACCGGGTTCGGCCCGTACCGATACAGGTTGAACCCCGCCTCGATCCCTGCCGGGTCGGGCCCGATGTATCGCGCCGCCTCCGGATCGTAGTAACGATACCGATTGTAGAAGAGGCCGGTCTCCTCATCCTCGAGCTGCCCGGCGAACCGGACGTTCGTCGTTGCCGTCGAGCCGGGTTGCGGCGCGATCCGTCCCCAGGTCGACCGATCCATTCGGCCAAGGATCTTCCCAGAAGGGCTGACCAGCTCGCAGGGTACGCCCGTCAAATCGAGGACGTAATAGACCCACGACGAGTCATCGTCATCGCGATGCCCGACGGGCATAGCGCTGCGCTCTTCCTCGTACAGATACGTCCGGCGCGCCGCGGGCTTGGGCGACCGATCCACCGACACTTCGTGCAGCAGCGAAGCCAGGTCCCAGACGTAGTGCTGCTCGTTGAGCACGTCCTTTCCTGAAAGGACGCGCTTGGCCATACGCCTCGAGAAGGGGTCGTAGGCGTACTCCAGCCGCCTTCCATCCGGGCAAGCCACCGCCGCGAGTTGCCCCCAGGCATTCCACTCGAACCGCCACACCTGGCCATCGACGCGCTTCTCGGCGAGCTGGCCGCGGTCGTCGTATCGATACTCGACGTTCCCTCGCTGGAGGAGCTGATTGCCCTTGCCGTACCGGCGACCCGGCACGTTGGGCCCGTCCTCGTAGGAGTTCGAGGTCGCGTCGACGCGGTATTGCTCGGTCGCGCCGGTGTTGTCACGTCGGCGGCGAAGCCTCCTTCGGACATCATACTCGTACTCGACAGAGCTGCCGTCGCTGCTCGATACACTTCGGACCTCGTCGACCGGCGTGTATTCGTAGTAGCGCTCAATCGCATCCGATCGCGCGCCAACCCAGGCGGGCTGTCCGGGCGCCGGGGCTGCTGCGCCGCCTGCGGGGACCAGCTTTCGCCGCTGGAGCCGACCCTCGGCATCGTAGGTATCGAGCAACTCCGCGCCCTCGGCGAGCTCACGCCGCACCGGGTACCCGTGCGGGCTGAGATCGATGGCGAGGGCTCGCCCTTGCTGGTCCGAGAGCTCGCGCACGCGCCCGTTCACGTCACGCCGCAACTCGAGCTGATGGCCAAGCGACGTGCGGACCCCGATCCGATCGCCGGCGATGTTGCGCTGCGTGTCGATCGTATACCGACGCGCGCCGATGCGGTGCTCTTCGCGTACGACATGACCAAGCACGTCGCGCACGAACGAGAACGAGACGTCACCCCTGGTTGCGGCGACGAGTGCGCCCATCGTATCGTACTGAAACTCCTGCACCGAGTCGTCGGGCGCAGTCTCCTTGACGATCTGTCCAATGGCGCTGCGCTCGATCACGTGGCGGCCTCGACCACGATCGACCCAGATGAGGTCGCCGCGAAGATCGTACCCATAGCGGGTGACCGTGCCGTGGAAGTCGCGCTCGAGGGTGACGGCGCCGCCCCGCTCGTACTCGAGCTCGTGCTCCTCGCCGCGCTCGTTGACGACCCGCGTGAGCCAGCCCTCGCGGTTGTATTGCATTCGCAGCTCGGTCCGATCGGGGTACTCGACGCGACACAGCCAGTCGAGGCCAGCGTACTCCCAGCGGGTGGTCGTGCCGTCAGGCTCGGTCTGCGCCGACAGATTTCCCATCGAATCGTAGGTGAGCGTGGTGCGCCTCCCGAGGGCATCCGTGACGCCGACGAGTTTGCCCGCGTTCGTGTATTCGTATCGGGTCTGCGCGCCGATCGGGTTTGTCTCGGCCACGAGCCGGCCCCACCAGTCGTATGCAGATCGGTAGGTTGCGCCGTTCGGGAAGGTGACGGCGACGCAGTTGTGATGCGCATCGTACTCGAACCGGTGCTGGCCCCCACGCTGATCGATGACGTTCGTCACCAATCCCGAGTCGTTGAGCGTGAACTGGAGGGTCCCGCCGGCTGGATCTCTGACGAGCACCATTTCCCCGAACGCGTCGCGTTGGATCGTGGTGACGCCTCCCGCGGGATTGACGATTTCGCACGGACGTCCACCAGCATCCCGCGCAAAGCGGAACGCGTGCCCCTCGGGATCGGACTCCTCCACGACGAGGCCCAGCGTATCGTAGCGCCACGCCCAGGTTGCTGCGTTCGGATCGGTCAACGCGACGGTGTTGCCGCTTTCGTCGAATTCGCGGCTCGTCACTCCGCCGCGCGCGCTGACGGCCTTCGCAATTTGCCCGTCGGGCCCTGCCTCGAAACGCTGGAGCCGCACCGAGTCGACGACCTCACTGTAGCCGTGGCCGTACTCGAACCGGCAATGATAGATCCCCTTCGCCCGCTTGCCATCGTGCAGCATGGCCGGGGCGTCGGGCGCAAGTGCGGGATCCTTCCCGTCCGGGTACTCGCCCCACGTCTCCACGCAGCGGTCGTCATGGCCGTAACGAAAGCGGAAGGTGATGCCGCTCGGGTACTCGAGCCAAAGAAGGCGGTCGTCCTCGTCGTAGCCGTAGCGCGTGGCGTGGCCGTCGGCATCGATGGCAGCGACGAGGCGCTGGCGATCGTCATACTCGTAGCGCGCGAAGGTGAGGGTTGGACCGCTCGGCTGGGGCGCGCGAATCGACTCGATGTGCCCGCCCGCATTCCAGGCGAACACGATGGTGCGCTTGGCTGTATCGGTGATCTCGACGAGCCGGCCCCGATGGTCGTAATGGAGCGAAATGAGCCCCCGATTCCGGTAGGCTACGCCGACGAGCTTGTGGTGGCTCGACCCCGGCGCCACCGGCTCGAAGAAGTGGATGAACTCGTTTCCAGGACGAACGATGTAGAGCCGCTGCGTCCTTCGGATCCCCCACCCGCCGAGAATCGCTTCCTGGCCAACCTCGAGCAGCGGCAGCTCGACGACGCGGCCGTCGCCGGCGCGCACCGTCGTGTGCCTTCGGCCCACGTCGAGCGACCAGGCAAGGCTGTGGTTCCATCCGAGGCCCAGACCCATGTCTCGCGTGCGACGGTGGTTCGAGAAGCTTCGCAAAAACTCCAGATCGAAGCTGCCTGGCAGCCGGAAATCGAGCTTGGGAATCGTGTGAACCTCGCCCGTGACCACGTCGACCGGATCACCGCGCGACTGCGAGCTCTTGCAGTTCGTGCAACCGCCGTTGGCTCCAGCCCCGCACGTCCCGGAGCTCTTCCCGTCGCCCTCCCCGCCCTTCCCGTTCCCCTTGCCGTCGCCGTCCGCACCCCCGCGGCCGCCGCTTCCGTCCCCATCCCCATCGCCGTTGCCCCCGCCGCCCCCCAGGACCACGATCCCAGGACACATCCCCGGAGGGGCCGCCGCATCCGGTGCCGGTGACGTCGGCATGGCTCAACCTCCCGGCTCGTCGTGGGATGTGGCGAGCTGTGTGATCGAACGGGAGGGCATAGGGAGCTCCAAGGCAACGCGTCGAGCCCAAGGCCCAGCGCGCCGATCCCTTATGACGTCGAGGGTGTCCTACAGGCGTCACGAGCCTTTCGTGGCGAGGGAGGGCGACGCAGGCATACAGGCGGTATTTCGAGGCGCCCGACGGACGCCACGGAACGTACAGTAGCCTATCGGGGGCCTCTCTTACAACAGAGTCCGCGCAAAGAAAGATTCTCCTCCGGCCAATCTGCGGGTAGGACAGGCACCGACAGGGGGGGGGAGGATGGCCTCGGGTGAGATCGACGTTCTCCGCCGTCGCTTCACCGATCCAGGCGCGCCGTGGTGACGACGGGGACCTTTTCGAGGAAGGCCCAGCGGCGGCCATGCGCGTCGAGCAAGTGACACTCGACCCAGCCGGGCTGGGCGTCGTCGGCGAAGCGGACGATCTGGACCTCCACGCCCATGACGGCAGGTGCTCGACCTTCCAGTCGTCGAATGGGGGGTTGACGACGTATGCCGGCTCCACGTCGCTTCGAAATGAACGGAGCGGCAAACGTTGGTGCAGCGAGTCGGAACGAGGTTTTACCTCGTGCGCAACGACAAACTCCCATCGCGTCAGGCGCTCGAAGCGCTGCATCGAGCTCGGGCGAGTCGGGGACGGTGAGCAGGAAGTCGCGCTCGAGGGGCCGCCGTAAGTCTTGGCTGCTCTCCAGGACACGGCGCTCGGTCGGGCCGTCGGGGTGGTGGACGGCAAGTTGCCGGTTTCGAAGTGTGCAGCGATTCTGGCAACCTGCAAACGCTGTGCAAGCGCTGCAATCGCATGAAAGGTACGAAGACGATCCGCTTTAGCAGCCCGTGGACCTATCCCGAAGGACGATCGACAGGGACTGGAGACGATGGTAGGTTTGTCCGCGTCATGTCGATGGGGCGAAGACGAGAGAAGCAGGCGTCGCTCTGGGTGGCGGCGCCTTCGCTGCCGCGGTCGCCGGGGCACCGGTTCTACGAGAAGCTGAACGAGCTTCTGCGCGAGAACGGGTTTGACCGGACCATGGAGGCGGCGTGCGCGAAGTATTTCGAGGCCGACGGGACGGCGGGCAGACCGTCGATCCCGCCGGGGCTTTACTTCCGGCTGCTGCTGGTCGGTTTTTTCGAGGGGATCGAGTCCGAGCGCGGGCTCGAATGGCGGTGCTCGGACTCGCTGTCCCTGCGGGAGTTCCTCGGGCTGTTGCCCGGCGAAACGGTGCCCGATCATTCGACGCTGTCCAAGATGCGCAAGCGTCTCGGCAGTGAGGTCTTCGAGGCGATGTTCGCCTTCGTGCTTGGGGTCGTCCATCGCTCCGGGCTTCTCCAGGGCAAAGTCATGGGCGTGGACTCGACGTATCTCCGCGCGGACGCCTCGATGAAGGCGATCGTGCGGCGCGAGACGGGCGAGGTGTACGCGGACTACATCAAGCGGCT
>NZ_JARZHH010000040.1 GCF_029946515.1 Polyangium sp. 6x1
CCGAGGGGGTCAAGATGGTGATGCCGGGCGACAACATCACGATGAACATCGAGCTCATCGCGCCGGTCGCGCTCGAGGAGCAGATGCGGTTCGCGATCCGTGAGGGCGGCAAGACCGTCGGCGCGGGAATCGTGACGAAGATCGTCAAGTAGCGAGGCGTGATGTCGGTGCAGGGCGGCGGGTCCCGTGGCTCCGGTGGAGCCGCGGGAGAACGAGGGACACGTATCCCGGTCTCGCTGGCCTGCACCGAGTGTACGGCGAGAAACTACAAGACGACCAAGTCCCCCGGGGACTACGTGGAACTGAAGAAGTTCTGCAAGCAGTGCAAAAAGCACACGCTGCACCGGGAGACGAAGTAGTCGGATCCGAAGTAGACGAACCGCTCGGCTCGTGGCATCAGTCCCGGGTCGAGCAGGTTGAAGGGGTATAGCTCAGCTGGTAGAGCAGCGGATTCCAAATCCGCAGGTCGGGAGTTCGAGCCTCTCTGCCCCTGCCCACAAGGGCCCCTCCTTTCGCTGTCCCTTCAGCACCAGGTGGGGGTCGCACGAAACGCCTCGCTCGACCTCGCGGAAGCGAGCGGGCGAGGCGTAGATGTCGGTGACGCTGCTCGAAGCGAGATCCGGCACGTTTGGGACGAACGGCGATGGCGACACGACGAGAGAAAGACGAGGCACGCAAGGCCCCCAAGAAGGGCTCTGCGCCGGAGTCTGCCCCGGACTCGGGGGCGGACGCCTCGCTCGCGGTGCGCAAGGGGAGCGATCTCGACGTGGCGTCGGACGCAGACGAAGCCGGCGAAGAGCACGACGACGCTGCGGCGGAGGGCCCCGAGGGGCAGCCTTCGGGCGAAGAAGCCGGGGACGAGGAGGCCGCAGCGCGGCCGCTCGGCTCCGACCGCTACGTGATGGCGGGGTTCTTCGGGGCGGCGATCCTCGGCGCGTACGTGCTTGGCAAGGCCATCCATGGGATCTGGGCCAACCTCGCGAACCGGGACTGGTTCAGCCGGGCGGTACCTGCGCTCGCGGCGGTCACGGACGAGGACAAGGCGACGTATGCGACCGTGATTGCGGGCGTCGTTGCGATCATCGTCACGCTGCGGACCTATCGTCGTCCCGACGTGCGGGAGTGGACGGACGAGGTCGCTTCGGAGCTGATCAAGGTCAAGTGGCCGACCAAGAAGGACGTCACGAACTCAACCATGGTGGTCATTGCGGCGAGCGCAGTGGCCACCCTCTATCTCGCGTTGCTCGACCGGTTGTGGTCGTTCGTGACGGGCATCGTCTACGGCACTGGGAGCTAGGGCCGTTCGGGAGCCACGCGCCATGGCGAAGAAGTGGTACGTCATTCATACCTACTCGGGCTACGAGGCGAAGGTGCGCGATGCGCTCCAGCAGCGAGCGAAGCAGCACGGCCTCGAGGACAAGATTGGCGAGATCTTGATCCCGAGTGAAACGGTCACGGAGAACCGCCCCGGGGGCAAGCAGCGGGTTCGTCAGAAACTCAGCCTGCCTGGCTACATCTTCGCCGAAATGGAGATGAGCGAGACGGTGTGGCACCTCGTGAAGGACACGCCGAAGGTGACGGGCTTCATCGGCAACCAGACGCCGCAAGAGGTCCCGTCCCCGCAGATCGAGAGTCTGCGTCGCGGCATCGTGGAGGGCGCGGTCAAGCCGAAGCCCAAGCTCACGTTCGAGGTCGGTGAAGAGGTTCGCGTGCTCGACGGCGCGTTCGCCAACTTCACCGGGACCGTGGACGACGTGAAGATGGATAAGCAGAAGCTGAAGGTCAAGGTGTCGATCTTCGGCCGTCCGACCAGCGTGGAGCTCGATTTTTCGGCCGTGGAGAAGCGCTGAGCGACGTTCCGGGTCGGAACGAACAAGGTAGACGCAGCACAGAACGGGTAAAGCAATGGCGAAGAAGGTCACCGGGTACGTCAAGCTTCAGCTCCCTGCGGGGAAGGCCAACCCCTCGCCGCCGGTCGGTCCTGCGCTCGGCCAGCACGGCGTGAACATCATGGCGTTCTGCAAGGACTTCAACTCGCGGACCGCCTCGCAGGGCGACATGATCATCCCGGTGGTGATCACGGTCTATTCGGACCGGTCGTTCACGTTCATTTTGAAGACGCCGCCCGCGTCGGTCCTCCTCAAGAAGGCCGCGGGGCTGGAGACCAAGAAGAAGCCTGGTTCGGGTTCGAAGGAACCGAACAAGGTGAAGGTCGGCCAGGTGTCGCGCAAGCAACTGCAGGAGCTTGCGCAGATGAAGATGCAGGACATGAACACGACGAACCTCGAGTCGGCGATGCGCAGCATGGCGGGTACGGCCCGCTCGATGGGCATCACGATCGTCGATTGAGTCGTTCATCGCGCGTTCTGTCGCATCTCCGTTTGGCGGAGAAGCCGGCGACGAGCGCGCGGCCGCGCAAAAGCGCGGTTTTACAAGAGCACCCCCCCACGTTGGGGGAGAACCACGGTTAAGAACGGCGCACCGTGGGAGGCGTAAGCCGATAAACAGGAGGGCAGATGCCGAAAGTCGCCAAGAAACGCGCTGCGGCCCAGGCCATGGTGGACCGCACGCGCAAGTACACGCTTCAAGAAGCGTGTGCGCTCGTAAAGCAGGCCGCATCGGCGAAGTTCGACGAGACCGTCGACCTCGCAGTGCGGTTGGGCGTGAACCCGCGTCACGCGGACCAGATGGTTCGCGGCGCCGTGGTCATGCCGGCCGGAACGGGCCAGTCGGTCCGCGTCCTCGTCTTCGCCAAGGGCGAAAAGGCGAAGGAAGCGGAAGCGGCGGGTGCTGATTTCGTCGGTGAGGCCGACCTGGTGAACAAGATCCAGGAAGGCTTCATGGACTTCGACCGCGTGATCGCGACGCCCGACATGATGGGCTTGGTCGGTAAGCTCGGTCGTATCCTCGGTCCGCGAGGCCTCATGCCGAACCCGAAGGTCGGCACCGTCACCGTCGATGTGAAGACGGCGGTGTCCGAAGCGAAGGCCGGCAAGGTGGAGTACCGCGTCGAGAAGGCGGGCATCGTGCACGCTCGGATCGGCAAGGTCTCCTTCAAGGAGGACGCGCTCGCCAAGAACGCGGAGGCCTTGATTCAGGCGCTCATTCGCGCGAAGCCGTCGACTGCGAAGGGGATTTATCTCCGGAGCATCACGTTGTCTTCGACGATGGGCCCGGGCGTCCGGATCGACCCGGTGCACCTCAGCGACAAGGGTGAGGAGGGCTGATCATGGAGCGCACGGAGAAAGAGGCTCTGGTCGGCGAGGTCAAGCAGCGATTCGATCGCATGACCTCGGCGGTCTTCCTCGACTTCACGGGGCTCAACGTCGCAGTCGTCACGAAGCTGCGCGACGAGTTCCGGAAGGCGGGCGTCGAGTACCGAGTCGTGAAAAACACGCTCGTTCGTCACGCGATCAAGCATCACGCGTGGTCGAAGAAGCTCGACGATACGCTTGTCGGGATGACCGGGATCGCCTGGAGTTACGAGGATCCCAGCGCCGCCGCGAAGGTCGTGAAGGCCTTCCGCAAGGACAAGGAACACGAGAAGCTGAAGATCAAGGCGGGCCTCATCGAGGGCCAGGTTCTCGACGCCGAAGGCGTGGAGAATCAGCTCGCGACGATGCCCGGCAAGGACGAGCTCAGGGCGACGCTGCTTGCCACGTTGCAGGCGCCTCTCCAGCAGTTCTTGCAGCAGCTCAATGCGCCTCTTCAGAACTTCGCGTACCTGTTGAAGGCCAAGGAGGACGCGGCCGGCGGGGCGGGCTGAGCAGCCCACGTTCCGGGTCCGATCGTGGTCGGGGCGAAGGGGGACCGGAGGTGGTCCGGAGCTCCAAACGCTCGACCAGTGAGAAAGGGCATTGCGCCCTTCGGGTTTTGATCTACAGACGCGCCCCGGGGTACTCATCCCACCGCGGCGCGCAGACGGTTTGAAGGAGTCTCGTCATGGCTGAGATCACGCGGGAGCAGGTCGTCGATTACCTTTCCAACCTGCCGGTCATCCAGATCGCCGAGCTCATCAAGGAGCTCGAGAACAAGTGGGGCGTGAAGGCTGCTCCGGCCGCGGTGGCGGTGGCTGCTGCTCCGAGTGGTGGTGGTGAGGCGGCGCCCAAGGCCGAGGAGAAGACCGAGTTCGACGTCGTGCTGGCGAACGCCGGCGCGAACAAGATCGCGGTCATCAAGGCGGTCCGCGAGATCACGGGCCTTGGCCTCAAGGAGGCGAAGGACCTGGTCGAGGGCGCGCCCAAGAACGTGAAGGAAGCGGTCTCCAAGGCCGACGCCGAGGAGATGAAGAAGAAGCTCACCGAGGCAGGTGCGACGGTCGAGCTCAAGTAAGGATCCGGGCTTCCCGTTCAGGGACAGCGCGATCCGCCATGCGACGGCGGCAGGGGCGAACGTCCCTGCCGCGCGTCGAGTTTTGTCTTTGGGGGGTTTGCTGCTGCGTCTGTCGCGTGTTTCGGGCGCGTCTTCCAGGTCGCGGTAGCGCAGCCGAGTTTGTCCGTCGCCGGGACCTTTGATGGCTGTTTCGTAGCTTCGAGGCTGATGCTCGGTTCGTGGAGCGCGCGGGGATCGAGCCCTGTGCACCCGTAGGAGCCGGAGGAATATCGATGCCGTCGGTCGTCCAATCCAACTTCCGCATCCGTAAGAGTCTGGGGCGTGTTCGTCGCATCATCGACGTTCCGAACCTGATCGACATCCAGAAGTCCAGCTACGACAAGTTCCTCCAGATGAACGTCCCGCCGCACGAGCGGGAGGAAGTCGGGCTCCAGGCGGTGTTCCGCTCGGTGTTCCCCATCAAGGACTTCAACGGGACGAGCGAGCTCGTCTTCGTTTCGTACAACCTCGAGCCGCCGAAGTACGACGTCGAGGAATGCCGCCAGCGAGGCATGACCTACGCGGCGCCGATCAAGGTCACCAACCAGCTCATGATCTACGACACCCGTGACGGCGGCGAACGCATCGTCCGGGATATCAAGGAGCAGGAGGTGTACTTCGGCGAGCTGCCGCTGATGACCGAGACGGGCACGTTCATCATCAACGGCACCGAGCGCGTCGTCGTCAGCCAGCTCCACCGCTCGCCCGGCGTGTTCTTCGATCACGACAAGGGCAAGACGCACTCGAGCGGCAAGCTGCTCTACTCGGCGCGCGTCATCCCGTACCGCGGCTCGTGGCTCGATTTCGAGTTCGATCCGAAGGACATCATCTACGTGCGCATCGACCGTCGCCGGAAGATGCACGCGACCGTCCTCCTGCGCGCGCTCGGCTACTCGACGCAGGACCTCCTGAACTACTTCTACTCGACGGAGACGGTCTTCCTCGAGAAGGGCGGCAAGTACGCGAAGAGCATCGAGTACGACCTCCTCGCGGGGCAGCGCGCGACGCGTGACATCAAGATCAAGGAAGATGTCATCGTCAAGAAGAACACGAAGTTCACGCGCGCCGCGATTCGCAAGATGAAGGAGGCGAAGCTCGAGCGCATGCAGGTCGAGACCGAGGAGCTCGTCGGCAAGGTCGCGGCGCACGACGTCGTCGACCCGGAGACGGGCGAGGTCATCGTCGAGGTGAACGAGGAGCTCACGGACGCCAAGCTCGAGCGCATCCGCGAGGCGAAGCTCGAGAGCTTCCGCATCCTCTTCATCGACGGCCTCAACGTCGGCTCGTACCTCCGCGACACGCTGCTCGCCGACAAGGTGAAGACGCAGGAGGACTCGATCCTCGAGATCTATCGCCGCCTGCGCCCGGGTGATCCGCCCACGCTCGAGACGGCGAAGACGCTGTTCCACAACCTGTTCTTCAACCCGGAGCGCTACGACCTCTCGAAGGTCGGCCGGTTGAAGCTCAACTACAAGTTCTACCGGGATCTGCCGGAGGGCCAGCGTCCGAACCTCGATCTCACGGTGCTCACGCCGCAGGACATCCTCGAGACGGTCCGGCACCTCATCGAGCTCAAGAACGGCCGCGGCTCGGTCGACGACATCGATCACCTCGGCAACCGCCGCGTGCGCGCGGTCGGTGAGCTCATGGAGAACCAGTACCGGATCGGCCTGGTCCGTATGGAGCGCGCGATCAAGGAGCGCATGAGCATGTCGCAGGAGATCGACACGCTCATGCCGCACGACCTGATCAACGCGAAGCCCGTCTCCGCGGTGGTCAAGGAGTACTTCGGGAGCTCGCAGCTCTCGCAGTTCATGGACCAGACGAACCCGCTCTCCGAGGTCACGCACAAGCGTCGTTTGTCCGCCCTCGGTCCGGGCGGCCTCACGCGCGAGCGCGCGGGCTTCGAGGTGCGCGACGTCCATGCCACGCACTACGGCCGCATCTGCCCGATCGAGACGCCGGAAGGTCCGAACATCGGTCTCATCGCGTCGCTCTCGACGTTTGCCCGCGTGAACGAGTTCGGCTTCGTCGAGACGCCGTACCGCAAGGTGACGGAGAGCACGGTGACCGACGAGGTGACCTGGCTCAGCGCGCTCGAGGAAGAGGGCAAGTACATCGCGCAGGCGACGGCCGCGCTCGATGATGGTCGCAAGTTCCGCGAGAACGTGGTCTCGGCGCGTCTCAACGGCGATTTCAAGATCGTCGCGTCGGACATGATCGAGCTCATGGACATCGCGCCGAACCAGATGGTGAGCGTCGCGGCTGCGCTCGTGCCGTTCCTCGAGCACGACGACGCGAACCGCGCGCTCATGGGCGCGAACATGCAGCGCCAGGCCGTGCCGCTCATCAAGAGCGAGGCGCCGCTCGTCGGCACGGGCATGGAGAACCGGCTCGCGCGGGACTCGGGCGTGTGCGTCGTGGCGCGTCGTCCGGGCATCGTGGAGAGCGTCGACGCGACGCGCATCGTGGTGCGCGCGGCGGGCGAGGGCGCCGAGGTGCCGGACATCTACCACCTCATGAAGTACCAGCGCTCGAACCAGTCGACCTGCTACACGCAGAAGCCGATCGTGCGCACGGGCGACGTGGTGAAGGCGGGCGACGTGCTCGCGGACGGCCCGTCGACGGACATGGGCGAGCTCGCGCTGGGGCAGAACGTGCTCGTCGCGTTCATGCCGTGGCAGGGCTACAACTTCGAGGACTCGATCCTGGTCTCGGAGCGCATCGCGAAGGACGACGTGTTCACCTCGATCCACATCGAGGAGTTCGAGTGCGTCGCGCGCGACACGAAGCTCGGCAAGGAAGAGATCACGCGCGACATCCCGAACGTCGGCGAGGAGGCCCTGAAGGACCTCGACGACTCGGGCATCGTGCGGATCGGCGCCGAGGTTCGTCCGGGCGACATCCTCGTCGGAAAGATCACGCCGAAGGGCGAGACGCAGCTCTCCCCCGAGGAGAAGCTGCTCCGCGCGATCTTCGGCGAGAAGGCCGGCGACGTGCGCGACAGCTCGCTCAAGGTCCCGCCGGGCGTGAGCGGCATCGTGATCAACGCGCGCGTCTTCTCCCGCAAGGGCACGGAGAAGGACGATCGCGCGCGGGACATCGAGGATCAGGAGCGCGCGCGGATCGAGCGGACGCGCGACGAGGAGATCAAGATCCTGCGCGATTCGTTCTATCGCCGGGTCCGCGAGATCCTGGTCGGCAAGACGACGAACGGGAAGCTCATCGACGACAAGGGCAAGGTCCTCTTGCAGAAGGGCGATGAGATCACCGAGGCGGCCCTCGCCGAGATCCCGCGCCGTTACTGGGGCGAGATCCCGGTGGAGGAGACGGACCGCATCCAGAACATCCTGCGGGATCTGGAGGACCTCGTCCGCACGCGCGAGGAGCACTTCCGCGACAAGATCGAGCGCCTGTCGAAGGGCGACGAGCTGCCGCCGGGCGTGATCAAGATGGTGAAGGTCTACATCGCCATCAAGCGCAAGCTCCAGGTCGGCGACAAGATGGCAGGCCGCCACGGCAACAAGGGCGTCATCAGCCGGATTCTTCCGGAGGAGGACATGCCCTACCTGCAGGACGGCCGGCCGGTGGACATCGTGCTGAACCCGCTCGGCGTGCCGAGCCGCATGAACGTCGGTCAGATCCTGGAGATTCACCTCGGCTGGGGTGCCTACGAGCTCGGCCGACAGCTCCAGCAGATGATCGAGGTGCAGAAGGCCGGCGCCGAGATTCGCAACCGGCTGGCGGAGGTCTACGCCGGCGACGAGGAGAGCTCGGCCATCGTCGCGTCGATGGATGAGGGTGACGCGGTGCGGGCCGGGCGCAAAGTTCGTCACGGTGTGTTCGTCGCGTCGCCGGTCTTCGACGGCGCGAGCGAGGAGGACATCAAGGGCGCGCTCGCGCTCGCGGGTCTGCCGAGCTCGGGCCAGGCGATCCTGTTCGATGGTCGCACGGGCGAAGCGTTCGATCAGAACGTCACGGTGGGCATCATGTACATGCTGAAGCTTCACCACCTCGTGGACGACAAGATCCACGCCCGGTCGATCGGCCCCTACTCGCTCGTCACGCAGCAGCCGCTGGGCGGAAAGGCTCAGTTCGGCGGTCAGCGCCTCGGCGAGATGGAGGTGTGGGCGATGGAGGCCTACGGCGCGGCCTATGCGCTGCAGGAGTTCCTCACGGTGAAATCGGACGACGTCATGGGTCGTACGCGGATGTACGAGGCGATCGTCAAGGGCGAGTACACGCTGGAGGCCGGCCTGCCGGAGAGCTTCAACGTGCTCATCAAAGAGCTGCAATCGTTGTGTCTGAACGTCGAGCTGGTCGAGACGGGCCTCGAGGCCTCGGCCGCGGAAGAGGAGTGATGCCGAATGCGTGACATCTTCAGCTTCTTCGAGAAGCCCAAAGATCCGCTGTCGTTCAGCGCCATTCGGATCTCGCTCGCGAGCCCGGAGAAGATCCGGGAGTGGTCGCACGGCGAGGTGAAGAAGCCGGAGACCATCAACTACCGCACGTTCAAGCCGGAGCGGGATGGTCTCTTCTGCGCGAAGATCTTCGGGCCTGTGAAGGACTACGAGTGCAACTGCGGCAAGTACAAGCGCATGAAGCACCGTGGGATCGTGTGCGAGAAGTGCGGCGTCGAGGTCATCCAGTCGAAGGTTCGACGTGAGCGCCTCGGCCACATCTCGCTCGCGACGCCGGTCGCGCACATCTGGTTCCTGAAGAGCCTGCCGTCGCGCATTGGCAACATGCTCGACATCACGCTGAAGGATCTGGAGAAGGTCCTTTATTGCGAGGCGTACATCGTCATCGACCCGAAGGAGACGGGTCTGCAGCGCGGCGACCTCCTCAGCGAGGAGCGCTACCTGCAGATCATCGACGAGTACGGCGACGACAAGATCGCGGCGGGCATGGGCGGCGAGGCCGTGCTCGAGATGCTCAAGCAGGTCGACGTGCACGCGCTCGCGGAGTTGCTCCGCGAGGAGATGCGCAAGGCGACGAGCGAGGCGAAGCGCAAGAAGCTCGCGAAGCGCCTGAAGGTCGTCGAGGCGTTCCGGGAGAGCGGCAACCGGCCCGAGTGGATGATGCTCACGGTCATCCCCGTGCTGCCGCCCGACCTGCGCCCGCTCGTTCCGCTCGACGGTGGTCGGTTCGCGACGAGCGATCTGAACGACCTCTACCGCCGCGTCATCAACCGCAACAACCGCCTGAAGCGGCTGCTCGAGCTGAACGCGCCGGAGATCATCATCCGCAACGAGCGGCGCATGCTCCAGGAGGCGGTCGACGCGCTCTTCGACAACGGCCGCCGCGGCAAGACGATCACGGGCCCGAACAAGCGTCCGCTGAAGAGCCTCAGCGACATGCTGAAGGGCAAGCAGGGTCGCTTCCGGCAGAACCTGCTCGGCAAGCGCGTCGACTACTCGGGCCGCTCGGTCATCGTCGTCGGCCCGACGCTGCGCCTGCACCAGTGCGGTCTGCCGAAGAAGATGGCGCTCGAGCTCTTCAAGCCGTTCATCTACAACAAGCTGGAAGAGCGCGGGTACGTCAACACCATCAAGAGCGCGAAGAAGATGGTGGAGAAGGAGCGTCCCGAGGTCTGGGACATCCTCGAAGAGGTCATCAGCGAGCATCCCGTGCTCCTGAACCGCGCGCCGACGCTCCACCGCCTGGGCATCCAGGCGTTCGAGCCGGTGCTCATCGAGGGCAAGGCGATCCAGCTCCACCCGCTCGTCTGCGCGGCGTTCAACGCCGACTTCGACGGCGACCAGATGGCGGTGCATGTGCCGCTCTCGATCGAGGCGCAGATGGAGGCGCGCGTGCTCATGATGAGCACGAACAACATCCTCTCGCCCGCGAACGGCAAGCCCATCATCAACCCGACGCAGGACATCGTGCTCGGGCTCTACTACGCCACGCGCGAGCGCAAGTTCTCGAAGGGGAGCTTCCGCGAGGGCAGCCTGCGCTTCGGCGCAGACGGCCAGGGCACGGACGGCTCGACGGCCGAGGGGTACCTGCGCGGCGTCTACGCATCTCCCGAGGAGGTGCGCATGGCGT
Source organism: Polyangium sp. 6x1 (assembly GCF_029946515.1). GTDB lineage: Bacteria > Myxococcota_A > Polyangia > Polyangiales > Polyangiaceae > Polyangium. Next base: position 10,423 of record NZ_JARZHH010000040.1, read on the forward strand.
ACGACGCGGGCGAGGTCGTGCTGCACTCGGGCATCCGCGTGCGCGTGCCGCACATCGACGAGGACGGCAACCTCGTCAAGAACGAGCACGGCCAGATCAAGCGCCGCATCGTGCAGACGACGGTGGGTCGTGTGCTCATCTCCGAGGTCCTCCCGAAGGGCGTGAGCTTCGACTACGCGAACAAGACGCTCGACAAGAAGGCGCTCTCGGCCCTCATCGACGTTTGCTACCGCGTCCACCGCAACAAGGAGACCGTCCTCCTCGCGGACCGGCTCCGCACGCTTGGTTTCGACCACGCGATGCGCGCCGGTATCTCGATCTGCATGGATCACATGGTGATCCCGCCGGCGAAGAAGGACCTCCTCGAGGAGGCGCAGCGCGAGGTCGAGCGCGTCGTCGAGCAGTACCAGGAAGGTCTGATCACGGACGGCGAGCGCTACAACAAGATCGTCGACATCTGGGCCGGCGTGGCGGACGCCGTCACGGCCAAGATGATGGACGGGATCGGCAAGGAGCGCATCACCGATCCGGAGACGGGCAAGGACAGCATCGAGCCGAGCTTCAACCCGATCTACATCATGGCGGACTCGGGCGCGCGCGGTTCGACCCAGCAGATCCGTCAGCTCGCCGCGATGCGTGGCCTCATGGCCAAGCCCTCCGGCGAGATCATCGAGACGCCCATCACGGCGAACTTCCGTGAAGGCCTCACCGTGCTGCAGTACTTCATCTCGACGCACGGCGCGCGTAAGGGTCTCGCGGACACGGCGCTCAAGACGGCGAACTCGGGTTACCTCACCCGCCGCCTCGTCGACGTCGCGCAGGACGCGGTCATCTCCGAGTACGACTGCGCCACGATCGACGGCATCCGCGTGACGAAGCTCGAGGAGGCCGGCGAGGTGATCCAGCCCCTCGGCGACCGCATCCTCGGCCGCGTCGTGCTCGAGGACGTGATCGACCCGCTCACCGGCGAGGTCCTCATCACGGCCAACACCGAGCTCGACGAGGCTTCCGTCAAGCGGATCGAGGACGCGGGCATCGAGGAGGTCGTGATCCGCTCGGTGCTCACCTGCCAGACGCGGCGGGGCGTTTGCGCGCTCTGCTACGGCCGCGACCTCGCTCGTGGCTACCGCGTCAACATCGGCGAGGCGGTCGGTATCATCGCCGCCCAGTCGATCGGCGAGCCCGGCACGCAGCTCACGATGCGCACGTTCCACATCGGTGGTACGGCGGCCCGCGGCAAGATCGAGGCGAGCTACCTCGAGGCCCGGACCGAGGGCACCGTGCGCCTGCGCCGCGCGAACGTGCAGCGCAAGAAGGACGGCTCCATGGTGGTCATGAACCGCCACGGCGAGCTCGTCGTCGTCGACGAGACGGGCCGCGAGCGCGAGCATCATCGCCTGGTCTACGGCGCCAACATGAAGGTTGCCGATGGCCAGCGCGTGAAGCCGGGCGAGCTGCTCGCCGAGTGGGACCAGTTCGCGACGCCGATCCTCACCGAGGTCACCGGCATCGTGAAGTACGGCGACCTCGTCGAGGGCGTCAGCGTCCAGGAGCGCGTCGACGAGGTCACGGGCCTGTCGCGCAAGGTCGTCATCGAGTCCAAGGCGGCCGACCTCCGCCCGCGGATCTCGCTGAAGGATCCGCACTCGAACGCCACCTTGAAGCTCCCGAACAGCGAGCTCGAGGCGCGTTACCTCCTGCCGGTCGGCGCGCACATCGTCGCCCAGCAGGACGACATGATCGAGGCCGGCGACATCATCGCCAAGATGCCGCGCGACACGACGAAGGTGCAGGACATCACCGGTGGTCTGCCCCGCGTCGCCGAGCTCTTCGAGGCCCGCAAGCCGAAGGATCACGCCATCATCACCGAGATCGATGGCGAGGTCTCCTTCGGCAAGGACACGAAGGGCAAGCGCAAGGTGATCATCACGCCGTTCGGCGCGGACGGTCACCCGATCGCGGATCAGGCGCGCGAGTACCTGATCCCGAAGGGCAAGCACATCCAGGTGCAGCCCGGCGATCGCGTGCGCGCGGGCGACCCGCTCCAGGATGGCCCGCCGAACCCGCACGACATCCTGCGCGTGAAGGGTGAGAAGGAGCTCGCGGCCTGGCTCGTGAACGAGATCCAGCAGGTCTACCGCCTGCAGGGTGTCGGTATCAACGACAAGCACATCGAGGTCATCGTGCGGCAGATGCTCCGGCGCGTTCGCGTCAAGGACGTCGGCGACACGAACTTCCTCGTGGACGAGCAGGTCGAGAAGCACATCTTCGAGCGCGAGAACGAGCGGGTGCTCGAGCGTGGCGGCCGTCCCGCCATCGCCGAGCCGCTGCTCCTCGGCATCACGAAGGCGAGCCTTTCGACCGAGTCGTTCATCAGCGCCTCGTCGTTCCAGGAGACGACCAAGGTGCTCACCGAGGCGGCGATCAGCGGCAAGGTGGACGATCTCCGTGGTCTCAAGGAGAACGTCATCATGGGCCGCCTGATCCCGGCCGGTACGGGCCTGCCCGCCTACAAGCGGCTGCAGGTCATCGTCGAGGGCGAGCAGCCGGTGCGCGAGCGCGCGCCGGCGGCCGAGCCCCCGGCGCCGGCCATGGCGCCGCCGCGTCCTCGCCCCGAGGAGACGCTCACGGCCGTCAACGAGGAGTGAGGTGCAGGGGAGGGGGGCCGTCGTCGCTGACGGCCTCCTGACCCCTCGACGCACGCCCGCCCTGTCTTCAGGCGCGGGCGTGTGTTCTTTTGTTCGGCCAGGCACGCGCCGTCTCCTGCCGATCCGCCGGATGGCTGCTGCTTCGCGGGTCTTGGGATCCCCCGTCGTTGCGGACATGTACTATCTCTGCACTCGCGATGTCCGTGCACGGCACCAACCAGCGTGTCGCTGATCGCCTGCTCTCCGAGGGCCGGATCGGGGCCGAGGAGCATCGGCGCGCCGTGGAGCACGCGAGCCGTCAGCGTGGCCGCATCGAGGACTCCCTCGTCGAGCTCGACATCGTGCCCGAAGGAGATCTCCTCAAGTACGTCGCGACGCTGCACAACACGCGGTTCGTCTCGACCGAGAAGCTCGCGAAGGCCGCGATCGAGCCGCGCGTGCTCGGCCGCGTGTTACCGAAGACCGCGAAGATGCACGGCGTCTTCCCGGTGCTGCTCGACGAGGCGAAGTCGGTGCTCTCCGTCGTCACCGCAGATCCCGACAACGACGCTGCGATCCACGAGGTGAAGCTCGCGGCGGGCGTGCGCGAGGTGCGCGCGCTCGTGGCGCGGCCGGCGGCGGTGCGCGCTGCGATCGCGCGGCACTACTTCAAGGACGCATCGGCCTTCGAGGCGGTCCTCCGTCCGGTCGCGACGAACGCGACGACCGGCGACTTCATCGACATCGATCTCGGCCCCTCGCCGGCGCGCCCTGCGACGGGGCCCGTGCCGACGCCTGCCGCATCGCCGCGCAACACGGCCGCGCAGACGCCGCCGCCGCGCGCGCCGATGCCCACGTCTCCCTCTGCGACCGGACAAACCAGCCCGTCCGTGATGGCGCGCGAGCAGACGCAGCCCTCGCCGAATGCGGGCAGCACGCAGCCCTCCGTGAACGGCGGCGGGCCTGCGCCGCTCGCGGCGAGCGCGCAGACGTCGCCGACCGGAGGGCACGCGCCGACCACGCAGGTTCGTCCGTTGACGGCGACCACGCCGTCGCCCACGCCGCCGCCTCCACCGGTCCCGATCCTCACGCCGATCGAGACGCACGAGTACATCGAGACGCTCAACGTCCTCGTGAGCTTGCTCGAAGCGAACCGCCAGGATCTCCGCGGCCACTCGGCCGTCGTCGCGCGCCTCTGCCGCCGCACGTGCGAGCGCATCGGCCTCGCGCCTGCGCACGTCGCGGCGTTCGTCGTGGCCGCGTACCTGCACGATCTCGGCAAGATGGGCGCGTATCACCTCACCGCGCTGAACGTCGCGGAGTACGAGGGCCACCGCGTCGCGGGCCTCAAGGCCGTCGCGCTCCCGGCGCAGCTCATGGGATCGGTCGGGCTACCCGCGGAGACCGTCGCCGCGCTGCAGGCGATGTACGAGCGATACGACGGCCGCGGCTTGCCGCATGGCCTCGCCGGCAAGGAGATCCCGCTCGGCGCGCGCATCCTCGCCGTCGCGGACACCTACGCCGATCTCACGCAGAACCCGCGCAATCCGTTCCGCAAGATCCTCCGCCCGGCCGAGGCGTGCGACGTGCTCGCCGGGTATCGCGGCACGGTCTTCGATCCGAACATCGTCGACCTCTTCCGGCACGAGGTCACGGGCGACGACATGCGCGCGCGGCTTTTGTCCGAGCGGTACACCGTGCTCGTCATCGATCCGGATCCCGAGGAGACCACGGTGCTCGAGCTTCGGCTCATCGAGCAGGGCTTCGAGGTGCGCGTCGCGCGGACCGTGGCGCAGGCGTGGCGCGAGCTCGAGGGCGGCGAGATCGCGGCGGTCGTCAGCGAGATCGACCTCGAAGAGCCGGAGATGGGCCTCGCGCTCCGCGCCGACGCGCAGAAGGAGTCGTGGGGGCGCGGGATCACGTGGGTGATCCTCACGCGCAAGAACGACCGTCACAGCGCGCAGAAGGCCTTTGATCTCGGCGTCGACGACTTCGTCGCGAAGCCGACGTCCGCGGACATCTTCGCCGCGAAGCTCCGTCAGCTCGTCGAGCGCCGCGTCGCGCGCGGCGGCGGGCGTGGCGTGACGGGATCGCTCGCGGAGATGAGCATTCCGGACATGGTCCAGGTCCTCTGGCATGGCCGCAAGACGTGCGCGCTGCGGATCCAGACTGGCAAGGGCACGGGCGAGATCCACTTCGCGGATGGGCAGGTCGTGGACGCGCGCTGGGAGCAGGTCGTCGGCGAGGAGGCCTTCTACCGGATGCTCACGTTGAACGAGGGCGAGTTCCGGCTCGAGCCGGGCGTCGAGCCCTCCGGCCGCACGATCGCTGCTTCGCCCGAGGCGCTCTTGCTCGAAGGCATGCGCCGCCTCGACGAGGGCATGCTGCACGCGCCGTAGCGGTCATTCCAGTGACCGCTCTCTTTTCCTGATCTCCCGTCACCGCGCGTCTCTGGAGCGTGGAGCGGCGTAGAATGAAAGCGCCGCGCGCCTTCATGGGGTGGCTCGCGTGGCGAAGCGTTCCTCGCTCGGCGTTGCCGGGCCCTTGCCTTGGAGAATCGCGATGAAGCTCCTTCGCGCCCTCGCCTTGTCTTTGCCGTTCCTCTTGGCGCCCGCCCTCTACGCGACCGATTCGGATGCGTGCGGCGGTTGTTTCATCAGCCAGCAGGAGACCACGCAGGTCACCGGCCATCGCATGGTTCTTTCGATCTCAAACGATCGCACGACCCTTTGGGATCAAATCACCTACGCCGGTGATCCTTCCTCGTTCGCCTGGCTCCTGCCGATCAAGGGACAGGTCGACGTCGGGCTCTCGTCGGACGCTGTCTTTGGCGCGCTCGAACAGGCCACGCAGGTCTCGGTCCTCTCGCCCTCGATCAACTGCCTCCCGTCGGGCTGCGTGGGCGCGCCGAACGCCGGCGGGGACGGCGCCGGCGGCAGCGGCGGCGCGGGCGGCGGCGTCGAGGTCATCGCCGAAGAGGTCGTCGGTCCGTACGCGACGGTGCAGCTCTCCTCGCAGGATCCGAGCGCGCTCGCGAACTGGTTGCTCACGAACGGCTACAACATCCCGCCGGACATCAAGCCGATCGTCGACGCGTACGTGAGCGAGGGCTTCGACTTCCTCGCCCTCAAGCTCGTGCCCGGCCAGGGCATCGATTCGATGCGCCCCGTGCGCGTCACGTCGCCGGGCGCGGTGCCGGTCTTGCCGCTGCGCATGGTCGCCGCGGGCACGGGCGCGATCACGCCGATCACGTTGTGGGTCCTCGCCGAGGGCCGCTACGAGCCGACGAACTTCCCGAGCTTCAAGATCAAGGCCCCGGATCTCGTGTGGAACTGGGACACGCAGTCGAGCAACTACAAGGACCTCAAGCAGAAGAGCTTCGACGCGTCGGGCGGCAAGGCGTGGCTCGTCGAGGCGGGCGAGCCGCTGTCGCGCTACTGGATCGAAGACAGCCTCAAGTACACGGCCGAATACGACCCGGAAAACAGCGGCTACGGCGGCGATCCGATGGGCCCGACTGCGCTCGAGGAGTGCGTCGAGGACCTCGACGCGCTCTTCGGTGCGATCCCCGAGAACAACCTCTGGGTGACCCGCATCCACGCGGAGCTCTCGCGCGCGGCGCTCGCGGCGGATCTGAAGCTCGGCGCGTCGAACGACCAGTCGTACATCGAGCGATGGCTCCAGGTCACGAACGCCGTCGGCACGCCGCCCGTGTGCCCGCCGCCGCCGGAGTGGTGCACGGGCACGGGCGAAGGGCCGGGATCCGACCCCGACCTGAACCCGTGGGACAACGGCTTCGGCGTGGGCGAGGACGACCCGAACCCGGGCTCGAGCAGCGGCGGCTGCGCCGTCGGCGGCGAGTCGGGCATGCCCGCGGCGCTCGGGCTCCTCGGCGGCGCGATGCTGCTGTCCGTCGCGCGTCGCCGTCGTCGCCGCTGATTTCACCGCGCGTGCAGTTTTTCCGGGGGCCGCGAATGCGCGGCTCCCGCGAAATTTTCGCGGATCGCGCGTCTTGCTGTTTCGTTCGGGTCACCCTAGCCTCTTCGGAGGCGTGGACCGCGTCCATGCGGCCGCGACCCGGAGGAAGACATGTACGGTCCCAAAGGTCAGAGCAGCGGCGGTGGACGACCGCCTGCGGCCCCGAAGAAAGTCACCGTCCCGGACATCCGCGCGCGCAAGGCGGGTGGGCCGCCGATCGCGATGGTGACGGCCTACGACTTCACGATGGCGCGCCTCCTCGACGAGGGCGGCGCGGACATGCTGCTCGTCGGCGATTCGCTCGGCATGGTCGTGCAGGGGCATCCGACGACGCTGCCGGTGACGGTCGAGGAGATCTGTTACCACGGCCGTGCGGTCGCGCGCGGGGCGCGGCGCGCGCATGTGGTCGGGGACATGCCGTTCATGAGCTTCCAGGTCTCGGCCATGCAGGCGCTGGAGAACGCGGGCCGCATGATGAAGGACGGCGCGTTCGAGAGCGTGAAGCTCGAAGGCGGCGAGGAGATCGCCGAGCACGTGCGCCGCATCGTCGCGGCGGGCATCCCTGTGTGTGGGCACATCGGGCTCACGCCGCAATCGGTGCACGCGATGGGCGGCTTCAAGGTGCAGGGCAAGGGCGAGGAGAACGCGGCGCGGCTCGTGCGGGACGCGCAGGCGCTCGACGAGGCCGGCGCCTACGCGATCGTGCTCGAAGCGATCCCGCCGGATCTCGCGGAGGAGATCACGGCGGCCGTATCTGTCCCGACGATCGGGATTGGCGCGGGCGCGGGGTGTGATGGGCAGGTGCTCGTCTGTTACGACATGCTCGGCATGTACCCGGATCTGCGCCCGCGCTTCGCGAAGCGTTTCTCCGAGGTGGGCGAGCAGATCATGGCGGCGACGCGGGCGTACGTGGACGAGGTGCAAGCGCGCACGTTCCCCGGCGCCGAGCACAGCTTCAAGCCGAACGGCCCGCGCCGCATCACGCCGCCGGCCGAGCCTGCTGCTGCGGTGCTGGAGCTGGAGGAGATTCCTCCGCACTGGCAGACGCATTGAGCTTCGAGGGCGAGGGCGGGCCCGCGAGCCCGCCCCGCGCCTTCGGCATCAATTGCAGTTGATGCCGCAGATGAGCTCCACCTCGCCCACGCAGATGCCGTCCCAGCTCTGCTCGCAGCAATAAGGATCGGCCTTGCAAACGGCCGCGGCGCACGGGTTGCACGTCGGATCCAGCGCGCCGCCGTTTCCCTGGCAGATCGAGTGCGCGCAGTTGCAGCTCACGCCGCACTTCATCGTGGCCGCGTCCACGCAGGCCTGGTTCCAGCCCGTCGTGCAGCACTCGGGCTGATCCATGCACACCGACGTGATGCACGGATCCGCGCCGCAGATCATGTCCGCGAGGTAGGAGCAGGCTCCGTTCCACGGCGCGCTCGAGTTCATGCCGCAGCAGTTCGCGTCCTGCATGCACACCTCGTCCACGCAAGACGCGCGGCAGACGTCCGGATCGAGCGCCTCGCCCGTGCCGCAGACCGAGTGCGGGCACTCCGCGCAGGGCCCGCAATCCTCGGCGCACGAGCCACAATCCTCGCCGCCGTTGCACGCGCCGTCGCCGCAGAAGCAGGCGCCGCAGTCGTTCGGGCACGTGTCGCACGTCTCGCCGTTGCACTCGCCGTTGCCGCAGCAGCCGGCGTTGCAGAGCTGATCGGCGAGCGCGACGCAGTTGCCGCCCCAGAATCCGTCGCAACACCCAGCGCCGTTCTGCGACCCGCAGACCTGCGCGACGCAGGAATTGCAGCCGTCCGTGAGCGGGTCCCCGACGGTGCAGACCGCGTGCTGGCAGACGTCGCCGCCGCCCGATGAGGACGAGGAGGACGACGACGACGACGACGAAGACGAGGACGAGGACGAGGACGCGCTTGAGCTCGATGCGCTCGACGAGGACGACGAGGACGACGAGGCGGACGACGACGACGCGCTCATGCCGCCCATGCCGCCGCTTCCGCCTGCGCCGCCGTCACCGCCCGCGCCGGCGTTGTTTCGCGTGCCGAAGAGGTCCCTGCCGTCGGCGGTACACCCGGCCGCGGCAAGCGCGGCGATCGCAAGCAAGCACGTGAATCGCATGTCCCCACTCCTGGGCAAGGACGCGATGCTAACGCGGTTCAGGCCGGCGTGGACGCCGAACCCTCGCGCTTTTGCCCCACCGCGCGCAGGAACAGCTCCAGCACGGCGAGGCCGAGCAGCCCGAGCGCGACGTACGGCGACGCGTCAATCGAGGGAACGACCCCGCCGAGCTCCTCGGCGCGCGCCGCGTCGATCACGCGCCGCGGACGCAGATCGATCTCGCGCTCGGGCACGGTCGCGACGCGGATCGCGCGCTCGCCGTCGAGGCGCACCTCGTACCTGCCCTGGACTGGCGCCACGGCGCGGCGACGGCCGTCCTGCTCCACGACCGGGATCGGCCGGCGCGCCTCGCCCGCGCGCACGGGCAGCCGCTCGATCGCGACGTCCTTGAACCCGTCGAACGTGAACGCGTCGCCGACGTCGATCTGCCGCGCCCCGCCTCGCGCCCGCGCCGTCCCGACGAACCGGTCGAGCAGCGCCAGGAAGGCGGGCCGGAGGACGAAGTCGCTCTCGTCCACGGTGAGCGGCAAGGACAGCGCGAAGACGGCGCCCCGGCCGAGTGAGCGGCGCAGGAGCAGGGGCGCGCCGTCGTCCCACCGCGCGAGCACGTCCGCGTTCGTCGCGGCGGCCGGGTCGAAGGACGCGCGCCCGTCGGGCGAGAGTTTTCCCAGGCCCTCCGCGCTCGGCCCGAAGAACACCGCGCTCGTGAGATCGGCGCCCGGGGACGGGCTCGGCCCCCAGCGCACCACGCCTGGCACGAGCGGGTCGAATCCTGCGCCGAGCGGGGCCGTCGCCGCGCGCGGGCCGAACGTCAAGAGCAGCACGCCCCCTCGCTCGACCCACGCCGACAGCGAACGCCGTCCCTCCGGCGTGAAGCCCGGCACGTCGTCGACGATGAGCCCCGCGAATGCAGCGAGCTCGTCCGTGTGGTCCGGCACCGCGGGCAGCGGCCGCACCTCCGCGTCGAGGTGCATCGCCGCGAGGGCCTGCTCGATCGGCGGCGGCCCGCCCGTGGCCACGTGCGTCGAGGCCACGTCCACCACGACCGCGATCGGCAGCGCCCCGCCGGCCGGCACCACCGGCGCCTCGTCGTCCTCGAGGATCGCGTCGCCCGGCGTCAGCCCGACGATCAGCTCCTCCGGCGCGCCTTCCGGCACGTCGAGCGCGATCTCCTCGGCGCGGATCGCGGGCCCGAGCGGCGCCGACGCGAGCACCTTGCCCCCGGCGCGCAGCTCCACCGCCCGCCCGACCGAGGCCGAGATCACGGCCGCGCCCTCGCCTGCCGGCCGCGCCTCGGGGCTGCACACGACACGCGCTCGCACCTTGCCCGAGCGCAGATCCGCGCGCGTCACCGCGCAATCGCGGCCCGAGGCTTCGAGCTCCGGCAGCGGCACCCACAGCGTCGTGTCCGAGCCGCCGCCGAGGGGCGTCGCGTTCGGCGTCCCGTCCGCGAGGTCGCTGAGCAGCACCACGCGCCGATCGGTGTGCGGCACGCTGCGCAAGAGCTCCCGCGCAAGCGTCAGCGCCCCTTCCAGATCGGTCGCGCGATCGGACGGCTCGATCGCGTCGAGCGCGCCCGTCACGGCTGCCATGTTCGTCGTCGACGCGAGCGCCACGCGCGCCGGCGCGCCCCCGAGGACCACGGCCACCGCGTCGCCGCTGCGCAGGCCCGTGGCGAGCTCCCGCGCCGACGCGAGGGCCCGCTCGAACTTCGTCCGCTTGCCCGGCCCGCCCGTCCCGCCTTCCAGCGGCGCGCGCATGCTCAGCGAGTCGTCGATCACGATCGCGAGCGCCACCGAGGCCCCGTCCTTCCGCGACAGCCCGAGCCGCGCGCACCGCACGAAGGGCGTCGCGCCGAGCACCGCGAGCATCAGCACGCTGAGCGCTCGCACCGCGAAGAGCGAGCGATCCTCCAGCATGCTCCGCCGCCGGGCCATGGGCTTCGTCGGCGGCACGAGCTTCGCGGGGGGGAAGGGTTGCTCCTCGGCTTGCCTTCGCCGCAGCAGGTGCGCCGCGACCGGGGCGCCGACGAGCAGCGCCACGAGCAGCGCGGCGAGCGTGGCGAAGCTCATGCCCGCGCCTCGGCCACGGCGCGCACCACCTCGCGCACCACGTCGGCGGGGGGTCGGTCCGTGACCGCCTCGACCCAGCGACCGCCCCGCGCGGACAGCTCCTTCGACCAGCGCTCGGCGATCCCGGCGAGCCGCTCGCGGTAGACGGCGCGCACCTCCTCGGCGTCCGTCTCGACGACCACGTCGCCCTCGCTCGCGCGGAGCCGCACGTGCCCGGAGAAACCGAGATCCGCCTCGTTTGGATCGAGCACCCGGAGCGCCACGAGCGATCGCCCGCCGGCCCCGAGCGCCGTGAACGCCGAGAGCGCCCTCTCTGGCAGGTCCACGAAATCGCTCACCAGCACGATCACCGCGCCTCGCCGCGCGCGCCGCGCCACGGGGGCGAGGGCGCGCTCCATGGCCCCGTCGTCCGTGCTCGCGTCGCCTGCGGCCGCGGCCCCTTCGAGCGCCCCTGCGACCCTGTCGAACGCCTCGCGCCCGCTCGACGCCGGCAGCGGCAGCGTCCCCCGCCCGCCGAGCCACGCGAGCCCCACGGGATCGCCCGTCGAGAGCGCCACGCGCGCGAGCGCCGCGGCCACGAGCGCCCCGTACGCGAGCTTTGCGCCTGGGGCCCGCTGGCTCCGGTAGGCCATCGACGCCGTCGCGTCCACGCAGAGCCACAGCGCGCGATCCGTCTCCGTCTCGAACTCGCGCACCATCATCCGGTCGTGCCGCAGCAGCGCGCGCCGGTCGAAGAACCTGAGATCGTCGCCGGGCACGTAGGGCCTGTGCCCTCCGAACTCCACGCCGGGGCCTTTGCGTACGCTCCGATGCCCGCCTGCGTATACGCCTTCGGCCAGCGTCCGGGCTCGCAGGCGCAGCGGCGCGAGGCTCCCCCAGTCGATGGGGATCCCGTCCTTTCCGGAGCGCGACGAGGGGCGAAGCTCGGCCATGGGGGGACCGATGAATTACCCCAACGCCAAAGGCCCGCCACGACAAAACTTGTGGCAAGGAGAGGACCGTGCGCGTGTTCTTCTGCGATCACGTGGAGGTCCCGCTTCCGCCCGGGCATCGCTTCCCGATGGCGAAGTACGCGCGCCTTCGCGAGCGCTTGCTGGAAGCTCGCCTGCTCGATCCGACCGACCTCCTGCCCTCGACGCCCGCCTCGATCGCCGACCTCGAGCGTGTCCACGCGCTGTCCTACCTCGAAGGCTTGCTCTCGGGCACGCTCGACCCCCGCGTCCTCCGCGCCATCGGTTTTCCCTGGTCCGACGCGCTCATGCGCCGGTCCCGGGCCAGCGTCTCCGGCACGATCTGCGCGGGCCGCGCCGCCCTGGAGGACGGCATTTCGGGAAACCTCGCCGGCGGGACGCACCACGCGTTTGCCGATCGGGGCGCTGGATTCTGCGTCTTCAACGACATCGCGGTCGCCTGCCGCACCTTGCTCGACGCGGGCGACGTCCGCCGGGTGCTCGTCCTCGACCTCGACGTCCACCAGGGCGACGGCACCGCGGCCATTTTCGAGGGCGAGCCGCGCGTCTATACGGCCTCGATCCACGGCGAGAAGAATTTCCCTTTTCACAAGCAGCGAAGCGACCTCGACCTCGCGCTGCCGGACCGGACGGGCGACGACGAATACCTTGGCGCGCTCGAACCCTTTCTCGCGCGCGCGTTCGCCGAATCGAACCCCGATTTGGTGTTTTTCCAGGGCGGCGTGGACGCGCTTGGGGCGGATAAATTGGGCCGGCTTGGCATGACGGCCGCGGGCATGCGCCGGAGGGACGAGCGTGTCCTCGGGGAAGCGCGCCGCCGGGGCATTCCGATCGCGCTCACGCTCGGCGGCGGTTATGCCGATCCCATCGACGCGACCCTCGACGCGCACGTCGGGACGTATGCCGTCGCCCGCGAGGTCTTCGGATGACGCCCGGACGAACCACGCTGCTCCTGCTCGCGGCTTTGCTCCCGGCCTGCCGCGGCGGCGACTCCGCGGAGCCCTCTCCCGCTCCGCCCGAGCCCACGGCATCGGCCGCGCCTTCTGCTGCAATGCCGCGGCGCCCGACGATCCGCCATTACCTCGCGCGCACGGCCGAGCGATGCGAGGTGTATTCGGTCGACCGGGACGCCGTCTCTCCGGCGACGCGCACGCCCTGCCCGCAGGATTTGCAGGTCGGCGAGCGTATTCGTGTCACGGGCAAATCGTGCTTGCGGGAGGGGAGCACGGAGCGGACGCAGCCGGTGGTTTGTCCGGGGGCGCTGCTCTCGGCGGCGCGGCCGGCGACGGTGGATGGGGGGGGTTAGGGCGGCTACGTCCTGACCCCCTTGTCCGCCGCGCGCCATGGAGCGTACCCTCGGAACCTTGGGAATCAGGGTTCAAGGGAAAATCGGCGATAAATACGAGCTCTCGACCGTTCTCGGGGAGGGGGCGATAGGCACGGTCTACGCCGCGAAGAACCTGCAAACCGGCCGGCGCGTGGCGATCAAATCGCTGCGGCTGGGGAGCGTCCTTGCCCCGCATGATCCCGAGCTCCTGCGCTTCGAGCAGGAGGCGCGCATCGCGGGGTCGCTCGCGTCGGAGCACATCGCCCAGGTGCTCGACATCGAGCGGGATCCCGCCACGGACGCGCCGTTTCTCGTGATGGAGCTGCTCCGCGGCGAGGACTTGCAATCCCTCCTCGACCGGGTCGGTCCCTTGCAGGTCGACGTGGCGCTGCGGATCGCGGCGCAGGTTTGCGTGGGGCTCGCGGCGGCGCATGCGGCGGGCGTGGTGCATCGGGACATCAAGCCCGGCAATCTCTTTCTCGCGCGGCGGGAAGGCGGCGCAATCGTGGTCAAGATCCTCGATTTCGGCCTCGCCAAGATCCGGCGCCTCCCACCGGATCCTTCCACGAGCGCCGCGCCTTTGGCCCTCTCGGCACCGCAGCTCTCCATGACCGAGACGGGGCAGCTCCTCGGCTCGCCGCTTTACATGTCGCCGGAGCAGCTCGACGGCGCGAAAGGCGTCGACGCACGCAGCGACCTGTTTTCGCTGGCGGTGACGCTGTTCGCGATGCTCGCCGGAAAGCCGCCGCATGCGGACGTCAAATCGTTCCCCTTGCTGCTCAAGCATATCGCGACGAAGCCGATGCCCAAGGTGCGCGAGGTCGTGCCGGGGGTCGGCCCCGATGTGGAGGCGCTCCTCGAACGGGCGTCACGGCTGGAGCGTGAAGAACGGTTCTCCAGCGCGGCGGCGATGCTCGAAGCGATGATGCCCCTCTTGGCGGGAGGCATGGCGTTGCGGGAGGACATGCTCGTCGGCCGCAGGGACGCGCCCAGCGAGGTGGGCATGACCCAGGTGAAGAGCGATCCGTACGCCACGATCGAGCGCGCGGTGGCCGAGGAACGGGCGCCGACGGAGGCGACGGTCGCGTCGCGCCCCCGGCGATGGCCTGTGTGGCTCGGGATCGCCGTCGTCCTCGTGGCGGCGGTCGTGATGGCCCTCGGACTCCTTGGGCGCTAAGGATGGGCATGAACCAGCGGCAAATCCTGGGTTTCGTCGATCGGCTCCGGAAGGCGAGAACCTTCGAGGACGCCGCGCACACCTTGCTGCGCGCGATGCTCGACGCGGCGCTCGCGGCGCTCGCGGAGAGCGGTTTCGCCGGCCGCGGCAAGATCCTCCGCGGCATGGCGCACTGGCGGCCCGGCGACGGCTACCGGCGACTGGTCCTCCTCGACGACACGCAGCGCGGCGGCGAGCCGACCATCAACTATTTGCCCTCCGTGAGCGCGTGGCGCTGGGTCGTCACGCGCGCATGCCCCATTGCGATCGACGTCCCGCTCGGCCGCGTATGGTCGTGGCAAAACGAATCCGCGAACGTGTTCCAGGAGGGCGGATTCTCCGGTCAGGACAGCGTGCTTCGGCTGACGAGCCGCGACACGAGCCACCTTTACGCGATCCCGCTGCGCACCCTGCACGGCGCGATCGAGGGAATGGCCACCGTCGAGGCGGGGTGCCCGAGGGCTCTCGGCGACGATTTCATCTTTCCGGCCATTCACGAACCGCTCGAGCTCCTCGCCGACCTCGCGGCGCCTTACCTCGCGACCCTCCCGCCCCGGCCCGCGGCGACCGGCGCGACCGACGACCTCTTGCCCGTCATGGGCCAGAGCATGGCGGGCTTGATCGACATGCTCCGCGTCTTTGCGCAGCAGGAGGAGACCCTGCTCATCGGCGGTCCCACGGGTGCAGGCAAATCGCGCCTCGCGCGCTGGTGCCACGCGCGATCGGTCCGGCGCGGGGCGCCCTTCGAGGTCCTCGACCTCATCGCCGTGCCCGAGGAGCTGCAAATGGCGGAGCTCTTCGGCTGGAAAAAGGGCGCGTTCACGGGCGCGGTGCGCGATACGCCCGGGTGCATCACGCGGGCCTTCAAGGGGACGTTGTTCATCGACGAGATCGACAAACTCTCGCTGAAAGCGCAGGCGGGATTGCTCCAGCTCCTCGAATCGCGTACGTATCGCCCGATCGGGGACGGCGCGCGAGAGCAGCTGGCGAACGTGCGTTTCATCGTGGGGAGCAACGTCGACCTGTACGATCAGGTGAAGGCCGGTCGATTTCGGGAGGACCTTTACTACCGGATCAACGTGCTCCCGGTGCAGATCCCCCCGCTCGACGAGCGCCGGGACGAAATCGCGGAATGGGCGCGCTTCATGGCCACGCGGCGCCATCGAGAATCGGTCCCGGGCGGGGAAGCGCGGATCGCGGCCGGCGCGGAGCGGCTGCTCGGCGAGCACAGCTGGCCGGGCAATTTGCGGCAGCTCGACAACGTCGTCCGCCGGGCGTACGCGCTCGCGCTCATGACGCAGGGCGAGGCAGGGCTCGAGATCTTGCTGGAGGAAAAGCATTTCGCGCGCGCCCTGAGCTACGAGCGGGGGAGCGGGCGAAGGTCGACCCTCGACGACCTGCGCGTCGCGGCGGGCGCGATCGTGGAAGAGGCCGAGCGGCAGCAGGGAAAGGGCCTCGTGCTCGACCTGGAGCTCTCGGACGCATTCCGCGGCATCGTGCTCGGCACGGCGGTGGAGCGGCTCGGCAGCAAGGACGCGGCGTTCCGGCTTTTTGGGAAGGGCGCGCAGGTGCAGGCGCGCAATCACCACAAGATGCTGCGGCGCGAGCTGGAGAAGGTCGAGGCGCTCTGCAAGGCGCTCGGGGAGGACGGCGGGCCCTTTCGGGAGCTGGGGGACGACGAGGCCTGAGCGCCCCGGGCTCCGCGTCCACGGGTGACGCAGGCGCGTACCTACGTTACGCGCGCCGAGCCCCGCGCGGGCCCCGCGTCTGGGCGAGGCTCGTGGGCACGTAGCTTTCACGTGCCTTTCGGGCCTGTCTCTCGCGTGTCGGCATGCGGGTTGCTTTGCGGCTCTCCGCACCGCGAGCAACGCGGCCCAACATAGTATCCCGCTGGAGCTTCGACACCCATGAAACGTTATCATTCGATGGCGATTGCCATCGCGTCGGTCCTTGCCATTTCCTACGCGTCGGCCGGCTGCTCTGGCCCGGCCGAACCCTCCGCCGAGGAAAACGTTCAGACGGACGTGGGCCCGCTTTATGTGGCCTCGACGAAGTTGTGGAGCACGCAGACCGTCCAGGTCTGCTGGGAAAACCCCAGCGCAGCGCCTCAAGCCGAGAGAGACTGGGTCCGACAAGCCGTCCTCAGGACGTGGGACGCCCACACGTGGGTGGATTTTAATGGCTGGGGTACATGCACCAGCTCGTCGAATGGAATTCGCATTCGAATCGCCGATGATGCCGAGGGCCCACACACAAAGGGGCTCGGCACCGATCTCGACGGCATGACGGATGGTATGGAATTGAACTTCACCTTCCAGAACTGGGACGGCCCGGACTGTCAGAGCAAGCGCCAGTTCTGCATCGAAGCAATCGGAGTGCACGAGTTCGGGCACGCGCTCGGATTCGCTCACGAGCAGAATCGGCCCGACACCCCGTCGGACTGCGACATGAGGCAGGGGAGCTACGGTGACCTTACCGTCAACCCGTGGGATGCGGATTCGGTGATGAATTACTGCAATCTGAAATGGAACAACGACGGCGCGCTCAGCCAGAGCGACATCGCCGGCGCGATCGCGATGTACGGCATTCCGCGATGGATAACGCAATACGGCTATGTTCACGGATGGCGTGTGGACAAGCACCCCCGTATGATGGCGGACGTCAACGACGATGGGATGCAGGATGTCGTCGCATTCGGCGATGCGGGGACGCTCGTGTCCAGGTCCACCGGGACCGGCTTCATGGCGCCGGAACTATGGGTGGACCAATTCAATTACGATCACGGCTGGCGCACCGAGTATCACGAGCGGATGATGGCGGATGTCAACAACGATGACAAGCAGGACATCGTCGGCTTTGGGGACGCAGGCGTGCTGGTCTCGCTCTCGACGGGAACTTCGTTCACGGCGCCGTCACTCTGGGTCGCCGATTATGGCTGGAATCAGGGCTACCGCGTGGACAAGCACCCGCGCATGATGGCCGACGTCAACAACGATGGGAGGCTGGACGTCGTCGCTTTCGGGGACAATGGCGTGGTCGTGTCGCTCTCGACGGGAAGCTCCTTCACGGCGCCGTCGCTCTGGCTCGCCAGTTACGGCTACAATCAAGGCTATCGCATCGACCAGCACCCGCGCATGATGGCCGACGTCAACAACGATGGGAAACAAGACGTCGTCGTCTTTGCCAACGACGGCGTGCACGTGGCGCTCTCGACGGGGACCTCATTCTCGACGCCATCGCTTTGGGTCGCAAATTATGGTTACAACCACGGTTACCGCGTGGACATGCATCCGCGGATGATGGCCGATGTCAACGCCGACGGGAAGCAGGACATCGTCGCCTTCGGTGACAACGGCGTGGTCGTGTCTACCTCGACGGGAAGCTCCTTCACGACGCCCCAGGTCTGGGTCAGCAACTACGGGTACAATCAAGTCGGATGGCGCGTGAACCAGCACCCGCGCATGATGGCGGATGTCGACGCTGACGGGAAAGCGGACGTGGTCGGCTTTGCGGGCAACGGCGTTTATATCTCGCGCTCGACCGGGAGCTCGTTCACGGCGCCGAACCGCCTGGTGGAAGCCTTCGGTTATGATTTCGGATGGCGCGTGGACCAGCACCCGCGCATGATGGCGGACATCAATAATGATGGAACGCAGGACGTGGTCGGCTTTGCAAATGACGGCGTCTTCGTCAGGCAGAACTACTGAGGTCCGCTCCCATCGCTAGGAACTCCGCGTCCGCGGATGACGCGCGCGCGTACCTACGTTACGCGCGCGCCGCTCCCCGCTCGGGCCCCGCGTCCGTGCGATGCTCGTGTGCACGCAGCTTTCACGTGCCTTTCGGGCCTGAATCACCTACGGACGACCTCTGGCATGACGGGTGCATTGTCCGTGCTCGTCAGCTTCGACAGGAGCCTCTCATGAATTCTGGAACCACGCTGCTTCGTTGTGCTTCGCCGTTCGTGTTCATCGCCATGAGCCTCTATGGCCTGGGTTGCATGGTCGACCCCGCGGAGCCGGGCTGGGATCCCGAGGAGGAGAAGCTCGGGGAGGGCGAGCTCGGTATGGGTGGGGATCCGGGGACCACCAATCACTTGAGGTATCGTGTCACCCACAACCACGGTGTGCAGCGGACCGTCCGTGTGATAGGTAATGCCGCGCTGGCCCCTTCCAACATCCTGCCCAGCATGCCCGACATGCCATCGCCTACCGCGGCGGGTGAGTGGGCAGGCGCCAGGGTCGAGTTTCTGGAGACGCTCATCGGTTGCGCCTTGCCCGAGGGAACCACCGTGGTGGACACGGCACATATTGTCGGATACGTGACGAGTGGGGGGTCCCCTTTCCCGTGTTCCAGCAGTACCACGGTGAGATCGGTCTTGCGCCGGACTGGAGGACGCGCGCGCTCACGACGGATGAAAAGAGGTGGGTCACGGCCTGCGTCGTGGCGCGCACCAACCGCTACGGCGCGACGATCAACATCCTGCTCGGAGGGGCTCACCCGGAGATCACCTATCGAGCCAGCGAGGCCTACCCCTACACGGTGCCGGAGTCGACGGTGTGGGGCAATATGTTCGATTCTACGGTGCCGCTGGGTAGCACCACCGATAGCGGTTACGCGTTCAATGCGTACATCTGTAGCAACGTGACGTTCTGCAGCTCTGCCGAGGGGGCGACCTTCCGGGAATGCGACGAGCTGTATACGCCCTGCGGCTTCAGCTACATGGGACTCTGCGACACCTTCGATGACTTGTGCAGTGATCCGTTGTATGCGGTGTTCGAGGGCTGCATGGACCGCTCCTATGAGATTCGCACCTACTTGAAGGCGAGCGAAGCGACTTGCCCCTGAGCGCCCGCCTCCGTCCGACGTCCCTCTGCTGCCGGACACGCGCTCACTCCATTCCCTTCGCCTCCTGAAGGTTCGCCCGATGCGCCTCCGCGAGCCGCGGGTTTTCCCGGATCGCGGACGCGAACGCCTCGCCCGCCGCGCGCGCGGCTTTCTTTCGATCCTCTCCGCGTGAGGCCCTCGCCCGTACCAGGAGGAGCTCCCCCTTCGCCACGAACGCTTGCGCGCTGTGCGGGTGAATGGCGAGCGCCTTCTCTGCGAATTCGAGCCCCACGTCGACATCAGCGTTCGCGCTTTTCTCGTGCCCATCCAACCACGTCGCCTTTTTCGCGTGAATCTCGGCGAGCATCTGATAGGGCCGAGGGTCGTTGCGCTCCTTCGCGACGAGAGGTCGCAGGACGGCCGCCGCGGCATCGAATCCTTGCTCGCGCGCCTCGCCGCTCACCGCGCGCGCGCGGGCGGCGAAGAGGTGGAGCCTGGCAAGGATATGGTGCGAATCGATGTCCCACGTGTCCTCCTCGGCGACCTTCTCCACGCGGTCCCGCAGCGAAAGGAGCTCGGGGACGGGTAGGAGGCGGTTGGAGAGCGTGTGCTCGGCTTCGAGCAGCCGGAGCTCGGCGACCTCCATCAACAAATAGCCCGTCTCCGTGCCTGGCGTCGCGAATGCATGGATCTTCTTCAGGCCTGCGGCGATCGAGGCGCGAGGATCCTTGCCGACCGAGAGGTCGTACGCAGCCCGAACCCGCAACGACTTGGCCGCGTAGTAGGCGGGTAGAAAGCCTCCGAGGCTCCGCTGTTCGACCAGGGCTACGGCGTTCGAGAGTGCATCCACGCTGCTCTGCGCTTCGAGGCCGTGCTCGGTCTCGTACACGAGCCTGTAGATGGCAGCGCGGATCCTGCCGAACATGGGCAAGGTGAAGCTCGGGTCCACTTCGATGGCTTGATCGAACCGCTGCGATGCGCTCCCGAGGAGCTTCCGAGGATCCTCGCCATGGAGACGGTCGAACTCCGCTTTTATCAGATACGTTTGTCCGAGTTCGTTCAGCGCCCAGGTAAACCGAGGCTCGACGTCGAGGACGCGGTGAAACGCCGCTATCGCGTCCTCGGCGGTCACGCGCTCGCCGCGCGCGGCCTGCCGCGCTGCCCGGACGTTCAATGTGGCAGCCAGCGCGTAAAGCGCCATCGCGTCCCGAGGGCGGACGCGTACGGCCTCTTCCACGGCCTGGAGGACGGCTTGCTGAGCCGCGTCCGCGTCATTCCCCTGGGCATTCACCGTAAAAAATTGATAATAAAGCGCGAGCGCACGTTCGACCCGCGCGGCGCCATCCAGGCTGCTCGATTGTACCGCCCGGGCGCAGGTGGCCTCCGCGTTACCGAACTCGATCTGCGCAGGTTTTCCCAGCGCTCCTGCCGCGAGCCCCATCTTCTCCCAAAGCTCACACGCCGCCCGATGCACCTCCGGATCACTCTCGGCCATCTCCGCCGCGACCTTGTACGCCTCGGCCGCCGGGCCAAACGACAGCATCATCTTGTCCCAGTCGAATGCCGCGTCGTGCCGGTACTTGCTCCCTTCCGCGAACAGGGCATCCGCTTCGAGCTTCTTCGCCTCGTACATCCATGGCGCCTGCTCGAAGGCCTCCCGCGCCTTCGCTTGCGCCTCCTCGTTTTTCCCCTCGTACAGCGCGATGAGCCCTTCCACGTACGCCGGCGCCTCGATCTCCGCCCCTGACGCCGCCCTCAAATGCCCGAGCGCCGGATCTCGCAGCGCCGCCGCGAGCTCCACTTCCCGCTTCTTGCGCTCCTCCGCGTTCGTGATCCGCTTCGTCCCCTCGAGCGCCCGCCGATAAAGCTCCCCGAGCGTCCGCCCCAGCGCGTATTCGAGCTCCGGCGATCGATACCCCGCGCCGACCGCCTCCTCCAGATGCACCCGCGCCTTTTCCGGATCCCCGAGCGCCAGATATCCTCGCCCGAGCGCGTAATGCCCCGGGCCCTCGCCGGCCCGCCCTGCCTCCTTCATGCGCTCCTCGATCGCCGAGAGCTTCCGCCGCACCACGTCCCGCTCACGCTCCACGTCGTGCAGCGGCAGCTCGTAGGCCGCGCGCAAGAATAGCTCCATCTCCTTCACCCGCTCGCCGAGCTCCTGCGCGATCCTCGCCTCGGCTGCCGCCTGCTGCCGCGCCTTCCACCACACGCCGGCGAGCGCGAGCGCCGCGACGAGGAGCACGCCGGAGACCGCCGTCGCGAGCTTGTGTTTCCGCGCTTTCTTCCACAGCACGTACCCCACCGACGTCCGCCGCGCCAGGATCGGCTCTCCGTCCAAAAATCGCTGCAAATCCTCGGCGAGCGCCCGTGCCGAGTCGTATCGCCGCCCCGGGTCTCGCTCCAGGCATTTCATCACGATCGTCTCGAGATCCGCCGGCACCCCTTTCTTCACCTGCCCCAGCGCTGGGGCTTCCTCGAAGGCGACCATCATCAGGAGCTTCCACGTGTGTGGCGCGACGAACGGCGGCCGCTCCGCGACGACGTCGTAGAGCGTCGCGCCGAGCGAATACACGTCCGAGCGTCGATCCAGCGCTCGAACGTCGCCTTGCGCTTGCTCCGGCGACATGAACGCCGGGGTCCCCAGCACCGCCCCCGTCACCGTCTCTCCTTTGTCCGCGACCTCCCGCGCCAGACCGAAATCCATCACGTAGGGCTTGATGTCCCCGTCTGCGCTCCTTTCGACCATGATGTTGCCGGGCTTGATGTCCCGGTGAATGAGCCCGAGCCGGTGCGCTTCGTGGACCGCGGCCGAGACCTCCCGCATCACCTTCACGCGTTGTTCGAGCGATAGCCGTTCGGCCATTTTCGAGAGCGGCTCGCCCTCGATGTATTGCATTGCGATGAAAGGCTCGCCGTCGGCCTCTCCGGCCTCGTAGATCCGGCAAACGTTCTCGTGCTGGACCTTCGCCTGCGACCGCGCCTCCTGCAGGAAGCGCCGCCCGAGCTCCGGATCGCTGTCCCTGAGCAGCTTGAGCGCCACCGCGCGTCCGAGCCGCGGATCCCGGCCGCGATAGACGGTCCCCATCCCGCCTTCGCCGAGGAAATGAATGTCCTCGTATCGCTCCGCGAGGGACGGTGGCACGCCGCGACGCTCCGAACGGAGCCCCGAAGCAGGGTCGAGTTCCGTCTGCGCGAGCGCGGGATCGACCAGCACCGTGCTGCTCTCCACGTCGACGTCCACCTCGGGCGACGCACGAACGACCCTCATTCAACCATTCCTTGCAGGCAGGGCATTCCGGGCAAGCAACATACCAGTCGGGCGGGCGTCGCGGAAGCCGTCATCCGAACGTCCGTGACGTCCGCGCCTCGCCTGTTGCTCGACGAAATGTCATGCTCCCGCGACGCACCTCGCCCTTCTGGCATCGAACCCGGGATCGAGGAGGCACTTCCCATGGACCGCTGGGACACGATCATCATCGGATCGGGCTCGGGGGGACTCACGGCTGCGGTCGCGCTCGCGCGCGCGGGGCAGCGTGTCCTCGTCCTCGAACAGCATTACTTGCCGGGCGGCTGGACGCACAGCTTCGCGCTCGAAGGATATCGGTTCAGCCCGGGCGTTCATTACATCGGCGAGCTCGGCCCCGGCCAGTCCGTCCGCGCGCTTTACGAGGGCCTCGGCCTCTCCTCGGACCTTGCCTTTCACGAGCTCAACCCGGACGGCTTCGATCATTTCCTCCTCGGCGGCGAACGTTTCGACGTCCCGCGCGGATTCGACCGCTACTTCGAGCGCCTCGTCTCCCGTTTTCCCCACGAGCGCAAGGGGCTCGAACGATACTTCGACGTCATCGGCCGCATCGTCGCCGACACCCTCCGCTGCGAGGATCTCCTCGTCTCTCCGCGGAGCGCCCTCGCGCTCCCGTTTCGCGCGAAAACCCTCGTCGCGTGGGGCCTCCGCACCCAGCGTGCCCTCCTCGACGACACCGTTCGCGACCCGCTCCTCCGCGGCATCCTCGCCGCGCAATCGGGCAACCATGGCTTGCCTCCGTCGCGCGTCTCGCTCCCCCTCCATGCCCGCATGATCGCCCATTACTACGATGGCGGGTATTATCCGCGGGGCGGCGCCAAGCGCATTCCGTCGGCCATGATCAAGGCCCTCCGCAAGCGCGGCGGTGAGATCCGCCTCCGCACCCGCGTCCGTCGCATCCTCGTCGAATCCGGCCGCGCGGTCGGCGTCGAGCTCGCCTCGGGCGAGCGTATCTTCTCCCGCGCCGTCGTCTCCAATGCCGACCCTGCGATCACCTTCGGCAAGCTCCTCGAACCGCCGCACGGCGAGCGCGAGCGGAAGAAGATCCGCCGCATGGAATACTCCGTCGGCCTGCTCAGCGTCTTCTGCGCCACCGACCTCGACCTGCCCGCGATGGGCCTCGATTCCGGCAATTACTGGTGGTATCGTACCCTCGACGTGAACGGCGTCTACGAGCGCGCCCAGCACGCGCTCCCCCACGGAATCGTCGAGGGCCTCTTCCTCACGGTCACCACCCTCAAAGACCCCGGCCACGCGCCGAAGGGCCACCATACCCTGGAGCTCTTCACGTTCGTCCCGTACGAACCCTTCGAAAGCTGGGCCGGCACCGCCGCGGAGCGCCCCGCGGGATATCACGACCTCAAGGAGCGGCTCGGCGACGCCATGATCGCCGCGGCCGAGCGCGTGATTCCGGGTCTCGGCAAGAACCTCACCTTCCGCTCCGTGGGCACGCCCCTCACGAACGACTTTTATTGCGAGACCCACCGCGGATCGAGCTACGGCACGGCGAAGATCCCCTTCCAGCTCGGCCCCTTTTCGTTCGCCATTCGATCGAGCGTCCCCGGGCTTTACAACGTCGGCGCGAGCACGCTCAGCCATGGCGTCGCGGGCGCGGCCACCTCCGGCCTCTTCGCGGCGCGCGACATCCTCGGCCTCCGGCGCATCGAGGACCTCCTCGCCCCGGCCGACGGCTCGCTCCAGGTCGTCCCGGCGAGCGACATCGCGCCCATCTCCGGCGCGCGCGGACCCGCGCTCGACGACGACACCAACGACGCCCTCGCTTCCTGAGCGACCTTCCGCTATCGGGAAGGGCGTCGATGCCCGATTCTCGCCCTGCCTGGTCGCTCTTCCTCGACGTCGTCCGCGCGCCCCGCGCCGCGATGGCCGGCGTCGCCGCGCGCGCCGATGCGCGGGAAGGCCGGTCCGTGATGCTCGTGCTCGGCGCCTTGCACGGCGCGTTTTCCCTCCTCCTTTTCCTCGAAGGCCATGCGCCGCGGTTTGGCATCCCGGGCCTCGGGCGGGAGCGGCATTACCTGTTCCAGGCGATCCTCGCCGTTCCGCTTTATCTCGTCCTCTGGCACATCGGCGGCGCCGTCGCGCACGCCATCGCGCGCCGCGCATCCCCGCCGGGCGGGGAGGGGAGCCGGCAGGCCGCTTCGCTCGCGGTCTTCGGCGTTTCGTATGCCGTGCCGATGACGCTCCTCTTCATCGTTCCCGACATTGCCGTCGATTTCGCCCTCGGCTTTTCGGCCATCGGAAAGGCCATGCGTTATTACGCGCCGCTCGCCGCGGCCGGTTGCCTCGCGCTCGGCACGATCGGTTTGTCACGCGCGCACCATCTCCCCAAGAGGACGGCCTTCCTCGCCGCGCTCGCCGGCTTCGTCACGCAGGCTGTCCTCGGCTCATTGTTCCTGCGATAGGAGCGCATCGTGGACACCTCCGATACCCTCGTCATCCTCGGCTGTGGTTTTACGGGAACGTACGCGGCCAAGCTCGCCCTCGCGGCGGGCATTCGCGTCGTAGGCACCACCCGCTCGCCCGAGCGGGCCGCCTCCTTGTCGCAGCTCGGCGTCGACGTGCGCCTCGCGCCGCGCCTCGACGTGGACCTCGTCGCGCCGCTCCTCCGCGCGGACGCCCGCGTCCTCGTCACGTACCCGCCGGACGACGCGATCGACGCGGCCCTCTTGCCCCTGCTCTCCCGCGCGGCGTCCGCGGTCTACCTCTCCTCGACCGGCGTGTATGGCGGCGCCGCGGGCCGGATCGACGAGCAGACCCCGGTGGATCCCAGCGAACCTCGCGCCGCCGCGCGCCTCCGGGCCGAGGCGCTCGTGCGCGCGGCCGGCGGCGTCGTCCTCCGCGCGGCGGCCATTTATGGCCCGGGCCGTGGACTCCATGTCCGGCTTGCGCGGGGCGAACACAAGATCGCCGAGGGCGGGCAGGGCGTCATCAGCCGCATCCACGTGGCGGACCTCGCGCGCCTCGCCCTCGCCGCCCTCGCGCGCGCCCCGCGAGGCGAGGTCTTCGTCGTCGCCGACGAAGCGCCCGTCCCCCAGGCCGAGGTCATCGACTGGCTCTGCGCCCGGCTCGGCGTGCCCCGACCCGCCGAGGTCCCCAAGGACCGCCTCCCCCCGACCCTCCGGAACGACCGCCGCATCGACGCCGGGAAGATTCGACGAAACCTGGGGGTTTCGCTCGATTACCCGACGTACCGGGAGGGATTCGCGGCCTGCCTCGCGGAGGACGGCTACCCCTCGACCTCGTAAGAAAATAGTTTGCGTTGCCAACTATTTTCGTTGGCCCACCAATGACGTCGAGCTACCTTGCGCGGTCATGGAAAAGTTGATCCGTGGCCTCGTCGACTTCCGCAAGAACAAGCTCCCTGGCCTGGCTCCGCTCTTCAAGCAGCTCGCAGAGCGCGGCCAGAAGCCTGACGTGCTCTTCTTCGCCTGCGCGGACAGCCGTGTCGTCCCGAACCTCATGGTGTCCACGGACCCGGGGGACCTCTTCGTGGTCCGGAGCGTCGGCAACCTGGTCGCGCCGGCGAACGCCGAGGGCGTCTCCGTGGGCGACGTCTCCGAGGCCTCGGCCATCGAGTTCAGCCTGGCCAAGCTGAAGATCCGGCACATCGTCGTCTGCGGCCATTCCAAGTGCGGCGCCATCGAGGCCATCCTCAACGGTCGCGAGCACTACAGCTCCTTGCCGAACCTCAAGGCCTGGCTCGCGTACGGCGAGGCCTCCTTCGCGCGCCTCGTGCGTTCGCCGTTCATCAAGGCCGACCTGCCGGCCGTGGACCGCCTCTCGCAGGCCAACGTCCTCCAGCAGCTCGAGCACATCGCGACCTACTCGAACGTCCGCAAGCTCGTGGACGAGGGCGCGATCAAGCTACACGGCTGGTGGTTCGACGTCGCGACCGGCGACGTGCACGTCTACGACAAGGAGCGCGGCGGCTACATCCTGCTCGACGAGGCCGAGGCCGAGCGCGTGCTCGACGGCCAATCGGCATTCCAGCATTCCTGACGAGGCTCAGCCGGCGGCGCCACCCGGCAGCCCCGTCGGGTCAGGGTCGCCGGCGTCTTTTGGGTCGCGTCGCCGCCTCGCCGCGGGATCGTCGTACATGAAGATCACCGTGAACAGCACGAACGCGCCCCACATCGCGACGTGGTGGTAAAGCATCGCGACCCCACCGAAGCGCTGGAAGATCTGGCTCGCGACGAGCGGGCCCGAGAGGATGCCCGCCGCATAGAACATGTTGTAGATCGAGTTCGCGCGGCTGTAATCGCGCGGCTCCATGATGACGCCCGTGAGGGCCAGCGCGACCGGCGACATCGACGCGAACGACCCGCCACACCCGAAGACGATGGCGAGCATGAGCCAGTAGTTGTCGGCGTAGATGAATCCGGCCACGCAGCAGAGCCCGATGAACGAGAGCACGCGGACCGCGCGCAGGTGCCCCACGCGGTCCGCGACGCGGCCGGCCACGTTCGAGAAGATCATCATTCCGAGGCAAAAGAGCCCCGGCAGCACGATCGTGCGGTTCTCGGGAATCCCCTTCGACTCGATGAGGTAGAGCGGCAGGAAAATCACCACCGCCGCCTGGAAGTATCCGTACGAGAACGAGGCGAAGCACGAGGTCTTGATGCGCCACAGGATCGTGGCGGCCGAGAGCTCCGAGCCCTTCCCGTCGTCCTTTTCGTCGCCCGTGCTCGCGCCCTCGACCGGCGGCGCCGGCGGCATCCTCAGGGCGACGTAGAGGCCCGCGCCGAGCGCGAACAGCGCGGCCACGCTGAACGTGATGGTCGCCGGGACGAACCGGTCCATGCCCGTCGCCATCAGCGGACCGGCCACGTATCCGCTCGCGAGCCATATCGCATAAAGGGTCGTGAGGTACGCCTTGTTCTCCTTGCGGGCCTGCGCGAGCAGCA
The DNA here is from genome assembly GCF_029946515.1 of Polyangium sp. 6x1. GTDB lineage: Bacteria > Myxococcota_A > Polyangia > Polyangiales > Polyangiaceae > Polyangium. The sequence continues at coordinate 37,779 of NZ_JARZHH010000040.1, forward strand.
CCGTCTCGGAGCTGACCCAAATGCCGATCGTGAACAGGCCGTCGATGAAGCGCACGCCCGCGACCGAGGCGAAGGTCTTCGCGAACGGGAAGGCGGCGAGGCAGCCCGCGTACCCGACGAGCGACGCGGCCAGGATTCGCTCGGCCGAAAACCGTCGAATGATCCCGCCGACGGGCAGCGCGAAGAGCACGAGCCCCGCGCCGAAGAAGAGGGCCAGAAAGCCGATCGAATCCTTCGAGAACCCCAGCCGGTTCAGGTGCACCGACGTGAGCCCGATCGAGATGCCGCACGCGATCCCGAACGGTAACGTGGTCGCATAGAGACGGCGAAGCGGGGGGGTGACAGGACTCACGCCCGGCCTGTACCATGGCGGCCGCGCGTGGGCTATGTGCCTCTGCTGCGAACGTTTTTTCTCATCGACCGCCGCGGCGCAGCATGAAAGCCCGCCCGTGGAAGTGTCGAGCCTCGCGGCACGCTTTTGTGCAAAAGGATACGCGGGCCCGCGGGCGGGCGAGCCCGGCGCGCGTCAATCGGCAATATCGGATTCGCCAGGGGCCACGACCGCGAAGATGTCCGAGAGCGCCGCGAGCGCGGCCTCGTGCACCGTCGCGGCGGGCACCACGCGCCCGCTCGGCCCGGGCAGGGCGCGCGTGGCCGTCGCGCCCCCGACCACCGTCGCGCGGTAGCCGCGGTTGAATGCCGCGCGGGCTGTCGAGTTCACGCATACGTGGGTCATGAACCCGGCCAAAATCAGGTTTTTCGCGCCAAGCGTTTGCAGCCGCTCGTGGAGATCCGTCCCCTCGAACGAGCTCGGGAGCTTTTTCACGATCACGGGCTCGCCGGCCCGCGGGGCGACGATGTCTGCGATCTGCCCGATCTCGGCGTTCACGTCGTACGGGCTGCCGGGGCCGGCGTCGTGCGCGATGTGGATCACCGGCGCCCCGACCGCGCGCGCCCTCGAAAGCAGGCGAGCGGCTTGATCGAGCGCCGCCTCCACGCCTTCGAGCTGCATCACGCCGCGCCGGTACGTGTTCTGGCAATCGATCAGGACGAGCGCGGAGTCACGGAGCGCCGTCGGATCCGCGGGGAGTCCGACGAGGGCGCGCAGGGTCGTGGGTTCAGCCATGGTTTTCCTTCAATACCCGTCGCAGGCGCCGGGCACAAGCTCGGTCTTGTGGATGACCTCGCCGTCGAAGCGACAGATCTTGCTGACCGGCGGGTCGCCATTGAGCAAGCACATGTCGAGCGCCTCCTGGCAGGAGATGTTCGGGAAGAACCCACCGCCGCTCGGGTCCTCGGAGCAGAATCGGAACGAGTAACCCCCGAGGCCGTCCTTGCCCGCGCACGGATCCGCGGTCGGCGGCTCGTCGTCGCATTCGAGCGCGTCCTCGGCCACGTGGCTCGTCTGCGTGTAGCCCTGCTCGACCGCGCACGTCGAGTCGGCCTGGAGGTCGTCGTGCAGCGTGAATTGCGTGGCCTGGTAGCAGCCGTGGAACGAGGTCAGCGCGCGCCCCGTCAGGCCCTCGACCGCCGCGACGAGCGCCTGCGTATCGCTGCCGCCCTCGGCGTGCGGCCAGGCATAGGCATAGGCGCCGAGCGAGCCGTCCGGGCCGTCATGAATCTCGACCGGCACGCCCGCGGGCACGTCGGCCGATTGATCGTGATAGCCGTTCAGGATCACCTTTTCGAGGATGACGCCATCGGCCGCGGTGACGGTCCAGTGCACCGGCTCGTACGACGAGAGGACCAGGATCGAGCTCGATTGCCGCTCGACGTGCACCGACGCGGCGCCGGGCGGGTGGACGTTGCCGCTGTGATCGCCGTGCGACTCGTAGACGCCGATGAGGTGCAGCTCGGAGCCGCAGACCGGGGGCGGGCTCACGCTGCCAGGCCCACCCGGATCGGGCTGCCCCGGCTGGCCGGGCTGCCCGTCGTCGCCGCCCCCGATCACGACCGTTCCCTTGCAGCCCAAAAGACCGAGCGCGCTCGTGAGAAAGAGCCCCGCGAGCGCGCGTCCGAAATTCGATAAGGTCATTGCCATTCCTCCGCGCAAAAGCCGATGCGGCCGGGAACGTAGCACGCGTGGAATGGCTGGAGAAGTGTCGACGCGCCGCCTGCCAAGGTTTTGGCAGATATCCGCCTACACCTGCTGCGGCGCGTTGATCGTCAATGAACCGCCTGCACTTGGCCGCCGCCCGTCTCCGCGTCGCTGCCGAGCGGGACGGTCTCTTCGTCCGCCGGCCGCTCTTCCAGCGCCGCGTGGATGACCTGGCTCATGTCCTCGGCGAACACGAACTGAAGCGAGCTGCGCACCTCCTCCGGCACCTCCTCGACGTCGCGCGCATTCTTTTGCGGCAGGATCACCCGCTTGATGCCGGCCCGATGCGCCGCCATCACCTTCGACTTGATCCCGCCGACGGGCAACACGCGCCCGCGCAGCGTGCATTCGCCGGTCATCGCCGTGTCGCTGCGCACCCGCCGCGACGAGAGCAGCGACGTCAGCGCCGTGAACATCGTCACGCCCGCGCTCGGCCCGTCCTTGGGCACGGCGCCCGCGGGCACGTGGATGTGCAAATCCTCCTCTTCGAGCTTCGACGCATCCACGCCGAGCTCCGCCGCGTGGCTCTTCACGTACGAGAGCGCCGCCTTCGCCGATTCCTTCATCACGTCGCCGAGCTGCCCCGTGATTTCCACGCGGCCTCGACCCGGCATCCGGCTCGTCTCGATGAACAGGATGTCCCCGCCCACCGGCGTCCACGCCATTCCCGTCGCCACGCCCGCCGACGCCGTCCGCTCGGCCACCTCCGCGAAGAACTTCACCTTGCCGAGGTATTTCCCGAGATCGCTCTCCTCGACGTGCAAATTCGGCTTTTCGTCCTTCGCCCGCGCCACCTCCAGCGAGAGCGCCCGGCAGAGTTTTTTGATCTCTCGTTCGAGCTGACGAACGCCCGCCTCGCGCGTGTAATCGCGAACGATCGCCCGGAGCGCGTCGTCCGTGATCGTCAACGTGCCCTCGGGGATCCCGTGCGCCCCGAGCTGCTTCGGGATCAGGTGCCGCCGCGCGATCTGCGCCTTCTCGTCCGGCGTGTATCCGGGGACCTCGATGATCTCCAATCGGTCGCGGAGCGGACCCGACAGCGTGCCGAGGTCGTTCGCCGTGCAGACGAAGAGCACCTCGGACAGGTCGAACGGCAGCTCCATGTAATGGTCCTGGAACGTCTTGTTTTGCTCCGGATCCAGGACCTCGAGCAACGCCGCCTCGGGATTTCCCGCCCAGCCCACGGCGAGTTTGTCGATCTCGTCGAGCAGGACGACCGGGTTCTTCACCTTCGCCTTCTTCATCCCGTGGATGATCCGACCCGGCAACGCCGCCACGTACGTGCGCCGATGCCCGCGGATCTCCGCCTCGTCGCGCACGCCGCCGAGCGCGATCCGCACGAACGGCCGGCCCGTCGCGTCCGCGATCGATTGCCCGATCGAGGTCTTGCCGACCCCGGGCGGGCCCGCGAGGCAGAGGATGCTCCCCTTCGCCGTGCCCTTCAATTTGAGGACCGCGATGTGCTCCAGGATCCGACGCTTCACGTCGCCGAGCCCGTAATGGTCCTCGTCGAGCTTCTTGCCGACCGCGTCGATGTCGTCCTTCGCGTCCGCGCGCTGGCTCCAGGGCAGCTCCGCGATCCAGTCGAGGTACGTCCGGATCACGTTGTATTCGGCCTGCTGCGGCGAGAGCGCCTCGAGCCGCTTCATCTCGCGATCGGCGACGGCGCGCACCTCGTCCGGCAAAACCGCCTTTTCGAGCCGCTCGCGCAGCTTGCCCGTCTCGTCGTCGCCGCCCTCCTCGCCGAGCTCTTTCTTGATCGCACGGAGCTGCTCGCGCAGGATCGCCTCGCGCTGGTGATTGCCGATCTCGCGGCGCACGTCCTGCTCGATCTTGCGCTTCACCTCGGAGAGCGATTTCTGCTCGATGACGAAGCCGGCCACGATGCGCAGCCGCTCGACCACGTCGAGCGCTTCGAGCACGCGCATGTCCTTGTCCGACGCGAGCCCGAGCAGCGCCGAGACCCGATCCGCGAACAGGCCCGGATCCTCCTCGGCGAGCGACGCATCGATCGAATTCTCGATTCCGCGGCCGAGCTCGCGCACCTGATCGAAGAGCGCGCGGGCGAAGAGCTTGGCCTCCTCGCTCACCTCGCCCGTCTCGGCGGCGACCTCGCCCTCGGCGAGCCAGAACGGATCACGACGCACGATTGCGCCGAGGCGCATGCGGCCCACGCCCTCGATGACGAGCTTCATGTCGCCGCTCGGGAGCCGGCCCGTCTCCACGACCCGGGCGAACGTCCCGAGGCGATAAAGATCGGCCTCGGACGGGTCGCTGACGTTGCGGTCTTTCTGCGTGAGGACGCCGATCACGTCCCCTTTGCTCAGCGTACGAACGAGCGCCACCGAGCGCTCACGGCCGATGGGAAGAGCGATCGCCGCGCCGGGAAACAGCACCCCGTTGCGGAGCGGAAGCACGGGAAACGGAGATGAGGGCACGCGGGCCCCGTCGCGGAGCGTCGTCATCGTGGACTCCTTGGGACTTCAGGAAAGAGCGCCTCGCCACGGTCGGCATCGCCGGTCCGGTGGCCCGAGGCGTGAACGAACCATAAATCCGTTCACCGCTCCGTCAACGGGGGGACGTGCGAGAAGGTGACGGGACGGTACGGGAGGCTCGTGGGGGGCCTTGCGGACGCGGGCGTCACGTGCGCGACGTTCGTCGTGACCGCGTGGAGGATGGTGATCCGCGCTCTTCCGACGCGTATGCTGGTATCGGTGCGGGTAAACTGGACCTCGACGTCGTCGGACCACGGTCCTCGCAGATCGCCTTCGGGATGAGAGTCGGTCAGGTCCTCGCGCAGCGATTCCGCATCGACGCCCAGGTCGGGGGCGGCGGTATGGGGCAGGTCTATCGAGCCTTCGATCTCTCCACGGGCGAGGTCGTGGCCGCGAAGATCCTGAACGACACGTCGACCGAGACCGTGATGCGTTTCGAGCGGGAAGGCCGGGCGCTCGCGCGGCTCTCGCACCCCGGCATCGTCCGCTACATCGCGTACGAGGTGATGCCGGACGGGCAGCCATTCCTCGTGATGGAGTGGCTCGAAGGCGAGGATCTCGCGCAAAGGCTTTCGCGCTCGCACCTCACGGTCCCCGAGACGATCACGCTCGCGACGCGCGTGGCCGACGCGCTCGGCGTCGCGCACGCGCAGGGCATCGTCCACCGCGATCTCAAGCCTGGCAATGTCTACCTCGTTGGAGGTCGAATCGAGTCCCCGAAGATCCTCGATTTCGGCATCGCGTTTTTCGGAGGCAGCGCCCGCATCACCGCGACCGGCACGATGATGGGCACGCCGAGCTACATCGCGCCCGAGCAGGCGCGCAGCGGCGGCATCGTCGACGCCTCGGCCGACGTGTTTTCCCTCGGATGCCTGCTCTTCGAGTGCCTCTCGGGGAGGCCGCCGTTCCAGGGGGATCACTTCGTCGCCGTGCTCGCGAAGGTCATCTTCGAGGAGGCGCCGCGGCTCTTCGAGCTCGGCGTCGTCGTGCCCCCGTGGCTCGAAGAGCTCGTCGCGCGCATGCTCTCGAAGGAGCCCACGCGGCGGCCGCGCGACGGCGCCGTGCTCGCCCGCGCCCTCGAAGCCGAGGCGCTCGAAGGCGAAGGCCTCGACGAGATCCCGCCGCGCTCCCTCGGCAAGCGCGAGCGGCGCTTCCTCGGCGTCGTGCTGCTCGGCCCGCCCGCGTCCGCGCCGCCCATCACGTCGACCTCGAAGACGCTCGCGGTCTCCACGCCCGACACGATGCGCTCGGTCGTCACGCGGTTCGGCGCGCACCTCGAGCTGCTCGCGGACGGCACGGCCGTCGTGATCCTGGATCATACGAGCGTGCCCACGGACATCGCCGCGCAGGTCGCCCGCTGCGCGCTCACGCTCCGCGAGTTCTTCCCGGGCGTGCCCATCGCCGTGACGACCGGCTGGTGCGAGCTCGGTCGCGGCCTGCCGGTCGGCGAGGCGATCGAGCGAGCGCTCTGGCTCCTGCACATGGAGGGCTCGATCCCCGGGCCGCGCGTCGCGATCGACGAGACCACCGCGGGCCTGCTCGACAGCCGCTTCGACATCGTCGATCTCGCGCCCGGCGGCTGCGAGCTGCGCGGCGAGCGCATCGCGGCCGAGGCCTTCCGCCCGCTGCTCGGCAAGCTCACGCCGTGCGTCGGTCGCGAGCACGAGCTCACCTTGCTCGAGCAGAGCTTCGCGACGGCCGAGGGCGAACCCGCGGCGCTCGCCGTGGTGGTCACGGGCTCTGCGGGCGTCGGCAAATCGCGCCTCGTCCACGAGTTCATCGAGCGGCGCAAGCGCGCGGCCGTGCCCGTCGAAATCCTGTGGGGGCGAGGGGATCTCCAGCGGGCCGGCTCGACGTTCGGCCTTCTCGCGGACGTGTTCTGGCGCGCGGCCGAGGTGAAGGGCGGCGAGCCGATCGAGGTGCGGCGCGAGCGCCTCGCGGCGTTCGTCGCGCGCTACGTCCCTGAGCGGGATCTGCGCCGCGTGACCGAGTTCCTCGGCGAGCTCTCGGGCATCCCTTTCTCCGACGACGACAGCCTCCCGCTGCGCGCCGCGCGCCAGGACCCGGAGCTCTGGGGCGAGCAGATACGACGCGCATTTCGCGATTTTTTGCGCGCCCTTTCCGCCGAGCGGACCGCGCTCATCGTCGTCGAGGACGTGCACTGGGGCGATCGCGCCTCCGTCTCCGCGCTCGAAGCGGCGCTGCGCGAGCTCGCGGACGAACCGATCTTGCTCGTCGCGACCGCGCGCCCGGAGGTCGAGCAGGTCTTCCCGCAGCTCTGGGTCGAGTGCGGCCGCCAGGAGATCCGGCTGAAGCACCTCTCCGCGAAGGCGAGCGCGCGGCTCGCGCGCAAGGTGCTCGGCGACGCGGCGGACGCTCCGCTCGTCGAGCGGCTCGTGGCGCTCTCCGAGGGGCACCCGTTTTTCCTGGAAGAGCTCGTCCGGGCCGCGTCCGAGGGCACGCTCGGCGAGTCCTTGCCGGGCACGATCGTCGCGATGGTGCAGACGCGCCTCGAACGGCTCGAGCCGCGCGCGCGCCGGGCCCTGCGCGCCGCGAGCATCCTCGGCGAGGTCTTCTGGCGCGGCGCCGTCGTGCACATGGTCGGCGAGGGAGAGCCGGGCAGCGATCCGCTCGCCGCGCTCGTCTCCGGCGAGATCTGCCTGCGCCACCGCGAGAGCCGTTTCCCCGGGAACGAGGAGCTCTCGTTCCGCCACGCGCTCCTGCGCGAGGGCGCGTATGCGCTGCTCACGGACGACGATCGGCAGCTCGGCCACAGGCTCGCCGGCGAATGGCTCGAACGCGCGGGCGAGGCCGATCCGCTGGTCCTCGCGGGCCACTTCGAGCGCGGCGGCCTCTTCGATCGGGCGGGCACGATGTACATCCGCGGCGCCGAGCAGGCGAGCGCGCGGCGCAATTATCAGGACGCCGAGCGGTACTTCGCGCGCGCCGACGAGCTGCTCTCGGGTTTGCCCGTGGCGGCGCGGCGAGCGCGCGGCCTCGCGCGGTTCCGCGTCGGCCGACATGCCGACGCCGTCGCCGAGCTCGACGCGGCGCGCGTGCAGGCCGAAGCCGAAGGGGATGGCCTCGCGGCGGTCGATCTCTTGCTCGACGAGGCCATGGTGCTCGACTGGATGGGGGACGTGAAGCGCGCCGAGGAGCGCGTCCTCGCGGCAAAGGCGTGTTACGTCGAAGGCACATCCCCCCTTGTCGACGTGCGCCTCTTGCTCGGGCTCGGACGGAGCTCGGATCGCGCCGATCGCAAGGAGGAGGCGGCCCGGTCGCTCTCGGCCGCTGCCGAGAAGGCTGCGCGGCTCGGGGAGGAGGGCTACGAGACGCGGACCATCGCGTTTCTCCTGCTCGGGTTCATCCTGCCCATTCTCGGGCGGCTCGAGGAGGCGGCCGCGGCCCTCGACGACGTCATTCGAGGCTGCGAGGAGCGCAGCGATCTTCTTCATCTCGGCGCGGCGCTCAGCTCGCGTGCGCTCGTGCGAGGCTACCGCGGCGACCGACCCGGCACGGTCTCCGACCTCGAAAAGACCATCGAGCTCGGCAGGGAGCTCGGCCATCCCGCGCTGGAGCTCCTCGGGTATTACAACCTCGGCGAATACCTTTATTTGACGGACGACCTTCCCGCGGCCGAGCCGTACATCCGCTCCGCCGCGGCCGCGTTGGGTCGGCCGAACATCGGCGCTCACCCTTCGATCGTCCGATTGCTCGAAGCTCGTGTGGCTCTCTATCGTGGCGACGAGGCGAGCGCGGCGGCAATCCTCGGCTCCATTCGCGCGGAGCAGGCCGAAGCTCGGGCGCAGGGGACCGAGATCCTCGCGCCGTCGGAGGAGGTCCTTTGCACCATGGTCGAGCTCGCCGCGACCGACGCGCCGTCCGAGCGCTGGGACGAGCTCGAAGAGCGTTCGGCGCGGTGCTCGGTGGGCCAGGAGCGGATCGAGGTCCTCGAAGCGCGGGCGCTCACGGCGCTCCGCCGGGGCCGCCGCGACGACGCTGCGCGGCAAATCGGGGTGGCGCTCGACATCGCGTCGCGGGTCGCGAACGTCATGACGCCGCGGCTCCAGCGTGCGCTCGCCGCTGCGAAGGCCTGAGGGCGAACGTCCGTTCGTTCGTAAGGGCCACATCTAAGGCCCGCATCAGGTTTTTGCTGTATGCCAATGCGTTGGTTCGTGCGCCGACGCACCAATTCTATCGGCCTCGGGCGGAGCTTGCGCATGTTGAGCAATTTCGGCGCAGTGGATCGCGCCATTTTTCTGCTTGCTTCGTTGTTGGAGTGCATATAGACATAATGGAATGTCCGGAAACCCTGCGTCTTTCGGCTCCGACATTTTCTTGCTGCAGGATCGGAGGTCAATCATGCGTGTTCTCGGTCGAGGGGCTCTGCTCGTGGCGTTGACGGCGGCTCTTACGGGATGCACCGCGGAGGTGGGACCGGAGGTGGAGGCGGATGCGGTCGGCGAGGCGGCGAACGCGATCGAGAAGGCCAATGCGCTCCACATGAATGCCCTCCACATGAATGCGCTTCACATGAATGCGCTTCACATGAACGCGCTCCACATGAACTCGCTCGATCCGGATTCGCTCTCGGCGATCCGGGATCCCTCGGCGAACGGCGATCTCGCGCGTGAGTTCATCAAGTATGCCGTGGCCTGCGCGCTCCCCACGACGAAGTCGTTCGAGTTCGTCTGGACCGACGCGCAGAACGTCGAGCATCCGGAGTCGTATCCGGGGGTGCTCGGCCTCGCCCCGGATTGGGCCACGCAGGCCCCCGGGCTGACCGGCCAGCGCATGGTGAGCGCCTGTTTGGCCGCGCTCACGAACTACTACGGCCAGCACGTCCTCGTCTCGATCCGCGCCCCCGAGGCACCGCTCAAGGTGATCGACCCGAACGAGCTCACGGCGTACCCGGAGATCGAGGGCGCGTTTTGGGGCAACCTCTGGGGTGATACGCCCTACCTGCACGCCTGTTACAACAGCGATACGATCGCGAACTCCCGCTCCCATATGCGCGATTGCGCTGCGGGCCACCTCAATCCCGACAACTCCCTCGAGGAATGTGGTCCGATCGACATCGTCGGGCCCTGCGACACCGTCTGCGAGGCGGTGAACAGCGAGACGGGCGCGTATCCGTCCTGCGTCCTGCACCCGGGCGTGGAGCTCTCCCCGACCGAGCACGTCATCACGACCGCGCTGCCCTGAACGGGCCCGCCCCCCCCGATTCCGCCCGCACGACCCATCTTTATCCTGCCCGCGCGCGCGGCCGACATGATGTTTCGGCCGCGCAACGCGTTGCGCCCTCCTGCATCGAAGCACGAACCCGTCGGCGATCCGACCCACGCGTGTTTTTCCGTGTGTCGTTCATGGCGCCGGCGAACGTCGGAGGAAACAACATGCGTATCGAGCTTTGGGCGATGGGACTCTCTGCTCTCTTTTCCTTGGGTTGCGCGGGGGATTTGGTGGATCTCCCCGACGACGTCCTCGACGGCGAGGGCGCGCTCGTCGAAGGCAACAAGCTATCGTCGAACTCCCTCGCGCTGAATTCGCTGGCGCTGAACGGCGTCGTCCTGAACGGGATCGCCATCAACACCATGGACGCGAAGTCGCTCGCGGCGATCCAGGATCCGACGGACCGGGGCGCGCTGGCCCGCGCGTTTCTCCGGTACGCCATCGGTTGCGCGCTCCAGACGTCGCAGAGCTTCTCGTTCACCTGGACCGACGCGACGAACGTCGTGCACGCCGAGACGTATCCGGGCGAGCTCGGCGTCGCCCCGGCCTGGGCCACGGGGCCGCTCGATCTCAATGGTCAGCACATGGTGAGCGCCTGCGTGGCGGCCCGCGTCAATTATTACGAGGTGCCGGTGCTCCTCTCGCTCCGGTCGATGGAGTATTCCCTCCGGCTCCTCTCCGGCTCCCAGGAGCTCGTCGATTTTCCGAATGTCGAGGGCGCGTTCTGGGGCAACCTCTGGGGCGCGTCACCGGTCATGTACGCCTGCTACAACAGCGCGACCGTCGCGAACTCCCGCGCGCTCCGCCGGGACTGCGCCACGGGCCATCTGCGCGACGACGGCACGATCGAGGAGTGCGGCATGATCGACGTCGTCGGCCCGTGCAGCTCCGTGTGCGCGTCCTTGAATGGCGGCGGCCAGTATTACCCGTTCTGCGTGGAAAAACCCTACGCGGCCGGCAATGCCAATACGAAGCTCGTCATCACGACCGCGCTGCCCTGATCGCCGTTTCCGGCCGGGACACGCCTCGCGCGCCGTGTCCGACCCTGCCGCGCAACGCCCTCGAAGGAAGGCTCATCGAACCGAGCGCCCCCGCGGTGCGCGTCCGCCTGTCTTCGTTCGCGGACGAACCACCCCAGGGAGCGCAACGTTCCTTGGAGGTGCATATGCGAGCTTGGTCATGGTGGATGGTGGTCCTGGCGGTGACCCCCGGTTGTACAGCTTACATCGACGAAAGCTCCGATGACGTCATGGAGGCCGAGGTCGCGCTGGTGCAGGGAAACCAGCTCTCCTCGAACGCGCTCGCGTTGAATTCGCTCGCGCTGAATTCGCTCGCCCTGAACGCGATCGCGACGAAGACCATCGACCCGAACGCCCTCGCGGCGATCCAGGACCCAGGGCCGAGTGGCACCCTCGCCCGGGCATTTTTGAAATATGCCGTCGGCTGCGCCTTCACCACGGCGCAGAGCTTCGCGTTCACGTGGACCGACATCGACGGCCTCGCGCACGACGAGCTCTACAAGGGCGAGCTCGGCGTCGCGTCCGGCTGGGCCACGGGGCCGCTCAATACGCAGGGCAAGTACATGGTGAGCGCCTGCCTGGCGGCCCGGGTCAACTATTACCAGGTGCCCGTCACCATTTCGATCCGGTCGCTCACCGAGCCGCTGAAGACGCTCACCGGCAGCCAGGAGCTCGCCCAGTATCCCGACGTCGAAGGCGCGTTCTGGGGCAACCTCTGGGCGCCCACGCCATTCCTTCACGCTTGCTACAACGACAGCACAGTCTCGAATTCCCGCTCTTGGAAGCGCGATTGCGCCGTGGGGCACCTGCTCGCCGGCGGCGGCGTCGAGGAGTGCGGGATGATCGACATCGTCGGCCCCTGCTGCAACGTGTGCCAGACGTTGAACAGCGCGGGCCAGTATTATCCGTCCTGCATCGAAAGGCCCGGCCAGAGCTCGACGACGACGAAATTCGTGATCACGACTGGATTGCCTTGATACCACCCTGAAAGACCGGTCGCCCTTTCCACGCCGACCTCCGTCCAGGCGGCCCGCCGTGCCATTGCAATTCGACCCGGTCGAATATCGATTGTCGTTTCCTTTCCGATGGTACCTGGACGCCAGAAATCCTAGGGTTACGCTTCCCCTCGTGCGGCCGGGAGAAGTGCTCGGTGGACGCTTCCGCGTCGAGGCGCGGGTCAATGCAGGGGGGATGGGCGAAATCCTTCGCGCCATCGACCTCGCGACGGGACACGTCGTCGCCGCGAAGATCCTCGTCGCCGTCTCCCCCGAGAGCCTCGAGCGCTTCCGTCGCGAGGCGCAGATCCTCGCGCGCCTCTCGCACCCGGGCATCGTCCGCTACGTCGCCTACGACACCTCCTCGGCGTCGAGCCCGCTGCTCGTGATGGAATGGCTCGAAGGCGAGGACCTCGGGCGCAGGCTCGCCCGCGGGCCGCTCTCGCTCCGCGAGGCCGTCACGCTCGGCCAGCGCCTCGCCGAGGCCCTCGCCGTCGCGCACGACGCCGGCGTCGTGCACCGCGACCTCAAGCCGCAAAACGTCTTCCTCGTGAACGGGTCCGTGGGCGATCCGCGGATCCTCGACTTCGGCATCGCGCATTGTGGTGAGGCCTCACGCATCACCCAGACCGGCACCGTCATCGGCACGCCGAGCTACATGGCGCCCGAGCAAGTCCGCAGCGGCAGCATCGTCAAGGCGAGCGCCGACGTCTTCTCGCTCGGCTGCCTGATCTTCGAGTGCATCACCGGCGCGCCGCCCTTCCGCGCCGATCACACGATCGCCGTCCTCGCGAAGATCATCTTCGAGGACGCGCCGCGCCTCAGCGAGCGCGCGCCCTCCGTGCCCTCGTGGCTCGACGGCCTCATCGCCCGCATGCTCGCCAAGGAGCCGCTCGGGAGGCCCCCAGACGGCGCGGCCGTCGCGATCGCGCTCGCCGCCGAGAAGGACCTCGATCCCCCGAGCTCGGAGGCCCCGCGCTCCTCCGCGCCCCGATCGACGCTCGGCGAGGGCGAACGGAGGTTCCTCGGCGTCGTGCTCCGCGGCCGCCGGGAAGGCTTCGGCCCGTTTGGCCCGGCGACCACGCTCGCCTGCGCCTCGCCGACGGACGACCTCGGCGCGATCGCCGAGCGCTTCGGCGGGCAGCTCGAGGTCTTCGCCGACGGCACCGCGGCCGTGGTGATCGACAGGACGCGCGTGCCCACGGACGTCGCGGCCCACGTCGCCCGCTGCGCGCTCGCGCTCTGGGAGCGCGCGCCGGGCGCCGCCATGGCCGTCGCCGCGGGCTTTGGCGAGCGCGCGCGTGGCGTGCCCGTCGGCGAGGCGATCGACCGCGCGGCGCGGCTCCTCCACGCGCGGAGCGGAGATGCGCGCATCGCCCTCGACGAGACCACGGTGGGCCTGCTCGACGCGCGCTTCGACGTCGAGGCCCTCGAAGGCGGCGGCTTCGCGCTGCTCGGCGAGCGCGCGAGCTTCGAGGTCTCCCGGCCCCTGCTCGGCAAGCCCACGCCGTGCGTCGGCCGCGAGCACGAGCTCGGCCTCCTCGACCTCACGTTCGGCGCCTGCAAGAACGAGCCGGCCGCGCGCGTCGTCGTCGTCTCGGGCCTCGCCGGCATCGGCAAATCGCGCCTGCTCCACGAGTTCGTCGAACGCCAGCGGGCCGCGGTCGAGCCCGCCGAGATCTGGTTCGGCCGCGGCGATCCCTTGCGCGTCGCTTCGAGCTTCGGCCTGCTCGCCGAGGTCCTGCGCGGCGCCTCGGGCATCCGCGGCGGCGAGACCCTCGCGCGCCGCCGCGAGCTCTTCTTCGCCCGCGTCGCTCTCCGCGTCCCCGAGCGGGATCGCCGCCGCGTCGCGAACTTCCTCGGCGAGCTCGCGGGCGTGCCTTTCCCCGACGACGACGACTTGCCGCTGCGCGCCGCGCGCCAGGACCCCGAGCTCTGCGGCGAGCAGATGCAGCGCGCCCTCCGTGATTTCTTACGCGCCGAGTGCGCGGCCAAACCCCTCGTGCTCCTGCTCGAAGACGTGCACTGGGGGGATCGCGCCTCGCTGCTCGCGCTCGACGCTGCGCTCGAAGGCCTCGCGTTCGAGCCGATCCTCCTCTGCGCCTCGGCGCGCCCCGAGATCGACGAGCTCTTCCCCGGCCTCTGGTCGAGCCGCGGCCGCCAGGACGTGCGCCTCCGGCATCTCTCGCCGCGCGCGTGCGTGCGCCTCGTCCGCCACGCGCTCGGCGAGCTCCGCGAAGGGCTCGAGGAGCGCCTCGTCGCGTCTTCCGAGGGCCACCCGTTTTTCCTGGAAGAGCTGATCCGCGCCGAGGCCGAGGGCCGCGGGGGCACCCCGCCCGGGACGGTCGTGGCCATGGTGCAATCGCGCCTCGAACGATTGGAGCCGAGCGCGCGCCGCACCTTGCGCGCCGCGAGCATCCTCGGCGAGGTCTTCTGGCGGGGCGCCGTCGCGCGCCTCGCGGGCGATGACGACGAGGCCGCCACGCGCGATCTCGCGGCCCTCGTCACGCACGAGATCGTCACGCGCCAGCGCGAGAGCCGCATCCCGGGCGAACCTCAATATGCGTTTCGCCAGGCGCTCTGGCGCGAGGGCGCGTATGCGATGCTCACGGACGAGGATCGCGCGCTCGGCCATTACCTCGCGGCCGAATGGCTGGAGGAGAAGGGCGAGGCCGATGCGCTCGTCCTGGCGGAGCATTTCGAGCGCGGCGGCGCGGCGGCGCGGGCGGCCTCGTTTTACCTGGCCTCGGCCGAGCAATCGGCGGCCCGCAAGGATTACCTCGACGCCGAGCGATGTTATGGCAAGGCCGAGGCGCTCTGGGGCGAGCTGCCGACGCTGGCGCAGCGCGGCCGCGGCCTCTCGCGTTTTCGCCTCGGCCGCTATCACGACGCGCTCACCGTGCTCGCCCGTGCGCGTGAAGCCGCGGCGCGGCGCGGTGAGGCGTCGCTCGTCGTGGAGCTCTACCTCGACGAGGCCATGGTGCTCGACTGGACGGGCGAATATCGCGAGGCCGAGCGCCGCGTGCAGTGCGCGCGTGTCGAGGAGCAGGCCCTCGCGTCGCGCTCGCTGCTCCTCGAAGCGCGCGTCTTGCTGGGCGTCGGGCGATCGGCGATGCGGGCCGAGCGCGAGGAGGAGGCCGCCGACGAGCTTTCACGCGCGGCCGAGCTCGCGAGTCGCCTCGGCGACGAGGGATACGAGACCTACATGATCGCGCATCTCCTCCTCGGATACCTCCTGCCCTTGCTCGGCCGGGTCGACGAGGCCGCGGCCTTGCTCGACGAGGTCATTCGACGCTGCGAGGAGCGCGGCGATCTTTTGCACCTCGGCGCCGCGTGGAACACCCGCGCCATGGTTCGCGCTCTTCGCGGCGATCGCGACGGCATGATCCGGGACTTCGAGCGCACGAGCGAGCTCGGTCGTGAGCTCGGCCAGCCCACGATGGAGCTCGCGGGCCATTACAACCTCGCCGAGCACCTGTACTGGATGGACGACGTCGAGGCCGCCGAGCCCATGATCCGCGCGGCGCTCGGCGTCGCGGCGCGGCGGGCCGGCTGCGTGCGTCCGGCCATGCTCGCGCTGCTCGACGCGCGGATCGCCCTCGTCCGCGGCGACGCGCGGACGGCGCGCGCCATTGCCTCGGCCTTGCGCGGGGGCGCGGCCGAGATGTCGCCCTCGGAGGACGTGCTCTGCGCGATGATCGAGCTCGCGACGGGGGACGGCGAGGGCAGCTTCTCGGACGTCGATGCGGCGTGGGAGGCGCTCGAAGCCCGCTCGGCGCGCGAGAGCGTGGGGCAGGAGCACATCGAGGTTTTGGAGGCGCGGGCCATGCACGCCTCGCGCCTCGGCCATCGCGAGCGCGCCATGCGCCAGCTCGACGAGGCGATCGCTGCGGCGTCGCGGATCCCGAACGTCATGAGCGAGCGGCTCCGGCGCAGGCGGGACGAGCTCGCGTGCCTGGGCGCGGCTTGATTCAGCCTTCGTGCTTCGCCTCGCGGGCTCTTTCGTTCCTCGCCGGACCAACCTGGTAATCCAGCAAGGGGACGAGGGGCCCGAGCACCTCGGCTCCATTCTGCATGCAGTCTGCCCTGCGCTTGGCCTGCGCGGCGGCCTCGGCGAGGAGGGTGGCGATCTCGTGCCGCGTCACCTGGCGCGTCTCGTGGAGCAGCTCCGTGAGCTTGTGCGCGGCGGGCAGGAGCTCGCCGATTCGCAGATCCCGCGCGAACGCCGCGGCCAGCCGCTCCTTGTCTTTCTCGTCGAACCCTGCGCGGTTGGCGTCTTCGGGCCTGAGCCCGAGCAGGTTCTTGACTGCGACGTCGAATCCGTCGCGCGTCTTCGCGAGGTGATGCATTTGAACCGGCCGGATGTCCGTCATCTCGATATCGCTCGCGTCGATGACGAGATCGCCCACCTTGGGATGTTTCGGGTCGCTCATGATCGTCCCCCCTCTCCGCGGCTTTCCGCGTTCGAGGTTGACGATCTCACAAATGGAGCGGAACTTCCACTGCCTCTGGCAGGAAAACGACGCTCCCTCCGCCACGCTCTGCGGGGGCGCGCCATTCGCTTCGTTCAGCGCCGCGCGACCACGCCGCCGAGCACGATCGCGTGCATCCCCGCGGAGAGCCTCGCCACCTCGTCCCGCGCTTCCATGAAGATCCACGGCGGCGTGAAGCTCTTGTAGGCCCGGAGGATCACCTTGGCCGTCAGATCCGGGTCGGCCACGTCGAGCTCCCCGGCCTCGGTCCCTCGCCGCAGCAGGTCCGCGAGCAGCGCCCGTTCTTCCTGGTAAAACCGCTCGGACGCGCTCTTCACGGCGGGGCTGCCGCAATGGAAGAGGTCACACGCGTGCGCGCCGCCGTCCGCCTGCGTGAAATACGCTCCCAGCCGCGCGTCGAGCGCGCCCACGAGCCGCTCGCCGAAGGACCGCCCGTCCGCCGCCGCCGCCGCGCGCATCCCTTCGAGCACGACCTCGTACCGCGAGCGCGACAGCTCCTCGACGATCGCCTCCTTCGACGGGAATTCGAGGTACACCGAACCCACGCCCACGCCGGCTTCTCGCGCCACGTCCGCCACCGTGGTTTTTTGCGGCCCGTAATGCCGGAGCAATCGATCGGCGGCCTGGAGGATCTGCTCGCGGCGCGCGGTTTCGTTCATGAAGTTTCCCTCGAACCGTGAACGAGTTTGCCACAGGTTCACGCCCGAGGGATCCCCCCATCGTCACGGCCTTGCTCGGGGCCGTGCGTCCGGGTCACTCGGTGGGCGCGGTGCGCGGGGCCATCGGGCCGGGGGTGGTGCGGGGGCGAGGTGTGGCGCGCAGATCCGCGGGGGCCGTGCCGTCCTTCGCCGTGGCGGCCGGGGCCGCCCCCGCCGGGGCCTGGGCCGTGGTCGTCCCTGCGGGCTTCGGGGCCGCCGAGGACGCAGGATCGGCCGGCAGGTCGGCGGCGGACATGGCGGGCACGGGCAGCGGGCCGAGGTCGACCTTGGGCGGGCTCGCGGGCACGACGTCCATCGGCTTCGGCGCCGTGAGCGGCTCAGCGGAGGCGGCGGGCGAGGGCGAAGGCGTGCCGTCCTCGCAACCGAGGGCGAAGGGCGCGAGCCCGAGGGCGAGCGCGGCGAGGGCGAGCGACGTCTGCGTGCGGGTCATGCGTTCCGGCTTAACAGAACGACGGCGCGGCGTCACCGGCGCGCGGTTTGCAGCCCTGCACAGCGGGAGGAGCCATGGTGCGTGGGGCGCTTTGCGGGGGCCTGCTCCTGCTCGGCGGGTGCGTGGTCGTCATGCGGGACACCACCTCGCAGGCGGTGCCGCCGCTCACCCGCCAGATCCAGCAGGAGGCGATGCGGGTATCCCCGCCGCCCGACATTTACGTCGCTTCCGAGCGCTTCGCCGAGCGCCTCTCGGACTTCAGCATCGCCCTGCGCCGCACCGAGCTCGGCGGGATGCCGCCGGGCGACGCGGACATGAATCTTCTGCTCCGGCTCTTCGCGCTCACCCTCGAAGAACTGCCCGCCGGCGAGCGGGTGGGGACGAGCGTCGCGGCCGCAGAGATGCAGGAGGCGGCCGAGGCGATGCGGACGCCGGAGTTCGGCCTGCCGGGTTCGCCGCCTCGGCGCGAGGCCTTCGTGCATGGTCTCTCCGTCGGCGCGGAGACGCTGCTCGCGCTCGCGTACGGCCCCTACGGCGGCGCGGGTCAGGACCTCGCCGACCGGACGGCCGAGCTCGAATCGAGCTACGAGGCGGCGATGGCCGAGCCGCAGCCGATGCCTTACGAGGTGGCGCTCGGCGTGCTGCGGCGCTCGCTTCTCGTGCTGAAGGTGATGCACAAGATCGTGGGCGCGCCGGTGGTGCCCTGAGCCCGCGGCTCGTTCAGCGCAGCCCGCCCGCCGCGCTCGTGGCCTCGCGGGCGCGTCGATGCGTCTGCAGCCAGGCGAACGCGGCCGCATGATCGTCGAAGAATGCATAAGGGAACGATAACTCTGGCGAAAGCACCTTCGTCGCGCGCATGACCATTTCGGTGATCACGCGCAGGCCGAAACCGGCGCCCACGAACGCGAGGGCGTCGTACGCCGGCACGATGCGGGCCCCCGCCGTCCGCACGCGCTGGGGCACCGTCGTCACGCCCGAGAGGTCCACCAGGGTGAAGAGCTGCCCCTCCCGCTCCTTCACGGCCCGGAGGACGTCGGTGAGGGCGACGACGTCCTCGGCGTTGGTGAAGGTCCTGAATTCCGCGATGACCACGTCGGGCGCCACGAATTTGACGCAATGGTCACCAAAATGGAGGACCGTGGGCGGGGAAGCGGGCGCCATGGAGAGAGGCTTATATCTCGCAGACCTTCGATCGTTCAAGCGGCGTCGTTCGAGGGGGCGGCGCGCGGCAGCGATTGCAGCCATGCGAGCGCCTCCTCCTTGCGATCGAAGAATGCCTGGGGATAACGCGGCCATTGCGGCTTCAGGATCCGGAGGGCGGCGATGATCATTTCGAGGCCGACCCGCACGGAGAACGGCGCGCCGACGTAGGCCACGGCCGCGTTCTTGGCGGGGTCTTTGCGGGCGCGGGCGGCCTCCCGGATCTCGCGCGGCAGGCTCTTGATGCGGGAGATATCCATCAGCACCTTGCACGGGCCTCGCTCGTTCCCCGTCCGGTACAGGTGATCGAGGACGCGGCTGAAGTCGTCCACCTCGAGGGGAAGCCCGAACTCCAGGACGAGCAGGTCGGGCGGCGTGAACGTCACGACGTGCGGGCCGATGGTGATGCGCTCGATCGAATCGGTCTTCATGGGCGCGTATCGGTCGAGCGGCGCGGGGCGGACGGCGCGGCGCGCAGCCAGGTGAGCGCGTCCTCCTTGCGATCGAAAAAGCCGTGGGGGTACGAAGGCACGTCGGGCCGGAGGACACGGACGGCGTGGATGATCATGTCGATGGCGACGCGCACGCCGAAGCGCGCGCCGACGAAGGCCAGGGCGGCGGTGGTGCTCTCGGTGGTGCGGGTGCGGATCGACTCGCGGACGCCCCGAGGCACGTTCGTCACGCGGGTGATGTCCATCAGCACCTTGAGCGGGCCCTGCCGTCTCCCTGTTTGCCACATCAGGTCGAGGATGCGGCCCGCCTGGTTTCCATCGAGGGGAGAGCCGAAATCGACCACGAGCATGTCGGGCGGCAGGAGGGTCACGACGTGCGGGCCCACGGCCATGTGTTCCGTCGAGTCGTTTTCCATACGCAGGACGCGCCGGCGGCGCCACCGGGCGGCGCCCTCCGTGAATCCATCATGCCAGCGTTTTCCGGCGCCTCCTAGCGTCGAGCAGGGCCGTGGCGATGGGGCCACGAATGCCATGCGCCCTCACGCGCTGCAAAGCACGTGACAAACCGTCAGAGGGTCCCCTTGAACGTGAATCCACCCACGATGTAGGGCACCGTGGCCGCGACCTCCTGCCCCGTTCGATAGGGATTGCGGATCCACCAGCTCATGTTCAAGAAGATGCCGGGCGCATTGAAACGCTTCGGCCCGTTGTGCTCGGGGAACTGCCATCCGACGAGCGGACCGGCGAACTCGATCGGCGTGATCGCCTCGGCCCGCGCCTCGTCCCCGACGATGAGCTCGGTCGGGAAAAACGTGTGATACACGCCGTGCCGCGCCCCTGCCATCAAGCCGAACGAGGTCACGAAGAGCAGGTCCGTCTCGTTCGAGACCATCCAGCCGTCGTCCTTGGCGAGCATGCCGAGCGGCAGATCGAAATAAAATCGGTCGCCGGGCGTGATCGTGAAATCGGTGTGGATGAACTGCGTGTCCGACACGAGCAGGATCGGCCCGGCCTTGGCCTGCAAGATCACGTCGGCCGTGAAAATGCCCCCGGTCGTCGGATAGGCGAGCCCTTGCTTGCCGCGCTCGACCTGCCGCACGTCGCCGAAATCCTCGGAGACGCGCTTGAACGATTGCAGCGTGTCGTACGTCCCGAAGAGGGCCATTCCCTCGTAGGCGAACAGGAACTGCAGAAAGGCGAGCGGCTGCACGTCGAAGCGCAGCCCTCCGCGGACGTACGCCGGCGTGATCGTCGTGACCGCGTGGATGCCGATGTACGTGCGCTGGAGGAGGATGTTCTCCTGCGGGCCGAGCAGCGGGCGCTGGTAGCCGATGCGGAAGAACGTCGAGAGCCCGAGTGGATTGTAACGAACCGCGGTCGTGCTCCGGTAGACGAACCCTTTGTGCACGTACGGTTGTTCGTCCTTGGGAGCACCCTCGCTCGGCGCCGGATCGTTCGGCGCCGGATCTTTCGGCGGATCACCTGCAAAGGCGGGGGGCGCGAAGAGGAGCGCCCCCGAGAGGATCCACGCCCGCGCCGAGCTGCGCGGGCCGGTCTTCGGCAACATGAGGGCCGACGTTACACGAAAGGCGCGCGCCAGGCACTATGCGCGCGGGGCATCGCCCGCTTCGAGCTCGCCTTTCGTGGGGCTCTCGCTGGCGGAGAGGATCGAGCGGAGCGTGGGCATCACCTTCGTCCCGCCGAGCACCTCGGAGAGGATCGTCCCGACGTCCTTGCCCTTGAAAAGGCTCACGAGGTTCATGTTCCCCGCGACCTCGGTGAGGAGCAGCTTGTCGCCGAGCGCGACCATGGCCTCGACGAGTTGCTTCTGCACGGCCTGGCGCTCGGCCACGGTCGCGGTCGATTGCACCTCGATGAGCTTGATTTCGAGCTCGCGCAGCCGCGCCATGTGGTCGAGCTCGACCTCGTGGCTCTTCCGCTGCGCCTCGGCGCGTGCCTCCGCTTCCTTGCGGAATCCGTCGAGCATCGCGGCCTTCTCGTCGTTCTCCCGCGAGAGCCGGGCTTTTTGCGCCTCGGCCTCGCGCGCGTCCGCGAGCGATTGCCGCTCTTTGCTCACGGCCTCGTCCTCGCGCGCCTTCGCGAGCGCCGCCTCGTGCGCGAGCTTGCGCGTGAGCTCCTCGAGCTTCGCCGCGCGCACCCGCGCCTCGGCCTGGAGCTCCTGCGTTTGCCTTTCGACCTCGGCGCGGAGCTTCGCCGACGCGAGGGCCTCCTGCGCTTTTCGATCGCCGATCGCGAGCGTCACGCTCTCGGTTTGCACCTTCTGCATGAGCGCGGCGACCTCGCGGTCCTCGATCTCCGCGCCGAGCACCTCGACCTCGGCGAGGAGCGTGCCATTCTCCGTGAAGAGCCGCCCGGGCCGCGCGCCGTCCTTGCGCTCGCCGAGCAGCGTATCGCGAAACGCCGCCGGCAGCTCGGGCCAGAGCGTGGAGAGCGACATCGTGCGGCACTTGCCGCGCACGATCGAGCGGAGGCGATCGACGATGAACTGGATGTAGTTCTCGTGGTTGAACCACCTGTCCTTGTGGTCCGGCAGGAACTCGACCGAATACGAGACGCGCACCGAAATCTTCACGAAATCGGCCGTCTCGACGGTGATCTTGTCGGAGATGCGGTTGCCGACGGTGCGCAGGAAACACGTGCGCAGCGGC
Source organism: Polyangium sp. 6x1 (assembly GCF_029946515.1). Classification (GTDB taxonomy): domain Bacteria; phylum Myxococcota_A; class Polyangia; order Polyangiales; family Polyangiaceae; genus Polyangium. Next base: position 59,581 of record NZ_JARZHH010000040.1, read on the forward strand.
TCCTCGTCGCTCTTCGGCGTGCCCGTCGAGAGCGAGAGCGAGGTGAGCGACTCCTCGTAACCGAGCAGCGTCACGCACGGCCCCTCCACGACGCGGCGCGAATTCGCGCTCGTCACGAGCACGGCCGTGTTGTTCGGCACCAGGATCGACAGCGCCCACGGCGTGGTGATCGCCCGCTGTGTCTCCTTGTGCGGCTCGTTCGAGGCGATCCACAAGTTCCAATCGTCCGCCGGCACCGTGCGCGTGACCTGCACCTCCTTGCGCGGATCGACGAGGTACGATTGTTTGCCGCGCACGAGGCGCACCTCGCCGGTCGCGAGGTCCCGCACGTAAATGCCGCTCTTCTGATCGATGCCGATCGCCTCGATGAAGACGCGGCTATGGTCGTTGCCCACGACGGCCTGGCCGGTCTCGGGCGAGAGGCACTCGATTTCGTTGAACGGGACGAAGAACGTCGAGACGCCCGTGAGCAGGAGCTCGTCACCGGGGAAATACTCGTCCTTCGCGAGCTCGAAGCCCCGGGGTACTTTCGCCGCGAGGTCCGCCCGCTTGATCGGCGCGATGACGCGGAGCCAGAGCGCGCGCTGCGGCAAGAGCTCGTACGCGTCGTAGACGCGATTGCGCGAGCCGAGCGTCATGAACGTATCGTACGGGCCGGGGAAGACACGCGCGGGGCCGACCTTGATCTCGCGTTTGCCGTCGGCGTCGACGATCACGCAATACTCTTTTTCGCCGAGCACGACCGCGCGGCGAATGAGCCGCGCCTGCCGCGCCTCGGCTTCGAGCGCGCGACGGACCGCGGAAGAGGCGAGCAGATCCTGCACCTCCGCGGCGCCGATCTTGGGCTCGGGCGCGATCGCCGCGGGCGCGGGCGCGACGGGCGCGGCGGCCTTGCGTCCTCGGCCGCGCGCCGATTGATCGATGTACTGATTCGGCACCTTGCTGCGCGCCTGGCCTCGCAGCGCGGGCGCCTCGTCGTCGGCCGCAAATTCCTCCATCGCGGCCGTCTCCTCGCCGCTCTGCGCGAGGACCTGCCGCGCAATCGCCGCGCTGATCGCCGCGCCGCTGTCGTCGATCGACGTATCCGGCACGATGTCGACGCCCGTCGGCGGGATGTAAAACTGCGTATCGAGCCCGCGAATCACGATGAGCTGCCCGCGCTTCAGCGGCACGGGCGTGAGCGAATCGACCGTGGTCGTCGGCTGCTCGTCGAGGTTCTCCGCCGTGGCCCGCGTGATCGCCGCCGAGCGCGCCGTCACCTCGTAGTAAGGCGCGTTCTTGTCGACCTCGCCGTAAACCTTGACGACGAGGTACTGATTCGAGGCGAGCTCGTGCGCGTCGCGCACGTCGGCGCGCTGGCCGGGGCGCAGGTAGAAGCTGCACGGGCCCGGGATCATCGAGCGCGTGCCATTGCGGAGCGGGCGCGACTCGTTGCGGCCATTCTTGAACCGGCCGTTCGGGCCGCTGTCGCTCTCGAGGAGCGGGTTGAAGAGGACCGCGTACTGGTTGTCCCCGAGCTCCACCATGCTCTGGGGCTTGCCCGTGGTGTCCTCGCGGAAGCCGCCCATTCCGTCGTCGATGACGACCCGATCGGCCGCGGTCGGCGAGACCATCGTGGGGCCGACGTGCAAGGTGACCTCGCCCTTGTCGTCGTCCTGGACCCACAAGAATTGCCGCTCGGTGACCGGTATCTTTCGGCTCGTCCGTTCCATGTCCCCTCGTCCTCCCAAGGCTCAAGCCCGCGCCTCAGGGGAACACGGATCGTGCCAGCCGAAAAGGCCCGCGATTATCGACGCGTCACGCGGAGCCTGCGCCGTTCCGGAGCGAAGGCGCTCTTTTCTGGAGCGAGCGGGCGGGCGACGCGACGGGTCGAAGGCAGAGGCTTCTCCCCCAGGCTCTCGGCGCGCTTTTTCTTGGCGATGAGCTCCGCGAGCTCGCCACGCGTGACGCCGAGCCGCGCGGCGGTCTTGTGCGCGAGCGAAGTCTTCGCGACCCCCGACCGGAAGCCATACGTGGGGCGCTCATTTTCGTCGAGATCGACTTGCAAAAATTCGAGATGCGGGACGGGCGGCTCCTCTTCGAGGTGCGTGGCCAGCGTGAGGAGGTGCGTGGTCAAGAAGACCGGCGATTTCAGCTCCGGCAGGAGCGAGATCACGAGCCGCGCGATCTCTTCGCCCTCGGAAGGGTTCGTCCCGGAACAGAGCTCGTCGAGCAGCACGAGCGAGCCGAACCCGAGCTCCTCGAAGAGGCGGCGGATCCGCAAGAGCTCCATGCCGAGCTGCCCCTCGGGCTGATCGCTGCGCGCCTCCTCGATGAGCGAGACGAACATGCCGGCGAGCTGCGGCAAGACCGCGCGCTCGGCCGTGACGAAGAGCCCCGCCTGGCCGAGGAGCTGCGCGAGCCCGATCGACTGGAGCAGCCGCGTCTTTCCGCCCGAGTTCGGCCCCGTGACGATGACGACGGCGTCTCCGTGCGTGGTCGTGAGGTTCGACGGGACGGGCTTTCCTTTGCCGGCGAGCAGCAGCGGGTTGTAGAGGCGATCGATCGCGAGCCCGGCCTCGCCCGGGGGCACGAGTTCGGCGAGACAAACGGGCAAACCCTTGTCCCGCGCGAGGTCGGCGAGCCCGAGGCCGGCGAGGTAAAACTCCATGTCGCCGAGGAGCTGGATGAAGAGCGCGATGGGGCGCTCCATGCCGCTGAAGACGTCGTCGAGCAGGCGCTCGGTGACCTCGCCCGACGTGACCCGATACCCGCGCAAGAAGAGGCGGAGCCGCGAGAAGAAGCGGGCGATCGCGGAGGTGTGGAGGGGGTTGTCCTGGTTCTCGCGGATGCGGACGATCTGGAAGGTGCGCAAGGTGCCGTCGATGCCGACGCGGACGCGAAGGTCGACGGTGCCGAGGTGGCGCTCGTGATCGAGGAGCGCTTCGAGCCGCTGGTACGCCTCGCTCTCCTTCACGGCGAGCCCGAACGCACGGATCCGCGCGACGCCGGAGGTGGCGCCGGCGAAGGCGCCCGCGAGGTCGTCGACGACCTCTTGCACGGACCGAAGGATTTCGAGGCGTCGATGGGTATCGCCGCCGCGCCGCGACCCGCCCTCGGCGCAGAACGCCGCCCGGAGCGCGACGAGGCGCTGGTAGACGCGCTCGAAATCGCGGCGCAGCTCGGGCCCGGAGGCGAGCTCGGCGAGGATGCGCTGGCGGTAGGCGACGACGCGGAGGTCGCTCGGCGGCTCGGAGATGGCGCGGAGCAGGTACGGCAAGCAAGGCGCGACGGTCCGCCCGCCGATGCGGATGCGCAGGGCGCGGGTGACGAGGTCTTCGAGGAAGATGTCCCGTTCGAAGTCCTTGCGATCCCACGTCGAGGACGGGAGCGCGGCGGCCGCGAGGACGCGCTCGAAGGCGTCGAGGGAGGTGCCGAGCGCGAAGGCGAAGGCGAGGGTCTGGTGCAGGTCGTCGAGATCGACGCGGACTTCCGCCTCCTCACAAAGGAGGTCGGGGATAGGGGTGTCCGCAGCAAGAGGGGCCTTCGAGGTCATCACCAGGGAGACGGATGGTACCTCGGAGACGTGGTCGCGATCGACGTTGTCACGAAACGCATCCGTCGCCCGATGATCCACCCGAAGCGCCATGACCGACATGAAGACCTCCTCCGCTTGGCTGCTTGGAACCTTCGCGCTCGTTTTGTTCCCGGCTTGTGTGGGATCGGGTGGGGGAGGGTCCGGAGGAGGGCCGGATCGGAGCGAGAGGGAGTTCTCTGCAGTTGGTCCCGGTGGGGGGCTCCGGTCGGCCCGACCTGAAAGCGATGGTCGCTTCGCGAACATCGCCGGGCTTTCTTCGGCACCCCCCACCCCCCGCGCGCTCGCCTCCACGGGGGACGTCGTCTCCGAAACTTTTTTGGGTCCCGTTCCCGATGAACCGGCGGCGCCTCTTTGGCCGGTGGTGGGTCGGTCGAGCCAGTTGCCGAGTGGGCTGTTCAACCCGATGCCGGAGGGGGTGATCGCCGGATACCGGGCCGATACCGGGCTCGATGTGATGGGGATCAAGAAGCCGGTGTACGCGCTTGCCTCGGGATACGTCGATTACGCCGAGGCGGGGCACACGCTCTGGACGGGGCCGCGCGATACACCTTATTGCGTGCGCATCGAGCTCGATACGCCGATTTCGTACGGGAACCGCAAGATCACGCACATCTATTACGCGCACCTCTCCGAGCTCGCGCACGTGCAGCCCGAGGGCAAGAAGCCGCGGACGCGGATCGAGGGGGGCGACCGGATCGGGACGTCCGGCGTGGCGAACGGGAGCTGGCACCTGCACCTCGGCTTCCTGCTCGACGGCGAGGTGGAGCAATATTGGGGAACGTTTCTCTTCGAAGACGAGATCCGGAAGGTGATGGGCGATTATCGAAAAGGAGCGCGGCTGCCGAAGGAATGAAGGGTCAGTAGTAGAACGCGACGATCCCTTCGCCCTTTGCGGACGCCTCCTTGACCCACCTGCGCGCGGACAAGATGGCGTCGCGCACGTAGTCCGTCTCCGCGCGGATCTCGGTCTCCGCGAAAAGCTTGTTTCCCGCCACCACCTGCTCCGGGCTCCAGTAGCCGTGGTTCGGGAAATCGTCGGGGGGCGGGAACTTGCAGAGGGCCTTGCTGCAATAAAGATCGCTGAAAGGCAAGACCTCGTCGAGGCCCGAGCTCTTCCAGGCCGTCTCGACCTCCTCCATGAACGCCCACCGGATCGACGAAAAAGCATTGCTGTCGAGGTACCGGCCGAAGTGCTCGACGATCCGCTCGTACCCATACGCATACATGAACCCGTGTCCCTTCTCGGGGACCGTGCCCATGATCAATGCTTTCACCGCGTCGAACGGCGTCGGCGCACCGCCCGCGATCTCGGTCTTGAACCAGTCCGCCTGTCCGGCGAGACGCTCCTTGAACCGGCCGCAGATCTGCCGCCGTAGCTTGTCGTCGCCGCTGCCGAAGACGGGCTTCAGTTTATCGAACTTGACCGCATAGATCGTCAACCCGTAGCTCATTGCTGTTCTCCTACCGGATGCGGCCGCGCGCCGCGATGGGCCAGACCTCGACGAGTCGGTCGTCCTCGACCACGTGGAAATGGTCGTGCAGGTTGATCGTCGTGTCGCAGTGGCTCGGCACCAGCAGGACCTTGTCGCCGACCCGCAAATCGCTTCCCTCGCCGTCGAATTCGATGCGGCCATGCTCGTCCCCCGCGAATGCATACCGCGCGCCCTCGATGCCCCGCACCCGCGGCGGGCCGCTGTCACTCGAGAGCGCCTTCATCCCCGCGTCCACGATCACGTCCGTCGTCCGCGTCCGGCTCACGACCGTGCTCAGGACGAACAGCGCCTGCTCGAATCCCACGCCCTGCACCCTGCCGTAATGGTCGTCCATCACCACGTACGAGCCCGGCTGGATCTCCGTGATGCCCGGGACTTCGAGCGCGAACGTCGAGGTGCCCGTGCCGCCCGTCGAGACGATGTCGATCGGCAGGCCCGCGCCGCGGAGGAGGTCCGCCGTGTCCGTGAGCTTCTTCATCGAGGCGCGCCATTGCAGTTCGCGCTCGTCGCGGCCCTCGACGTGCTGCAAATGCCCCTCGTACCCCTGGAGCCCGACGAGCACGAGGCCCGGCATCGTCGCCACCTGCCGCCCGAGCGCGAGCGCAGGCTCCCCCGGCAAAACCCCCGTGCGTCGCTGCCCCACGTCCACGTCGACGAGCACCGGGATCTTCTGCCCGACCCGCGCCGCCGCGTCGGAGATCGCCCGCGCCGCGCACGCGTCGTCCACGACCGTGAGGACCACGCCGTGCCGCGAGAGCGCGAGCAGCCGCTCGATCTTCAAGCGCCCGACGATCGGCGTCGACACGAGCACCTCGGGGATCCCCGCGCGGATCATCACCTCGGCCTCGCCGAGCTTCGCCGCCGTCACGCCGATCGCGCCCGCCGCCATCTGCTTGTGCGCGAGCAGCGGGCACTTGTGGGTCTTCACGTGGGGGCGAAGGCGCACCGTGCCAGGGATGAGCCGATCGGCCATCGCGCGGATGTTCCGCTCGGCCGCCGCGATGTCCAGGATGAGCGCAGGCGTGTCGATGTCGCCGATGGCCTCGCCCCTCGTCCACTCGAGCATGCTTGGTTCGTTCTCCTTCGTGCCGCGTTTCGATCGCGAGCTACGCCCCCATGTGCGCGGCGAGATCGAGGGTCCGCCGATGCTCGGGGACGAGCTCGACGAAGCTGCGTCGATGCGCGGGCCGCGTGAGCGAAGTCGCGCGCTCCTCGATGCGCCGCTTCGCGATGGAGAGCGCACGCCGCGCACCCTCCGTGTCCCCCGTCGCCGCGAGCGCCTCGGCGAACGCGAGCCGCACGAGGCCCTCGCCCTCCTCGGCCGCGCCGCCGCGCGCCGCGAGCGCGCTGATCGCCTTCTCCGCCATGTGCAGGGCTTCCCGCGCGCGCCCGCGCAAGAGCTCGACCATCGCGAGCACGCCGACCGCATACGCGTGGAGGGGCATGCCCGCGAGCGCGTCGGCGGCCGCGCGCGCCTCGGCGTCCGCGATGTCGAGCTTGCGCGCGTAGAGCGCGGCGATCGCGAGGTAGATCCGCGCGCCGGCCTCGAGCCTGCGGTTGCGCTGGAGGATGGCCTCGCGGATGCTGCGGGAAAGGAGCGTCTGGGCCTCGTCGATGCGGCCCGTGTGCGCCAGGGAAAACCCGAGGTTTTGCTGGGCCGCGCTCACGATCTGCGAGAGCCCCTGCGCCTCGCTCGCTTCGAGCGCGGCCCGCGAGGCGAACTCGGCCTCGACGTACGCGCCGATCGCGTTCAGCAGCGCGGCCTGGTTGCTCCGGTGGAGCGCGACGCTGCGCAGGTCGCCGATCTCCGTGAAGGCCTGGATGACCTGCTCCACCGCGGCGACCGCGCCGGCTGCGTCCCCCATCGTGTGCGCCCGCAGCGTGTCGGCCTCGTGGAGGCGCGCGCGCGTCGACGGCTCCCGCCGCGCTTCCTCGTGCCCCGCCGCGAGCTCGTGTAGCGACTCGGCGAGCTCGTGCCGGCCGAGCACATAAAGCGCCGCGGCGACGCGCGCACACGCGGCGAGCTGCGTCGGACGCGGCGTGGTCCGCGGCGCCGAGACGACCTCGGAGAGCGCCGCCGCCACGGGCTCGAGCGTGCCTGGATCGCCGAGCCTCGTCGCGCACGAGGTGACCTCGCTCGCGGCCGCGCACCAGGCGTCGGTGCCGCGCGAAAGGACGGTGAGCGCGCGCTCGGCCTTGCGCATGGCCTCGACGTTCTCGCCGCGCCACCGATGCGCCTCGGCCTGGATCACGAGCAGGCGGCCGAGATCGTCGCCGAGCGCGCCGCAGTTGATCCCGCGCTCGGCGCACGAGAGGGCCTTGCCGAGATCCCCGCCGAGGAGCGCTTGCTCGGCTGCGCGGGAAAAATGCGTGGTCGCCTTGTCGAGCTGGCCCGCGCGGAAGAGGTGCTCGGCGAGGCGCGTCGGATCGGGCTCTCCGGCCGCCGTGAGGCGACGCGCCGCGAGCTTGTGCCCGAGCACGCGGTCCTCGTCGGTGAGCATCGCGTACGCCGCCTCGCGCACGTAGGCGTGCCGGAACGAGTACATCTCCACGACGTTCTCGTGCCGCGTCAGGCTCACCTCGCGCAGCTCGAGCAGCTCGCGCGCGCAGAGCTCGCCGAGCAGCGCTGCCACGTCGCGCGTCTCCTCGCCGAGCAGCGCCGCCACGTCGCCTTCCGTGAACACGTCGCCGTAGACGCTCGCCGCGCGGAGCGCCCGCCGCGCGCGCGGATCGAGCTCTTCGAGCGTGCCTTGCACCATGGCGATCACGCTCTCCGGCAGCGCCTGATCCCGACCGCGCGCCGCCGCGCGCACGAGCTCTTCCAGGAAAAACGCGTTGCCGCCCGCGCGCTCCACGATCTGCGTGATCACCGTGCTCTTCGCCCGCGGCCCGAGCGCCGCGCGCGCGAGCCTCTGGCCGTCGCCGTCTGCGAGCGGCGCGAGCGAGATCGTGAGCGGCGCGCGCGCGGTCCAGAGGTCCGGGAACGTCCGCGCGAGCTCGGTCCTGCCGAGCGCGAGCACCACGAGCGGCAAGCGCTGCGCGAGCGCCGCGTCGACGAGGTTCAGGCTCGGAAGATCGCCGAAATGAAGGTCTTCGAGCACGAGCAAGAGCGCGCCGGCGCGTCCCTCGGCGACCACGAGCTCCTCGAACGATCGACGGATCCGGTCGCCCATCAACGTCGCGTTGCGCCGCGCGGCGACGAGCCCCGGGCGGCCCTCGTCCTCGAAGGGCAAACCCGCGGCTTCCCCGAGAAACTCCGCCACGGACGCGGCGCGGATCGGATCGAGGTGCCGGCCGACGCGCGCTCGCAGCTTGCGCCGCGCGACCTCCAGAGGCTCGCCCGCCGTCACGTTCGCCGCGCGCCGCAAGGCCCGCGCGAGCAGGCCGAAGGACGATCCCGCCGCCATCGGATCGCCCTGGCCGATCCAGATCTCCACCGGCCGACCTCGCTCGGCGAGCCAGCGCAAGAGCTCGTGCCGCAGGCGTGATTTGCCGATCCCGGCCTCGCCCGTGACGATCACCGCCTGGGGCGTCCGCTCGCGCTCGGCCTCCTCGAAGATGCGCTGGATCGCGCCGAGCTCGACGTCACGACCGACGCACGGCGTGGGCCTGCCGAGCAGCGTCCGCGCGGGCTCGCCGACGTCGCGCTCGCCGAGCAGGAAGAGGCCTTGCTCGTCGCCGCTCACGTCGAAGCGCGCGCCGAGCAGGCCCGCGGTCACGTCGTCGACCGCGATCGCGTCGCGCGGCGCGCGCGAGAGCATCGGCAGGAAACACTCGATCGTCGAAGCCGCCGGCGCCTCGCCTGCGCTCTCGGCCGCGACGATCGCGGACCGCTCGCCGTCGACCCGCTCGGCGAACGCGAGCGCGCACTTCGCGGCCCGCGAGGCATCGTCCGTCGCCGTCCCCGAGCCGTGGAACGTCACGAGCTGGTGTCCGTCGAGCAGCTCGTCGACCGTCCCGCCAAACCCCGCGGCCACCTCCGCGAGCGAGGTTTTTCCTTCGGAACCCGCGCCCGGCCCTTCCGGGAGCCGCACGATGAGCACGCAGCGCACGCGCCGCTCGTGCGCCCCGAGCGCGCCTCCTGGCAACGAGACGGCCTCGACCGTGGTCTCGTCGAGGTCCGCTTCGAGCCCCCGCTCGATCTCCAGCGCGAGCGCGCCTGCGTTCGCCGGCCGCTCGCCCGGCGCGCGCGCGAGCATCCGCGCGAGCAGCGCTTCGAGCCACGGCGGCGCGTCGGGCCGCAGCGTGCGCAGCCGCGGCGCGTCCTCGACGACCACGCGCACGAGGTACGCGAGCGAGTCGCCACCCTCGAAGAGCCGTTTGCCCGTGAGCGCGTGCAGCATCAGGCAGCCGAGGGCGAACACGTCCGCGCGCGCGTCGAGGTTCTGCGCGCCGCGCGCCTGCTCCGGCGCCATGTACCCCATCGACCCGAGCAAGACGCCCTTTTGCGTCAGCTCCTTCGTGGCACCGCCGAGGCGCGCGATGCCGAAATCGATGAGCTTCGGCCGCTCCAGATCTCCGTCGAGCAGGATCACGTTCCCGGGCTTCAGGTCCCGGTGCACGATCCCTCGCTCGTGCGCGATCGCGAGCGCCTCCGCGAGGTGACGGAGCAGCCGCACGGCGCCGTCGATCGGCAAGGTTTGTCGCTGGATGCGCCGGTCGAGGCTCTGGCCCGAGGCCCACTCCATGGCGATGTAGGGGAAGCTTCCGTCGCGACCGTGCGCCACATACCGCACGATGCCTGGATGCACGAGCGCGGCCATGATCTCCGCCTCGCGCTCGAATCGCTCGACGTTCGCCGCTTCGTCTTCGAGCAGGACCTTGATCGCGACGACCTCGCCCGTCGTGCGGTCCATCGCGCGGAACACGCGTGCCATGCCGCCTTGGCCGACGACTCCTTCGACGACGAAACGTCCGTCGACCACCTGGCCCGGAAGCATGGGGCGCCAAGTATCCGCGCAAAGTTCGGCGCGGTCCATCCCCATAAAAGGGGCGGTTCTCGTGATGCGCGTCGAATTTTTGCTGTGTTCGGGGCGGACGCCCCCCGGCGCGCGCGTCACGCGGGCCGGAGGGCGGGGCGGGGGGAGGTGCGTCCTGTAAAACTACGGGTTGGCCGGCGGCGCGACGTGCACGCCGCAACGATAGAACGTGCTCGCGACGTCGGCGTCCTGCGACGCCGCCTCGACCTTGATCTTCAGGCTGGTGACGCCGGACGGGACGTTCGCGTCCTGGATGAAGAGGTCCTTCGCCTCGGTCTCCGTGGACGTGCCGCCGGTGATCGGCATGTTGTTCGCGCCGAGCACCGAGACCTTGAGGCCCCGCAGGCCCGAGCCGGAGCGCTGACCGCCGCAGGCGACGCTGATCGTGGCCGAGCCGGCGGGCACGTCGACCGAGTAGTAATCGACGTCCGTCGGGGCCGCGTCGAGGTCACCGTCGACGAAGTAGCTCGTCGTCGTGCCGTTCGCGTTGGGCTTCAGGGCCTCGGGCATGTCGACGGCGTCGTTCGGGCCCGCCTCGAGCGGGTTCGAGCCCGTGCCGCCGTGGTTCACGAAGTAGAAATCGTTCTCCCCGGCCGTGGAGCCGGCCTTGCGCGTCATGAAGAACAGGTAATCGGTCCCGAGCTCGCAAGGCACGGCGATCTGCGCGGGCGTCTGGCCCGCCGTCACGTCGATCTGCGCGATCTTTTTCGTGGGATCCGCGGCCGTCGTCACGTAGGCAATCACGCCCGACGTGGCCGTCGAGCCGCTGCCCACGGTGCCGCCCGGATAGAAGTCGAAGTTGCAGACGGAGCGATCGCCCATCACCTTCACGGCGTCCGCGGGGACGTTGAACTTCCAGACGTCGACGTCCGTCGCGCTGCTGTATCCGCCCCACTGGAGCGAGAGGTAATAATTGCCGCTCTGCGCGTTCTTCGCATACTCGACGGCCGTGGCCTGGGCGTCCGATTCGTTCGGCTCCACCTCGGCCGCGATGCTGTCGAGCGACGCGTCGAGGATGCCCGCGCCGATCGCGTAATCGTACGTGGTGATGTCGGCCGAAGGCGCGCAGCCCGGCGCTCCGCCCACCCACACGTTGCATTCGGTGACGCGCATGCAGTACTCGTCGTCGTCCGACGCGGGGAGGATCGTGTACATTGCGCTGTCGTTGCTCGAACGCGGGAACGGATCGTCGTTCTCCGCGATCTGCACCCATTGCCCGCCCTGCTTCTTGTAAAGCGTGAGGACGAGATCCGGGTACGTGTTGTCGAATTCGTCCGCCGGGGGCTTCGCGTCCGTCGAGAGCAGAATGGCCTGGCCCTTCGCGCCCTTGAACTTGTAGAAGTCCTCGTCGGTATCGATCGGATCGAGCGTATCCTGCAAACCGGGATCGTCGAGGAACAGCTCCGTCGCGGTATCGCAACTCACGTTCGAATCGGCCGGCGTGCCGCCGCCGGAGCCCGATTGCGCGACGCTCGACGAGCTCGAGCTCGAGCTCGACTGCGAGGCGCCGCCGCCGCTGCCGCCCTCGCCACCGCCGCCGGTGGTGTTCGTCCCGCCATCACTGCAACCGGCGCCGGCCGCGAGGACGGAAAGCCCGGAAGAAATGATGAGCCCAAGCAAAACGTTCCTGCGCATGAGACCTCCACAGAGAGGTCCTGGGTGCGAGGGCTTGTCGCCGCGCCGCGCCAAGGACCGAAGAAGAATACATTCTTACAGCCCTCGGCCGGCCCCATCAAGGACGAAAAACCGTTTTCATGCCGTGCGGTTCCGCTCGGGGTTCGATTTTCTCGTCGCGAGGCCCGATAATTTTTTAACGCACGACGGGTATTCCCATCGCCTGGCGCACGTCGTCGAACGCGGCCGTGAAGCGCCCGTCCTTGCCGCGTAACACGAGCGGCGGCTCGATTTCCGGGGCGCGAGCCGCGGCAGGGCGGCGCATCACATAGATGGAGAAAAGTGGGTCCTTGCCCTCGCGCGGGATGACGTCGCGGTAGCGCTCGAGCACGAGCCCGGCGCCCACGGCCGCGGCCTCGACGCGCGGGCGCTGGCGCGAGGCGGCGCAGCCGACGAACGGCGCGTCCTCGGCGAGCAAGCGCGCCGCGGCGAGGGCGTAGTCTTCGACGCCGCCGCGCCATTCGAAGCGGCACGGGCCGCATTGCACCTTGCTCGACTCGATCCCCGTCCCCTTCGGCAGATACGGCGGCGTGCCCGTCACGAGCGACGCGCCTTCGAGGCCCGCGGTCGTCTCCGGGTCCCGGAGATCCCCGAAGCGCACCGCGCACCGGTCGTCCACGCCGTTCCACGCGAGCGAGCGCCGCGCGAGGCCGAAGCTCACGTCCTGCGCCTCGACGCCCGTCACGCGCGCCTCCGGGAAGGCCCACGCGACGAAAAGGAGGACGGTGCCGATGCCGCAGCCGAGGTCGACGGCGCGGCCCGGCGGGGCATGGCGGAGCGTTTCGATTGCGTACCAGGCCGTGACGAGGTCGTCGGCCGACCAGCGGTGGCCGTCGACGCGCTGGAGAATGCGGAAATCACCGGCCAGGTAGCAGAGGTCCTCGCCGGGGCCGGGCCAGACGTCCTCGCGATCGGGCGTCCGCGGCTGCGGGCCGGGGGCGATCCAGCCGGCGGGGCGGCGCGCGGGGCGCACGATGCCCGCGCCCTTGGTGGCGAGCTGGTCCGTGTCGGATGCAGGCTGCATGGGAGCCGGTGTCTACCACGAGGGCCCGGGGCCGCGCCATTCCAACGTCGCCCGTCCCCGCGCCGGACGACCTCGAGGCGAGGATCGTCTGGATCGACGAGCAATACATGTCCATCACGAAGGAGCTCGCGCCGGCATGATCTTCCTGCTCGAAGAGTTCTGTCGGCACGGCTTCGACAACGACAATCCCGCCGCGCCCTGCTATCGTTGGCCGTCGTGCACGAGTGATCAAAAAGGAAGACCCATGGCCGAGCTCGTTTCCCTCGCCGAAGACCTGTGGGCCGCGGAGCACCCTGTGAGGATGCCCGGCGGCGTCCGGATGGACACGCGGATGACGGTGGTCCGCCTCCCGGGCGAAAAGCTCTGGATCCATTCGCCCATTCCGATCGACGACACGCTCGCCGCCGCGCTCGCGAAGCTCGGCACGGTCTCGTATCTCGTCGCGCCGAATCTTTATCACAACCTCTTCCTCGGCCGCGCGTCCGAGCGTTTCCCCGAGGCGCGTGTCTTTGCGCCGCCGGGGCTCAGGGAGAAGATCCCCTCGCTGCGCATCGACGAGGTGCTCTCCGGGGAGGCGCCCGCCGCGTGGGCCGGCGTCTTCGAGCAGCGCCACGTCGCGGGCGCGCCGCAGATGGAGGAGGTGGTTTTCCTTCACCGCCCGACGAAGACGCTCGTCGTCTCGGATCTCGTGTTCAACATCGAGCGGCCGGAAGGCCTCGCGACGAAGCTCGTGCTCACGATGATGGGCACGCGCGGAAAGCTCGCGCGGAGCCGGATGTGGACGTTCATCACGAAGGACAAGGCCGCGTGGAACGCCTCGGTGCGCGAGGTGCTCGCGCTCGATTTCGATCGGCTGATCATGGCGCACGGGGAGGTCGTCGCGGAGGGCGCGAAGGATCGGGTGCGCGCGGTCGGCCTGTATCTTTGAGCGTCCGCGCGTCTCGCCTTTTCGGGCGTCTCGATTCCGCGTATCTTGCCGCTGGAATGAAGACGCTCGACGCTCGAAACGACGAGACCCCGTGGCGCCCGGCGCGCGCGCTCACGCACCCCGCGTGGTGGGTCGCGCTCGCCGTGCTCGCCGTGAACGATCACGCCCTCAAGGGCAGCGGCCTCGTTCCCCGGCTCGTGACGGGCAAGCTGAGCGATGCGGCGGGCTTGTTCCTCGCGCCCGCGCTGCTCGCGACGCTCGTCCGCGCGCGAGGGCGGCGCACCGTGATCGGCTGCCACGTGGCCGTGGCCGTGGTGTTTTCTGCGCTCGAGCTCTCGGACGCCCTCGCCGCGGCGTGGGACGCGGCGCTCGTGGCGCTTGGTTTGCCTTTCCAAACCTGGGCGGATCCGACGGATCTGCTCGCGCTTCCGTTCCTCGCGCTCGGCTATCGGGTGCTCTCGCCTTCGATGCGAGAGGTTCGAGACGACAAACCGCGGCGCCCGCTGCGGCCGGTCGAGCTCGCGGCGGCCGCGCTGGGCCTCCTGTTCTGCATGGCGACGTCGGTGGCTCGGCTGCATCAGGTGCGGCAGACGGGGCCTCGGAACATGATCCTCGCGGACGTGTTCGTGCACGTGCCTCCGGACGAGTCCGATATGCACGTCGTGATTCGCCGCCCGAAGGCCCCGCTCGATTGCGAGGCGCTGCTCGCGGATCCGAGCCGGCTCCGGCCCGAGACGTTCGACGAAAAGAACAGCGGTGCGGGGCTCGTGTGGGCGGGGGAGAACCAGGCGATCGCCCCGTCGGAGCGCTGGGGCGTCGAGCCCGAGCACCGCTGCGAGGCGGCGATGATCCGCGCGGAGAAGAGCGCGACGTTCTCGTCGGCCGAGATGCCGTGGACCTACGTGCTGTGGGAGACGGGGAAGATCTCGATGCGCCCCATCCCCGAGCGCCCCGAAAAGGGCGAGGCGCTGCCGGACGGGGCGCTCGTGCTGCGGGAGAAGAAGGGCGCGATCGAGCTCCGTCCGCAGGGGCCGGTGTGGATCCGGCGCGCGGACGGAGCTCGTTAGAGCATCGAACCATTCGATGCTCTGCGAGATCGCCTCGGGGGGGTGAATCGGCCGGGCTGCGCCTGGCCGAGAGGGGGACGCGAGGCGTCCCCCTCGGGAGGTCAGACCGATCCATACATCGCGGCGAATGCCGCGGCTTCACCCCGCAGCAGAATGTCGATGCGCGAGCTCGTGTTCGCCGAGGTGTGCAGCTTGCCATTGCGCACGTCGAGCACGGCCGGCACGTATTCGGGGTGGCTCTCGCAGAGGCCACGCGAGAGGAGCGCGAGGATCACGGCCGTGCGGCGCGGCGTGAGCGGCTCGCTGCGGAAATACAGCTTGATCAGGTGCGGTTTGCCCGAGAGGACGAGCCCGAGCTCGGGGTTCACGTCGATCTCGAGCGCGCCGAGCGAGAGGCCGGCGCGCGGGGGCTCGAAGAAATTCATCGGGCCCTCGGCGAGGAACGCACGATATCCCGCGATGACGAGCGGATAATGCTTCTGCCGCTTCTCGTCGTCCTGCGCGCGCGCGATCTCGGTCAGCGTGGAGGCCGGGAGGCCCTTCTTGTGCATCTCGACGATGGCCTCCCGGATCGGACGATAAAAGTCCGTGCTGAGCTCGTCCTTGCGCTCCTTGTACTCGCGCACGCCGGTGAGCTTGGGCGTCCCGGACTTCAGCACGAAATCGACGAAGTACGTCAGCGAGACCTTGTCCATCGGTTCCTCCTGGGCCGCGGAGGCGCGCCGGCCATTCACCGTCGCGCGCCGTCCGTGTCGTTTCCAGAAGATAACACAGAACCTCCGTCCGTCACGGTTTTTCATCTTATGCCGTGATGAACAATGTCCGACCGGTCGGAGGACGAAAAATGTCCTACCGATTGTCTCGTACGAACGCGGGATAGAGCAGGTGTGGCTTGCGGCGCTCCGAAAAAGCCTTGAGATCCTGCTCGTAGAGCGCGACGAGGCGCGGCAGGTCGTCGCCGCGGACGAGCGCCTCGTGGACGCGGGCGCTGCCGAGCAGGGTCAGGACGCCGGAGGGCTTCCATTCCTCGGGATGGAGCCTGCGCAAAACGACCGCAATCGCGAGGCCCACGCGGACAGGCTGGATCTTCACGGGATCGGTGACGTCGAGGGCGACGCCCTCGCAAGGCACGCCGGCGTGGGTGCTCGACGCGGGCGTGAAGCGGACCGGGGAGAAGCGCACGCCGGGGAGGTCGAGTCGCGCGAGCTCGGCGGCGAGGCGCGCGCCGGAGAGGAAAGGCGCGCCCACGCGCTCGAAGGGCCTGTCGGTGCCGCGGCCGACGCTGACGTTCGTCAATTCGAGCAGGCCCACGCCGGGATAGAGGAGCGCCTCGGTGACGCTGCGCAAATTGGGCGAGGGGTTCACCCAGGGGAGGCCGGTCTGTTCGAATCGGAAGGAGCGATCCCAGCCTTCGAGGGGCACGACGTGGAGATCGGCGCCGAGTTTTTTCTCGGCGTCGAAGAGCCGCGCGAGCTCGCCGACGGTCATGCCGTGGCGCACGGGGATCGAATGGTACGCGACGAAAGAATCGCGCCCGGGATCGACGAGCGGGCCCTCCAGCGCCACGCCGCCGAGCGGATCCGGCCGATCGAGCACGACGAAGCGGAGGTTCCGTTTCGCGGCCTCCTCGAGGGCATAGCCCATCGTGCTGATGTACGTGTAAAACCGGGTGCCCGCGTCCTGCACGTCGAAGACGAGCGTGTCGAGGCCGGCGAGCATGGCGTCCGTGGGGCGGCGATCGGCGCCGTAGAGGCTATGGATGGGCAGGGCCGTGCGCGCGTCTTTTCCGCCGGGGACGAGGGCGTCCTTGTCGGCGCCGAGGCCGTGCTCGGGGCTGAAGATGGCTTTGAGCTCGAACGATTTCGAGGCGGCGAGGACGTCGATCGTGCGCTCGCCGCGCGCGTTCTTGCCCGTGTGGTTCGTGAGGAGGCCGATCTTGCGACCCGCGAGGACGTCGAACCCGCGCGCTTCGAGGACGTCGATGCCCACGCGGACGCGGGCCGCGGGCGGGCTCCGGGGGATCACGACCGCGGCATTGGCGACGTCGCGGCGCAGGCGCGTGGCGTCGCCTTTGCCGTCGGGATGGAGGCGGCTCGCGAGCAGGACGACGGCATCGCCGCGGCGGACGTCGAGCCAGAACGCCGTGCCCGTGAAGCCGGTATGGCCGACCCCGCCGAAGAGCGAGCCGAGGGTGAGGCTGCGGGACGATGGTTTGTCGGGGCTGCCTTCGGGGAGGGGCAAGGGGCGGAGCTCGGTCATCGCGCGGACGGAGGCTTCCGAGAGGATACGGCGACCGTCGAATTCGCCGCCGCCGAGGATCATGCGGACGAACCGGCCAAGGTCATCCGCGGTGGAGAAGAGCCCCGCGTGCCCGGCCACGCCGCCGAGGGCGCGGGCCCGCGGATCGTGGACCTCGCCGACGAGCAGTTTGTCATGGATTCGCTCGGTGGGCGCGGCGCGCGCGGCGAGCGGAGGCCCGGGGCGGAAGGTGGTGTCCTGCATGCCGAGCGGCTCGAAGAGGTTTTTCCGGGCGAACACGTCGAGGGGCTCGCCCGAGGCGCGGCGGACGATTTCGCCGAGGAGGATGTACCCGAGGTCGCTGTAGACGTGGGCCTCGCCGGGCGGGTGGAGGAGCTTGGTCTTCTGGATGCGGGCGAGGGCGCGGGCCTCGCCGTCGGCATAAGCGGAGATGGCATCGCCGGCGGGGAGGCCGGAGGTGTGGAGCAGGAGGTGGGTGATCGTGATGCGCTCGCGGTCGTCGCCCGTGAAATCGGGGAGCCATTTCTGCGCGGGGTCGTCGAGGCGCAGCGATTTGCGTTCGGCGAGCAGGAGGATCGAGCTCGCGGTGGCGATGGGTTTGGTGAGGCTCGCGACGTCGAAGACGGCGTCGAGGGCCATCGACGAAGGAGAAGGCTCCTTGGCGCGGAGGCCATAGGCTTTGCGGAGGACGACGTGGCGCGATTGTACGACGAGGAGGACGGCGCCCGGGACCTCGCCGCGATCGATGGCGCCGCGGATGGCCGCGTCGAGGCGGGCTTCGGCGTCGGGCGGGAGGGAGGGGAGGGCGGAGGCGGAGGCGGAGGCGGGAATGGGGGCGGGAGCGGAGGCGGTTGCGGGAGTGGAGGCGGAGGCGGTTGCGGGAGCGGGAGCGGACGCGGGAGCGACCGTTCGGTTCTCCTCGGGATGCGGTGGCTCGGCGCAGGCGGCGCACAGGGTGAGCGCGAGGGGGAGGGCGTGGTGGGACCGCGGGACGAACATCCCCTTCCTTACGCGCCGCCGCGGCGCAGCCGTTCGAGCTCGGCGCGGAGGCGCGCATTTTCGGCCTCTGCGGCCTCAGCCCTGGCATGGGCTTCTTCGGCCCGTGCACGCTCCTGCTCGGCCAGCTCCGCCTCGGTCGGCAACAGTTCGTCCCCGCTGGGCCCGAGCCCGACACGCAAGCGTTGCGCCGCACCAGCCCCGACCACGCGCACGAAGCACCCGAGCACCGTCGAGTGGACGCGATCGGTATCCGTGACCTCGACCTGGACGAGCTTGCCGCGGGCGTTTCGGCGGTAAACGCTGAACCGGACGCGGTCGGGCAATTCGGCCGCGTATGGGTCGAACACGAGGAGCTCCTTCACCCCGAGCTCGTCGTAGCGGCGCGGCGATTGCTCCTGGTCCTTCTGATTCTCTTCCGCCATCACCTCGAGCGCGAAGCTCGGTACGATGCCGGTCTCCCATACCTTCCAGCATTTGGGAGCGCTATCGGGATCCACGCCCGGGAGGACGTAAAGGTCGGGCGCGACCGTCACCGTCGGGGCGTACTGGACCCAGTAGATGAATTGATCGGCCCCCACGAATGCGCGGACGCCCTGCGACGCCAGGAAGCGGGCGAGCAAGGGGCGGAACAGCTCGATGATGAGCGTCTGGAGCGCGCTTTCACCCATGTCGTCGTGCGTCGGGTAGAAGGTCGGATCGTCGGTGCCGAGGTTACGCGCCGCGGTGCCCATGCCCGCAGCATACCATGGCAGGCCCTCCGCAGGGAAGGGATCCACGGGATCGGGCGACGCGGCGACAAGCGGGTCGCTCATCGAGCCCTCCTACCACGGGAGCCCTTCGTTCCGTCAAGAAAAACGTTTGTCCTAGCGCATCAACGACTTCCGAGACAAACCCCGTGACGTTCCTCGCAGAGCCCCTTGCCATCGCCTCCGCCCCAGGCGATCCTCTCGCGGCTCTCCATGTCCACGCTCCTCCTCCCCCGCCGCCATTTCCTCCTCGGCTCCCTCTCCGCCCTCGCGCTTCCTTCCTGCGCGGGCCAGTGCGGTTCGCCCGGCGTCGTGACGTCCGAGGCCGCGCGGCCGACGCTTCCGTTTGGTGTGCAGACCGGCGATCCCACGGCCGCCGGCGTCGTGCTCTGGAGCAAGACGGATCGGCCGGCGCGGCTCCTCGTGGAATGGGGGACCGATGAGCGGCTGAGCGATGCGCAGAAGCTCGAAGGGCCCGTCGCCACGGCCGAGAACGATTTCACGGCGCGCCTGGAGCTCACGGGGTTGCCGCCCGGGAAGCGGATCCATTATCGCGTGGTCTTCGAGGCGGACGACGTGGGGCACGCGCGGAGCGAGCCGGCCTTGGGGTCGCTGCGCGCGCCGCCGGGGCCGGGGGAGGATGTGAAGATCGTGTGGTCGGGCGATACGGCAGGGCAAGGGTTCGGGATCGATGTCGCCCGCGGCGGGATGAAGACGTATGCGTCGATCGCGCGGCTCGCGCCGGATCTGTTCATCCATTCGGGAGATCGGATCTACGCGGACAATCCCTTGCCGGAGCAGATCGAGCTGCCCGATGGGTCCGTCTGGAAGAACCTCGTGACGCCCGCGAAATCGAAGGTGGCCGAGACGCTGGAGGAGTTTCGGGGCAATTTCGCGTACAACTTCCTCGACGAGCACGTGCGGCGGCTGCACGCGGCCGTGCCGACGATCGTGCAATGGGACGATCACGAGGTGCGCAACAACTGGTTTCCCGGGCAGGTGCTGGAGGATCCGCGGTACAAGGAGCGGCGGGCGTCGGTGCTGGCCGGGTTCGCGAAGCAGGCGATGTTCGAGTATGCGCCGATGCGGCAAGGGCCCATTCATCGGGTGCTGTCGTACGGGCCGCGCGTGGATGTGTTCGTGCTCGACGCGCGGAGCTTTCGGGGGACGAATGGGCCGAATCGCGAGGAAAAGGAGTCGCCCACGATCCTCGGCGAAGCGCAGATCGCATGGCTGAAGGAGGCGCTCGCGCGGTCGACCGCGACCTGGAAGATCATCGCGTGCGACCAGCCGATCGGGCTCGTGGTCCCGGATGGACCGACGGCGCAGGACGGGTTCGCGAACGGGGAGGGAGCGCCGCTCGGGCGGGAGCTGGAGATCGCGGCGATTCTGTCGTTCTTGCAGGAGAAACGTATCCGAAACGTCCTGTGGATCACGGCCGACGTGCATTACGCAGCGGCGCACCATTACGATCCTTCGCGGGCGAAGCTCGCGAAGTTCGACCCGTTCTGGGAGCTCGTCGCCGGGCCGCTCCACGCGGGCACGTTCGGGCCGGCGCCACTCGACGAGACGTTCGGGCCAGAGGTGAAGTTTCAGAATCGGAAGCAGGGGGATCCGCCGGTCGGTCCTGCCGGAGGAAAACAGTCGTTCGGGGTGCTCGCGATCGACGGCAAGAGCGGGCGGCTCCGCGCGGCGCTGCACGATGGCGATGGGAACGAGATGTGGGGCGTGGAGATCGAGGCGGTGAGCTGATCAGAGCGCCTTCCACCCGAACGCGACCGCGCCTTGCGGCAAGCGCGGCGGTTCGAGGGAGAGGATGTAATCGACGCGGCGGTTCTTCGCCTCGGCGACCTCGTCCGCCGTTTTGACGATCGGGTTATGCTCGCCGAACCCTTCCCACGCGACCGGGATCTTCAGGCCGCGGCCGCGGAACCAGGCGGCGATCGCGCGCGCTCGCTTGCGCGAGAGCGTCAGGTTGTGCTCGGGGCTGCCCACCGTGTCGGTGTGGCCCGCGATGTAGAGCGAGATGCCCTTCAAATCCTGGTGCTTCGAGAGGGCGTCCTTCACCTTGTCGAGGCTCGCTTCGAGCTTCGGGACCTCGGAGTCGCGGATCTTGTCCGAGTCGGTCTCGAAATTGACCTCCTCGTGGTCGATCTTCACGTTCCACGGCGTGATCGCCACGCCGACATAGTTGCCCTCGGTGTCGTGGCCCCAGACCTCGATGCGCGAGACGGTCTCGGCCCGGATCGGGCTCCAGTCGATCGCGAGCACCGTGCCCGGCGCCGCGCCTTCGAAGGCCTTCGCCGCGTTCGCCAGGACCTTGCCGGATTCACCGATGACCTGGAGCTCGACCTTGCACGCGGCCCGCGTGAGCTTGACCTCGAGCTTGTGTCCGTCGAGGTCGACCCGGGATCGATCCACGCTGATCTCGAGCTTCTTTTTCGGCCCCGCGGCCGCTCCTGCCTTGGGCTCGCACGTGATCGAAGGCGCCTTCGGGGCCTCCGCGAGCTCCGTCGGGGCGGGTTTGTCCGGGGCAGGCTCCGGCTTCGCCTCCTCGGCCGGAGGCGGCTTCGGGGCCTCGTCCGTTTTCGGGGGCGTGGACGTGGGGGGCGTGGACGAGGTCGCCTCGGCGGTGGGGCCTTCGGTCGGGGTCTCGGGGTTCGTCTGGGCGCCCGCGCCGCCGCAGCCGCAGGCGAGCGCCAGCAGCAAAAGGGGCGCGATCGACGAGGTTCGGAAGATCGCCATGGAGAACGTCTACCAAAACCCGGAGGGCGACTCCAGGCTTTCGTGGCCGTCCCCGGCGGCGCGGATCACCTCGGCCAGCGGACGTCGAGGACGACGCGGCGGCCATTGCGGAAGAGCTCGAAGATGGCCCCGCCCTTTTCACGGGAGGACGCGTAGCCGCTCAGCGCGCGGTCGGGGCTATCGACGCCGAAGCCATTGATGGAGACGAGGACGTCGCCCGCCTGGACGCCCGCGAGCGCGTCGATCGAGTCGGGGCCGAGGCGCGAGAAGCGCACGCCGACCGTCTTTCCGCCCTGGATCACGGGGCTGATGCGCGTGCGGAGGTCGGTGCCGCCGTCGAAGATGCTCTTGCCGAGGTTCGTGCGGACGAGGAAGATGTCGAGGCCGGCGTCGCGGAGCTTCTGCACCCGCGTGAGCAAGGCGTCCGGATCGTGGACCTCGGGCGTTAGCGCGGCGAGGACGCTCGTGAGGGCCGGGACGCTCGCGTCTTCGAGGGGAGCCTCGTTGCGCGGCGCGGGCGGGGCGGGCGGCGCGGCCTGTTGTTTTCGGTGGCCGCGGGGCTTTTTGTGGGGTGTTTCATTTGGCTTCGGGCCGTACTCCGCAGCATGCAGGAGCGCCGTCGAGTGGATGTCCGAGAGGCGTCGTGCCGCGTCGACGAAGCCGTACGCCGTGATCCCGCAAAAGCACACGACGAGCGCGGACATCACCCAGCGCAGGTGTTCTCTGTAGCGCGGGACGGATTTTCGGGCGGCGCGTTGCACGACCTGGCAAGCTTTGCGGAGGCACGGGTCGCAAGCTTCGGCGTCCGCGCCGCCGGGGACGAATGGCTCCTTGCAGAGCTGGCAAATGTGCGTTTGCTCGACGTGAGGGGCCGAGCAGGTGGGGCAAGACGGGGTGCGGTAGGGCTCGGGCGACATGGAGCGGAAGAATATCAAGTTTGGTGCCAGGCCCGCGCGGGCCCGTTTTGCCGAGAGAACACGCGCCCCGTTCGCCAGGATCGCGACATTCCGGCGCGAGGCGCGCCGCGCGCTGCCAAAGTGACAAGCGTTTCCAGGAGCGCCATTTTCCGTTGCGGCAGGATTCGCGCGGGCAGTCACGTCGCGACGGAATTGACGCGTTCTGCCCCGCGCGGTAGTCGTTCGGGATGGACCTTCTCCCGGTCGACAAGGCCGAGATCACGAAGACGGCGCGGGCGACGGTGTGGCTGTGGCGGCCCGCCCGGCGCGTCTTCGTGACGCGGGTGGCGGGCTGCCTCGACGCGCAGGGCGCGACGGCGATCGAGGCGATGGCGCGCAGGGTCGTGGCCGAGGACGGGGGGATCGCCGGCTTTCACGACTGGGAGGAGATGACCGATTACGAGTCGCCCGCCCGGACGCGGCTGACCGAGATGGCGCGCGACCTCGGGAAATCGAACGACGTCGCCCATTTCATCGTGCGGTCGAAGCTCGTGGCGCTCGGCATCCAGGCGGCGAGCGTGGTGATGGCGGGCGTGCGCGTGCACCATACCCGCGCGGGCTTCGAGGCGGCGCTGCGTGAATGCATTCAGCAACGAAGCCGCACGGCGTGATTGCCAGAGGGGGCGCGTGAGCCGAGATGGCGGGGCAGGACGGACGAGGCGGTGATCCCGACGGGCTCGGGCCCATGGCGGATCAATTCCAGGCGATCTTCGAGGAATTCTTTCGCAGCCCGACCGCGGGGTCGGGGCGGGAGCGGCGCGTGCCGATGCTCGTGTCGCTGGAGGAGGCCGCTTCCGGCGCGAGCAAGGTCCTCCATGCGGCGTACGAGGCGCGCTGCCCGACCTGCAACGGAAATGGCGCTCCGGTGGCCGGTCTGCCCGGCCGGCATTGCCCCGTCTGTTTGGGCAAACAGCGCGTCTCGCACGAACGAACGCTGACGGTGAAGGTGCCGGCGGGCATCGACGACGGGCAGATCCTGCGGCTCGCAGGGCAGGGGGACGAGGCGCCGCTCGGCGGGGGGCGGCCCGGAGACCTGATGATCGAGGTGATCGTGGCGCCGCACCCGCGCCTGCGACGCGAGGGCGTGAATCTGTTCGTCGAGGTACGCATCGATCCGGAGATCGCGCGGCGCGGGGGGCGCGTGAAGGTGCCCGTCCTCGATGGAGAGCGCATGATCCCGGTGCCCGCCGGGACGGTCACCGGGGCCTCGATGCGGCTCTCCGGGTTTGGCGCGGTGCGACTCGGCGCCGAGCCCCTGCCCATTCCTGCGGAGGTAACGGCCGATCCATATCGTTCACGGAGCGTCGAAGGTCACCGTGGTGACCAGATTGTCACCTTCACCGTGGAGGCGTCGATCGCGGACGGGATGGAAGACCGGCTCGACACGCGTCGATCCGGGCGGATGCAGGGGCTCTGGAGGAGCGCGGCGCTCGGTGTGGCGCTGATCGCGGCGGTGATCGGGGCGCTCGTCCTCGGGCGCTAGCGTCGCCCGGGGATCGAGGCCGCGCGCGCGCGGCGACGGTGGGGCACGGGAGGCGCCGCGGCGGGCCTGGAACGGCTTCCCTTCCGTTCGCGGAAGGGGTACAGGGGATGTGCGCCGCGCGACGGGCGGCCAATCCTTGTCCGAGATCACCCGAAACCTCGCTCGCGGCGCGTGCCTGCGGGATCACCACGAAGATTCTTGCGTGGAGGAATCATGAAGCGCTCTGCTCGATATGCCACGGCTCTCCTCACGCTGCTCGCCGGATCCGCGGCGCGCGCGAATGACATGGAGCTGCCGAACTACCATGCCTACGACGACGCCCCGGCCGTTTCCGTGAGCCCGCTGCAGAGCCTGCACGGAGCGGGAGTCGGCGGCGTGACGGGCGTGGACGAGAAGCGCGGCGTGCCGACGTTCTTCTGGGCGCCGAAGGGCGGCTGGAAGGCGCCGGGGGCGATGACGGCGACGCCCGCGGCGTCGGCGCGGCTCTACCTCGAGCACTACGCGTATCTCTACGGCGTCGGCAAGAACGCGATCGACGCGGCTGTGCCCGCGGTGGTCAACGACGTGACGGGCGGGGGCATCATCGTGGTGTTCCGCCAGAACGTCGACGGGATCGAGGTCTTCCAGAACGACGTCAAGGTGCTGATGACGCAGAGCCGCGAGCTCGTGGCGATCGCCGGCAACCTGCACCCGTCGGCCACGTCGGGCATGAAGCGCGGCAAGAACTTCTCGCTGAACGCCGAGACGGCCGTCGCCCGCGCATTCAACGATTTCTTCGCGACGAAGGTGCCCGCGAGCGCGTTCAAGAACAAAAAGCAGCCCGAGCACGGTTATGACTTCTTCGACCTCGTCGGTACGCCCGAGACGGTGGCCATCGAGCTCACGCGGCCGGCGCGCATCAAGAAGGTCTATTTCCCGATGCCGGATCGGCTGGTGTCGGCGTATTACGTCGAAATCTGGGGCGGCCAGAAGGGCCTGCACAACGACGAGCTCTACGCCTACGTGATCGCCGCGGACGACGGGCGGCTCCTCATGCGCGCGGATCGGACGCACGAAGCGGAGTACACGTACCGCGTCTGGTCGGACGGCGCGCCGAAGTACACGCCGACCGAGGGCCCGATGGCGGACTACGCGCCGCATCCGACGGGCAACCCCGACGGATCTGCGCCGGGGTACATCGCGCCGGTCCTCATCACGATCGACGGCTTCAATACGAACCCGGGAGGGGGGTTCGATCCGTGGCTGCCCGTGGGCGCGACGGAGACGTCGGGCAACAACGTCGACGCGTACGTCGATCACCAGGATCCGGACGGCCTGAGCGCGGGCGAATATCGCGCGGACGTGACGGCGCCGGGCGTCTTCGACCGCGTCTACGACACGGCGGCGAACCCCGACGTGACGCAGGATCAGGTGAAGGCGGCGATCACGCAGCTCTTCTTCCTGAACAACTACCTGCACGATTACTGGTACGACTCGGGCTTCAACGAGGCCGCGGGCAACGCGCAGGTGAACAACTACGGCCGCGGCGGCCTCGGCAATGACGCGATCAAGGCCGAGGCGCAGGACGGCTACCACAACGCGACGCCGTCGCTCGACAACGCGAACATGAGCACGCCGTCCGACGGCACCCAGCCGCGGATGCAGATGTTCGTCTGGAGCGGCCCGCCGAACGCGAGCCTCACCGTGAACCCGGGCGGCGCGACCTATCCGACCGGCGTCGCGAGTTTCGGTCTGCAGACGTTCAACATCACGGCCGATGTCATGGCCGCGCTCGACAACTCCACGGAGACGACGAACGCGACGCCGGGCACGTTCACCGACGCCTGCCAGGCGCTCGTCGGGAACTATACCGGGAAGATCGTGCTCGCCGACCGCGGCTCGTGCGATTTCAACGTGAAGGCGGACAACGCCGAGAACGCGGGGGCCGTCGGCATCATCGTCGCGAACCACCTGACGCCCGGCCTGCCGCCGAGCCCGATGGGTGAATCGGATCCGCCCATTCCCGTCGCCATCGGCGCGCTCGGCGTGACGAAGGACGTGGGCGACGCGCTGAGGTTGGCGCTTCAGGTCGGGCCGGTCAGCGCGACCATGTTCCGCGGGGACAACATCAAGCGCGACGGCACGATCGACAACGGCGTCGCCGCGCACGAGTGGGGTCACTACATCCACAACCGCCTCGTCGCGGTGGGCTCGGTGCAGGCCCGCGGCATGGGCGAGGGCTGGGGCGATACCGTCGCGCTGCACATGCTCATTCGCGAGGGCGACAATCCGAACGGCGTGTACGCGACCGCGGTGTACGGCGGCGCGACGTTCGGCGACAGCGCGTATTTCGGGATCCGGCGTTATCCCTACACGACGGACTTCACGAAGAACGCGCTCACGTTCAAGCACATCCAGAATGGTGAGGCGCTCCCGGTCGGCATTCCGTCGCAGCCGATCGCCGCCGATAACGCCGAGGTGCACAACACCGGCGAGATCTGGGCGACGATGGTGCTCGAGGGCTACGCGAAGATCCTCGAGGACGCCTATTCCGCGACGCCGCGGCACACGTTCGACCAGGCCAAACGCAAGATGGCCAATTACCTGACCGGCGGCATGCAGCTCGCCCCGGCGAACCCGACGTTCACCGAGCAGCGCGACGGCATCCTCGCCACGGCCATCGCCGCGAACGTGGACGACTTCCAGGACCTCGCGACCGGCTTCGCCCTTCGCGGCGCCGGCTCCTGCGCGGTCTCGCCCCCGCGCAACTCCACGACGAACGTGGGCGTGACCGAGAGCTTCGAGGCGGCGCCGCAGGCGGTGATCGTTTCGGCGAACATCGACGACAGCGTGCTGTCCTGCGACAACGACGGCGTTCTCGACAACAGCGAGATCGGTCTGGTCACCGTCGAGGTGCGCAACCAGGGCTGGGCCCCGCTCGTCGGCGGCACGGTCACGGTGAGCTCGACGAACCCGAACGTGTCGTTCCCGAACGGCGCGACCGCGGTGCTCCCGTCGACGAACATCCTCGCCTCGAATGTCACGACGTTGCAGATCGCCCTCGCGGACTCGGTCGCGGCGATCACGGATCTGCAGCTCAAGGTCGACGTCTCCGCGCCCGGATCCTGCGCGCCGACGGTCAGCTCGTCGAGCGTGCGCAAGGCCCATTTCGACAGCGTGCCGAACAGCGCGACGCAGGAGCTCTGGGAGAGCAACATCGAGACGTGGACGGCGAAGAACGCGTCGGGCCCGAGCAACAAGTGGGCGCGGGTCCGGCCGCTCACGACGTCGTCGAACGTCGTCGGCCACGGCGAGGCGAACGCGGGCATCTCCGACGAGCGGTACGAGTCGCCCGACTTCGTGGCGGGCAATGGCAACGTGACGATGTCGCTCGTGCACCGCTATCAGTTCGAGCGGAGCGGCACGCCGGCCGTGAACTGGGACGGCGGCATCATCGAGCTGAGCCAGGACGGCGGTCAGACCTGGGTCAACATCAATACGTTCGCGAACCTCGGCGCGAATTACAACGGCACGATCGGCACCGCGACCGCCGGCAATCCGCTCCTCGGCCAGAAGGGCTTCACCGGGCAGAGCGCGAACTTCACGAGCGGCACGAACATCACGACGAGCATCAACCTCGGCACCCAGTTCGCCGGCAAGACCTTCAAGATCCGCTTCCGCATCGGCACGGACGAGGCGGTCGGCACCGAGGGGTGGTTCGTCGAAAGCCTGTCCGTCACGGGCCTCGCGAACATGCCGTTCTCGAGCATCGTGTCGGATCAGGGGACCTGCGACGAGCAGAACCTGCCGCCGGTCGCGAACGCCGGTCCGGATCAGGTCGTGACGAGCGGCGATACCGTGAATCTCACGGGGCTCGGGAGCTCGGATCCCGATAACGATCCGCTGACGTACGCGTGGACGCAGCAGGTCGGTCCGGGCGTGTCGCTGAACGGGGCGAGCAGCGGGAATCCGGACTTCGTCGCGCCGAACGTCGCGATGGATACGCTCCTCACGTTCCAGCTGGCCGTGAATGACGGTCAGGCCTCGGCGACGGACACGGTCGACGTGCTCGTGCAGCCGCCGGCCGGGACGAGCAGCTCGAGCTCGAGCGGCACCGGCGGAATGGGCGGCGCCGGTGGCGCCGGCGGTATGGGCGGCACCGGCGGTATGGGCGGCACCGGCGGTATGGGCGGCACCGGCGGTATGGGCGGCGCTGGCGGTATGGGCGGCGCCGGTGGTGCCGGCGGTATGGGCGGCACCGGTGGTATGGGTGGCGCCGGTGGTGCCGGCGGTATGGGCGGCACCGGTGGAATGGGTGGCGCCGGTGGTATGGGCGGCACCGGTGGTATGGGCGGCGCCGGTGGTGCCGGCGGTATGGGCGGCACCGGTGGTATGGGTGGCGCCGGTGGTATGGGCGGCGCCGGTGGTACCGGTGGCATGGGCGGCGAGGGTGGTGCCGGTGGCGCGGGTGGCGTCGGCGGCGGCATCAGCGCCGGTGGAATGGGCGGCGAGGGTGGTGCCGGCGGCGCGGGCGGCAGCGGCGGCGACGACGAGCCGGTCGTCGTCGGCGGTTGCGGTTGCTCCGTGCCGGGCGACGAGGCGCCGGCGCGCGGCGTGGGCGCCGTGGGCGGCTTCCTCGCAATGGTGGGCGCGTTCCTCGCCAAGCGCCGCCGCAGCAGCAAGCGGTCCTGAAAGGGCCGAACCGGCGAGGCGCGAGCCATCGCGCCCCGCCGAGCCCGCCCGCGTCGTCCTCGCGACGGCGCGGGCGGCGCCTTTTTGTGGCGGCCGCGGGCTCAGCGTCGCGTCAATGCGCGGCCGGGTGGCGCGCCACGACCTCGAGCGCGCCCTCGAACGGCGCGGGCTGGGCCGCGAGGGCGCGGACGAGGTCGTTCATCGAGGGCAGGTCGTCGGCGACGAAGACGAATCGATACACGCCGGGGCTCTTCTGCGTCGAATACACGAACGCGCGCGCGCGCCGGGCCTCGGCGGTGATCGCGGCGACGGCGGCGGCGCCGATGGGCTCTTCGAAGCGGGCGAGGTCGGCGACCTCGGCGTGTGTCACGAAAAACGCGCCGCCCCAGTGCGGGCGCGAGGCGAAGAGATTCGGGGTCTCGGGGGCGCGCATGGCGTCGGAGGCGGTGGCGCCGCCGAGCGAGGAGGCCATGGCGGCGCCGTCGAGGGCGTGGAAGGCCGGCCAGAGCCCGGGCGCGACGACGGCGACGAGGGGGCGGGCGTGGGCCAGGGGCGGCAGGCCCTCCGGGAAGGCTTTGCGGACGGCGGCGAGGAAGCCGGGGGCGAAGCCGGGGTCGTGCAGGCCCTTTCCCTCGGCGAGGCGCGCCTCGAGGAAGGGCAGCGCGGCCTTGGCGACGCGGTCGATGGTGGGCTCGGCATAAAGGCCCATCGGCGCTTCGAGCTTTCGGGACAAACCCGGCGGATCGAGCCGCTGCATGGCCTTGGCGGTGCCGAGCGCGGTGGCGAGGGCCTCGTCGAGCACGGCATACGAGGCCGGGGCGAGGGGGTCGTTCGTCTCGACGAACGCGCGGGAGAGGGCGGCGAGGCGCTCGTCGGTCGCGGCGGCGTGCAGGTGGTGCAGCATTTCGTGGACGACGACGGGGGCGCGGGCCTCGGGCGTCTCGCCGGCGGGCATTTCGATGACGGCGTGGCCGCCGATCTGGCGGGCGGCGTCGACGGAGCGGTGGGCCGGGCGGGCCATGAGGTGGAAATGGAGCGGGGCGCCGTCGGGGAGGTCGGCCTGGTAAAACCCGACGAGCGCCTCGACGTGGCTCGTGAGGCCCTCGCGCTGGAAGAGGTCGGCGAGCTTCTCGGCGGACGCCTCGCAATGGGCGCGGCCCTCGCGCTCCCAGTATCGATCGAATCGAGGGCGGAAATGGTCGACGAGGGCCTGGGCGCGCTGCGCGTCGGCGGGCGTGGTGACGAGGCCGAGGAAACGGACGTGCTCGTCGGGGGTGCGGGCGACGAGGCCGGCGATCGCGAGGCGTGCGGCGACGGTGCGATCGGCGTGGGGCAAAGGGAGGGGGGCGACGGGGGCGGGGCGGCGGAGCTCGATGCGGCCGTTCCAGGATTCGCGGATCTCGCGGAAGGCTTCGAGGGCGCGGCGATCCTCGTCGTCCCAGCCGAGATCGTTCTGCCAGAGGGCCTCGTAGGCGGCGCGGGAGCAAGGGTGGCGGCCGGCCATGCAATCGAGCTGGTAGACGAGATTCGGGAGTGGATCGGCGTGGAAGACGAGGCGGAGCTTCTCGCCGCGGGCCTCGCGCTCGAACGAGGGGCCTTGTGTTGGCGCGGGCTTCACGGCGTCCGCGGCGCGGTCGGGCGGGGCGGGCGCGGCGGCTGCGTGCCGATCGGCCTTCGGCGCGGGAGAACATGCGGCGAGGCCGAGGAGCGCGAGGCGGACGAGGGAGCTCTGCGCGAATCGAGGGGCCGGGGGGGAGGCCATGTGCCGTGAGCGTGGATCGAATCGAGCAGCCGCGCTCGCGCCGTGGAGCGGCTTTTGCGTGTGGAAATAGGGAATGGATCACCTTGTTACCATGATGTCGCGAAAATGGTGTTCGCGGGATTCGATCTTTCCGTGGTAGGGTGATCTCTGAAAGGGGATCCTTGCCATGATCAAGATTCGATCTTTTCTTCCCGTCGCGCTCGTTGTGGGGGTGGCGACGCTCTCGGCGGCATGCACGGACGAGGGAGAGAACGGGGCCGGCGGAAACGCGGGAGCGGGCGCGACCGGCGGGATGGGCAGCACCGGGGGAATGGGTGGCACGGGCGGAATGGGCGGCGCCGGTGGAATGGGCGGCGCCGGTGGAATGGGCGGCGCGGGCGGCATGGGCGGGGCCGGCGGCATGGGCGGGGCCGGGGGCGCGGGCGGCTCGATGGCGGCGCCCGATCTGGATACGAGTCTGGTGTGGTACGGGCAGAACCGCGAAACGCTCGACAAGATGATCGACGAGGTCGGGGTGAACGGCGCGTCCTACGATCCCACGCAGAAGCCCGTCGCGATCTTCGATTGGGACAACACGGTCATCAAGAACGACGTGGGGGATCTCGTGTTCTTCTGGCTCGTGAAGAACGACAAGATCATGCAGCCGCCGAACAAGGATTGGCGCACGACGAGCCGTTTCTTGACGAATGAAGCGCAAAACGCGCTGAACAAGGCGTGCGGATCGCTGGTCGCGGCGGGAATGCCGCTGCCGACGAGCACGAACGCGGAATGCGCCGACGAGATTCTCGCGGTGTACACGACGGGCAAGACCGTGGACACGAAGGCGGCGTTCGAGGCCTGGAACTATCGCACGATGGAGCCCGCGTACGCCTGGGCCGCGCAGGTGCAGGCGGGATACACGCCGGCCGAGATGAAGGGATTCGCGAATACGGCGATCGAGGAGGGCCTCGCCGCGGCGGAGGGGTCGAAGCAGACGATCGGGACGACGTCGGTGAATGCCTACGTGCGAATCTACGATCAGATCAAGGACCTCATCGACGTGATGCAGAAGAACGGGCTCGACGTGTGGGTGCTGTCGGCGTCGCCGCAGCCGAACGTGGAGGCGTTCGCGGAGCGGGTGGCCGTGGCCGCGGATCACGTGATTGCGATCCGGAACCTGCTCGACGGGGGAGGGAAGCTCACGTACGACTTCGAGGGGTGCGGGTCGGTCGCGGATGGCTCGGGGAACGGCGGCAGCCCGATGGGCAATACGATGATCACGTACATCGAGGGCAAACGCTGCTGGATGAACAAGGTGATCTACGGGGTGACCGGCCCCGAGGCCGAGAAGCCGAACGTGGACATGAAGAAGCGCCCGGTGTTCGGCGCGGGCGATTCGGATACGGACATCTCGTTCCTGCAGGACGCGACGGTGCTGAAGCTCGCGATCAACCGCAACAAGAACGAGCTCATGTGCAACGCGTACGCGAACTACATGGACAAGTGGATCGTGAATCCGATGTTCATCCTGCCAAACCCGCAAAAGGCGGCGCCGTACCCGTGTTCGACGACGGGCTGCAAGGACGCGGCGGGCGTCGGGATGGCGTGCTCGAACGAGGCGGGGGAGGCGATCCCGGATCAGATGGATACGGTGTTCTGATCACGCGTCGGCCGAGGGGAGGGCTCCGCGCGGGGCCCTCCCCGGGCGTTCAAGGGTTCCGCACGCAACGAAAGCCGAGCCCGGGGACCTCGTAGGTGTGAATGGCGGCGCCACGAAACGCCGTCTGGATGCCGAGGTTCGATCGATTCCAGCCGCCCCCGCGCACGACGTGCACGAGCACGCCGGGCTTTTGCACGTGGGGATCCGTGACAGGGCCTTCGCCATATTTGGCGTAGGTGTCGTCGCACCACTCCCAGACATTGCCCGCGAGGTCGTGGAGCGTGCCGGTGGGCCAGGGGCGGTCGCCCTTCGGATGTGAACGAACGGGCGAGGTGCCGCCGCCATGGCAGCCAGAGTCGCCGCCGGGTGAGACGAGGACGCCAATCGTGAAATCGGCGTGCTCGCAGGTGGGCTCGTCATTGCCCCAGGGCCATTTGCGTCCGTCGCCGCCGGTCGCCGCCCACTCCCATTGCGCCTCGGTGGGCAGGTCTTTCCCTTGGGCCTTGCAATACTTCTTCGCCTTGTCCCAGGAGACCTCGTTGGCCGGGTGATCCGGGCGGCGAGGATAGTTCGCAAAGACTTCGAGGCTCTTCGGCGGGTCGCAGGTCTTCGCGTCGACACACGTTTTCATGGCGGCGACGGTGACCTCGGTCTCGTCCATGCAAAACGGGCGGGTGAGGACGACGCGGTGGGGACGATCGGAGTCGGGCTGGTGCCCCTTGCGGAGGCGGCGCGCGCCGCCATTCAAGGTAAAACCCTTGCCCATGACGAAGCCGTCCGGGCCGGTCTTCGGGATGTAAACCTCGCCAGCAGGGCAATGCGGGACGCACGCGCCCGTGGCCTCGTCGCAGCGCTCGATCGAGGCGCAGGCGACAGCGGCGCAGCGGGAGGGCTCGGGCGGCGGCGCAAGCGAGGGGACGGGCGCGGGCGCAGGCGGCAGAGAGGCCGCAGGCGCGGGCGGGGAAGGCGCGGGCGAGGCGTCCGGGGAGGAGCAAGCGGCGGCCCCGAGGAAGAGGGCCGCCGCAGGGAGGAGCAGGCGCGAGGCCAAGCGCAGGAGGGAAGGATCAGTCGAGGCCGAGGCGCGCGCGGACGTCGGCATACGCGTCGCTCACCGAGAAGACGATGAGCTCGCGAGCCTCGGCGTTGCGGCCGATCCAGGTGAGGCGCTCCTTGCCGGAGGCGGGAGGCTGGTTCGTGTGGCCGCCCGCCCAGGCGATGCCCGTGAGCGCGATGTTGGGATCGCCGACCGCGAGCAAGCCCGCGCGCGCACCCCAGCCGTTCACCGCGGTGTTGAGCGTCGAGGCGCGGTTGCCGATGTTGGCGATGACGTCCGTCGCGAGCGTGCGCACCTGCGCATCGAGGTTCGCCGGGAGCGCCTTGGCGACGCGCGCCGAGGCGTCGTTGAGCTTGGCCGGGTCGACGCCTTGCGGGGCAAACCCAGGGCTCAACGCCTTGAGGTACGCGGCGAGCAGCGGCCAGAGGTCGATCGGCGCGGTGCGCGAGAAGGCCGTGGCGTTCGCCTGGACGACCTTGAGCGCGCGGTGGACGAGGAACGAGCGAACGGCCTCGTTCGTCGAGGCCACGAGCGGCGCGCCGAGCACGATCGTCGGCGGATGCGCGCTCGCGGCGATGCACACCGAGCCGAGCGTGGACGACTGCAGCACCTTGAGATCCTCGATCCCGTAGGCGCGGGCGAGGTCCTTGATCTCCTCGGCGAGGTGCGCCTGCGGGGGCGGGAAGGGCGTCGCGCGGACCGACGTGACGTCGAACGGCACGGCGGCGTCGAGCATCGGCCCGGTGCGCTGCAGGAGGTCGCGGAAGGCCGGGGTCATCACGTCGGGAGCGAGGAGCTCGTCGAGCGCGATGTCGCCGGCCGCCGCGCCCGCGCCCGCGAGATCGACCGCGCCGCCGTCGAGGGCTAGCACGCTGCCGCGCGCGATGCGCGCGACCTCGGGCCGGCCGCGCAGATCGGCGACGGTGGCGACGGTGCTGAAGAGGTACGGCTCGAAGCGGCCGGTGCCGAGCGCGCGGCGCGCGTCGGCGACGGCACGATCGAGCAGGACGTTCGCGGCCTGCGCCTGATCGGTGCGCTGGTAGAAGCTCGCCAGCGCGCCGAGCGCGACGTCGTCCTTGGGCCAGGTCTTGCGCGCCTGGAGCAAGGTCTGCTCGGCCTTCTTGAGGTCGCCCATCGCCTCGTAGATCTCGGCGAGCTGCGTCGTGCGACGGCACTTCGCTTCGGGCTCCTCGACGTTGTTGATGAGGATCGTCTGCTGCTCGAGGGCCTTCGCCGTGTCGCCGAGGTTCTTGTAGAGGTCGACGAGGCGCTCGCGCGCGAGCTCGTTGTTCGCGAAGCGCTTCAAGACCTCCTGGTAGGAGAGCTCGGCGCGCTCGGCGTTCGGCAGCGGGCCGTTGTAGAGGTCGCCGAGGCGCATGTAGAGCTCGGCCTGACGCTCGGGCTCCGCGACGAGGCGCGCGAGCCGGATCCAGGCCTGCTCCGCGCCGCCCCAGTCCTCTTCCCTCGCGCAGACGTCGGCGAACGCCGTCAGAGCCTCGACGTGGTCGGGGTTCTGATCGAGCGCCGCCGCGAGGGCCTGCTTCGCCGCCGCCGCGTCGCCGACGTCGGCGAGCGCGCGGCCACGCAGGACCTCCATCTCGACACGCTCGGCCGGATCCGTGACGGCGTCGAGGCGTCGTTCGAGCAGCGCCGCGAGCTCGGCCCGCGCGCCGCCGGCGACATAGATTGCCTGCAAGCGCTGGAAGACGTCGAGGTACGAGGGATCGACCGCGAAGACGCTCTCGAAGGCGCCGCGCGCTCGCTCGGTCTCGCTCGTCTTGTCGGCCCAGAGCACGGCCGCGAGGTAGAGGTTGCGCACGCGCTCCTCGGCCGTCGCGCTGGTCTGCGCGGCAGCTTCGAGCGCGGTCGCGGCGCCCACGGCGTCGCCGATCTGCTCGAGGGCGCGGGCTCGCTCGAGGTGCACCACGAGGTGACCAGGGACGAGCTCGA
Organism: Polyangium sp. 6x1; assembly: GCF_029946515.1. Lineage (GTDB taxonomy): Bacteria > Myxococcota_A > Polyangia > Polyangiales > Polyangiaceae > Polyangium. The sequence continues at coordinate 94,587 of NZ_JARZHH010000040.1, forward strand.
TCGCCTTGTCGAGCAGCTCGCGGGCCTTCTCGGTTTGACCCGCGCGCGCCGCGGACTCGGCGGCGCGCAGCGAGAGCGTGGCGATCTCGGAGGCGCGCTCGGTGCGGTTCGCGAGCTCGAGATCGGCCTCGAGTGCCGTCGCCTCGTCCCCACGCGCGCGGGCATGCGCCGCCATCTGGCGGAGTGCCCAGAGCCCGCGAGGCTCGTTGCGATAGGCGATCTCGACCGGCTCGCGCGTCTCGTCCCAGCCGAGGACGCGCAGGCGCAGGCGCGCCGAGAGGTGCGCGTGCGCGATGGCCTCGGGGCCTTCGAGCGTCCTCGCGAGCGTGAAGACGACCGGCTCGAGCTCCTCGTCGCGGCCGCCCGCGATGAGGGCGCTCGCGACGCGGCGGAGCGTCGGCAGGTGCGACGGCGTCTCTTCGAGGATCGTGCGACGCCAGAGCAGGCCGCTCGCCGCGTCACCGCGGCCGAGCTCGTCGAGCTCGGCGAGGCGCTCGTACGCCTGGAGACGCTCGACGGAATCCTCCGTCGCGCGGGCGTACTGCAAGAGGCCGTCGACGAGATCACTCGTGCCATGGCCCGCGAGCGCGGCGCGGTACGCGCAGAGCGGCGCGAGGAGCGTCTCGCCCGCAGCAATGGCCTGCCGCGCGAGGGCCGCGGCCTTCTCGAGGTCGCCGTCGCGCTCGAACTCGAGCGCGGCTTCGAGCGAGAAGCGCGCGGCATCGGGGCCCGTGGAGGCGACGGCGCGCTCGGCGCGCCAGGACGCACGATCCGCGGGACGCTCGGGCGAGAGGCGCTCGTAGAGCTCCCGCAGGCCGATGTCGTCGGGCCGCGCCGTGAGCGCCTGCGCGAGCAAGCGCGCCCCGTGCGCGGCGCCCTCCGGCGTGATGAGCGCCTCGCGCACGAAGTCGCGGGCCTGCTCGATCGGATCCTCGCTCGCCTGACGGCGGAGGTGGAGCCACTCGATGAGGCCGTCGCGATCGCCCACGCCGCGCGCCGTGCGCTCGCCGAGGTGCACGGAGAGCGGGAGGCGCGCGTCGATCTCGGCCGCGCCGCGGAGGAGTTTGTCGCGCTCGTCGTCGATCGAGGTGTCGGGCACCTCGACCTCGAGCAAGCGGATCGCCGCCTCCGTGAGCAGGAGCGCGGCGCGCGTGCCCGGCTCGATCGATTGCGCGAGGCCGGCGAGGACGCTCGACGCGGTCGCGGCGTCGGCGCCGGTCGCGCGAGCGCGCGCGGCGCCTTCGTGGGCCGGATCCGACTGGCGAGCGCGATCGTACCCCTCGGCCGCGAGCTCCGCGTCGCCCGCGAGCTCGGCGAGGAGTGCGCTCGCGAGCGCGCTGTCGCGGTCCCCGTCCTCTGCGCCGCGCCACGCGGCGACGGCGCGGGCGACCTGCGCGCCGGCCTTCGACTCGAGGTCGAGCTCGAGCTTGAGCGCGCGGCCCGTGCCGCTGTCGGCGGCGTACTCGTTGTAGCCGAGGATCGCCGCGGCGAGGGCGTCGCTCTCGCCGAGGAGCTTGCCGTCGGGGCGCGCATCTCCGAGGGCGCGGCCGAGCGCGGCGGCAGCGCGCGCGTTCGGGCTGCCCGCGCCGATGACGCTGCTCGAAGTCGCGTCGGCCTCGCGGGAGGCCGCGCTCGCCGCGGCGAGCAGCGGCGCGAGCTCGTCGTCGCCCGCGGCGGCCTCCACGGCCTGCTCGAAGAGCTCGCGCGAGCCTCCGGTGAGCGCCGTCAACGAGAGGCGATCGGCAGCCGAGAACGCGATCGTGTCGCTGCCCTCGACGGCCGCGCGCGCCGCGGCGGCGTCGCCGAGCTCGATCGCGCGGGCCGCGAGGGCGCGCCGCGCGTCGGCGTCGTGCGTGCCGTCGAGCGCGCCGCGCAGGGCGTCGATCGAGCCGGGACGCGTGTCCTTGCGCGCGGCCGCGAGCATGCCCGCGAGCCAGCCCGCGCCGCCCTTGAGGGAGGCGGTGCTGTGCAGGCGCCCGAGGCTCGACACCGCGAGGGACACGTCGCCCGATTCGAGCGCCGCGCGCGCACGGAGGAGCGCGTCGTACGCGGAGACGACGCCCCGGAGGCCACGCGGCACCACGCCGCGGTGGATCGCGACCTGCGTGAACGCGTCACGCAGCGCCGAGAGCTCGCTCGGCTCCGGCGCGCGCACCTTCGTGAACGTGTCGTCCGCGGCGCCGAGCGCCTCGCAGAAGCGCTGCACGTGCGGGCGTGGATCCGACGTGAGCGAGCGCTGGGCCAGATCCATGCGCTTCTGCGCGCCTTCCTCGTCCTCCTGGCGGATCCGCAGGACCTCGGCGCCGAGCACGGCCGCGTGGGCGCGCGCGGTCGGCGTGGGTGCGATGCGCGCCTCGGTGTCGAGCACATCGATCGTGCCTTGCCAGTCCTGGTCGCGCGCGAGCAAGCCGCGGAGCTGGCGATGCGCGAGCGGAGAGCTCGGCGCGAGCTCGCGCGCCTCGGCGGCAATCGCGCGCGCGGTCTGCTCCTCGCCTGCCATCGCGTAGATCTCGGACACCGCCACGAGCGCTCGCGCGCGCGCGGCCTTGTCCTCCATCGCCTCCGCTTCGGCGCGCAGCCACGCGGCCCGCTCGGCCCACGCGTCGCGCTGCTGCGTGCGCACGAGGTGCGCGCTCGCGTCCTGCTCGTCGTCGAACGTGGGCGCTCCCGCGACGGGCGCGCGCTCGCGACGCGACGGCGCCGCAGGGACGTCGTCGTGGGCTTCCACCTCGGTCACGACCGCGGCCACCGGCGTCTCCACGACCGACGGCCCCGCGGGCGTGACCGCGTCGTGGGCGCTCTCCGCCGCGGCAGGCGGCGCCTTCGTCTCGTCGACGAGGGCCTCCACCAGCCCGTCCTCCTCGGGGACCGTGGGCATCTCGTGCCGCGCGTCCTCTTTCATGCGCGAGCTCATCTCGCCGATCTCGGGCTCGTTGCGGGAGTTCCGCAGCGACTGCATCAGCTCGTCGGGCACGTGCGCCATGATGGTCGCCGCGTCGTCGTCGTCGTCGTCGATCGCGTCCTCTGCGAGGTCGATCTCGTCTTCGGGCTCGCTCACGGGGCTTTGATCCTTTGCTCCAGAGTCGTCGCTCACCGGACACCCATGCCGAGCTTCTTGCGCAGCTCGAGGTAGCTGGGGGAAAGCACGAACGAGAGAAGGCGGCGCGAGCGCTCGTTCTCGGTGACCACCGAGCCGAGCTGATCCCGCGGCACGTTCACGATGTCGCTCAGCACGATCGAGACGTCGCCGGCGGCGATCACCGCCATGCGATCCAGGCTGCGCCGCGCCGCGTTCGTCCACGCGCGCGCGTCCTGCTTGCTCGACACGACCTTCTGGCAGACCTCGCCGATGCTCTTGCGGATCTTGCGCGAGATCTCCTTGTGCACCGCGCGCTGGATCTCGCCGTAGACCGCGTACCCGGGGTTCGCGACCTTGATGTCGACCTCGTTGCACGCCGCGATGACCACGGACGCGACCGTGGCCTCGTCGCGCGTGCGGAGCGAGGTGATCCCGCGCCGCAGGGCGAAGACCGTCCGCGCGATGGCCGAGCGCGCTGCCGCGTCGAGCGGCGCCGTGATCCCGGACCCGATGACGATCGCGGGCACCTCGCCGGCGACGCCGTGCACGCCCTTCGGCTCGGGGCCGCCGACGTAGAGCTCGAAGTCGCCCTCGAAGCCCACCGCGCCCATCCACTCGGCGACCGCCACGCGCAGCGGGTGGCCGCCGCGCGAGTCGACGCGCTCCTTCTTGCCGACGTTCAGCGAGCCGAGCGTCGGGCCGAGCGCGAGCGTCACCGTCTCGGCCATGAGCACGAAGAGCTCCGCGATCGGGCCGTTGTCCTCCGGATCGGCGATCTCGGCCATGGCCTTCGCGTCGAGCACGATCTGGGGCCGCGTCGCGACGCGACCGTCGATCCGCTTGAGCTCCGTGGAGATCGCGTCGTCGTCGCGGCCGAGCGAGACCAGGCAGCCGAGCGTCGCCTGCCGGAGCGCCGCGTCCTGCCCTGCCTGCGCGATCTTCGCGAGCCGCTCGACGCGGTCGGCGTCGCACGGATCCTCGGACAGCTTCTGCACGAGCACGCTCTTCGCGCGGCCGAGCAGACGCTGGCGGAGCGACGCCTCGTAGCTCGTGGTGAGCACGAGATCGAGCGCCTCGCCGTCGTCCGGCGACTCGTCGAGCAGCTTCACGACCGAGGACTCGGCCTTGAGCGGCTCGTTGACCTTGTCGCGCCAGATGGCCATCGCGAGCCGCGCGGCCTCCATGCGACCCTCGCGCTTGTCGCGCTCCTGCATGAGCTGCTCGAGGATCGCCGTCGCGCGCGTCCAGGCGCCCGTCTTCGCCGCGACGCGCGCGAGGCGCTCGCGCACGGGCGGCGTGGACAGGCCCGCCTCGTGGAGACCCACGAGCACCTTGAGCGCCTTCTCCGGGGCGTTCAGCTTGTTCTCGTAGATGTCCACCGCCGCGACGCCGGACATCAGCCGCTGCTGCGCCGGCGCCTCACCGATGACCGAGAGCCGGCCGAGCAGATCGGCCGCCTCGGCGAACTTGCCCATCGTGATCGAGATCTCGCCGGCGAGCGCGAGCGCGCCGACGTGGTCGGGCTCGAGCATCGTGACGTTCTCGAGCGCCGAGAGCGCGCCCTCCCGATCGCCCTTCTTGCGGAGCACGCGCGCGCGCTCCCAGAAGAGCTTGCCGATCTCCGCCTCGTCGTCGGCGACGTCGAGGCGGCGCCCGATGATGTCGAGCAGCTTGTCGTCCTCGTTGCGCGAACGTACGCGACGGAAGAGTTTGTCGAAGGCGACGCTCCGGCTCGGATCCCGATCGAACGCGCGGGCGAACGCGATCTCCGCGTCGTCGTGCGCGTCGGTGTGCTCGAGCAGGATGACACCCGCCGACTCCCAGAACGCCGCGCCGCGCCCGTCGTCCTTGCTGAGGGCGCCGAGCTGCGCGAGCGAGAGCGCCGTGGAGACGTGATCGCCGAGCGCCTCGCTCGCGGCACGCACGCCCTCCCACGACACGATGTCGTCCTGGCGACGCTCGACGGCCGCGCGGAAGGTGGCGAGCGCCGCCTCCACGTTGCCCGCCGCGAGCTCCGACCAGCCCGAGAGCGCCGACGCGTCGCTGCCCGCCTCCTCGCCGAGCGCGCCGCCCACGTGCTGCAGGGCGAACGCGCGGCGGCGCGGATCGCAGCCGGGCATCGCGAGCTCCAGGTTCGCGAGGCGCGTCGCGTCCGACGTCCCCGCGAGCAAGGGCTGCGGCGTGCTCGGCTGATCGAGCATCGCGACGAGCGCGGCCGACGCTTCCATCGCCGACCATGGCTCGTCGTCGAGGAACGCGCCCACCGCGCGGCGCGCGGCCACCTCGGCGTCGCGATCCTTCGCGGTGAGCGACGCGCCGAGCCACTCGAGCGCGGCGTAGAGCTTCGGCTCCGCGTCTGCCCAGGCCGCCGCGCGCGACACCGCCGCGCCCGGATCCTGATCGACCACGCGCGCCAGCCGGAACGCCTCGGCGCGGGCGATCGCCGTCGCCTCGTCGCCCTGATCCTCGAGCCGATCGAGCGCGCGATCGATCGCGGCCCGGTCACTCTGCGCATCAGGCCACGTCAGGCGCGCGAGCCCCGCGGCGACCGTGATGTCGCCCGAGCCCTCGGCCTCCGCCGTCTCCAGCGCCGTGAGCGCCTCGGCACGATCGCCCGCCTCGCCCTGGCCGACCTCCAGGCCGAAGCGCTCGATCGCGATGCTCGCCGGATCCGCGCCCGCCTCCGCTGCCGTGAGCAGCGCGCGGCGACGACCGTCGAGGCTGTCCGGATCGGCCCCGCGCAGCGCCCACGCGAGCAGCGCCGCGGCCGCCTTCGACGCGCTGCCGCGCGCCTGCTCGATGAGCTCGATCGTCTTCTGCCGATCGCCGATCCGCCACGTGAGAAGCGCAGCTTCCAGGTAGAGCGCGGCGCCGAGCTCGATGTCCTCGGTCATCGTCGCGCACGTCGACAGGATGTTCGACGCGGCCGCGAGGTCCCCCGCGCGGCGCTCGAGCTCCACGAGGAAGAGCGCGACCACCTCGTCCGACGGGGACGCCTCGTGCAGCTCGCGCAGGCGCGCGCGCGCCTGGTCGACGTTGCCCGAGCGCGTGCTGCGCAGTGCAGCGACCACCCAGAGGCCCCGCGCGAGGTTCGGGTCCGTCTCGACCTTCGCGAGCTCCTCGATCGTCGACGCGATTGGCCGGACCGCGATCACCTCGCCCGGCGCGGCCTTCTTCGCGCCGAGCGCGTACGCCGCGAGCACGCGGCCGAGCCACATCGAGGCGTCGCCGTCGAGCATCGCGAGCTTCGCAAACGCCTCGGCCGCGCCGTCGGCGTCGCCCCGGATCGCGCGGCTCCGACCGAGCTCGAACCAGAGGCTCGCCTCTTCGCCCGGCTCCGCGCCGCTCGCGACGAGCTCCGCCGTCACCTGCTCGTACCACGCCGCGTCGCCGCGGACGGAGGCGAGGGTGCGGGCGATCCGCGCGAGCAGCGGGCCCGGCGTACCGAGCGCCGCGGCCCGACCGATCGCCGCCTTCGCGGCGTCCGAGTCGCCGGCCTGGCAAGCCCACACGTAGGCCGCGATGATCTCCGCGCGCGCCTTCGCGTCGTTCGTCGGGCACGACGCGCCCGACGCTTCGAGCGATCGCGCGAGCGCCGCCGGATCCTGCGCGTCGCTCAGCAGATCGAGCTCGAGCGCGCGCGCCATGATCGACGCCGGGTCGGCTTCGAGCGCGCTGCGCAGCGCTGCGAGGGCGCCGTCCCGGTCGTTGTCGAGCATCGCCGCCTCGGCGATGCGCAGCCAGAGCGCCGCCGCGGCCGGGCCCGGGGCGCCTCGCGCGAGCTCGGCCCGCGCGAGATCCGCCGCGCCCTTCGCGTCGCCGTTCGCCTCGAGCGACGCGAGCCGCGAGCGCGCGATGACCGACGACTGCGGCAGCTGCTCGGCGGCACGCGAGAGCAGCTTCACCCAGCCCTCTTGATCACCCGCGCGCCGCTTCAGCTCTGCCGCGCGCAGCCATGCGTCGGCCGCGTACTCCGCGCGCCGCGCGAAGCGGGGCACGCCGCTCGCGTCGCCGCGCCCTTCGTCCTCGAGGGCCTCCTCGATGAGCTGCGCTTGCCCTTCGAGGGCCCGCGCGAGCGCCGTCGGGTTGTCCTCGCGCGCCGCGATCGCTTCGAGCGTCACCTGCGACCGGAAACGGCCCTGACCATCCAGCGCGGCGGCCGCGTCGATCAGATCGTACGCGCGCTGCGCGTCGCCGGCCTTGGCCGACAGCTCCGCGAGCTCGATGAACAGGAACGCCTTCCACGTCGGATCGTTCGCGAGCTCGGCGCGCGCTTCGATGGCGCGCATGCGGCCGGGCAGATCCCCGTCCTTCGCCGCGATGAGCTCGAGCTCGAGCCACGGCGTCGGGTCCTCGGGGCTCGCGCTCACGGCCTCTTCGAGCGCTTCTTTCGCGCCCGGAAGATTTTGCTCGTAGTCCTGCAAGAACGCGGCGCGCTCCCAGAACGCGCGTGCGCGCTCCTCCGCGGTCACGGAGGCGCGTGTCAGCGCTTCGAGCAGCTTCCCGAGGTTCTTGATCGACTTGCGCCGGGTCAGGATCCGGACGAGGGCCTCGAGCGGCTCGCGGTTCTGCGGATCCGCGTTGAACGCCGCGAGGTAGTCCCGCGCGGCGGACGGCTCCTCCCCGTGCTTCTCCTCGAGGACGCCGGACTCGTGCAGGAGCAGGGCTTGGAGCGCCTTGTCCTCCTGCGCGGCGTGCTCGGACCGTAAACGATTGAGGAAGGCCGCCGCATCCTCGGCCTGGCCCGTGGGCATGGGTGTCTCTACCGTCATTGGGCTCGACGCGCCTCCCGCGGAGACGGGGTTCTGGACCATTGCATGCTGCGTGGGGAGACTAGCCAAACGGTGCGTCGGGAGTAAAGCGTGCTCGCGACGGATCGCGACGATCGCGCGCGCCGCCGCCATGCGCGGGCATTCCCGCGCGAGCACGTTCGCCGCGGCTGCCCCGATCCGTGGGCGAAAGCCCCGCGCCGGGCGCCCGTGGGGGCCCTGCCCGGTCCGCCCGCTCGCTCAGAGGGTGTTCCACAGGCTGCTGCGCGGCTCGATGCGTCGGTCGGCCTCGCTCGACGTACGGTGTACGCCTCGCTCGGCCTCCCTAGCCTCGAGCCGCTCGCGACGCCTGTGGAACACCCTCTCAGGCCTTGCCGAGCATCGCGTCGAGCTTCTCGTGCAGCTTCGACTCCACCACCGGGCGCATCGGGCGAAGCAAGAGCGGCAGCTCCACCCGGATCCGCACGGCCTCCGCGGTCACGCGCACCGACCCTCGCGTTCCCTTCGCGGGCCCGCTCGGCGCGTCGAGGCAGAGCTCGTCGCCTTCCCAGCGCCAGCGCACCCCACGCCGCTTCTCCAGCCGCCTCGCCAGATCCTCCGCGCGCCGCCGCGCCGCGTCCTGGCTCATGCCGTGGGGCCTCTGGATGTCGATCTGCGCCATCGCGTCCGTCCCCTCTGCCGTCGTGGCCTTACTCGACCCGCTGCACGATCCAGTAGCCGCGCGGCGTGTCCACCACTTCGCTCACCGCGCCCTTGGCCAGGCTGAAGAGAACATACTCCGGCGCGGGCTCCAAAATTCCGCGCGGCAGCCGCCCCGCGTTCTCCATCGAGCCCTTGTCGCCCTTCGCCACCGCCGCCTTGAAGTCCGTCTTCGCCTCCTCGGCGAGCTGCTTGGCGAGCGTCAGCGCCTCCTCGCGGGGCCGCGCGTTCGTCGGCGCGCCCTGAGCGCCCTTGTACTGCACGAGGATCACCCCGAAGATCACGGACTTCGGCGCCTCACCCGCGAGCGGCGGCGGCGCCTCTCCCGTGAGGAGCAACGTCCCGCCCGCGTCGACCGGTCCCGTCGGCTCCGCCTCGCCGCCGGGCTCCCCGCTCGCGCCCGCGTCCGAGGGCTCCGCGCCTGCGTCGGCGCTCGCCGTCGCGCCCGCGTCGCTCGTCGTGCCCGCGTCGGCCGTGGCGGCGTCGGTGGAAGTGCTTCCGCGGCGACCGGCTGCCGGAATGACGACGAGCGCGATGGCCCCGAGGACCAGCACGGCGAAGAGGAAGGCGGTCGCTTTCTGCATGGGGCGAGCGCGTTAGCACATTTCCCCGGCCCAGCGGAAGCGCGCGACGAATCCGCGCCGCTCGTCCGCTCGTTGCCCCCCGCGCTCGCGCGCCCTCGTCGTGTCGCAAAAGAGCCGCGAAGCCTCAAACCCTGGTAGAAGTGACCAACGCGGAACGATCGCGCGCCCCAGGGCCCCTCGAAGGCATGAGCATGGTCAAGGTCGAGTGCGACTCCTGTAAGTCGCCGTACGCGGTGGAGGAACGACGGATCCCGGCGACGGGGCTCAAGATGCGCTGCTCGAAATGCGGCACCAGCATCTTGGTGAAGAAGCCCGCGGCGCCGGCGGCGGGCCTCGGAGATGGCGAGGAGATCGATCTCCCCTCGCCGGTCGCGCCGCGCGCGAAGGGCGGCACGGAGCCGCTCCTCCCGCGCCCCGCGCCGGGCAAGGCGCCGGCCGCGCCGCTCGCGCCGAAGCCGCCCGTGCTCCCCGCCGCCAAGCCGAAGCCCGCCGC
>NZ_JARZHH010000041.1 GCF_029946515.1 Polyangium sp. 6x1
GGCGGCGGCGGCTTCGGCGGCGGCGGCGGCCGTGGCGGTGGTGGCGGCTACGGCGGCGGCGGCGGTGGCCGCGGCGGCCGTGGCGGCGGCGGGCGCGATCGTTACTGATCGGCGCACGTCGGTCGGAAGCGGCGCGGCGGGTTTGCCGAAAGGCACCGCCGCGCCGATTCGTCTTTCCTTCCCATCTTCTCAGCCACGTCCTTCGGGACGCGCAGAACCTCAAGCGAAAGGCATGTCCGTATGCAGAGGCAGGGAGCGCTGAAGCGCCAGAAGGAACGCGCGCGCCAGGAAAAGCAGCGCGAGAAGTCCGCGAACAAGCTCGAGCGTCGCAAGGAAAAGGACGCGCGCGGCACGAACGCGCCGGGGGAAGATCCGGACATCGCCGGCATCGTCCCGGGCCCGCAGCCGCCTGCTTCGGACTGAGCCCGAAGCTGCGTTTGTGCGGGAGCGGAGCGGCGTGATACGCACCTCCCATGCGGCACGTGAGACATGCGGGTGTCGTGCTGGTCCTCGGGATCGCGGCGTGCGGCGGGTCGTCGGACAACACCGGTGGGGCGAACACCGTGGCCACGACGGCGGGCCCTCGAGACGAGGCGAAGGGCGGGGGCGACGTCGGGGGTGACGAGATTCCCAAGGCGCCCGAGTCGCAGAAGCCGAGCCGGTGCGCGAAGGGCGGGCCTTTCCCGCCGGTCTCGGCGACGCCGAAGCCCGCGACGGAGCCCACGCCGCTCGCGTGTCGCCCGAAGGAGCCGGCGGCCGAGAGCTCGATCGCGACCGACATGCGAGCGCAGTTCAAGCCCACGCGGCCCGGCAGCACGCTCGACGTCTCGTTCGGATGTGACGGGCTCGATCAGCCCCTTGCGAAGCTCGTGTACGAGCGAGGCGCCGGGCATGGAACGCGCCTCGAGATCGTGCAGATCTCCCGCTCGGATCCCGCGGACGCGGCGTACGACGTGATCGGGATCCGCGAGCCGTCGCGGTTCAGCAACAACCCGAAGACGCCGCCGCTCGAGGTGCTGCGCGGGAAGATCCCGACCGACGCCGTCCACGCGCGCATGCCGTTCGTGCGCGCCGCGCTCCGGACCACGCTGCGCGAGGTCCTTCCGAAGCCGGAGCCGAGCGGGTACTCGACGTTCGGCTCCTCGTCGACCGTGCACGTGCTCGTGCGCATCGAGGACGCGGCGGGGCGATCGATCGAGAAGAAATACTCGGACTCGATCAACAGCCGCGGCCAGAACCAGTACCTGCCGCTCCTGCGCGCCGACGCGGAGGTCCGGCAGCTCGTGGACAAACTGCCGTGGCAAGGCGAGCCGGCGTCGGAGGACGTGCTCAGGCTCTTCGAGGAGCGGTTCCTCGCAGCGATGGTCGAGTCCGCGGAGCCGGATGCGTGGTGGGTGCGCAGCGCCTACCTGGAGCTCGCGGGCCGCGCCGGGGCGCGATCGCTCGTGCCGTCGCTGCTCGGGATGCTCGGCGCGCCGAGGTCGGAGGGGCCCTCCGACGGCTGGCAGCGAGATCTGGAAGGTGCGATGGCCGCGCTCGCCGCGCTCACGGGGTGGGACCCGCGAAAGGACGAGAAGGGCGCGGCGCGCCCGAGCGACGTGGCCGCCCGTGAGTTCCTGGCGGAGTGCGGGAAGGTCCCGCCCGCCGCGCGATGACGCAGGCGCTCGGGCCGCTCCTCGGCGGGCTCTCGCTCGTGCTCGCCCTCGGCTTCGTGCTCGCGCGCGTGCGAGGCCTCGGCGCGCGCGAGGCCGACGTGCTGAATGGGCTCGTCGTCGACGTCACGATGCCCGCGCTCCTCTTCGCCGTGCTCGCGCGCGGCGGCATGGCGTGGGGCGCGGCGCGCGTGCTGCCGTGGTCCGCGACGGCGCTCCTCGCCGCGCTCGGCGTGGGCGCCGCCGTGGCCCGGGCGTTTGGCCTCGACGCTCGCGCGGTCGGCAGCGCGGGGATCGTCGCGTCCTTCAGCAACACGGGGTTCCTCGGTTTGCCGCTCCTGCTCACGCTCTTCCCGGGCGACGCGGCCGCGAGCTCGGCGGCGATGATGATCGACCTCGTCATCACCACGATCCTGCTCTGGACGCTCGGCCAGGCCTACGCCGAGCGCTTCGGCAGCGGCAAGGCGTTCGACGTGAAGGCCGCGCTTCGCATCTTCAAGAAGCCTCTCGTCCTCGCCGTCCCGCTCGGCGCGCTTGCGCACGCGCTCCACCTGCCGATTCCGCCGTTCTTGCTCACCACCCTCGAAGGGCTCGGGCGAACCACGACGTACCTCGTGTTCCTCTCGCTCGGCCTCTCGCTCGACGTGCGCGCGCTCTCGGGCCGCGTCGCGCCGGCGATCGCGATCTGCCTCGTGAAACTCCTCTTCGCGCCGGCCGTCGCGCTCCTCTGCGTCCGTGTCTTCTCGGTGCCCGAGCCGATCGCGACCGTCGCTGTTCTCCAGGCGGCGATGCCTTCCGCGCTCGCGAGCGTGATCATCGTCGCGCTCACGGGGTGTGATCGTCCGCTCGCGGCGGCGGTCTGCACGCTCGCGTCGCTCGCGTCGATGGCGACGTTGCCTCTCGTCTCCTGGATCGTCGAAGCGACGCGGCCCTGAGCCTGCTAAGGTCGCGGCCGTGCCGAACCCGAACTACATCACGCCCGAGGGGGCGCGCCGGCTCTCGGAGGAGCTCGGGCGACTACGCTCGGTGGACCGGCCGCGGATCGTCCAGGAGGTCGCGGACGCGGCTGCGCAGGGCGATCGGAGCGAGAACGCCGAGTACATCTACGGCAAGAGGAAGCTGCGCGAGATCGACCGCCGCATGCATTACCTCACGAAGCGGCTCGAGAGCGCGGTCGTCGTGGATCCGAAGGAGCAGAAGGGGGACAAGGTCTTCTTCGGCGCCGCCGTCGAGGTCGAGGACGAGGACGGCAAGCGGCACACCTATCGGATCGTCGGCGAGGACGAGATCGACAGCAAGGCGGGGCGCATCAGCTGGAAGTCGCCGGTGGGCCGTGCGCTGCTCGGCAAGACGCCGGGCGACGTGGTGACCGTGCGTCGTCCGGCGGGCGACATGGAGATGGAGATCGTGAGCGTGAAGTACACGTGAGGTGATAGGATGTCCGCGTATTCCGTCGAAGCGTGCTGCCCGACGGACCGGAGCCATCGATGCCGCCGCGTGTCTTCTTGCCGCTTGCTTTTGCCTCGTTCGTTGCCCTCGGCGCCTCCGCCGCGCTCGCGGCGCCTCCGGTTTCGCCGCCGCCCGCGCCGCCCGCCACGACGAACGTCGCGCCCCTGCCGAGCCCCCCGCCGGCGCCCCCGGCTGCCGCTCCCGCTGCCGCTCCCGAGGCCGCTCCCGAGGCCGCTCCCGCTCCCGCTCCCGCTCCTGCACCTCTCGTCGCGCCGCCTGTGCCTCCGGGCGCCCAGCGCCCTCCTCCGTGGGCGTGGCGCGCGCCTCCGCCGGCGTATGGGCCGTATCCCGGCTGGCGGCTCGAAGAGGAGGCGCCGAAGTCGAGCGAGACGAACGAACGGACGTGGTACGGCTGGCAATCGCTCCTTGGAATCATCCCTTCGCACGGGCTCGCCGTGGTGGGCGTCCTGGATCATGACCTCTATGGCCTGATCGTCGTCGGCGCCCTCGGGCATTGCTTCACCTCGCCGATCGTGCACTGGGTGCACGGAAATACGGGGCGTGGATTCATCAGCCTCGGGATGAACGCGGGCCTGCCGATCCTCAGCTCGGCGCTCATCAACGTGGCCTCATCGGCCGATATGTTCTTCGGCGTGGCCCTCCTCGCGGTCGTGGGCTGGCCCATCGTCGATGTCGCCGTGCTGAGCTACGAGGATCCTCCCTCGAAATCGAAAGAGAAGACCGCAGGCTTCATCGATTCCTTCGGGGTCGTACCGATGATCGACCGCGAGAAAAAAGGTTTGTCGCTCGTCGGCAGGTTCTGACGAATCCCCGGCGGTATGGCTCCCCAAGGTCCTCCCTCCGCCCGCCCCCCGTCCCCGCGCGACGCGGCCGTGTCGATTCTCCGGCCGCGGGACGCCGAGGGCGCGCTGCACACGTTCGTCGCGGTGTCCCTCACGGCCGCGGGGATCTGGCTGTCCTCGCGTTCGTCCTGGGCCGCGTGGTTCGCGGGGCAGCTCGTGTTCGCCGTCTCCTTCGCGAAATGGTTTTCCCTGCTGCACGAGGCCGGGCACCACACGCTCTTCGCGACGCGGGGCCTGAATACCCTCGCCGGCCACCTCGCCTCGGTGATCTCGGTCCTCCCCTATGCGAGCTGGAAAGCCATCCACCGCATGCACCACAAATGGACCGGCTTCCAGGACAAGGATCCCACGACCTCCTCGCTCGTCCCGCGCCCGCTCGGCGCCTTCGAGCGCGCCGCCATCAATATCGCCTGGCGGGCCTGGATCCCGCTGTTCTCGTTCCTCTACCGGGCGCAGAGCTTCTGGCACCTGCCGCGCCTCTTCCGCCTCTTTCCCGATTCCCGCGCGCGCCGCGCCTTCGTCGTCAATGCGATCGCCCTGCTCGCGCTTTATGCCGCCGCCTTCGTATTCATCGGACCCGCGGCCCTGCTGCGGCTCTTCGGGCTCGGGCTTTTTCTCGGGTTCGCGTGGATGGATGTGATCATGTTGAGCCAGCACACGCACATCCCGCTGGAGCTCTCGCAGGGGGCCGACGTCGCGCCGATCCCCGCGCCCGAGCAGGCGCCGTACACGCGTTCGCTCCGGTTTTCTCGATTCTTGTCGACGTTCGTTCTGACAGGGTTCGACGCGCACGAATTGCATCACGTCTTTCCTTTCGTGCCGGGCCCGCGCCTTCGGGAAATCCCGTGGACGCCGCCGAACGAGGCGCCCGCGTGGGCCTGGATTCGCGCCGCCAAGGCCGTCCCGGCCGAGGTCTTTCTCTTCAAGAACCGGAAGACCTCCGGCCTCTCGATCTAGGCCCGTGGAGCCCGTGGCGCTCTCTCCGCTTGCTTGTGCCGGGCTCCTCGTCGGGAGCTTCGTCGTTGGCGGCGCTTGCCAGTCCGCGTGGTTCGCGCACCCGCTCTCGAAGCGCTTCACGCGTCCGCTCGACGGAGGGCGCACGCTCCGGGGGCGACGCATCTTCGGCGACAACAAGACCACGCGCGGCTTCGTGGTCATCGTGCCCGCGACCGCGCTCGCCATGGCCGGCCTCGGGACCGCGGCCCAGCGCCTCGGCCTCGGCGTGTGGCCCGTGTCCTTGCCCGGGCTCCTCCTGCTCGGCGCGGTCGCGGCGCTCGGGTTGATGCTCGGGGAGCTGCCGAACTCGTTCGTGAAACGTCAGCTCGACGTCGAGCCGGGGGCGCCGCCGAAGCACCGCGTCGGGCGCGTGATCTCGGCCGTGGCCGATCGGCTCGACTCGGTCGTGGGCGCGCTCGTCGGCGCATCGTTGGTGGTCGAACTATCCTGGAGGACGGCGTTCTTCTGCCTCCTGATCGGGCCGCCGATCCACGGACTTTTCAGCGTTCTTTTGTGGGTGCTCGGGGTGAAGAAGAGGGCAGGATGAGGGGGCGCGGGGGCATCGGGGCGGTTCTTCGGAAGCCGCCGTTCGTGCGGGGGTTCGACGCCGTCGACGACGTCGCGCTCGTCGGCGGGAAGGGGCGATCGCTGCAGGAGCTCCGCGGCGTGGGGGCGCCCGTGCCCGAGGGCGTGATCCTGACGACGGCGTTCTCCGAGGCGCTGACGGACGAGGGCAAACCCATGCCGGCGCGCTGCGTGGAGGCGCTCGACGAGGTGCGCCGGAGGCTCGGCGGCGGCCCGCTCATCGTGCGGAGCTCGGCCGTCGGCGAGGACGGGACGACGGCGGCCTTCGCGGGCCTGCTCGAATCGATCTTTCCGGTCGACGGCGCGGATCCCGCGGCGCTCGTCGAGGCCGTGCGGCGCTGCGTGGCGTCGCGCGCGGCGGCGCGCGTGCGTGCGTACGAGGAGGCGCGGAACGTGCGTTTGCAGGGCGTCGCGGTCGTCGTGCAGCGGCTCGTTCCCAGCGCGGCGGCCGGCGTCCTCTTCACCGACGGCGTCATGCTGCGCGGCGAGTTTTGCCGCGGGCACGGCCAAGCGCTCGTCGACGGCGCGATCACGCCCGGCGCCTTCCGCCTCGATCGCCGGGCCACCGAGGGCGCGCGGCGTGTCGTACACGTCGAGCGTTTGCCCGAGGACGGGAGCCCGTTTCCCCTGACGGACCAGGCCGCGCGCGAGCTCGCGGCGCACGCGACCACGCTCGAACGGCGGCGCGGGCTCTCGCTCGACATCGAGTGGGCTGTCGATCCCGAGGGCAAGCTCTGGATCGTGCAGGCGCGGCCCGTGACGGATCGGCGCACGTTCTTGTGGTCGAACGCGAACATCAGCGAGAACTTCCCGGCGCCGGTGACGCCGCTGCTCGTCTCGTTCGCCCGCGCGGGATACGACGCGTATTTCCGCAACCTGGCGCGCGAGTTCGGGATCGAGGAAGCGCGCATCGCGGCCCACGACGAGGCGTTCCGGGGCATCGTCGACGCGCACGGCGCGCGGCTCTACTACAACCTCTCGCACATCCACGCCGTCCTCCGGCTCATGCCGTTCGGCGACTGGCTCGTGGACAGCTTCGACGTCTTCGTCGGCGCGGGCGCCTCCTCGCCCGAGGGGCGGCGCGTGACCGACGAGATCACGGCGCTCGGCCGCGTGATCACGCATGTGACGCGGGCGTATCGTGATCTGCCGGCGCGCGTGGCCCGCTTCGAGCGCGCCGTGGACGACGTTGCGTCGCGTTTTCCTCCGCGCGAGGTCCGGGCGATGCCCGCGCGCACGCTCGCCGAGGGGCTCGAAGCGATCCTCGACGTGCGGCTGCGTCGCTGGGTCGATGCCTCGCTTGCTGATTGCGCGGCGGCCGTCACGTACCGCGCGCTGCAAGCGCTGCTTCGCGTGATCGAGCGCGACGACGCGGGCGCGAGCGGGCATGGCGCGGACGATCCCGCGGCGCGGCATCATGCGCTGCTCAAGGGGCTCGACGTCGCCGGCGCGTGGTCGCTTCGCGCGCTCTGGGATCTCGCGGTCGTGGTTCGCGCGGGCGCACCCGCGCGCGAGGCGCTCGCCGCGTGCGGAGGGAGCTTTGCCGTGTTTCGTGGCGCGCTCGGCCCGGAGCTCGGCGCGCACGTCGATGCGTGGCTCGATCGCTTCGGTTTCCGCGGCTCGGGAGAGCTCTTGCTCACCGAGCCTTCCCTCGCGGAGGAGCCCGATCGCCTCTTGCCGCTGCTGACGCGGTACGTGGAAGCCGTTGGAGATCAAAGCATCGAGAGCCCCGCGCGCGCGTTCGAGCGCCAGCGCGCCGAGCGGGAGCGCGAGACGGCGCGGCTTCGCGAGCGGCTTGGGGGAGGGGCTCGTCGCGCCTTGCGACCACTCTTCGATGCGCTCGTGCTCGCGACGCAGACGTCCGTGCAGCTCCGCGAGCGCGCGCGATTCCGGCAGGCCTTGCTGTACACGCGCCTGCGCGGCGTCGCGCTCGCCCTCGGCCGTCAGCTCGCCCGAGCAGGCACCACGGACGTTGAGGACGACGTGTTTTTCCTTCGGTTCGACGAGCTCGCGGATCTCGCAGCGGGCCGCGGCTCTCCGGGGGATGTGCGCGCCCTCGTCGCGTCGCGCCGCGCTGAACATGCCGCGCTCTCCGCGCTCGATCTGCCCGACGTCTTCACGCTCGCGGCGGGCGCGTTCGTCGTGCCTTCCGCGCTCGAAACGTCTGCCGCACCCGCGCCCGTGCTCTCGACCGACGACGGCGTCTTGTGCGGCGTTCCGGCGAGCGGAGGCCGTGTTTCGGGGCGCGCCGCGGTGCTCGGGGGCCTCGCTGATGCGGCGAAGCTCGCGCCCGGCGACGTGCTCGTGGCGCGGCAGACGGATCCCGGCTGGGCGCCGCTGTTTTTCCTGGTGAAGGGCCTCGTCCTCGAGCGTGGCGGCATGCTCTCGCACGGATCGATCCTCGCGCGGGAGCTCGGCATTCCTTCGGTCGTCGGCGTCCCCGAGGCCACGGCGCGCATCAGCCACGGGCGCGACATCGTCGTCGATGGAGACACGGGGCATGTTCGCCTCGCGTGACGGTCATTGGTCCGTGACGTGGTTTCGCGAGCGCGTCCTCGCGTCGTGGTACCTGCTCGCGCCGCTCGCGCTCTTCATCGCGCTCGCGGGCGGGATCGGCAGGCTTTCGACCCGGACCACGACTGCGCTCTTCGCGATCGTCGCGTTTCGCTTGTGGGACGACGTCGCGGATCTTCCGCACGATCGAAAACACCACCCCGAGCGCGTGCTTTGCCGCCGCGTTTCCACGACCGAGCCCCTTCTCTTCGCGCTGATCGGGCTCGCGTTCACGGCGGCCTGGATCGGGTTCACCCGAGCCGCGATCGCGCCGTTCCTCGGCGCCGTCCTCGCGTCCCAGGGCGCCTTCGCCGCGCGCGTGGCGTGGCCGCACCTGCGTGGCCTGTTTGCCCATGTGATCCTGCTCAAGGTGCCCGCGCTCGTCCTCGGGCTCGCCCTGCCGGACACGCCCCCTCTCGTTGCGCTCGGCCGCGCGATCTCGCTGTACGGCGTGGTCGCCGCCTACGAGCTCGTGCACGACGAAGACGCGCGCCGCGGCCCTCTCGCGCCGGCGCTGGTCCTCGTCGACGTGGTTTGTCTTTGCGCTGGACCTGCGCTCTGGCTGCTTCACGGCGGCGTTTTTCCCTGAAGGACACGACGATGACGATCGAGGCGACGATCCCCGACACGAAGCCCCGCATGGAAGACAATGCCTGCCCTGGTTGCGGCGGGCGCGACGCTGATTTCCTGATCGAGGCCGAGGACGATCTCACCGGCAAACCCGGCCGGTTTCGATTCGTGCGTTGCCGTTCGTGTGACCTCGCCTATCAGCGCCCGCGGATCCTCCAGGACGACATCGGCGCGTATTACGATTCCGAGTACATCGCCCACCGCAAGAAGAAGGATTGGGGCGTGTTCACGCCTCTGTATGAATGGGGCATGAACGGACACGATCGCCGCAAGGTCGAGATTTGCGGGCAGTACGTCGCCCTGAGGCGCGGCATGCGCGTGCTCGACATCGGCTGCGCCGTGGGCAGTTTTCTCCAGATGCTCCGCCGGAAGCACGGCGCCGTCGTGACCGGGGTCGATTTCAAGGATCTGCGAGGAAACCCGCTGCTCGAAGGCGTCGACTTTCGCCTCGGCCTCCTCTCCGACATCGATTTCGGCGACGCCCGCTTCGATCTGATCACGATGTGGCATTTCCTGGAGCACGATTACGAGCCGCTCCGGACCCTCGAGCGCGCGCGGAGCCTGCTCGCGCCCGGGGGGCGCGTCGTCATCGAGGTGCCGCGCCTCGATTCGACGAGCTTCCGGCTCTTCAAGGACCGCTGGCCGGGGCTCCAGGCGCCGCAACACACGGTGCTCTTCGACTGGCGAACGCTCCGCGCGCTGTGCGAGAAGAGCGGCCTTTCGATCGTCGATCACCTGCCCTGGGGCGCCTTCCCGGCGTATTTCTACCTCTTCGCGGGTACGGCGTTCCACGTGCTGCGCGGCAAGGGGCTCGACGTGGGCAAGGCGATCGGCCCGTATTTCGCGGGACAGCTCGCGCTCTCGCCGGTCTTGCTCTTTGAAAAACAGCTCAACCTGGCCATGCAGACGATCGTCCTCGAACGGCCGGCGTCGGGGGCCTCGCCGTGAGCCTGAAGCGTATTCGCGGCGTCGTCGCCCTCGTCCTGACCATTTTCTTCGTCACGGCGCTCTCGCCGCTCTTCGTCCTCGTGCGTCTCTTTTTCGGTCGGCGCGCCGCCGCGGAAGGCCTCGGGGCCTGGGCCGCTTCCGTCGTGCTTCGCCTCTCCGGCGTCTCCGTCGAGGTGCGTGCGCCCGTGATTCCGCTGCCGGAGCGCCGCGTCGTGTACGTCTCGAACCACACCTCGTCGATCGACCTCTTCGTTTTGCTCGCGTTGCGCCTTCCGCGCGCGCGATTCTTCATGAAGCGCGGCGCGTGGGTGTTCCCGCCGGGCGCGCTCGTGGCCGTGTGTGTCGGCACGTTCTTCACGGTGCCGCAGGCGTATACCGAGAAACGCCGCAAGCTCTTTGCGGCGGCGTGCGAGGTGCTCCGAAAGACGGGCGACGCCGTGTATTTGAGCCCGGAAGGGACACGCGTGACGTCGGGCGGCGTGGGTCCGTTCAACAAGGGCGCGTTTCACATGGCGGCGGCGCTCGGGACGCCGATGGTGCCGCTGTATCTCGAGATTCCGCGGACCGAGAACCCCGGAAAGAGCTGGGTCATGACGCGGACGAAGGTGATCGTCCACGTCTTGCCCGAGATCGACACGAGCCACTGGCGACCCGAGACGGCCCGCGAGCACGCCGACCACGTGCGCGGCATCTTCCAGGCGTTCGAGGCCACGCTCGCCGCGCCAAACCCCGAGCGAGCGGCGGCGTGAGCGACGCATTCACGTTCTTGCCCCGGAAATTGCGCCGGCGCGCCGAGGCGCGGGGGGACGAGCTCGCGCTCGGTTTCCTCGACGACGGCGAGGAGATTTCGGCCTCGTTCACCGTGTCCGCGCTCGACGCGCGCGTCGATGACGTGGCCGCCGCCCTCGTCGAGCGTTTTCCGGAGGGCGCGCGGGTGCTCCTGCTCTTCCCGCCGGGGCTCGATTTCGTGGTCGCTTTCCTCGCTTGCCTTCGCGCAGGGAGGGTCGCGGTGCCGGCGATCCCGCCCGACCCCCACAAGCCGGCGCGGAGCCTCGCGCGGCTCGGCCACCTCGTCGCGAATGCTGGGCCCGAGGGAGTGCTCTCGACGGCCGTGATTTTGCCGTATCGGCCCATTCTCGACGAGGCCGTGCCCGCGCTCGCGTGTTTGCCGTGGATCGACGTGACGGAGGTCCCACGCGCGGGCCGCCGCGTCGAGGAGCCGCGCGAGAATGGCCTCGCGTTTTTGCAATACACGTCGGGCTCGACGGCCGCGCCCAAGGGCGTGCGCGTGCTGCGGAGCAACCTCTCGCACAACCTGCACGTCATTCACGGCGTCGCCCCCACGATTCCACGCGCCTCCGTGAGCTGGCTCCCGCAATTTCACGACATGGGGCTCATCGAGGGCATCTTGCTCCCGCTCGACGGCGGCTGGCCGGCGTGGCTCATGCCGCCGTGGGTGTTTCTGGAACGACCGCTGCGATGGCTCCGGGCCATCGAGCGATTCGGGGCGATGCGCAGCGGCGGGCCGAATTTTGCTTATGACCTCTGCGTGCGAAAGATCGATCCGGCCGTACGCGAGACGCTCGATCTCTCCGGCTGGGCCCAGGCGTATTGCGGCGCCGAGCCCATTCGCGCGAGCACGCTCGCCGCGTTCGCCGATGCATTCGCGCCGGCGCGCTTCTCGGCGAAAGCGTGGTTTCCCTGTTACGGGCTCGCCGAGCATACCGTGCTCGCTTCCTGTCGCACACACGCGTCCTTCACGGTGGAGCGCCTCTCGGCCGCGGCGCTCGCGCGAGGCGAGGCCGAGGAGGCAGGCGACGAGCGCGCGATCGACGTCGTCTGCGTGGGCGAAATTCCGCCACTCGTCACGTTGCGGGTGGTGGAGCCCGAGACGCGGCGGCCGCTCCCGGACGGGCGTGTCGGCGAGATCTGGCTGAAGAGCGGGAGCGTCGCCGATGGGTACTGGCAGGACGAGGAGACGACGCGCGCCGTGTTTGGCGGGACGATCGCGTCTCCGGACGGCGAGGCGGGGCCGTTCTTGCGCACCGGTGATCTCGGGTATCGACGCGGCGCTCGCCTCTTCATCGTGGGCCGGCAAAAGGACGTGCTCATCGTGCGCGGCGAGAACCATCACGCGCACGACGTCGAGCGCACGGCGGAGGGCGCGCATCCGGCGATCCGGCGGGGCTGCGTCTGCGCCGTGCTGCGCGAGGACGTCGCGGAGGGAGGAGAGCCGCGGCCCGTCGTCGTTTGCGAGGTCGACGGTCGGCTCGACGAGGCCGATCGCGCCGCGGTGATCGCCGCGGTCCATCGCGCCGTGTCGTTCGAGCACGGGATCTTCGTCGACGTCGCGCTCGTCCCGAGACATACGCTGCCGAAGACGTCGTCGGGCAAGCTCCAGCGGCGCGCGACCGAGGCGCTTTTGCGCGCCGGCGAGATCGAAATGCCCGTCCACCCGCCGCCCGCGCCCGACGTTTGCCCAGGGGAGGGGAGCGCGCTCTCCGCGGCGCATTTCATGCTCGCGAAGGTGACGGGGCTCTCGCTCGCGGAGATCGATGTGGAGGCTCCGCCCGCGCGATTGCCGCTCGACTCGCTGAAGGCCGCGGACGCCGCGGCGGCGCTCGGGGATCTGCTCGGTCGCACGATTTCGCTCGACCTCTGGGGGCGCGCGCCGTCCCTGCGAGCGCTCGTCGAGGGAATGGATGCGCTCGATGCGCCCTGGCTCCAGGATTTGGAGCGTCCTCTGCCGCGGGCGAAGCCACGTCGATCGGGCGGAGGCGTGATTCTCGTCACCGGCGGGACGGGGTTCGTCGGGCGCGCCGTCGTCGCCGAGCTCGTGCGGCGTGACAAACACGTTCTCGTGCTGGCGAGAGGCGCGGAAGGGGCCTCGGGTTTGGCCGGGGACGTCTCCTTGCCGCACCTCGGGCTCGGGGAGGATCGTTATCGTGCGCTCGCCCGAGAGCTCGATGTGGTCGTGCACGTGGCGGGGGCCGTGAACTGGGTGTTGCCTTATTCGTCGCTCGCGCCCACGAATGCCTCCGGGACGGCGGAGGTGATCGCGCTTTGCGCCGCCGCGGGGGCGCGGCTCGTCCATGTCTCGTCGCAGATCGTATGCCATGACGGCGCAGCCGCGCCGGGGGACGTGCTCGACGACGACGAACCCACGTCGGTCCTCCGCGCGCGGCTCCCGCGTTTGCCGCTCGGGTATGCGTCCTCGAAGGCCGTGGCCGAGCTCCTCGTGGATCGCGCGCGAAAGGAAGGGCTCTCGGCCACGATCGTGCGGCCTTCGCTCGTGCTCGGCGGGAGGGACGGCGAGGCGAGCGTGGACGACGTGGTGGCCATTTTGCTCCGCGCGTGCGTCGAGGCGGGCGCGGCCCCGGACCTCGATTTGCCGTTTTCGGTTTGTCCACGGGATCACCTCGCTCGGGTGCTCGCGGACCTCGTCGAAGCGGGGCCGGCGCTCGTTCACGTGGGCGACGAGTCGCGCTCGCTCCGTGAGGTGGTCGCGTGGCTCGCGCTCGCGGGGTACGACGTCGCGTTGGTTCCGTGGGAAGCGTGGCTCGCGCGTGTCGAAGGGCTCGGCCTTCACCAGCGGGGGCGATTGCGAGGCCTCTGGCCGTTTTTCCGCGCTGGTACGTTGCGACGATACGAGCGGCCGCGGCGCGTGCCGATATCGATCGCTCCTGCGTTCCGCGGGGCCGAGCCGGTGGATCCCGCTTTCCTCGACGATCGCGTCGCCGCATGGCAAGCGGTCTCCGCGCTCCCGCCACCGCCCCGGCGCGGCGCCCGCGCCACCGCGGCCTCCCGCGCGCTCCCGGAGGCCCCTCGGCGGGTCGTCGTCGACGGCGTATCACATGAGGTCACCTCGGCACGCGTGATGCCTGCGATCACGGGCAGCGGCCTCTTGAGCCGCCTCGCGTGCGGATTCTGTGATCGGCCCGTCGGCGTTTATCCGGCGGCGTTGACGCTCGACGACGGCCGCGTGCTCGACGTCGTCCTCAAAGCGTCGGCCCGCGGCGACGAGCTGCGCGCGCTTTGCACCGGCGTCGCGCGTGCATCGAGCCCCGCACTCGCGGCTGCGCTGGAGACGCATGGGCACTGGCTCGACGTCGCGGCCGCCCATACCCGCGAGCGGGCGCTTTATGGGCTCGATCATGCAGCGCTCGCGCGCGTGCGGGCGCGCTGTTTTTCCTCGCCGGACGAAGCGATCGGCAGTCCGTTGGTCCTCGAACGATTGCGCGCAGGCGAACAGGTGGAAGCGCTGGACGCCGTCACCGAGCCCTGGCCGATCGATGCGGTGCGGCGCGCGGTTCAGGGGCTCGCACGATTGCATGCGTCCTTGCGAGGTCCTGCCGTGGCGCTGTCCGTGGTGCCCTGGGCGCGGGCCGCGGGGACACGCGCGGCGGAGCTCGTGCCGCTCTGGGAGGCGCTTTTCGCGCACGCGCGGACACGGATCGACGCGGATGTCGCGGCGGCGGCGGCGCCCCTGCTCGACGACGTCGGCTGGGCCGAGGCGCTCGCCGTGGTGCCGGCGACGCTGCTGCACAATGACGTCAATCCGCGGAACCTTGCATTGCGGCGGGGGGAATCGGACGCGGGGATCGTCCTCTACGATTGGGAGCTCTCGGCGCTCGGACCCGGGACGCGGGATCTCGCGGAGCTTCTTTGCTGGACGCTTTCCCCGGAGGTGAGCGCGGAGGAGACGTTTTCCCTCGTGCGAGCCCACGCCGAGATGGCCGCGCCGGGGCTCGACGACGAGGTGTTGCGTGCCGCGTTTGGCGCGTCGCTCGCGTGGCTTTTTATGGATCGATTGACCACGTACACGGTGGTCTCGCCGGTGTTCGATTTGCCGTGGCTCGGGCGCGTGCTTTCGACGTGGCGGAGGCTCGTCCAGATGTTTGCGCCGGTGGGGTGAGGCCCACGCCGCGCGGAGCGGGCGTCATGGCCGACCCATTCGCCGCATGCATTCTCGCAAGCCGTCACGCACGTTCGCACAGGTGCGGACATCACCGATGTGGAGACCCAGAGACACTATCGTCTGCGCCACGTTCGGCCGGATACCCGTGAGAAGGAGGGGGGCGCCGAGCAAGGATGCCGCCTGCGCGATCTGCAACAAGTAGCCCGCGGTGGCCGTATCGACCACCAACACACCGGTGATGTCCATCAACACGAAGCGGGGTTGCCTGTCCTTGATGGCTGCGAGCACGCTGTCCATGGCTTGCGCTGCCCGACGAGAATCGAGAAGACCGGCGAGCGGAACGAGCAGCACACGATCCCAGATCTCCAGCACCGGAACGGAGAGCTCGAGAATGGCCTGCTGCATCCTTTCGATGAGATGAAGCCTCTCCTCGGCTTCGTGGTTCCCCCGCTGAAGCGTCTCTCTCTCCGCCTCCAGCTCCTCCGCGAGCCGCTTCTGCTGATCCGCTGCGAACCGGCGCTGAACGACTTCGCCGAAACAATCCGCGACGAGCGCGAGAAACCGCCTCTTTTGCAGCGAAAATGATTCCTCGCCCGCGGAGTCACCCACCCGGCGCACCTCCAGCACGCCGACGTCCTGCTCTCCGGCCACGATGCTCGTCGGATGGATCCCATCCGCCTCGCGGAAGCCCGGCGTGACGAACCGCTGATCCGCAATGGTCACCCGGGCGGCGATTGGCTCGCCTTCGAGGAATGCCAGCGGGACGAGGTCCACCATGCGCTGGAACAGCTCACCGAGGGGCATCGTGTCGCGACGCGTGAGGTCGTGGAACGCCTGGACGCACCCGAGCTCCTGCTCGCGTTCGCCGAGCGCGCCCCGTACGAGCGTGAGCTCTTCATGAAGCGCGTGAAGCCTTGCCTCGGCCGTCTCCATCGTGTCGTCCATGTCACCGGAGGATGCCACGAGGCTAGCCGTTCCGAAAGGAACCGCGCTAGGATGCGCATCGATGCCGAGCATGACCGCCGGACAGCACGTCACGCCGACGATCAAACTGGTTCGCAAGCTGGGCGCGGGCGCGATGGGCGAGGTATGGGCCGCGGAGAACCTCGGGCTCGGCACGCAGGTCGCGGTCAAGCTCATGACGCCGGGGTACGCCAACGACGAGCAGGCCATGCTGCGCTTTCGACGAGAGGCCCAGGCGGCTGCGAGGATCAAAAACCCTTACGTGGCGACGGTGTTCGATCACGGGACGACGGCGAACGGGCAGCCGTACATCGTGATGGAGCTGCTCGAAGGCGAGACGCTGCGCAAGCGCCTTTCGCGCCTCGGGCCGCTCCCCTGCGAAGAGGTGCTGCGGCTGTTCGGACAAACCGCGCGTGGCGTCGGCGCCGCCCACAAGCTCGGCGTCATTCATCGCGACATCAAGCCCGAGAATCTGTTCGTGATCGACGACGAGGGCGAGCCCTTCGTGAAGGTGCTGGATTTCGGCATTGCCAAGCAGCTCGACGTGGCTTCCGGGTTGACGTCGACGGGCACGTCCATGGGGACGCCCCCGTACATGAGCCCGGAGCAATTCGACGATACCAAGCGCGTCGATCACCGCACGGATCTCTGGGCGATGGCCGTCGTCGCCTACGAGCTGCTCACGGGCAGGCTCCCGTTCATGGGATCTACGTTGTTTGCGATGGCGATGACCATTGCAAGAGGCGAATTCGAGCCGCCCAGCGCGCAGCGGCCGGATCTGCCGATCAGGATCGACGAATGGATGGCGCGGGCGTTTTCGGTCGCCCCGGAAGGGCGCTTCGAATCGGCGATGGCCATGGCGGAGGCGCTGTCGTCCGCGATGAAGAGCAAGCCCGGGCAAGAACCCGGCACGTGGAACCCGCCCGCGCCGCGGGACCTCGTCTACGCCCCCACGGAGCCGCTCGAAGTTCCGCCCACGCCGGCGCTGGGAAAGTACGATCCGGGCCGCGTCGGCCATCTCTTCCAGCCGCGCAAGAGCTCGGCGCCGGACGAAGCTCGAAGCGGCGATGCGCCGCGGCTCGACGTCTCCGACGACCCGCGGCGCGGCCTGCTCACCCTCTCTTTGCCGGGGAGCTGGCCACGCAGCATCGCCTTCGACGATCGCGGCGCCGTCTTCGTGGCCTTCGCCATGGGCGAGGTGCTTTGCTTCGACCTCGCATCGAAGCGGCCACGCTGGTGGAGCCGATTGCTCGCAAGGCCGGTTTGTCTCGGCGCAGCCCCGGGCTTCCTCGCCGTGGGGTGTACGGACGGCAAGATTCGGGTGTTCGAGGCGGCCCGCGGGATCGTCCGGCACACCATTGCCCACGATACGTCGTCGATCCGCGCCCTGGCCGTCGATCCAGGCGCCGGGATCCTCGCCGCGTGTGGGACCGTCAAGCGCATCAGCTTGTGGCGATTGGCCACCGGCGAGTGCATGCAGTCCGCGGAGGAGAACACGGAGGGGATTCGCGCCCTCGCGTTCGACGAGAAAAGCGGCCTCTGGGCCTCGGGCGCGCGGTCGTCCACGGTACGGTTATGGGACGCTTCTCTGCGGAACGTCCACGTCCTGCGGGACCAAGGCATGACGGTGCGCGCCGTCGCATTCGCGCCGGACGGCAGCTATCTCGCGGCGGGCCGCGGCGACGGGAGCGTGATGCTCTGGGCGACGCGGGGCTGGGAGCTCAAATCCACGCTCACCGGGCATTCGAAGCGCCTCTGTTCGCTTTCGTTCCTCCCGGGCGTGGGGATCTCCGGCGCGCTCGTCTCCGGCTCGGAGGACGGCACGATGCGTATCTGGCAAGTCCGTAGCGCCAAGACGCACCTCACCCTCGGCTCGGGCAAGGGCGCCGTCGAATGCGTGGCCACGAGCCCCGACGGCAAGCACGTCGCATCCGCGTCCGCAGACGGGAAGGTCAGCGTCTATCAATGGCCGATCCATCCGAGCCTGACCGTGGCGGACGTGGCCGCGAAGTGATGGCATCTCGCGGGCGTGCCGTGACGGGGATGCCTCCGCGAGGCATCGGTCACGCGCGCCCGCGCGCCGGCGATCGACGTCGACCCACCAGGCGAGGTACGGGACGCGCCGGGGCCGAGATACTCGGGGCGACGCGGGCGGGGTCGACCTGCTCGACCGCGTCGGCGCCGCGCACACGCGGCTCCTGAAGGGCCGCGCGGGCGCTCTCGACGAGCACGTCGAAGCCCGCGCTCTTCGTGACGAAGGGCACCTGCAAGGCCTTCGCGAGCGCGGCGAGCATGTCCTGCCGCATGTCGGAGCAGAGCATCACGCGGGTACGGCCGAGGCCAAAGGCATCACGAATCATCCGCACGAGCAGGCAGCCGTCGACCTTCGGCATGTTGACGTCGATCACGACGAGCTCGCAGCGCGAGGCCCGCACGGCCTGCAGCGTGCCGAGCGGCCCTTGATGAAACGTTGCGTCGAGCTCCGCAGCCACGAGCCGACGCACGGCCTCCTTCCCGAAATCAGGATCGTCATCGACCAATAGAATTTGCGATTCCCCCACCATAACGACGAGTAGGTCACGACTGGAAGATGGCCGTCAAGTAGAGACGTGTACTACTTTCGTCCCATCGCTCGTGGGAGCCATTCATGTCGCGCCCATCTTCGCGTCACGCGCGCGGGCGTACCGCATGGACGCACGTCGAATTCGCGGTCGAACCCGTCAGCCGATCCGCAGCGACATCGAAATGTCGGTCACGTGCATCCCCGAATCGATCCGGAAGGCGTCCTTGCGCTTGCCGCTCTCCACGAAGCCCATCCGCTGGTAGAGGCTCCGCGCGGGGAGGTTGTGCTCGAAGACGCCGAGATCGATCCAGGAGACCTTGCCCGAGCGCTTCGCCCAGCCGATCGCGGCCTCCATCAATTGCTGGCCGTGGCCCTTGCGCGTGTACCCACGCTCGATGCCCATGCCGAGGATCGCCCGGTGCATCTCCGCCGAAAAACGCCCGCCGCGTAGCTCGAGGTGCCCCACGACCCAGCCCCGCACAGGCTCGACGAGCAGGAAACACCGGCCCCACTGCGACTCCTCCAGCGCGCGCTCCCAGCGCTGCCGCGCGTGCTCCCGGACGCTCGCGCGCTCGGGCGAACGCGAGATCGCGAAATGCAAGGAGCCCTCGCGCCCGCTCTCGGCCGAGTGGCGGACGATGTGATCGGCGAACCCGTCGAGGTCCGTGAGGTCCGCGAGGCGGATGAATGGGCGGCCCGACATGCGAGATCCGCTCCCACGTGTACCGCTCTCGGGCGCAAGCCACCAGGGGGAACGAGGGCCGAGGTCGCTCGGCGCGCGACGTCGAGGCCCCGGCTCGCCCGTTTTGTACTAGGCTCCGCCCGTGCCCCGGTTCGTGACCTTCGCGTGCCTCGCCTTCGCCCTCGCCGCGTGCGGCGGCTCCGCCATGCCCGACCCGAAGGACGCCGTGAAGGCCTACGCCGACGCAGCCGCGCGCGGCGACGCCGACGCGATCCACGGCATGATGAGCGAAAAGGCCCGGCGGAGCCTCTCCCGCGACGACGTGCGCCGCATCGTCGCCGAGGAGAAGAGCGAGCTTTCCGATCAGGCCAAGGCCCTCGCCGCGCCCGGCGTGACGATCAAGGCCCACGCCCGCATGCGGTACGCCGACGGCGAAGACGCGACGCTCGAGCTCGAAGGCGGCGTCTTCCGGATATCGGCCGCCGACGCGCTGCCCGCAGGCGCGAAGACGCCCGCGCAGGCGCTCGAACAGCTCCGGCGTGTCCTCGCGCGGCGCAGCTATGCAGGCCTTCTTCGCGTGCTCTCGCCGTCCACGCGGAGCGCGATCGAGAACGATCTGCGCTCGCTCGTCGAGGGGCTCGAGCACCCGGAGGGCCTGGAGGTGCAGGTCGCCGGCGATCGCGCGACCGTGCAAGTGCCCGGAGGCCACGAGGTGAAGCTGCGCCGCGAGGCTGGCGTCTGGCACGTCGAGGATTTCGATTGATGCGCGCGCGCGTGAGCTCGGTCCTCCTCGTGCTCGTGGCGGTCCTGCTCGTCGCGCTCGTGCCGCGGCCGTCGCGGGCCTTCGGGGAGGAAGGGGCGTTCAACCCGCGGATCCTGCTGACGGGGACGGCGCGCTGGGAAGGCGCGCGGACGACGGGGCCCGCGCGCTGGTCCGAGGAGCTGACGCGCCGCACGAGCGCGCCCGCGCGCCTGTCGCCGACGACGGTGCGCGCCGACGCGCCCGCGTTGCTCGCCGAGCCCTTCGCGATCTGGGGCGGCGAGGACGACGTGCCCGCCCTGACCGAGCGCGAGGTGCTCGGCATCCGGCGTTTCCTCGCGCTCGGGGGCGTGCTCTTCGTCGATGACTTCGCCCCCGAGTCGGGCACGTTTGGCAAGGCCGCGCGTCGCGAGCTCGCCCGCGTGCTGCCCGACGGCGCGCCCATCCCGATCGGCACGGAGAACGTGCTCTTCCGCTCGTTTTACCTGCTCCGTCGCGCCGTCGGGCGCGTCGAGGGCGAACCCAAGCTCGAAGCGATCCTGCGCGGCGGCGTGCCGCAGGTGATCTTCGCGAAGCACGACGTGCTCGGCGCGCTCGCCCGCGCGGCGAACGGGACGCATCCGTTCGTCGTGGTGCCAAACGGCGAGCCGCAACGCGAGCAGGCCGCGCGTCTCGCGGTGAACGTGGCGATGTTCGTGCTCTGCTCGAACTACAAGGACGACCAGGTGCACGCGCCCTTCCTGATGCGGCGCCGAGCTTCGGAGCCTTCGCCATGACGACGAGCCTCGCGCCGTCGGGGGATCTCGCGCCGTCGTTTCAGCTTCTCGCGGCCCTGCTCACGGTCCTCGGCATCGTGCTGCTCGCCGTCGAGCTCCGGCGCTCGCGTGGCTCGCGGATCGCCGCGTTCGCCACGGGCTCGCTCGCCTCGATCGGGCTGCTCTGCGCGGTGCTGCGGCCGGTGGCGATCCAGAGCAAGGGCAGCCTCGTGGGGCCACGCGTGGTCGTGCTCGCCGACGCGTCGCGCTCGATCGATCTGCCGGGCCCCGCGGGAAAGACGCGCCGAGAGGAGGCCGCGCGCGCGCTCGGCGAGCTCGCGAAGCACGGCGCCGAGGTGCGGCTCTACGGGCTCGCGTTCGGCAAAGGCGCGCCGGCGCCGCTCACCGGCGCTCTCGCGAGCGGCGCGGCCGAGGGGGCGGCGCAAGGCGGCGCGGAAGGTCGGCTCGGGCAGGCGCTGCTCGCGGCGCGGCCGATGCCGCGATCGGATCTCGCCGGCGCGATCGAGTCGGTCGCGCGCGCGGCGGACGAGCGGCCCGCGGCGATCGTGGTGATCTCGGATGGAAGGCTCGATCGGCCCGGCGAGGCGCAGGCGGGCGAAGCGATCCGCGCGGCGCTCGGGACGCTGACGGTGCCGGTGCACGCGGTCTCGGTCGCGACGGAGGCGCCGCGCGACGCGAGCGTGCGCGCCGTGCGCGCGGCAGGCGCGGCCGTAGCGCATCAGCCGCTCACGTTGCGGGTCGAGATCGGCTGCGCGGGCGGGCTCGATTGCGACGAGATCCCCGTGTCGCTGCGCGAGCTGCGCGAGAGCGGCGAGCCGACGGTGCTCGCGTCGGGCAAGGCGAACGCGTCGAGCGGATCCGCGACGCTCGAGCTCGAAGTGACGCTCGATCGGGCCGGCGCGCGCATCCTCGAAGTGTCGATCGACGCGCCCGACGGCGACGCAGTGCCGGACAACGACACGCGGTACATGACGATCGACGTCGCGCGCGACCGCGTGCGCGTGCTCCACGTGGCCGGGCGGCCGACGTACGACGTGCGCGCGCTCCGCATGTGGCTCAAGGCGGACGCGTCCGTCGACGTCGTGGCCTTCTTCATCCTGCGCACGCCGACCGACGACGTGGTCGCGCCGTCCGAGGAGCTCGCGCTCATCCCGTTCCCGGTCGACGAGCTCTTCAGCGAGCACCTGCCGAGCTTCGACGCCGTGGTGCTCCAGGACTTCAACGCCGCGCCGTACGGCCTCGCGAAGCACCTGCGCTCGCTCTCGCGGTACGTCGACAAGGGCGGAGGGCTGATCATGGTCGGCGGCCCGGACGCGTTCGTGCCGGGCAACTACGCGGGCACGCCGCTCGCGGAGGTCCTGCCCGTCGAGCTCGATCGTGGGGCGGACGCCGAGGGCGCGGACGTGGCGTCGTTCGTCCCGCGCACGACCGAGGCGGGACGCGCGGCGCCGGTGCTCGGGCCGCTCAGGGATCTCATCGGCGAGCAGTGGCCCGAGATGCCGGGCGCGAACGTGGTCGGCGACGCGCGGCCGGGCGCGACGGTGCTGCTCGAGCACCCGACGCGCAGGACGCCGAAGGGCGGGCCGATGCCGATCCTCGCGCTCGGCGAGCACGGTAGCGGGCGGACGATCGCGCTCGCCATCGACGGCTCGCACCGCTTGCTGTTCAGCGCGTTCGCGGCGAACGCGGCGGGCCGGGCGCACGGCGCGTTCTGGGACGCGATGCTCGGCTGGCTCATGCGCGACCCGCGCTTCGAGCCCGCGGTCGTGGAGCTCGCGGACGGGTGCATCGCGGGCGAGGACACGACGCTGACGCTCAGGCCGCTGCCCGGGCAAAAGGGCGACGCGAAGATCACGATCCGCAAGCTCGGCACGGGCGAGGAGGCGCGCGCGCTCTCCGCGCGGCTCGACGGCAAAGGCGAGCCGCTCTCGCTCGACGCGGGCAAACTCCAGCCGGGCGGCTATTCGGCGACGGTGGAGATCGTGCCGAGCGAGGCGGGCGCGGCGACTTCGGATGGCGCGGCCTCGGCGCAGCGCGGTCCGACGACGCGGCGAGACTTCGCCTGCGAGCGCGGCGGCGACGAGTGGGCGGACACGCGGCCCGATCCGGAGCGGCTCGCGGCGATCGCGGCGGCGACCGGGGGCAAGAGCGTGACCGTGGATCAGATCGGGAGCCTGCCGCTGCCGGCGGCGACGCAGATCGCGGCGGAGCGGCGGGTCTCGCCGCTCCTGCCTCCGTGGGCGTGGACGCTCGGCGCGGCGATGCTGGTCGGGGCGCACTGGATCGTGCGGAGGCGGGGCGGGCTCTCGTAGCGGGGGCGGGCGCCGTCAGGCCTCCCTTTTCGCGGGCTGCCTGATCAGGATCACCTCGCGCTCGGGTTCGAGGCCTGGATCGCCTTCAGCGCGGAGCGACCAGCCCGTCTTCAGCCCGAGGACAAACCACCCGAGCGCGAGCGCGCCCGCGGCGAAGATCGTATCTCCGACGACGCGCATCCATCGCAGCGTGTCCATGCGCGGCGTCTGGAGGAACTCGGCCGAGCGCGCGTACCACATGCCGTGCTCGACGCTGGCCCAGGTTTGGAGCAGGCCGACCGGCAGCAGGCTGAGGAGCACCATCAGCGCGAGCCCGATGTTGATCGCCCAGAACGCGAAGGAGAGCGCGCCCGTCTTCCACGCGCGGTGCGTCGACAGGCCCTTCAGGCAGAAGAGCATGAGGCCGATGCCGAGCATGCCGTAGACGCCGAAGAGCGCAGTATGGCCGTGGACGGGCGTCGTGTTCAGGCCTTGCATGTAATAAAGGGCGATCGGCGGGTTGATGAAGAAGCCGAAGAGCCCCGCGCCGACGAGGTTCCAGAACGCGACCGCCACGAAGAAGTAAATGGGCCACTTGTACGCCGCGACCCAGGGCCTCGCGCGCGACAGCGTGAGGTTTTCGTAGGCCTCGAAGCCAATGAGGACGAGCGGCACGACCTCGAGCGCGCTGAACGTCGCGCCGAGGGCGAGGACCGCGGTCGGCGTGCCCGTGAAATAGAGGTGGTGGAAGGTGCCGATGATGCCGCCCGAGAGGAAGAGCACCGTCGAGAAGAGCACGGCATGGGTCGCGGTCGCGATCCGCAAGAGGCCCATGCGCGTGAAGAGGAACGCGATCACGACCGTGGCGAAGACCTCGAAGAATCCCTCGACCCAGAGGTGAACGACCCACCAGCGCCAGTATTCGGCCATCGCGAGGTTCGTCTGCCGCCCCCACATGAGGCCTGCGCCGTAGAAGAGGCCGATCGCCGCCGATGCAATGAGGAAGAGCGCGAGCAGGTTCTTGTTTTCGCCGCCCTTCCGGAGCGCCGGCCACATCGCGCGGCCGACCAGGAAGAGCCATAAAAAGAGGCCCACGAGCAGGAAGATCTGCCAGAAGCGGCCGAGGTCGACGTATTCGTAGCCCTGGTGGCCGAACCAGAAATTCGCTTCGAGCCCGAGCTTCTGCCGAACGGCGAACCACTGGCCGGCGAGGGAGCCGACGACGATCACGAGCAGGCAGACGAAGAGGAAATGGACGCCCGCGCGCTGGAATTTCGGCTCGTGGCCGCCGACGGCCGGCGCCATGAAGAGGCCGGTCGCGAGCCACGCCGTGGCGATCCAGAAAATGCCGAGCTGGACGTGCCACGTCCGCGTCACGGCATAAGGCAACCACCGGTCGAGGGGAATGCCGTAGAAGCCCGAGCCTTCGACGCCGTAATGCGCGCTCACCGCGCCGAGCCCGATCTGCGTGACGATGAGCGCGGCGACGACCCAGAAATACTTGCGCGTCGCCCGCATCGAGGGCGTCGCCTGAAGGCCGACCAGCGGATCGCGCTCGGGGTAAACCGGCTCCTCCGTCGCGCGGTGGCGCTGGGTCGCGAAATACCACGCGAGCGCGCCGATGCCGGCGAGCAAAAGGACGAAGCTCACGGCCGACCACACGACGAGCGCGCCCGAGGGGTGATTGCCGATGAGCGGCTCGGAGGGCCAGTTGTTGCTGTAGGTGATGCTGGCTCCGGGGCGCTCGGTCGCGCACGCCCAGGCCGCCCAGAAAAAGAAGGCGTTCATGAGGCGCTGGCGCTCGGGGTCCTTGATCGTCTCGGCGGGGATGGCATAGGCGTCGCGCAGCTCGGCCATCGCGGGATCGGCGCCGAACACCGCGGCGTAATGCTTCGAAACCTCCTCGATCGCGCGGGCGCGGATCGGGCTCACCGTGAGCGTGCCCGTCGCGGCGTCGTACGTGTTCGTCCGTAACTCCGCCTTGAGCCGCTCGACGAGCGCGGCGCGCTCCGGGGCCGGCAGTTCATCGAAGGTCTTTCCTTTCTCGTCGCGCGCCCAGACGTCGAGGATCCACGTCGCCTCGCGGTGCAGCCAATCCGCCGACCAGTCGGGCGCGACGTACGCGCCGTGCCCCCAGATCGAGCCGACCTCCTGGCCGCCGAGCGATTGCCACACGTTCTGTCCGTCGCGAATGTCCTGACCCGTGAAGAGCGTGCGGCCGTCCGAGGCCACGACGACGCGAGCGGGCACCGGCGGTGCTGTTCGATAAATCTCGAATCCGAAGTACCCGAGGACGGCGAAGGACAGGACGATCACCGTGACGAACGCCGCCCACAGCCTCGTAGGACGCATTGAGACCTCCCGCGTCGGATGGAACCGACACGAACGTACGGCTCCGGGGGCGAAGGCGGGAGCGGGCGGCGGAAGCGAGGGGACCGAGCCAAATGTCCCTTCCCGAGGCAGCCGTCATCCGCTATGGTGGACGAACATCCGTCGTGTTGCTCACCCCTCTTGACCTCGCCCCTCGCCTGGACCCCGGCCCCTCGCTCGCTCCCCACGAGGGGTGGCTTCGTGTGCATTTCGGCGCGGGGAGCCCCTCGCACGCCGATTTCCACTGGTTCTGGCTCCGCCATCAATGCGACGTCGACCGGCATCCGTCGACCGGGGAGCGCACGCTCGATGCCTCCGAGGTCCCGCTCGGCATTCGTCCTCGGAGCGTGCACCTCGACGAGCAGCGCCGCCGCGTGCTCGTCACCTGGGAGGAGCCCTCCGGCCGGCAAAGCAGCTACGACCTCGAATGGCTCCGCGCCCACGCGTATGCGCCGGGCCGCGTCGAGGTCCCGCCGCCGCCCGCAAGCCTTGCGCGGGTGACGCTCGACGCCGGCCGATCCGAGAGCGTCTCCGCGCTCGTGGACGCCTGCCTCGCCCGGGTCCGCGACGAGGGGCTTTGCGTGGTGCGGGGTTCGTCCGCGGCGTGGGGGCGCTCGCCCGAGGACGACACCGAGCCGCTCATCGAAGCCTTCTCCGCCGCGGGGCTCTCCATCATCGGCACGCATTTCGGTCGCGTGGAGGATCTACGCACCGACAACACGACGAACGAGAACACGGACCAGCTCGGCTATACCGACGCCGGGATCGATCTCCACACCGATCAGCCGTTCCTCGACGTGCCGCCTCGATACCAGCTCCTGCAATGCATCCGGGCGGCGGACGCGGGCGGGGAGAGCTTTCTTTGCGACGCCCTCGCCGCCGCGCGGTACGTCGCGTCGATCGACGCGCCGGCGTTCGAGCGGCTGACGACGTTTCCGGTGCGGTTTCACCGCAAGCAGAAATCGTTCGAGCGGATCGTCGATGCGCCGCTGCTCACGATGGAGGGCCCGAGCGGCTTTCTCGTGCGATACTCGTATTTCACGCTCGCGCCGTTTCTGGCCTCGTTCGCGGAGATGGAGGCCTGGTACGCGGCGTACGCGCGGTTCGCGGCGATCGTGCGGGATCCACGGCACCAGGTCCGCTTTCAGCTCGAGCCGGGCGATTTCGTCCTCTACGACAACCACCGGATGCTGCACGGCAGGACGGCGTTCTCCGGGGCCCGATGGCTCCGGGGGATCTATTTCGATCAAAAATGAATCTCGCGAGATCGAGCGGCGAGGGGCGCTCCTTCGCGCCCCTCGCGCTCACGGCCATTCCTCGATTACTTGCCGCCTTGGCCGCCGGCGCCACCTTGGCCGCCCTGACCACCGGCGCCACCTTGGCCACCCTGGCCACCGGCGCCGCCGGCGCCGCCCGTGCCACCGCCCTCGCCACCGGCGCCGCCCGTGCCGCCGCCGGCGCCGCCTTGTCCACCCGAGCCCGAGCCTGAGCTCGAGCTGCTGGACGTCGAATCACCGTTCTTCTCGTCGTCGCCGCAACCGGTCATGCCCGAAAGCGCGACCACGGCGAGCAACGAGCCAAAACCCAGGGCGAAGACCGAGCTTGTTCGCGAATTTTTCATGCAAGCGCTCCTCGACGTCCCAACACGAGGCAAGGAAGGAAAGCGACCTCGGTCGTGGCGTCCGTCATGACGGATGGTACGACGTTGGAACGGACGAGGCAAGCGCCTCGGCGTCAAGATTACGCGCTGCGTTTATGTGGTCTGGAGCGCAGAGTCAGCCGCCTCCACCTTTCCGGCGCAAGGCGATCCCCACGCCGAGCAGGCACATGAGCGCGGCCCAGCCGACCATGTCTTGATCCGACCCGCCGACCTCACACCCCGCGCATCCGCCGTGGCCCGGCGCCTTGGGCGCGGTGGGCGGCGCTCCGACCGGCTCCGCATCGCCCGGGCCCGGCTCCGTGGGCGTGAGGGCCGCGCCGGCGTCCTCGGGCGCAGGCGGCGTCATCGGCGTATCGTCGGGCGGCTCGGGGACGTCGGGCAGGGCAGGGAGCTTCTGGCCCTCCTTGAGCACGGGATATCGCGGCGGAGCCCCGCCCAGTTGGCTCGCCTCGTACGGCGCGGGGACGGCGCTCGCGGGCACCTTCTTGGCGGCCTCGATCCGCGCCGCCTCGTGTTTCCGCGTCGCCGGATCGACGCAGGTCAATCGTTTTTCGCACGTGGTGCCGGGAGCACCGGCGCAATCGGCCTGGGTCCTGCACGTGCCGTGGGCGACGGGCATCACGAAGCGGCTCATGTGCCTCTGCTCGATGCAGAACGAAAGCTCTTCGCATGCGCCGGAGGAGCACGCCTCGCCCACCTTGTCGCAGCGGTCGTTCAGCCAGCACGAGCCCTTGTCCGGCCCGTCCGACCGCCAGTGCAGGCCCTTGGGGCAGGGCGCGGGAGGAGGCGCCTCGCAATAGGACGTCGAGTGGCGGACCTGCGGCACATACCCGGCCGGGCAATCCGCGCGCATCGGCGGGACGCAATAAGGGCCGTTGTGGCTCAGCTGCTTCTCGGTGCCTCTCGGGCAGGTGATCGGCATGTCGTGGACGACGTCGGCGACGGCCAGGGGCGTCCACGAGGCCGCGCTGAATCCAAGGGCGAGAGCAATCGCGAGGGGGCGCATTGATATCGTGCTCGTGTGGAAGGTTTCCCATCCTCCACCCGGCGGCGAACCGCGTCAAGAAGTCGACGACGACACGAAGCGTGCGTCGAGCGTTCGCGCCTTCAGCTGCCGCGGTGGAGGCGTTCGAGGATCGCCTCCGCCCGCGCGAGCGCATCGCCGTAGGCGTTCGGCGGAAGACCGCCGTCCATCTTCCAGCGCGGTGCGCGGCCGCGAGCGCGGTCGACCTGCTTCTTCACGCCACGACCGCCGACCGAGGCCGCGTCGCACATCGCATTCCAGTGCTGAAGGCTCTCGGCCATGAAGGAGAAGCCCACTTCGTGCGAGTAGTAGAGGACGACGGCGTCGTCGTCCGGAGCCTCGAGGAAGACGAGCACGCCGACGTAGTCGCCATCCGCTCCGGCGATGGGGAAAAACGGCGCGTCGAATCGGGCGCCGACGAGCTCGTCCCAGTCGGGATCGGCGCCCAGCCAATCGAAATTCGACATGTCGAGCGACGGCTTGCCCTTGGACGTCAGCGCTTTCCCGTGCTCGACGAAGAAGTCCTCCGAACGTTCGCCCTGGGGGTTTTGCAGCGCGGCCGCGAGCGACGGAGAGACCGCGGCGACCGCATCGAGCGGCCGTGGCAGCACGCTCAACGCGTCGCGCTTCGCGGATTCGCGCGCCTCGCTCGCCGCGCGTTCCTGGCGTACGAGCTCGGGCTCGGGAATGTCGATCTGGTACTGGAGTCGGTGGTAGAGCCGTGCCTGCTCTTTTGCATCGCCGATCTCGGCGAGGTGATCGAACCATTCGCGAAGCGCGCCGAGCGCCTCCTCGATGAGCGCGCTCGGATTTTCGAACGCGTCGGGCGTCGTCTTCATACCGAACAAGAGCGTCCGGTCCCCGTCGAAGAAGCTGCGTAACGCGAGCAGGTCGTCGATGGCGGTGATCGTTCGCGACGGCGGGCGAGCCTCTTCGATCATCCGCATCGCCCAGCTCTGCATTTTCTCTTTTGAGATGGCCACGCGGAGAATGTTCCACGGCAACGGCCATCGCGCACGCGCGATGGTCGAAATTCGTCGACGTCGAGCGCGTCGGCGCGGAGCTTCGGCTCGCCCGCGACGGCCCTGCGCAGCGCCCCCTGGCCGCCCTTCCAGGGGCGATACATTTCTCCGCGACTCAGGCGGCGGGCACCCAGTTGCCGTGAAAGCCATAGGGAACGCGGTGCGGCAGCCGCACACGGGCCACGGGCTCACCCTGAATGTCCTCTGCATCGAGCACCCAGAGATCGCTCGCATTGCGTGCCTGATTGTAGACCAGCACCAGCACGTACCCGTCGCCCTCGTCGCTCTCCGAGTTCTTCGGGACGAAGAGCGGCTCCCCTGCTCCGTTGCCCTCGCCGAATGCGCGGGACTCGAAGGTGCCGCGCTCCAGATCGTACCGCCGCACCGCGGTCCAGAGGGACCTGTGCGTGCTCCCCTCGGGTCCCGCGGCCGCGGCGTATCCGTAGCGGTGCTTGCGGCCGACGCGGCGCTCGTCCACGCGCGGGAACTCGATCGATACGTCGTCGAGGGCTTGGGATCGCACAGCGCCGCCCTGGAGGTCGATACGATAGCGATGCAGCCGGGCCGCCTCGTCGGCCTCCGGGGTCGGATTGCGCATGGCTGCCGGGGTCATGAGATCCATCCGACCATAACGGGCCACGTCGAGCACGATGGAGTCGCCGTCGTCATACGCGTTCATCGGATGGAACACGTAGCCCCCCTCGACCTCGAACCAGCGCACGGCCGCGCCCTCACCTCGCCGCGGGAGCACGCCGATGCGCATTCCGCGCTCGGGCTCCCAGGAAAACGGGTTCTTGCCCTCCGCGAGGCGCTCCGGCCGGAAGACCAGCGAGCCGAGGAGGAAGACGGCGTGGGCCTCGGTGATCGCGAAATCGTGCACCATGGAGGCCCAGGGCAGCGTGATCCGCGTGGAATGCACGAGCGCGCCCGCGCGGTCGGCCACGTGGTAGCTGA
Organism: Polyangium sp. 6x1; assembly: GCF_029946515.1. Taxonomy (GTDB): domain Bacteria; phylum Myxococcota_A; class Polyangia; order Polyangiales; family Polyangiaceae; genus Polyangium. Next base: position 29,660 of record NZ_JARZHH010000041.1, read on the forward strand.
AGGCCGCGGCGTCGGCGATCGAATTGCCGAAGAACACGAGCTCACCGGTCTCGGGATCGATCTTCGGGTGGGCGGTCATGGGGCCGAGCAGCCGACCACCGAAATCGTATTCGCCCAGGGTCTCCAGGCTGCCCAGGGTGAGCTCGGTGGGCAGGCAGGCCTCGACGAGCGCGAGCAGCCGGCCCGCGTGGGCGACGATGTTGGTGTTGGCCGTGTTCTTGCGCGGTCGCTCGGGGTTCGGACGAAACATGCTGCCGGAGAGTGACCTGCCGGCGGCGCGCTCCTCGACGAGGCCCTGGCTCTTCACGTAGCGATTGCGGTACGAGGCGCGGCCGTCCTGCAGCGTGATGGCGTGGATCATCCCGTCGCCGCCGAACCAATGGTAGGGCCCGGTCGGCTCGTAGGCGGGGTTCGGGCCATTGCGGTAGAAGGTGCCGCGCAGCGCGGCAGGCAGCTCGCCTTCGATGTCGAGATCCCAGGCATCGCCCTCCATCCGCCAGGGAGCAAAATTGCCTTGCAGGTAGGGGTTCACGTCGGATTCACGCTGGCTCATGGTTTGCTCCTTTTCGTCTTTGCCGGGCGGCGCGCGCCGTCGCGCGGGCGGGTGATGTGGGCGATGACGGCGTCGCGCACGAGCGCGCTGGCCGGGGCATCGGGCGGCAGGTAACCGGTGGCGATGAGCGAGGTGACGCCGTGCATGGCAGACCAGAACGCCTTGCACGCGTCCTCCAGGGGCGGCACGAGCAGGCCCTCTGCCTCCGCGGCGGACACGACGTCCACGAGCCGCTGGAACGCGGCCGTCGCGGCGGGGATGGGCGTCGTGTGGGCGAGGCGCACGAACATGATGCGGTAATGCATGGGGTGCGCGACGCCGTAGGCCACGTAGCCATCCCAGGCCCGCGCGAGCGCCTCGATGGGATCTTGCGGCTTGTCGAGCGCGTCGACCGTCTGCACGAACGCCGTGAAGCTGTCCTCGAGCACCTTCAGGACGAGCCCATCCTTGTCGCCGAAATGGTGATAGACCGTCGGCGCCGTCACGCCTGCGCGTGCGCAGACCTCGCGGATCGAGAGGCGCTCCGCCCCCGCTTCGGCAAGCAGCTCCGCCGCCGCGTCGAGGATGGCACGACGCGTGGCCTCGGTGGCATGGGAGGGCGCGGGCATGGTCGGGATATATAACGACGTTATATATCCGTCAAGGGGGGGCTGTAACAGCGTTATATTTTCCAAGAAAAGCACGGGCGGGGCCACGGCGGAGGCCGCTCCCTGCCTCGCCGTCGAGCCCCCCGCCCTGATCGGACTCCGTCGCTTGCCTCGTCCGCGAGACCCTCGCCCTGATCGGACCCCGTCGCTTGCCTCGTCCGCGAGCCCCCCGCCCTGATCGGACCCCGTCGCCTGCCTCGTCCGCGAGACCCCCGCCCTGATCGGACCCCGTCGCCTGCCTCGTCCGCGAGACCCCCGCCCTGATCGGACCCCGCCGGGGCCTCGCCGACCACGCAACCGACGAGGTCCGATCCCCTCCGGGGTCTCGTCGACGAGGGATCCGGGGGAACTTACGTCGTGGTTGCGTGTAGGTATCCCATGAGGCGTCCTTCGTGTCTTCGCGCCGCCTTCGGTGGACCCGTGTGGTGCGAGGGGCGGCTACCCAAACTATGCAATCCCCCTCGCCACGGCATCCCCGAGCCGCGGCACCTCGGGTGAGAAGCCGAGATCTTCGCGGATCCGCTTTCCATCCATGACGGCCTCGAAGGCCCTCGCACGCTCGGGGGTGGAGCCGTCCGGGGGAGGCTCGCCCACCGAAGCGAACAGCGTGGCGAGATTGGGAGACTCGTCGTCCACCAGGTTGTACACGCGATGGGAAGGGGATGGCGCGTCGAGCAAACGCGCGACGGCCTGGGCCACGTCGAGATGATGGGCAATCGACATCCGTTGCGTGGGGGGGAACGTTCGCATGAACGGCACCACGTCGGCGATGTGCGGATCTCCGTCGCCGTAGACGAACGGCAATCGAAGGACGCGCACGTCGAGGCCTTCGAGCGCGAGCAGGAAGCGCTCGGCGGCGAGCTTGCTCTTGGGATAGCTCTCGATCGGGTCGCAGGAGTCGTCTTCGTGCGAGAGGCGTCCACGAACCGCGCTGGGCCCGTAGACGAGTCCGGTGCTCGTGAAGACGAAGCGCTTCACCGAGGCTTCGCGGGCCGCGTGGGCGAGGTGCTGCGTGCCGAGGTCGTTGACCGCGTGCGCCTGCTCCGGCGTCGCGCCACGAAAGAAGGCTGCACAATGCACGACCGCGTCGACCCCGCGCACCGCTGCGGAGAGGGCGCTCGGCTCGAGCAGATCGCCCAGAGCGAGCTCGATGTGGGCTTCGCGCAGGTCTTTTGCGCGCGCTTCGTCGCGAACGAGGGCACGCACGTGATGGCCGCGCTGAGCGAGCCGTTTGGAGAGGCGACTTCCGACCTTACCGGTGGCACCGGTGACGAGGATCTTCATGCCCCGGACTGTAGTGACCACGTGTTTTGGCCGATTGGAAGAAACGGACAAGCACCTCGCCGAGCTTGCGTGCGCCTCGGGCCCGTAGCATGAGATAGCTCGTGCACTCGCCCATCGTTCAAGAGCCTCGTGTCGCGCGGGCGTCGCTCCCGTCGAGCGGATCCCCGGTGGCCGAGCTCTCGGTCCTCGAGTGCGACCGAGATGGACAGCACGTCGCGCTCCCCTATGCCGAGCTTCAGATCGTCGCGCGCTTCGGGGTGTCGGCTCGTGGCGGTTTGGATGCGCACGCGATGGGCGTGGGGCAGAGCGCGCGTCGCAAGATGCTTCGGCGCGGGCAGCGCAGCGTGATGGCGCGCCTTCGGCTGGGCGCGAGCGAGCGCGTGCTCGGCGTGTCGGCTCCGGAATTGACCGGACGAATCGTCGCCCTCGAAGACCTCTGGGGCAAAGCCGACACCGAGCACCTCTACGAGCGCCTCGCCGGGGCACGAGACACGGTCGCCGCGGCCGCCATTCTGGAGAGTGCCATCGTCGCGCGATCCGCACCCGCCCAGGCGGTCCGCGCCCACACCTCGCTCGCCCTGGAAGCGGCGAAGCGCCTCGCCACGCGAAGTGCGAGCAGCGTGAGCGCCGTCGCCGACGAGCTCGGGGTGAGCGAGCGTCACCTTCGCCGCCTCTTTCTGGAGACACTCGGTGTCGGGCCCAAGGCTTACGCCAAGCTCACGCGCTTTCACCGCGCCCTGCGCGCCGCGCGGGAGAGCCGCCCGGCCGGTTGGGCCGGCATTGCCGCCGGAGCCGGCTATTATGATCAAGCGCATCTGATTGCCGAGTTTCGCTCCATTGCAGGAGTGACCCCGCGCGAGCTACTCGGCGAGCTGCGCACCTCGGGGGCCATCGGCCGAGTGTGACGCGCGAGGTTGTTGACGGCTGCCGGCTACGGCCCCCCGACGCAGCTACGAGCTCAACGGGACACATTCACGCCCACGTTTTCGGGGCCGCCCTCATGGAGCGGCGTCTCGACCAACGGGGCTACACGGTTGTCCGTCGAGGTCGCGGACAATGACGCATTCTTCCCGGATCCGGTTGGCTCGTTCCAGATCAACAACGCCGACATCATGCGGGCGGTCCGCGAAGGCAGGGTGGTGCAGATACGCGTCGACAATCAGACCAGCCGGCAGATCTTGTTCGCAGCGATGTCCGCGATGCCAGAATGAACCGAACGCCGCGTGGCCTCCGCTCCCCGCCGTGTGCTTTTTGCCCATCCATCGTCGAGCCCCTTTGCCTCTGGTACAACGACCCGCGTGGATGACACCACCCCCGAAGACCTCGCGCTCCGCAAAGCCGTACGCCTCGACCGCTACGCCGAGATCCTCGCGCACGTCGTCCACTTCGGGACCGACCGCACCGAGGAGGTCGTGCAGCGCTTCAGCCTCACGCTCGAGCGATGGCGCGCCGTCGATCAAGCATGGACCCGCGAGCTCGCGCTGGGCCTAAAGCGACAACAACGCGAGCAAGCCCTCCGCTTCTCCGCCACGTTCAACAACCGCAGAGAGCGCCTCACCCGACTTCAGCCGCCCGTCGCCTCGATCGGCGACGCTTCCGCAAAGGCTGCCGAAACATCGCCCGAGCCCACACCTCCGGATGTCGCGGCGAAGCCCTCGGGCCTCCCATCCTTCATGCTCGCCGCTGCCACCGCGCCGCCAGCAGCTCCGTCGCCCGCGGCCGTGTCGCCGTGGGCCGCCCCCGCGGCCATCCCCGTCCACACGGCGGCTCCGGCGACGACCAAGCCTTTGCCCTTCGTCGAGGGCATCCCGTCCACCGCGGCCCTGCAATCCGCCGTGGAACACGCACAAGTGACGCAGGGCGCCCCGCCGCTCGCGTCCTCGATGGGCGGAACGCTCCCGGCAAATGAGGAGATCTCTTCGATCGCTCGGAAGCTCCTCCCCTTCGGCACCCAAGCTTCCCGCAACGAACCTCCGACACGCGAACCCGAGCTCACGCTCGAACAGCACGCTTCGTTGCATGTCGAGCTCGATCTCGACCCCGAGCAGAGGTCCGAGATTCTGCGCCGTTACGGCCTCAGCGCCGAGCAACATGCGCGCCTCCAGACAACCTGGAACGCGCGCATGACCGCGGATCCGAAGCTCGCAGCGGCATGGCAGCAAGCCGTCGCGCAGTACCGCGCTTGGATGTCCGGCACGCGCGTGCGCTGACAGGAGCATGCTCGATGCCCAAGCTCGTCGTGAACGGCGCGAAGCTCGAGTGCAGCGAGGGAACAGCTCCCTCGACGCTGACGGTCCTGCCCCAGAGCCCCGCGGATGCGATCGATCTGCCAGTGGCAACGGTGCTCGACCACAAGCCGATGGTGAACGTCGCCCCGTTCGGCATGTGCAAGACGCAGGCGAACCCGCAAGTCGCGGCCGCCACGGCGGCAGCGCAGGGCGTGCTGACGCCGCAGCCGTGCGTCCCCGTGATTCCGGCGCCCTGGTCGGCGGGAGCAGCTCGGGTGACGTTGCGGGAATTGAAGGTCCTCACAGAAGGGTCGACGTGTATGTGTCAATGGGGCGGAACGGTTGAAATCACGGATCCGGCCAATTCGGTCGAGGTCGAGTAACGGACGCCATGCAAACGACCACCGCTCCTTCCGACGGCCCCATCTCCCTCTCCGCCGCTGCCTTCGGCCCCGATCCTCGCCCCGTCGTCCAGCTCTCCGGCGTCGAGGAGGTCTCCCACCCCTTCCGCTTCGTCGTTCACATCGTCGTCGACGATCCCCGTGCCCTCGTCGATCGCCTCCTCGGCATGCCTGCGACGCTCAAGCTCCGCGCGAGCACCGGGGCCGAACGCCGCATCCACGGCGTCGTCGAGCGCGCCTCCGTCGGCGCCTACCTCGCGGGCAACATCGACGGGCACGACGCCGTCCTCGAGCTCGTGCTCGTCCCGCAACTCGCGCTCCTCGGGCATCGCACCCTGAGCCGCGTCTTCCAGGACATGGCGATGCCCGCCGCAGCATCGAGCGTCCTCGCCGAGCATCGCATCGCGCATCGCTGGACCGTCACGCGCACCTACCCGCCGCGCGAGTATTGCGTGCAGTACCGCGAGTCCGATCTTTCGTTCATCGCGCGAATCGCTGCCGAGGCGGGCATCCACTACCACTTCGCCGACGCAGTCGAAGACACGGCGCTCGTCTTCTGCGATGCCGTGTCGCTTCTCAAGCCCGTTCCCGGAGCACGTCAGCTCAACGCGCGGCCCCTCGGCGACGACGTCGGAACGACGGCCAGCGATCGCCCGTTGCGGGAGGATCAAGTCGCCGGGTTCCACGTCACGCGTCGCGTGGCGCCCACGTCGGTGCTCATGCGTGACTACGACTTCGAGCGACCTCTGCTCGAACTCCGCGGCAAGAGCGCGCTACTCGCTGCCCCCATGCTCCACGAGGAGGCGCCCATTCCAGCGCAGCCCACACCTGGTTTGTCCATCTACGAGCATCACGGCGAGTACGAGGAGAGCAACGTGGACGGGGTCAACGCGACCATCCTCCTCGAACAGGTCCGGCACGACGCGGAGGTCGGCACGGGCGATACCGGCTGCCGTTTGTTCGCTCCGGGCTTCCTGATCGAGCTCCACGATCACCCGATTGCTGCGCTCAACGAGGGGTATGTCGTGACGCGCGTCGAGCACACCTACGAGCGCACGCGTTATCAGGCACGTTTTCACGCGGTTCCGCAGCGGAAGGCCTACCGGCCTGCGCCTCCCGAGAGGCGTATCGTGCAGACGCTCGAAAGCGCAACTGTCACCGGGCCCGCCGGCCAGGAGATTCACACCGACGAACATGGTCGTGTGCGTGTGCGCTTCCACTGGGATCTGCGAAGCGGCTCGGAGGAGCGAACGAGCTGCTTCGTGCGCGTCTTGCAGCCGTGGGCGGGATCCGGCTGGGGATCGCAGTTCATTCCGCGGATCGGCATGGAAGTGCTCGTGTCGTTCCTCGGCGGTGATCCTGATCGGCCCGTGGTGCTCGGCTCGATGGTGAACGCGACGCATCCGCACCCGTTCCCGCTGCCTTCGGCGACGCGTTCGGGCATCCGCACATCGAGCACGCCAAACGCGCGAGGCTACAACGAGCTCTCGTTCGAGGACGCGACCGGCGCGGAGGAGCTGTTCCTGCGTGCCGAGCGAGACCTGCGGGAGAACGTGCAGAACGACCGCATCACGGATGTGGGACGCGATCGGCATACGCGTGTCGCCCGAGACGATCACGCTTCGATCGAAGGGATGAAGGTCACGCGTGTCGGCGGCGACGAGGTGCACGGCGTCGAAGGAAGCCTCTCGCTAAACGTCAGCGGTGGCGCGAACCTCGCCGTCGCGGGCAACACGATGGCGACCGCACAAGGCGATCACACGATCGTGTCGACTGGTTCGGTCGCGGTTGACGCGGGCGGCGGCGTACGTGTCGCGGGCGAGGACTTCATCACGCTGCGCGTGGATCACGCGGGAAACGCGGGCGAGATCACCGCGGACGTGGCCGGCGATGCACGGACGATGGCAACGCGCGAAGTGCTCATCCGCGGGGATGAGCGTGTGCGGCTACGGTCAGGCGACAACGAGATCCTGTTGACCCCTGAAGGCATCACTTTGAGGGCCAAGCAAATTCGGATCGAGGCTCTGGAGAAGCTCGATCTAGCCGGCAAAGGTCCGTCCCTCTCGCTGGGCGAGGAGGCGGAGCTCGTCGCGAAGAAGGTGCGGATCTACGGCGAGAAGAGCGCGCTCGAGCTCGATCGTGATGCGCGTGTCTGGGGCGACAACTTGAAGCTCCAGCCGCCAGCCAAGCCTCCGCCCGAGCGGGATCCCGAAACGAACGAGCCGAAGACAAAGCCTCTTTCCCTGCGTTTCCTCGACGACCAGCACGAGCCCTACGACGGCCGCACCTACCAGCTCGTCGCAGGCGGACAACGCTTCCGCGGGGAGCTCGACGACGACGGCGTGCTGAAGGTGGACGTCCCCGAGAGCGCCGTGACGGCCGACGTCACGATCTGGATCGACACGTTCCCCGAGGGGCGCAGGCGGCGTTACTCGTTCCAGATCGGCGAGCTTCCGCCCGCGAAGACGCCGCGCGGCGCGAAGCAACGGCTCAAGAGCCTCGGCTATTTTCCCGGCGAGGTGAACGACGTCGCCGATGAAGCCTTGCGCCGCGCGCTGCAATGGTTCCAGACCGACTACGATCTCGCGACGAAGACCGGCGCGCTCGATGGCAGTACGGCCGTCGAGCTCGAGAAGCTGTTCGGCCAGTGAATCGGAGCTTGTGAGGGAACGATGGGAAGCCCGAAGCTATCGGTGACGAGCGACGGTCGCATCACGTCGGTGGCCTACACGGCCGAGACAAAGCTGCCTCCGATGATCCTCGTGGGCATCAACGACGCGGTCGCGGACGTGCCGCCCGAAGCGACCTGGCGTTCAAAAACCGACTACAAGTTCGAGCATTCCGTCTCGCCCGAGGAGATGAAAAGCGCAAACTTCCTCGAGCACGTGCTTCAGTGGATCTATGCGCGCCTCGATGCGGGCGGCTCAACGATGAACGCGGACCTGTCCGGGCCGATCCACGGATATCTGCGTGAGGCGTGGAAGAGCCAGGAGCCCATCATCCTCGACTGGGCCGAGGATCCGATGGGCCTGGAGGAACAATGGGCGCAGGTCTTCTCGGAGCTGTTCTCCGCCATCAACTACGACGGCACGGGCGTCGGCTACAAGATGGGCGAGGGCGACGACAAGGCCTGGGATGAATACATCTTCTCGCGGCTGCAGAGCGAGTACCTCGAGCACGCGACCGTCCGCAAACAGAAGATGGAAGGCGGTCAGGCAAAGATCGACACCATCGGCCGCAGTGTGACGTCGTGGGAGGAGCCGCAGCAGCGATTCATCGCGGATGCCGAGGACGCCGCGCGAGCCTGGAAGCCGAACGAGGATCCGGCTTCACCCATGTGCTGCGCGTGCCAGTATCTCGCGACGTACGGCCTGATCGCGCGTGGATATCGCATCGAGTATGCGAAGCGGGAGCTTCAGTACATCAAGGGCGTGGTCGGTCTCTCGGCGGCACCGGCGGACGGGTTCAAGAGCCTGGATTGGTCCTGGAAGGACGACAAGCCGGTACGGGAAGTGGCGAAGATGTGCGCGGAGTCGCCGCCGCTCGCGCCCGGATCGGTGTACACGTATCACAAGTATCACCAACTCGCGAATGTCAGCGTTCAGGTGAAGGCCGTTGTTTACCCAAATGACAGTCGCGTTGCAGCCCTGACGTCCCTTATCGAGCTTAGAACCAGCAAGAGGAAAGACAAACTCAAAGAGGTGGTCGCCGCGATCGAGCAGGAAGAAACAGCTGGTTTCGAGGGGCAAAAGGACACGCCCGGTGCCGAGCTCCGTCCCGTGAAAGTGAGCTGGCAAGGCCAGCCGGGCGGCTCGCACATCCACCAAATCCTGCGCATCCACAAGGACAAGACTCGCGTCCAGCTCTTCGATGCAAACGGCGGGAGCCAGTCGAGGAGCGCGATGGAGGCGGAGAAGGACGGCGATGGCCGCTCTCTCGGTCGTGGCCTCGTGCTCGAGCCCGGAACGGGGGCGAACATGGATACGCGAGCCTTCTCGAGCGTTTATAGCTTGGATTCGGGCCCGAACGGGGTGGGGATCCCCAAGGCGGTGCCCGATCTGCAGCGGCAAATCGAGGTGATGAAGAAGGCTCGGCCCGTCGGCCTCGCGCGGCTCGTGCTGACGGAGCGCAAGGGGACGACGACGGAGCTCATGCCCGAGCACGTGCTCTTCGTGAGCAAGCTCCTCCGGACCTACGGGGACGAGGATCATCAGAACTACACGGTGACCCGTTATCTCTGGTCGCTCCGGAACACCCCTGGTTTTTCCTCCGTGCAGCCGTGGTGGTTTCTGTTTCTTCCGATCGGCGTGCTTGCGCGGTGCATGTGGGCCGTGGGAGGCCGAAAGATGAAGCTCTCGGATTTCATGGCCAAGCACGGCCCCCATGCGCCGAAGGGGAGTAGCTGGTTCCGGTTCGGCGGAGACGGCGGACTCTCGATCGACGTGAACTACTGCGAGGCGCAAGTCCTCACGAACGTCGCCGACCCGGCGTTTCCAGGGCGCGCGAAGATCATCCGGCGGTTGAAGAGCGAACCAGTGCAACCGAACGGCGCGCGGCTCGTGGCCGAGGGAATGACGATGGTGCCCGCTGCCTTCACGAAGGCACTGCCAGGAGTTCCGGGCCCTCGAAACATGATCCTGCCCGTATACGAAAAAGGTAACACCGTCGCGCATACCACGGATGCGGTCCTCGCATGGGACTTCACCTACGTCAGGTCCGATGTCGAGGGGGCCGAGCGGCTACGCGCCCTCACAGGCCCATTGCTAGATTATTTCAGGGAAGGATGACGTCCGCCATGATGCGAATCGCTCGCCTTTCGGCGCGGGGGAAGTGGGCTCTCCTCGCAGGGGTCGTCGGGGTCGTGAGCTGCAACCGAGAGAAGGCGACGCCGCAGCCGGAGCCTGCTGTCTCGAACGCACCCGCGCCGATCCCCTCGGGGTCGTCGAGCGCCGGGAGCCAGGCGCAGCGTGCGGCGTGGCGGATGTCGCCGAACGAGCGGTTCGAGGCGCTTCGGAAGCAATGCGACGAGGGGGCGGTGAAGGGCTGCGAAGACACGCTGGTCCTCGTGCTCGAGGCAGAGCACGCCTACGGGGCCCAACCCTTCGGGCGGCCCAACATCGAGCGTGTCCCGGCCATCGCGAGGCGCGGCTGCGACCTCGGGAGCAAACTTGCCTGCGCGTTCATCAAGAGGGCGGAGGTCGACAAGCTCGAAGTTCGCTACGACGAGCGCTGGAACGCGATGGTGAAGGACCTCTGCGATACCGGAGGAGACCCGCTCTGCCTTGCGTACCGTTTCGGATCCACGATCGATTCATCCGCTTGGTCGTCAAAGGCTTGCGAGCGGGGTCTCGGCACCGAGTGCCTCACCATCGTGAACAGCTCTGGCGACGACAGCATCGCGACCGATGCGGATCGGAAGCGCTTCGCGCAGAAGGCATGCGATACGTATATCCAGACCTGCCACGACGTCGTTCGGAGTCTCCTGCGGGAACACCCGGAGCGGAAGGCATGGAAGGAGGTACGCGCCATTCACGAGCGGATCGCGACCGAGCAATCGAAGCGCTGCGCCGAGGGGCATCCGACGTGCGGTGACGCGGCGTATTCGATGCTCGAGCTGGGGCGCGACCTCGCCGAGACGCGCCGCTATGCCGAGGCGGGGCTCGAGGACGAGGACCAGCTCGCGGCGTACGTCCTGGGGCGGCTCGCCGAGGAGGGCCTCGGACAACCGGCCGATCCGGCAAAGGCCGCGAAACTCTACGAGAAGTGCGGCTTCATCATGCAGGATGACGAGAAGTTCTGTCACGCTCGGCTAGCCGCGCTCTACGAGGAAGGGCGAGGCGTCCCGAAGGACGTGAACGTGGCTTTGAAGCACGCCCAGCTCGGCAAACACTGGGGGCGCCCGACCCCCACGGTGCTGCGCTACTTTCGCTTGCTGCGCGAGCAATCGCCGCCCCCGTCGAAAGACGAGCTCGTGAAGAAGGTCAAGGGCAATTGCTTCGAGAAACTCGACCGGCGTTGTCCGACGTTGTGGAAGCTCGTGGAGGAAGGGAAGCCGATTCCGGAGGCGTTACCGGAGCGGTAAACAGCCCTGACCCTCGAGGCCGCGCGCTCGGAGCCAGATTCACAGGCGCAGAGTCTCCCCCCGGCTCGCCGCGGCCAACCTCTCCACGTCGCCCGTCAGCCGGCGCATTCCCATTTCTATCGAGAACTCATCTCATAAACCGTCCAGGAGTCTCCTGAGATACACGACGATGCATCCGAGGTGGACGAAGCCGAGGAAGTTTTCGACGTGGCGCTCGTACCGTACCACGATGCGGCGTGGAGCTGATGGACCTACTGGATGGTTTATGGGATGAGTTCTACTCTCCGACTGCGCTCACTTGCTCGGATAACCGAACTTCCCTATGGGATGATTCAAGTGGGGTGGGGAACATGAAGATCCGTTTTATGAACGTACCCGTTGCGGCAGTCGTGGTTTTGTTGGCGCACGATTCCTGCGCAGACTGGGATGGTTTGTCGACTTCCCAACCGACCACCAATGCAGAGTCGAAAATCACCGTTGATTCATCCGAATCCGAACCGAAGGTCGCCTCAGAATCCGACGTTTCTGTGGATTCATCCGAGTCCGCGTTGACTGTCGAAAGCGAAACCTGGTGCCAATGTCCGATGATACGATGCGGTCGTGCAATTGAACCGCAGTGTAATGCAAAGTGCAGTGGTGATGGTGCTGCGATTTGCTCCTGCGCAAGCTGTGATGGAACAGGAATCCAAGGTGAAACAGTGTGTACGTGCAAGAGGCGCCGTCGCAACAGGCGCCATCATCGATAGCGGGTCTACCCTCTGACGGCCGTTCTCCTGCTCTACAGCTTTTCTCAGCAACGGCTTGAGCCTTGCGCCGACCGGCAATTCGTCGTTCAAACGTACCTCCGGCGCGAGCCGCAGAGAGCGCCTCGCCAGACTTCAGCCTCCCGTCGCCGCGATCGGGCGATGCCTCCGCGAAGGGGGCCGAGGCGCCATCGGACGACGGGCGTCCAATGCACGAGTACATCGAGTAGGCGGGATCGACGGGCGTCCGATGCACGAGTACATCGAGTAGGCCCCCCTGCCCGTTTCGATCCATCGAGGAGATCCATGCACGAGTTGAGAATGAAGCCCCAGTCGTTCGGGCCGAAGTCCTGGATTCCTCTACCCACCCTTTGGCATTGATGTCTCCGTAGGCAAAGCCGTAACACCAACCGCCTTCGCATCGTTCCACGAGGAACGTTTGAGGGCGGAAAAGGGTGCCCGAACGGGCGCCACCCCCCCCGGATCCGAGCGGGGCCCGCAGGTCGGAGAGCTCACCGTCGTTTCATGGCCCGAAGTAGCGTGCCGACGGCCGCGTGCGCCGACTGCGCGGCGGCTGTGCTGTCATCGGAGGCGATCATCGAGAGGAGTCGGCCAGCGGCATCGTGCGCGACCATCGCGGCATCGAAGTCGCCGGCCGCCGCCGCCGTGACCTCCCCTTGTACGAGCACGGTCAGAAGGGTCCTGCGTGGACTGGCGCCGGGGATGCCCCAAAGGGCGGCCAGGGGGTCGGAAGTGGCACCAGGTCGCGCTAAAGGGGGCGATCCGGCGTCTGCGAGACGCGGATCCACCGGGGTACGCCGAGTCAGGGGTGCCGGAACCCGTAGCGGGAGCGGAAGCGGAGGCTGATCTCGATGAGAGATCGGTCCGTTCAGGGGCTCGGATATGACCAGCGCAGTGCTTTGGCGCTCGTGAAGCCGTAGCAGCAGTCGCTCGCCTCCTCGGGTTTGAGCTCTGGCTTCAATCGACCTCCGTCGACGACGCCCTCGTAGAAGTAGTAACGGGTCCCGAGGAGCAGGAGCGCCTCCCGGCGGGTCGGATCTCGGAGCTCGATCTGCTGCAGATCGGCGGACGCAAGATCTGGAGCGCCGGTTATCGTGAAGGTGTTTTTCCAGGAACCCGACGGGAAGTCAGGGGGACCGTAGGCTTTTCCGACCGCGAACGCTTCCTCGATCACGCAACGATCCGCGACGCTGCCGAGCACGAGCGTGAGCGTCATTTCGTGTCCGTAGCTATCGGGCGCTCCACAATCGAGGGAGTGGAGATCCACCGGCAGATCGAGCTCGAGTCGGTGAGCGCTTCGTCGATGAGAGGCACCGTGCTCCTCGTAGACGCGAAACAACGGGAGCTCGTCGCAGGCGCTGGGCGAGCTCGAGGCGGCCTCTCGTGGAGGCGGCGGGCCGCCGTGAGAGCAGCAGGTCAGGAGGGCGCCGAGCGCGAGAAGAGACAAACGGCTGCGCATGGTTTCGATGACGCTCGCTGAGCGGACCCTATTCCGCTCGGCCGAGCTCGTGAGAGCAGACGTAGCAGCTCTTCCGAGAAGCCTGCACGGGATAGCCGCAGCGAGGACAGTTGCGCGAGGCGTCGAGGCGCCCGTCGAGGACCGTGGTGATACCGCGTTCTCGAGCTCGACCGGAAGCGGGAGCGGGAGCGGAGGCGGGGAGCGGAGCGGGGGCGGCGCGCGGCGCGGCCCCCTTCGAATCACATGCCCGTGCCCTTCAAGAGGGTCGTGGCCTTGGTCGAGAGCCCCTGCACCGACGCCGAGAGCGTGGCGGCCCGGAGCCCCGTGCCCGCGGGCATGAAGCGCACGTCGGCCGTGAACGTGCCGCCGGCCGGGACCGTGACCGGCAAGGGCGCCGAGGGCGTCACCGAGAACTCGCCAATATGGCTCCCGCTCAGCGTGAGCGCCGTGATCGTCTGCGGATTGCTCGACGGATTCGTGTACGTCATCGTCTGCGGCGCGCTCGGCGTGTAAATCGCCTGGTCCGCGAACGTGAGCTGCTGCGCCGTCGTGAACGCCGGCAGCGGCATCGAGGCGAGCAGCGCATTGCGGATGAGCTTCGCAGCGTCGGTCGTCGTGTCCCAGCCGATCGTGCTGTTGCCCGTCGTCGAAAGGCCGAAGCCATTGATTTCGATGAGCGGCCGCCCCGCCGCGGGGCCGCTCGCCACCACGCCGCGGACCACAGCGGGCGTGCTGTCCGAGAACAGCGCGACGACAATGGGGTTGTTCTTGTTGAATGCCGACGCCGGCATGTGGTACGGCGACGTGCCCTGATAGCCGAACGTCGTGACGCCCGTGAGCAGCGGGCTGCCCGGCTCGAGGATGGTGCCGAGCGTGACCTTCGTCGTGAGGAACGCGACGTCCGCGATCGGCGTCGAGAGCGTGTACTGGTTGGCGAATCGGCCCTTCAGGGCATACGTGCCCGTCTCCTGCGACTCGTAATCGAAGAGCACGACGCCGCCGCCCTGCTCGTAATAGTCGGCCAGGTTGTCGCCGAACGTCGCCGTGACCGACAGGTACGTCATGACGGTGACCGCGTCGTAGGCCTTGAGCTGCGCCAGCGTCGGCGTCGTCGAGCTGATGTTGATGAAGCCGACGGACGAGAATGCGCTCGTGGCCTGGAGCTTCGTCTGGAGGTCGATCGACGAGCCCGCGTACAGGACGCCGACCGTCGGCGGGACCGTGCCCGTGTACGTGCCGCCCACCCTGCCATTGCCGTTCGCGAGGTTCGCGCAGACGCCGGCCGCGCAGACCTGATTCGCGCCGCACGTGGTGCCGCACGCGCCGCAGGCGAGGCTGTTGTCGGAGAGGTTCACGCAAGCTCCGGCGCACGCGCTCTGCCCGGGGAGGCAAGCGCAGGCGCCTTGCGCGCAGACCTGGCTCGACGAGCACGCATTGCCGCACGCGCCGCAGTTCGCCTTGTTGCTCGACGTGTCGACGCACGCGCTGCCGCATTGCGTGGTGCCGCCGCCGCAGCTGAGCCCGCAGGCGCCTTGTGAGCAGACCTCGCCGGCCGCGCAGGCATTGCCGCAGGCGCCGCAGTTCGCCGGGTCGTTCGTCGTGTTCACGCACGCGCTGCCGCATTGCGTGGTGCCGCCGGCGCAGCTGAGCCCGCAGGCGCCGTTCGAGCAAACCTCGCCGGCCGCGCAGGCATTGCCGCAGGCGCCGCAGTTCGCCGGATCGTTCATGGGGTCGACGCAGGCGTTGCCGCATTTCACGGTGCCGCCGGCGCAGGTGAGCCCGCAGGCGCCCTGCGAGCAGACTTCGCCCATCGCGCAGGCGCTGTCGCAGGCGCCGCAGTTCGCCGGGTCGTTCGAGACGTCGACGCAGGCGCTGCCGCATTTCGTGGTGCCGCCGGCGCAGGTGAGCCCGCAGGCGCCCTGCGAGCAGACCTCGCCCATCGCGCAGGCGCTGTCGCAGGCGCCGCAGTTCGCCGGGTCGTTCGAGACGTCGACGCAGGCGTTACCGCATTTCGTGGTGCCGCCGACGCACGTGAGCGAGCAGGCGCCGCTGCTGCAGACCTCACCCGCGGGGCAGGCGTTGTCGCAGGCGCCGCAGTTCGCCGGGTCGTTCGCGGTATCGACGCAGGCGCTGCCGCATTTCGTGGTGCCGCCGGAGCAGGTGAGCCCGCAGGCGCCTTGTGAGCAGACCTCTCCGGCGGGACAGACGTTGTCACACGCGCCGCAGTTCGCCGGGTCGTTCGCCGTGTCGACGCAGAGATCTCCGCACTTCGTGGCGCCGCCGGCGCAGGTGAGCCCGCAGGCGCCCTGCGAGCAGACCTCGCCCATCGCGCAGGCGCTGTCGCAGGCGCCGCAGTTGACGGGGTCGAGGTTCGTGTCGACGCAGAGATCGCCGCATTTCGTGGTGCCGCCGGCGCAGTTGAGGGCGCAGGCGCCGTTCGAGCAGACCTCGCCCGCCGGGCACGCCTTGCCGCAGGCGCCGCAGTTCTGCGGGTTCGTATCGAGATCGACGCACGCGCCGTTGCACGCCTCCTGCCCGGGGGCGCACGTACCCGCGCCGCCCGCGCCGCCGCCGCCGCCCGCGCCGCCGGTGCCGCCGTTGCCCCCGCCGCCGCCGTCGGAGCAGCCGACCGAGACGAGCGCCGCGAGGAGCGCGGAGAGCGCGAGCCCGCCACGCGCGCCGAGGAGCATCGTTGATTCACGTTCGTAAGTTCGGGATCTCTTCATTGCTTCATCCCCGTAAGAGGTGATTGGTCCCCAAAGGAATTCAGACCAGCCTTCCATGGTAACATCGTCTGCACCCCAAAAAGAAGGCGCGAGCGATTCCAGCGCCACGGTGACGGGCGATGTGATGGGAGAGCTCGTCGGTGCGCTTACGCGTGTGTCAGGCGGAGCGCCCGAGCGCTTCGAGGGATATCGACTGCAGGAGGGCCTTGCCGATCGGCCTCTTGTCCTCCCAGAAGACGCGCGCCTCGAAGAAGGTCCGCGCCGCCTCGCTCCGCAAGGCCTGGAGCGCCGCCTCGGCCTCTTCGCGCGCCTCGAACGGGAGAAAATAACAGGTGTCGTCGAGCACCACCGGGCGCCCCTCGTGCGGCTCGACCAGCGAGAAAGAGAATTTCTTGTAGAGCCCGCAGATCGCCACCTTGTATGGTGCGAACGTGTAGGGGCCGATCCCGAACACCGAAAACGGCGGCTGGTCCCGATAAATGGAGCTCTTGCGGACGTCGAGCTTCCCTTCGTGCCGGACGAGGTAGGCCCAGGCCCGCGGCGCCTCGGCCTCGAGCGTCCGCGTCTCCTCGCCGAGCGAGCGTTGCGTGACGAGCACGAAGCGCCTCCCCGGGCGCCGGCCATTCGCCACGTCCGAGCCCTTGAGCAGCGGGAAGACCACGGAGTCCTCGATGTCGACCCGCTCGCCGAGCCCATTCACGAGCGCGCCATCCTTCGCTTGGAGCTCCATCACCGGCGCGCAGTCGTGCTTGAGCCCCGAGCGCCAGGCCGGCGTGCATTGGCCTTCGAGGCCCTTCGTCCACTCGAATCGATCGATGTCGCTGTAGACGCGCCCGCCGTGCACGCCCATCGTCTGCCGGGGCGCCTCGGCGTCGAGCGAATCGAAGACCGCCCAGCCGCGCGCCGGCGGTTTGTCCGGTGGATCCGTCGCGAGCGTCATCACCACGGCCGCCGTCGCGACGTCGAACGCGCCGCGCGCGTCGATCCGGTACGTCGCGCCCGAGACCGGAAGCCCCTCGCGCGCCACGTGCTCCATCACCCGCCGCGCCACGCTGCTCTTGCAGAGCACGACCACGCGGAAATCACGGCCCCGGAGCGCGGCGAGCAGGCGCAAGAGGATCCACTCCGACACGTCGAAATTGCTCTTGCCCGTCCGCGCGTCGAGGCCCCGGAAGCGCTTGAAGTTCGATTTCGGCGGCAGGTTCCGCGAGCCGAGCGCGCCGAGGCCCGCGCTCGTGACCCACGGCGGATTGCCGAGCACGAGCACCGGATCCGGCATCGCCGCGAGCACGTCCTCCCACGCGACCTCGAAGCAATCCCCGAGCCGAACCTCGACCGGGCGACCCACGAGCGCGAGGCGCGCCGCTTCGACGTACCCAGGGTCGATGTCGAACCCAAACGCGGGTACGTCCGGAAAAACTTCGGCGGCGGCCGTGAGGAACGCGCCCCGGCCGCACGTGGGCTCCAGGATCGAGGCCGGGCGCGCGCCGAGCCGCGCAGCGAGGCGGGAGACGCGCCGCGCGAGGTCGAGGGGCGTCTGAAAGTCCCCACGCTCGACGCGCGAGGGCCGTGAAGGCGCTGTCACGGCGACGCGTCCGCGACCTGCGCGAGCATCTCCGCCTCGGCGCAGAGATGGCCGTCGACGCGCGCTTCGCCCCGGAGCTTCCACACGGGTCCCCGGCGCTGCAAGGCCGTGGCCGAGAGATCGAGCCTGTCGCCCGGGACGACGGGCCTGCGGAAGCGCGCCTTGTCGATGCCGAGGAAGAGCACGACCTTGGGACGCGGCCCCGGCGTGGGGTCGGATGCGTGCGCGAGCAGGCCGCCGATCTGCACCATGGATTCGACGATCAGGACGCCGGGCATGATCGGATGCGCGGGGAAATGGCCCTGGAACCAGGGCTCGTTGTACGCGACGCACTTGTGCCCCGCGATGCGCTCGCCCGGGACGAGCTCCGTCACGCGATCGACCATCACCATCGGATACCGGTGCGGCAGGATCGTGAGGATCTCGCGCACCTCGATCGGGAGTTTTACGTTCGCCCCTTCGGTCACCCGGACCGCCCCTTTCGTTTTCGCTCTGTACCTTCGAGAATTCGCGCCGTCGCGCGGAGCCACCGCGATTTCTCCACCGCGGGATACCCACCGTACACGGCGCCCGCGGGTACGTCGCCGATGACGCCCGCCTTCGCCGCGAGCCGCGCGCCCGCGCCGACCTCGCAATGATCGGCGACGCCCACCTGCCCGCCCACGAGCGCGCCCGCGCCGATCCGCGACGAGCCCGCGAACCCCGATTGCGCCGCGATGAGCGCGCCCGCGCCGATGGACGCGTTGTGGCCGACGTGCACGTGCGCGTCGAGCTTGGCGCCGCGGCCGATCACGGTCGGCGCGAGCGTGCCGGCGTCGATGGTGCAGAGCGGGCCGATCTCGACGTCGTCCTCGATGATCACGCCGCCGAGCTGCGGCACGCGCACGACGCCGCCCGCAGGCGACGCCGCCCAGCCGAACCCAGGGCGTCCGAGGACCGAGGAGGCGCCGACGGTGACGCGCGCGCCGAGCGAGACGCCGCCATATACGACGACGTGCGGCTCGATGCGGCAGCGCGGGCCGATCTCGGCGCCGGCGTGCACGACGGCGAAGGGGCCGATGATCGCCGTGGGATCGACGTTCGCGAAGGGATCGATCCGCGCGAGGGCGCGCGCGTCCTCGGGCTCGGGCTGGGGCACGCGTTCGAGCACGCAGGCGAGCGCGTACGCGGCGCGCGGGTGGATCCAGCGTTTGCCCGCGGGCACGAGCGAGGCGAGCGGCGCGTCGACGAGGAGAAGGGCGCCCGTCGCGCGCGCGGCTTCGACGTAGCGGCGCGACAGCAGCGGCGCGAGGGTCGTCGCGCCTTCGGAGATGTCCGCGAAGGCGGGAGCGACGCGGGACACGACGGCGTCCTCGAGTCCCGGATCGAGCATGCCCCCGTGCGCCGCCGCGAGCTCACGGAGGAGCACGGGCGCGGGGAGGACGGCGCCGACGTTACTTCTTTTCGTCGCCGCCTCCCGACGGCTTGTCGCCGCCGCCCTCGGGCGGGGCGTCGCCGCCGCCGTCGCCGCCGGAGTTGTACATCTGCACGACCTGCTCGGTGAGGTCGAGATCCGGCCGCGCGTAGGGCGTCGCGGAGCGGTCGAGGATGAGCTCGTAGCCGCTCTTCTTCGCGAGGCGCGTGATGATGCCCATCATCTTGCGGAGGATGGGGCCCGTCAGATCGCCCTGCTTCTTCTGCAGCTCTTTGTTGTAGTCGACGAAGCTCGTCTGGAGCTCGACCATGCGGCGCTGCCAGTCCTCCATGCGGCGGGAGAGGGCCTCGCGCGAGAGCACGCGGGCCTGGCGCTCGATGTCCTCGCGCGCGCGCTGGAGCTCCTCCTGCTTCGCGTCGAGCTCCTTCTGGCGCTTGTCGAAGAGCTTCTTCAGCGTGCCCTGGGCGCGGATGCCGTCCTCGGTCTGCATGACGGCCTGCTGGACGTCGACGACCGCGATCTTGCTGTCGGCCGAGGCAACGCCAGGGGCGAGGGAGACGAGCGCGGAGAGCACGGTGGCGGCGAGAGCCGCGTGGAGGCGGGGGAGGCGACGCGGTAGCATGAAGAGGATGACGCTCGCTTACCTGCGCACGGTGAGGCGGTCAAGCACGCCGCACGCCGCGATCGCAGGAAGCAGATCCCGGCGACCGCGAGGCGCGGCGGAGAAAAGCGGGAAGGGTGCGCGGCATCGCCCTTGCGTTGTGTTTGTCACCGCGGTTATGTCGGAGCACCGTAAGAGGACCTCATGGGAATGTTCGACTTTCGCAGGCGCCGAGGGCGCAGCATCGCGCTGCTGTTCGGGCTCGCTGCCACCACGCTCTCCGCGGCCGCGACCGCGCAAACCTTCCCCGCCGCCGCGACGTGGGCGCCGCTCACGCGCTTCGACGCAGGCTCGGGCACGCACCTGCCGATCGGCGACGCCTCCGGCGACGCGACCGTCCCGCGCGACATCGTAGGCAACGCGGCGAACCCCGTGGCGTACGTGCACGCCGACGGCACGCACTTCTACTTTCGCCTGCGCGTCAACGCGACGGCCCTCGCCTCCGTGTCGAACTTCGAGAACACGTCGAGCTTCGGCTGTTTGATCGACACGGACGCCGACGCCACGGACTTCGAGTTCAGCGCGATCGTCGACGGCATTTCGGTGCCGGACGCCGTGCGCTTCTGGGCGAACACGACGCAGCAAACGCCAAACTCGCCGACCGACACGCCCGAGGTGATGGTGAAGGCCTACCTCGGCCCGCTGCAGCTCGGGCAGCCGGGGTTCGGCTATGCGCGGCACAGCTCGGCGGGCGCGGTGTTCCCGCTCGCGGCGCCGGACGCCGATTTCTTCGTGGACTGGGCCGTCGAAAAATCGCTGCTCCAGGCCGCGGGGGTCGGAGACGGGACGCCGCTCCGCTTCGCGTGCGGGACCGGCGTCAGCACCTCCACGCTGTCGACCGATTTCACGAGCTCGCCGACGCTCGCGCTCATGCTGAGTGATCCGTACTTCTGCGGCGGATCGGGCTGCATTCCGCAGACCTGCGCTGGATACGGGCAGCCCTGCTCCGCCGGGACCGGCGGCTGCGAGGCGCTCGGTTCGTTCTACTGCAACGCGGCGGGTCAGGCCGTGTGCAACGCGTTCCCGGGTGAACCCTCGGAGGAAACGTGCAACGCGGTCGACGACAACTGCGACGGCGTGGTCGACGACGGAAACCCCGAAGGCGGCGCGGCCTGCGTGACGGGCCTCGCCGGCGTGTGCAGCCCGGGGACGGAGAACTGTCTCTCCGGCGTGATCCAGTGCACGCCGAACGTGGCGCCGGGATCGAACGCCGAGGCGTGCAACGCGCTCGACGACGATTGCGACGGCCAGACGGACGAAGGTTTTTTCCTTGGTACGAGCTGCACCGAGGGCCTCGGCATCTGCGAGACCGCGGGCGTGATCGTCTGCGACGGGCAGGGCAGCACGACCTGCGACGCGACGCCGGGGACGCCGCAAGCCGAGACGTGCAACGGGCTCGACGACGATTGCAATGGCTTCGTCGACGACGGCGATCCGGGCGGCGGGACGCCTTGCGTGACCGGCCTCGCCGGCGCTTGCAGCGTGGGGATCACGGCCTGCGCGTCGGGCAGCATCGCGTGCGTGCCGGCGGTCTTGCCGGGCGAGCTGCCCGAGACGTGCAACTTCGCGGATGACGATTGCGACGGGCTCGAGGACGAGGATCTCGGCCTCGGCGCCGCGTGCGTCGAGGGCATCGGCGCCTGCGCGGTCCTGGGCTCGATCGTGTGCACCCCGCAGGGCGGCACGGCGTGCAACGCCGTCGCGGGGACGCCGAGTGAAGAGATCTGCGGCAATGCGATCGACGAGGATTGCAACGGCGCGCTCGACAACGGCTGCCCCGACACCGACGGCGACGGGCTGATCGACGCGATCGAGCAGCAGATCGGGACCGACCCCGCGGACGCCGACAGCGACGACGACGGCGTGGCCGACGGCAAGGAGACGGACGTCGGGATCGACACCGACTTCGACGGGCTCGTCAACGGGCTCGACGCCGACAGCGACGACGACGGGCTCTTCGACGGCACCGAGGTCGGCGAGGATTGCAGCGGTCCCGGTACCGACGTCACCGCGGGCCATTGCAGGCCCGACGCGGACGGCGGGCTCACGACGACGGACCCGCTCGACCCGGATTCGGACGGCGGCGGCATGATGGACGGGTCGGAGGACGCCGACCTCGACGGCGCCGTCGACGCTGGCGAGACCGACCCCACGGCAGGCCACGGCGCAGACGACGTCCAGACGACGGACACGGACGGCGACGGGCTGAGCGACGGGCTCGAAGAGACGATCGGCACGAATCCGAACGACGAGGACAGCGACGACGACGGCCTGCTCGACGGCGACGAGCCGAACCCGTCGGACGACACCGACGGCGACGGGCTCGTCAACACGCTCGATCCGGACAGCGACGACGACGCGCTCTTCGACGGCACGGAGTCCGGAAAGAACTGCTCGCACCCCGCGACGAACCCCGCCGCGCAGAACTGCCGTCCCGACGCGGACGGCGGCTCGCTCCGGACGTCGCCGGTCGATCGAGACACCGACGGCGGCGGCGTGAGGGACGGGGCCGAGGATCGCAACCTGAACGGCCGGATCGACATCAACGAGACCGATCCAACCGAGGGCAACGCGCCGGACGACAAGCAGCTCTCGAACCTGGACAACGATGGCGACGGCCTGACGAACCAGCTCGAGATCTTCCTCGGCTCGAACCCGAACGACGACGACAGCGACGACGACGGCGTGCTCGACGGCGACGAGTCGAACCCGTCGGACGACACCGACGGCGACGGCAAGATCAACGTCCGCGATTCGGACAGCGACGGCGACGGGCTCTTCGACGGGACCGAGGTCGGAAACGATTGCTCGAACCCCGCGACGAACCCCGCGGCGAACGCATGCCGCGCCGACGTCGACATGGGCAAGACGCGCACGTCGATGGTCGATCCGGACTCGGACGACGGCGGCGTGCCCGACGGCATCGAGGACAAGAACAAGGACGGCGCGATCGATCCGGGCGAGACGAACCCGACGAAGGGCAACGGCGAAGACGACCCGCTCGACAGCGACGGCGACGGCCTGCTCGACAAGCAGGAGACGATGCTCGGCACCGATCCCTTCGACTGGGACTCGGACGACGACGGCGTCTCCGACGGGCAGGAGCCAGACCTCGGCGCCGACACGGACGGCGATGGGCTCATCAACGCGCTCGATCCCGACAGCGACGACGACGGGCTGCCGGACGGGCTGGAGATGGGCAAAAACTGCAGCAATCCAGACACCGACCCGTCCGCGGGGCAATGCATCCCCGACGGCGACAACGGCGCGACGAAGACCGATCCGCTCGATTGGGACACGGACGACGGCGGCGCGAGCGACGGAGCCGAGGACAAGGACAAGGACGGCGTGAAGGACCCGGGCGAGACGGACCCGACCGCGGGTCACGGCGCCGACGATCCGCCGGACACGGACGGCGACGGGCTGTTCGACGACGACGAGGAGGTGCTCGGCACCGATCCGAACGACGCCGACACGGACGACGACGGCGTGCGCGACGGCGACGAGCCGGGTCCGGGCGTGGACTCGGACGGCGATGGGCTCATCAACGCGCTCGATCCCGACAGCGACAACGACGGGCTCTTCGACGGCACGGAGCTCGGCCTGGATTGCACGGACCCAGCGACGAACATCGCGGAAGGCCATTGCGTGGCCGACGCGGACGGCGGGCTCACGAAGACGGACCCGCTCGATTGGGACACCGACGACGGGACCGTGAGCGACGGCTCGGAGGACTGGAACCTCGACGGCAAGATCGATCCAGGCGAGACGAACCCGACGGCCGGGAACGGCGCCGATGACGTGTTCGTGGTGGACACGGACGGCGACGGGCTGAGCGACCAGGTCGAGGAGACGATCGGCACGGATCCAACCGATCCCGACACGGACGACGACGGCGTGATCGACGGACAGGAGCCAAACCCGACCGACGACACGGACGGCGACGGGACCATCAACGCGCTCGATCCGGACAGCGACGACGACGGGCTCTTCGACGGCACGGAGATGGGCAAGGATTGCAGCCCGCCGGCCACGGATCCGGCCGCAGGGACGTGCATCCCGGACGCCGACATGGGCGCGACGAAGACCTCGCCGCTCGATCCCGACACGGACGACGGCGGCGTCGATGACGGCGACGAAGACACGAACGGCAATGGCGTGGTCGATCCCGGCGAGATCGATCCGAACGACGGCAGCGACGACGCAACGAAGCTCGACAGCGACGGCGACGGGCTGACAAACGCCGAGGAGGCGCAAATCGGCACCGATCCGCTCGACGCCGACTCGGACGACGACGGCGCGCCCGACGGCGCAGAGCCAAGCGTGGGCGTCGACACAGACGGCGACGGGCTCATCAACGGGCTCGATCCGGACAGCGACGACGACGGTCTCTTCGACGGGACCGAGCTCGGCTTCGATTGCTCAGGGACCGGGACAAACCCGATGGCCGGGAACTGCATCCCCGACGGCGACAAGGGCGCAACGAAGACCGATCCGCTCGACGCCGACACCGACGACGGCGGCGTGCGCGACGGGCTGGAGGACAAGGACAAGGACGGCGTCGTGGACGCAGGCGAGACAAACCCGCTCGATCCAGCAGACGATATCGTCGGGGCCTGCGAGACGGACGAGGACTGCGGCGAGCCGAACAGCGGTCAAATCTGTCTGGAGGGCTCGTGCACGGAGGGCTGCCGCGGCGAAGGCGGCAACGGCTGCCCAACAGGCGAGGTGTGCACGTCGACGAGCACCGCGCCGGGGCAGTGCGTGTCCCCAGAGGAAGCCGTGCGGCTGGCAGGCGGCGGCTGCGCCTGCACCACAGGGCAAACGGAAGGCGCGCCAGGCGGCGTGGTGCTGGCGTTCGTGGCGCTCGGGGCGCTCGGGTTGCGTCGGAAGCGGCGCGCTTGATGGGGGCTCATCGGGGGGCGCCGCGCCGGGGCGCTGCCCCGGGCCCCGCGGGGGCTATCCGCCCCTCGACCCGGACCAGGGCCAGCCCTGGACCTCTGGGCATCGACTGCGCGAAGCGCAGTCGATGCGGGGAAAGTTTTTAAGCTGTCCGCCCCCTCTTTGCAGGGCCAGCCCTGGACCCTTTGGGGAAGAACTGCGCTCCGCGCAGTTCTTCCCACAGGCCGGTGGCAAGACCATGGCGGTCGTCTCACGCTTCGACGGGCGTTGCCGGTGGAACCGTCGTGGCTGGCAGGGTCGCCCGTGGTCTTGACCTGGCCCGTTCGAGGAACTGCGCATCGCGCAGTTCCTCGACCCCGAGTCCAGCGCTTGCGCTGGTCCGGGTCCCGGGGCGGACAGCCCCGGGTGGGGCCTGGGGCAAAGCCCCAGCGAAACGCCTTCGAGAAAGGCTCCCTCAGCCCGGAGCCAGCTCGAGCAGTGAGTGATAAATCCCGAGCCGCTCGTGCGTCGCTTGCAGCACGAGCCCTTCCTCGCGGGCGAGTGCGAGGATGTCCTCGGCGCGGTACATGCGGCTGTTGCCGTTCGCGATGGCCGTGAAATAGGGGGACGTGTTGATCAGGCAATAGGCGGCGGCGTCGAAGCGCTGCGTGTCCCAGAATGTATCGAGGATCCAGAGCCGGCCCCCGGGGCGCAGCGCGCGCCTGGCGCGGCGTAGGATGGTCCTCACCTCGTCCTCCGAGAAGCATACGAGGAACTGGCTCATCCAGACGGCGTCGAAACCCGAGGGGAGCTCGGCGTGGGGATCGAGCACGTCCACGGGGCAGGGCACGGCGCGGCTGTCGAGGCCTTTTTCGCGCAGGTTCTGCATCGCCATTTCGAGCTGGCCGGGCAGGTCGACCAGCGAGGCGCGGAGCTCGGGGGACCGTGAGAGGCATAACGACGCCCATTTGCCGGTGTTGCAGCCGATGTCGAGCAGGGTCCGCGGCTCGCGTTCGAGCACGATCCGGCTTGCTGCGGGGAAGGCTGCGTCTGAATAGAAATGGTCGAAGCGCAGCCAGGCGCGCCTTGCGTCCTCGGGCAGGTGCGCGAGGGCCTCGTAGACCGTCTTCCATTCGCCGAAGACCTCGAGCCCTGCGGGTTTGCCGAGCTTCAGCGCGTCCTCCAGCTTGTGCATGCCGAGGTAACAGACCTCGTGCACGAACTCCATGTTCACGGCTGTCATCTCGTCGCGGCGGATGAACGCGCCGAGCGTCGTGATGACGAATCTTCCGTTGTCGTAGGCCACGAGATCGGCCGAGAGCCCGCATTCGAGCAGGACCGTCGCGGCGTAGATCGAGAGCCCGGTCTGCGCGGCCGCGTCGGCGGCTGTCATCCCCTCGGCGCCGCGGCCCTCGACGGCTTCGAGCAGCCCTGTCGATCGCAGGAGGCGCGTGGCCTGGAACACGATCGGGGCGAAGGCGATCCGTTGGGCGTCAAAGCGTGTTTCCAGGCCAGTCTTGTCGGTACCGAAGCGTTTGTGTAGCACCATCACCTCCGCAGGGGAGTCGCATCATGCCCGGGACGGAGGAAAAGTCCCACGATAACTTTACGCCGATGCGCCTGTCGCGTGCGCGTGGGGTGAGGACTGCTGCCCTCAATTGCGGTGTCTTGTCCTCATTTCGAGAGTGGTAAGTGGGAAGTGCAGGCGCAAGAAGTCGGCACATTCATGATCTCGTCCGGCATGGTTCTTGTGATATGTGTCCCTGACGATAGCCATGAACCCCAGTCCGAGGGAGAACATGAGACGAAGAAGTAAATTGGGGCACAAAACAATCGTGAGCGGCGTCGCTCTCGTCGCGGGCTTTCTGGGGCTCGCCGTGCCCGTCACGGCGCGCGCGCAGACGTTCCCGGCCGACGACGCGACGTGGGTCCCGCTCGAGCGCACGGATCCGATGACGGGCGTGACGACGCCGCTCAGCGACCCTGAAGGCGATACGGCAGGCCCGCGCGACATCGTCGGCAATGAGCAGTTCCCGCTCGCCTACGTGTACAGCGACGCGACGCATTATTACTTCCGGATGCGGATCGACGAGTCGGTCCTGCAGAACGCGACGAACTTCCAGCCTTTCGGCTGGGGATGCGTGATCGATACGGACAGCGATCCGAGCGATTACGAGTACAGCACGCTCGTCAACGGCACCTCGAACCCGGACGAGGTGCGGCTCTGGGCGAATACGACGCAGCAGACGCCGAACGATCCCGGCGACGCACCGGAGATGCTCCTCAATGCGTACTCCGACCCGCTCACGATGGGCGCGATGGGCTACGGGTACGCGCGCGAGGCCGCGGCGGGCTCGAACTTCCCGCTCGCGACGCCGGACCCGGACGTCTTCATCGACTGGGCCATCGAGCGGAGCGCGCTCGTCGCCGCGGGCGTGAGCCTCGATCAGCCGCTGCGGATCGCCTGCGGCACGGCCTCGAACGGCACGTTCCTCTCGCAGGATTACACCGGCCCGGCGAACCTGCCCGATCTGCTCAGCGATCCGGTGAGCTGCGGCGCCGGCGGCTGCATTCCGCAAAACTGCATGGGCGCCGGCGAGACGTGCTCCGCGGGCGTGGGCGTGTGCCTCGCGACGGGCGTCATCATCTGCGACGCGCAAAACCAGCCGATGTGCACCGCGTTCCCGAACGAACCGGGGACCGAGGAGTGCGGTGATGGCCTCGACAACGATTGCGACGGCATTACCGACAATACCTGCCCCGACGCCGACGGCGACGGCTTCCCCGACGGCCACGAGGAGGTCATCGGGACCGATCCGAACGACGCCGACAGCGACGACGACGGCATCCCCGACGGCGAGGAGCCGGCCGCCGGCGTGGACACGGACGGCGACGGGCTCATCAATGCGCTCGATCCGGACAGCGACGACGACGGCCTCTTCGACGGGACCGAGGTCGGCAATGGTTGCAATGGGGCCGGGGTCGATCCCGCGGCGGGCCATTGCGTGCCCGACGGCGACATGGGCGAGACGAAGACGAACCCGCTCGACGCCGACACGGACGACGGCGGCGTGTCCGACGGCGCGGAGGACAAGGACCGCGACGGCGCGATCGACGCCGGCGAGACGAACCCCACGAGCGGGAACGGCGCGGACGATTCGACGAACACGGACACCGACGGCGACGGGCTGAGCGACGGGTTCGAGACGGGCATCGGGACCGATCCGAACGACGCTGACAGCGACGACGACGGCCTGCCCGACGGAGAGGAGCCGAATCTGACGCTCGATTCGGACGGCGACGGGCTCATCAACCCGCTCGATCCGGACAGCGACAACGACGGCCTCGCCGACGGCACCGAGAGCGGCAAGGATTGCTCGAACCCGGGGACGAACCCGGCCGCCGGCAACTGCGTGCCCGACGGCGACCTCGGCGCGACGACGACGTCGCCGATCGACGCGGACACGGACGACGGCGGCGTGAGCGACGGCTCCGAGGACAAGGACCTCGACGGCGTGGTCGACGCCGGCGAGACCGATCCGACGGCGGGACACGGCGACGACGATTCGTTGAACCCGGACAGCGACGGCGACGGGCTGAGCGACGATCTCGAAGGAAGCCTCGGCAGCGATCCGAACGACGCCGACAGCGACGACGACGGCGTGCCCGACGGCCAGGAGCCGAACCCCGCGGACGACACCGACGGCGACGGCATCAAGAACGTGCTCGATCCGGACAGCGACGGCGACGGGCTGAAGGACGGCACCGAAATGGGCAAGGGTTGCTCGGGCGACGGGACCGACCCGGCGGCCGGCAACTGCGTGGCCGACGGCGATAGCGGCGCGACGACGACGTCGCCCGTGGATCCCGACACCGACGACGGCGGGCTCTCCGACGGCGACGAGGACGCGGACAAGGACGGCGTGGTCGACCCGGGCGAGACCGATCCGACGAAGGGTCACGGCGGCGACGACGACGGCGATGCCGACGACGACGACGACGGGCTGACGGACGACGAAGAGGCGACGATCGGGACCGATCCGAACGACGGCGACAGCGACGACGACGGCGTGCTCGACGGCGACGAGCCGAGCCCGAACGTGGACACCGACGGGGATGGGCTCGTCAATGCGCTCGATCCGGACAGCGACGACGACGGCCTCTTCGACGGGACGGAGCTCGGCAAGGATTGCTCGGCGGCGGGGACCGACGCGACGGCGGGCCATTGCACGCCCGACGGCGACATGGGCGCGACGAAGACGGATCCGCTGGAAGCGGATACCGACGACGGCGGGCTCTCCGACGGCGAGGAGGACAAGAACAAGAACGGCGTCGTGGATCCGGATGAGAAGGATCCGAATGACAAGACCGACGACGTGCCGTCGTCGTCGGACGGTGACGGTATCGACCTCACGGGCAGCGGCTTCTGCGCGGCCGGTCGCGGCGGCGGGAGCAACGATGCAGCGCTCTTCGCGCTCGCGGCCCTCGGGGCGCTCGTGATTCGCAGGAAGCGTCGTTAGCTCGACGTGAGCTGATAAAACGCACGCGGGGAGCGGTCGGCGAAAGCCGGCGCGCTCCCCGCGGCGTTTTGGGGGCGTCTCTACCGTCAATCGACGGTCAGAGGCATTCGTTCGAGATGCAATCCTTGCCGGGCGGGCAGGGGGTATCGAGGTCACACTCGGGGTTGACCTCTTCGTTCGTCTTGCAGAGCCCCTGATCGCAGGCGACGAAGCGATTGTCGATGAGCTTGCAGGCCGTGAGGTCGGCGCAGGGGTAATGGCAGTAGCCGTCCGCGCCGCACTGGGCCGCGCCGGGGCAGGGCTCCTTGCCGGGGCCGCAGCCAGGGATGGGGGAGGGATCGGGGATGCAGCCGCCGGCCGTGGTGTCGCAGATCTCGCCGCTCGGGCAGTCGGCGTTCTTGGTGCACGCGGGCTCGCAGATTCCGTCGACGCAGGCCTCGCCGCTCGCGCAGGGCTTCATCGGGCAGGCGGTCGCGGGGTCGGCGATGCAGATGCCCTTGTCGCAGACGTAGCCGGACTGGCAGGGGCTGTTCTCGTCGCAGCCGACTTCACATTGGCCGTTCGCGCATACCTTGCCGGGGCCGCATTCGTAGCTGTGGTTGCAGCCGACGAGGCAGAGACCGTCCAGGCAGACCGTGCCGGAGGGGCAGTCGCCATTGTCGACGCATGCGCAGGTCGTCACGTTCGGGTCGCACGAGGGATTGCCCCCGCCGGCGCCGCCCTGGCCACCGCCGCCGCCCTGGCCCACGTTCGGATTGGCGGGATGACAGCCGTAGCCGTCACAGATCATGCAGTTTTCCCCGTTCGCGTCGCACTCGATCTGCGCATCGGCGTCGGAGCAACCGCCGTAGCCGCTGCCTGCCGCGGCGAGGACGAGGAACAAGGCGCTCGGGCCGAGAAGCTTGGCAAAGGATGGACGCAAGAACATGAAAACCCTCCAGCGACGGACGCGCCGCAACGAACGCGCGGAGCGCCTGCGTATTCGTACCATGGGGGTGCGTAACACGCACCGTGCCACCGTCTCACGTTGCTTGGGGTTGCGGGTTCACGCGTCGCTGTGAACGATCGGATACGCGCTCTCGTGCGCGAGCGTTCACGCCTCCGCCGAGACAGCAGCCATGCGCCGGGGTAGTCCCGAACGGAGCGAAGCGGCGTGAGGGACGTAGGGGGAGCCCCAACGAGGGCTCCCCCTCCACCAAAACCCTTTTCAAATGACGCCGAATTTCTTGCCGACTTTTTCGAATGCTTCGAGGGCGCGGTCGAGGTGGTGGCGCTCGTGCGTCGCCATGTAGCTCGTGCGCAGGACCTGCTGCTTCGGGGGGACGCCGGGCGTGATGAAGGGGTTCACGTAGATCGAGTGCTCGTCGAGCAGCGTCTTCCACATCATCACGGTCCGCAGGTCGTCGCGGATGTAAATCGGGATGACGGCGGTCTCGGTCTTCCCGAGCTCGAAGCCGAGGCGGCGCAGCTCGTTCCGCATGTACGTGAAGTTCTCGCGCAGCTTGTCCTGACGCTCGGGCTCCGCTTGCATCACTTCGAGCGCGGCCATCGCGGCGGCCACGCTCGGGGGCGCGGCGCTCGCGGCGAAGAGGAAGCTATAGGCGAAGTGCTGAATGTAATCGAGCACCTTGCGTTCGCCGACGAGCCATCCGCCGATCGAGGCGAGGGATTTCGAGAACGTCCCGCCGATGAGGTCGACCTGGTCGGCGACGCCGAAATGGGCGGCCGTGCCGCGGCCGCCGGGGCCGATTACGCCGAGGGCGTGCGCGTCGTCGACGAGGAGCCGCGCCTTGTGCTTCTTCACCACCGAGACGATGCCGGGCAGGTTCGCGATTTCGCCCTGCGCGCTGAAGACGCCGTCCGTGATGACGAGCGCGCCTTCGCTCACGTCGAGCTCGGAGAGGGCCTGGTCGAGGGCCTCGGGGTCGTTGTGCCGATAGCGCACCATGCGCGCGCCGGCGGCCTGGCCGAGGCGGACGCCGTCGTAGATCGAGGCGTGGTCGTCCTTGTCGATGACGGCGACGCTCTTCTTGTTGGAGAGCAGCGCGCTGATCGTGGCGATGTTGACCTGGTAGCCCGTGGTGAACACGAGCCCCGCCTCCTTGCCGTGGTAGGCCGCGAGCTTCTCTTCGAGCTCGTTGTGCAGGCGCATCGAGCCGTTCACGAGGCGCGAGCCCGTCATGCTCGTGCCGTACTTGTCGATCGCTTGCTTTGCGGCTTCGCGGACCTTCGGGTGCGTGGTCAGCCCGAGGTAGTTGTTCGAGCCGAGCATGATGACCTTGCGGCCTTCGAGCTGCGCTTCCGGCCCGTTGTTGAAGTCGAGCGGGCGGAAGAACGGGTAGACGCCCATGGCGCGGGCGTTGTCCGCGGTCATGAACTTGTAACACTTCTCGAAGACGTCCCGGCCGCCGATGCGCGAGAGCGAGGTGCGCGACGCCATCTGCTGGGCGAGTTTTTCCTCCGCTGCGCTGCCGGGTCCCGCCGGCTTCGGCGCCTCGACGCTCGCGGCTTCAGCCGTCCCGGCGCCGTTTGTCGCGTGCGCGGCGCCGTTCGTCGCGTGCGCGGCGGCGCCGTTTGTCGCGTGCGCGGCGGCGCCGTTCGTCGGGGCTGCCGACACCGCGACGGAGGCGGGGTTCTTCGCGACCACCTCGTCGCCGCCGTCGAGGGCCGGGTCGATCGTGGGCAGCGCGTGGCCGTTGAGGAGGATGCTCCAGGCTTCGGAGGCGCGTTCGGCGGCCGCTTCGAGCCGGCCTCGCGCGTCCATCAGGCCCGTTGCCACCTGCATCACGCGGTCGTTGCTGATGAGGCGCATCACGGCGCTGGAGGAGGACAGCTTCTTTCCCAGTCGATCGATCACGCTCATGAATAAGGATCCTCGGTCCCCGCCCCGCGGGGTTTGGGGGCGCAGCTCGGCTTGCCGAGCAGAGCCCCCAAACGATGACTGACGCTGCCCGGGGATACGGCTCATGGAAGCCCCTGTCAATCGTGCCTCCAGTGCAACCGTTGCAGGGTAGCCTCGATCCGTGTAGAAAAGTTTGCGAGGATCCATGCGTCGAGTCCTGGTCGTCGACGACGAAGAGAACTTGCGGGTCGTCGTTCGCTCCTTCCTGAAGCGTGACGGCTACGAGGTGGAGGTGGCGCCGGGCGTCGAGGAGGCGCTCGCGCTTCTCGAGTCTTTTGGTCCGGATTTCATCCTCACGGACGTGCGGATGCCGCGGCTCGGGGGGCTCGATCTGCTCGCGACGCTGAAGGCGAAGGGCGATCCGGCGACGGTCATCGTGATGAGCGCGTACGGCAACGTCGACCTCGCCATCGAGGCGATGAAGGCCGGCGCGTACGACTACATCCAGAAGCCGTTCAAGGCCGAGGAGCTCTTGCTCACGCTGCGCAAGGCCGAGGAGCGGGAGGCGCTGCGCCGCGAGAACCGCGCGCTGAAGCGCGAGATCCTGCGCGAGAGCACGTTCGAGGAGATCCTCGCGAAGAGCGAGAGCATGCAGGCGATCTTCAAGACGATCTCCAAGATCGCCGACTACAAGACGACGGTGCTCGTGACCGGCGAGAGCGGCGTGGGCAAGGAGCTCGTGGCGCGGGCGATCCATCGGCGGAGCACGCGGCGCGGCGGGCCGTTCGTCGCGGTGAACTGCGGGGCGATCCCCGAGAGCCTGCTCGAGAGTGAGCTCTTCGGTTACCGGCGCGGCGCCTTCACGGACGCGACGACCGACCGCGTGGGTCTCTTCGAACAGGCCAACCACGGCACGCTCCTGCTCGACGAGATCGGCGAGCTTCCGCTCCCGCTCCAGGTGAAGCTGCTCCGGGTGCTGCAGGAGGAGACGATCCGGAGGCTCGGCGACGCGAAGGACATCAAGGTCGATGTGCGGATCATCGCCGCGACGCACCGCGATCTGCACGCCGAGACGCAAGCGGGCCGGTTCCGCGAGGATCTGTTTTATCGGATCAACGTCCTGCCGATCGGCATCCCGCCGCTCCGGGAGCGGCGCGAGGACGTGCCGCTGCTCGTCGAGCACTTCATGAACCGCAACAACGCGCGCTTCGGGACGAACATCCGCGCGCTCTCGCCCGAGGCGCGGCGCCTGCTGCTCGAGTACGGCTGGCCGGGCAACGTGCGCGAGCTCGAAAACACCATCGAGCGGGCCATGGTGCTCGCCGAGAAGGACAGCATCGAGGCCGACGATCTGCCCGAGCGCATCCGCGAGGCGCGTGATCCGATCCAGCTCCACCTGACGAGCGGGGAGCTCTCGATCAAGAAGACCGCGCGCGTCATCGAGGAGATCCTCATCCGCCGCGCGCTGCAGAAGACGAAAGGCAACCGCACGCGCGCCGCCGAGGTGCTCGAGATCAGCCACCGCGCGCTGCTCTACAAGATCAAAGACTACCGGATCGATCTCTGATCCCGGTGTTCGGCCGCGAACCGAACTACGCGGAGTCCATTGAAGCGGCGGTTTTGTGCCATGGGATTGAAAGCGTCAGCGGACCGACAGGGGCCCTGACACGTCGCGAAAAATTAGCTAGCTTTCCGACCGTGACGACCATGAAGGGTCCGCCCGGCGCACCGGGACCGACGCCACCTTCGCCGGGGCGCGGGTCGTCGCGGCGTGCGTTCTCCGAGCTTCCTCCGAGCAGCGAGCCGAAGGCCGCGCGCGAGCCCGTCGCCCCGGCGACGAACCCGGAGGACAAACCGGCGCCTTCGACGAACGGCAAGCCGTTCTTCTCGCCGCCCCCGCTGCGCGGGCCCACTCCGACGCCGCCGCCGCCGGCCGCGCGCCCGACGCCCCCGGCCTCCGTGCCGCCGCCGTCCATGCCGGGCTCGGGAACCGGTCGCGCAACGCCGCTGCCACCCACGCCGTCCGGGTTTTCCCGCGGGGCGACGCCGCCGCCGCCCTCGACCACGCCCCGCTCGTGGGCCCCGTCGACGCAAAAACGGAACACGCCGCTCTCGACGTCGCCGGGCTCGCAGGGGCCGCGGACGATCTCGACGATCCCGCCGCCGCCCACGTCGCCGCCGCCCTCGTCGCTCGCGCACTCGACGTCGCGGCCGCCGGGGGCGCCTCGCGCGCAAACGCTCCTCTCGGCGCGGCCGGCGGTCGATCCGGGCCTCGTGACGCCGGCGGCGCGTGTCCTCGACGAGCTCGTCGCGCTGGAGACGAACGAGCGGCTGCTCCTCGTGCACGACCGGCAGAACGAGGCCGTGGCGCGCGCGTTCGAGCAGGTGGCGCTCGAGCGGCGGGCGCGCGTCGAGCGGATCGACGCGGAGGCGCTCGCGCCGCGGCCCTGGGTGCGATGTCCGCCGGACGTGCTCGCGGCGTTGCCGGGCGCGGACGTGACGCTGTTTGCCGTGACGTACGAGGAGGGGGAGTACGACGCGCGGCACACGTTCGTCACGATGGCCACGGCGAACCGGGCGCGGCACGTGCACATCGTGGGGACGAGCCGGCGCGCGTTCGTGAACAGCATGCTGGCGAGCTCGACGCGGGTCTTCGACCTCATCGCGGCGCTCCGGAACGCGGTGAAGCCGCATTCGAGGCTCCAGGTGCGCTCGCAGGCGGGGACGTCGATCGAAGTGGAGATGGCGCCGAACCTGCGCTGGTTCGCGAACGGCAGCACGATCCGCTCGGGCCAGTGGCTCAACGTGCCGTACGGCGCGCTCGTGACGTCGCCGCACCAGGTGACGGGCACGTACGTGGTCGACGCGTCGATGGGCGGCGGCTACGGCTCGCGGCTCGGCTCGCTGTCGAGCCGGCCGATCCGGCTCATGTTCGAGGGCGGGCGGGTGCAACGCGTGGAATGTCGGGACGCCTCGGTGAAGGCGTACGTCGAGAAATTCATCGGCGAAGCGATGGGCCACGATCGGGTGGGGCTCCTCTCGCTCGGCGCGAACATCGGGATCGCGGCGCCGCTCGGCGAGCTCATCCATGACGAGAACATGCCGGGCGTGCACCTCGCGCTCGGGGAGAATTTCGCGGCGCGGACGGGCGCGCTCTGGACGTCGCACGGCCAGCTCTCCTTCGCCGCGGCCGATACGGATGTCGACCTGGACGGCGAGCCGCTCATTCGTCACGGGCGATACGTGCGAATGGTATAGCAGGCTGTTGAGAAACGCAGCGAGCGCCCTGGAGCTAGGGAGGAGGACGCAGGAATACAAGCGTATTCCGAGGACGACGACCGACGATCCTGGGCGCGCAGCAAGTTTCTCAACAGCCTGCTAGCCTTGCGCACATCCCTGACGGGGGCTACGCCGCTTGACCGTCATTCCTGACAACGATTGGGGCTCTGCTCGGACAAGCCGAGCTACGTCCCAAACCCCAATTGCAACGGGTCGAAGAAGCTCAGCCATGAGGAAAAACTACGTCCTCGACGCCAACGTCCTCCTCCACGACCCGCACGCGATCTTCAAGTTCGAGGACAATGACCTGATCATCCCGATCTACGCGATCGAGGAGATCGATCAGTTCAAGCGGGAAGGCAGCGAGCGGGGGCGAAACGCGCGCACGATCGCGCGGCTGCTCGACGGCCTGCGCAGCGCCGCGGGCGCGCTCTCCGTGGGCGTGCCGCTCGAGCGCGGGGGATCCTTGCGCATCGCGATTCCGGAGCGTCGGCCGAACGCGCTCGTGGGGCTCGATTCGAAGTCGCAGGACCTCGCGATCTTGCAGGTCGCGATCGACGTCCGCGACAAGGACAAGAGCAAGCCGACGATCTTCGTCACGATGGACACGAACCTGCGCATCCGTGCGGACGCGCTGGGGGTGACGTCGGAGACGTACGAGAGCCAGAGCGCGCCCGATCCCGAGAACGAGCTGTCGGTGCTCGAGGTCGAGGTCCCGGGGAGCGACGTGGACCTGTTTTTCCAGCACGGGTTCGTCGCGGCGCCGCATCGCTCGGCGCTCTACCCGAACGTGGGCGTGCTGTTGCGCGACGAGGCGACCGCGACGCATACGGCGCTCGGGCGGTACGATGCTTCGAAGGGGCAGGTCGTCTCGCTGCGCACGCCGCGCGACGGGGTGATGGGCGTACGGCCGCGCAACAAGGAGCAGGCGTATGCGCTCGATTTGCTGCTCGACGACACGATCCGGCTGGTGACGCTGATCGGCAAGGCGGGCACGGGCAAGACGCTGCTCGCGCTGGCGGCGGGGCTCAAGCGGACGGTGGAGGATGGCATCTACTCGCGGCTGCTCGTGAGCCGTCCGGTGATGCCGCTCGGCCGGGATCTCGGGTTCTTGCCGGGTGACGTCGACGAGAAGCTGAATCCGTGGATGCAGCCGATCTTCGACAACCTCGAATTTCTGTTCTCGAGCGGGGCTTCGGTTTCGCGCGGCAAGGGCGCGGACGGGCGCGGGTTCGTGCAGCTCCTCGAGAGCGGGATCGTGCAGGTCGAGCCGCTCACGTACATCCGCGGCCGCAGCTTGCCGCATCAATACCTCATCGTGGACGAGGCGCAGAACCTCACGCCGCACGAGGTGAAGACGATCATCACGCGCGCGGGCGAGGGGACGAAGATCATCCTCACGGGGGATCCGCACCAGATCGACAATCCGTACGTGGATCACGCGTCGAACGGGCTCAGCGTGGTGGCCGACAGGTTCAAGCAGGAGCAGATCGCCGGGCACGTCGTGCTGGCGAAGGGCGAGCGCAGCGAGCTCGCGGAGCTCGCGGCGAACCTGCTGTAAGGACCGTGCCGCCCGCGCCTTCACCTCACTCGTCGCCATGGATCACGGACGCGGGGAACGCGCTCGTGCAGGCGGCCTCGCGCGTGCGCATGATCCTGTGCACGACGCCGACGAACCTCCGGCAGGAGCTCGATCGGCTCGGCAGCGTGTGGGCGCGGGGCGATCACGAGGCGCCGCGGTTCTCGTACGAGGCGCCGCCCGATCACGACGGGCTCGTGCGCGCGCTCGGGGAGCTCGCGGCGTTCCTGGAGAACGAGGGGCCGCTCGGCGCGGTGTACGCGGGCAGGGCCCGGGAGATCGCGGCGGAGGCCCTGGTATGCTCGGCGGTCGGGACGAAGGGGCTCTTTGCGGCGGCACGGAATAGGTTTGGCCGACGCGACCATTACGACGACGCGGCGGACGACCTCGCGGGGCGCTGGCTCTCGGAACCGCCCCCGCGCGCGGAAGACGAACCTCTGATTCGCAGCGACGACGAGGCAGCGGAAGGATCGCTGCTCGTGCGGATGCGCGCGGAGATCGGGGCGCAGCGGCTGCCTTTTCGGGTGGTCGTGGTGCGGGACCTCTCGTCGCTCGCGGCGACGGGCGAGGGCGTCGTGCAGGTCGCGGCGGGGCGGTTCATGACGCGGGCCGACGTGGAGCGGACCGTGCTGCACGAGATGGATGGGCACGTCTTGCCGCGGTGCCGGGCGGCGGGGATGCCGCTCGGGATTTTCGTGATCGGGACGCAATGCGGCGCGGACGATCAGGAGGGGCGGGCGCTCTTGCTCGAGCGGCGCGCGGGGGCGCTCGTGGGCGGGCGGCGGCGCGAGCTCGCGTGCCGGCACGTGGCGGCGCGGAAGCTCGAAGCGGGGGCCGATTTCGTGGAGGCTGCGCGGCATTTGCTCTCGCACGGGGCGAGCTTGCCGGACGCGCTGCGCATCACGGCGCGGGTGTATCGCGGGGGCGGGCTCGGGCGCGAGGTGGTGTATTTGCCGGCGCTGCTCCGCGTGGAGGCGGCGCTCGCAGTGGATCCGGCGCTCGACGGGGTGCTCGGCGCGGGGCGCGTGTCGGTGGACGCCGCAGCCGTGCTCCGGCCCTTTGCGTCCCGCGCGAGGGCGTGACCGCCCATACCTGATCTGCTAACGTCGCGAAGAGGCTTTTCTTTTCGTGACGTGAGGTGACGCGTGTCCTTCCTTCGTTTGCTCGGGGTCGTGGGGCTTTCGGCGTTTTTCGTGGGTTGTGGCGGCGAGGTCCCGGAGACCTCGTTCGAGGATCCGGGCACGGCGCTGTGGGCGCGCCGGTTCGGGCAGGGGAGTGGCCGCGAGCCGGTGGGGCTCGCCGGGGTCGCTTCGGGCGGCGTGATCGTGACGGGGAGTTATCACGGGGTCGTGAATTTCGGCGGGGACACGCTGCAGAGCCCGGGGAACAACCACCAAGCGTACGTCGCGCGGTACGACGGCGAAGGGAAACACGTCTACAGCCGCGCGTTTGGCACCGAGCTCGCGGAGATGTCGAACGACGTCGCGGTGTTCCCGGATGGCTCGGCGCTGATCGGGGGGACGTTCGGCTGGTCGTTCGATCTCGACGGCATTTCGCTGCCGTGGGACGGCAATGACGACGCCTTCGTGGCGAAGCTCGATCCGGCGGGGAAGGTGGTCTGGGCGCATGCGTTCGGCGGCGCGGGGTGGCAGGAGGCGACGGCGGTCGCCGCGATGCCGGACGGCGGTGCGATCGTCGCGGGGACGACGCGGGTCGAGGTGGATCTCGGCATTGGGGAACCTCAGGACTTTTTCCTCGGCGCATTCCTGGTCCGGCTCGACGCGAAGGGCACGCCCTCGTGGGCGCAGATGATCGAGACGGACGGATACGTGTTCGTGGCAGGCATCGCGGTGCAGGGCGATACCATCGCCGTGGTGGGGAATGCTTGGGCGAACTGGCTCGACGTGGGCCTCGATGACGGCCTCCTCCCGGTGGGGTCTGCAAAGGCGTTCGTCGTGACGTACGATTTCGAGGGCAAACCCGCCTTGGCTCGGACGTTGGGCGTCGAGGGGAACAGCCCTGCGGTGAAGGCCGTCGCGCTCACGGGCGACGGAGGGCTCGTCCTCACGGGTGGAGTCCGTGGGAACGTCGATTTTGGCGGGGGGCTCTTCCCCGGGTCGCAGCTGCACGACGAAAATACGTATCTCCTGGAGCTCGACGCGGCCTTGAATCACCGGCGGAGCTTCCTTTACGGAGGCGACAACGACGATCGTGGGGATGGTATCGCGATGACGGCGGGCGGGGGCGTGATCCTCGCGGGGCAGGTGTACGGGCCCATGTCGTTCGGCGAGGCGAGCGTCGCGCCGCCCGACGACGACAGCCTGGAGGACGCGTTCGTCGCGGAGCTCGATGCCGACAGAAATCCGGTCTTCTTGCGGCGCTTCGGCGGGATGGGGATGCAATCGGGACAGCAAGCCGCGGTGGACGGGCAGGGGCGCGTGTACGTCGCGGGGACGGCGGTCGGCACGGTGGACTTCGGGCTCGGACCGACGCCCGGCACGGGGTACTTCGAGACGTTCGTGGTCGCGCTCGCGCCCTGAGCAGCCTTTTCCTTTTCGTGAAATGAGGTGACGCGTGTCCTTTCTTCGTTTTCTCGCGGTCGTGGGGCTTTCGGCGTTTTTCGTGGGTTGTGGCGACGAGGTCGTGGAGACCGACTCCGGCGCGACGTTGTGGGCGCGAAGGTTTGGGCGCGGGAACGATGTCGAGCCCGTGGGGCTCGCCGGTGTCGAATCGGGGGGCGTGATCGTCGCGGGCCGGCTTTACGGGGACGCCGATCTCGGCGGGGGCACGCTGCCGGGCCCCGGAAATAACTACCAGGCCTATGTCGCGCGTTACGATGGAGAGGGCAGGCATGTGTACAGCCGCTCGTTCGGCGACGTGTTCGCCGAGGGGGCGAACGACGTCGCGGCGCTGCCGGACGGCTCGGCGCTCGTCGCGGGCACCTACGGCTTTCAGATCGAGCTCGACGACGTCTCGCTCCTCTCGGATGGGAGGGACGACGCATTCGCGGTGAAGCTCGATCCGGCGGGGAAGGTGGTCTGGGCGCGGTCGTTCGGCGGCGCGGGGCACCAACGAGCGGTCGCGATCGCGGCGCTGCCGGACGGCGGCGCGATTGTCGCGGGCATGAGCTCGGACGAGCTTCGTCTCGGGACGGGGGAGCCCGAGGACACGGGATTCGGCCTCCCCTTTCTCGTACGGCTCGGCGCCGACGGCGCGCTCCTGTGGTCGCGGGTCCTTCACAGCGAGCCCGGGTTCACCTTCGTCCACGACGTGGCGGCGCAGGGCGACGTCATCGCCGTGGTAGGAACCTTCTCACACTCGCTCGACCTCGGCTTCGGCACCGAGATCGTCACGGCGATGTCCGTGGATGGGTTCGTCGCGGTCTACGATCTCGAGGGCAAACCCCTCAGGGGTCGGCCGATCGGCGACCCATCGTCCTACGACCATGTCACGGCGGTCGCGTTCACGGGCGACGGCGGCCTCGTGTTCACGGGCGACGCTCAGGGGAACGTCGATCTGGGTGGGGGGATCCTCTCGAGCTCGACCGACGTCGACATGAATACGTATCTGCTCGAGCTCGACGCGCCTTTGAATCACCGGCGCAGCGCGCTTTATGGCGGGGACAAACCCGATACCGGAAACGGGCTCGCGACGGCGAGCGACGGGAGCGTGATCCTCACGGGAGCGATGCACGGGCACATGTCGTTCGGCACGGCGACCCTCGCCGCGAGCGAGGAGGGCGACGCATTCGTGGCGAAGCTCGACGCCGATCGGAATCCCGTGTTCCTGCGTCGCATCGGCGGTACGGATGCGCAATCGGGGTTGCGGGCCGTGGTGGACGGGGAAGGGCGCGTATACATCGCGGGGATGGCGCGCGGCGTCGTGGACTTTGGGCTCGGGCCGACCGAGGCCTCGGGGTACTACGAGACGTTCGTGGTCGGGTTTGCGCCCTGAGCAGCCTTTCCCTTTTCGTGAAATGAGGTGACGCGTGTCCTTCCTTCGTTTGCTCGGGATCGTGGGGCTTTCGGCGTTTTTCGTGGGCTGTGGCGAGGAGGTCGCCGCGGAGACCGCGCCCGGCGCGCCGTTCTGGGCGCGCCGGTTCGGGCGCGACAATTATGCCGCGCCGGTGGGGCTCGCCGGGGTCGCTTCGGGCGGGGTGATCGTGGCGGGCAGGCATTACGGGGACATCGACCTCGGCGGGGGCCCGCTGCCGAGCCCGTCGAACAATCATCAAGCGTATGTTGCGCGGTACGACGGCGAGGGCAATCACGTCTACAGCCGTTCGTTAGGCGCCGAATTCTCGGAGGAGGCGAACGACGTGGCGGCC
Source organism: Polyangium sp. 6x1 (assembly GCF_029946515.1). GTDB lineage: Bacteria > Myxococcota_A > Polyangia > Polyangiales > Polyangiaceae > Polyangium. The sequence continues at coordinate 70,892 of NZ_JARZHH010000041.1, forward strand.
TTGCCGGACGGCTCGGCGCTCGTCGCGGGGACGTTCCGCTGGTCGTTAAATCTCGACGGCATTTCGCTGCCGTGGGGCGGCGGTGACGACGCATTCGTGGCGAAGCTCGATCCGGCGGGGAAGGTGGTCTGGGCGCGGACGTTCGGCGGCGCGGGGAACCAGCGAGGGAGGACGATCGCGGCGATGCCGGACGGCGGCGCGGTCGTCACGGGCTCGACGTGGGGCGAAGTGGATCTCGGGATCGGGGAGCCCCAGGCCGGGTCGAACGGCGATTTTCTCGTGCGCCTCGCCCCGGACGGCACGCCCATGTGGTCGCGGACGTTCCGCAGCGACTATGGATACGTTTTCACGTACGATCTAGCGGTGCGGGACGGCGTCATCGCCGTGGTGGGGGAGTTCAACAAAGCGCTCGAGGTGGGCCTCGATTTCGACCTCGTCGCATTCGGGCAACACGACGGATTCCTCGTGACCTACGATTTCGAAGGCAAACCCAGCTGGAGCCGGAACGTGGGCGGCGCGGGGTACTCGGACACGACGACCGGCGCGGCGTTCACGGACGACGGAGGGCTCGTGCTCACGGGGAGCGTCGAGGGGAACGTCGATCTCGGAGGAGGGCTCCTCTCGGTTTCGGACGAATACGACACGAACACGTATCTGCTGGAGCTCGATGCGAAGGGGAATCACCGTCGGAGCGCACTTTACGGGGGGAACGACTTCGATACGGGGCAAGGGATCACGATGGCGAGCGACGGGAGCGTGATCCTCACGGGAGACATGCGCGGGCACATGTCCTTCGGCGAGGTGGCCCTCGCGTCGCACGAGGACGAGCTCTGGGGCGATGCCTTCGTGGCGCAGCTCGACGCCTATCGGAATCCTGTGTTCGTGCGTCGCATCGGCGGCACGGATTTCCAATCGGGGCAGCAGGCCGTGGTGGACGGGCAGGGGCGCGTGTACGTCGCGGGGACGGCGATGGGCGTCGTGGACTTCGGGCTTGGGCCGACGCCGAGCACCGGGTACTACGAGACGTTCGTGGTCGCGCTCGCGCCCTGAGCATCGTTTCCCACGTCGCGCGGACTTCCGGTACGCTTGCCCGTACGATGAGCCGAGAGCAGGCCCCGCCATCTCCTCCCCCGAAGGCGGCGAAATGGGCGCGGACCCTGACCCGCGACGGAGAGTTCGCCGGCGTCGCGGTCCACGGGCAAGTCACCTCGTGGCACGACTTCTACCATACGGTGATGAAGGCCCGATGGACGGTCGTGGCTTTATCGTTTTTTGCAGCCTATCTCGCGGCGAACCTCGGGTTCGCGCTGCTGTACCTGCTCGGCGGGGACGACATCGCGAACGCGGAGCCGGGGTCGTTCACGGACGCGTTTTTCTTCAGTGTTCAAACGATGGCGACCATCGGCTACGGGGCGATGGCGCCGAAGACGATCTACGCGCACGTGCTCGTGACGCTGGAGGCGATCTTCGGGCTCTTCAGCCTGGCGCTGGCGACGGGCATCGTGTTCGCGAAGTTCGCGCGGCCGATGGCGCGGGTCGTGTGGAGCGACATCGCGATCCTGACGAAGCGCAACGGCATCCCGCACCTCGTGTTCCGCGTGGCGAACGCGCGCGCGAACCAGATCGTGGAGGCGAGCATGCGCGTCTGCGCGCTCAAGTTCGAGACGACGAGCGAGGGCGAGCGGATGCGGCGGTTCTTTGATCTCAGCTTGATCCGCAGCAACAACCCGATCTTTGCGATGACGTGGACGGTGATGCACCCGATCGACGAGCAGAGCCCGCTCCACGGGATGACGGTCGACGAGCTCGGTCAGGGGAACGTGGAGATCCTCGCGATCCTGACGGGCCTCGACAGCACGTTCGGGGCGACGATTCACGCGCGGTACGCGTACGCGGCGGACGACATCGTGGAGGACGCGCACTTCGAGGACGTGATCGTGATGCTGCCGGATGGAAGGCGTGGCGTCGACATCACGCGGATCAGCCTGTGGAGTCCGAACGAGGCGAAGGACGAGGCCGCAGGGAGCGAGGCGTCGAAGGCGGCGTGATTTTCGAGGGCGTGATTGCGCGCCCGAAATGAAATCGATATTCCCATTTTTCGCGGGATCGGGGCCGTCCCGTACGGACGGGGGAGGGTCCTCGTCGGCGAACGCACGGGCGCGAGGGCAAACGGTCGATTCCCGCTGGACAGCCGTGCAGGCCATGGATAAAGCGTCCCGTCCCATGACCGCCACGACCGACTCCACCACGGTGTCCTCGCCCACGCTCACGCTGCCTGCTTTCGACCCCGTCCCGACCCTTTCCGAGGAGCTCTCGCTCCCGAGGTCCGGGGTCTCGGCAGTGGTAAAACTGCTCGCCGAGGGCGCGACGGTGCCGTTCATCGCGCGGTATCGCAAGGAGGCGACGGGCGGGCTCGACGAGGTGCAGATCCGCGCCATCGAGGAGCGTCGCACGTACCTCGTGGAGCTCGACGAGCGGCGCAGGCAGGTGCTCGACGAGATCGGCAAGCAGGGCAAGCTCACGGACGGGCTGAAGAAGAAGATCCTCGGCTGCGCGACGAAGGCGGAGCTCGAGGATCTCTACCTGCCGTTCAAGCCGAAGCGCAGGACGCGCGCGATCATCGCCAAGGAGCGCGGTCTCGAGCCGCTCGCGGACCGGATGTGGTCGCAGGCGAAGGACGGCAGCCCCGAGGAGGAGGCGAAGGCCTTCGTCGACGCGGCCAAGGAGGTGCCCGACGTCGCAGCGGCGCTCGCGGGCGCGCGTGACATCTGCGCCGAGCGCATCGCCGAGAACGCCGACGTGCGCAAGCGCGTGCGCGAGTCGTACATGCAAGACGGCGTGATCCGCGTGAAGAAAAACGAGGAGCACGAGGGCAAGGCGACGAAGTTCGACACGTACGCGACCTTCGAAGGCCCGGTCGCAGGCATGCCGTCGCATCGCTACCTCGCGATCCGCCGCGGCGAGGCGGAGGGGATCCTCCGCGCGTCCGTGGATCTCGATGGGGAGCAGCTCATGGCGCCGATCGGGAAGATGGCCGGGCTCGACGGCGGCTCGCCCTGGGCGGGTGAGCTCGGCAAGGCGGTGACCGACGCGTACAAGCGGCTGCTCGCGCCGAGCGTGCAGATCGACGTGCGCGTCGAGCTGAAGCAGATCTCGGATCGCGCGGCCGTCGAGGTGTTCGCCCAGAACCTCAGGGAGCTGCTCCTCGCGGCGCCCTTCGGGACGCACGCGGTGCTCGGCATCGATCCGGGGCAGCGCACGGGCTGCAAGTGCGCGGTCGTCGACGACACGGGCAAGGTGCTCGCGAACGAGACGATCTACCTCGTGCAAGGCGCGGAGGCGGAGGAGCGCGGCAAGCGGACGATCCGCGATCTCTGCCGGAAGTACGGCGTGAGCGCGGTGGCCGTGGGCAACGGGACGCACGGGCGCGAGACGGAGCAGTTCGTCCGGGATGTGCTCGCGGCCGAGGGGCTGAAGGAGATCTTCTGCGTGCCGGTGAGCGAGGCGGGCGCGAGCGTGTACTCGGCGAGCGACGTCGCCCGCGAGGAGTTCCCCGATCTCGACCTGACGGTGCGCGGCGCGATCAGCATCGCGCGGCGGCTGCAGGATCCGCTGGCCGAGCTCGTGAAGGTCGATCCGAAGAGCATCGGCGTGGGGCAGTACCAGCACGACGTGTATCAATCGCTGCTCGCGCGGAAGCTCGACGAGGTCGTCGAGAGCTGCGTGAACATGGTCGGCGTGGAGCTCAACACGGCGAGCGCGCCGCTGCTCTCGCGTGTGGCAGGCATCGGTGCTTCGCTCGCGAAGAAGATCGTGTCGCACCGTGATCAGCACGGCGCGTTCTCGAGCCGCAAGAAGCTGCTCGACGTGGCGGGGCTCGGGCCGAAGACGTTCGAGCAGTGCGCGGGCTTCTTGCGCATCCGCGGGAGCGAGCACCCGCTCGACGCGAGCGCGGTGCACCCGGAGCGTTATGCGCTCGTGGAGAAGATCGCCGAGGACCTCGGCGTGCCCGTCGCGTCGCTCGTGGGCGACGCGAAGCTCATCGGGCGGATCGATCCGAAGAAGTACATCGGCGGTGACGTCGGCGAGTACACGATGAACGACATCCTGGTCGAGCTGAAGAAGCCGGGGCGTGATCCACGCGCGAGCTTCGAGCCGCCGAAGTTCCGCGACGACGTGCGGACGATGGAGGACCTGAAGCCGGGGATGGAGCTCGAAGGGGTGGTCACGAACGTGACCGCGTTCGGCGCGTTCGTGGACGTGGGCGTGCACCAGGACGGGCTCGTGCACGTGTCGCAGCTCGCGGACAGGTTCGTGAAGGATCCGAGCGAGGTCGTGAAGGTCGGCGACAAGCTGAAGGTGCGCGTGCTCGAGGTGGACATGGTGCGCAAGCGGATCTCGCTCACGGCGCGGAAGGGCGAGCGCCCGCAGGCGGGGGCGCAGTCGTCGCAAGGAGCTCCGCAGGGCCGCGGCGGGCAAGGGCCGCAGGGCAAGGGGGGGCCCCAGGGCAAACCCCAGCCGCAGGGGAAGTTCACGAACAACCCGTTCGCGACGCTCCTGAAGCGGTAGGGGCGGAGGGCGGCGCGGGGCCGGTTCATGCTACGTTCGTTGCATGGGTGACCCCGCGCGGAAGGTTCCTACGTTCGAGGAGCTGCTCGCCGAGATCGATCGGCTGCCGGAACACCTGAGCGGTGAGATCCTGGAGCCGGGCGTGATCCGTACGATGTCTCGGCCGGATGCTCCGCATCGGCGTGCGGCGCGGGAGTGCCAGTGGGCGCTCCGTGGCGCGAGCGCGGATGTCACGGGCTCCGGCTGGTGGATCGAGCAGGAGCCCGCAGTTCGCTTCGACGATCGCCTCTTCAACCCCGACCTCGCCGGATGGCGCATCGAACGTTGCCCCGACCCGCCGCATGGGTACCCCATCACGCTCGTTCCGGATTTCTGCTGCGAGGTCCTCTCGCCCTCGACGGCGCGCGACGATCGAAAGATCAAGCTGCCGCACTACGCGCGGTCCGGCGTCGGTTGGGTCTGGTTGATCGATCCCGAGATCCGCCTCGTCGAGGTCTTTCGGACCGAGCGTGAGCGCCTCTGGCTCGTCACGTCCGCAGGGGAGGACGAAACTCCACGGCTCCCTCCCTTCGACCTCGAGATCAACCTCGCGCCCTTCTGGATCCTCCCCAAGCCCGCCGAGCCCTCTTCTCCCTGATCCCGCCCGCCGGTACCCTGTGCGGCATGTCCGAACCGGCCGTCGAGTCCGCGGTAGCTGGCCTCTCCCCCGACGCGCGACGCTTGCTCTGGATCCTCACGCGGGCGCTTCCGCCCGTGCCCGAGCCGCTCGTTGAAAAGGTGTTCGCGCGCGAGTCGGTGGAGGACGAGCGGTTTCGGCAGATCGGGCGCATGATGGCCGCGTTCGAGCGGATGCCGCCCGAGGCGAGGCCCGAGATGCCGGCCATGCCGGACGAGGTGAAGCAGCGCATCGCGGCCCTCGTGGAGGCAGGGGAGCCCGAGAGGCCGGATCTGGAGCCGCTCGTCGGTGAGCTCGTGGAGGCGCGGCTCGTGACACGCGCGCCGCTGCTCGAAGGCGGCGCGGCGATGGGCCTCGCAGCGACGGAGGCAGCCGCGATCGTGGTGACGGCGTGGATGGCCGCGCAGCCCGAGGAGCGCGCAGGGCAGGACGAGGCGGCGGTGAAGGTCGCGTTCGGCGATCGGTACGGGGCGGCGTTCGTCGCGGCCGTCGAGGGCAAGGTCCCCGGCGGGACGAAGGAAGCAGGCGTCGAGGCCGGGATCACGGCGACGTCGTATTTCCTCGGCGCAGGCGCGCTCGCGGCGCTCGCCTCGATGTTCGGCGAGGCCGTGCGCGTGGCGAACGACGCATCCATCGTCGGGCCGGTCGCCGGGGCCGTGGAGGAGCAGGGCGGGCTCGACGCGCTGCTCGGCGCGTTCGAGGCGCAGAACGACGCGCTCGGCCACGCCGGGACCCTCGCCGCGCTCGCAGGCCACCACAGGGACGCGGGGGACCTCGAGAAGGCGATCTCGCTCGAGCTGCGATCGCTCGCGCCGCTCGCCCGGCTCGACAACGTCGTGCCGCGCGCGATCGTGCACCTGCGCGTGTCGGAGCTCCTGGAGGTCACCGCGCGCAGGGAAGAGAGCGCCGCGCACCTCGCGGCGGCGATCCTCTACAGGGCGCTCTCCGGCGTGGATTTCCGCGCGGAGATCCGCGTGCTCATGGGGCGGCTCGCTCGGGAGCGAGGGTATGCGCTGCCCGCCGTCGCGGCCGTGCTCGAGGATCCGTCGTTCGCAGAGCTCGCGCAGTTCGTGCGGACGAACGGCGTCCCCGTCGCGGACGTGCAGGCGGATCTCGATGCGCTCACGACACAACTGAAGCAGCACATCGACCGTTGAGGGCTTTACGAGGCCGCCCCGGCGAGGCAAGAGGATCGCTCGATGCGTACGATCCTGCCGTTCCTCGCCTCGTTGCTCCTCGCGTCCGCGTGTAACCCCGCGTCGTCGGAAGGCCCGAGGAATGCGCGCGAGGAAGCGCGTTCCCCCACGGACACGACGCCCCCGGCCGCGCCGTCGCCGACGGGATCCTCGACGGAGAGCGCAAGCACGGCGGAGGCCGCATGCGGCTCGGACGCAGACTGCGCGCCGGCCGCGTGTTGCCACGCGGCGTCGTGTGTCGCGCGGGGCGCGGCGCCGGATTGCAGGGCCGTGCTGTGCTCGATGGAGTGTCGTCAGGGGACGATGGATTGCGGCGGTGGATGCGTCTGCCAGGGCGGTCGCTGCGCGGCGCGGATGATGACGGGGCCCGCGGCGATGTGAGGATCAACCGGCGGCGCGCGCGACCATCGCGGCGAGCAGCGGCCCCGGGTCGTCCTGCCGCATGAGCGCCTCGCCCACGAGCGCCGCGTCGGCGGGGCCGTGCGCGATGCGCGCGACGTCGGACGGCGAGGCGAGCCCGGAGAGGTGGACCCGCGCGGCGCCGCGATCCGCGCGGGTGAGCACGCGCTCGGCGCGCGCAGGATCCATGGCGAGCGTGTCGAGGTCGCGCGCGTTGACGCCGACGACCCGCGCGCGGGCGCGCTCGGCCGCGGCGAGCTCCTCCTCGGTCGCGACCTCGACGAAGGGTTCGAGCCCGAGATCCCGCGCCGCGTCCGCGAGCCGAGCGAGATCCTCCGCCGACGTGATGCGCGCGATGAGCAGCGCCGCGTCCGCGCCGTGCGCCGCGGCCATCGCGAGCTGGATCGGGTCGAGGATGAACTCCTTGCAGAGGAGCTTCGGGCGCGCGGCGCCGAAGGCCGCGTCGAGCGCGTCGCGGCACGCCGCGAGGTCGCCGTACGAGCCGCCGAAGAACGGTTCGTCGACGAGCACGCTGATCATCGTCGCGCCTGCCTCGCCATATCGACGCGCCCGCTCGGCCGGCCGCAGCGCCGACGAGAGCGCGCCGGCCGACGGCGAACGCAGCTTCACCTCGGCGAGGAGCCGCAGCGCCGCGCCTTCGGGCCGACGGAGCGCCTCGAAGACGCCGCCCGAAGGCGCGCGGATCATGCGTGGCGGAGGCGCCGCGAGCAGCGCCGCGATCTCGGCCCGCTTCGACGCGAGGATCGTGTCGAGGACGCGTCTTCCCGCATGCCCGTCCATCACGGCGCTCCGGTGTCGCGCGCGCGCTCCGCGGCGTCGCGCAGGGCGTCGAGCGTGCGCATCGCTGCGCCGCTGTCGATCGCCGCCGCCGCCTCCGCCGCGAGATCCGGCCAGTCGCGCGGATTGTTCGTCTCGCGGAAGATGGCGAGCGCTGCGGCCGCGTTCAAGAGGATCGCGCACCGCGCAGGGTGCGGCTCGCCGCGGAGCACGGCGAGGATCGCCTCCGCGTTCTCGGCGGCCGTTCCTCCCTGGATCGCGTCGGGCGGTGAGACCGGCAGGCCGAAGTTCTCGGGCCGCACGACGATCTCGCGCAGCGATCCACGCGCGAGCTCCGTGACGCGCGTCGGCCCGAACGGGCTCACCTCGTCGAGCCCGTCCTCGCCGCGCACGACCCACGCGCGCCGGAGCCCGAGCTCGGCCAGCGTCGCGGCAAAGACAGGGCGGAGCGCGTGATCGTACGTGCCGAGCAGTTGATGCGTGGTGCACGCCGGGTTCGAGAGCGGCCCGAGCGCGTTGAAGATCGTGCGGATCGCGAGCTCGCGCCGCACCGGCGCTCCGTGCCGCATCGCCGGGTGGTGCGCAGGCGCGAACAGGAACGCGATCTGCGCCTCGCGCAGCACCTCGGCCTGACGCTCGGGCGGCACGTCGATCGGGACGCCGAGCGCTTCGAGCACGTCGGCGCTCCCCGATCGGCTCGAAACGCTGCGGTTTCCGTGCTTGGCGACGGGCACGCCGGCGGCGGCGACCACGATCGCCGCGGCCGTCGACACGTTCAGCGTACCGAGCCCGTCGCCCCCCGTCCCGCACGTGTCGAGGACCGCGGGCAGCCCGTGATCGACGCGCACCATCACCGCGCGCATCGCCTCGACGGCCGCCGCGATCGTGGAGGCGTCCTCGCCACGCAGCCGCAGCGCGACCACGAAGCCGGCCACTTGCACCGGCGTCCACGCGCCCGCGAGGATCGCGTCGAACGCTCCGCGCACGATCGCTCGTGGCAGGGATCGATCCTCCTGCGCGATCTGCTCGAAGACGTGCGCGAAGCAGGTGACCGCGGCGCTCACAGGCACGCTCCTGCCAGCGCGCCTCCCGTCCGAGCCCGGGCGTGCTCCTTCACGAGATCGAGCCAGTTGCGCAGGAGATCCATCCCGCGCGTCGTGAGGATCGACTCGGGGTGGAACTGCACGCCCTCGATCGGCAGACGCGTGTGCCGCAGTCCCATGATCTCGCCCTCGTTCGTCCATGCGGAGACCTCGAGCTCGCTCGGCAGCGAGCTCGGCTCCACGATGAGCGAGTGGTACCGCGTGGCCACGAAAGGCCGCGGCAGGCCCGCGAAGATCGTGCCCCCGTCATGCTCGATCGGCGACGTCTTGCCGTGCATCACGCGCCCCGCGCGCACGACGTGCGCGCCGAAGACCTGCGCGATGGCCTGATGGCCGAGACAAACCCCGAGCAGGGGGCGCTCGCCGCCGAGGGCCTCGATGATCCTCAGGCTCACGCCTGCCTCGTTCGGCGAGCAGGGCCCGGGCGACACGAGGATGCCGTCCGGGTCGAGCGCGCGCGCGCCGTCGACGTCGATCGCGTCGTTCAGCCGCACGACGCACTTCGCGCCCAGGATCTCCAGGTATTGAACGAGGTTGTAAGTGAACGAGTCGTAGTTGTCGACGACGAGCAGCCGCATCGATCCCACCTTGCTAGCGATGGACGGAAGCGCCTCGCGCCGAGGCGCGGGCCGCGTCCCTCCATCCCCCCGACCTCAAAGTAGCACCGCGCCACGGTGCGGCTGGTCGCTCGATGCGTCTTTTTCCCGGGAAATTCCGGCAAATCGCGCGCTATTCGTTCGACGTTCCGCCCGCGCCCGGCGCGGCCTTCGCGAGGAACTTTTCGAGCCGCAGGCTCACGAGCTCGGGGAACTCGACCGCGGTGTAGTGCGTGCCTCCGCGCACGACGTAGAGCTCCGCCCCGGGGATCTGCTTCGCCATCTCCTTCGCGAGCGCGGCCGGCGTCATCGCGTCGCGATCGCCCGACACGATGAGCGTGGGGACGTCGATCGTGCCGAGCACGTCCGAGGCGTCGTGATCGCCGAGCGCGCGGAGGTTGTGGAAATACGCCTCCATGTCGAGCGCGCTGAAGCCCTGGACGAGCTCGTTGAAGACCGCGTCGTCGAGCGACTCGTTCATGACGCCCATGGCCTTCAGCCACGCGAGCGCCTCGGGCACGTCCGCGGCCCTGCGCGTGACCTGCGACGCGAGCGCGTGCGCGCGGCCCGCGAGCTCCACGAGCGAAGGCAGCACGGTCTTCATGCCGGGCAAGGGGCTCACCGTGTCGAGGGGCCTGCCGCTCGTGCCGTTCAGGAGCACGATGCAACGCGCGCGGCTCCGCGCCTTCCGGTACGCTTCGAGCACGACCTGAACGCCCATGCTCCAGCCGACGAGCGCCGCGCGCGTTTCGCCCTCGGCGTCGAGGATCGCGAGCAGATCCTCGGCGTGGCGCGGGATCGCATACGACGCGGGCGTGCCTTCCGGCGGCCGCGCGGAGGCGAAGAGGCCGCGGTAGTCCCACGTGAGGAAGCGGTAACGCCCCCGCAGGTGCTCGATCTGCGCGCTCCACGTGATGTGCTGGCCCCCGAGCCCGTTCGCCAGCATGACCACGGGCGCGCCCGGATAGGGCGATCGGGTGGCGTAGTACGTGATCCGCGTGCCGTCCGGCGCCGTGACGGCGCGGGTCTCGACGGCGAGGGGCAGACGCGGAGGAAGCATGCGCTCCGGTAGGTACCACCCCGGCCGCGTGCCGTCGTCGAGAAACCAAGGAAACGCGGGCCCCGCGCTTCCAAGCCCGAGGGACAATTTCAGCGGGCGCGCCGTTGACACGACGTACGTCGCGCCGGTAACTTCCCGCTGGTCGCTACGAGGAGCCGATGGCTGCTGAAGACAAGAGCAAGAAACCCAAGATCGATCTGAAGGCGCGGCTCGGCAAGACGAACATCGGAACGCAGGCCGTTCCGCTGCCCGTTCCTGGTCAGTCACAGCCGCCGCCCTCCGGTTCTGGTTCTGGCGGGAAATCGCCGAACATCGCTCCGCCGCCCGGGATCTCTCCCGGCATCCCGGTTCCTCCGTTCGCCCAGGCCGCAAAGCCGGCCGCCGCAGAGCCGCCTCCGCCGAAGCCCACCGCCGTCCAGCAGACCATCAAGGTCGAGGTCGGCGAGGAGATCATCAAGGAGCGCGAGAAGGCGAAGAAGCGCCTCATCATGGCCGCGGTCGGCACGGCGCTCCTCGGCATCGCCATCGGCTACCCCGTCGGCGGCGCCGCCGCGCGCAACGAGCGCGGCAAGCAAATCGTGGCGAACGCCAAGGCCCTCATGCCCGACGTGAAGGCCGCGAACGAGAAGATGAAGGAGCTCGACACGCTCCTCGGCGAAGCGGCGGAGAAGCTCGGCAAGAAGGAGTATCCCGCGGAGCTCGCCGGTCAGCTCGGCGGCATCAACATCCCGTTCGACGCCACGAAGGTCGACGGCGGCAGCATCTCCGGCCTCAACGCAGGCGCGTTGCGGCAGCTGCTCAACTACACCTCGGGCGTCGAGGAGTTGAACAAGAAGAAGGACAGCCTCAAGAACCTGCTCGAGCTCGCCAAGGCGCCGATCGAGAAGGCCTGGAAGGAAGAGAAGGAGCCGGTGATGAACTTCTCCGTGCTCTTCCGGTCCGACCAGAAGGGCGTGATCGCGGAGCTCGTGCCGGTGAAGGATCCGTTCGAGATCGGCAAGGACTGGCCCGCGAACTACGCCGTCATGAAGCCGGAGCGGACGCAGCAGGGCATGAAGTCCGTCGAGAAGAAGCTGAACCGCTACACGAAGGGCGATCTGCCCGGCGGCGGTGATCCCCAGCTCATCCCCATCGATCCGACGACGACGGCCATGTTCACGAGCCAGGAAGGCATCCGCAACCTGCGCAAGGCCTTCCTCGATCTGCGCACGGAGCTCAAGGGCGACGACTCGAACCCGCAGAACCCGATCACCGGCCTGATCGAGACCGGCGACAACCTGATGACCGCGATCCAGAAGGTCACGCAGGGAAGCTGAAACGCTGTCACCCTCGGGTGATGGAAAGAAAAACGGGGCTCGCGAAAGCGGGCCCCGTTTCGTTTTGTCCGACGCGCAGGAAGAGAAGGCCGCTCAGACCTCGACGCTGCGAGGCTTGACGATCTCGACCTTGCCGATGTGCTGCTCGTCGCAGTCGCGCACGATGAAGCGCAGGCCGTACTTGCTCACGCTCGCGCCGTTCTCCGGCGTCTTGCCGAGGTGCTCCGTGAGCAGCCCTTCGAGCGTGTGCTCTTGCTCCACCGCGCCCTCGCCGTCCGTGAGCAGCTCCGAGCCGAGGAACGCCGAGAGATCGCGGATCGACACGGCTGCATCCGCCATCAATCGGCCGTCGCCGAGATCCTGGATCGGCGGCGCCTCCTCCACGTCGTGCTCGTCGCGGATGTCGCCGACGATCTCTTCGAGCACATCCTCCAGCGTCACGATGCCGCTCACGCCGCCGAACTCGTCCATCACGATCGCGAGGTGTTGCCTGCGGCCGCGCATCTCCTTGAGCAGCGTCGAGAGCGGCTGCGACTCGGCCACGAAGTTCGCCGGGCTGCGCACGATCTCCTGCAGCGACTTTTTCTTCAGCCGGTCTTCCTCGAACGCCTTGAACAGGTCCTTCGCGTAGAGGAGCCCCACCACGTTGTCGAGCTGTTCGCGATACACCGGGTAACGCGAGTGCCCACTTTCCGTGACGATCGCGAGCGTCTTGTCGAGCGGGGTGCTCACGTCGATGGCCTCCACGCGCGAGCGCGGGATCATCGCGTCCTTCGCCGTGCGATCCTGGAACTCGAGCACGTTGCGGATCATCTCCGCAGGCTCGCGGCCGAAGAGACCGCTGCGCGCGCCCTCCTCGACGAGCATCTCCACCTCCGCCTCCGTGAGGTGCGGATCCGGCGGCTCGCTGCTCTCCTTCGCCGCGATCGACGCGCCGAGCCAGCCGAGCGGGACCGCGAGCGGGAGCATCACGATCTCGAGCGGCCGAAGCCAGCGCGCGGCCATCGGCGCCACGTGGTCGGCGTGCTTGCGCCCGAGCGTGGTGCTCACCTCGAAGAGCGTGCTCGTGAAGACCACGGTCACGCCAAAGGCGAGGAGAGGCGCCGCTTGCGGATAGAGCGGCATGAAGAACAGCATCGTGAGGATGGCCGACAGGGCCGTGCTGAGGACCCTGCCGAGCAGGTAACGAGACCGGAGCTTGGCGTCGGCGCTGCGGATGCGCTCGAGCGCCGCTTTTTCCGGTCCTTCCGCCTGGTCGATGAGCGCCGCCAGGCGGGTCTGGGTGAGGCTCGTCAAGGCCGTGTCCGCTCCGGCGAACAGGGCCCCGACGAGCGCCGACGCGATGGCCCCTGCCAAAAGCGCCAGTGGTACGTCGTTTGGACTCAAAACCGAACTCCCTACACGTCGAATCGTAGCGGACCTTGCTTCCACGACGCAACCCGCCGCGGTCGCTCGGTAGCTACGGATGGTCAGGGCGGAAAGGGACGACCAGACGCGACGTGCTTTTCCGTCTCGACCTCGCGGCCCGCGGGGACATCCGTGAAGCCGCGTTGAACCACGTAACCATCATGATCCCATTTCCCCACGGCGACCAGACGGCCCTCCGGGGAAAGCCAGGCGCTCGTACCCGACTCTTCGGGTTCGGAAGGTTCGTCCGGGTGAGTCGTCGTGCTTTCCTGCATCTCCAGCGCACGCGGCGGCGGCTCGGAAAAGTCCGCCGCGCCGAGGCGTTTGCCCTGGGATGCACGCACCGCGCCGTCGGCCGTGAGCACGGCCGTCGGTAGGCCCAGACGAACGGCCGCGGCGAGGGGCACGACGGCCGCCCGCAACGCTTCCGGGGGCGCGTCGAGCAGCTTCGCGACGTCGAGCCCGAACGGCCCGCTCCGCGTGCGACGGAGCGCGCCGAGGTGCGCGGGCACCGTGAGGGCCGCGCCGAGATCACGCGCCAGGGAGCGCACGTAATAACCCTTGCTCACGTCGAGCGAGACGTCGAGGAACGCGAGCTTCCCCGGCTCGAGGATCCCCGCGCCGCAGAGCTCGATCGCGCGCGCCGAGACCGGACGCGGGGGCAAGTCCACGACCTCGCCCCGCCGCGCGCGGTCGTAGCTCTTCGCCCCTTCGACCTTGATGGCCGAGTACGCGGGCGGCGACTGCTCGGTCCGCGCGCGCTCCCGATCGAGCGCGGCCGTGATGTTGGGCAGCGACGCGGCCGCGCCTTCTCGCGCGAACCGCGTGATCTCGTCCTCGAGCCACGCTGGCAGCGGCGCCTCGGCCGTGACCGTGCCCTCCGCGTCGAGCGTGTCCGTGCCGCGCCCGAGGACCACGCGCGCGTCGTAGGCCTTGTCGTGCGCGGTGAGGTAGGGACCGAGCTTCGTGGCTTCGCCGAGCAGCATCACGAGCACGCCCGACGCCATCGGATCGAGCGTGCCGGCGTGGCCGATGCGGCGCATGCCGAGGGCGCGCCGCAGCTTGCCGACGACGTCGTGGCTCGTGGGACCTTGGGGTTTGTCGAGGACGAGGACACCGTTCGTGTCCCCGCGATCCTTTGGGCTCATCCTATCCCAGCCAGACCGATCGCCGCTCGGACAGCATCCGGTCGAGCATGCTCTGGATCGACGCGCGCACGCGCTCGGAGAGGCGTCCCACGAGGATCTCGTCGTCGGCCGCCTCGGGGCCGTAGTTGCTCCACGTGAGCGGCTCGCCGAAGCGGATGCGCCACTTCGTCGGCGCGGGCATGAGGCCGAGGGGCCCGAGCGCCGGGAAGGTCGGCGTGATCGGGAAGTACGGGATGCCCAGCGTCTTCGTCATGTACTCGAAGCGGTAGAGCATCGGGTTCGCCTCCTCGGCGCCCACGATGGCACACGGCACGAGAGGCGTGCGCGTGCGCAAGCAGAGGCGGATGAAGCCGCCGCGGCCGAAGCGCTGGAGCTTGTAGCGGTCGCGGTAGAGCTTGCCGATGCCCTTGGCGCCCTCGGGGAAGACCGCGACGAGCGCGCCCTTGTTGAGCAGCCGCTCCGCGTTCTCCTGGCAGGCGCGCACCGCCCCGAGGCGGTTCATGAACGTGCCGACGAAGGGCAGGTAGTAGACGAAATCCTCGGCGAGCCAGCGCAGCTCGCGGTGCGCGGGATGATCGCGGCGGACCGCGGCGCGCAGCATCGCGCCGTCGTAGGGCAGGGGGCCACCCGCGTGGTTCGCCACGACGAGGCAACGGCCCTCCGTGGGGATGTTGTCGACGCCCTCGACCTCGACGCGGAAATACCGCTTCGTGAGGAAATCGAGCACGGGCAGGAGCTTCGCCTCGAAGGCCGGATCGAGCCCGAACTCGTCGACCTCCTCGGAGCGGCTGCGCAGGCCCGCGCGTCCCCACTGCTTCGCGTAGAACTCGGGCGAAAGGACCTCGCTCGCCGTGGCCGACTCGGGCACCGAGGCGCGCGCCACAGGGACGTCGCTCCGGGGCTTGGCCCTCGGCACGTCGCTCTTCCGCGCGGGAGGGACCGGCGGCGGCTTCGGCACGTACACAGGCTCGTCCGCGCGCTCGCGACCTCCGATCATCCGATCGAGTCGGGCTTCGAGGTCGCGGATCTGCTGTTCGATCTCGGCGGGGCTCGTCGCGCCCGCGCCCGCTCTCTCGGCCTCGTCGCGCACGGATGCGGGAGGAATGCTCGGGCGGATGACGGCCTCGGTGGGGCCGATCGGCGCGACGTCCTGTACCTCGTCGGCGTCGAGGTCGTAGCCGGGCATGAGGTGCGGCGAGGGTGGCGCGTCCCCGTCGAGATCGGTGCCGAAGGGCAGGGCGGGCGCCATCTCGGCCGCGGCCCATACGTCGTCATCGTCGTCGTCGTCGTCGTCCAGGGACGCGGGGGCGTCCTCCGGCGCGGGCGGCGGCTCGGCGAAGAGACGCGGCGCTGCGTGCTCGCCTTCCGGAGGCGGCGCGCCTTCGAGGATCGAGAGCACCTCCTCGGGGGCTCGTACTCCGGCGTCGGCGGCGACGAACGCCGCGGTCGCGAGGGGCTCCTTCGGCGCGGCGTCCGCGCGCGTCTCCCTCGTCTCCTTGTGCTTGCGCTTCTGCTTCTTCCCCATGGAAACCGCCCGCCTAGGCAGGGCTCTCCTGCAGCAGGTTCGCGTCGCGCAGGCGTTGCGCGGCGAGGTAGTCGAGCAGCGCCTCGCGGGTCGTGTAGGCCGGCCGGAAGCCCATCACGCGCGCCGCCTTGTCGCCGTCGGCGACGCAGACGTACCTGAGGTACCGCAAAAAGCTCGGCGGCACGGCCGAGGCCTGCGTGATCCAGAGCGCGCCGACGAGCGAGCTCGCGACCGTGTGCGGCAGCGGCATCGACGAGCGGCCGGCCAGGCGCAGCACCGTGGACAGCGGCAAGACGCCCTCGGAGGCGATGTTGAACGTGCCCGGATGATCCCGATCGAGCGCGAGCTTGAAGGCCGCGAGCGCGTCGACCTCGTGCACGAACTGCCAGAGCGGATCGAAGCCGAGCAGCGTGGGCACGTACCGCATGCCGAGATACCGCGTGACCCAGTTCTGCACCGTCGGTCCCACGATCGGCGCCGTGCGGAGGACCGTGACCACCGTGCCCTTCGACTTCGCGGCGAAGGCGTTGAGCTCACGCTCGGCGGCGATCTTGTCCGCGAAGAACGGCTCGTCCATGTCCGCGCGTAACGCGTGCCGCTCCGTCAGGAAGTTCGGGTTCGTCGGGTGCGCGCCGTAGAGCATCGTCTGGCTCCACTGCACGAGCTTGCGCAGCCGCACCTGCCTCACGGCGTTGAGCAGGTGCATCGTGCCGACCGACTCGAGCTCGTGCGCCCAGCCCGTCGCGTGTGTCGGCGACGAGAGGAAGCAGAGATGCACGAGCGTATCGACCTCCTCGGACGAGAGGATTTCCGCGACGCGATCCTCGGAGGCCGGATTCGTCAGATCGACCTCGAAGTGCCGCGTTTTCGGTCCTGCCGTGTCGGGCGACTTCACGTCGATCGTCACGATGCGGGCCGTCGCCGGATCTTCTTCCAGCAGGCCCACGAGGTTTCGGCCGAGGAAACACGCCGCGCCCGTGAGCGCGACGACGCGCCCGCCCGAGCGGCTCCGCGAGCCCCTCGCAGGCGGGATCGCCGGCTCGCGGGGCTCGCTGTTCGAGTTGTCGATCGGATCTGCCATGCGGAGCGGACTCGACACTACCCGCTCGCGCGGCGATCGCAACATCTCGGTTTACGCCCGGACAAGCCGAGCCGCGCCCGCTAGGGTTCGCCCTGACGCCACGGGCTGGTCACGGCGCAGCGCACGTGGCGCGTACCCACGAGACCTCGTCCCCCATCTGGATCCACATGTCCACGTCCGCGCCGCGCGCCGCGACGGCGAAACTCGTCGCGTCGGCCACGGGCATGGGGGCCGAGATCGGCGTGCCTTCGCCGTCGAGGACGACCGCGTAGGCCACCTTCCGCGCGACGCCGCAGCCGAGCGGAGCGAGGTAGGCCGCGAGCACGCCGCGCTCGAGCGGCCGGAGCGCGCCCGAGACGGGCGGGGCGTGCGCGCGCACCTCGGCCGCCTCCTTGCCGACTCGCTCGAAGCGGAGTTTGCCCCCTTCTTTCGCGCAGCCCTCGTCGTCGATCGCGGCCCCGTACACGAGCGCGATCGGCCGCGCCGCCACGGTCGCGTCCACGATGCCGAATGGCGCCGGCACGCGCCCGAGCGAGCGCGCCGCGCCGTCCGCTACGTCCCAGAAGACGAGCTCTTGCCCTTCGAGCAGCGTCGCGACCACGCCGCCGCCCGCGCTCGCGTCGGTCCCGGGCGGCGGCGCTTCGATCCGCGCGAGGCACGAGGGGCGCGCGTCGCTGTCCGGCGCGTCCGGGACGATCTCGGTCCGCTTCCACGACGAGGCCGGCTCGTTCGGAGAGCCGACCCAGAGATCGGCGCCCGCGGCCGCCACGTTGCCGAGGCGCGTCGTGAGCAGCGCGCATCGAGACGAGCCGCACGCGAGGTCGATCGCGTCGAACCGATCCCCCTCGCCGATCGGCGTCGCGTGGTCGCCTTGGTGCACGAACACGCGGGAGAGCTTCTCGTCGCTTTGTTCGCCGTACGCCGCGAGCCACGCGCCCGCGTCCGTGCGCGCGAGGCGCGGCATCGCCTCGGCGTCGAGCCAGGGCAGCGGCGTCGCTCCCTTGCTCTCGCCCTCCGCGTCGAGCACGAGCCCGCCGACCCCGACGAGCCGCGGCGGCGTCTCTTTTTCGTCCGCGTCGGCGACGACGAGCACGCCGAGCCCGCGCGGGGCGGCGACGAACCGCGTCGAGGGGGCGACCTTCGCGCGGACGAGCGGGGCGCGCATCTGGCAGCCGTCGGGCAGCGCGATCCCCGGGATCCCCGGCCCGATCCGCGCGGGCTTGAAGGTCCAGGGGGCGGGCGGCGGCAAGAGCTCGTCGTGGGGGATCGGGATCGGCGCGGGCGGGCCTGCGTCGGCCTTCGTCTCTTTTTCCTTGGGCGTGCAACGATTGCAGCCGGTCAGAAGGAGAAGGGCCGCGAGGAGGGGGAGGGAGTCGTTCCGCAACACTAGAGCACCCGACGCAGCACCGGATACGGCTCGAGCCCGCCCACTTCCTCGAACCCGTTCACCTCGAACGCGCCCATCGGCCCGGTCCAGAGCTCCTCGTCGTTCACCGGCTCCTTCGGGCGGCGCGGCAAGGCTTCGAGCACGCGTGCGCCGAACGTGTCCTTCGCGTACGAGACCGCGCCCGCGACGAGCGCCTTCGCCACGCCCTGCTTGCGGAAGGCCGGGTGCACGAGCGTGCAGCCGATCAGGAACACGCCCTGTCGATCGCCCTGGAACGCCGGGAGCTGCTTGTAGAAGCGCCGTTCGTAGGCCTTGCGCATCACGGCCGCGGGCGTGACCTTGAGCCAGCCGACGAGCTTCCGCTTCCCCGCGTCGTCCTCGTGGATCGCCACGATCCCCTTCGCCTCGTCGCCGCCCGCCGCGAGCGCGCCGAGGAACGCCGAGGCGTTCTCCTCGGGGGCGTTCGCGCAGCGGTCGAGCCAGTCGTTGTTCGTCCCGTCGAAATGCCAGAACCGGCAAAAACACGGCGACGAGGCTGCGGAAAAGAGCTCCCGCAGGCCGGAGGCATGCTCGGGCCCCGCGGGGGCCGTGAGGAGGCGAAACGCGCTCATGCTGTGGAAACCTTGGGCCGGAGCCCGCGCGCCGGCGAGATCCCTTCCCACGCCGCGGCGAGCGCGCAGAGCCGCGCCTCTTCGAGCGGCGGGCCCATGAACTGCAAGCCCACGGGCAGCGACGGCACGCCGTTCGCCGCGGGCGTGGGCGCGCACGGGACGC
This sequence comes from Polyangium sp. 6x1, assembly GCF_029946515.1. Lineage (GTDB taxonomy): Bacteria > Myxococcota_A > Polyangia > Polyangiales > Polyangiaceae > Polyangium. The sequence continues at coordinate 89,927 of NZ_JARZHH010000041.1, forward strand.
TCAGCGCGGGCACGCCGGCCAGGCTCGCGGGCAGCGTGTAGATGTCGGCGAGGTACATCGCGAGCGGGTCGTCGACGCGCTCGCCGAGCGGGAACGCGACCATCGGCGAGACCGGCGCCGCGATCGCGTCGACCTCGCGGAACGCCTCCTCGAAGTCGCGGCGGATCAGCGTCCGGACGCGCTGCGCCCGCAGGTAATACGCGTCGTAGTAGCCCGCCGAGAGCACGTAGGTCCCGAGCACGATGCGCCGCGCGACCTCGCGGCCGAAGCCCTCGCCGCGCGTCTTCGCGTAGAGGGCGCCGAGGCTCTCCGCGCCCTCCGCGCGCGCGCCGAACCGCACGCCGTCGTACCGCGAGAGGTTCGACGAGGCCTCCGCCGTCGCGAGCACGTAGTACGTGGCCACCGCGTACCGCGTATGCGGCAAGTGCACCGGCCGGAGCTCGCAGCCGAGCGAAGCGAGCCCGGCGAGCGCCTCGCGCACGCTCTTCTCCACGGCCGGCTCGAGCCCCTTGGCAAAGTACTCCTCGGGCACGCCGATCCGCATCCCCCGCACGTCGCGCCCGCACGCCGCCTCGTACGCCGCGACGGGCGCGCCGAGGCTCGTCTGGTCGTGCGGATCGCGCCCCGCGATCACGCCGAGCAGACGCGCCGCCGAGCGCACGTCGGCCGCGAAGGGCCCGACTTGATCGAGGCTCGACGCGAACGCGATGAGCCCGTACCGCGACACGCGCCCGTACGTCGGCTTGATCCCGACCGTCCCCGTGAGCGCCGCGGGCTGGCGGATGCTGCCGCCCGTGTCCGATCCGAGCGCGCCCGGCGCGAGGCCCGCCGCCACGCAGACCGCGCTCCCGCCCGACGAGCCGCCCGGGGTGCGTGAAGGATCCCAGGGGTTTTTCGCCGGGAAAAACGCGCTGTTCTCGTTCGACGAGCCCATCGCGAACTCGTCCATGTTCGTCTTGCCGACGAGCACCGCGTCGGCCTCGCGCAGGCGCGCGACCACGGTGGCGTCGTAGGGCGGCCGGAAGCCGCTGCGCGGATCGAGCGCCGCTTCGCCCTTCGACGCAGCCCGGAGGAGGATCCGCGATCCGGCCGTGGTCGGCGCGTCGCGCGTGCAGAGCGCGTCCTTGATGCCGATGGGCACGCCGGCGAGCGGGCCGAGCGCCTCGCCGCGCGCGCGCTTCTGATCGACCGCGCGGGCAGCCTGGAGCGCCTCCTCGGCTTGCACCGTCAAGAAGGCCCCGAGCGCGCCGTCGCGCTGCGCGATGCGATCGAGGCTGGCCCTCGTGACCTCCTCGGCCGACACCTCGCCGCGCGCGACGAGGCCAGCGAGCTCCGGGATCGAGCGATCGAGCACCGTCGCGTCCATGGTCAATCCTCTTCCACGAAGCCCGGCACCGCGAACCCGTCCATCGACGTCCGCGGCGCCTCACGGAGCGCGATCTCGTGCGGAAGGCTCTCGTGCGGCGCATCCGCGCGCAGCTCCGCACGCTCGATTGCCACGTGCGCCGTCGGCTCGATCCCCGTCACGTCGAGCTCTTCGAGCTGCCGGACGTACGCGAGGATACGACCGAGATCCCCCGTCAAGCGGCGGATCTCCGTGTCCGGCAGATCGAGGTTGGCGAGGCGAGCGAGCGAGCGGACCTCGTCCTCGGCGAGGGTGGCGGGGCCTTCGGGCGCGGGAGGCATCGCAGCCGGATGTAGCACGGGGGAGGGCAAGGGAGGGGGGCCGGGAAGCGGGAGCGGGAGCCGCATTCGGATCAAAAATCGGCGGCGGCCCCATTGCGGGGTTTCACGGCGCCAGCGTCGGCACGTCGTTCTCCCAGCGCACGCGTGCCAGCGCCGAGCTGAGCTCGACGGCGAGCCGTGGGGTCACCGACTCGAGCGTGAGGTGGCACGAGGTCGTGTCGGCGCTGATCATACGTCCCGCGCGTTCCTCTGCCGGCAGGGCCTTCGTCTTCGCGCGCCACGCCTCGAATCCGGCAGGACTCCCGCACACGAGGGACGCTTGCTCGGCGCCGAGCACGAGGCGCGCGCCGAGCTCCTCGCGGTCCTGCTCGCAACTGCCGCGCCCCAGCGCCTTCGTCACGACCCGGCAGGATTTTACCTGCGTGTTGACGACGCAATCCTCGAGCTCGACGTGTTTGTCGAATTTCACGAGCTTGCCGACCACGTCGACGGGATCGTCCGGCTTCAGCGCGGCGATCTCCGCCGCCTCACTTTCACGGAGCGAACACCGCACGGAGGCGGCGTCGGGTTTCGCCTCCTTGGGCAGGATCGCCACCCTTTTCGACCCGTCCTTCACGACCTCGCCGAGCTTTCCCCGCACGAGCACGTGTTTGCCCTTGAATCGCTCGTCGGCGCGCGCGGCGCTCGCTTCGTAGGCTTCGAGCAGCTCGACGTGGGACACCTCGACGTCCGGCGGATTCGTCCGGATCGAAGGGCCTGCGGGGGCCGCGGGGGCTGCGCTCGCGGAGACCGCCGCCGCTCCCTCGCGCGTGGCATTGTCGGAGCGGGAGCACGAGACGACCCCAAAGGCCACGAGAGCGACCCAGAACCACGAGTAGCGGCGCGCCATGGCGGACAAGGTACGAGGTCCGAGCGCGTGAGACAACCGGTGGTAAGGTCCCTCGAGCCTCGATGTCCGCTGACGATGACGAACCCCTGGAGCACGCGACGCGACGCCCCGCGGGCGAGGGGAGCCACGAAGGGGCCACTCTCGCCCCCGCGGCGGAACGAAGCACGCTCGAAGAAGAATCGTCCGTAGGCTCCTTCCTGCGCGGCGTCGCGTTTTCTCCGCGTATCGAGCCGCGCGCCGTGGAGCGTGATCGCGAGGGCGAGACGATCGGCCGGTTCGAGCTCGGCGCTTTGCTCGGCCGCGGCGGGATGGGCGTCGTGTATGCGGCGTACGATCGGACGTTGCGGCGCGAGCTCGCGCTCAAATTGCTGCGCGCCGAGGCGGTCGAGGACGAGGGGCGCCGAAAGCGGTTTTTGCGGGAGGGCCGCGCCGCGGCGGCCGTGCGCCACCCGAACATCGCGATGGTGTACGAGGTCGGCGAGGCCGCGGGCGAGGTCTTTCTCGTCATGGAGCGCGCCTTCGGCCGCTCGCTCCGGGCCGTGATCGACGCGGCGGAAGGGGCATTGCCGCGCGCGGAGGCCGTGCGGATCGCGCGGGAGATCGCGCGTGGCCTCGCCGCGGCGCACGAGGCGGGCGTCATTCATCGCGACATCAAACCGGAGAACGTGATGATCGGCGCGGGCGGGGCCGTGAAGATCCTCGATTTCGGCCTCGCGAAGTTGCTCGATCCGGTGGGCGGCCCGTCGGGCTCCGCGTCGACCGACCTCGAGACGCGCGAGGGCCGCGTGCTCGGCACGCCGAGCTACATGTCCCCGGAGCAGGCGCGAGGGCTCTCGGCCGATGCGCGATCCGACGTCTTTTCGCTCGGCGTCGTGCTGTACGAAATGCTCGCGGGCGAACGCCCCTTTCGCGGGACGACCGTTGCGGACGTGCTCGCCTCGATCCTGCGCGACACGCCGAGGCCGCTCCTGTCGCGGGGAATGGGGATCGTCACGTCGAACATCGTCGCGCGTTGCATGGCGAAAGACCCGGCCAAACGATATCCCGACGCCGGCGCCCTGTTCGAGGCGCTCGAAGCGGCGCAGCGAGAGGCGCGCCGGGCGTCACGCTGGTCCCGTGTCCGATTTCCGCTCCTCGTCGCCAGTGTGGGCGTGGCGATTGCCCTGGCGCTCCCCTTCTGGCGAGGGCTGTCGAAGAGCGAGGGGCCCGCGCCGCCCTTGCCCGCGTCCTGGTGGCCGCCGGGCGTGCCTTACGAGGCGCCGGCGGAGCCCATTCCTTTTTCGACGAACAGGCCGCCCCCGGTCGCCGTCACGGATCTGCAGCTCCCGCCCTCGAACAACCCGAGCGCGATCGAAGCCTACAAGGTCGCGATGCGATCCTTCCGGGACGCGGACTGGAATCACGCCCGCGAAGCTTTGCGCACGGCGCTCGAGCACGATCCGAACCTCGCCATCGCGCATTTGCGATTGGCGATGACGATCTGGGCGCCGGACACCACGGCCCCGTCGCCGGAGGCGCTTTCGGCCTATCGCGAGGCGATGCGCCAGAGGGACAACCTCTCCCCGCGCGACCGCGTGCTGCTCTCGGCCCTCCAGCCTGCGTTCGGCGCCGATCCACCGGACATCTCCGGCGCGGCCGCGCGGCTCGCCGACATGGCGCGGCTTTATCCGCGCGACGCCGAGGTCTTCTTCTTGCTGTCGGTCTACCGGATCTTCGATACGCCCGAGCGTCAGATCGAGGCGGCGCGGGGCGCGATCGCGCTCGATCCCAATTATGCGGACGCGTGGCAGCTCCTCGGCCGCGCGCTCGCCGAGACGGACGCCGACGGCGCGATCGCCGCGATGGAGCGCTGCACATCCATCGCGCCGACCGCGGTGGACTGCTTTCGCGAGCGCGCGCAGGTCGAGAGCGCGCTCGGCCGCTGCGAGAGCGCCGAGGCGCATTTTCGACGCGCGGTGAACGACGAAAAAGCATATCACGGCACCCTCCGCTGGCGGGCCGCGATGCTGTATGCCCTCGGCAAGTCGAGCGCGGCCGTGGCCGAGTCCCTGGGGACCGCGGACGAGCCGACGACGGCGATCGAGGAGCGCGCGGTCGTCGCGGCCGCCTATGGGGATTTCGACGCGGCGAAGCGACACGCGGCCGAGGGGCTCGCGCTCGTCGACAAGCGACCCACCCTGCCGGACCACGCGCGTTTCGCCTTGCTCGCCGCGGAGATCGAGCTCGAAGTGGGGCGCGAAAAGGAGGCCGCGGCGATCGCGCAGAATTTCCTCGATCGGCGCGACGGCTGGCGGCTCGGCACGCCGATGGATGATCCGAGCGTCTACATGATGCGGATCCTCGCGCGCACCGGCGCGCTCCCGAAGGGCGAGCTCGGCGCGCGCGTGGATCGCTGGTACGAGCAAGCGCGCGGAGGCTCCGCCATTCAGAAAGCCCTCGTGTGGTCTCTCGCGTATGGCCGCGGCATCGAGCGCGAGGAGGATGCGCTCCGCGCGCTCGACACCCGACCGAAGGACGCCGTGTGGCCGAAGATCTCGTACTGGGTCGACGAGGACCTCGGCCGCGCTTTCTGGCTCGCTGGTAAGAAAGACGAAGCGCTTCCGTACATGGAGCGGGCCTTCAAGCGCTGTGATCGGTTCCACCACGTCCTTTCGGCCTTACGCGCGGATCTCCTTTATGGTCGCGCGCTCGAGGCGCGCGGCGATACCGCCTTCGCGTGCGACGTCTATGGGACGATCCTCACGCGCTGGGGCAAAGCCAAGCCTCGTTCGGTCACCGCCGAGGAGGCGCGGAAGCGTGTCCGCGTCCTCCATTGTGATACGAAGCGGCGGTGACGGAACGGCGCCCCCTCGGCTGGCTACGCGCTCAGGGGGGGCAGAGGAGGAGGCAGTCGTACGCGGCGCTGGGCGCGCAGGCGCCGCGCCGAGGATCGCCTCGACGCGGCCGCGCTCGATGTGCTCGCGGCCGCCGCCGCGAGGAGCGGCGTTGCGCCGCTCCTCACCCTCTCGTCGACGGCGTGGGGCCGTCGTGACGCTGTCCCGTCCTCAGTAACAGACGATGTTGCAGTCCTGGGCCGGGTCGATCACGCAGCCCGCGGGAATGCCGGACACGTCGAAATCGCACATGCAGGAGCTGTAGTAGGCGTCCGGCTGGCAGTTGCAATCGAGCGCGACGCTGTAGCCCGCCGGCGGCTCCTCGATCGTGCACACGTTGAAGTCGAACACCTTTTCGGCGTTCTGCGACAGACAGAGCAGCGTGTTCACGTTGAGCCCCGGCTCCAGCTCCTCCTGGTAGGTCTGGTTCTCGTACGTCTGCGAGGCGATGTCGTCGGGCGAGAAGCAGCTGAAGTTCGCGCCGGTGATTTCCTCGCCGCTGCAGTTCAGATCATTGAAGATCTCGTAGGTGAACGTCCACAGCCCCGATCCATAGTCCCCGGCCTGGTTCACGTCTTCGGTCGGGCAGAGGTCCTCGAAGAGCTCCGCGCCGGCATCGTAGGGCGTCGGGACGCCATTCGAGCCGGGGAGGAAGTTGAAGCAACCCACGGCGTAGCTGACGCAGGGATACTTCGAATCTGCGATCCCGTCACGCGTGGCCACGATACGCACGGAGTTGCCGTCGAAGACACCGCCGGTGAAAGCGAGGTTGACGTTCGCGGTGTTGCCCTCGTCCCCACTCGGGCTGCCTTCTCCGCCCTCGTGATTGCACCCGCTCATCGTGACGAGGCCGCCGAACACCATGATGCCGCAGAGCGAGATAAGCTTAGTCGAGTTCATGTTCGTTTCTCCCCTATTGATCGTGTCGTGTCGTGTTGTGCTCGACGTACCGCGTACGCCGAGCGAAATCCCCATGGCCGGGCTGGCAAAGCCGCCTCGTTTGCCTGCATCGCGCGGGCTCGGGCGTATTTCGATACGCCCTCCACCGTGCTCCCCCGGACAAACGTGCGCCTCTTCGAGTCAGGTCGACGCGAGTCGTGATGGGCGGCATGTCTTCGCAGCGAATTCGGCGTGGACGACGCGCGTGTGCCGCGTCAACGGACGCGATGCACCGCCTTCGTCCAGCCAGCAACGCCGCAGCGTGCCCTACCTCGACTCGTGCCGGCGCGACGTTCGCGCCCTCACCCAGCGACGAGACGACAGGAAGCTAGCGTGGAATGCGAACCCGGCAAGGAGAAATGGAACGGGTCGAGAACACGATACAGGGTGGAACGGCTGTGGAAACCGAAGATTCCACTGCCCATTCGTTGACATCGGCATTCCGACGCACCCGCCTCTGCTCCATTTCCCTCACCCCGAGCCCCACGCCCGCCCCGATTCTCACCAGCCATTTCTGCGCCCGGCCCTCCGGCGCGGCCCGATGCGACCGTCCTTCCCGCCCGCAACCTGCCGCCTGCCGCGCCGCGACATATCCGCCCGGTCCGACGTCCCTCCTGAAAACTTTCACCTCGGCGCGGCCTCCGGGCCCTCCATGGCGTCCTGCCGATACGACTTCCGTTGAGGCCACACGTGCAGGTCTGATAGTTTTCCCGCCTGTCGCTTCCCTGAACCAAGGAGGGAATTTCCATGAAACGAGCCCATCACGTGGTGGCCCTCGGGGGCCTCTTCTTCGGAGCTGCTTCATTTGGCGCTGGTTGCGCCGCGGACGACGGCACGACAGGCGACGTCGACGACGATCTCGTCGGCGACGAGAGCTCCATGGATCCGGCCGCGCGCCCCACGCGCGCGTGTGGCGTCGTCGACCTCCCCGAGGACGAGCTCTTGCGCGTCGAGGGGGAGTTCGAGCGGATCAAGGTCGTACGTCCGGAAAACGCCTTCACCGGCCCGACGACGATCCCCGTGTACTTCCACGTCATCAACAAGGGCACGGGGATCTCGAACGGCGACATCCCGCAGAGCCAGATCGACGCGCAGATGACGGTGCTCAACAACGCGTACGCGAGCGCCGGATTCAAGTTCCAGCTCATCTCGGTCGACCGGACGACGAACTCGACCTGGTACACGATGAGCCCCGACACGTCGGCCGAGACGAACGCGAAGACCGCGCTCCGCAAGGGCGGCAAGGACGCGCTCAACGTTTACACGGCGAACCTCGGCGGCGGCCTGCTCGGCTGGGCGACGTTCCCGTCGAGCTACACGAGCCAGCCCAGCAAGGACGGCGTCGTGCTCCTGTTCTCCTCCGTCCCCGGCGGGACCGCGTCGCCCTACAACGAGGGCGATACGGGCACGCACGAGGTCGGCCACTGGCTCGGCCTCTACCATACGTTCCAGGGCGGCTGCGCGTCCCCGGGCGATTCGGTCTCGGATACGCCGCCCGAGTCCTCGGCGGCGAGCGGCTGTCCGTCGGGCCGCGATACCTGCTCCGGCGGCGGGGTCGATCCGATTACGAACTTCATGGACTACACGAATGACTCGTGCATGAATACGTTCTCGGCGGGCCAGATCACCCGCATGCAGAGCCAATGGGACACCTACCGCGCCACGGGCTCGCCGCCGCCGCCTCCGCCTCCGCCTCCGCCCCCGCCGCCGCCGTCCGGCACGTGCGCGCATGACAAGTGCGTCACCGGCGCGGCGCTGGATGCGGCGGCGTGTGGCTCTGTGGTCGCGGCCGTCTGCAACGCCGACTCCTATTGCTGCACGACGGGCTGGGACAGCACCTGCGTGGGCGAGGTGTACAGCTATGGCGGCAGCGTCGCGTGCGGGACGGGCTCCTGCGCGCACAGCCTGTGCACCACCGGCACCAAGCTCACGAAGGGCTGCGATCCGAACGGCGTCGTGACGACGATCTGCAATGCAGATTCTTATTGCTGCAACTCCAGCTGGGACGCGACCTGCGTGAACGAGGTCGCGACCATCGCCGGCAAGACCTGCAACTGAAGCGGCGGGGAGCGGGGGACGGGGGCGAGCCGAGCGGCGCCCTTCGAGATGCCCCAACCCATCTCGGATGGCCCGTCCTTCCGACCCGCCCCCTGCGTCCCCCCATCCCGCCGTCCGGGCGTCCGCCGCTTCCCCATGCCCGAACGGAGCCCCCGCGCCCGCTCCGTCCCTCGGATCGGATGCCCCCACCCATCTCGTCGCCCGCTCGTCCGGCGTCTGGCCATGCCCCCGGGCATCCCGTCGCCCGCGCGTTCGCCCCGTCGGGATGCCCCCACCCATTCCGCACGCCCGGTCGTTCGCCGGCATGGGAGCCCCCTGGGCATCTTCGCGGGCGGAGGTCCGCTCATCGAGGGGCCGCGTGGGTTTTGGGAGCGGGGGCGGAGGCGGAGGCGGAGGCGGAGGCGGAGGCGGAGGCGGAGGCGCACGCGGAGGCGGAGGCGGAGGCGGAGGCGGAGGCGGGAGTGGAAGCGGCAAGCGAAATCTGATTGTGTACTGCTCCCGCGGTCCCGCCGGATCCCGCCGCCCCGGTCACCGTCATGGGACGATCGGTTCTCGGGCGCATTGCGAGCCCCCTGCCTCGGTTTCGCTTGCCGTCCAGTCGCTCAACGTGAGATTCGATCCTCCATGCAAGCCATGACGAGACGCCGCTGGGCAATGCTCGGCGTGCTGGTGGTGGGCTTCAGTGGGGCAGGGATGACGGGGGCGTGCGGATCGAATGAGCCGGGGCCTCTCGGTTCGGGCGTCACGCCACCCGACATGGCGCCCGAATGCCCGGCGTCGATGGAAAAGCCGTGCATGCGTTACCGCATCCCGCTCGTGGGAAACCCGAGCACGGATGTCGCGCTGCGCGCCAAGTACATCGCCGCGTTCGGCACGGCCTGCTACATGTCCGAGGCAAATACGTTCGACTGCTTCTATCAGAAGTGGGAGAAGGCGTGTGCGGATGCCGTGAAGATCGGCGAGGTGTCGGGGAATGCGCCGTACGACGAGGGCTACACGTGCCAGCCCGTCGGCAACGGTGACTACACGCTGCAGATCGGCTCGGATGTCGCGAATACGCTCACGATCAACTACCAGGCCGCGCCGCGACAGACGCCGCTCATCGAGATCAACGGCGTCCCGACGGAGGTGAGCGGTCCGTACCGGAACTTGCCCGAGCCGCAGGAGCTTGGGCCGGGGATCGACTTCTACAAGAAGACCCTCGACAAGAACGGAAAGCTCGTCGACCAGCACGACCTGATCCTCCAGGTCAACCGCGACGCGCACGGCGGCAAGATTCACTCCGATCTCGCGGGCTTCATATTTCCTTGTGAGAAGGGGAAGCCAAAGCTGTGCCCCGAGCCGGACGTCCTCAACGAGCCGGCTGATTGGCGCGATGCGAAAGCGGAGGTGCACCACGTGGTCCCCATGAAGGACAAACGTTGCTGCCCGTGGGGCACGAACTCGAACAAGAACGCGGTCGTCATCTCGCACAAGCTCAACGACCATTTCACGAACAACGATCCACCTGTGGAGGAAGTGTTGCTGGTCAACCAGATCCCGCCGTACACGCCGTGAAGCGGCGAGCCCACGTTTGCGACGAGTGCGTTGACGCGGAGACGGACGTGACCTAGTTGACACACCATGATCGAACGCCCGCATCGTTTCGGTCGTCTCATGTTCGACCGCGACGCCATCGTCCGCGCCGCACTACGCGCCTACGTTGAAGGTATCCTTGCACCGCTGGACCCGCTCCGGCGCCACAGGTTCCGGGCCTCCTTCTATCCGCGTTGGCTGGGCGACCTCCAGCGGGGCGCCTTCGACAACGGCGACGGATGCGGGAACAACGACGTCGTGGCGTGGACCGAGGCGGGCGTCGTTGGTCTCGCGTTCGAGCTCGGGTGGGGTCCGATCGAGCAGCTCGGGCTGTCGGTCGACGCGGTGACGCGTGGCCCGGACGATGTGCGCGGGGCGCTGCCGGGCCTTCCGGACGAGCTTTCGCCGGCGCTCGTGATGGCCACCCGCATGCTCGGGGAGGGAAATCATGGGGAGATGCTGGCGGGCGTTGGCTTCTGGCTCTACGGCGATCGCGTCGCCGGCACGCTGTTCGACGACCCGACGCTCTGTGGCGCCGACCGGCTGGCCGCGTGGGGCTTGCTCCGAGGCGACCGGCTGCCGCGCGTTTGGGATCGAGAGAATGACGCGGAAGTGGCGGAGCTCGACCGAACGGAGGCCGCCCCCATTCACGCGATCATAGACGCAGTGACCGCCCGCGCTCTGGTTGGCCCTACGGAGCTGACGACGGACGAGCTCGCGACGCTGCTTCCCACCCCGCCCGACCCGGAGCAACTGCTTCACGCTCAACGCAAGCTTCAGAAGGTGGGCATCACCTGGCCCGGTTCGCCCGAGATCCCCCCGCTGCCGCCGCCAGGGCTCAACCCTTTTACGGGCGAACCCTTCACGGAAGCGGAAATCGATCGTTTCATCCTATGAAGGCGTAAGCTCCCACGGATCAACATTCCTCGACACAAGGCGGAAGCGGGGGCGGCAAGCGGAATCGCCTTGTGTACCGTTTTCGAGGGCCATGTTGACGTGCTTCTGGGCGCAGCATAATCTCTCGCGCGCGCATCATGGCGAACCGAGCCTATCTTCGGTGCCTTCAGGGACGGTCGAATCACGAGGTCACGGCGGCCTACAGCGTTCCGGACGCGTGGTACGACCTTTTCGGGCCCTCGGACTTCCATACCGGCAACGACTGTCCGGTGCCGGACGCCTGCAAGCCCACCACGACGTCCTATCTCCTCGCGGAAGCACCTGTTGCGCTCGCGCGGTTCGCAGAGCGGATGAAGCGCGCGAACATCAGGCTCGAAGGAGACGGCCTGACGGCCCGGGTCTACGCGTGGCTGACAACCCACTTCGCTGAGGGTTGGCTCTTCGCAGACACGACCGAGCTGGAATGGATGACGGACCCATTCGTCCCCTTCACCCGGAAACAACTCCGAAGCGCGGAGAAACGAGCGCGGCGCGAGGAGCTGACCGCCACGAAGCTGCTGGTCGAGTTCGGCTGGGGCACCGGGCTCTCTGCGAAGGAAGTGGAAGAGGAGCTCCAAAGAGCCAGACGGAATCCCCACGACGTCACGACGCTCGAAGGTCGTCCCTATCGGATCGAGGACACCTACACCGTGGGGGAAGTCGTCGCGCATCGCGTGTTCGGCTCGGGAACTGTGCGCACGGTCAAAGAGTCGACCGTCACCATTGCGTTCGCCATCGGCACGAAGACGCTCGCCCACCGCAAGGGCTGAGCGCCCGGAGGCGGAGGCGGGAGCGGGAGCGGCAAGCGAAATGTGTTTGCTCTGGGCCTCTTCGAGCGCGGCTTGCCCCTCGGCCCAGGGTTCGATCGGGGCGAGGTGCGGCGTTCCGCGCCTCACTTGGTGGAAAGTGGTGAGGCCAGCGCCAGAAAGCTATGAGGGCATGCCGGCGTCATGACGGGGTACGACGGGGAGTCACCGTTCAGCGCAAAGAGCCAGGTTGGCCCTGAAGGTGGTGAGGCAGGAGTCCACGGTCCCACATGCGGGGTCGTGCAAGACAGCAGTGAGACAGTCGGTTGTCTGCTTGTCGAGGGCCGCCTCGACACAGCCGGTCAGCGGCGGAAAGCGTTGACAGGAGGCCGGCGGGCCCCCCTGCGCGATCGCCGTGGAGGTCCCGCCGAGCAGCACCACGGACAGGCCGGCGAGGACGAACATCGAAACGGCGACACAAAACTTCTTATGCATGTCGGTATCCTCTCCCCATTGCGAGCGAATCGTCCCCCTGGCGGGAAGTGCCCGGCGGAGACTGCTTTCGAGGGGGTCTATGTCACGACGCCGAAGCCCCGCCCATAGGTGCTTTTCTGGCCTGTGGCTCCGACAGGACCGCAGGACGGCACGACGCGGGATGGATCCAATCGGGGGACAGCGCGTCAGGCGAAGCGGACGCACGTTTTCCGTCACGGGGTTCGAGTACGCCGAGGAGGTGTCCGTGTGACCGCGGCGGCGGCCTTCCGCCTGGGTCGCGGCGAACTACCAGCACAGCGAGAAGAGCCGCCCGCATGTCGCCCCCGGAAAGGGCGGCCAGGGGGCTCGAAGTGGCACCAACTCGCGCCAACAAGGCTAAACCAGCGTCAGCGCGACGAAGATCATGCGGGTTTTGCCGAGGGATGGCCCCCGAAGCGGAAGCGGAAGCGGAAGCGGAAGCGGGAGCGGGAGCGGAAGCGGAGGCGGGAGCGGCGGCGGGAGCGGCGGCGGGAGCGGCGGCGGAGGCGGGAGCGGCAAGCAGCAGCGGCGATTAGGCCGTCGGCGGCTCCGTCGTCGGCTCTTCCGCCTTCTTCGTTCGTCGCGTCGCGCGGGCGGCAGCGACGGCCTTCGCGTGCGCCATGGCGTCCGTCAGCGGCGCGAGGAGCGCGCGACCTTCGAGGGACCGCTCGACGTCTGCTGTGGATGCGCGCCACTCCACGTACTTGCGCAGCCGGCCCACCACATCGAGCCAATCGGCCTCGGCGTCCTTCCCGAGATTCACGTGATCGCCGACGTTCCCTCGCGCCGAAGCCCGCTCGGCATAGGCCAGGTCACTCTCACCGACGGCGAATTCGAGGCGGGAGAGCCATTCCAGGGGGAACGAGATCGCGGCGAGCGTCGCGGCGTGCTCTGGGGCGCGCAGGACGGCGAGGATCCGGCGGACCTCGGCGTTCTCGTCGGGGACGCGCGTGTCGAGGAACGAGCGGCCCGTGGGGAATGCGGCGGCGTGAATCCCTCGGACGGTGGCGACGTGGGGTCCGTGGCGGCGATGGCTTTCGTTGTCGAGGAAGCTTTCGATGTGGCAGGCCACGGTATCCACCTCGGCGTCGGCCTTCTCGACGCGGTCGGCATGCGCGCTGCGCGCGGCGCTGGCGGCGTATTTGCCGGCCACGTGGGCGTCGAGCCGCGCGGCGGTGGCGTCGAGCTCGGGGATGAATGCGTCGAGCGCGGGCTCGGCGGGGCCCAGCTGGGCGCGGATGACGAGGTTATCGTGCAGCTTGCGGCAGATGGTGGCTTTTTCGGCGCGGGAGAGCTTGGCGGGGGTGGTGGTCGTCGGCATGGGAG
>NZ_JARZHH010000042.1 GCF_029946515.1 Polyangium sp. 6x1
CGCCTTCGCCGCCGGCGCCGCCCATGCCGCCGCCGCCCGCGCCGCCGTCACCGCCCGCGCCGCCGCCACCGCCCGCGCCGCCCTGGCCTTCGAGCTTGCAGTCGAAGGTGCAGCCGTCGCCGGAGACGCCGTTCGCGTCGTCGCACTCCTCCATGCCACCCCAGACGAACCCGTCGCCGCAGCTCGCCTTGAGGCAGCCGCTCAGGCATTCGTCGAAGTTCGACGCGTTGCCGTCGTCGCAAGCCTCCCCGGGCTGCACCACGCCGTCGCCGCACGTCGCGCTCGTGCAGAGGTTCGAGCACGTGTCGTCGTTGTTCTCGTTGCCGTCGTCGCAGGTCTCGACGCCGAGCTCGACGTAGCCGTCACCGCACGTCGCGGCCTTGCAGCCCTGCACGCAGTCGTCGGAGTTCGAGCTGTTCTCGTCGTCGCACTCCTCCACGCCATCGAGGACGAACCCGTCGCCGCACGTCGCGTCCTTGCACGTCGTCGGGCACGCGTCGGTGTCGTCCGTGTTGCCGTCGTCGCACGCCTCCACGCCCGCTCGGACGAACCCGTCGCCGCACGTCGCGTTCTTGCACGTCACGAGGCACGCGTCGGTGCTCGACGCGTTACCGTCGTCGCACTCCTCGTTCGGACCGACGATGCCGTCTCCGCAGCCCGGCAAGCTGCAGTTGTTCTTGCAGCCGTCGGTGTCGTTCTGGTTGCCGTCGTCGCAGGCCTCGACGCCGCCCTGCACGTAGCCGTCGCCGCACGCCGCGGTCTTGCAGTCCGTGACGCAGGTGTCCGTGTTCGACGCGTTGCCGTCGTCGCATTGCTCGACGCCGGCCTGCACGACGCCGTCGCCGCACGTCGCGTTCTTGCAGGCGTTGAGGCACGCGTCGCCGTTCGTCAGGTTGCCGTCGTCGCACTCCTCGACGCCGGCTTGCACGACGCCGTCGCCGCACGTCGCGTTCTTGCACGTCGACGGGCACTGGTCGCTGTTCACCATGTTCCCGTCGTCGCACTCCTCGACGCCGGCCTGCACGAAGCCGTCGCCGCACGACGCAGGCTTGCAGCTCGCGAGGCAGCCGTCGGTGTTCGACATGTTCCCGTCGTCGCACTGCTCGACGCCCGCCTGCACGAAGCCGTCGCCGCACGACGCAGGCTTGCAGCTCGCGAGGCAGCCGTCGGTGTCCGACATGTTCCCGTCGTCGCACATCTCGACGCCCGCTTGCACGAAGCCGTCGCCGCACGACGCAGGCTTGCAGCCCGCGACGCAGCCGTCGGTGCTCGACATGTTCCCGTCGTCGCACATCTCGACGCCCGCTTGCACGTAGCCGTCGCCGCACGACGCGGCCTTGCAGCCCATGATGCAGCCGTCGGTGTTCGACATGTTCCCGTCGTCGCACTGCTCGACGCCTGCCTGCACGAAGCCGTCGCCGCACGACGCGACCTTGCAGCCCATGACGCAGCCGTCGGTGTCCGACATGTTCCCGTCGTCGCACATCTCGACGCCCATCTGCACGTAGCCGTCGCCGCACGAGGCCGGGACGCACGTGGTCAAGCAGCCGTCGGTGTTCGACGCATTCGCGTCGTCGCACATCTCGGGCCCGTTCACCATGCCGTCGCCGCAGCGCGGACCGGGCCCGGTGCAGTCGGCCTTGCAGGCGCCGTACTGGCCGTTCTGCGCGCCGTCGTCGCACAGCTCGCCGCCGTTCGTGACGCCGTCGCCGCAGAAGAAGGCCGGCGCGTACTCGTAGGCGCCCATGTCGTGCGCGGCGCCGTTGATCCCGTCGCCGTCGAGCGGCCGGATCTTGCCTTCGAGATCGTTCGCGGGCGCGCCCATGGCCGTGCCCGCGTCGATGCACACGCTGCCCATCGAGAGGTGCAGATCGCTCGGCGCCGAGACGTAGTTCGGGTTCTGCGAGATGCAGCCCGTGCCGGCCGACGCGCCGCTGTAGTTCGTCGCGTTGTTCCAGACGTCGGAGTAGGTCGTCGACACGTTCGTCGTGCCAGACCCCGCGCGGTAGATGCCGGCGGTCGAGTGACCCGTGACGATGCTGTTCTTCACGTTCACGGTCGACACCGCGCCCGTGTTCGAGCTCGCGTACACGCCGTAGCTGCCGTTGCCGTGCACGGAGGCGTTCGTCAGGTTCAATGTCCCGTTCCCGCCGCCCGACACGTACTGGTAAAGGCCGTAGCTGCCCGCCCCGTTGCTCGAGATCGCGCAGTTCCGGACCGTGGTCGTCGTCGTCGCGCCGCTCGTCGTCACGTACAGGCCCGCCGTCGTGTGCCCGCGGAACAGGCAGCCGTCGAACGTCGGCGACGCCGTCCCCGACACGTACGCCGCGTACGAGCTGTTCAGCACCGTCGTGCTCGTCAGCGTCGGCGTACCCGCGAGGAGGTAGACGCCGTTCGACGTCGTGTCGATCGACACCTTGTTCGACGAGAGGACCGTGCCCGGCGCGTCGCTGCGAAGGCCCGTGTTCGTGCTCTGGATGTTCGTGTACGTCAGGGTCGCGGCCGTCGCGGCCTGCTCCACGACCACGCCGTACCAGTTCGAGGCCCCCGACGTCGTCGCCTTCAGCGTCACCGGGCTCGCCGCCGTCCCGTTCGACGCGAGCGTCCCCTTCACCACGAGCTCTCCGCGGTTCGTATCGAGGCCCGAACCCATGATGTCCGAGCCCGCCGCGAACTGCAGCGTCACGCCCGCGTCGATCGTCACCGTCACGTTCTTCCCGACCGTCAGATCACCCGCGATCGTGTACGGAGACCCCGCCGTCGTCAGCGTCGTGTTCGTCCACAAGACGCCGTAAAGCCCGGGCGTCGCGTCGTTCACGTACGGCAGAGGCCCGAGATCCTGCCCGGCGTCTCCCTGGTAGCGCGACGGCGAATTGGATGTCAGCCGCAGGTTGTTCGGCGCTCCCACGTACAGCGGGTTCGACGACAAACACCCCGTCCCCGCGGACGCTCCGCTGAAGTTCGTCGCGTTCGCCCACACGTTCGAGTACGTCGTCGACAGGTTCGTCGTGCCAGACCCGGCCCGGTACACACCCGCCGTCGAGTGATTCGTCACGTTGCTGTTCTTCACGTTCACCGACGAGACGGCGCCCGTGTTCGAGCTCGCGTACACGCCGTAGCTGCCGTTGTTGTGCAGCGTCACGTTCGTCAGGTTCAGCGTCCCGTTCCCGCCGCCCGACACGTACTGGTACACGCCGTAGCTGCCCGCCCCGTTGCTCGCGATCCCGCAGTTCGTCACGCTCGTCGTCGTCGTCGCGCCGCTCGTCGTCACGTACAGGCCCGCCGTCGTGTGCCCGCGGAACGTGCAGCCGTCGAACGTCGGCGACGCCGTCCCCGACACGTACGCCGCGTACGAGCTGTTCAGCACCGTCGTGTTCGTCAGCGTCGGCGTGCCCGCGAGGAGGTAGACGCCGTTCGACGTCGTGTCGATCGAGACGCCCGTCGTCGACAGGGCATTTCCCGCGGCCTCACTGCGAAGGCCCGTGTTCGTGCTCTGGATGTTCGTGTACGTCAGGGTCGCGGCCGTCGCGGCCTGATCCACGACCACGCCGTACCAGTTCGAGGCCCCCGACGTCGTCGCCTTCAGCGTCACCGGGCTCGCCGCCGTCCCGTTCGACGCGAGCGTCCCCTTCACCACGAGCTCTCCGCGGTTCGTGTCCAGGCCCGAACCCATGATGTCGGAGCCCGACGAGAACTGCAGCGTCACGCCCGCGTCGATCGTCACCGTCACGTTCTTCCCGACCGTCAGATCACCCGCGATCGTGTACGGAGACCCCGCCGTCGTCAGCGTCGTGTTCGTCCACAAGACCCCGTAAAGCCCGGGCGTCGCGTCGTTCACGTACGGCAGAGGCCCGAGATCCTGCCCGGCGTCTCCCTGGTAGCGCGACGGCGAATTGGACGTCAGCCGCAGGTTGTTCGGCGCTCCCACGTACAGCGGGTTCGACGAAAAACACCCCGTCCCCGCGGACGCTCCGCTGAAGTTCGTCGCGTTCGCCCACACGTTCGAGTACGTCGTCGACAGGTTCGTCGTGCCAGACCCGGCCCGGTACACACCCGCCGTCGAGTGATTCGTCACGTTGCTGTTCTTCACGTTCACCGACGAGACGGCGCCCGTGTTCGAGCTCGCGTACACGCCGTAGCTGCCGTTGTTGTGCAGCGTCACGTTCGTCAGGTTCAGCGTCCCGTTCCCGCCGCCCGACACGTACTGGTACACGCCGTAGCTGCCCGCCCCGTTGCTCGCGATCCCGCAGTTCGTCACGCTCGTCGTCGTCGTCGCGCCGCTCGTCGTCACGTACAGGCCCGCCGTCGTGTGCCCGCGGAACGTGCACCCGCTGAACGTCGGCGACGCCGTCCCCGACACGTACGCCGCGTACGAGCTGTTCAGCACCGTCAGGTTCGTCAGCGTCGGCGTGCCCGCCAGGAGGTAGACGCCGTTCGACGTCGTGTCGATGGTCGTGTCCGCGACCGCCAGCGTCATCCCCGTGCCGTCGCTGCGGATGCCCGTGTTCGTGTTCTTGATGGAGGCGTTGTTGATCGTCGCCGCCGTCGCCGTCGCGTCGATCACGATGCCGTACCAGAGCGACGCTCCGGATCCGCTCTGCGCCGCGAACTGCACCGGGCTCGCCGCCGTGCCGTTCACGTTGAGCGTGCCCTTGATCGTGATCTCGACGCGGTTCGTGTCGAGGCCGGCGAGCTGGCTGTCCGTGCCGGCCATCTGCACGACGGTGCCTGCCTGGATCGTCAGAGAAGCGCCGTTCGGCACGGTGACGTCGCCCTGCACGATGTACGGGCTGCCTGCGGGGGTCCACGTCTGGTTGATGACGTTGCCGCCCGAGATGGTCGTCGCCGCGCGCGCGGCGCGTGGCACGAGGACCACGAGGGCGAGCGCGAGCGCGAGCACCACGAGGTGCGCGACACGCGCGATCGATCGGTTCGACATACGAAAGCCTCCGGGGACGAGCCCCGCCTTCGAGACTGTTGGTGCACAAACATTTCGGCAAACGCCTCCGCGCGCGGCGCCAGAGGCCACGGCCGCGAGGACGTTTCACCGAAATGATTTGGGGTTTCGAGGAGATACGTTCGTTTCAGAACGTTTAGAACGGAAAGTACAACCGATCCGAGGAGGCGACGTCAAGCGGCGGCCCCTGGATCCGCCGCCGCTCGACGCGTCGCTCATTCGGGGGTTTGGGGGCGCAGCTCGGCTTGCCGAGCGTAGCCCCCAAGCGTCAATCAACCGTGAACGCGCTTCCTGTCCAGCGGAGCGTCACGGGCTTGCCGGTCGGCGGGAGCTCGACGTCGATCGAGACGAGCTTCGGCGGCTTGCCGTCGCCGTCGGGCACGAGCGCATCGACGCGCACCTTCGTGGCGCGCGCGGGCGCGAGCTCCTCGGGGCGCGCGAGGCGCAGCGAGATCGGCGACTTCTCCGCGAGGCCGAAGCGAAGCGCGTAGAGGCCCACGCCCGCCGCAGAGACGTCGGGACCGAGGAAGTCCTCGATCTTGTCGCGCAGGAGCTTCACGTCGAGGGCGAGGGCGCCCGCAGGCGCGCGGACGAGCGCGACCACGGAAGCGTTCGGATACGGCAGCTCCAGCGAGGCCCGCGCGAGGCGATCGGTGTCCCCCTCCGAGAGCCCTTGCCGGCCGCGCCCCTCGGCGAGCAGCGCATGCGCGAGGTAGCCCGCGAGCCTGCCGAGCGTCTCGTCGCCCGCGCGACCGCCCGTCTGCGCGACGCGCGCGAGCATGCGATGCGCGATGTCGAGCCGGCCCGCGCCCGCATGCGCGAGCGCGAGGCGAATGACGGCCGCAGGCTCCTCGGGGACGAGCTCCTCGAGCACCGCGTAGGCGAGCGAGGCGTCATCGAAGAAGCCCTCGTTTCGCAGGCGATCGCCGAGGAAGGCGCGCGCCCACGGGTCACGCGGCGCGCGCTCGGAGAGCTCGCCGAAGGTGCGGCGCGCCTCCGCCTCGTCGCCGATGCGCAAGAGCGCCGACGCCGCGTCCGCGAGCAGGCCCGCGTCCGCGAACGGGTCGCGGCGGACGCGACGGATCTCCTCCGACAGCTCGGCCTTCATGTCGAGCGCTTCGAGCAGCGCGAAGAGCCGGCGCCGAAGCCGCGCGTCGTGCGGCGCGATCCCGAGGAAGCGACGCACGACCGCGAGCCGCCCCTTGTCGCCGTCCGCCGCGCGGTACTGCTTGCGGAACGTACCCACCGGGTAGCGCTCGCTGCCCACGAGCTCGCTCTTGATCGCGTAAAGCTCCTCGGGGCTCTGCGCGCGGCGGATCGCTTCGCGCCGGAGCAGCGCGGCCGCGTCGCTCTCGCCGAGCAGCTCGAGCCGCCCCGCGACGCCGACACGCGCGAGGCCATTCGGCTCGTTCACGAGGATGAGCTCCAGCAGCGCGCGGCGATCGGTCCACGTCGGGAGCTCGCACGTCTGCTTCGCCTCGACGTACACCACGTCGGCCTGGCCGCGTTCGAGCCGCTCGCGCCACACGCCGCGGCGGAGCGGCAGCGGCAGGAACGAGGTCGGCGAGCACTTGCGCCCTCGCAACGTCGCGCGCGGCGGCGGCAAGCCGAGCGTGCGCGAGACCTCGATGGAGATCTTGAGCCCGCTCGCGGGGAAGATCATCCCGCGCACCACGACCTCGACGCATCGGTCGAGCGCGTCGTCGTCCGCGCCGGCGACGCCCTTCACGCGGACCTTCTCGGCGCGGCCGTCGCCGTCGATCGAGAAGGCCACGTCGAGCTTGCCCGAGAGCTCGGGCCGGAGCGCCGCGCGCGAGTCGCGGCACGCGCGGACCGAGGGGCCGGCCTCGTCGAGCAGCCTCGCCGCGGCCTCGGCCACGGCGGCCTTGTAGGCGGCCTCGTCGTCGTCGTCGGCCGACTCGGTCTCCTGCGGGACGTTCATGAGCGTCCCGGCCGCCGCGCGCGGCGTGGCGAACGCCGCCGAGAAGCCGGCCTCGGGCCCGGCCGAGAGGTCGAGGATGCGCGTCTGCAGCAGCGTCGGCGGGTACACGCGCGGGCCGCCGATCACGAAGCCGGTCCACGGCGTGAGCAGCCCGGCGCGCAAGGCCACGTCGGTCGCGGCCTCGCGCCCCTTGCCCTTCAGCGCGATCTCCTCGACACGCGCCGCGGCCCAGCGCCGCGCCACGTCCTGCTCGCGGAGCGCGCGCTCCACGACGACAGGCCGCTTCTCCTCGTGCACGCCGCGCGCGTCCCGGTACCTGAGCGTGATCGAGCGAGGCGGATCTCCGCGCACGCGGCCCACCGCGAAGACCGTCTCGCCGGCCGTGATCGCCCGCGCCGAGCGCGGGTAGATGCGATCGACCTCGTTGCCGAACACGACCTCGACGCCCGCCACCGCGGGCTGGAGCGCCTCGGCGACGAGCTCGGTCGCGACGCGCGCGGCGTCGGTCGTGTCCGCGATCTCGAGGAGCGGCCCCGAGCCGCGCACGAGGCTCGCGAGGGCGAAGCGGTTCACGAGCGGCCCGACGCCCACGGCGCCGAGGCGCGGCGCCCCGCCCTGCCGGCGCGCGAGGCGCGCCTGGATCCGATCAACCGTTGGATCTCCAACGGTCGGCCAGCCGTCGCCCACGTAGATCACCATGCCCGCCGGCGCATCGGCCGGGAGCGCGTCCGCGCCGGCCTCGAGGGCGCGGCCGAGGTCCGTCGCGCCGCCCGTCGAGATCTGCCCGAGCGCCTCGCGGATCGCCTTGCGACGCGCCTCGTCCACCGGGCCGATCGCGGCCGGGCCGACGGGATGCACGGTCTGATCGGCGGCCAGCACGACCACTTTGTCCCGCGCCCCGAGGCCCGAGAGCACCGCATCGACGAGCGCGCGCTCGGCGTCGAGCAGCGCCGGCTCCACGCTCGATGACACGTCGAGCACGAGCGCAAGCGTGACCCCGTCCTCGGCGCGCGCCTCGGGCACCTCGGTGCGCACGAGGATCGTCGAGGCCGGATCGTCCTCGTCCCCCGCGAACGGCGGCGCCACGAAGAGCCGCGCCGGCGACGACGAAGGCTCGATCGCCACGTCCACCACGAGATCCGCGGTCGGCCGATAATCGGGCCGCCGCAGCTCGACGGTGCTGCCCGTCACGCGCGCCCCGAGCCCCGCGCCGATCGACTTCGGGCTCGACTGCGTCGCGTCGATCTTCGCGGAGAACTCGCCGATGAGCGGCGGAGCGGCGTCCGAGACCATCGGGTAGCGGTACTGCACGACCCAGGTCCCGTCGCCCTTCGGCCGCGGCGAGAGCCACTCGACGTACCGCACGATCACCTGCACCGTCGCGCCGGGCGCGATGCTCGGGATCGTCGCGCGGACCCAGCCTTCGCCTGCCCACTCGAGCACCTCGCCGCTCGAGCTCGGGCTCCCGGGGCCGCGCATCTCGCGCGTGGCGAGCGCGATGTGCCCCTCGTTCGTGTTGCCACCGCGCACCGAAGCGAACCGCGAGACGATCGCGCCCGGCGGGATCGCCAGGCGATAATCGCCCGTGACGGACGTGCTGCCGGCGTTGAAGAACGTCGTCCGCACCTCGGTCTCGGCCAGCTCGCGCGCGACGTTCGCCTCGACGTCGTGCGCGCGGATCGTGAGCGGCGAGCCCGCGTCCCCGGGTTTGTCCGGCCGACCCCAGAGCTCACCGACGGCCCTGCGCGGCGCGCCCTTCGCGCCCCACGGCGCGGCCATCCCGCCGGTCCAGTCGTCGTAGCCGCGCTCGGGCGCGACCTCGACCTTGCTCCCGTCGACCGTGGCCGTCTCGCCCGCGCGCACCGTCTTCTCGGCGCCGCCGGCGCGGACCGTGATCTCCTCGCTCGCCGCGTAGAGCTTCGCGCTCGCCGGGCGCTCGCGCGAGCGCTCGATGCCGGTGTTCGCGCCGCTGACGATGCCCGTCGCCTCGCCGAGCTCGATCTCGGTCCGCGCGCCGAGCGCGCCCTGCACGAAGATGCGCCCGTGCTCGAGGGCCACGCCCTTCTGCGTGATGCGCAGGCTCGTCGCTCGATCGAGCACGAGGCCCGTGCCGTCGTCGAGACGCAGGCGCGCGCGGCCGTCCGCGTCGGTCTTGACGACGTCGCCCTCGGAGAGACGACGCGTCTTGTGCACGGGCGCGCCCGCGGCGGTCACCGAGGCGTGCACCGCCTGCAGATCGGCCACCGTCGGCACGAGCGGCTGGCTCGGCTTGCGCTCGCCTTGCCCGCGCAGGAGGACGACGGTCACGAGGATGACCACGATCGAGCTCACGATCGCGAAGAGCGCCGGCGGGATGGTCCCGCCGTCGTACGGCAGGGGCGCGGGTGGGGTCCGCCGGATCTGCTCCTGCGCGCGCGGATCACTCACGGGCAGCCACTCGGCCGTGTCGAGCTTCTCGCCGCGCGTGACCACGACGATCCGGCGCTCGTTCGCGCGCGGAGGCTCGGGCGCAGCGGCCGCGGGCGCGTCGTCGTCGTCGTCGTCGCTTCCGTCACCGCCTCCGCCGCCGCTTCCGTCACCGCCTCCGCCGCCGCTTCCGTCACCGCTTCCGCCGTCAGCGCTCGCGCTCTCGCCTCCGCTGCTGCTCGCGCTCGCGTTCTCCTCCGCGCCGACCGTGGGTTCTTCGGGACGAACGGCTGCCTCTCCGGCCGTCGCGTTCGCTTCCCCGGAAGGTGTGCTCGTCACGTCTTGCTCTTCTCGTCGCTCGTCGCTCACGGCTCGACCTCCCGGGCCTCACCCTTCGAGATGGCGAACGCCCGCACCGGCTTGCCGCCGCGCGCGAAGCGGATCGATTGCTTCACGATGGTCTCGCCGTCCTCCCCTTCGTCGAACACGATCGTCAGGATCGCCTCCGCGCCGAGGCGCGCGGCGTGCTCCACGTCCTCGCCTTCGAGCCGCACCTCCACGCGCGCGTCCGGGCGCATCGGGAGGAGCGCTTGCGCGATCCCCAGCGTCACGTCGCCCTCCGGTGCCGGCATCTGCGTCCCGAGCCCGTTCGTCCAGAGCGACGGGTGGAACTCGGGGTGCGACCACGTCAGCGAGACCCGCGCCCCGCGCGGCCCCTTGCCGGCCGCGCGCTCGGTCGAGATCACCCGCAACAGGCGCGCCCGCAGCGTCTGCTCCTCGTCCTTCTTGCCGTTCTTCTGCGCGAGCAGCCGGCCCCACGCGAGGTACGTCGCGGCAAACGCGCGCGCCGTCACGGCCGGGCTCTGCTCCGCGTCGGGCGCGCCCGCCGCGCCGCCCTTCTCCGTCCACTTGATCGCCTCTTCGAGCTTGCCCGTGCCCTCGGCGGCGGCCGCGAGCAGCAGCGAGACGCTCGTGTCGTCAGGCGCGAGCCGCGCCAGCGTCTCGTACTGCCGCGCCGCGTCCGCATACCAACCGTGGGCCCTCAAAAGATCGCCGAGCCTGCGCCGCGCGACCGGATCGTCGGGGGCAAACTCCACGATCTCGCCGAACGATCTCCGCGCCTCGGCCTCGTACGCGGCCTTCTTGCCCGCGTCGCTCTCCTTCGCCGCGAGGCGCATGTAGAGCTCGCCGACCGCGGTCCGCACCCGCGCGTCCGCGTCGGGCCTCGACCTGAGCGTCCTGCCGAGCTCACGCGCGCCCGCGTCGTCCGACGCGTCCTCCAGCATGTCGAGCAGCCGCAGCGCGAGCGCGAAATCGTCCGGCCATTGCGCCACGAGCTCGCGCAGCTTCTTCACCCGCTCGTCAGGCGACTTCGTGTCCTTGATGAGCTTCTCGAGGAGCCCCGGATCCATCGACTTCAGGCCGAGCGCCGCGTGCAGCTCGCGCATCTCCTGCGCCGTTCGCACCCGCGCGAGAATGCCGCGGTAGAGCGAGTCGGCCACGCCGAGATCCGTGAACATCGCGCGCCAGAGCGACACCTTCGCGGCGATCGAAGGCATCGCGTCGAGCATGAGCGACACGAGCTTCGACCTCTCCCGCCACGTCGGCGCCTCGCACGCCGAGAGCGCGGTGCGATAGACCGACCGCACGCCCTGCGCGTTGCCCGCGACGCGCCCGAACCGCTCGCGCCACAGGCCCACGCGCTCCTCGAACGGGACGAGCGCAGCGCCGCTGCACGGCGAGGCTTGATGCGGGACATCGCCCACCTGGACCACGAACGAGATCCCGCTCGATCGCGCACCGCCACCCCCCGCGGCCTTCTTCGCGGCGTCTGGCTTGGCCGCCTCGTTTTTCAGGGCCTTCTCGAGGACCTGCCGAGTCTCCTCGAACTTGTAGTAGCCCTCCCCGGCGGACGGCTTGCCATCCAGGTCCCCGCCGGAGAGCGGGTCGCCCGGCGGGCTCGACTTCGTCACGCCGCCAAGCGGCCTCGGCGCGGCCTGCGGTGGAGGCGGAGGCGCCGCCGGCGAGGCCGTCGCCGCGGCACTCGGCATCGCGATCGGCGCCTCCATGATCTTCGGCGGCGCGCTCGCGTGAGCGCCGCCGAGTCGCCCGTGCCCCGAGCCGAACCCTTGTCCCGTGCCCGTGCCCGCGCCGTTCCCGATCGTCCCGATGGAACCGAGCCCAATGCCTTCGCCTCGTCCACCGCCGCCTTCGCCGATGCCCGAGATCCCGAGGCCGCCGGCGCCGTACGCGTCGCCGATCGTGTTGCCCCACTGGTTGCCCGTCGCGGAGGTCGGCCCATTGCCGAGCGAATCGTCACGCCCCCACGGCGCCGTCGGCGCGTTCGGATCGCCGCCCGCGCCCGTGTTGAGCATGCCGATCATCCCGAACTCGGCCGCGTCGCGCAGCGCGGCTTGCCGCGCGATGTGCGGATCGGCGTTGTCCGCGGGCCCTTGCACGCCGTAACGGTTGCCCGTGATGCGCGTGTTCGGGTTCCCCATGGATCCCTCTTCGCCCTTCGCGCGCGTGCCCGTGCCGCCTTCCTTGTTGTCGGCGTTGGGCGCGGCGGCGACCTCTGCAGGCCCGACGTCCTCCGACTCCTCTGCTTCTTGGTCGACGTCCGTCTTGATGATCGGCGTCCAGCCCATCCGCCGCTTCGTCTCGACGAGGCTCCGCGCCATGCCCTTCTTGCGCTCGAGCTCCGCGCGCTCCTCCGGCGTCATCTCGTTCTTCGTCGGCACGTAGAGCGACGTGACCGGCGTGATGATCGCGTGGCGCGATCCGAGATCCACCATCGCCGCGCGCCCCGTCGCCTCGGCCATCATCTGCAAGAGGCGCCCCTCCGCCCAGCGACGCCGCAGATCCCCCTCGTCCTCCAGCCGCGTCACCTGCAGGTTCGTCTTGACCGTACCCGAGGGCCCCGTCAGCGAGACCGACGTCGGCAGCCCCGAGGACGTCACGCGGCCGATCACCGCGATGCTCTCGTCCGCCACGAGCGCGCCGAGATCCCGCGGGAAAATCCGCTCCACCGTGGGCCCGAGATCCACCTGCGCGCCAAGCCAAACCGGCCGCTCCGCGTGCTCGAGCAGCCGCAGCGCCACGCGCGCCGCGGCGTTCGCGTCGGCCACGCGCTCGGCGAAGCCGCCCCGCGCGAGGCCTTCGAGCAGCGCCATGTCCGCCTCGTCGCCCACGCCCACGCCGAACATCCGCACCGGCCGCGGCAGCTTCGCCATCCGATCGCGCAGCTCCTGCAACCGGAGCTCGCCGACCGTCGGCGCGCCGTCGCCGACGTACACCACCGCGCCGCGACGCGACGGATCGAGCAGCGCCGCGGCCTGGCTCAACATCGCCCCGAGATCCGTCGCGCCGCCTCGCTCGATCCGCGACATCCGCGCGAGCACCTCGCGCCGCCCCGCCTCGTCGATCGGCGCGAGCCCCTCCTTGCCCGGCACGACCGGCACGAGCGACGTGTCCCCTCCGAACACGCCCACCCGATCGTCCTTGCCGAGGTGCGCGAGCAACGCCGCCGTCGTCGCGCGCGCGATCGCGAGCGAAGGCGAGTCCGTCGCGGCCGACGTGTCGATCACGATCGCCAGATCGAGCCCGCCCTTCGCGAGCGGCACGTCCGCCGACCGGATCGGCACGATGACGTAGTCGGCCTCCGTCTTCGCGCGTTGCATCGCGTCCGCGCGCTCCGAAGGCGGCACCGTCTCGGGATCCATCGTGTGCGGCGCCGTGTAGCCGCGCGGCGCGACGAGCCCGTCGTCGAAGAGCTCGATCGCGAGATCCGCCCTCGGCACGAAGTCCTGCGCGCGCACCGAGATCGTCCCGCCCTCGCGCGCGCCGCTCATCCCCGTGCGCACCTCACGTGCGCCGGCCCGCGCGAGATCGATCGTCGCCGTCAGCTCCTCGATGTGCGGCAAGGACCCCTCGGCGCCCTCGGCGGCCATCGGGTACACGTAGAGCCGCCGCTCGCCGCGCGCGCCCGTGCGCCCGAGCCACTCGGCGTAACGCACGACGACACGCCGCGATTGTCCGGGCAAAATCGGGTAGAGCCGCGCCTTGTACACGCCCGGCGCCTCCCACTCGAGCAGCGCCGGATCCTCCTTGCTGCCCTCGTAGACGTTCGCCTGGTACTGCGCCGCGGCGGCCTGCTTCTCCTTGACGTAGCCCCAGAACACGACGCCGTCGCGGTCCACGCCGAACTTGTGCAGCGTCGCGCCCGCGGGCGTGCGGAACCGATACACGCCTTCGACCGTCGCCGAGCTCGGGTTGAAGAAGACCTCGTCGACCTCGGTGATCGCAAAGTCCTCCTGGATCGACACGCGCACGTCGAGCCTCTGGATCGCGAGCGGGAAGCGCGGCGCGCCTTGCTCGCCCGGGCGACGCGCGCCCACCGTGCCGACGCCGTACGGCGAAGGTTCGGCCGAGCGATCCGTCGTCGCGAGGCCGCCCGTCCAGTCCTCCCACGTCAAGACCGGCGACGTCTTCGCCGTCGGCTCGCCCTTGTGTGGTTCGAGCGTGAGCCGCTCGCCGGCCGTCGCGCGCGCCGAGCCGTCCGTGCGCACCTCGCCGGCGAGCACGTACACGTCCGTCGCGCCGTCCTTCTGGGCCACATCGATGCTCGCCCGCACCTGCGCCAGGTGCAGCGGACCGGTCGGCGTCGCGAGCTCGGTCGTGATCGTCGCGGGCGTGTCCACGAAGACGCGCCCGTGCTTGATGTCGATCACGTCGGCGTGGAGGACGAGCTCCGCGGGGCCTCGGACGAGCAGCGTCGCGCCGCCGTCCCGCCGCAGCCACGCGAGCCCGGCTTGCTGCACCCGCACGACCTCTCCGTCCACGAGACGCTCTCGCGGGTACGGAGGTCGTTCCGGCTCGCCGGGCGGCGCGACCGTGACGTCGCGGCGGACCGTCCGCAGCTCGGCCCAGGTCTGGGATCGTGGCAGGAGCGGCCGCTCCGGTTCACGACATGCGGTGAGCAGCCCCGGACAAACCAGGGCGAGGAGCGCCAGCACGACGAGGGCGAGGCGCGGACGAGCGCGGTTCGAGGACATCCTGGGGTGCCTCCACATCGAAAGGAATGCGAAGGCACAGGCGCGCCCCCGATCCTGTCGAGAAGACTCTACCAGGACACCCGACCCGGGATTTGGTTCCTTTTGGATCGAAACGGTAGCCGCTCCCAGGCAGAGAGCAGCGGGGGGTGTAGGGGGCAGAGGAAGGACTGCAAAGCAGTCCGACCGGAGCCCCCCACGTTGGGGTCACGTCACGGCGGGGGGGCCGCCTGGGACTTCTTCGCCGACTTCAGGATGTTGAACTCGACGCGGCGGTTCTTCTGGCGACCCGCGGACTGCTTGTTGTCCGCGATGGGCTTATCCGGCCCGTAGCCCTTCGCCTGGAGCCGCGCCTTGTCGATGCCCTTGTCGATCAGGTACTTGACCACGGCCTCCGCGCGCTTCTGCGAGAGCGCCCGGTTCTCCTCCGTCTTGCCGACGTTGTCCGTGTGGCCTGCGATCTCCACGAGGAAGATCTCCTTGTGGATCTCGAGCACGCTCGACACCGCGTTGAGCACGGCGAAGCTCGTGGCGCCCTGGATCTTGTCGCTGTTCGTGGCGAACTCGACGCGCTGGAGGATCTTGATGTCGTCCTCCGTCACCTGGACGAGCGAGGGACCCTTGTCCGGGCAGCCGTCGGTGTCCTCGAAGCCGTTCAAGTTCTCCGGCTGCTTCGGGCACTTGTCCTTGTCGTCCGGGATGCCGTCCTTGTCCGAGTCCGGCGACTCGTCGGGGCAGCCGTCCTCGTCCTTGAAGCCGTTGTAGACCTCGGGCGTGTCGATGCACTCGTCGAGATCGTCGTTGATCTTGTCGCCGTCGTTGTCCGGATCCGGGCAGCCGTCCGTGTCCGCGAAGCCGTCGGTGTCTTCCGGCTGATCGGGGCAGCCGTCGGCCTTGTCGGCGACGCCGTCCTGGTCCTTGTCCGGGCAGCCGTAGAACTCCTTCACGCGCATCTTGCCGAAGTCGTCGGGGCACTTGTCGTCCGCGTCCCCGATGCCGTCCTTGTCGCGATCCGGCAGCTCGTCGGGGCAGCCGTCGTCGTCCTGCAGGCCGTTGATCGTCTCCGGCTTGAGCGGGCACTTGTCCTGGAGGTCCGGGACCTTGTCCTGGTCGTTGTCGTCTTCGGGGCAGCCGTCGTCGTCCTCGAACTCGTCCTTGTCCTCGGCGATCGACGGGCACTTGTCGTTCTTGTCGTTGATGCCGTCGCTGTCCTCGTCGCCGACCTCCGCGACGAACGCGATGCCGCCGAGCGCGCGGAAGAGCGGCACGCCCACGCCTTGCAGCACGCCGCCGCCGCCACCGACCGTGAACGCGAGCGGCAAGCTGAGCGGCGTGATCTGGAGGGCGCCGTCGACCTCGAGCGAATTCGTCCCGTTGTCCGAGCTGAACTTCGTGCCGCCGAAGCCCTCGGCGATCACGCGGACCGTCGGGCTCACGCGGTAGCCGAGCGCGGCGCCGTAGCGGAACTCGAAGGGACCGACCGTCGTCGTGCCGAGCCGCGCCTCGGGGCGGTAGACGCCGCGCAGGTTCATGCCGAACGAGAGCGCGCCGAACGACCCGTCGAAGATCAGCCGGCCGCCCGCCGTGATCGGCGTGCTGTTCCCGATGTACTTGTCCTTCGCCGTGATCGTCCCGAGCGGCGCCGACACGTCGACGGCGCCGCCGAGCACCACAGCGCTCGTCTTCGGATCGCCGAAGAAGCGGAACTTGCCTTCGAGCGTCGCGTCGCCCACGCCGAACGCCTTCAAGCCGTTCGGATCGGGCCCGCCCGTGTCGAGGTTGATGCCCGAGCCGCTCACGTACATCACGGGCAGACGCAGGCCGATCTGCACGGCCGGCACTGGCGTCAGCGACGCGAGCACGTCGGCGGTGAACATGTCGCTGATGACCGCGACGTCCTGGATCGTCGCGTTCGGCGAGCTGCAGTCCGCCTGCGCCCTACAGCTCTTCACCACGAACGGTTTGTTCGCGTAGTTCACCAGCAGGCCCGCGGTGAAGCCCATCGCGGCGTCCATGCGAGCGCCCGCGACCGTGAGGTAGTTCTTCGAGCCCGGCGCGGGTTCGAACCGCTGAACGGAGAACTCTCCCTCTTTCGCGCCCCCCGCGCTGCTCTCCTGGGCCAGCGCGGCCGTCGGAGCGAGCGAGATGGAGAGAAGTCCCAGAAGAGTCAGCAGCCTTGGCGATAGTCGCGTTCTCATCAACCCTCTTGGCGCGGACAGCAACCCTGCACGTTGGGAACGGCGGTACACGAGAATTGCAGGAATAGAAGACCGTCCCGAGCGCCGCAACGGGGATCCTGGATTCGGTTGAAATTTCGAGCCGTTCTGGCCGTACTGGACGCGATACGCCGGCCGGATGACGGAAAGCGCGCCCCCAGGCGGCGGGGGAGCGGCGCGGGTTGGGGCCGTCCGCGACGCCAGGGCCCGGGGGGCCAGGTTTTCCCCGAGGGACCTCGGAACCTGTCCCTTGGCCACGCGGCCAACATCGATCCACGTTGACCACACCCGCTCGGCGTGAGACATCGCCCCTGCCCGAGCGCCCGGACGAGCCGTGCGCAGCGCGGCGAGACGAACCTCGTTACGACACCCCAAGCGCGCGGCACGCGGATTCCAAGGCGGGGCCCCGTCCGGCGCGACACACGCAGCAAACGCGCCATGCGAATTTCGTCGCGGTACCTAGGCTCCTCGTACGGATCGGGAACGAGAACGACAGCGTCCCTCGCGGCGCTCGCCTTCGGCCTCTGCGTCGCAGGGCCCGCCCTGGCCCAGCCCGCGGCCCCGCCTCCGCCGGAGCCCCAGCCCGCGGAGTCCACGACGACGCCGCCCGCAGACGAGCCGCTCGTGCCGCCGAACGGCGGCGCCACCGGCACGCCGCCGCAAGCCGCGCCGCAAACGACCACGCCTGCGCCGAAGGCCGCTGCGCCCGTCGCGGGCACGCCGGATCCGGATCGCGACGCGCGCGCGCTCACGCGCCAGGGCGCCGATCGTCCTCCGCCCACGGGCGATGTCGGCGTGCGGCCGAGCGACGTCTTCGCGGAGGACTGGTGGTCACAGGCGCGACCAAGCCTGGAGATCCACGGCCTGTTTCGCACGCGCGCCGAGCTCTTCCATCACTTCTCGCTCGGCCGTCGTGAGCTGCCCGATCGCGCGCTCTGGCCGCAGCCGCCCGACAACACGTACTACCCCACGTCGGGCCAGATCCAGACCGTCACGCTCTGCGGCGACGATCCCACGAACACCTCGGCTTGCGAGAACCACACGCAGGCCGGCGCGAACATGCGCTTCCGCCTCACGCCGGAGCTGCACATCAGCGACAACCTCCGGGTCCTCTCGCAGATCGACATCCTCGACAACTTCGTCCTCGGCTCGACGCCCGAGGGGTACTGGAACAACCCCGCGGTCGGCGTCAACGCCACCGCCGGCTACAAGGGCAGCGGCTACACCGTCGGCGCGCGCGGCGGGTACGCGCCGATCGGCGCGCTCGCGACGACGTCGTGGGCGCCCGTCGCGGGACAAACGAGCACCGTCGACAGCATCGTCGTCAAGCGCGCGTGGGGCGAGTACGTCACGCCCGTCGGCCTGCTCCGCTTCGGCCGCATGCCGAACCAGTGGGGCCTCGGCATCCTCAACAACGAGGGCAACGGCTACGACTCCGACTACCAGAGCACGGTCGATCGGATCATGTTCGTGACCGGCATCAAGAAGTACGACCTCTACTTCGCCGGCGCGTGGGACTTCATCAGCGAGGGGCCGACGAGCGCGTCGCTCCGCGAGCAGCAGGGCCAGCCCTACGATCTCGGCCAGCTCGACGACGTGAGCCAGTACGTGTTCATGGCCGCGCGCAAGCGTGATCCCGAGCTCGCGCGGCTCGATCTCGCCAAGGGCCTGCCCGTCATCAACGGCGGCGTCTACTTCGCCTACCGCAACCAGGTCCTCGCGAACGACACCACCGATCCCGCGACGAGCGCCACGTTCGGTCAGTCGGCGAGCGACATCCGCACCGGCTACGCGCGCCGCGGCGCGCAGTTCTTCACGCCCGATCTCTGGTTCCAGTTCCTCTACAAGAAGTTCCGCTTCGAGGCCGAGGCCTCGATGACCTACGGCACCATCGAGAACCTCCAGACCGCGGGCAACACGACGGTCGAGCGCAACCCGCTCGACGCCGAGGACACCGGCTGGACCGTGCGTAACTTCATCGTCGCGGCGCAGTCCGAGTTCCGCGCGCTCGACGACAAACTCCGCCTCGACCTCGGTTTCGGCTGGGCCTCGGGTGATCCCGACGTCGAGGGCCTCACGCCGCCTCGCGGCGGCGTCGAGCGACAGCTCACGGCCGACCGGACGTACTCGATGGGCCGCTTCCACCCGGACTACCGCGTCGACCTCATCCTCTGGCGCAACATCATGAGCCGCGTGCAAGGCGGGTATTACTTCCGCCCGTCCGTGCAGTACGACTTCGCGCGCGACCCGAACGGACAGCGCCTCGGCGGCAGCGCGGCGCTCATCTGGAGCCGCGCGAGCGAGTTCATTCAGACGCCGGGCAACAAGCGCGACCTCGGCGTCGAGCTCGATTTCTCGCTGTATTTCCAGGCGAAGGACGGCACGCTGAACGACAAGCCCGATCAGATGGGCGGCTTCTACACGATGCTCCAGTACGGCGTGCTCTTCCCGCTCGGCGGCTTCGACTACTTGCCCGGCGAGGCCAGCCGCTACGAGGCCGCCCCGGAGAACACCCCCGCGCCCGTGCTCGACACCGAGACGGCGCAGACGCTCCGCTGGTACCTCGGGATCATGTTCTGAGGCGCGAAACATGGTAGATGGGCGGGCGCCATGTCCGCCTCGAGCCATCAGATTCGCCGCACCTTCCTCGATTTCTTCGCCTCCCGCGGCCACGAGGTCGTCCCGAGCGCGCCGATCGTCCCGCAGAACGATCCAACGTTGATGTTCGTCAACGCCGGGATGGTCCCGTTCAAGGACGTGTTCACGGGCAAGGATCGCCGCCCGTACACGCGCGCCGCGAGCAGCCAGAAGTGCATCCGCATCAGCGGCAAGCACAACGACCTCGAGAACGTCGGCGTCACCGCGCGCCACCACACGTTCTTCGAGATGCTCGGCAACTTCAGCTTCGGCGACTACTTCAAGGAAGAGGCCATCACGAGCGCCTGGGAGCTGCTCACGAAGGTCTACGGCATCCCGAAGGAGCGGCTCGTCGTCACCGTCTTCAAGGGCGAGAAGGACTTCCCCGCGGACGAGGAGGCGGCCGCGCTCTGGCGCAAGGTCACGGGCTTCGGCGACGATCGCATCCTCCGGCTCGGCATGGCCGACAACTTCTGGAGCATGGGCGACACCGGCCCGTGTGGCCCCTGCTCGGAGATCCACTTCTTCACGGGCGACGAGGTCGATCTCGGGCGCTTCGGCGAGGAGCCTCGGCTCGACGGCTCCGGCTGGACCGAGATCTGGAACCTCGTCTTCATGCAGTACGACCGCGCGGAGAAGGACGCGCCCGTCACGCCGCTGCCTGCGCCGAGCATCGACACGGGCATGGGCCTCGAGCGCATCTCGTTCGTGCTCCAAGGGGTCACGTCGAACTACGACACCGACCTCCTGCGCCCGCTCGTCGAGCGCGCGGCCGAGATCGCGGGCAAGACGTACGGCGCGAGCCTCGCGCCGGACGACGTCTCGATGCGCGTCATCGCCGACCACGCCCGCACGACGGCCTTCCTCGTGGCCGAGGGCGTGATGCCCGAGAAGCAGCGGCGCGAGTACGTGCTCCGCCGCGTCATGCGCCGCGCGATCCGCCACGGCTACCGGCTCGGCATCGAAAAACCGTTCCTCCACGAGGTCGCGCTGCTCGTCGTGGATCGCATGGGCGACGTCTACCCCGAGCTCCGCGATCGGCGTGAGCTCATCGCCCGCGTCACCGAGGACGAGGAGATCCGCTTCCGCGCCACGCTGAAGCGCGGCATGAAGATCCTCGACGAGCGCTTCGACGAGATGCGCGAGAAGGGCGACAAGGCCCTCTCGGCGCCGGCGGCGGCGGATCTCTACACGACGTACGGCTTCCCGCTGGATCTCACGCAGGTCATCTGCGGCGAGCAGGGCTACGGCGTCGATCTCGAGGGCGCCGAGAAGATCATCAAGGGCGCGGACGAGGCCGACGGTCCGATCGATCCGACCGCCGCCCTCGACCCTGCCTACCGGCAGGCGCGCGAAAAACTCGGGGCGCCCGTGGTCTTCACCGGCTACGAGCGCGAGGCGGGCGAGAGCGAGGTCGTCGCGATCCTCGCGGTCGAAACGAAAAACGGCGAAGGCAAACCCACCCGCGCGCTCGTGGACCGGGCAGGCGCGGGCAGCCGCGTCGAGGTCGTGGTGAAGGAGACGCCCTTCTACGCGGAGAGCGGCGGCCAGGTCGGCGACACCGGCGTGATCACGGCCGGCGATCTGCGCATCCGCGTCACGGACACGCAGCGCCCGCTCACCGGCCTCGTCCTGCACGAGGGCGTCGTCGAGGCGGGCGAGATCGGCATCGGCCAGAAGGTCACGCTCACCGTCGATCACGCGGCGCGCTCGGCCACGCGGCGCAACCACTCCGCGACGCACCTGCTCCACTGGGCCCTGCGCACGGTGCTCGGCGAGCACGCGCAGCAGAAGGGCTCGCGCGTCGGGCCGGACATGCTCCGCTTCGACTTCGCGCACAACAAACCGCTCACGCCGGGCGAGGTCGAGCGCATCGAGGACCTCGTGAACGGCAAGGTCCTGGAGAACGCGCCGGTGCTCACGGAGGTCCTGCCCGTCGACGAGGCCCGCAAGCGCGGCGCCGTCGCGATCTTCGAGGAGAAGTACGGCGACGTCGTCCGCATGTTGACGATGACGCAGGACTCGATCGAGCTCTGCGGCGGCACGCACGCGCGCGCGCTCGGCGACATCGGCCTGTTCAAGATCACGGGCGAGGGCGGCGTCGCGGCCGGCGTGCGGCGCGTCTTCGCGGCGACGGGCAAGAACGCGCTCGGCTACGTGCGCGGCCTGGAGGACGACATCCAGAAGGCGCGCCAGGTCGCGAAGGCGCAGGGCGGCGACCTCGCGGACAAGATCGGCAAGATCGTCGCGCACGAGCGGGAGCTCGAGAAGAAGGTCGCCGAGCTCGAGCGCCGGCTCATCGAGGGCGGCGGCCCCGGCGGCGGGGGCGGCGGCATCGACGCGATGCTCGCGGAGGCCCGCGACATCTCGGGCGTCAAGGTCCTCGCCCGGCGCATGCCCGACGGCACGCAGGCGGCGGCGCTGCGCGAGATCGCGGAGAAGCTCCGGGACAAACTCGGCGAGTCGAGCCTCGTGCTCGTCGGCGCGGTGGACGCGGGCAAGGCGCAGCTCGCGGTGATGGTCTCGAAGGCCGCCACGAGCCGGGTGAAGGCCGGCGACGTCATCAAGAACGTCGCCGCGATCGTGGGCGGGCGCGGCGGCGGCCGGCCCGACATGGCGCAGGCCGGCGGCCCCGAGGCCGGCAAGCTCGACGAGGCCATCGCGGCGACGTACGGCGAGGTCGAGCGTCTCGTGACAGCGTAACGCCCGCCTCCCTCCCCCGGTTCCACCCTAGTTCATCGGGATTTTCCCCACGCTGGCCTTGCCTCGACGAGGCGAGATGCCTTACCGTCGATCGATTCAACGGGACGAGGGGATGAACCACGACACGGATTCGCTCGCAGCACAGGTCGCGGAGCTTCAGCGTCGCAATGCGGAGCTAGAGCGGGAGCTCTACCTGAGGACGCAGATGTACGCCGCGCTCGTGGAGGACCAGCGCGAGCTCATCTGCACGTTCAGCCTCGATGGCACCCTCGCGTTCGTCAACGACGCGTATTGCCGCTTCTTCGGCAAGACGCGCGAGGAGCTGGTCGGCCGCCGTTTCGCGCCGCTCGTCCCGGAGGAGGATCAGCCGCTCATCGCCGATGTGCTCGCCCGGCTCGGGCCGAAGGAGCCGGTCCTCCCCTGCGAGCACCGGGTGCTGACGCCCGGGGGCGATGTGCGCTGGCTCAACTGGATCGATCGCGTGATCTTCGACGAGGCGGGCAACGTCGCGACGTTTCAGGCCGTCGGGATCGACGTCACGGATCGGCGGCGCGCGGAGGAGCACGCGGAGCGGAACGAGGCGCTGCGGGCCGAGCTCATTCACACGCAGGAGCAGGCGCTCCGCGAGCTCTCGGCGCCGCTCATCCCGATCGCCGACGACGTACTCGCCATGCCGCTCGTCGGCCGTATCGACGAGAAGCGCGCGCAGGTCGTGCTGGAGACGCTCCTCGAAGGGGTCGTGCGCATGGCGGCCGAGACGGTGCTGCTCGACGTGACGGGCATCACGACGGTCGACACCCAGGTCGCCGAGGCGCTCGTGCGCACGGCGCATGCGGTCAAGCTGCTCGGTGCCACGGCCGTATTGACCGGGATCCAGCCCCACGTGGCGCAGACGCTGATCAGCCTGGGCATCGAAGTGCACGGCGTCATCTCGGTGCGCAGCCTGAAGGACGGCATCGCGTGGGCGATGCAGGAGCGCGGCAAGCGTCGCAAGGTGGCCCCGCAGCCCCGAGCGCGGTGAGGATCCCGGGGGGGCCATGGGCACGATCGTCTGGGTGAAACGGCAGGGGCTCGACGCGTCGCTCGGGTTCACGTTCCGCGCGCAGGTCGAGCGCCTGCCGGCGCGCAAAGCGCGGACGCTCTCGATCGAGGGGCCCGTGCGCAACGTGGATCTGCCCCGCAAGCAGGCGTTCGGCGTATCGAGCCGCTCGCCCTTCGATCACCGCGGCCACCTCATCGCCGAGCGGTTCGGCGGTCCGAATAGCTCCGTGAACCTCGTGGCCATGCACGGGCTCGTGAACATGAACGGGGGGCCGTGGTACGCGATGGAGGTCGAGATCGCGCGGATGCTCGACGCGAGCGGCGCGCACCGCCCGGGGCTGCCGCGGACGGGCTGGATGAAGGTCACGGTGCGGTACCACAGCGCCGACCCGCTGCGGCCGATCGCCTTTCACGTCGAGGCGAAGGATCCGAACGGGACCACGAAGTTCTGGCAGATCTTCAATGCGAACCCGCACCTTTCGAACCCGAACGATCCACGGCGCGCGGAGGCAAACGCGCTCGCCGTGGATCTGAACGCGGACATCGCCCGCGGCTGAGCGCGCGACACGAAATCAGAAGGCTCCGCGATTCCGGTCCAGCACGAGGATGCTGTACGCGGGAGACTCCGCTCCCTGCGCCGGTTCGTCGCGGCGCGCGATTTCCCGCCATTCCGCCCGGTTGAATGGGGGGAAGTAGGAATCACCCGCGGGCCGGGCGTGGACCTCCGTCAGATACAGCCGGTCCGCCACCTCGAGCGCCTCCGCGAAGAGCGCCTCCCCGCCAATGACCACGACCTCGGAGGCGCCGCCCTCCGCTGCGAAAAGCCGCGCCCGTCCGATCGCCTCCTCCCAACCGTGGCAGACCACGGCGCCGTTCGCGCGATAGTCCTCCCTCCGCGTGACGACCAGGTTCTTGCGGCCGGGCAAAGGTTTTTCGCCGATGCTCTCCCAGGTCTTGCGGCCCATGAGGATGGGCTTGCCCATGGTCGTGGCCTTGAAATGGGCGAGGTCGCCCGGGAGCCGCCAGGGCAGGCGGTTCTCGATGCCGATGACGCCGTTGTCCGCGACGGCGGCGATGATGGCGACGCGAGGCTCCATCCTCATACCGCCACATCCGCCTTGATGTGCGGGTGAGGGTCGTAGCCGGAAAACTCGAAATCCTCGACGTGGTAATCGAACAAGCTGTCCGGCTTGCGGAGGATCCGCAAGGTGGGCCATGGCCGAGGCTCGCGGCGGAGCTGCTCCTCGGCCTGGACGATGTGATTGACGTAGAGGTGCACGTCCCCGCCCTGCCAGATGAGCTCACCTGGCGTGAGCTCGCACTGCTGCGCCAGCATGTGAATCAAGAGAGCCCCCTCGAAAAGATTCCAGGGTAGGCCGAGCATCGTGTCGGCGGCGCGCTGGAACAGGAGGCCCGACAGCTTCCCGTCGGCGACGAAGTACTGGTACGTCATGTGGCAGGGAGGCAGGGCCATGCGCTCGAGCTCGCCCACGTTCCAGCCGGTGAAAAGCAGGCGGCGGCTCGTGGGGTTCTTGCGGATGCTCTCCACCAATCGGGCGATCTGGTCGATCTCGCGTCCGTCCTTCGTCTCCCAGCGGCGCCATTGCTTGCCGTACACAGGGCCGAGGTCGCCCCAGCGGGCGGCGAATGCCTCATCCTCCAGCACCCGACGCTCGAACGCGTCGTGGCTGATCTCCTCGCGCGTCTCCTTGCGATAACGGGCCAGCGGCCAATCCGTCCAGATGTGGACCTTGTTCGCCAGGAGCGGCCGGATGTTCGTGTCGCCCGACAGGAACCACAGGAGCTCGTACAGCGCCTGGCGGTAATAGACCTTCTTGGTGGTCAAGAGCGGGAAGCCGGCCGAAAGCTCGAAGCGCATCTGCTCCCCGAACAGCGCGAGCGTACCGACGCCCGTGCGGTCCATCCGGCGCGAGCCTCGGTCGATCAAGCGGCGTAGCAAATCGAGATACTGGTCCTCCGGATGGCGCGCGCGGTTCATGGGACCCCCTCCCGTGTGGTCCCCTCATGGATGCCGCCCGGATGGAGAACCCGCAAGGACCCGGAGGGGCCAGCCCATCTGCTGCGGCCAGGGGCTCTCTACGTCCCGTCCTTCACGTCGAGCCTGTCGAGGAGCCACGCGTACTTGAACGCCATCTCCTGCATTCGCTCGTAACGCCCGGATTTGCCCCCGTGCCCGGCCGGGTCGAGGTGAATGCGCAAGAGGAGCGGGTTCTGGTCCGTCTTCCGCTCGCGCAGCCTGGCCACCCATTTCGCGGGCTCCCAGTACATCACCTGGCTGTCGTTGTACGACGTGTTCACGAGGATCGACGGGTACGCCTTCTTCGCGACGTTCTCGTAGGGGCTGTAGCGGGCGATGGTTTCGAATTCGTCCTTCTTCTTCGGATTGCCCCACTCCTCGAACTCCTCCACCGTGAGCGGGAGGGATTCGTCGAGCATCGTGTTGATCACGTCGACGAACGGCACGTCGGCGATCGCGGCGCGATAAAGGTCCGGGCGCATGTTCAGGACCGCGCCCATGAGCAGGCCGCCGGCGCTCGCGCCCTGGATCGCGATTCGATCCTTCGCGGCCCAGCCCATCTGCACGAGGCCCTCGGTCGCGTCCACGAAATCGGTGAACGTGTTCATCTTCGTCTTCATGCGCCCGGCCTCGTGCCACGTCTCGCCGAGCTCGCCGCCGCCGCGGATATGCGCGATCGCGCAGACCACGCCGCGGTCCACGAGCGAGAACGCCGGGGCCGAGAACATGGGGAAGATGGGGAAGCCGTACGAGCCGTACGCATAAAGGAAGAGCGGGTTCTTCCCGTCCGGGCTCGTCCCCTTCTTGTAGAGCAGCGAGACCGGGATCTTCGTGCCGTCCTTGGCCGTCGCGTACACCCGCTTCGACTCGTACCGACCGGCATCGTAGTTCGGGACCTCATTGCGCTTTTTCAGCACGAGCGCGCGCTTCTTCGGCTCGTATTCGTAGACCGTGGAGGGCGTCGTCGGCGATTCGAATCGGAACCGATAAAAGGGCGCATCGAATTCGCGGTTTTCCCCTTGCCGCAGCGTGAAGACCGGCTCGGGCAGCGCGATCTTGTGCGAGCCGTCGAGCGAGAGCTTCTTCGGATCGAGCACGCGGATCTGGCGCAGGCCGTCCTCGCGCTCGAAGGCGACGGCGAACGTCGAAAAGAGCTCGACCGATTCGATCATCACGTCCTTGCGGTGCGGGATCGTCTCCTTCCAAGACGCGCGCCCCGGGGACGAAACCTTGGCCACCACGAGCCGAAAGTTCGTCGATTTCGGATCCCCCGGCTTCGCGGGGCTGTTCGTGCGGATCACGAGCTCGTCGCCGCGATGATCCACGTCGTATTCATGGTCCTGCTCCCGCGGCTCCACGAGCGTGAGGGGCGCCGTGGGTTTGTCCGCGGGCAGGAAGCGGACCTCACTCGTCGTGTGGCTGTTCGACTGGACGAAGATGAGCTTCTTGCTGCTGGATCGGCCCGAAAACAGCCGGAACCGCTCGTCCTTCTCCTCGTAGAGCAGCGCATCCTTCGCCGCCTCGTCGCCGAGCGCGTGCCGGAACAACTTGTGCGATCGCTTCGTGACCGGATCCTCGACCGTATAAAAGAGCGTCTTTCCATCCTTCGCGAAGACGATCGACGTGACACGCTCGGCCCGATCCACGAGGTCCTTGCCCGTCTTGAGGTCGCGCACGCGCAGCACGAATTGCCGGAAGCCGGTGGTGTCGAGCCCGTACGCGAGGAGATTGCCATCCTCGGAGAGGGCCAGCGGGCCGAGGCCGACGTATTTCTCGGTCTTCGCGATCTCGTTCGGATCGATCACGACCTCCTCGGGCGCCTTGTCCCCGCCCTTCACGGCCTTGCGGCAGTAAATGGGGTATTGTTTCCCTTTCTCGGTGCGCGTGTAATAAAGATACGCGCCCTCCCGGAAAGGGACCTCCACGTCGGTCTCCTGGAGCCGGCCGAGCATCTCGCCGTAGATGCGCTCCTTCTGCGGCGTGAGCGAGGCCGTCATGGCCTCGCTGTACGCGTTCTCCGCGCGCAGGTGCTCGAGCACCTCGGGCGCGTCCTTCTTGCGCAGCCACGCATAGTCGTCGACGAGCTTGACCCCGTGGATCTCCGTGACGCGCGGATCCTTCTTCGCGATCGGCGCCACGGGCCCCTTCGGCGCCGGCGTCTCCGCGGCGGCGCTCGTCGCAGCCGGGGGCGACGCAGGCGGCAAGCTCGTCGTCGGCGCAGGCGCAGGCGGCAGGCCCTCGCCCGAGCAGCCGAGGACGACGAGGAGCGGAAGAAGCATCGAGGTTCGTCGCATCATCGCGACGAACGATAGCCCAGATCCGTCTGCCCGTTGCGGCCCTCGGGGCCCCTTGGGTATCGTACGGCCTGCCGCGGCGGCAAGACGCGGCAAGACGAGGAGCACCATGTCGTATCGAGCGGGTGATGTCATCGACGGCCGGTACAAGCTCCTCGACCTCATCGGCAGCGGCGGCCACGGCTACGTGTTCCGCGCAGAGGACATGGACCTCAGCGCGCCCGTCGCCGTGAAGTGCCTCTTGCCGAACATCACGAGCGAGCCAGTCTTCACGACGCGCATCGCGCGCGAGGCCCGCGCCATGGGCCTGCTCAGCGGCACCGCCGCGACGCAGATCCTCGCCTTCAACCGCTCGGACAACGGCACGCTCTACATCGTGATGGAGCTGCTCGAAGGCAAGGACCTCGAAGCCTACGTGCGAGGCGTCGAGGCGAGGAGCGGGCCCATGTCCGTCGATCGCGCGCTCGAGATCATGCGGCCCGTCGCCGAGACGCTCTCCGCCGCGCACGCGCGCGGCATCGTGCACCGCGACGTCAAGCCCGCGAACATCTTCGTCTTGCGGACGCGCGCACGAGGCCGCGTGAGGCTGCTCGACTTCGGCCTCGCCAAGGAGGTCGGAGGCTTCACCGTCACGCGCGACGGCACCATCGCCGGATCCCCGACGTACATGGCGCCCGAGATCTGGGCCGGCAAACCCAAGGACCTCGATCACCGCGCCGACGTCTACTCGTTCGGCGCCGTCGTCTTCCGCATGATCGGCAGCCGGCTCCCGTTCCCGGCGCGCAAGATGGTGGAGCTCTTGCGCGCCGTCTCGACCGACCCACGCCCGAGCCTGCGCGCGCTCCGCCCCGATCTCCCCGAGGCCGTGGATCCGTGGGTCGCGCGGGTGCTCGCGAGCCAGCCCGCGAACCGCTTCCCGTCGATGCAAGAGGCATGGACCGAGCTCTGCGCGGCCCTCGGGCGCCCCGCGGAGACCGAGGACGACGACCTCGGCGCGCCTTGAATCGCCGTTTGTCTGCCTCTAGGCTCGCACCATGTCGGGTTCCGGCGCGGACACGGTGCCGATCTTCCTTCTCGCCCCGGCGCAGCTCTTTCACGAGCGCTACCGCGTCGTGCGCACGATCCGCACGGGCGGAATGGGCGCGGTCTACGAGGCCACGGACGAGCGAACGGCCGGCCGTCGCGCCCTGAAGATCATCCACCCGAACCTGCTCGCCGAGCACGCAGACTTCCGAGCGCGCTTCGATCGCGAGGCACGGATCCTCGGGGAGCTCGAGAGCGATCACATCGTGCGCGTGATCGACGCCGGCGTGGACGGGCCCTCGGGGCTACCGTTCCTCGTGATGGAGCTCCTGCGCGGGCGAGACCTCGGCATGGTCGTCGCCGAGCGCGGCGCCCTGCCCCCAGGCGAGGTGCGCACCTACCTCGCGCAAGCCGCGTTCGCGCTCGACAAGACCCACGCCGCAGGCATCGTCCACCGCGACATCAAGCCCGACAACCTCTTCCTCACGCACCGCGACGACGGCTCGCCGTGCATCAAGCTGCTCGACTTCGGCATCGCCAAGGCCGACGGCCACCTCGGCATCGGGATGCAAACGAAGACCATCCTCGGGAGCCCCTACTTCATGGCGCCCGAGCAGATCTTCATGGACCAGCCCATCGGCCCCGCCGTCGACGTCTACGCACTCGGACACACGGCCTTCATGCTGCTCGCCGGCGGGCCCTACTGGGCCGAGGAGTTCGAGAAGGCGCCGTCGATCATCACACTCGCACGTTGCCTCGACAGCCCGCTGCCCGAGGCCACCACGGCACGCGCGCGCCGTCGCCACGGCGTGGAGCTGCCCGCAGCGGTCGACGCCTGGTTCTCACGGTGCGTCGCGCGAAACCCCGACGACCGGTTCCCGAGCGCCTCCGCCGCGCTCATCGCCCTCTCCGAGGCCCTGTTCCCCGCGGATACCGCAGCCGCGAGTCAGCTCACGCCGCCTCCGCCGCGAGAACAATTCATTTCGGTCTCGTACGAATCGACCCCGGTCCCCGCCGCCCGCGGCTCCCGCCCCTCGTACCCCCCGCCGAGCGACCCGACGAAGCCGCCATCACGAACGGGCCGGCACTCGACGCCGCCATCCTCGCTCGACCGGATGAAGTCATCCACGCGGTCCCGGAGCGGCCACGTGATCCGCGTGGAGCGGGAACGCAGGCTCGTGCGGCTGGAGGTCTGGGGCTTCTGGACGGTCGAGCAAGCAAGGGCCTACTACGAGGAGTTCGCGCGCGTGACGCAGCCCCTCTGGGGCAAGCGCTGGCGCGTGCTCGCAAACACCGCAGAGTTCGCAGCCCAGAAGCCCGACGTGAGCGCCTTCGTGGAGAGAACGATGGAGGTCGCCCAGAAAAACGGCTGCGTGCGAGCCGCAAACATCGTGTCGAGCACACTCACGAGGATGCAGCTCGCCCGCATGTCCGCCGAGCAAGGCCTGCCCTCGTTCGCGTTTTTTCAGGACGAGGTCGAGGCCATGAACTGGCTGCTCGACGGCACTTAGCCGAGCAAGAACTTCCGAATCCGCCCCGCGACCCCGTCCGTGCTCGCCTGCCGCATGCGCCCCTCGCGATCGAGCTGACGCGCGGCGATGAGCAAGCCGAGCTCGACCACGAGCTGCGGGCGCGACTCGATGATCGGCGCAAGCGCCTGCTTGCTGATCTCGTAGAGCGTCGACTCGCACGTCGTGCGCACCGTAGCCGTGCGCTCACTGCCCGTGAGCAGCGCGACCTCGCCAAAGACAGCCCCACGCTCGAGCGTGGCGACCGCGACGTCCTGCCCACCCTGCTGCCGGACGAGGACCTCGACCGTGCCGGAAGCGAGGACGAAGAGCGACGAACCCCGATCGCCCTCGCGCACCACGCGATCATGCGGGCCATACACGACAGGCCGCGTCTTCTGCGCGAGCCGCTCGACCTCGCGATCCGTGAGCGGCTTGAAGACCGGCACGCGCCGCAAAAGCCCAGCGATCTCGGCATGCGTGGGCTCAGGGCCGAGCGAGAGCGGCTCAGCCGCGTCGAGCCCACCGCCGTAGCCGTCGCGCCGCTGCAAGGCGTCGACGAGCGCGTTGTCCCCGCGCATGTACGCCTCGAAGAGGCTCGCGGTGCGCGGGATGCACTCGTCGCCCGTGTGATCCATGAGCCCACGCTCACGAGCGAACCGCGCGA
The DNA here is from genome assembly GCF_029946515.1 of Polyangium sp. 6x1. GTDB lineage: Bacteria > Myxococcota_A > Polyangia > Polyangiales > Polyangiaceae > Polyangium. The sequence goes on from NZ_JARZHH010000042.1 coordinate 30,484, forward strand.
CCTCGTTCATGGATTGCCGATACTGCCGGCACGCCGAGGGGAAGAGGCCGTCCTGATCCCCGAACGCCCCCGTGAGCGACTCGGGCAGCGCATAGCTGCCGAAGACCCCGCGCTGATGCCACATGGCGAAGTCACGCGTGCGTTTGTCGAGCCAGCCGAGCTCCGGGAACGCCGCGAGGCCGTTCTTGAGGACCGCACGTTCGGCGTCGCGGAAGACGCGATGCCACGTCTCCTGCGCGTTCTCGACGTTCGGCCCCGCCAGGGCGATCGCGTGCTTCAGATCCTCGTGGTGCGCATGCAAGAACGCGAGCGTCGCCTTCTGCTTGCGCAGGAGGTTCGCGAAGCTCACGGGCCCGGCGGCGAGCAGGTCCGACGAACGCGGGACGATCTCGCGCATGGCCCAGACCCGCTTCCACGCCGCGACGTCCATCCGCTCGCGGATCTTCGCGAAAACAGGGCTCTTTTCGAACACCTGGCGCTCCGCCGGCGAGAGCAGATCCGGGTGCGCGCTCCGCACGGCCTCGAAGATGCCGAGGCACGTGAGCAGCTCGAGGTAGAGGCCGACCCGCAAGAGCCACGCAGGATCCGGGAGGTTTCGCCGCTGCTCGCCGAGGTCCTGCCGGATGGCGTGCAGGTAGAGCATCGCCTTGTCCATCCCGATCGTGAGGACCGGGAACCACGGGTGATATCCGACGTGCAGATCCGGGATCTCCAGCGCCTCGGCTTGCAGCTTGGTGTCGGCCGGGATGAGCCGCTCGAGCAGCCGCGCGTAGAGCGATCCGAAGCGCCCCGTGTCGTAGATCTCGGCGTCGATCGTGTCCTCGGCGACGTACTTGCTGCCGTCCGTGTGGAGGGCCAGCGTGACGCGGATCTTCTGGTGGAAGAGGTTCGCGAGGGTGAACGGATCGGCGCCGTCGGGCGTCCGCGCGCGCAGCGACGCGTCGACCTCGGACCAGTCGTAGCCGCGCGCCTCGGGGCTCGCTTCACGGCGCGGCACGAGGTCGGCGGGGCTCAACGTCGCCGCGTACACGGTCTTGTAGAACTCGGTCCACGACGCGTCCGCGATCGCGGGGAACGGATACGCGGCAGCCGAGACGACCTGCGGCTTCAGCGCGACGCCCTGGAGCCCCGGCACGGGGCAAGGCGCGCCATGCCCCTCGACGTGGGGAAGAAACGCGACGGACATGCGGACCTCGAACGAGCGCTGAAACGGCGCGACGTACGCATAGAGGTCCTTCACCTGGTAGAGCAGGCAGAGGTCGTCGGTGCTCGTGTTCTCGGTCGCAGTCGACACGAGGCCGGCGTGCTCGCTCGCGCCGAGCCCGGGCCCGAGCGCCTCGTCCATGGGCCTCCGGCCGGCCTCGAACGGGACGATCTCGATCGCCGGCTCGAGCTCGGCGGACTCCTCCATCGGGTCCTTGCGCGACTCGAGCTCGCGCATGTAGGCGCGCACGAACGCGAGCTTGTCCTCCCAGGACATGCCCGCGACGGGGCTCAGGAGAAGGCGTTTGAAGAGCTTCTTGAAGTCTCGGGGGTTTTGCATGCTTCGTTGCGATCACGCGCCTCGCGGGCGCGCGTATCGAGCTCCTCCTCGAGGTCCGCGTAGAGCGAAGGATCCACCGGAAGCAGGAACTCGCGGAAGGGATTTTGCGGGAGCCTCCGCACGCGCGCTCCCATGTCACGGCAAAGATCGTCGATATAATGAAAATTCCACGGCACGACGCAGGATCCGGCCGTGAACGCGTCCGGCCGCTCGCGCTTGCGGAAGGCGAGGTGCTCGTCGATGCGGGCGATCACCTCCTCGCGCGGCGGCAGCTTCATCCGGCCCCGGAAGAGCTCGCAGAGCCACCGCGCCCCCACCTCCGAGGTGAGCTGGCTGTAGAGGCTGTTGATGAAGCCGCAAAAGCCGAGCCCCGGGACGTCGGGGTGGTAGAGGCCGCGATAAAGCCGGAACGTGCCCTCCTCGTCCTGCACGACGCGCCGGAGCGAGGGTTCGAGGAAAGGGAACTCCTGGCGGAAGCCCGTCCCGAAGATCACGACGTCGGCCGGGATGCGTTTGCCGTCGGTGGTCTCGACGGCGCCTTCGTGGAAACGCGTGATCTCGCCCCGGTGGAGCTTCAGCGCCCCGCGCTCTGCGGCCTCGTAGAAGCCCACGGGCGCCATGTTCAGCGAGCAACCGACGCCGCGCAGGGACAGCTCGGGACGGAGGCCCGTCTTCGTGAGCCCGAGGTCCTTGTCGAGCGCGAACATGACCTGGTCCCAGTACCAGGCGACGAACGGTCCGGCTTTTTCGTGCAGCGCGCGCTCGAAGCCGTCCGCGCGCGGGTGCGGGAAAAACATCTCGGAGAAGCGGCTCAAGAGCAGAAACTTCGTGGGCACGAGCCCGAAGAGGAACCGCGGCGCCTTCCAGCCGAGGCTGCGGTGGACGAGCGTCACCTCGCGGGCGTGGTCCACCGAGATCGACGCCACGTCGCACGCCGACTTCGAGAAGCCCACGACGACCACGCGTTTGCCCCGCACGACGCTCGTGTCGTGGAACGACGTCGTGTGCAGCACGCGGCCGCCGTTCGCCTCGAACGCCTCACGGCCCGGGGTCTCGGGGATGTGCGGCAAGCTGAAGAGGCCGCTCGAGATGATCACCTGGTCGAAGGTGTGGGTGTTCCGCTCGGATTCGGAGGCGCCCACGGGCCGGGTGTCCACGACAAACCCGCCCCCGTCGCGGCGGCGGATCTCGCCGACCTGGGTGCGGAGGCGGACGCGCGGCGTGACGCCGAAATGGTCGGCGTAGCTCTTCAGATAGGCTTGAACCTGGGCGCCCTCGGGCCACTCGGGGTAGTGGCTCGGCATGGGGAAATCGGAGAATGCGTAGGTGTCGCGGGCGTTTTGCGTCTGGAGGCCGGGGTAGCGGCGCGAGCGCGCCCAGACGCCGCCGACCTCGTCCTCTTTCTCGAAGACCGTGACGTCGAACCCGCCCCGCAGGAACGTCTTCGCCGCCACGAGCCCGCTCAACCCGCCCCCGATGATGCCGACCGATGCCATGCGCCCTCCCTGGTCCAAGCAAAGAACCAGGATGCTACGGCAAAGGCGGGCCGAGGGCCAGAGAGCCTCGGGGCGCGATCACCAGGTGACCGGGAACTCGTTCATGCCGTAGACGGTCGTGTTCTCCTTGAACGAAAGCTCTTCCACGGGCACGGCGGGCCGCAGCCCGGGGATCCGCTTGAACAGCGTATCGATCACGATCTGAAGCTCCAGCCGGGCGAGGTTCTGGCCGAGGCACTGGTGCGGGCCGAAGCCGAACGCGAGGTGGTTCCGCGAGCCTCGTTCGAGGTCGAGATCGTCGGCTTTCGCGAAGACCTCCGGATCCCGGTTCGCCGTATTGGCGAGCGCAAAGATGCCCTCCCCGGCCCGGATGAGCACCCCGCCGATTTCCACGTCCTCGATGGCGACCCGACCGAGCGCGGACTCCGCAATGGTGAAATACCGCAAGAGCTCCTCGACGGCGCCGATGGTCTTCGACGGATCCTTCTGGATGGCGGCGAGCTGCTCCGGATGCTGGAGCAAGGCGAGCGTGCTCAGCGAGATCATGTTCGCGGTCGTCTCGTGCCCGGCGATCAGGAGCAGGAAGGCCGTGCCGACCAGGCCCTCGTAATCGACGTCGCCGGTCTCGCGCTGCTTCTGGATCTGGCGGCTCAGCAAGTCGTCCGTGGGATTCTGCGCCTTCGCCGCCACGAGCTTGCCCAGATACATCATGAGCTCGCCGACCGATCGCGCGATCAAATCGGCGGGCGTCTTTTGATTCACCATGTGCGACGAGCGCGTCTGGAAGAACTCGTGGTCGCTGTAGGGCACGCCGAGCAGCTCGCAAATCACGAGCGATGGCACCGGCAGCGAGAGCGCCTGCACCAGATCGACCGGGCGCGGGCCGGCCAGCATGGCGTCGATGTGCTCGTCCACGATCTGCTGAATGCGCGGCGTGAGCGCGTTCATCCGCTGGAGCGTGAACTCGCCGAGCACGGCCCGGCGCGCAGGCCCGTGCTCGGGCGGATCCAATTCGAGCAGGAGCGGCTTGAGCGCGCTCGACGGCGGACGCTCGTGCGCCAGCGTGGGGAAATTGGGGTTGCGTCGGTTCGAGCTGAACCGCGGGTCCGACAGGATCGCGCGGATGTCCTTGTGGCTCGTGGCGACCCACACGACGCGCCCATTGGGCAATTTCACCTTGGCGATGGGGGATTCTTCACGGAGCCGGCGATGCTCCGCAGGCGGCGCGTACGGGCAGGTTCGGGTGACGGAAAACGTCGGAACGGCATCGGCTGACATGTTCCACCTCGATTCAGGGTGCCCGCCAGGCTAGCCGATCGGCAAGCGCCGCACAAGCCGACCGGCAGGGACGTGACACGTCGAGCGCTCGTTCGCGCCTAGCCGATCGGAAAGCATGCCGCGCGGCGCGGACCGGAGTACTGTCTGGCGTTCCGCGAGGAGAGGCATGACCGCCACCGCCGCCACCGACACCCGATCACGACTGCTCGACACCGCGCTGAAGCTGTTCAGCGAACACGGGGTGGAGGGCACGTCCCTGCAGATGATCGCCGACGAGCTCGGCGTCACGAAGGCCGCCGTCTACTACCACTTCAAGACGAAGGACGAGATCACGGAGGCCGTCGCCGCGCCCGCGGTCCAGGAGCTCGACCAGATCGTCGAAGAGGCGCGCGCGAAGCGGGGTCGGAGCGCGCAGATCGATCACGCGCTTTCGGGGTTCGTGGAGCTCATCGTCCGTCAGCGCTCGCTGCTCGGCCTGTACAACAGCGACCCGGGGATCCAGCGCGTCGTCAACAGGACGTTCCAGGCGCCGCGCGGCGAGGACATCAAGACCCGGATGAAAGCGGTCCTCGCCGGAGAAAACCCGAGCCTCGCCGACGCAATCGCAGTGCATGTCGTGTTCACGGGGCTCGCGATGGTCGGCGGCGCGCCCGAATACGCGGGCATCGATGACGACACGCTGCGCGAGCATCTTCTCGATGCGGGGAGGCGCCTGCTCGGCCGCCCGCGCAAGCGCCCGGACAAACCTTTGCCCGGGCGCTGAGAGGCCCCGCGTCAGACCTTGCGGTAGATCTCGCTCCCGCCCTCGACGAACTCGGCGCTCTTCTCCTTCATGCCACGCACGAGCGCCTTCTCCGGGACGACCTCGCCCTTCTCGGCTGCGTATTTGCGCACGTCCTCGGTGATCTTCATCGAGCAGAAATGGGGGCCGCACATCGAGCAGAAATGGGCGACCTTGGCATTTTCGCTCGGGAGCGTCTCGTCGTGGAACGCGCGGGCTCGCTCCGGATCGAGGCCCAGGTTGAACTGGTCTTCCCAGCGGAACTCGAAGCGCGCCTTGCTCATCGCGTCGTCGCGCGCCTGCGCGCCGGGGTGGCCCTTCGCGAGATCGGCCGCGTGCGCCGCGATCTTGTACGTGATCACGCCCTCCTTCACGTCGTCGCGGTTCGGCAGGCCGAGGTGCTCCTTCGGCGTGACGTAACAGAGCATCGCCGTGCCGAACCAGCCGATCATGGCGGCGCCGATGCCGCTCGTGAAATGGTCGTAGCCGGGCGCGATGTCCGTCGTGAGCGGCCCGAGCGTATAAAACGGCGCCTCGTGGCAGATGCGGAGCTGCTCGGTCATGTTGTGCTCGATCATGTGCATCGGCACGTGGCCCGGGCCCTCGATCATGACCTGCACGTCGTGCTTCCACGCGATCTGCGTGAGCTCGCCGAGCGTCGCGAGCTCGCCCATCTGCGCGTCGTCGTTCGCGTCCGCGATGCTGCCGGGCCTGAGGCCGTCGCCGAGCGAGAAGCTCACGTCGTAGGCCCGCATGATCTCGCAGATCTCCTCGAAATGCGTGTAGAGGAAGTTCTCCTCGTGGTGCGCGAGGCACCATTTCGCGAGGATCGAACCGCCGCGCGAGACGATGCCCGTCAATCGATTCGCCGTCAGCGGGACGTAGCGGAGCAAGACGCCCGCGTGAATCGTGAAGTAATCGACGCCCTGCTCGGCCTGCTCGATCAGCGTGTCGCGGTAGATCTCCCAGGTGAGGTCCTCGGCCCTGCCGCCGACCTTCTCGAGCGCCTGGTAAATGGGCACGGTGCCGATCGGGACGGGGGCATTGCGAAGAATCCACTCGCGCGTCTCGTGGATGTTCCGGCCCGTGGAGAGATCCATCACGGTGTCGGCGCCCCAGCGGATGGCCCAGACCATCTTCTCGACCTCCTCCTCGATCGAGGAGGTGACCGCGCTGTTGCCGATGTTCGCGTTGATCTTCACGAGGAAGTTCCGGCCGATGATCATCGGCTCGATCTCGGGATGATTGATGTTCGCCGGGAGGATCGCCCTGCCGCGGGCGATCTCGTCGCGGACGAACTCCGGCGTGATCCGCTCGGGGATCACCGCGCCGAACGAGCGGCCCGGGTGCTGCTTGCGAATCCGGTCCGCGGCCCGCTGCTGCTCGCGGATCGCGACGAACTCCATCTCGGGCGTGATGATGCCGCGCCGCGCATAATGCATCTGCGTGACGTTTTTCCCGGCCGCGGCGCGCAGGGGCTTCCGCGGCGCGTGAAACCGCAATGCGTCGAGCGAGCGATCGTCGAGGCGCTTCTGGCCATACTCGGAGCTCACGCGCGGAAGCTCCGCGACGTCCTCGCGCGAGCGGATCCACGCGGCGCGCAGCGGCAGGAGGCCCTTCTTGACGTCGATCTCCGCCTCGGGATCGGTGTAGGGGCCGCTCGTGTCGTAGACGCAGACGGGCGAGTTCGGCACGAGGCGCACGGCGTCGCCGTGACCTTCCCGCGTCGGCGTCTGCGAGATTTCGCGCAGCGGGACGCGCAGGTCCGGGTGGAGGACACCCGGCTGGTAGGCCTTCTTCGATCCGGGCAGCGGCCCGCGCGTGATGGTCTGGAGGCGGGCCTCGTCGACCCGCTGCTGTTTCACGGTGCTCATGACACTTCCCTCCGCCGGTACGAACCGGTTCAGGTTCCGAGGGTTCGGCCCGCCACAAGAAGCGCGGCAGCCCGTCTCAGCCCGAGGCTCCCCTAGGTCGAGCGGTGGGTCTGGTCGAATCTGGGCGCGGCGTCAACGCCCGAACGACACGCACGGGCTCGCCGCGCCCCGCCGCTTGACGTCCTCGGCGGCCCGTGGTCCGCTCGCCCGCCTGCCATGAACCCGAATCAAGCCTTGATCGAACAATTTTATCGGTCGTTCCAGAAGCGCGACGCCGAGGGGATGATCGCCTGTTATCACCGCGACGTCACGTTCACGGACTCGGTGTTCGTGGGCCTCGACGCGGCCGAGGTGCGCGGGATGTGGCGCATGCTCTGCGAGCGAGGGAAAGACCTCACGCTCGAATTCAGCGCCGTGCATGCCGACGATTCCAAGGGCAGCGCGCACTGGGAGGCCCACTACTCGTTCTCGGCCACGGGCCGGCACGTGCACAACGTGATCGACGCCTCGTTCGAGTTTCGCGACGGCAAGATCTACCGCCACACGGACCGATTCGACCTCTGGCGCTGGACACGCATGGCGCTCGGGCCTTCCGGGCTCGTCCTCGGCTGGACGCCATTCTTCCAGGGCGCGCTGCGCAAAAAGGCCCGGAAAGGGCTCGTCGACTACATCGCGGAGCACCCCGAGCCCGCCGGGGGCTGAGCCCGCGGCGCCCGCCGCCGAGGACGTCCGCCGCGCGGGGCCACATTTCGCGCGTGGATCGCGCCGCGGGTCCGCTTATCATGCGGGATCCGAGGGCCGCACCCGCGGCCCCTCCCGGACCCCAAAGGCGAGGCTTCGCATGCGATATCGACGGCTCATCCCGCTCTGCTTTCTCCCCGCGCTCCACCTCTTCGTTCCCGGCTGCTCGGACGACGTCTCCGACTTCGACATCGCGGACGCGGTCGTCACGATCGACGCGCGCGCCAAGCCCGCTGGCGCCGTCAACGTCAAGGTCGACGCACGAAACAGCGGGGATGCGACGTGGGTGCCCGGCGAGGTCACGCTCGCGCTCCCGGAGGGCCACGGCTTCGCGAGCGCGTCGCTCGCGCTCGGAGCCGAGGTGGAGCCGGGCGGCCACGGCACGTTCCAGGGCACGCTGACCGCGCCCGTGCGCACGGGCCTCTTCAAGCTGACCTTCGACGCGCGGTACGAGGGCGGGAAATTCGGCTTGCCGATCACCTCGCCCGCGACCGAGATCACCTGCAGCGACGGCGTCTACTGCAACGGCGCGGAGCGGCTCGTGGCGGGCCAGTGCGTGGCCGGGCCGATCCCGTGCGACGACGGCGCCGATTGCACGACGGACAGCTGCGACGAGGAGAAGGACACCTGCAACCACGTGCTCGGGCCCAACTGCGCCTCGTGCACCTCCGATTGCACGCCCGAGTGCGCGGGCAAGGTCTGCGGCGACAATGGCTGCGGCGGCAGCTGCGGGAGCTGTCCCGACGGCCAGGCGTGCGCGAACGCGACGAACGAGTGCAAACCTGCGAACCAGGCCGGTTCTTGCGCGGCGCCGCTCGATTTGCTCCCGGCGGGCACGGAGCTCGTCGGGGTCCACCACATCACGGGGGACACGACGAACGGCCTGCACGAGGTCGTGCCGACGTGCAACTCGACGAGCACGGCCGTGGAGCTCGTCTACACGTTCACGCTGACCGAGAAGCTCGGCATCGAGGCGGGTGTCTACGGCTACGACACGGTGCTGCACATCCGGAAAGAGGATCCGGCGACGCCCGCGAACGAATGCCTGGACGACAAACCCGCCGCGACCGTGGGCTGCAGCGACGACGCCTCGCCGCCCGGCGATTACGGCTCGCGCGTGGACGCGGCGCTCGATCCGGGGACGTATTACCTCATCGTCGACGGGTTCGACGCCTCCCAGTACGGCGCGTTCGATCTTCAGGTGAAGTTCACGGCGAACGGCTGCGTGCCGCATTGCGACGGCCTGTATTGCGGCACGGACGACGGCTGCGGCGGCGACTGCGGGACGTGTGATACGGGCTTCGCCTGCACGGCCGAGGGCCGCTGCCGGCCCGACCCGTGCGTGCCGGACTGCAAGGACAAGCAATGCGGCGACGACGGCTGCGGCGGGACGTGCGGCACGTGCGCCGAGGGCTCGCTCTGCGTGCCGGCGACGTCGAAATGCCAGGTCTTCGCGAACTGCGACAACGAGGCGCCGGTCTGCGACCCGCCCTGCGGCGCGGGCGAGTTCTGCGGGACGGACTGCGGCTGCCACGCGGCGAACGAGCCGATGGCGGACCTCGTGATCGACGAGAAGCGGCTCGCCGAGGAGATCCTCTTCGACACGCTCGACGTGAGCCCGAATTCGTGCGCGTTCGTCGAGGCGTGCGTGGGCGGGACGGGCCAGCGCAAGCTCCTGCGCTTCAGCGTGGAGGCGAAGAACCAGGGCATGGCGACGCTGACGGTGCCGCCGCCGTCGGAGCGGCCGGACCTCTTCCTCTTCTCGCCCTGCCACGGCCATTACCACTTCAACGGGTTCGCGACGTACGCGCTGCTCGACAAGGACGGCAAGGAGGTCGTGACCGGGCGCAAGCAGGCGTATTGCATGGAGGACACGCAGCAGATCGCCCTGGGCCCGAACGTGGGCTGCAACAAGATCTATTCGTGCGAGGATCAAGGCATCCAGCGCGGCTGGTCGGATCTTTATGGCAACACGCTCGATTGCCAGTGGCTCGACATCACGGACGTTCCCGCGGGTGATTACTTCATCCAGGTGAAGCTGAACCCGAGCCGCGAGTTCGAGGAGGTCAGCCTGGACAACAACACGGCCACGGTGCCGGTGACGATCCAGTAATCGCCATGCATTACAAGGACGGCCCCCGCCCCCGCCTGTTCGCGCATCGCGGCGCCTCGGCCGCGGCGCCCGAGAACACGCTGCCCGCCTTCGCCGCCGCGCTCGCGGCGGGGGCGGACCGCCTCGAGCTCGACGTCCACCTCACGGCCGACGGAGAGGTGATCGTCCTGCACGACGAGGACGTGGCGCGCACGACGGACGGCGCGGGGCCGGCCTCGCAGAAACGTTTCTCCGAGATTCGTGAGCTCGACGCGGGATACGGGTTCCAGGATCCGGACGGCGCCCACCCGTTCCGGGGCCGCGGCATCCGGATCCCGACGCTCGCCGAGGTGCTCACGTCGCTGCCGGGCGTGCCGCTGAACATCGAGCTCAAGGTGGACGACGATGCGCTCGTCTCCGCCGTGCAATGGGTGCTCGATCGGCACGACGGGCGGGAGCGGGTGCTGCTGACGGCGGAGGCGGGCTCGCTCATGGAGAAGATCCGGCGGCGCATGCCGAGCGTGCTGACGGGGATGAGTTTGCCCGAGTCGCTGGAGTTTCTATGCAATGGGGGAAACCCGGGCTACGTGGCGCGGGGGTTCGCCTTGCAGGTTCCGACGATGCTGGCCGGGATCCCGATCGTGACGCCGTATTTCGTGGAGGTCGCGCACGCGTGTGGGCTCGAGGTGCACGCGTGGGTGATCAACGACGAGGCCGAGATGCGCGCGCTCGTCGCGATGGGCGTCGACGGGATCATGACGGACCATCCAGAGCTCGGCGCGGGGGTGCTCGGGCGCGCGGCGGGAGATTGACGCCGGACGGACGGGCTCCATGTCCCCTGCAGACGGGGCTGCCTGCTCGGCCGAGGCGGTCGATCACGGCATTCCCGCAGGGGGGAATCACGATGAAAATCACCTGGACGGGCGCCGCGCTGCTGATCGCGGGCCTCTTCACGAGCGCGGTCGCCGACGCCGCTTGCACCACGAATCCATTCAAGATGGGCTGGGACGCGGCGAATCAGGCGTGTGAGGACATCGCGCAGGGGTACACGCCCATGCCCTGGGGCTACCATCGGGACTCGCATGGAACCCTCATCCCGCTGCCGGAGCCGGAGCGGACGTGCACGTGGCAGCAAGTCGTGGAATGCAAGAACGCGGCGGCGCAGTATCTCCGGCGATTCCAGAACCACGGCTGCGCCCGGCTCATCCGACGCAACGCCCGGCTGACGAGCGCAATCGGCACGCCCACCGGAACGGCCCAGCAGGTCTGGCGGACCTACGTCAACACGACCTGCAACCTACCCTAGCCGAACCTAGAATTTTCCGCGCACCCAGCCCGTGGACGAGGTGATCGTCCGCTGCGAGTGGGGCGCGGCGTCCGGCGATCGTTGCGAGAGGGGCGGCGCGTCGAAGTTGCGCTGCGACATGGGCGCCGCGTCCGCGGTGCGCGCCGCCGAAAGCGCTGCCGCCGAGAGCGGGGGCAAGGACTGGGACGAGGAGCCGGAGAGGGGCGGCACCTCCGAGGCCCGCGCGATGCGCGGCGGCACGTCCGTGCGCGGGCCCGGCGGCGCCGTGCTCGGCCGGATGCTCTCCGGCGCGCGGTCCCGCTTTTGCCACGTGCCATTCAGATACTCTTCGACGCGCGAGGCGAGCTCGTCGCCGTCGTTCGTCTTCGGGATGAACCCCGATGCGCCCGTGCTCAAAACGAGGCTCTGGAGCTCCCGCGCCGGCCGGTCGGAGTGAAAAACGATGGGGCACGTCAGGATGCCCTTCTGGAGCGCCACCTCGACCAGCTTGCCCCCGTGCAGCGCCGGCATGTTGACGTCGACGAGCACGAGATCCGGCTGCTCACGCGCCACGGCCGCGCCGAAGCCGAACGGCGAGTCGAGCGTGATCACCTCGAAGCCACGAGATTGCAGGAGCAGCTTGACGAGCTCGCGGCAAATCTCGCTGTCGTCGACCACGAGAATCCGTCGCTTCGTCGCGCTCATGGCTGCCTCTCGCTTCCCGAGGGTAAGGGCTCCCGCGCGTCATGCCCGGGCCATTGGCGGCATCGTATCGAGGAGCCGTTGCCACGGCAAGAAGGACGTAACCATAGGGCACGATTCGCGCGCGTGACGGAAAAACGGGGGTATGGACGGAGTCAGAATACCTCGGGCCGCACGAGCAGGACCTCGGCTCCGTCCACCGTGACGATCTCGGCAGGGCAATCGTCGGCCGTGGGACAAAGGCGCGTCGCCACGGCCGCGTAAGGCTCGCCGCCCGCGCGCAACGTGAAGCGCGCTTCCCCACGCCGAACCTCGATCCGCACGCCCTCGCCGCTCCGCGCGCCGCCCGGTGGCGCCATATCGAAGTATTCCACCGGATCGATGACAGGAATCCCACCTTCGGCCGGCAAGACGCGGACGCCGGGCCCGGTCGCCACGGCGAGGACGAGGTCGGCGCCCCGCGCAGGAAAACACATGACGGGCAGGACGTGGCTCGCCTGCGGGACGCGGAGCCGGAGGGTCGTGCCCTGGCCGCGGCGCGTGGAGATGGATATGCACCCGCCGACCCGCTGAATGGCGGCGCGCGCGGCGTCGAGGCCGATGCCGCGGCCCGAGACGTCCGTGACCTCGGTGCGCGTGGACAGCCCCGGACGAAAGAGCAGCTCCGTGAGCTCGTCGTCCTGCGCGCGCAGGGCGATCTCCGGCGTGGAAATGCCGAGGTCGATCGCGCGCGCCCGCACCGCTTCGAGGTTCACGCCCGCGCCGTCGTCCTCGACCGAGATCTCGATCTCGCCGCCCTTCTGCCGCACCGAGACGTGGATCGACGCGACGGGCGCCTTGCCCGCGGCCCTGCGCGCCTCGGGTCGCTCGATGCCGTGATCCACCGCGTTGCGGAGCGCGTGCAGGAGGACGACCTCCACGGACTCGGCGACCTCGGCGCGCACGCGCACGTCGTCCACGTCGAAGGCGACGCGGACCTCCTTGCAGAGGCTCTCCGCGAGGCCCCGCGCCGCCTCCTCGTGCGGCGCGAGCCGCGGGCCGAGCGTGACGGCCGAGAGCGAGGTGACCTCCGCGGTGAGCGCGCGGACGACGTCGCCGAGCCGCCCGCGCACGCGCCCGGCCGCGACGTGCTCCAGGAAGACGCGCGTCGCGAGGGCCGCGAGGCGCTGCTGCGTGGACATCGATACGCGATCCGGCAGGTCGACGACGGCAAAGCGGGCCTCGGGGATGGGCGCGCGGCTCTCGGGCTCGTCGGCCGAGACCTCGGCGAGGACCTCCTCGATCTGGTGCACGAACCCGTCGACATCCATCCCGGCGCTCGGGGCCGCGTCCTTCCGCCGGAGCATCACGACCATGAACCGGATGGCCATGGTCACGACGAGGTCGACCTCTTCGGGCACGCGCTTTTTGCGCCGCGCCACGGCCGCGACGAGGCCTTCGAGCGCGTGGCAAAGCGTGGCGAGCCCGCCGAAGTGCATCATGCGGGCCTCGCCCTTGAGCGTGTGCAGCTCCTGCTGCATCGCGGTGGCGATCTCGGGCCCGGCGTCGCCGTGCATGAAGTTGCCCCAATCGACCTCGGCGCGGTCGAGCCGTTCGAGCGCCACGCCGCGAAAACGCGCGAGGAGCTCGCTGGGAAGCGCGGCCAGGCTCAAGGCTCCCCTCGCCGCACGGCAGGATCGCTCACGGGTTCGGACAACAATTGCGCCCCCTGGACGGGAGGCATCATACCGAAGCGAAGAGAGAAGCGGGAGCGCAATCAACGCTCGACGGGGCGCGCCGGTGCCTGTAGGGTCGCGCGTTGGAGCAGAGGACGTGAGGAAGCCGCTCGTGATCGTGCTCTTCCTGTCCGTCGTCGGAATCGTGCCGCGCGCGACGCAGGCTGCCGACGGGGACGGGAAGGCTTCTCCGGAGGCACGCGAACGAACGGCGACGGAGCGCCTCGACGCGCGGCTCGCGGCGCTCGAAGAAGAGAACCGTCGCATGCGCGAGCGCGTGGCGGAGCTCGAACGCGCGGCCAAACAGAACGAAGCGACGCGCGAGAAGGTCGCGAAGCTCGAGGACGACGCGACCTTCTTCGATCAGCAGATCACGCGGCTCCTGCCGCTCGTGAGCAAGCTCGGTGGGTACCTCGACTTCGGGTTTTTCCGGGCGACGGGGACGGGCGCGGGCATACGCAGCGACACGGGGTACAGGTATTTCCCGGAGTACGAGGGCGACATCCCGGCGTCGTGGGTCTTTTATGGGGATCCGCTGTCGACGATGGTGAACGCGCGCGGCGAGCCGGCCGACACGGGCGAATCGCGGGCGCTCACGTTCGACGCGATCGATAGCGGCGGAAAATCGTCGTTCGCGGTGAACGCGCTCAACATGCAGCTCTTCGCGGCGCCGCGCGAGGACCTCACGCTGACGGCGTCGATCGACTTCGTGCCGCGGGCGAGGGACGTGTCGGCGCCGGGGGATCGCGCGCTCGGCGATTTCATCGACGTGAAGCTCGCGTACGCCGAGTACCTCGTCCCGATCGAGCGGTTCGAGCTCAGCCTCTATGCCGGGAAGTTCGATTCGGTGCTCGGCTGGGAGTACCGCAGCCGCGAGGCGCCCGACCGGCTCACCGTGACGCCGTCCTTGCTCTGCCGCTACACCTGCGGTTCTCCGCTCGGGCTGAAGGCGCGCGGAAAATTCTGGGACGGCGCGATGATCCTGAACGTGGCCGTGACGAACGGCAGCCACGGGAGCGAGAACTTCCCATTTCACGGCGAGATCGATCGGAACGACTGGAAGACCGTGGCGGGCCGGATCGCCTCACGCGCGCCGCTCGGCGCCGGCCTCGAGGTCGGGCTCTCGGGCTCGATCGGCGCGCAGGACCTGCAAAACGCCGAGGACGCGCTGCACAAGCACGTCGGCGTGGACCTGCACCTCGATTGGCACGATTTCGATGTGACGGCCGAGGTCATGCACGGCTTGTTCGCCGGGAAGAGCGCGCCGGGGGACACGAAGTGCGGCCTCGCCCCCTGCCTCCGGTACCGCGGCGGTTATCTTCAGGTGGGCTATCGGGTGCTGAACTGGCTCACACCTTATGCCCGGGTCGACGCGCGCGATGCGATACATCGGAGCGGCGCGAGCTTCGTCTACCTGTCCCAGGTCCTGCGCGCGACGGCCGGGGTGCGGATGGAGCTCGGGCCCCATCTCATCCTCAAGGCCGAGTACAATCTGAACCGCGAGCTGGGCCGCGCCCCCCAGTTTCCGAACGACGTGTTCACGAGCTCGATGCTCCTGAAATACTGAAGCTCCCGAGGAGAATGGCGCATGCGTCTCTGCTCTCGCCCCACAGGCCTCGTGATCACCTTCGGCGCGGTGACGCTGCCGCTCACCTTGTCCTTGTTCGCCCCGCAAGAGAGCCGCGCCGAGGCGCCGGCCGTGGGGAACGTCTCGGGCGTGGTCACGGTCCTCGTGGACGACGCGCCGAAGGCCGATCGATCGGGCATCGTGGTCTACCTGGAGAACGTGCCCGGCGCGGCCGCCCCGGCCGGCAAGCGCGAGATCCGCCAGAAGAACCTCGCCTTCACGCCGGGGCTGATGGTCATCGTGAAAGGGACGACCGTCGAGTTCCCGAACGACGACAAGGTCTTCCACAACGTCTTTTCGGTCTCGAAGGCCGCGCGCTTCGATCTCGGGCTCTACAAGAGCGGCGAGAGCAAGTCCGTCACGTTCCGCGAGGCCGGCGTGGTGGACGTCTACTGCAACATCCACCCGCACATGGTCACGAAGATCAAGGTGCTCGACAACGGCTTCTACGCCGTGACGGGCGCGGATGGATCGTTCCAGATCAAGAACGCGCCGGTGGGGACCTACCCGGTCGTGGCGTGGCAAGCGCACGGGCCGGAGGTGCGGGGTGAGGTGACGGTGACGGCGGGCGGGACCTCGGCGTTCAAGCCGACGCTCGCGGAAGGCACGGCGTCGAAACGGCATCTGAGAAAGGACGGGACGCCATACGGTCGGTACAAGTAACGGCGCTCCTCGCCTGCACGCTCGCCTGCAATCCCAAAGCGTCACGGGAAGGCGAAGAGCGCGCGGGAACGAACGTCGAAACGAAGGCGCCCGCGTCCTCGTCCCCGGACAAACCCTCCCTCGCGCCGCCGCGCGCGCGCGCGTTCCCCGCCGATCGATGCGGCGATTGTCACGGCACGCTCCACGCGGAGTGGAAGACGTCGGGACACGCGCGCGCGCGAAGCTCGCCGTTCTACGTCGCGATGCGCGACCGCGCGAAGAACGTCGTCTGCGAGACGTGCCACGCGCCGCTCGCGACGCTCACCGATCCCACGGAGAGGGTGATCGACGAGGGCGTGACGTGCGAGGCGTGCCACGCGATCCGCGACGTCGGAGAGAATGCGGCCGAGCCGCGCTACACGTTCGACCTCGCAGCCAACCGCAAGTTCGGGCCGTACTGCGACGGGAAAGACAACTACTTCCACAGGATGGGCTGCGCGCCCTGGTTCCGCGACGCGCGCCTCTGCGGCGGCTGTCACACGTTCTCGATGCCGCTCGCGGACGGCAAGAGCTTGCCCATCATCAACGAGTACGCCGAGTGGCGCGCGTCGAGCTTCTCGGTCTCGGGGACGGCGTGCCAGGACTGCCACATGCCGCCGGAGGTGGACCACGCAGCGACGGGCAGCGCGCGGAAGGTGCGCCTGGGGCAGCACGGGTTCATGGGCGAGAAGGGCGACCTCGTGCGCAAGGCGCTCGTGATCGTGGCATCGGCGACAACACGAGCAGGTAAGCTCGTGGTGTCCGTGGAGCTGAAGAACGAAGGCGCGGGGCACGCGGTGCCGTCGGGGTTGCCCGGGAGGCAGGTCGTCGTGCGCGTGCAAGCGCTCGACGAGAAGGGACGAGCGCAAGCGCGCGAGGAGCGCACGATCGGGCGGGTGCTCGTGGACGAAGCAGGGCGCGAGGTGCCGTTTTACGCCGCGCGGGCCGAGAAGATCGACGAGCGGATCGCGGCGGGCGAGGCGCGCACGTTCGCGTTCGAGCTCGACGCGCCCAAGGCGGGTTCGCTCGTGATCGACGTGGCGTGGCGCTCCATGTCGCCCGCGCTCTCGGAGGCGCTCGGCGTGCCCGTGGAGGAACGTTCGATGGGGAAGATCGAGATGCCGTTCGGCGGACACCGAAGCGGCAAGGGGCGCGAGCACCTGCCGAAGACGGTGGTGGCGCGGCCATGAAGTTCCGGAGCTCGTTGCTCCTCTGGATCGTGCTCCTCATCGCGGCGATCACGGTGGCCACGGCGGGCAGCGCGGCGATCGTGCTGGAGCGGCGCGCACGGGAGGAGCTCGGCGAGGCGCTCGAACGGAGCGCGCGCGTGTTCGCGTCGCACCGCACCGAGCGGCTGCGAACGCACGCGGTGAAGGCGCACGTGGTGGCGGAAGAGCCGCGCCTCAAGGCGGTGGTGGCGACGGAGGACGTGTCGCCGGAGACGGTCTACGGCGTGGCCGACGAGCTGCGCAAAGCCGTGAAGAGCGATCTGTTCCTGATGACGGACGGAGCGGGGATCCTGCTCGCGGACGTGGCCGATCCGAAGGCGTCGGGCTTCGACATGTCGAAGGATCCGATCGTGGCGGGCGCGCTGCGCGAGGGCGAGACGTCCGGGCTCTGGACGAACGACGGCAAGCTCTACGAGGTGATCGCGCGGCGGCTCTCGTTCGGGACCGACACGGTCGGCGTGCTGGTGCTCGGCTTCGCGCTCGACCATGCGCTCGTCGAGGAGGTGCGTCTCCAGACGGGCAGCCTCGTGGCCGTGACGGATGGGCCCACGGTGGTGGCGCACTCGAAGCTCGAAGATGGGACGGAGGCGCCGAGCGAGGTGCTCCGGATGTTCACGGCGTCACCCGCGCCCGAAGGCGGGCCGTATCTGTCGACGTCGCGGACGCTGGAGACAGGCACGGGCAAGGCGCGGACCGTTCACCTCGCGCGCTCGCTCGACCGCGCGCTCGCTCCCTCCCGCGAGCTCGAAGTGCGCGTCGCGCTCATCGCGCTCGTCGCGCTCGCGGCGGCGGCGGCCCTCGCGCTCGTGCTCTCGCGCAGGCTCTCGCGTCCGCTCGATGGGCTCATGGCGTTCGTGGGCGACGTCTCGCGCGGAAAGCTCGACGCGCGGGCCGCGGTGCAAGGCCCGACGGAGATCCGCGCCCTCGGGGAGGCGATGAACCGGATGGCGCGCGAGATCGCGGAGTCACGCGAGCAGATGGCGGCGAAGGAGCGGCTCGAAAAAGAGCTCGAGATCAGCGCGCGGATCCAGACGTCGATCTTGCCGCGGCGCCTCGACGTGCCGGGGCTCGACGTGGCGGCGCGGATGATCCCGGCGAGCGAGGTCGGCGGCGACTACTACGACGTCTTCCCCGTCGAGGGAGGCGGCGTCCTCGCGATCGGCGACGTGGCGGGGCACGGCCTGCAATCGGGGCTCGTGATGCTCATGGTGCAGAGCGCGATCGCGGCGCTCGGGCGGGAGGATCCCGAGGCACGGCCGAAGGACCTCGTGCGCGTGCTGAACCTCGTGCTCTACGACAACATCCGCAACCGCCTGCGCAACGACGAGCACGTGACGCTCACGGTGATGCGCTACCACCGGAGCGGACGCGTGGTGTTCGCCGGCGCGCACGAGGACATCGTGATCCTGCGCGCGAGCACCGGGAAGATCGAGACGATCCCGACACTCGGCCCGTGGGTCGGCGCGATCCGCGACGTCGCGCGGACGGTGCAAGACGACGAGCTCGTCCTGCAGGACGGAGACGTGATGGTGCTGTACACGGACGGCGTCACGGAAGCGCGGAGCGCGTCGGGCGAGATGTACGGGATGAAACGGCTCACGGCGCAGATCGAGGCGCTCGCGGGCGAACCCGTGGAGCGGATCCGCGACGTGATCCTCGACGACGTGGCCCGCTTCTCAGACGGCAAAGGTCAAGAGGATGACGTGACGCTCGTGGTCGTGCGGTACAGGGCGAGCGAGACGCGCGCCGAAGGCTGAGATAGATTCTGCAGCCGATGCGCACCGCCGCGCCCGGGATCCAGGACCGCGAGGAACGATGATCGAGACACCAACCGCGTTCGAGCTGACGTTCCAGCCCAATGTCGAGCTCATCTCCATCGTTCGCAGGTTCCTGTCCGACTTTTACGAGCGGATGATCGAGGACCAGGACACGGTGTCGCGCATCGCGCTCGCGACCCACGAGCTCCTGGAGAACGCCGTCAAATATGCGAGCGACGGCGCGACGTTTTTATCCGTCAAGTTCGAGCCGGGCGAGACGTCGAGCACAGTCTCCATCCGGCTCATGAACCGGGCGAACGCCGAGCACATCGCAACGCTTGCCACTATCTTCGACGAGATGAGCCGGCACGACGATCCCTTCGGCCACTACCAGATCGCGATGGCGCGCAGCGCCAAGCGGAAGGTGGGCTCGGGGCTCGGCCTCGTGCGCGTGCGTGCCGAAGGAGAGATGACGATGAGCCACACCATCGAGGACGACAGGGTCACGATCCTGGCGCAGACGACCGTCACGACGCGGAGGAGCTCGTGAGCGCGGCCTCGGATCTCTCGGTCGCGCTCCGCGACTTTTCGGCGAACGTGCGCGCGGAGGGCCGCTCGCTCGTCCTCAGCCTCTCGGGCAACGCGGACATGGCCGCGAAGGACAGCCTCGACACGCTGCTGCCGCGCGTGCACGCCGAGGCCCTGCGGATCAGCGCCGCCGAGGTGCAGGTGGACTTCCGCAACCTCGAGTTCATGAACTCGTCCTGCTTCAAGAGCTTCGTGTCGTGGATCAGCGAGATCGGCGAGCTCGAGAGGAGCAAGGAGTACAAGATCCGGCTCCTCTCGAACCCCGAGATGCACTGGCAACGCCGCAGCCTGCACGCGCTCCGATGCTTCGCCGTGGATCTCATCTCCGTCGAGTCGTGAGAACGCGATCCTTGCGGCTGAAATGAAAAGAGGCCCGGCGAGGTTGGTCAGCACGCCGGGCCGAGCCCAAGCCTTCCAAGGAGACCGGGCTTTTTTCAACGTACGTCGGGTGCGCGACGCGTTGCAAGCCCATCACGGATGGTGACGTATCGTCATCAGGACGTGTGCGGCTCGTCCGCGGAACGACCGAACGAATCGTACGTTTCGTCGCGTCGCTTTCGGGCCGCGCGCGGATCCATCGCGTCGCGCAGCGCATCGGCGACGAGGTACGAGCCGCCCACGGTCACGAGGAGCAAGAAGACCGGCAAGACGAGCAAGCGAAGCGCGGCGGGGTTTCGCGCGCCCTGCGCGAGCGTCTCGCCCCAGGACGCCGCCGACGTCGGCGCGCCCATCTCCAGGAACGAGATCGCCGCTTCGAGGAGCACGACGGACGCCACGCCAAACACCGAGCTCACGGTGACGGGGCCGAGCGCGTTCGGAAGGACATGGCGCAGGAAGATGCGCGCGCGCGAGGCGCCGAGGGCGCGCGCCGCGAGGGCGTACTCCTCCGAGGCTCCGCGCAAGGTCTCCGCGTGCACGAGGCGCGCGACCTCGGCCCAGCGCACGAAGGCCACGGCGAGCACGAGCGAGAGCGCGGAAGGCTCGCGCTCGATGGCGCGCACGAGCGCGACGACGAGGATGGCCGGGAAGGTGTCGACGGTCTCGACGAGGCGCACGAGGACGTCACGCGAGGCGCCACCACGGATGCCCGAGAGGCCGCCGAGCAGGACGCCGAGGAGCGCGCTCACGAGGACGGCGGCGAGCGAGAGGCCGAGCGCCGTGCGCGCGCCGTAGACGAGGCGTGCGAAGAGGTCGCGGCCCTTCTCGTCGGTGCCGAGCGGATGCGCGCGGGACGAGGGCGCAAAGGCGCCCGCCGCGCTCGGCGCCGTCGGGCCGGATCGCACGAGGGGCCAGACGGCGAAGGCGTCCGCATAGGAGCGCGCGATCTCGTCCTCGGAGAGCCGCTCGTACCGCTCGGCGTGGACGATCGCGGGCAGGAGCTCGACGCCACGCGGGCCGACGGCGACGAGCGGCGCGGGGGCCGCGAGGATCTCGGCGAAGACGCCGATGAGCACGAGCAAGCCGAGCAGCGCGGCGCCGAGGCCCGCGCGGCGGCTATGGGCGACGCGCCGGAGCACGATCCTGCGGTGGCTCATGTGCGCGGCCTCTGGCGCAGGATGCTCTGCGCGAGCCGCGGATCGAGCGCGGTGTACACGAGGTCCGTCATGATGACCCCGATCGTCGCGGTCGCGGCCATGAAGATCGAGACGGCCATGAGCCAGCTCGTGTCCCGCGACTGCACGGCGACGATCGTGGCGGCGCCGAGGCCTTCGAGGCCAAAGACCCGCTCGACGACGAAGGCGCCGCCGAGGGCCATCGGCGCTTCGAGCGTGGCGAGCGTGACGACCGGGAGGAGCGCGCCGGGGAGCGCGTGAACGACGAGCGCACGCGCGCGACTCGCCCCTCGCGCGAGCGAGGCGCGCACGTGGTCCTGGGCGAACGCCGAGGCGAGGCCCGCGCGCGCCTGACGCGCCGGCGCGGCCACGAGGCCGAGCGCGAGCACGACCGTGGGCAAGAAGAGCCCGTGCCCGGGGTAGCCACGCGCCGCCAGGATCGCGAAAAACGCCGTCGGGATCGCATAGAGCACGAGCACGATCGCCGCCGTGAGCCCGTCGCGACGCCGCCCGCGCGACGCAGCCCCGAGGAGCCCGAGCGGGACGGCCGCCGCGTACGCCAGAGCGATCGCGCCGAACACGAGCGTGAGCGTGACGGGCGCGCGCTGCGCGATGCCATCGAGGACGGGCACGCCGTCGATGCCCACGCCGAGCCGCCGCGTGACGGCGCCGAGCGCCCACTTGCCGTAGCGCGTCTCGAGCACGATGCCCGCGAACCGCGAGGGGCCGTCGAGCGTCACGAAGTCGTTCTTGTAGACCATCCAGAACGAGCCCCACCGCTCGACGCAGGCGAGGGCCGTGCCGTAGTCGTCGCCGGGCGAGATGCGATCGTCGCGGCCCGTGACGTGCGCGGCGATGTCGACGAGGGCCCGGGCCCGCTCGAACGAGGCGGAGTCGGTCGGATGCTCGAGCGCGCCGAGCACGTCCTCCAGCACGAACGTGTCGAGCTCGCGAAGCTCGGCCGCGCGCGACGTGCTGCCGTACCGCGAGAGCCTGCGGACCGCGCTGCGCACGGACGCGCGGCGAAACTCGATGCCGCGGTCGTCCCAGAACCGCGTCCAGAACGCCACCGCGCGCGCCGGATCCGCGAGCCGCTCGCCCGCGAAGCCCATCCGCTCGCCGACGGGCGCGAGCGCGAGCGCGACCTCGGCGCGTGGCCCGGGCGCGAGCGAGTCGAGCGCGGGCAGCACGTGCGGGAGCGCCGCTCCGCCGAGCCGCGCGAGCTCCTCGCGCCCCTGCGCTTTTTGATCGACGTCGCCGTCGACGATCGCGTGCATCGCCTCGGCGGCGCGCGCGCGGACGTCACGCGTCCCGAGGTTGAAGAAGCGCGGCAAGTCGAGGAACCGCTCACGGCGCAGGCGCGCGCGCTCGGATGGCGTGACGGCGAGCGCCGGATCGTCCGTCGGATCGGGGACGTACGAGAGGAACAGGAACGTGACGACCGAGACCCCGATCAACGTCGGAAGAATGAGCAGCAGCCTGCGGATCGCGAGCCTCAACATCGTGACTACTTGAGGAGCGCCTCGACGAGATCGATCCGCATGCCGAACTTGTAGGGCGAGGCCTTCACGACCTCCGTCTTCCGACCTGCGATCTTCTCTTCGCCCTCTTCGAGGTAGCCGCCCGAGTTCACCCCGATCACCTTGCCCTGGCCGCTCCAGACGGGGCTGCCGTTCGAGCCGCGTGTCGTCGCGGCGTCATGCTGTACGAGCCAGGCGTCCTGGTATGCCGCAGGCCGGCCGGACGCGCCCGTGACGCGGCCGATGTGCGCGGCGAGGAACGTCGCGGCGGGGTTCGTCGCGTCCATCAAGCGGCCGGGAAAGCCGATGAGGTAGACGTCGTCGCCCGCGCCCATCCCCGTGAGCTCTTGCTTCGTCGCGATCTCCAGCACGACGGCCGAGCGGCCCCGGATGGTCAAGACGCCGACGTCGGGCGTGATGCTCTCCTGATCGGTCGGGCGATAGCTGGGATGCGTGCGCATCTCGATCACGTCGAAGCGCGCCTGCCCGCGCCCCTCGTTCTCCAGCGCGACGACCGAGCCCTTCGCCTTCGCCTCCTGGATGCAGTGCGCGCTCGTCGCGAGCACCGAGGGCCGGACGGCGAACGCCGTGCAGAAGCCCTCGCCCTTCGCGGCGAGCATGAAGATGCCCTTCTTCGATCGGTCGTAGAGGTTTCGGCCGAAGCTCGCGTTCGACGGGTGGAGGTTGCCGAGCCGGCCCTCGATCTCCTTGCGACGCGGATCCTCCGGCGCCATCTGCGCGAGCTCCTCGCGAAGGCGCTGAATATCGTCCTGCGAGCGCGTGCTCCAGAAGATGAGCCCGCCGAGCGCGAGCAGCGCGACGACGAGGAGCCCGCCGAGCGCATACGCCGTCCTCCGTTGCGACGCGGTCGCCGCCGTGACCTTCTCCTCGACGATCGCGTTGAGCTCCGCCGTCCGTCCGAACTTCTGACGCCCGCTCGCCACGGCCACGGCCTGCGAGATCATCATCGCGATCGTCCGCTGTCCGACGCGCGCGCCCGCGGGAGGCGCCGGCTGCACGGCCTGCGCGATCTGCACGCGCGGCGCAGCGGCGGGCGCGAGATCCAGCGGCGGCGGCATCGGCATCGGCTGCATCGGCTGCATGGGCGGCATCGGCTGCAGCGGCAGCATCGGCGGCGCGGCGGGCACGAGCTCGATCCGGATCCGCGGGCCCTTCGCGCCAAAGCTCACCTCGGTCCCCGGGGCGAGCGGGTAGCGCTGCTGGATCCGCTGCCCGTTCGCGAACGTCCCGTTGCGGCTCCCGAGATCCACGACGTACCAGGCGCCGCCCTCGCGACGCAGCTCCGCGTGATGTCCGCTCGCCTCGCGATCGTGGTTCGCGTCGAAGACGACGTCGTTGTCCGGCGCGCGGCCGAGCCGCACGACGTCGCGTTCGAAGAGCTGCGACGTCCCGGCTTTTTGCCCTGCGATGTGCACGATCCGGAGGTTCACGGCGTGGGTACCCCGCGGACGAGATCGATCCGCATGCCGATGCGGTAGGGAGAGGCTTGCACGATCTTCGTCTTCTGCCCGGCGATGGAGATGTCTTCCTCGTCGTCCACGTGGGCCGCGTGGACGCCGATGACGTGGCCGTACTGATTGAAGATGGGGCTGCCGCTGTTGCCGCCGCGCGTGACCGCGTCGTGCAGGATCACCGTGGCCTTGTCCGCCGACGTGGCCTGCTCGTCGAAGCCCATCAGCCGGCCGAGGTGCCCGCTCAGGAACGTCGCCGACGGGCTCACCGGATCCATCACACGCCCGGGGAAGCCGAGCACGTACACGTCGTCGCCCGGGCCGAGCGCGCGCAGCTCCGTGTCACTCGCCAGCGTCACGGCCACGGGGAGCGTCCCTTTCACGCGGAGCAGCGCCACGTCGGGCGTATCCGCGCGCTTCGAGCTCGCGTTGTAGGTCGGGTGCGCGCGCTGCGCGACGACCTCGAGCTCGACCTTCCCCGCCGACTCGTTCTGCACGACCACGGCCTTTCCGCCGCGGGTCCCGCACGACGTGACGCAGTGGGCGTTCGTCACGAGCATGTTCTTGCCGATCGCGAAGGCGCTGCAGCAGCCGCTGATGCGGCGGTTCTGCGTGTACGCGAGGACGTAGAGCGCGCCCTTGTTCTGCTCGTAGAGCTCGCGCCCCGAGAGCACCTTCGTCGGCAACGTGCCCACGGGTGCGGCCACCGGTCGCGCGTCGAGCCCCGCCTCGGCCTTCAGGATCGCCGCCGCGCGCTGCGATCGGTACACGACGAGGGCCGCCACCCCGAGCGCGACCAGCGTCACGGCCACGCCGAACGCGAGCAATGCGTTCAGCCGCGCGCCTCGCCGCGTCGCCTCCGCGACCTTCGCCTCGATGATGCCCGCGCTCTTGTCCGGCCCGCTCGTCGCGCGCGCGACGGCGTTCTCCACGATGCGCTGCGCGGTCGCGACGTCCACACGACCGTCCGCGTCCATCGCCTCGCGCGGCACCTCGCTCGGCATATCCCGCGAGTATATTTTTGGCGGCCGGGCTTCGCCAGCCGAACGCTAGGGCTTCAGCAGGTAGTAGCCGGCGATCGTGATACACGCGAGCGCGCTCGCGATCATCATCACGATGAGCCACTGCGGCGCGCCGTCGGTCGGGATGTGGATCGGATCGTCTGGGCCGTGCGAACGCGGCCCGTACGAAGATGGACCCTCTCCGTCCTTGGAGGCGTCTTCCCGCCGCTCGGAGTCGCTCTCGCGGCGGTGCCCCTCGGACGAGGTCGACGAGGGCAGCGGCGTGAGCGGCACCGAAATCTTCGGCTGATCGAGCTCCTTGACACGGCGGCTCGGATCGGGGGCCGTGAGCGAGCTCGGCGGCATGGGCTCGGGGAGCTGGTACTTGCGATAGCGCAGCCCCGCGATGTCCTCCTCCGTCGGCTCGGGCAGCGCCTCGCCTTCGAACTTCGACACGACGACCGTGATGTTGTCGTGGCCGCCCGCTTGATTCGCCCGATCCGTGAGGGTTTTGCAGACCTCGAGCGGATCGTCGATCGTGCGCAGGACCTCGCGGATCTCCTCGTTGCGCACCATGCCCGAGAGGCCGTCGCTGCAAAGCAGGAGCGTGTCGCCGCGCTTGAGCTCGACGAACGTGAGGTCCACCTGCACGCTGTCCGAGGTGCCGAGCGCCTGCAGGATGATGTTGTTGTGCTCGAAGGTCTCGGCCTCTTCCTCGGTGAGCTGACCGGCCTCGATGAGCTGGTTCACGAGCGACTGATCACGCGTGACCTGCACGAGCCTGTCGCCGCGCAGGATGTACGCGCGGCTGTCGCCGACCTGGCCGATGAAGAGGTGATCGTCGACGAGCGCCGACACCGTGGACGTCGTGCCCATCCCGCGCCGCGTGCGATCGAGCTTCGCCTCGCTGAAGATGCGCAGGCCCGCCGACTCGATCGCGTGCACGAGCCTCGCCGCGATGTCGTCGTGATCCTTCGGCGGCTCACCCGAGATCATCTTCTGGAAGATGATGTCCACGGCGAGCTGGCTGGCGACCTCGCCGGCGGCCGCGCCACCCATGCCGTCGCAGACGCCGAGCAGCACGCCCCGCTCGCCGACGACCTGGTTGCGATCGGTCTCCATCAAGCCGCGGCTCGCCTTCGTCAGGTCCGCGACGATGAAGTTGTCCTCGTTGTGCTCGCGCACCTGGCCCACGTCCGTACGGCCGAACAAGCGCAGCTTGATCGGAGCCGGCTTCTTCGGCTTGCGCTCGCTGGGCAGACCCTCGGCGCTGTCCGCGGGGCGGTTCGAGTCGGGCTGCGTCTCTCGGGAGGCTTGTTCGCTCATGGGCTCACTACGAGAGGTCCACCCGGAACAGGTGCTGGCCGATGCGGAGATAGTCGCCGTTGTCGAGGGTGACGTCCGAGCGGATCGCCACGTAGGTGCCGTTGGAAGAGTCCAGATCCGTGATCGTGAACTCCCCGCTCATCAGGCTCCTGCGAAGGACCGCGTGCCGCCTCGACAGAAAAGGGTCGGCCGTGAAAACGATGTCTCCCACCTCTCGCCCGATCACCGTTTCATCCCGGAACAGATGGTACACGTCGCGGGTCACGCCCTCGACCGTCCGCTGACAGAGCCGTGCGCGCCGCGGGGTCGAGGGAGACCCGAACAACAGGGTCCCATGCTGGGTTGCATGCCCGAGCCCTCGCTCCGCGTCGTTCACGGTTTCGAACTGTAACACTTCGAGGCCCAGGAGGAGCAAGTCGCCGTCTTTCAGCGCGTGCGGTTCCCGGATGCGCCGGTAGACCCCGTTCGTGGAGTGCAGATTCCGGAGGATCCAGTGACCACCCTGAGGCAGGAGGCGCGCATGCCGCGGGGAGACGTACAGATCGTCCGCCAGAAGGATGTCCCCCTCCGACCTGCCCACGTCGACCTGGCGGTCCACGAGCGGAAACGACTTGCCTTCGCTGCCATCCTCCACGATCACGACGAGCCGACCCGTCTGGAGGCGACCACTCGGCGTCCCCGAAGGCGCGACGGGCGCCGGGGCCACGAACGCGGACACGAGCCGCTCGTCCCTTCGCCCCGCGGTCACGGGCTCGGCGAACGGCGGCTCGGCCTCCGCGCGGGCGGCCTTCTCGCCCTCGTCGAGCGGCGCGCCGCAGTACTTGCAGAACCGCATGCCCTCGGCGGAATGCCCGTGGCAACGAGCGCAACGCACGAGCCGCGGAGGGCCGGTCCGGGCCGTCGCGATGCCCACGACCGGCGCGCCGATGATCTTGTCCCCCGTGTCGTCGGGGATCGTGGCCGACGCGCTCTCCAGGTTCGGCGCGACGACCGAGCGCGGGAGCGCAGGCCGCACCGCGGGGACCTCCGTGATCGGCGCGGCCGCGGGAGGCGCCGCGGGCAGCGGTGACGGAGGCGGAGGCGGAGCGGCCACGGGCTCGGGCTCGGGCTCGGGCTCGGCCTCCGGCGCGCGACGCACCACCGCGGACTCGCTCGAAGCGGCGGCGGGACGACCGAGCGAAGCGCCGCACGTCACGCAGAAGCGGTAGCCGGGCGGATTCGACGAGCGACAGCTCGGGCACGTCGTGATCGCGTCGGCGCCGAACGAGACGGTGAACTGAAGCGCGGGCGCCTCGGGCCTGGATCGCGGCGCCGAGGGTTTCGGGGACGATGCTGCATTGCCGGACGTCGGGCTGCCGGACGTCGGGCTGCCGGACGTTGGGCTACCGGATGTTGGGCTGCCGGACGTCGGGTTCGCCGAGGGAGCGGGGTTCGAGGCGATCGCGGGCGCGGAGCTCGGCGCGTCGTCCGTGCTTCGGGCCTCGGCCACCGCGGCGCGCTCGACGCGCTCGATCCCGTGGGGCGGCGTGGGCGGCACGCCGCGCCCCTGGGTCCGAAGGCGCCTGCCGCAATCCAGGCAAAACGTCAGGTTGTCGGCGTTTTCACGACCGCAGACGTCGCAGATCACAGCGCGAGAGGACCGCGGAGGAGCGTTCGAGTCAAGTGCCCGAGCGCAAGATCGACACGAAAAGGGCGCCCCGCGGCCCGCTCCGAGCTACCTGCGCCCGATCTCGCTGCGGAGCTCGAACTGGAACTCGGCGCCCAGGAAGTGCGCCACGCCCGTGGCACGGACGGCCCCCGCCGTATCGGTCCATCCTGCGATGAGCATCGGGCGGTAGACCAGGCCGAAGCCCAGGATCGCCACCCGGGAAAGCTCGATTTCGACGCCGAGCCCTCCGAAGAGGAGCCCGCCGCCCGTCTCGACGCCCCACTCGTTTCCATACGCGAGCGCGCCGATCCCCCAGGAAGCGTAGGGCGCGGCGCGGGTCCCGAAGTCCGGCAGGTAGCGCATCTCGAAGCGGAGCTGCTGGAAGATCCCGAGCCGGTAGAGATTGCTCGAGTCCATCTTCGCGAACTGGTAGGCCCCGCCGACGTACCAGGGCCCAGCGGATCGATACCCGCCGCGGATCGCGAGACCTCCGGCTCCGCCCAGGATACAAGGCGCGGCCTTTCCACCTTCGGGCGCGCAGACCGCGCCTGCGTCGAGGTTCGTCTCGGCGACGATGGCCACGCCGTACTGGAAGTACTCGACGTGGAGCGGCGGTGGACGGACGCCCCCGAGGACACGCAGAGGCTCGTTCGCCGGAGGCAGCGGAGCGCTCGGCTCACCACGCGCCGGACCGGAGGCGGCGAGCAGAGAGGCGCAAAGGAGCAGACCGAAGGGCCGTCGCGCGCTCACCGGCGCTCACGCTACGCGCCTGGGCCCGAGCCCGCAACCCGCCGCGCGCGCGCCCGATGCCGGCGCGGAAGGCGCCTCGTGTCCCCTTCCCTTTCCGCTCCGGGCGAGGCCGAAGAAGGTGGGGCCCGATGCGAGGGGCGGGCGACACCTGGTCACGAAGGTCTCCGGGGGCTCTCGCCTTGACGCAGCGCGCGCCTGCGCCAACGTCTCGGAAACCTTTTCGCCGATCATCGGCGCGCTTGACGTCGCCATGGTTGGTCGCCTAAACGGAGCCACGCTCATGGAGATCCACCTCGACAAGCGTGCGGTTAAGCAGATCCGCCTCTCCGCTGCGGACGCGATCGACGAAGGCGATACGGAGGCCCTGCGCGAGGACGTCCTCGAGGCGTTCAGCGAGGAGCAGGTCGAAGAAATCGAGCGTCGGCTCGACAGCGGCGATTTCTTCGAATTTTTGACCGACGTCCTCGACGAGTGGAGCGGCGACGACGTCGACGAGCTCTTCGAGCTCCTCGAAACGCAGCTCGGCGAGATGGGCATCGATCTCAAGTACGAGCAGCGTGAAGAAGAGGACGAGGAGGAGGTCGAGGACGACGACGACCTCGACGACGACGACGACCTCGACGACGAAGACGACGAGGAGCTCGAGGAAGAGAACGACGAGGAAGACTGACGCCTGCCGTCAGTCGCCCGCGGGATCCGCGGGCGCCTCGTCCTTCCGTCCGCTCGCCTCTCGCTCGATGTAGCCCGCGCACGACTTTTCGTTCGGCGCGGGCCTGATCTCGTCGCAGACGAGGTGCGCGCAGGGCGCGTACCGCGAGTCGGAAAAATCCTTGCGCAAGCGCTTGACGAGGTCGCAAGCCTCGCCTTTGTCGCCGTCTTCGTGCGCGAGGCGCGCCTCGGCCCAGAGCGCGTCGTCGCGCAAGGTGGACGTCGGATGATCGGCGTAGAGCTTGTGCAGCTCGCGGCGCGCCGCGCGATGATCGTGCAGCCGATCACGGTAGAGCTCCGCGATGCGCATCTGCGCCGGCGAGTAACGCGGGCGCTCGTAGCTGCCCGTGAGGTGCGAGGACTCGCGCGCCGCGAGCAGCGCGCGCAGCTGCGCGATCGCCGCCTCGTAGTGCCCGAGCTCCTCTTCGATCAACGACGCGTGCCAGAGCGCGTCGTCCGTCAGCGTCCCGAAAGGGTACGGATGCGCGACCGAGAGCGCGACGAGCGCGTCGCGCGCCTCCGCGTGCCGCCCGAGCCGTTCGAGCGCGAGCGCCGCTTCGTAATCGACGTTCTCTTCGAGCTCCGTGTTCCGGAGGACCCGCGCCGGCCCCTTCGCCCACGCGAGCACCGCCTCGTCGCCGCCGCGCTCGCGCTCGTGCTCCACGAGCCGCTTCACCGCTCTCCTGGCGAGGCCGTTCTTCGTGTACCTCGCCGTCGCGTCGAAGAGCATCGCGTAGCCGCGCTCCGCGTCGCCGTGCTCGATCTCGAGGTTGGCGAGCTCGAACGCGGCGCGGCCCGCGCGTGGTCCCTGGGGGGAGGTCTCGGCGAGCTTCTGGAGCGCGGCCTTCGCGTCGGCGTGCGCGCCGCGCCGCTCGTGCATGCGCGCCACGAGGAAGAGCGCCTCGTCGCGATCCTTCACGCGCTCGGCGGCGCCCGCGGCCTCCTCGTAGCTCTTCGCGGCCTCCTCGTAGCGCCCCGCGTGATACGCCCTCTGCCCCGCGGCGAACGATCGCTCGTACGCGTCGCCGAGGCTCGGCCCGCACCCGACGAGCCACCACGCGAGGACAAACCCGAGGCCGCGCCTCGCGCTCACGCGGGCGTCGCCTTCCGCGTGACGACCTCGCGCGTCGCGTCCGCGAGCGCCGCGGCCGCCTCGGCGACGCGCGCCGCCGGCAGATCGAGGTGCGTCACCACGCGGACGCGCCGCGCGCCCGACGCGCCGACGAGGACGCCACGCGCGCGCGCGGCTGCGACGAGCTCGTCGGCCGCCACGGGCAAATCCACCTGCACGATGTTCGTCTCGACCTCGGGCACGCTCGCCCCGGCCTCGCGAATCGCCGCGCCGATCACGCGCGCGGCGGCGTGATCCTCCGCGAGCCGCGCGCGGTGATGCTCGAGCGCGTGGAGCGCGCCCGCGGCGAGCACGCCGATCTGCCGCATGCCGCCGCCGAGCATCTTCCGGAACCTACGGGCTCGTACGATCGTCTCCGCGTCGCCGCAGATCGCCGATCCCACCGGAGCCCCGAGACCCTTTGAGTAGCAAACACTCGCCGTCTCGAACGGCGCGCAGAGCTCCGCGATCGAGAGCCCCGACGCGACCGCGGCGTTCCACACGCGCGCCCCGTCGAGGTGCATCACGAGCCCGTGCGCCCGCGCGACCTCCGCGATCGCGAGCACGTCGCGCTGCGGAAAGACCCGACCGCCTGCCCGGTTGTGCGTGTTCTCCAGCGCGACGACCCGCGGCCGCGGGTGATAATAATGCGGCGGCTTGATGACCTCTTTCAGCTCGTCCGGCCCGAACAGCCCGCCGCGGCCGGCGATCTCGAACTGCACCCCGGACCAGGCCGCGCCCGCGCCCGACTCGTAGAACGCGCAGTGCGCGCCTTCGCCGATGATCACCTCGTCGCCGCGCTGCGTGTGGCAGAGCAGGGCGATCTGGTTGCCCATCGTCCCGCTCGGCACGAACAGCGCCGCCGCCTTGCCTGTGATCTCGGCCGTGAGCTTCTCCAGGCGCGCGACCGTCGGGTCCTCCCCGTACACGTCGTCGCCCACCTCGGCCCGGGCCATGGCCTCCCGCATCGCGGCTGTGGGCCGCGTCACGGTATCCGAGCGCAGATCGATCATGCCCCTACTTCGCCCAGAAGAAGCGCG
The DNA here is from genome assembly GCF_029946515.1 of Polyangium sp. 6x1. Taxonomy (GTDB): domain Bacteria; phylum Myxococcota_A; class Polyangia; order Polyangiales; family Polyangiaceae; genus Polyangium. Next base: position 62,002 of record NZ_JARZHH010000042.1, read on the forward strand.
CTTGGCAACGCCTTGTTCACGGGCGGCACTGCGTCACGGGCGGACGGGGCCTCGGCAGAGGCGCCGACGACCTAGCAGAAGAAGCACTTGTTCCGCTGGGGCGGCTCCGGGTCGAAACGCACGCGGCCGCAGGTGTCACAAATGCACAGGTTTTGCGCGTAAAACTCCCGCCGCCCGAGGATGTCGGAGACGAACAGGCTCGTCACGATGTCGCTCAGAATGTCGTGGCTGCGCGGGCGCGGCACCCACTGCATCGTTTCGCCCACGACGACCCTGCGGACGCGGCCCGCGAAGATCGCGGCCGAGAGGAAGCGGTCGTCGACCGGCTCCTTTCGCAGCCCGCGCAGATGCCCGACCACACGCGCGCGCGTGCGGACCAGGATCGCGGCCGTCTCGTCCGTCGGCGGGATCTCGGGCAGGAACGCGCTGCAATGCTTGTCGGCCGGCAATGCGCCGAAAAGCGGCTCCTGGATCCGCCAGGGGCGGGCCATGTAACCCGGCTGCACGAGGTTCCGGTCGATCCAGGAGCGCAGCTCTTCCCGGCACATCCGCCGCGAGGCGACGCCTTCGAGGAACGTCAGCGCGGCGGCGAGCGCGTCGCTCGGCGGGGCCAGGGGCTCGGGGATCACGACGCGACGGATGCCGCTGCCGCTGCCCCGGTTCGACGAGACGGGCACCGCGTCGCTCGTTCCTTCGCTCTTCGTGGCCAGAACGTTCCTGGGCGAGGACCTCGTCGACATGTCGCAGGAACGGGAGCAATCGCCGGACCAGCCGCCAGGGCTCCGCCATGGGGGTCGTCCGATCAACCGGGGCGAACGACGAGGCCTCTGGACGGCCTCGCGAGGCAGCCCGGGCGAGCAGCTATTGCCATGCGACCTCCAGCGATTGCATTTCGGGATCGCGCGGACGGGCCCCGGTGTGCGGCGCGGATACGGTAGAGCCAGTGCGCAGCCCCCGTGCCCGCGTCGGATGGAGCGCCTCGGGGGCAAGAAGCTCCATTGTTTTCAGATTCTACCGACTGCTCCTGATTCGCATTGAAGAAACGTCCCCGGAATCGACGCGGCGCTCAGGCGTCGACCTTATGGCGCAGCCGGGTGCAGGAAATCGCGGCCCGAAGGGAGCGTGAGCAAAATCACTGCCACCTGGAATTCGCACGCGGCTCGCGGACATCTCGCATGGAACCGCTGGGCCTCTCCACGCGTATGCGATGACTCCGACCTCCTTTCGCCATGGACGTGCTCCGCTTTGCGAGCGAATTTCGCACGGAGAACGCCCGCTGGCTTGACGTTCCGGTCGGAAACGGAGAGAGTGCTTTACATGACGAAACATGGACTTCTTTTCCTGGGTGCTTTGCTCGCTTCCACGTCTCTCATCGCGACCACGGGTTGTGGTGACGAAAATTCGGGCGGCTCCGGTGGTTCGGGCGGTTCCGGTGGTGCCGGCGCCACGGGCGGAATGGGCGGCGCGGGCGGCGCGGGCGGCGCGGGCGGCGCGGGCGGCGGCGCCGCTGCCGTCGACTGCGACAAATACTGCACGGACATCGCGGCGAACTGCATGGGCGAAAATCAGCAGTATGCCGACAAGGCGAGCTGCATGGGCAGCTGCGCGGGCTTCCCGGCCGATGGCAAGGACGGCGACGCGGCCGGCAACACGATGCAGTGTCGCATCTATCACACGAGCGCGGCGACGGGCGATCCGGCGATGCACTGCCAGCACGCCGGCCCGAGCGGCGGCGCTACGTGCGGCTCGCTTTGCCAGGCGTTCTGCTCGCTCGCGGTGAAGACCTGCGCGACCGAGTGGCCGCAGGAAGGCGAATGCATGACGTCGTGCATGGCGTGGACGGCCGCGGGCATGACGTACAACGCGGCCGACTTCACGGCCGGCAATACGACCGAGTGCCGCATGTACCACCTCTCGGTCGCGGCGAGCGACGAGACGGCCGCGGTGACGCATTGCCCGCACACGAAGGCGATGTCGGATACCTGCAAGTGAGATAGAAGGCTCTCGCCCCCGGGCGAGCGAGGTCCTGGTTTTTTCTCCGAAAAAGCCGCCACGCCACGCCCGCCCGGTTGCGCTAGTCTTCCGCAATGCCTCTTCTTTTCCGTCGCCTCGCGCCGCTCGCCTTGCTCCCTCTCCTCGCCGCCCTCGGCCCCGCGTGCACCGCGGAGCTCGAAGAAGGCTGCCTCGGCGGGCAATGTGTCCCGCCTGGGAAACCTCCCGTCCCTCCCCTGCCGACGAGCGGCTCCGGCGGCAGCGGCGGCGGCGGCGACGCCGGTCCGACCTGCGAGGGCACGCCGCCGACCGGCGATTTCCCCTGCGACGTTTTTGCCGTCCTCCAGACGCACTGCCACGGCTGTCACCAATCCCCGCCGCTCTCGGGCGCGCCTTACTCGCTGCTCACGTACGAGGACACGCGCGAGCTGCACGGCATCACGACCAAGCCCCGCTTCGTGCGTATGGCCGAGGTCGTCGAGAGCGGCTTCATGCCCCTCATGGCCACGATCCCCGAGGCCGACAAACAGATCCTGCTCGACTGGCTCTCCACCTGCGGCCTGCCCGCTCCCGACGGAATGGGCTGCGAATGACGGCGGCCGCTCGCCTGCTCGCCTCTGGATGACGCGGCCCGCGCGCGCGTGACGCGCCGAGCCGATGCATTTCACCGGCTTCTGTCCGGGGCTCCTCGTGCCACAATCCGCGCATGCAAGCGCCCGCGGCACCGGACCCCGCCACGACTCCGCGCACTGTCACGCTCACGATCGACGGAACGAGCGTCACCGTCCCCGAGGGCACCACGATCTGGGAAGCGGCGAAGTCCCTCGGCATCGACATCCCGGTCCTCTGCCACGACGAGCGCCTCCGTCCCGTCGGCGTCTGTCGCCTTTGTGTCGTCGACGTCGGCGGCCGGACCCTCGCGGCCTCGTGCGTCCGGCCTTGCGAGCCGAACATGAAGGTCGCGACCGCCTCGCCGCGCGTGGAGCGCCAGCGCAAGGTCCTCGTCGAGCTTCTCATGAGCGACCAGCCCGAGGTTTGCCCCAAGGAGAGCACCACCGGAGGAAACGAGCTTTACGCGCTCGCGCGCCGCTACGACGCCTTTGGCAGCCGCCTGCCGCGCGGCGCGGCCCGCGGCGAAGACCTGTCCTCGAAGGTCATCGCGGTGAACCACGACGCCTGCATCCTCTGCGATCGGTGCGTCCGCGGCTGCGACGACATCCAGCACAACGACGTCATCGGCCGGACGGGCAAGGGCCACGGCGCGCGGATCGCCTTCGACCTCGATCGGCCGATGGGCGAGAGCACGTGCGTCTCGTGCGGCGAATGCATGGCCGTCTGTCCCACGGGCGCGCTCGTCAACAAGCCCGTGAGCGGGCCGCTCGCGCCGCGCGTGCATTTGAAGCAGGTCGAGAGCGTTTGTCCTTATTGCGGCGTCGGCTGCGCGCTCACGTACAACGTCGACGAGGAGACGAACCGCATCGTGTACGTCGACGGCCGCGACGGCGAGGCGAACCACGAACGGCTCTGCGTGAAGGGTCGTTATGGCTACGATTACGCCATGCACCCGCAGCGGCTCCAGAAGCCGCTCATCCGCGTCCGGTATCCAAAAGGCCCGCTCTCCGACGCATCGGAGAGCGCACAGGAGTCGCGCGGCGGTCGCCGAAAAGGGCACCTCGTGCGGTACGAGGACGTCCTGCCCGCGTTCCGGGAGGCGAGCTGGGACGAGGCGCTCGACCTCGTGGCGACCCGCCTCCGCGAGACGCGCGATAAGCACGGCCCCGCCGCGATGGCCGGCTTCGGCTCGGCGAAATGCTCGATCGAGGAGGCGTACGTCTTCCAGAAGCTCGTGCGCGCCGTCTTCGGCACGAACAACGTCGACCATTGCACGCGGCTCTGCCATGCATCGAGCGTCGCGGCGCTGCTCGAGACGATCGGCTCGGGCGCGGTCACGAACACGTTCGCCGGCATCGCCGAGGCCGACGTCGCGCTCCTCGCGGGCACGAACACCACGGCGAACCACCCTGTCGCCTCGTCCTTCTTCAAACAGGCCGCGGCGCGCGGCACGAAGCTCATCGTCGTCGACCCGCGCCGCCCCGACGTCGCGCAATACGCCTGGCGTTACGCCCGCATTCGCCCCGGCACGGACGTCGCGTTCTACAATGCCGTCCTCCACGTCCTCCTCGCCGAGGGCCTCTACCGCGCCGATTACGTCGAAAAGCACACGACCGGCTTCGACGCCCTCAAGGAGACCGTGGCGCGCTACAGCCCCGAGGTCGCGAGCGAGATCTGCGGCGTCGCGCCTGATCTCATCCGCGAGATCGCGCGGGCGTACGGCTCGGCGCGCGCGGCGATCACGTTCTGGGGCATGGGCATCTCCCAGCACACGCACGGCACGGACAACGCGCGTTGCCTCATCTCGCTTTGCCTCGTCACGGGCAACGTCGGCCGGCCCGGCACGGGCCTGCACCCCTTGCGCGGGCAAAACAACGTCCAGGGCGCGAGCGACGCCGGCCTCATCCCCATGATGTACCCGGATTACCAGCGCGTCGCCGACCCGGCCATCCGCGCCAAATTCGAGAAAGCCTGGGGCGTCCCGCTCGATCCCAGGCCGGGCCTCACGGTCACCGAAATCACGACCGCCGCGCTCGAAGGCAACCTCAAGGCCCTTTATTGCATGGGCGAGAACCCGTTCCTCTCGGATCCGAACGTCAACAAGGTCAAAAAGGCCCTGGCGAAGCTCGATTTCCTCGTCGTGCAGGACATCTTCCTCACCGAGACGGCCGAGTTCGCCGACGTGATCCTCCCCGCCTCGAGTTACCTCGAAAAACTCGGCACCTACACGAACACCGATCGTCGCGTCCAGATCGGCCGCCCCGCGCTGAAGCCGCCGGGCGAGGCGCGGCTCGATTGGCAGATCGTCTGCGAGATCTCGAACCGCATGGGGTATCCGATGTCCTACGCGAAGGTCTCCGACATCTTCGACGAGTTCACCTCGCTCACGGACGCCTACCAGAACCTCGATTACGACAACCTCGGCACGTCCGGCCGCCTCTGGCCCGCGCCGGACCGTGCGGCCAAGGACGGCGTCCAGATCCTCTTCGGCGACGCCTTCCCCACCCCCGACGGCCGCGGAAAGCTCGTCCCTTGCGAATACACGCCGGCCCGCGAGACGCCCGACGCCGCGTATCCGTTCGTCCTCAACACGGGCCGCCTGCTCGAGCACTGGCACACGGGCACGATGACCCGGCGCTCGTATGCGCTCGACGCCCTCGCGCCCGAGGCCTTCGTCGAGGTCCACCCCGACGACCTCGCGCGTCTCGGGGTTCGTCCGGGCGAACGCGTCCGTGTCACCTCGCGCCGCGGCTCGATCGAGCTCGTCGCCCGCCCGACCACGAAGGTCGGCGTCGGCAGCGTCTTCATCGCGTTCCACTTCCGCGAGGCCGCGGCGAACGTGCTCACGATCGACGCGATCGACCCGTTCGGAAAGATCCCCGAATTCAAGTTCTGCGCGGTCCGCCTCTCCCGCGCGCCCGGCGACGCGGTGGAGGCGGCCGAGTAGCGACAAAAAAACAAGAGGCCCCGATCCTTCGATCGGAGCCCCTCGGTCGCAGCGGCTCATAAGCCGAGTTCTGTGTCACTCCGAGGTCACCCCCGGAGCGTCGGCGATCATTCCTCTACGGCACGCATTGCTGCGTGCCTTTAGCAGCCAACCCGGAGGCATCGGACGGGCCGTCCTCTCGGGACCTCTCGATCCCATCGCCTCCCTACGCGGCCTTGCACCGGGTGGGGTTTGCCGTGCCACCCCCGTTACCGGGGGCGCGGTGGGCTCTTACCCCACCGTTTCACCCTTACCGACTGGACGAGCACCACGAGGGCACTTTCGAGCCGGCGGTCTCTTCTCTGTTGCACTCTCCTCGAGGTCACCCTCACCGGGCGTTACCCGGCACCCTGCCCTGCGGAGCTCGGACTTTCCTCCCGCGGGAAACCCGCCGGCGACCACCTGCTCCGCTGCGACAGGGCGGAAGATAACGCCCCCCGATCCGAAAGTCGAGATGTCGAGATCAGGCCGCGAGCGGGTGGAGCCGGTCACGCAGCTTGCGCTTGGCGCGGGCCTCGAGCTGACGCGCGCGCTCGCGCGAGACGCCGAGGCGCCTGCCAATCTCGGCGAGCGAGAGCTCCTCCTCCGGATCGGCCATCATGCGCGTCTCCACGATGTATCGCTCGCGCGGATCGAGGTTCTGCACCGCCTGCTCGAGCCGCTCGCGCAGGAGCGCTCCCTCCTCGGCGCGCGAGAATCGCTCCTCTTGATCCTGGTCCTCGGCGACGAGCGTATCGACGAGCGAGCGCGCTCCGTCCTCGAAGACCTTCGTATCGAGAGAGACGTCCCGGGCTTCGAGCCGGCGCGCCATCTCGACCACCTTCTCTGCGGGCGCGCCGAACTTCTCGGCGAGGAGCTTGTCCCCCGCTTCGCCCTCGCCCACGAGCCCCGCGATGCGCGCGCGCTCCCGGCGAAGACGGAAAAACATCTTCGACCGGAGCGGGCCGGATCCGACGCCGACGAGGCTCCACGAATGAATCACGTGGTTCAGGATGTACGCACGGATCCAGTATGCCGCATACGTGACGAACCGATTGCCGCGATCCGGGTCGTACTTGCGGATCGCGTGCACGATACCGAAGTTCCCCTCGGCGATGAGATCGGCGAGAGGAATGCCATAACGCCGGTAGCTGATCGCGATGGACACGACATGCCGCAGGTTGGCGAGCGCCAGCCGGGCGGCCGCTCGCTCGTCTCCCCGATCCCGGAAAGCACGGGCGAGCTCGACCTCCTCCTCGCGCGAGAGCTCCGGAATTTGCCGAACATGCGCGATGTACCGAGAAACCGCGCTGCTTTGGTCTCGAGAGGTCTGCACGTCTTCCCTCATTCTCAGAAAAGGTGCGATTCCATTGGGACGCACCGCGTAGTCGCTCGGGCCTACCCGCCGTGGACGCCGTTTCGAGGGGCCTTCGAGGACGTCGGCCCCGACGGACCGACTCCCTGCATGACTCACGCCGCCCGCGATTGCTTCGGACCTGGTCCGCGCGTGGCACGCCCCTGGCTCACGGGGTGACATGGCCCCAGAGAGAAACGACCATGGGTGCGGCGTGGCTGCACGCTGTGCGACCGGAACGGTCCCGAGCGGCGCACTTTCGGCTGGCCCGAAGAACGCAGAAAACAGGGATTTCGAGGGGATTTTGCGCCTCTTGCCGTCCGCGGGAGAGCAGGCGGCGAGGCGCGGGGGAGCGCCTCGGGCGGGCGACGGGGCGTGCTAGGCGGAGAACGAAGAGCCGCAGCCGCAGGTGCTCTTCGTGTTCGGATTCGAGAACTTGAATCCCGAGCCGTGGAGACCTTCCACGTAATCGATCTCCGTGCCCTCGAGATACTGATAGCTCAGGGGATCGACGTAGAGCTTGATGCCCTTGTCCTCGAAGGTCTCGTCGAGGTCGGTCGGCTTGTCCTCGAAGTAGAGATCGTAGGAAAAGCCGGCGCAACCGCCGCCGATGACGCGCAGACGCAGGCCCTGCCCCATGAGGTCCTCGGCCGTCGCAATCTCGACGACCTTCTCGGCCGCTTTGTCCGTGATGCTGATAGACATAGTCCTCCTCGTCGCCTCGTCCGGAGGAGCCATGGACGCGAGTAATTAGCGTCGCAGAGGCCGCGCTGAAGCCGGCCGCTCCCAGACGCTCCCTAAGATAGGCAACCTCCCAGCCACTTGCCAGTGGTAGATGACGCTACGGAACAAAAGGGCATGCGGCTCCTACGTCGCGGCGTGATCATGGTGCGAAGCGCGGTCCCACCGCCGGACGAGCGCGAGGTCTTGCGTGCGCTCCGTGTGCCCCACGCGACGCGCATCACGGACATCGACGAGCGCGGGGTGCGGGAGGCGATCACGCTCGCGCTCGATCGCGCGCTCGCGATGACCGCGTTCGAGGGCGTCTTTCGCACGGCGGAGACCTCGGAGATCCGCGAGGACGAGGTCGTCCTGCGCGAGGCGCCGCCGGGGCTCTTGCGCTCGTCCGTGCTCGCGAAGCGGTTCGCGGGCGCGCGTGAGGTCGGGCTCTCGGTCGTGACGCTCGGGGAGCGATGGGACGAGGCGCTGGATGAGCTCGCGCGGCGCGGCGAGCCGGCCGAGGCGTGGTTCCTCGACGCGCTCGGGACGTTCTTCGTGGATCGCGCCGCGCGGATGGTGGAGGCGCGGATCGCGTCGGACCTCGCGCGGGCGGGGCTCGCTCGGTCGGCGCGGTACCGGCCGGGGTACGAGGGCTATCCGATCGAGGCACAAGGCGCGCTTTGCCCGTTCGTGGAGGCTTCGCGGATCGGCGTGACGGTGAACGAGGCGATGAGCCTCTGGCCACGGAAATCCGTGACGACCGTGGTCTCGTTCGTCGCGCGGGAGGACGGGGGAGCGCTGGAAGACGAGGGGGATCCGGTCGTCACCGAGGCGAAATCGAGCTAAGGAGAGCGCGTGAATCGTCAGGAATTCGCGAGGCGGCTGCGGAGCGAGGTGCTGATCCTCGATGGCTCGATGGGCGCGTTTTTGCAGGCGCGCGGGCTGCCGGACGGATACGCGCCCGACCTCTGGAACGTGGAGCAACCCGACGCGATCACGGCGGTGCACCGCGAGTACGTGAACGCCGGGGCGGACATCCTCCTGACGAACACGTTCGGGGCCTCGCGCCTGCGGCTCGGCGAGTACAGCGCGGCAGATCGCGTGCGCGAGATCAACGCGGCGGCCGTCGAGAATGCGCGGCGGGCGATCGGCGACAAACGCGTGCTCGTCGCGGGCGACATCGGCCCGAGCGGGACGACGCTCCAGCCGGGCGGGGAGCTGCCGTTCGAGGAGGCCGTCGAGATCTTCTCGGAGCAGGCGCGCGCGCTCGTGGACGCGGGCGTGGACGTGATCGCGATCGAGACGATGTTCGATCTCGTCGAGATGAAGGCGGCGCTCATCGGCGTGCGCGACGTCACGCGGACGGTCCCCGTGATCGCGCACATGACGTACACGGTGCGGGGGTTGACGGACACGGGCACGGATCCGGAGACGGCGGCGATCGTGCTCGAAGCCTGCGGCGCGGACGTGATCGGCGTGAACTGCTCGGTCGGCCCGGAGGACATGCTGGAGGTCGTGGGGCGCATGGGGCGGGCGACGTCGCTACCGCTCTCGGTGCAGCCGAACGCGGGCCTTCCCGTGATGCGGCACGGCCGCACGGTCTTCCCGCAGACGGCCGATCAGATGGCGCCGTTCGCGCGGCAGTTCGTGGATCGTGGCGCCGCGATCGTGGGCGGCTGCTGCGGCACGACGCCCGAGTACATCCGCATGATCGCCTCGGAGGTCGGGCACAAGCCCCACGCGACGACGAACCGCCTGCCGGGGACGTGGATCACGTCGCGGAGCCGGAGCCTCCGGATCGGCAAGGGCGCGCCGTTCGTGACGATCGGCGAGCGGATCAACCCGACGGGGCGCAAGGTGTTCTCGCAGGCGATCCGCGAGGGCCGGACGGACCTCATCGTGCAAGACGCGCGGGCGCAGGCCGAGGGCGGCGCGATGGCGCTCGACGTGAACGTCGGCGTTCCGCTCGTGGACGAGGCGGCGATGCTGGAGAAGGCCGTGCTCGCGGTGCAGAACGTGACGGACCTGCCGCTCGTGGTGGACTCCGCGAACGTGCACGCGCTCGAGCGCGGCATCCGTGCGTTCCCCGGGCGCCCGCTCGTGAACAGCGTCGATCCGGTGCGCGAGAAGGCGGAGTTCTTGCTGCCGATCATCAAGCGCTACGGCTGCGCCGTGATCGGGATGTGCGCCGAGAGCGAGATCCCCGAGCGCGCGATCGATCGGGTGCGCAACGCCGAGAAGATCCTGCGGATGTGCGAGGAGTACGGGATCCCCAAGGAGTGGGTCGTCTTCGACTGCATCTCGATCCCGGTGAGCGCGGCGCCCGTGGCCGCGGCGCAGACGATCGAGACGATCCGCATCATCACGAACGAGCTCGGCTGCGCGACGACGCTTGGTTTGTCCAACGTGTCGTTCGGGATCCCGCTCCGGAAGAGCGTGCACAACACGTTCCTCGCGCAGGCCATCGCGGCGGGCCTCGACAGCGCGATCTGCAACGCGGTCGATCCGCTGCTGCAGGAGACCGTTGCGGCGGCGAGCCTGTTCGCGGGCCGTGATCTGAACTGCCGGCGATACATCGACCTGGCCGTGCCGCTCGAAGCGCAGAGGAAGCGCGATCAGGCGATGCTCGAAGCCGCGAAGGCGGGGCAGCTCCTCAACGTGGCGACGCCGGTCGGCGACGAGCCGAAGGGCGTGGCGGGCACGGGCAAAGCGAAGGGGACGCGCGATCTTCTGTGGAGCGCGGTCGTCGAGGGCGACAAGGACGGCGTGCCCGGGCTCGTCAAACGCGCGCTCGAGGAGGGCATCGATCCCTTCGACATCTTCCTGAACGTGCTCACGCCGGCGATCCGGCACCTCGGCGATCTGTTCGGCTCGGGCAAGAAGTTCATCCCGCACCTCATCGCAAGCGCCGACGCGATGAAGGCCGGCGTCGCCGTGCTGATGCCGCTGCTCGAAGCCTCGGGCAACGTCGAGAAGAAAGGCACGGTCATCCTCGCCACCGTGAAGGGCGACATCCACGACATCGGCAAGAACATCGTGGGGCTGATGCTCCGCAACTTCGGCTTCGACGTGCACGATCTCGGGCGCAACGTGCCGCTCGAGGACATCCTCGCCGCCGCGCGCGAGCACAAGGCGCAGATCATCGGCCTGTCGGCGCTCATGACGACGACGATGATGCGCATGAAGGACGTCATCGACGCCGTGCGAGGTCAGGGCCTGCCGCACGTCGTGATGATCGGCGGCGCCGTAACGACGCCTTCGTTCGCCGAGGAAATCCGCGCCGACGGGTACGGTAAGGACGTAGGTGACGTGGTCGCGATCGCCGAACGGATGCTCGCGACACACAAGGAGCGGTTCCCGCGGGAGGCCTCGGAGAAGGCCCCCACGCAGGCGCCGCGCTCGCCGTCGCCGTAACGGTCTCGCGCGCGCCGCGGGCAATCTCCCGTCTCCTCTCCCCCTCGCGGGCCGGTCGGACTCGGCATACGCTCGAGCGGATGGCGCACCTCGAGACGACCACGCTCTGGGAAAGCACGCTCGCGCCCCGCGAAGACGACGACGCAGCGGGGCCTCGCAAGGCCCTCCGCGACGCGTTCTCGCGCATCCGCGGGCGCGCCACGGCCATCGCCAACGAGATGGTCGAGGCCCGCACCGACGAGCCGAGCCTCTCGGACCTTTTGCACACCGACGATCTGTGGATCAGCGCGGACGCGGTCGCGGGGCCGAGCTTTCCGCTGACGCCGCCCGAGGCGTTCGTGCTCGCGTCGTCGCTCGTGGTGCACGATCTCGCGCTCGCGCTGGCGACGATGCACGGCGCGACGGACGCGCTGAAGGGCGAGCGCACGTGGCTCGACGCGGTCGTGGGCATGCTGGTGCGCAAGCTCGGGCGCGCGCCGACGGCGGCCGAGCTGCAGCAGCCGCCGGCCGACATCGAGCAAGAGGCGATCACGGAGACGTTGCGCACGCTCTACGCGAGGCACGCCGAGAGGCTCGCGCTCGCGCCGTACGGAGACGCGCGCGGGCAAGAGCACCACCTGGTCGAGCCCGCGGAGCTCCGGCAGGCGTACGGTTCGACGATCGGCCGCATCGCGCGGAGCCACCTGTGGCACGCGACGGAGCTGCCCGCGCACTTCCACGAGACGATCGCGCCGCTCGCGGGAATGCCCTCGGGCTGGACGGTGGACGCGTTCAAGCTCGCGTGTCTCCTGCGCGTCGCGGACGCATCGCGGATCGATTTTTCGCGCGTGCCGCACTTCTGGCGCGCGGCGCGAAGGCCTGCGGGGGCGCGGCGGGAGCACTGGGTCCTTCAGGAGAAACTGCGCGAGCCGTACGTCGCGAACAGCCGGTTGATCTTCCTCGCCGACAGTCCCTTCACGGTGGAGGAGGCGCCCGCGTTCTGGCTCGGGATGGACACGCTCGTCGCGGTGGATCGCGAGCTGCGGATCGTGGACACGCTGCTCGCGGAGGCAGGCCGGCCGCGGCTCCTGGCGCGTGGTGTGGCGGGCGTGGAGGATCCGAGCCGGCTCGCGGATTTCCTCCCCGTCGAGGGATGGACGCCGGTGGACACACGGGTGCACGTGACGGACATCCCGTCGCTCGTGGAGCGGCTCGGCGCGACGCGGCTCGACGAGAGCGACGCCGCCATGCCGCTGCGGGAGCTCGTGCAGAACGCGGCGAGCGCGGTGCGCGCGCGGCGCATGCTGGAGGAGTGGCCGAGCGACTGGGGCACGATCACGGTGCGGCTCGGCGAGGACGAGGAAGGGCACTGGCTCGAGATCGAGGACACGGGCACGGGGATGCCCGCGGAGGCGCTCGCGGCGCCGCTACGCGACACGGCGAGCGAGTACTGGTCGTCGCTGCTCCTGCGCCGGGATCCGCCGGGGCTCCTGGCGAAGGGCTTCCGCCGCGGAGGCGGCGGGCTCGGGCCGTTCGCGGTGTTCCTTTGGGGTCAAAGGGCCCGGATCACGACGCAGACGTCGGAGCGCGCGCGCAAAGAGACGAGCGTGCTCGAGCTCTACGCGGGCGGGACGACGCGGCCGATCCTGCGCGCGGCAGGCGATGCGGAGGTGATGAGCGACGCGGGGACGCGCGTGCGGGTGTGGCTGCGCGCGCCGCCGGACGCGCCGGACGGGATCTTTTATCGACGCGGGCACGATCGCTGCTGGACGCTGGAAGAGCTCTGCGCGTGGCTCTGCCCGGCGCTCGACGTGCACCTCGACGTGGAGGACGCGCACGGCAAACGGACGCGCGTGGTGCCGGCGTCGGACTGGATGACGATCGACGGCTACGAGCTGCTCGGTCGGACCTGGAGCCCGGAGCCCGAGCCGTTCGAGAGGCTCTGGCCGCGCGAGATCCCGGAGATGGCGCAGAACCTGCGGCCGCTCGCGACGTCGTCGGGCGACATGGTGGGCCGCGCGTGCATCCACCCGACGTACGCGGGCGTGGTGGCGGTGGGCGGCCTGCGCGCGTGTTCGATGCGAGGGATTTCCGGCGTGCTCGTGGGTCGTCCCGGCGCGACGCGGCAGGCGACGGTGGTGCCGGTGGTGGAGCGGCAAGAGCTCGCGCGCTGGGCGTCGGAGCAGGCCGCGCTCTTGCCGGCGCTCGTGAAGGAGCCGGCGGAGCAGATGGCGTGCGCGCAGATCGTGCAAGCGTGCGGCGGTCGGCTCGGGGCGCTGCCGATCGCGGAGGGCGCCGCGGGATGGCTGTCGGAGCAGGCGATCGCGGCGTGGGACGCCGTGCCGGACGAGGTGCTCCTCGTGCGAGATCACCAGAGCGGTCGCGGGCCCTGGTGGCGCGCGAAGATCAAGCTCGCGCCGAACGTGCTGGTCGTGCGGATGCACTTGCCGTCGATCCTCGACGCGCGCGATCCGACGCTCTGGCCGAGCGAGGAGGCGCCGAGCCGCGAGCCATGGCGCGCGGTGCTGCGGACGCTGGCAGGCGCGGTGCTGGAGGCGCTGGCGCGCGCGTGGGGCGTGCCCCTCGACGAGGTCGTACGAGCGACGGGGCCGTCGCGGGAGACGCGGGTGATCGGGGTGGTGGAGGGGCGGACGGTGGAGAGCTTCGTGGATGTGGTGAAGCGGCCGGGTTGAGGGATCGGCGGGGGCCGGTGGAACACGCTCGGATCGGGAGCGAGAGGTTCCACGATTCTTGCGTGACGTGTGTCGCACGCGTGCAAGTCGCTCCCTGACGTGTCGTGGAAGGTGCTTGCACGCGTGCAAACGGGTCCTCGCGGCCTGCGAGGGAGCGGTTGCACCGGTGCAAGGGGCATCCCGCACACAGGACGGCGGCGCTTGCACGGGTGTGAGCAGGGATGTGGCGGGGGCGCGAGGACCGTTGCGCCCGTTCAAGGGGGGTGATCGAAGGTCGCTGGCTGCGCTTGCACGCGTGCAAGGCACACCATGCAAGTGGCACCTGTCGATTTGCACGCGCGCAAGGCACGCCACGCACGTGGCGCCTGTCGATTTTCACGCGCCCGAGGGCCGCGCTGGCAGGTGGTTGGCTCGCGCTGCGCCGGCGCGAGCGCGCCTCGGCCCAGGACCCTACTCGGCAGCGTGCTTGCCGAGCCCCTCCGGCGCACCCGCGCGGCGCGGCGCGAGCGCGAGGACGAGCAGCGTCGCGACGTAGGGCAAGGTCTGGATGAGGTCGCCGATCGCGGTCTTGCGGACTTCGTCCTGGAGCACGATCTGGAGCGCTTCGAGCACGCCGAACGCGAGGCACGCGAGCGCGGCGCGGCCCGCGCGCCAGCCGGAGACGACGACAGCGGCGAGCGCGATGAAGCCGCGACCCGCGGACATGCCGGACTCGAAGCGCTGCTGGTCGTAGGCGAGGTGCGCGCCGCCGAGCGCGCAGATGGCGCCGGAGACGGCGAGCGCGGCGAGGCGGACGCGCGTGACGGAGATGCCCACGCTCGCGGCCGCGACGGGGTTCTCCCCCGCGGCGCGGACGCGCAGGCCGAAGCGGGTGTTTCGTAGGACGAACGGCGTCGCGGCGACGGCGGCGAGCGCGCAGAAGAAGACGGGATCGGCGAGGACACGCAGGAGCATCGCGCCGCCCGTGGCGCCCGTGGGGCCGAAGCGGAACGCATCGATGCCGGGGGAGTTCGAGGCGCTGTCGTAGAGGGCGCGCAGGCCCATGCGGGTCGCGGCGAGCGCGAGCAGGTTCAAGGCGATGCCGCTGATGACGGCGTGCACGCGCGCGCGCTCGGTGAGCTGGCCATGGCCGAGCGAGAGCGCGACGCCCGCGACGATCGCCGCGACGAGGCCAAGGGTGGGGCTGTGCGTGGCATGCGTGACGGCGACGGCCGTGAACGCGCCCGTGAGCAGGATGCCTTCGAGGCCGATCTGGATGACGCCCGCGCGCTCGGCCCATACGCCGCCGATCGCCGCGCACGCGTAAGGCACGGCGATGCGGACCGACTCGGCGAGCATGGTGAGGGAGAAGATCGAGCTCACGAGCGGGCCTCCTCGGAGGCAGGCGTGGGGGCCGGTTTGTCGCGGGGGGGTTCGGGCTCGGGGTCGGCGCTGGCCGCCGCGCGCGCGCCCTGGGACGCGACGCGGCTCGCGACGGCGACGAGGACGATGAGCGTGGCTTCGAGGACGTTCATCGCCTCCCTCGGGACACGCGCGTTCACCGCGAGGCCGGCCTGCTCCAGCGTGCCGAGGAAGATCGCGGCGAGGACGATGCCGATCGCCTTGCCGCGGCCAAGCATGGCGACCGCGATGCCGCTCCACCCCGCGCCCGCGCCGAGGCCGAGCTCGTAGTAGCCCTTGTACCCGAGCGCCGTGGAGGAGACGGCGAGCGCCGCGATCGCGCCGGAGAGCAGCATCGCGAGGAGCATGCGTCGCTCGACGTCGATGCCCTCGGCGCGGCACGCCTCGGGGCGAAGCCCGACCCAGCGGATCTCGCGGCCGGGCCGGCTGCGGCCGAGGAGGGCCATCGCGGCGAAGACGGTCGCGACGGCGAGCGGGAAGGCGAAGCTCGCGGCGCTGCCCGCGAAGGAGGGGATGACGCGATCGAGGCGCGGGAGCGCGGCGCCGGGCGCGATGTCCGCGGTGCGGAGCGAGCTCGAGCCGAGCACCGTGGAGAACGTCCACGGGAGGATCGCGTCCACGATGCGGTTGACCATGATCGCCGTGATGATCTCGTGCACGCCGCGACGCGCGCGCAGGATCGCCGGGATGAACGCGACGAGCGCGCCGACCGCGGCGGCGGTGACGAGCACGATCGGCAGCGCGATCGGCATGGGGAGCGAGGCGGGCAGGTTCGACGCGACGAGCGCGCCCACGAGGCTCGCGAGCCCGAGCTGTCCCTCGGCGCCGATGTTGAACAGGCCCGCGCGCAGGGCGACCTCGAACGCGAGGCCCGTGAAGAGCAGCGGCGTGGCCTTGAAGAGGACCTGGCCGAGGCCGTACGGCGTGCCCCACGTGCCCTCGAACGCGAGGCGCAGCGCCGAGGCCGGCGCTTGCCCGAACGCGAACGCGATCAGGTTGAAGAGCAGGATGCCGCCCGCGATCGCGAGGACGATCGGGAGCAGGGCGCGGGCGCGTTTGTCGTTCACGCGTCCTCCATGCCGAGCATCGCCCGGCCGATGACGTCGTCGGCGGCCGTGGGCGGCAGCTCCGCCACGATGCGGCCGCGGTGGATGACGAGGATGCGGTGCGAGAGGCGCTTGAGCTCGCCGAGGTCCGCGCTCACCAGGAGCACGGCGAGGCCCTTTTCGGCGGCCGCGACGACGGCGCCGTGGATCGTCGCCGCCGCGCCCACGTCGACGCCGCGGGTCGGTTGTCCGAGGACGACGAGCGCGCGCTCGGGGCTCGCCTCGATGCGATCGAGCGCGCGCGCCACGACGACCTTCTGCTGGTTGCCGCCGGAGAGATCACCCGCGCGCCTCGCCGGATCGGGTGGGTTCACGCCGAACCGATCGATGCGATGTTTGATCAACGCGGCCTCCGCGGCGGGCCCGTCGATCTGGTCGAGCTCGCCGAGCACGAGGTTGTCGCCCACGGACGCGTCGAGCATGAGCCCGTCGGCGTGGCGATCCTCGTGGACCACGGCGACCGCGCGGCGCCGCTTGCGAAGATCGCCCGTGGACCTCACGGCCGGAAGGCGCGCGCCGCCGAGGACGATCGCTCCGGCCACGCCGGGTTCGAGCCCCGCGACAGCGCGCACGAGCTCGCGCTGCCCGTTGCCCTCGATGCCCGCGATGCCCACGATCTCCCCTTTTTTCACGGCGAAGCGCAGGCCGTCGAGCACGCGTTTGCCCGCGGCGTCGACGAGCACGAGGTCCTCGATCGAGAGCGCGACCTCGGCGTCCTCCGCGAGCGCGGGCGGGCTCGCCTCGTGCGGCGGCTCGCCGCCCATGATCGCCCGCGTGAGCTCGTCTTCGAGCCGCTTCGGATGGTTGCGCTCGTCCGCCGCGATCGGCCGCGAGAGCACGGTCCGACCGCGCCGCATGATCGTCACGTGGCCGGCGAAGCGGATCACCTCGTCCATGCGGTGCGTGACCACGGCGATCGTCGCGCCTCCCTCGGCGAGCGCGCCGAGCGTCGTGTAGAGCTCCTCCGCTTCGAGCGGCGAGAGCACCGCGGTGGGCTCGTCGAGCAGGATCGCGCGGGCGCCGCGGTAGAGCACGCGCAGGATCTCGAGGCGCTGCCGCTCGCCCACCGCGAGATCCGAGGTGCGCGCGTCGAGGTTCACCCGCAGGCCCGTCTTTTCCATGAGCGCCTCGGCCTCGCGCCGCGCCTTCGTGAGGTCGAGGCGTCCAAACGAACCCGTGGGCTCGTTGCCGAGAACGAGGTTTTCCAGGGCCGAAAACGCGGAGACCAGCATGAAGTGCTGGTGCACCATTCCAATGGCTGCCGCGCCGTCCTCGATCTTCACCGTGCCCGCGACGCGCGGGGCGAACCCCGCCGCCGCCTTGAGCAGCGTCGACTTGCCCGCCCCGTTCTCTCCGAGGATCGCGTGGATCACGCCGGGCTCGAGGGTGATCGTGGCCGATCGGATGGACCAGCAATCGCCGTAACGAACGGCGATGTCTTCGATCTTCATCACGGGGCCGCGCATCGCGCCCCGAGGATACCGCGCCGCGCGCAGGCCGGGATCGGCGGCGATGACCTTTTTCACGCCGTGCGATCTCGGCCCCTTCGACTATCGTCCGCGGCGTGCGACCTCGGTTTTCCCTCGTCGTGACGCTCTTCCTCGTCTCCGGCTCGACCGGGCTCCTCTACGAGGTCGCGTTCGGCAAGCTGCTCGGCTACGTCTTCGGCGCGACCGCGTACGCCGTGAGCACGGTGCTCGCCGCGTTCATGGGAGGCATGGCGCTCGGCGCGTACCTCGGCGGCAAGCGCGCCGCGCGTATCGCCCGCCCGCTCGTCGCCTACGGGGTGCTGGAGATCCTCGTCGGCCTGGTCGTCGCCGTCTCGCCCGCCGCGCTCGAAGCGCTCACCGCGGCGTATGTCCACGTCGCGCAGAAGGCCCCGGGCTCGCTCGCGATCCTCACCGCGGCGCGCGGCGCGCTGACCGCGCTCGTGGTCATCGTTCCGACGGTGGCGATGGGCGCGACGCTGCCGATCCTGTCACGCGTCGTCGCCGGCGAGGTCGGCGATCGCAGCCGGCGCCGGCTCTCGCTGCTCTACGCCATCAACACGGCAGGCGGCGCGATCGGCGCGCTGACGAGCGCGTACCTCGTCCTGCCCGCGCTCGGCGTGCGCGGCACGATCTGGGCCGCGGCGCTGGCGAACGTGACCATCGGCGTGACGGCGATCGTCGCGGGCAGCCGCGCGCCCGCGGCTGCGGCGAACGAAGCGAACGAGGCGAAGGAGGAGGCCCCGAAACCCGCAGCGTCCGCCGCGCCGGAGCATGGTCCCTACCACGAGAACACGGCGCTCGCGTTCGCCTTCGCCTCGGGGTTCATCGTGTTCGCGGCCGAGGTCGTCGAGACGCACCTGCTCGCGCTGCTCATCGGCAACAGCGCGTACGCCTTCGGCCTGATGCTCGCCGTCTTCCTCGTGTGCCTGGCGATCGGCGCGGCGCGCTCCCCTGCCCTCGCCGAAAAACGCGGCGACCGCGCGCTCGCGCTCGGCCTCGGCGCCGCCGCGATCTCCCTCGCGGTCACGATGCCGCTCTGGGCGGAGCTACCGCGCCTCTTCCTCTTCGCGGGCAAACACGTGCACTCGTGGGCCGGCCGTGAGCTCGTCCGCGCGCTCGCCGCGCTCCTGATCCTTGCGGTGCCAACGGTCTTTCTCGGCACCACGTTCCCGCTCCTGCTCCACCGCGTCGCCTCGATGCCCGACGTCGGCGCGCGCGTCGGACGGCTGACCGTGGTGAACACCGTCGGCACGATCTTCGGCTCGATCATCACGGGCTACTTCATCCTGCCGGCGCTCGGCTCCCAGGGCACGCTGCTCGGCGTGGTCGCGGCGCTCGCGATCGCCTCGGTGCTCGCGTCACGCGTGGCCGCCGGGGACAAGGGCTCGGCCGCGACGCGGTTCGCCTTGCCCGCGGCCGCGATCGTCGTCGCGCTCGTGCTGCCGCGCTGGGACATGGCGCGCATGACGAACGGCGCGAACGTCTACTTCTCCGCGGGGCCGCCGCCCGATCGCATCGAGATGGTGCGCGAGGACGTGCACGGCGGCGTGACGACGGTCGCGCGGCGCGCCGAGGTGCTCACGCTCTACACGAACGGCAAGTTCCAGGGCGACAACGGCCCCGAGATGGCCGCGCAGCGCAGGTTCGCGCACTTCCCCTCGATGTTCCTCCGCGGCAACGAGAAGCGCGTGCTCGTCATCGGCCTCGGCACGGGCACGACACTCGGCACGATCGCCGCCTACCCGTGGGAGCGCATCGAGGTCGCCGAGATCTCGCCCGCCATCGTGGACGCGTCGCGGAAGTATTTTGCCGAGCCGGCGCGCGGCTCGCTCGACGATGCGCGCACGGTGCTCTCGCTCGAAGACGGCCGCAACCACCTGCTCGTCTCGCCGGGCGGCTACGACCTCGTGACGATGGAGCTCACGAGCGTGTGGTTCGCGGGCGCCGCGAGCCTCTACAGCCGCGAGTTCTACGAGCTCGTACGAGCGCGCCTCGCCGACGGCGGCATCCTCCAGCAGTGGGTGCAGCTCCACCACATCCGCAGGCGCGAGCTCGCCGCCATCGTGCGCACGCTGCGCGTCGTCTTCCCGCACGTCGCGCTCTTCGTCGGCGGCTCGCAGGGCATCCTCGTGGCGAGCGCGCGTCCTCTCGTCGCCTCGCGCGCCGAGCTCGATCGCATCGCCAACCTCTCCGGGATCCAGGAGACGCTCGGCGCGGGCACGCTGCCCGGCTTGCTCGACGAGCTCGTGGCCTCGGGCGAGGAGCTCGATCGGTTCGTCGCGGAGACGCCGGGCGAGCCGATCGTCTCCACCGACGACAACCTCTTCCTCGAATACGCGACGCCCAAGGGCAACGTGCTCGACTACTGGCAGTCGCTCCGCGAGACGCTCGCGATGCTCGACGGGTACCGCACGCCGAACCCGGCCGCGCGGCACCTCGGTCCGTAGCCGACGCTTGGGGGCTTCGCTCCGGCGAGCGGAGCTACGCCCCCAAACCCCCGGGTTCTACTTCTTCTGCTCGGGCTTCTTCTGCGTCGGGTCGAGCGAGATCTGCTTGTCCTGGACCTTCTTCACTTCGTTGCCCGTGGGCTTGAACTTCAAGGTCGGCACGACGGCGACGACAGGCTTCTTGCGCGCCTCTTCCTCGGCCTTGCGCTCTTCGAGGCTCGGCACGTCGAGCACCATGCCGCCGGCAGTCGGGTCCTTGCCGAGGAAGGGCTTGCCGTCGACCTCGGCGACGTGGAACTCGGTGCGGCGGTTCTCGGCGCGGCCCATCTCGAGCTCGTTCGGCGCGATCGGCTTCGTCTCGCCGAAGCCCACGGCGAGCAAGCGCAGGTGGCTCACGCCGTTGTCGACGAGCCAGTTGCACACGCTGAGCGCGCGCCTCGCGCTGAGGTCCTGGTTCTTGTCCTCGGCGCCGGCGTCGTCCGTGTGCCCCTCGATCCGCAGGCGCGTGACCTCGGGGTGGTCGTTGACGAACGCGAGCAGCGTCTTCAGGACCTTCTCGGTCTCGCCGAACTTGCGGATCGTGGCGCTGCCGGTCTCGAAGACGATCTTGCCCTCGATGTAGATCTGGCTCTGGCCTTCCTTCGCGGTCCAGGCCTTCTCGGGGTACCAGCGCGGCAGCTGGCTCTTCTGCTCCGCCTTCGGCACGGGCACGGGCGGCAAGCGGTTGTCCGAGCAGCCGACGAGCGCGGCGAGGGCCCCCAGCGTGGCGGCGAGCGCGACGGACCTTCCAAGCGAGGTGCGGTTCATGAGAGGCCCCAAGCGTCACCCATTCCGGCCTTCTCCCGCAAGTAACTCGGTGCGAGGCGGGCTCGACTTGTGTTCCGCCTCCGATTTGGGCACCGTCCGAAGGGCGTGGAGGCTCGCATGGCGCTCGTCGGCAAGCTCGAAGTCACCATCAAGATCAACCGACTCCCCACCGAGGTCACCACGGACAAGAACGGCTGGAAGGAGTTTCACGTCGATTTCGGCAAGCGCGGCGCGCGCGTGAGCCTGCGCCCGCGCATGTGGAACCGGCTCGAACAGGCCGCGAACACGCACCCGCACTGGATCGCCGTGATCACCGGCATGATGGGCGACGACGTGCAGAAGGGCATCTTCAAGCTGCTCGAGCCGAACCTACAGGTGTTCGAGTACACACCGAAGACGCCCACGACCGGAGCCAAACCCGAGGAAACGCAGGCGGAGGGCAGCAAGGCCGACGCGCCCGCGCCCGCGCCCGCGCCGGCGCCGGAAAACGCCGACGAAAAGCGGGCCGCCTCCCCTCCCGTCGACTGACGGCGTGTTACATCCTCCTCCCATGGCTCTGGCACCTGCCATCGAGGACAAGCTCGCTCGCCTGCGCGAGCGGCTCGTCGAGCTCGGATCGGTCCTCGTTTGTTACTCCGGCGGCGTCGACAGCGCGTTCGTGCTCGCGGCCGCCCACGCGGCCCTCGGGCCTCGCGCCGTGGGCATGACGGCCGTCTCGCCGAGCCTCGCGCCCGGCGAGCACGAGGACGCCATCGCAGTCGCCCGCTCGATCGGCGCCGATCATCGGCTCGTCGCGTCGAACGAGATCGAGGATCCGGGCTACATCGCGAACAACCCCGACCGCTGCTTCCATTGCAAGAGCGAGCTCTACCGCATCGCCGCGCAGAAGCGGGCGGAGTGGGACCTTGGGGCGATCCTGAACGGGACGAACGTCGACGATCTCGGCGATTACCGACCAGGGCTCGAAGCGGCGCGGCTCGCCGGCGTGATCAGCCCGCTCGTCGAGCTCGGGTTCACGAAGGCGGACGTGCGGGCGGGCGCGGCGGCGATGGGGCTGCCGATCTGGGACAAACCCGCGGCGGCCTGCCTTTCGAGCCGCATCCCGTACGGCACGAGCGTCACGCGCGAGCGTCTCACGCAGATCGGCGGCTTCGAGGGCGCGCTGAAGCGGCTCGGCTTCCGTCAGGTGCGCGTGCGCTACCACGGCGAGCTCGCGCGGATCGAGCTCGCGCTCGCCGAGCTCACGCGCGCGGCCGAGCCGGAGATCCGCGACGCGATCGTCGCGGCGGGCAAGCAGCACGGGTTCAAGTACGTCACGCTCGACCTCGCCGGCTACCGCGTGGGCAGCCACAACGAGGTGCTCGTCGGCAAGAGCCTGCGCATCGTGAGCTAGCGCGAAACGCGAAGGAGGGGCCCCGTGGGTCGATTCGATCACCTCGCCACGCAGCCGCGCCGCGGCCCGGCCGACCTCTTCCGCTGGCGGGTCCTCGATCCGCTGAAGGGAAAGAGGATCAAGGATCCGGGCGGGTTCGTCACGCCGAGCCGCCCGCACGACGCGGACCTCGTGAAGAGCCCCGAGGCGAGCCTCTCCTGGATCGGGCACGCGAGCTTCCTCCTCACGCTCGGCAAGAAAAACATTCTCTTCGATCCGGTCCTCGGCGAGCGAATCGGCCCCATCAAGCGCCTCGTGGCGCCTGGGATTGCCTGGCAGGAATTGCCGCCGATCGACATCGTCGTGATCACGCACAACCACCGGGATCACCTCGACGCGTGGAGCATCGAGCGGCTCGGCGATCGGCCGACGTACGTGGCGCCGCTCGGCAATGCGCGGTTCTTGAAGGCGGCCGGGGCGTCGGCGAAGATCGTGGAGCTCGACTGGTGGGAGACGACCGGGATCGACGCGCTCGAAATCACGCTCGTGCCGTCGCGGCACTGGTCGATGTACATGCCCTGGGACCGGAACGACGCGCTCTGGGGCGGCTACGTGATCCGGGGGCCCGAGGGCACGGCGTATCACTCGGGGGATACGGCGTACTGGGATACGTTCGAGGAGATCGGGCGGCGGGCGGGGCCGATTGACTGGGCGATGCTGCCGATTGGGGCCTACGAGCCGCGCTGGTTCATGGAGCCGCAGCACATGGGGCCCGAGGAGGCGGCGTCGGCCGCGAAGATGCTCGGGGCGAAGCATTTCGTGGCCATGCACTGGGGGACGTTCAAGCTGACGGACGAGCCGATCGGCGAGCCGCCCGAGCGTGCGCGCGCGGCCTGGGAGGCCGAGGGCGGCGCCGCGGAGAAGCTCTGGATCCTCGACGTGGGCGAGACGCGGTATCTCGGGCGCTAGCCGCGTCGGGGAAGATTTACTTGTAAACGATCTCGCGCTCGCGCTTGCCGGGCTCCTGCGTGTGCAGGGTCCAGTAGGCGTCGGCGATGCGATCGGGATCGAAATGGGTGCCGGGTTTGACGAAGCCGCAGATCGTCACCGTGGCGACCTGGATTCCGTCGGGCTCGACCTCCGCGCCGAGGCTGAAGGTGAGGTTGCGGATCGCGGCCTTGCCGATGGCGAGGGAGGCATGCGTGGGGAAAGGCGTGAGCGCGAGGCCGCCGCCCGTGAGGAGGATCGTGCCCTTCTTTTGCGCGCGCATGCGGGGCAAGACCGCCTGCACGGCCACGACGGCGCCGGCGACGTTGATGCGGAAATCGTAAAGGAGGTCCTGAATCGGGACCTCGGAGAGCCGATTCTGCTTCAGGACCGCGGCGTTGTAGACGAGGACCGAGGGGGCGCCGAGGCGCGCTTCGATGTCGGCGAAGGCTTGCCGGAGCGAGGTTTCGTCCGCGGCGTCGGCGGGGAATCCGTACGCCTCGGCGCCTCCACGCTGGAGCCCTTCGACGTATTCGTCGAGGGCCTCGGGGCGACGCGCGATCAGCGCCGCGAGAAAGCCTTCACGGGCAAAGCGGCGAGCCACGGCGAGGCCCACGCCGGGGCCCGCGCCGACGACGGCGATGACGGGTTTGCTCATGAAAAACCTTTACCAGCGCCGCGCGTGCCATGGAAGGAGGGTGTGGGGGGCCGGAGCCCCCCACGCGCCGCGACTCAGATCGCGAGCGCTCCCGTTCGCAGGAGATACGCGAGCTTCTTCCGCTGCTCGGCCGACAGGAGCGCGTGAATGCGCCCGATCGCCCGCACCACGGCCGCTTGCAGCCCCTCGGCGCTCTTCACGCGATCCGCGCGGATCTGATCCAGCCGCGTCTCGTCGATCTTCTCGCCGAGCACCGCGTCGGCGAACGCGCTCGTCGTGCGCCGATGATCCACGGCGGCCTGGGCCCGCTCGATTTTCAGCTCGTCCAGGATCGTCGCGAGCTCCGCGATTTGCCCGTCGTCGAGCTCCAGCCGGTGGGCCAGGAATCGCAGCGGCCGGCGCACGCCGAACCCGCCGGGTCCGTCGAAATCGGAGCCGCCGGGCAGATCGTCACCGCCTCCCCCGTGCCCGTGCCCGTGCCTATGGCGACCGCCTCTCCCGGGGCCGCAGTCGCCCCCGAACCAAGCATGACGACCGCCGGAAAAACCCTCGGGGCCACACGAGCCGCCTCGGCCCGCGCGCCACCACGCAACGAATGCAGGATGCATGTTCATTCCTCCTCGCCGGGGCTCGTCGCGCCCGGCGGGTGTTTCGAGCGCGGGCCTCATGCCTCGCGCCGTGTCCGGAGCTTGCGGCGCGCCGGCCCGGCTGTCAACGCGCGCCGCGTCGATACGCATTTCTTCACAGTCGACGCGGCGGGCAAGGCGGGCTCGATCAGAAGAAGTCGACCCTCTCGATGATGACCTCGAGCTGGGTCTGCACCCCCGAGGGCCGCCGGCCGTCGCGCAGCCAGAAGTTGATGCGAGGGAACGTCGTGTTCGCCGGCGTCGGCACACCCGTCGTGAGGCGCGTGGTCACCGTGCTCCCGCCGCCTCCGAGGGGAACACTGGAAAAGTCCACGGCGCCGGAGGACCAGACGAACCTGTGTTCGCTCCGCGCCCAGGCGCTTCCCCCCACGGTAAACGCGCGGGAAGTCGGCTGGAGCGAGTGGAAGAGGTTCTGGCCCGCGTTCCCGAATTGCGCGATCTCGATATCCATCTCGTTGTTGTTCGGCACGTCCGTGTCGTCCCACGTGAAGAAGCCGAGCACCGATTGCCGGTGGAAATTGTCGATCGGGGTCGCGAGGACCATCCGGTACGTGCCGAATCCAATGGACTCCCGCATGATGAGCTCGGACGACGTCCAGACGCCATTGATGCGGCGAATCAACATGTGAAGGCGACCCTGCGCGTCGACGGATACGTTGCTCGCGCTGAACACGTTGGGGCCCGGGCCGACCCGGTTGCGTCCGCTGTCCTTGAGATCCCACTCGAAACCGGAGAACGTGAGGGCGCGCGCCTCGCCCGAGATCGTGAGCGCGCAAAGCAGGACAGCCGAGGAAAACCCAGTCGACAACGCCTTTTCGATGGCCAGCATGCCGGCCGCTCGGTGCCATTGTCGTGCCACGGGCGGGGCATGCGGCGTCGATCCCGGCGAGCGGTCCGCGGGGCAGAAGCATTGTCCCCGCATGCCGGTCGACTCTCGCTGTTCCACGAATTCGGATGGGCAGCGCCTGCGCAGCGGCGGGGCGCACGGACGCGCGGATGCGCGCGGTCAGCGGGGCGTGTTCGAGGCGCGCCGCGCGCGACGGAAGAGACCGCCGAGGCCGAGCGCGAGCGCCACCACGAGGGCGGACGCGCCAGGCGTTCGGCCCGATGCGCCGCACCCGCCGAACGTGGTCGGATCGGACGGAGCGGCCCCGGGATCCGGATCCCCAGGCAGGATCACGGGCGGATCGACGTGCGTCACGTGGCCTTCGTCATCAACGGAAGCATTCACCGAGGCCACGGCCGGGTTGCCCGCGGAGTCGAGGACGGAGACACGCAGCACGACCTTCTTGCCGAAGAGCGCGGGCGGCGGCGTGACCGAGAGCTCGGCCTTGCCCGTGGGGCCGCCGAAGAGGCCTTCCCCGGCGACGAGCGCCTCCTCCTCGGCCGCGCCTGCCTCGTGCATCCGGACGAGCCAATGGTCGAGCGCGAGGTCGTCCGTCGCTTCGAGGGCGAGGTGCAGGGCCGTGCCTTCGGCCGTCGCGGCGGCGTCGAGCGTGGGGGGTTTGCCGTCCGCGACGACGACAGGCCGCGAAAAGACGTCCGGGCTCGCGCCGTTCGGGCCGATCGCGCGCACGGCGACGCGGTAGGGGCGATCGGCGAGCACGCCCGTGAGGTCGATCGAAATCGAGGTCCCCGCGGTGGACTTGTAGGCCGGGGACCAGAGGGGCTGGTCGTCCGGGCCGACGAGCGCGTATTCGTAGCTCTTCGCCTCGGCGACGGGCGCGAACGCGACGTTCACCGACTCGCCGGGCTTCAAGACGTGCGGCGCATCGGGCGGCCCGTCGTCTGTCTCGCCAAACGAGACCCAGCTCGGCGAGAGGCAGCCGGGCACGTCGATGTGGTGGATGTAGCCGTCCGCGACGCCCACCAGGATCTCGTCCGCGCCGTCGCCGTCGGTGTCGCCCACGACGGGCTCGGCGACCGAGCCGCCGAGGAACTTCGACCAGCGTAGATCGAGGGTGCAGGCGTCGAGGGCATAGAGGTATCCGTCCGTCGAGCCGGTGAGAATGGCAGGGCCGCCCGGGCCGAGCGAGGCGACGGACGTCGTGTTCGAAAGCACGCCGGGGCGTTTTCCCGCCGCGTTCGCCGCGTCCACGGTCGGGAAGACGCCGCCGCCGGCGAGCGTGCGGGCGCCGAGGAGCGCGCCCGTCGCGCCGTCGAAGGCGCGCACCGTGGGCGAGAGGACGGCCGGCGTCACGAACCGCGCGGCATTGCCGCAGACGACGCGCGCGCCGGCCATTGTATTGACCTGCTCGGGGCACTCGGATTGCCACGCGGTGCCGAGGTCCGCCTGGAGGAGCCGCGGCGAGGACGCGCCCGCCTGGAGCAAAAGCTCGGGCCCGGGCCCGCCCTGGAACGAGGCGATCATGGGGAGCGAATACCACATGAAATTGCCCGGCGTCGTGGTGACGAGGCCCGTCGCCGCGTCGCGCGCGTTCAGGCCGTCGTTCATCGAGTACCACGCGTCCGTGCCGTCGCCGTCGAGGTCGCCGACGCCCGAACCGAAGAAGCCGCCGAACGGCAATGGTTCGCCCTGCCAAACGAGGCTCCCGGTGGCGAAATCGACCGCGGACTGGACGATCTGCACGCCCTCGATGCGCCAGTCGAGGCCGACACGCGGGACAGCCTCGCCCTTCACGCGGAGCGGCAAGGGCGTGCCGTGCGGCGCGCCGGGGCCGAGGTCGACGGCGCCGAGGGAGGTACCATCCTGCGAGCGGCGCGCCACGAGGGCGGTCCCCTCCACGCCGACGACGGCCGTGCCGAGCGAATCGAGATCCACGATGCTCGCCATTTGCATGCCAGGCTGGAGGAAGCGCGGCAGCGGCGGGACGATGAGCGAGGCGAAGCGCGCGTCGCCGACGTACAGGCCGAGCGGCGAGCCCGGCAGGACCACGAACGGCCCGAGGTCGTCCTTGCCGACGAGCGGCCCGCCCACCGCGCCCGAGCTCGGCTGAAGGCCGCCGCCGACGAGCGAGCCCGTCGCCTTGCCGCCCCAGAACACGATGCCGTTCGTCCCTTGCAACGTTTGTCCGAGCACCACGATCGTGCCCGCGGTCGTGCCGACGGCGACCTGCGGATAAGGCCGCGTGGAGAAATCGGCCCCGAAGACGCCGGTCACGTCGCCGACGAGCGGCACATGCTCGCCGACCTTCTTCGCGCCGGCCGCGTCGAACACGAGGGCCTGGATGTCCCGGAAGGTGCTCGGTTTTTCGAGGGACGTGTAGGGCAGATCGGATTTCGGCCGGCCGACGAGCAGCGCCGGGGTTTGTCCAGGCCGCGGGAGCACGGCGAGGCGATGATCGAGCGGGCCCCTCTGCGCGCGCGCCGGGTCGGGCATCGAATGGGCGCGCACCTCGGGGATCGGGCCGGCCAGGGCCGTGAGGGCATTGCCGTCGAAATGGTGGACCGAGAGGCCCGCGGCGGTCGCCGTGACGAGCTCCGCGCCGGCCCCAGCGCCGAGATCGGCCGCGCCTTCGAAGCGCGCGCCCGGGAGCACGGCGACGGTCGCGCCCGCCGCGCCCTTCAGGATCTCCGTGGTGAACGGGGACGAGGGGGTCGCGCGGTGCGAAAACACGAGCTCGTCCGTGCCGTCGCCGTCGAGGTCCTTGGCGACGTCGGCGAGCATGACCATTTCGGCGTCGTATCCGGCCGTGTTGCGCTGGAAGAGGAGCGCTCCGGCCTTCGTCTGCGGATCGACCTTGAACACCGTGAGCCCCGGCGGACCGACCTTCGCCGCGACCTGGCCGTGCGGCTGCACGACGACGAGCTCCTTGCCGGGCAAACCGTCGATCTCGGCCGCGATCGCGTACGCCTGCGAAAAAGGTTTTTCCTGGGCGCCGACGGGCACGCCGAGCGTGGTGACGGCCTGACCGTCCTTGCCGCTCACGATCACGATCTCGGCGGGCGACGTGAGCACGATCTCGGGCAAACCGTCGTCGTCGAGGTCGACGATCGTGTCCGTGCCCGCGTGCGAAGGCGGCGGCGACGCATTCGCCGGGCGCATCCAGAGCGCGGTCGCCGCGCCGAACCCGCCGGCGAACGAGAACGCGCCGGCCGTCATCGTGCCGGGCGTCGCGCAGCTCGTGCATTCGTCGATGTAGACGTCAGGCAAACCATTGCCGTCGAGATCGGTCACGCGGACAGACGCAGGCGCGCGGAACTCGCCGAGGGGCGAGCTCCAGCGGACCGTGCCCGTCGCGCCGTCGAGGACGTGCACGCGCGTCTCGGTGCGGACCACGACCTCGCTCTTGCCGTCGCCGTCGACGTCGGCGAAGGCCTCGACGACGCCGACGCCGAGGATGTCGCTCTTCCACAGGGTCGCCTGCGACACGCCGTGCTTGGCGACGAACCGCCCGCCGACGGCCACCACGAACTGCGAAGCGTCCCCGAGGCCGAAGCGCGCGAGGCGGCCCGTCGGGCGGCCGCCCATGTACGCGCGCCACGTGACGACGGGCTCGACCACCGGCACGGATCCCCCCGAGGCGCCCGTGCGCGCGGCGTCGTGACGCGCGACGGGCCAGGTGTCGGCTTCGGCGCGGCCCGGCGAGAGCCCTCCCGCGAGAACCACGAGCGCACCGAGCAAAGCAGCACGAGACGAGCAGCGCATGACGCCTCCCTTCGGAATCCCCAGCATTGCTGGGCCTTGGTTGTTTGGCGGGCCTTCCACATTCAAGCGCGCCGCGCGGAGCTTGGGGGCGAGCTCGGGTGCAACGCGCACTTCAACGCGGCGGGGCTCCGTGCTAGGCAGTCGCGCGTGCCGTTTTCGCGCATCCTCGGCCAGGACGAGGCCATCCGGACCCTCGTGCGGGCCCTCGAGAGCGGGCGCGTCCACCACGCCTACCGCTTCGAGGGGCCCGACGGCGTGGGCAAGGAGATGGCCGCCTTCGCGCTGGCGCAGGCGCTCGTGTGCACCGGCGGCGACAAGCTCGGCTGCGGCAAATGCGACGCCTGCCAGCGCGCGGTGACGCTCGGGACCGAGCGCCCCGAGGTGCCGAAGCACCCGGACGTGATCCTCGTCGAGAAGGGCCTCTACCCGCCGGCGACGCTCGACAAGAAGACCGAGGAGGTGCAGGGCATCTCGGTCGAGCAGGTGCGGCGCATCGTGCTGCCCCACGCGTCCTACCCGCCCCACGAAGGACGCGCGCGGCTCTTCATCATCCGCAGGGCCGAGGAGATCACGCCCTCGGCCGCGAACGCGCTCCTGAAGACGCTGGAGGAGCCGCGGCAAGGCACGCACTTCGTGCTGCTCACGTCGCGGCCGGATCGCATGCTCGACACGATCCGATCGCGCACGCTGAAGATCCGCTTCGGGCCGCTCTCGGACGCCGTGCTGCACAAGATCCTCGACGCGAACGGGATGCCGGCGGGAAAGCAGGACCTCGCGATCGAGCTCGCCGCAGGCAGCGCGTCGGCGGCGCTCGATCTCGCGGACGCCGAGCGTACGGCGGCGCGTGACGAGTTCGTCACGTCGATGCTCTCGGCCGTGGCGGCGCCCGATCTCGGGCCCGCCGTGGCGCTCGCGGAGGCGCTCGACACGAAGGACAAGGAGCGGCTGCGCGACGACCTGCGCGCCCTCGGCGCGGCGCTCGCGCGTTCGTCGCGTGGCCGCGCGGCGAGTGATCCGCGCGCGTCGGTGATCGACGCCCGGCGCTACGAGTTCGTGCTGCGCACGATCGGCTACCTCGAGCGCAACGCCTCGCCGAACCTGTCGATCATCCAGCTCGTGTCGGAGCTGCGCGACGCGATGCCTTGATCAGCTCTCGGCGTCGCCGCGGCCCATGCGGTCGTACTCGCTCTCGTCGAGGCGGCGACCGGCCCACGCGAGCGCCTTGCCTTCGCTCGTGACGACGAGCGCGACCTCGCGGCCGCCGGCCTCGTACACGGCGAGGATGCCCGACGGGCCGACCGTCGGCGCGCCCTGGCCGAGCCGCTCGAACGTCACGGGCAAGCGGCTCCTGCGCTGCATGGCCATGCCCCGGATCTCCAGCGTCCCGGGCGGCTCGGGCGGGCTGTCGACCGCCTCGGGGCTGAGCCAGAGGATCACGCGCGAAGCGGCCGGGACGAGCGCCACGACGTGATGCGCGAGGCCCTCCGGCGCCACGAAGATCACCGCGGCGAGCGCCTGCTCCCGCGCCACGATCGCGCCCGCGAGCCAGCGCTCGTCGCCCTCCGCGGAGACGACGTCGCCGAGCGCGAGCCCGAGCCCCGCGAGCGGATCGGCCGGCGCAGGCGCTTTCAGCTCGCGCGGCTTTTTCTTGTCTCCTTGCAGCTTGCTCTCGTCCGGCGCATCGACCTCGCCGCGCGCGCTCTCGCGACGCCGGCTCGCGAGGTAGCCGAGGGACGCGGCCACGGCGGCCGTGACGGCGATCGCGACGAGGCTCATGGCGCCTCCGTTCGGGGCGTCGCGCCGGCGATCGCCTCGTGCAGCGTCCGCGCGCGCCCCGTCACCTCGGCGAGGCCCGCGTCCCCGCTCGCGAGCGGGAGCAGTGCGCCGATGACCGCCGCGGCGTCGACGACCGCGCCGACCGCGGCCGCGTTCTCCAGCGTGATCCCGCCGATCGCCACGAGCGGACGGGCATACCCGAGCGAGCGCGCGTGCGCCGCGAGGATCGCGAGGCGCGAGAGGCCGATCGGAGGCTCGGCGTCGTCTTTGTTTTGTGTCCCAAAGACCGGACCGATCCCGAGGTAGTCCGCGCCTTCGGCGACGCCGGCGTCGATCTGCGCCTCGTCGTAGGTCGAGAGGCCCACCCCGAACGTGCTGCCCGTCCGCGCCGCGAGCGCGCGCACGAGCGGCACGGGCAGATCGCTTTGACCCACGTGGATCCCCGGACAACCCGTGAGCACCGCGAGATCGGGCCGGTCGTTCGCATAGAGCGGGACGCCGGCGCGCGCGGCGAGCTTCGTGAGATCGGCGAGGAGCGCGAGCGTCCGCCGCACGCCCGAGGCCTTGTCGCGGAGCTGGAGCGCGGCGGGGCGGGCGGCGAGCACGGCCTCGGCGAAGGCGACGGCGTCGATTCCGCGCCGGTCGAGCGCGGCGGTGTCCACGATGGCGTACAGACCTCGCATGCGGGCGCTCATTTGTACGCTAAGGTTGACGCCCTCGGAAGGAAAGCGGAAAGCCGCCTCTCGACCGACTCCGGAGCTTTCGTGATGCGATCCTCGCGCGCTTCCCTCCTCGCCTCGCTGTTCTGCCTCTCGAGCCTCGTCTCGCCGAGCGCCCACGCCGCGCCACCGGCCAAGCCCGCGAAGGCCCAGAAAGCGCCGGAGCCGCCGCCGCTCCCACCCGCGCAAGCGCGCCTCTGGATCGTCGCGCCGACGATGGCAGGGCCGTGGACGATGCGGATCGACAACGAGGGCAAGGTCCCTCTGCGCGTGCCCGCCGATCCAAGGCTGCTCCGGTTCGAGATCGAGGTGGAAGGCGAGAAGAAGCCCACGACGTGCGAGCTGCCGAAGTCGCTCCGGCCGTCGAGCTACCCCGAGAGCCGCGCGCTCCTGCTCGGCCCGGGGCAGTCGTACGTCGAGCCCTTCGATCCGAAGCTCTTCTGCTTCGGCAAGGCCGCGGCGGCGCTCCGGCCGGGCGTCACGTTGCACGCGAAATTCGGCTGGGATCCGCCGAAAAAAGGCACGAAGAAGCCGCCCGAGCCGCCCTTCGCCGCCGAGAGCACCGAGCGCGAGCCGACGGTCGCGTCCGAGCCGCAGATCCTCGCCCCCGCGATCGTGCTCGGCGAGAGCCCGCCTTCCCTGCCGCCTGCGCCGGCCGCGAATGCGAACGGGAGCGTGACGAAGCCCTCGGACGGCAAGCCCGCCGCGCCCGCGCCGATCGTCGACGAGCGCGCCGGGAAGCTCGAAATCTCGGCCGACGCGTTCAAGGACGTCGCCGCGCCGAACGGGGTCTCGCTGACGGTGACCGCGAAAAACGCGGGGCTCCGGCCGATCTTCGTGGCGCTCCGGCCGTGGATGTTCTCGTTCCGCGTCGACGGGCCGTACGGGCACACGAAGAGCTGCCTCGGCGATCCGCCGCGCGGGCTGCCGAAGGACGCGTTCCGGACGTTGAAGCCCGGCGCCACGACGTCGTTCACCATCCTGCTGCACGAGGTTTGCCCGCGCGGCACGTTCCCGCGCCCGGGCCTCTACCGCGTGACCACCACGCTGAACGCCGGCGAGACCACCGAGGGCGCCGAGGCCTACACGGCCGACGTCTCCACGCAGACGCCCACGCTCCTGCGGCTCGCGTCCGCGCCCGAGCCCTTCTTCCCCGAGCCGCCCAAGGCCCTGCCCCCGCCGCCTCCGCCGCCCGCGGATACGTCCGCGTCCCCCGATGCCGCGCCGTCCCCCGACGCGTCGCCGTCCCCTGCGCCTTCGTCGCCGGCTCCGGCCGGCCAATAAAACGAACCCCCCCGCTCGGCCCCCCCGGCCGAGGTGTTACTTGTTCACGGGGATGCGGATCACGAGGCCGCCCATGATCTCGCCTTCCTTGAAGTCCTTGCGCGGGCTGTCGGCGTGCTCGTTGTGGCAATTCGCGCACGCGGCGGCGACGGCCTTGTCCGGATAAACCGCGGTGAAATAGGTCTTGTCCGCGATTTTTTCCTCCGTGTAGTAGTTCTTGCCCGGGTTCTCCGCGACGAACTTGAGGCCCGCCTTCTCGGCGTCCGTCTTCGCCTTGTTCTGCTGGTTGATCGGCCACTGCGAGAGGAGCGCGTACGAGAAGCTCGAGTTCGTCTTCTGCGCGTGCTCGGCCCCCATGCGCAGCATCTGCGCCGGCAAGGGGAGCGTCTTCTCCTCCTTGAACCGCTCGGTCGCCTTGATCGCGTTCTCCTTCACGAGGCGATCGACGACCTGGCCCGCGTAGGTCGCGCGATCGGCCGAGATGACGGCGTAGAGCGCGTCCGCCATCTGCTGCGGCTGGATGCCCGCCGCCGCCCCGCCACCACCCTGGCTACCGCAGCCGAACGCCGTCACGCCGGCGAGGACCACGGCGCCGCACAACATCGCGACCGCCTTCGACTGTCCCATCTTCACGTCGTCTTCTCCTTGCTCAGCGCTTCCCCTGCGCTGCGCGCTTCTCGACCATGTCCACGCTCGCCACGTGTTTCTTCGGGCGACCGGCGAAGTTGTGCCGGACGAGCTCCGGGTCCGCGACCGCGTCGAGCGAAAACGCCACGCCGTGGCAGCTCGCGCAGACGTTGCGGACCATCTTCTCGCTCGGCCTCAAGTTGTCGTTCTGGTTGTGTTGCACCACGACGGCTGCGCCTTCCGACGGCTTCTCGCGTGGCATGTGGCACGTTGCACACGATACACCCGTCCCGGGCGACGCCGTGCGGTTTATCTCGGCCTCCCACAGCTTGAAGTGCGGCGACCGCTGGTACGACCGGCTGTGTTCGTCGTCGTGGCATCCGAGGCACGAGTCCACGGCCGCCTTACGCGCGTTCACCGAGTGCCCGCCGTGACAGCTCTCACAGCCGACCTCGAGGCCCTTGGCCTCGGGCCGCATCGGCAAGCGCGCAAGCGCCGGGCTCATCGGGCCGAGGCCGGCCGCGACGCGCATTCCGTGCTTTCCCTGGCCAAACCCCTTGTTTTGTTCCGCGTGGCAGCCCGCGCAGATCGTGAGCGGGGGTTTGTCCACCCAGGCCATGCCCTGCGTTCCGCCGTGACAACCCGAGCAGTTGATGCCCGCGCGCGCGTGCGCCGACTCCTCCCACTCCGAGACGAGCGCCGCCGAGAACGCCACCGTGCGCGGCGCGTCCTGCTGATTCGCGGCGAGCGACTTCGGCCCCTTCGCGACCATCGCGACCCCGCGCGGCAAGACCTTCGCCGACGCGAGGAGGACGGGCTCGCCGAGGTGCTTCTTCAGGTAATCTTCCCAGAGCCCGCGGTTGTCGTGGTAGTTGTGGCAGCCCGCGTCGCTGCACGTCGTAAACGACATCCCGGCGTGGCTCGGTCGCTCGGTGCCGACGTCGCTGTGGCACGTGACGCAGAAATCCACGGGGAGCGAGTAGCCCTCGCGGTGCGTCCCCTCGGGCCAGTGCTCGACGTGGCAGGTGACGCAGCGGCGCGCGTCGATCTTTTCGAGGTTGCCGGCGTTGCGCGGGTCGTTGAACTTCGACGCGGGGTGCGAGTCGGCCGCGGTGCGCTGTTCGCCGTGGCAATTCGTGCAAGCGTCGTCTTTGACGCCGCCGAACGGCGTGTGGCAGGACGCACACGCCATTTCGATTTGATGGTGCCC
This sequence comes from Polyangium sp. 6x1, assembly GCF_029946515.1. Taxonomy (GTDB): domain Bacteria; phylum Myxococcota_A; class Polyangia; order Polyangiales; family Polyangiaceae; genus Polyangium. The sequence continues at coordinate 96,871 of NZ_JARZHH010000042.1, forward strand.
GTGCGAGGTCTGGTCCGGCAAATAGAGCGTCTGGTCGGACGTGAACCGGAACGCCCCGAACCCGCCCACGAGCCCCGTGAGCAGGAGCCAGGCCAATATCGAGGTACGCGTGCTCATCAGCAGGCCCGCCTCTCAGTAGTAGTACACGGCAAGCACATGGAGGGCGACGAGGATCGGTAGCGGCCAGGTCAGATAGAGGTGAACGGAGGAAGCCCGCAAACGTCGATCACGGGCCGCGAGGGGGCTCCACCGGGAGCTCACGGCGAAGACGCCCCCCGCGAGCGCGCCGAGGATCACCACGGCGAGGAAGTCGATCGCCAGGACGAGGTTGATCCGGGTCCCCGCGGAGAGGCCCGTGTGCAGGAAAAACAGGAGCAGGGTCGCCGCGCCGAGGACGGCGTGCGCCGCGCGCCAGACGGGCACGTCCGCGGACCGGAACCGCTTCCACCGCTTGCGCAGCGAGACCCCGAGGCTCGCCACGGCCAGCGCGACGAGCGTGTAGCCAGTCACCTGCTTCTCGACCCCCGGGCGCAAGAGCGCGTCCAGCAGGACGCCCGTCCGGACGGAACGGGAGGGGGCGAGGGAGGGGGCGAGGGCCAGCACGAGGACGCAGGATAAGGCCACCGCCGACGCAACGAGGAGAATCTTGCGACCGCGCTCCGGCGGAGCCTGGATCGGAGCCGCGATCGAGGGCCGCACGGGCGGCACCGACGGGGTCTGGAGCGCGCCCGGCGGCATGCTGAGTCGCTTCGGAGGCACCCAGCTCCGCCGGGACATCGGCGCCCGATCCACGGGCGGGATGCTCGGGGTGAGGCTCGGCGTGAGCCCGTCGCGCGAGGCCGAGAGGGCGTCGGTGATCTCGCCCTCGTCGACGGCCGAGAGGAGGGAGATGCGCGAGTAGCTCGTCGAGGAGATCTCCTTGCGGTCTTCGGTGTCGATGAGGCCCTCCATCGCCGAGAGCCGCCGCGCCGAGGAGGGCGGCGCGTCCGAGGCCGCGAAGAGGGTCGACTCGATGACGGGCAAGGGCGCGAGCCTCGGCAGCGGCTCGTCGATCGAGAGGATCGCCACGTCCGAGGGCGGGAGGATGACGCCGCTCGAGATCGGCCGCGACGAGATCGGCGGCACGGACGAGGGCGGGACGGACCGCGAGGAGGGCGGCGGAGCGACGGTCACGACGCGCACCGAGCCGGCCGGCGGCGTCGACCTGCGGACCGGGCTCTGCGCGGTGGCGCGCGCGGCGAGGCCGAGGACGAGGCCCGTCGCGGGGGTCTCGGGGAGCGCGGGTGGCATCGCCTCGCCGCCGAGCCCGAGGAGCGCGATGCCGGTCGGCGGCGTCGACGTGCGGCGCGGGGTGCGCGGCGTGATCGCGATGCCCGAGGGCGGCGTGAGGGAGGAGGCGCGGACCGAGGCAGGTACTTGCACCTCGAACGACCGAACCGACCGCGGGACGACCGGGATGCCCGTGGGCGGCGTCGGCGCGGCGTCGACACGCACGACCGGCTCGAGCGAGAGGCGGGCCGAGCGCGGCACGATCTCGATCCCCGTCGGCGGGGTCTTCGTGGACTCGCGCGGCGCGCTCTCGACGAGCGTCGCATCCGAGCGCGGCGCGATCTCGGCGCGGGCCTCGACGAGCGTCGCATCGGACCGCGGCGCGATCTCGGTGCCGGCCGGCGGCGTCTCCGACGCGAGCGCGACGCCGCGCCGCGCGACGGGCGCCTCCTCCGGGGCCTCTTGCGCCTCGAACGGAGCGGCGCCGAACGTCGCCGCCGGGATCACCTCCGCCGGGGAAGGCGGCGGGATGGACGAGCGGAGCGTGCTCGGCGGCGGCAGGTCCACGGCGACGCGCGCGGCCAGGGACGCGCTGCGCATCGACACCGGACCCGGGTCGACGTCGTCCTCGGTCGGCGGGCGGATCATCCGGCCCCGTACGGACATCGGCGCGGGCTCGATGTCGTCGTCGTCGGCTTGCACGGGCGCGACGGGCGCCGGGGCGCGGCGGGCGAGGCCATGCGCGACCGCGAGATCCGGCGGCCGAGCCGTGATCGTGATCGAGAGGCGATGCGAGGGCGGCGCGAGGTCGCGGACCGAGGGCGGCGCGAGCTCGATGCCCGCGAGGTTCTCGAGCGACGAGGGCGTGCCGTCGCGGCGCGAGCGCGGCGCGTCGCTGTCGAGCGACGACGACGGAACGGTGGCGAGCGACGAGGGAGGCACGACGCTCGTGCGCTGCGACGAGTCGAGCCGCGACGAGGGCGAGAGCTCGCCGCCGCGACGGCTGCGCGGCCCCTCGCCCCGGCGCGAGCGGGGACCACCATCGCCGCGCCGGCTGCGCGGCCCCTCGCGCCACGACGCGGGGATCGGCTCGAAGACGCTGACGGGCCCGTCCTGGCCGAGCAGCTCCGCGAGCAGCGGCTTGCACGAGCCGCAGAGCGTGCCCGCGCCCGTCTTCGTCCCGAGCGCCTCGACCGAGGCGCAGCCGCCCTCGATCGCCAGCGCGAGCGCGCCGCGCGTCACCCGCACGCAGCCGCAGACGACCGCCTCGGCCGGCCACTCCGTGACGGGCGAGGACTCGGACTTCGGCCACAGGTTGCCCGTGCCGCGGAACCTGCGCATGTCCCAGAACGAGAGCGGCAGCGGCGCCTTGAGCAGCTCGCGGATGCGGTCGAGGTTCTCCCACTCGCCCACGGTCACCGCGCCGATGAGCCTGCCGTCGCGGATCACGAGCTTGCGGTAGACGCCGCCGCCGTTGAACACGAGCGCGTTGCCGCCGAGCCGCTGATCGCCGTCGTGCTCGCCGAGCGCCGCGACGGTCACGCCCATCAGCTTGAGCTTGGAGGAGGTGTCGGCGCCCTCGAACTTGCGCTCGGCGCCGAGCAGGTTCGTCGCGAGCACGTCGACCATCTGGTAGCCCGGCAGGACGAGGCCGTAGGTCGTGCCCCGGTGCGACGCGCACTCGCCGACGGCGAAGATCTGCTCGTCGGGCTCGCGCGTCTTCCTGTCGATGGCCTGCAGCCGATCGTCGACCACGATCCCGCCGTCGCCGGCCATCTGCAGCCCCGCCGCCTTCGCGAGCTCGCCGCGCGGCCGGATGCCCGCCGCGAAGACCACCATGCCGACGAGGAGCGTCTCGCCGTCGTCGAAGTGGAGGCGCAGCCCGATCGAGGGGGTGTCGTCGCTACCGTGGTCGGGGACGCGCGGGGCCGGGGTCCGGTACGTTCCGCCGGGCGGCTCGAGCGTGACCTCCTCGATGCGGACGAGCTTCTTGCCGCACCGGACCTTCACGCCCATCCGCTCGACCCTGTCGCGCAGGACTGCGCCTCCGTCGGCGTCGAGCTGCCGCGGCATGAGGTAGGGCGAGACCTCGACGACGTGCACGTCGAGCTCGAGGTCGAAGACCGCCTTCGCCGCTTCGAGGCCGAGCAGGCCCCCGCCGATCACGGCGGCGCTCTTCATCGGCGCGAACTCGCAGGCGTACTCCTCGATGTCGGCGACGTCGTCGAGGGTGCGGTAGACGAAGACGCCCGGGAGGTCGGCGCCCTCGATCGGCGGGACGAACGGGCGCGAGCCCGTGGCGAAGACGAGGCGGTTGTACTCGACGCGCAGGCCCGAGCGCGAGCGCACCACGCTCTGGTCGCGATCGACCTCGACGATCGGATCCCCGAGGAAGAGCTCGATCCCGCTCTGCTGGTACCAGTTCTCCGGCGCGAGCGGGAACGTCGAGAGCGGGCGCCCGGCGAAGTAGTCCGTGAGGTGAACGCGGTCGTAGGCGGCGAACGACTCCTCGCCGAAGACGACGATGCGGATCTCTTCGTTCGCGCCGTACTCCACCATTCGCTGGCAGAGCTTCCAGCCGACCATCCCGTTGCCGATGATCACCAGGGTTTGGGACTGGTCGCTCAGATCCACCGTCGGTCTCCGCTCACCCCTCTTACCCTCGGTCATCGCGGCGGCGCTCGGCCCTTATACTCCATCCACGTAATTCGAGGACGGAAGCAAAGGCTCGAAAAAACCACGCAAGCCCATTCGATAAGCGATGCTGCCCACGAAAATGGACCGCATTCCGCGCTCCCTGCCGCGAGGCCTCCAAGCCAGGCTGGGCTCGCCTTGCCGGACACGCAAGCCGAACCGCAAGCGTCCGGACATGGGAGCAAGTTCCAGCGTCAATCAATCGACGGACGGGACGGTCGCGTTCACCCAGGTCGCGACGCCCCGCGCAGCCGCGGGCGCCCGGAACGCCGCGGCCGAGAGCTCACGTTGCATGCAGTTTGCCGCGGCCTCGTAGCGCGCCTCGGTGCCGCTCGCGCTGATCGACGAGGGCACGATGTAGCCGTCCACGTCGATTTTGAAGCGGAGCACGATCGTGTCGGGCGGTAGGATCTTGCCATCGGCGCCGCGGCAGCGCGTGACGAGCGGATAATAAAGCTGTGCACGCGCGGCGCGTTCGACGGCGGACGAGGGGATTCCCTCGTGCACGTCGGGGCTGCCCTCCTGGATCTGGATTCGTTTGCCCATGCGCGGCACGGACGCGTCGAGCCCGCCGCCTTTGCCCTCCGCTCCGTCGCGTATCTCGTCGCGGACGCCCGTCTCCGTACCGACGAGCGTCCCTCCGTCCGGGCCCGTCGACGTGGCCGAGGCCTTCGGCGCGGCGGCGAGGATCTCGTCGAGCACGCCCCGCGCGGGCGCCTTCGCGACGGGCGCGCCGCCGTCCTCGGGCTCGGCGAGCGGCAAGCGCGCGGCGGCGTCGGGCGAGAACACGGACGAGGCCGCGCGCGGCGGAGGCGCGGGCGCGGGCGCGG